>KE993502.1:0-78591 GCA_000466585.1 Clostridiales bacterium oral taxon 876 str. F0540
GCCGAAATTTCTCCATTTTATTTTACCACTCACACCATTAGGCAATAACAAATTATTTCATAGTTATCATACTGAAAATACGCTAGATCTTCTTCCATTAGGGATAGATACTTCCTGAAGTCACCTTCATCCTTAAATATATCATTTCTGTGATTTCCTCTAGCTGTTATATGCTAACTTGCTCCAGGATACCAATTTCTTTTTGGCGTTGGCATAATCAAAACCTCTTTTTTATTCTTGATTATAACCAAATTTCCAAAACTTACACCCTTAGGGTGCTTGCGAAGGGACTGAGCTTGCTATTTACCTAAAATAAATAAGCAAGTATAGTAATCTATACTTGCTTATGCATTCTAGCAATAGCTGGTTTGTAATCTCCACATAATTTATAGTAATTCAATGCATCTTCTCTAAACCCTAAACATTCAAATATTACTCCTATATTATATAATGGAAGATATGATGTAATTCCCTCAATTTTTCCTTCACTAAATTCAGTACATCTTAAAAATATTTCAGCTGATCTCTTAAATTCACCATTATTCATATATATAAGCCCAAGTAAAAATAAAAAATCTGGTGAATTTTTATAATATTGTTCATATTTTATTAGCGTTAAGGCTTCCTTGAACAACTCTAAATTAATTAAAGTATATCCGAAACTCTCAATCAAATCTTCCGCATATTCATAATAGAAATTATCAACTAATGTTAATGCTGTTTTAAAAGAAGAGTATGCATTCTTAAAGTCTTTTCCCATAAAATAGCTTTTACCCAGTTGGTAATGCAAATATGGATCTTTTGGATTTTCTGTTGCTGCAACATTTAAAAGTTCTATATTCCTTTGAATCTTATTTGTTCTACTTAAAACCTCTTTAGAATACCCAATATGATTTACAACTAAATCAATACTTTCAGTTTTATAAATGGTATTATCACTGGAAACAATCTGCTCATGAATTATTCCTTCATAATGAAAATAGTTTTTATTAAAGAATCTATTTACTCTTTCAATATATTTTTTTACTCCATATTGATCTTCATATTCATTAATTCTCTTAAGTCTACCTACAATTTTGTTATTTTTACTGCTACAAAATTCATTAAAATCTTCTTTATTAATACTTTCTACAACTTCATCTGCATCTAAAATCAATATCCAATCACTTGATGCTTTAGATATAGAAAAGTTTCTAGCTTTAGCAAAATCATTGCACCAAGCAAAGTCATATACCTTATCTGTAAACATTAATGCTATTTCTTTAGTCCTATCTATAGAACCTGTATCTACTATTACTATTTCATCTACTACATCCTTAGCACTGCTTAAGCATTTCTCTAAAGTTTCTTCTTCATTTTTTACTATCATGCATAGAGTACACATCACATTTTTTCCCCATTTCTCATTTATGGTTATATTTATATTAATTTCATAAAAAATACATGACAGTTTCAAGTATGCCTTCAGTATAATGTCTTAAATAAACTCTGTAATTCTTATTGTAGCTTAGAACAAGCTCTGGTATTCTCCAAAAATCTTTTTGGTTATGATACACACAAATAGCCAATTTAGGCTTGTATTTTCTAATTATTTTCTCTGCCCCAATTAAACTATCATATTCTACTCCTTCTACATCCATTTTTATATATGTAACTTCATCCTCAATAACATCATCCAATTTTACGACACTAATTACATCCTCTCCATTTTCGGATATAGCACTTTCAGATCCTTTTGTTAAGAACTTTAATTGAGCATTTTCTTTAAACGTTCCTTCATTAAAAAAAATAATATTTTGATAATCTTTTAAATTATCTAATGATTTTTCAAAATATAATTTTGATGGTTCAAAATAATAAATTTTTTTGTAGTTTGTACATAACTTAACAAACTGTTCTGTAGTCTTTCCATCAAACCCACCACAATCAACAAAAGTCTCATTATCTTTTAGGATAATTAAATCATCAAAGTATTGCTTATCTAAATTAAATTTAAAATTATTCATCACATCAATATTAAAATTATACCTAAAATCAGTTATGTATTCTAAAGTATCCTTGCTATAATCATCATTTAGAATTTCATATAACCAGTTATATTTGTATTTATAATTTTCAATATCATATTGGTTATCATGACAATAATGTATTTTATTTAGCTTTTCCTCAATTAAACATAAATGTAAATAACTTATTACTTTATAAAATCCTCTATTTTTTAAATTTTGTATTGCAGTAGTTAATTTTCCATCTATAACACATGATATAACAACAACATTTTTATTAGTGATATCATTTATTTTTACTACTGGCAAACCTTTGTAAAATTCTCTATCTGAATAATCATCAATAATACCTTCAATTGATAGTTTATTTTCTTTAAGATAATCTATTAATTCATCTGCCCATTCATTTATTCCTAATATATACCTCACACTACTTTTCTCATAAAACATATTAATTAAACTCTGATATGAATGTAATATATCATTTTTCTTATTTATTATTTTAAAGCACATTTTAGTTTCCTCCTATAATTTATTTATTTCTACTAAAGTGCACTCGAATCAATCAAACATTCTACTGCATCTACATCAAAAACCGGAATATTACATATCTCTTTCACAGATAATCTTTCCGGAAAATAATTATCAATAAAAACAGCTCTTTTCTTATCTATATATTCTGCCTTCTTTCTGTCAGGACTAATTACTATAATTTCATCGAAAATATCTTTATTTATACGATATTTCTTGAATGACTCTTCCAAAACATAGGGATGCTTTGTAAGTAGTACAATTTTTTTATTTGCATTAATACTCTGATAAACAACTTTCATTAACGTTGTATTTATTTTACCATTTACAATAAGAGTGTCATCATAATCTATGTATAACTTATCGTAATCATAATCAAACTTATAACTATTTTTTAAACTCCTATCAAGAGTTAATTTATAATCATTGAACATAATTTTTACATCATATCCCATTGCATCAAAAAGAGCTAACGCAGCAAAGTTAACTCCAAGTTGCCTATAGAACGCCATAGTTCCTGATTGTCTTACTGAAAATTCCATGAATTTTAATTTTCCTTGTTCATCCTCTTTTACTTGAAAGAACCATGCTCCTCGAAGATTAAATCTACTATTTATCTCATTTGCTATTTTTTCAAATTCTTCATTGTTTTCTGCTCTCTCAGAACGAAAGGTAATTCCTATTGTTATTCTTTCACGTGTACGAGGGCCAACGAATAATAATTCCCCATATCTATTAGTAAAGCAGTCTACTGTATATTCAACTCCTGGCAAATATTCAGATATAAGCAAATTGGTTTTTTTTTTCATTATATCATCTAATTCTTGTTTATTATAAGCAATAAACGTACCTTTGCCTCCTGCCCCTATAAATGGCTTTAAAAAAACTGGATATTTTGTTACTTCACTACTATTTAAGAATACCTTTGGATAAAAGTACATATCTTTTAATATTTCATATGTTAGTTCCTTATTCTCTGCTATTTTTGCTGTTTCATATGCTGAACAAATTAATTTTGCATTAATTTTATTACTATTTTCTAATAAAAATGTAGCAATTGTATCATGAGTTGGTATTATAAAATCAATGCTAAACTTTTTAATTATTTTATTAAATTTAGGTATAAAATTATCATTCGTTATATACAGATCATCTATGTATAGCCTGTCGATAGGGTAAATAAGCTCGCAATGATCAACTTTCCCTGATGCACCGAAAACATTAAAATGCAAATTATATTTTAATGAATCATAGATGTTTAAACCATTCTCTGAACCAGCTGGAAATATTAATACGTTAATTTTTTCTTTCAAACTTATACAACTCCTCAAAAATATATTTCATATCTTCAATTCTATATCTTTGATCGCAGGGTAATGGTAAAATATTAGATGCGTAATTATATTCTAAACTATCTTCTGGTACTGCATGTAAAACATTTGTCCATAATGTAGGAATATAAATTTTTTTCTTGGCTAACTCTTTTCTAATTTTAGCTCCATCATTTATGTAGAATGGATAAGCAAATGCTCCATCAGGCACATTTAACTTCAATTTATTATATTTACTAAGTTTACTATCCAAATATGAATAATTTTCATTCCTTTTTTGCCTAGCCTTCTCATAATCAATTGCACCAAGAATATTATGTGTAAGCTTCGACATATATTTTATCGGCTCTGTTATCAATACCTTTTCATTATTATGAAAATCATCATAGTGTTCTGATGCTAATCCTTCATACCTTCCTAATATATGAATCATTCTATCTTTAGAAATATCAGTTTCCAAATCTTCTTTTATATTAATATTTATAGCGAGATACGCTCCATCAGGTACTCCAAAAAATTTTCTACAAGTATACAAAGTGTCTATTCCTTGTATTGGTCTTTGAAAAAATGCATGAGTATAATCCATAATTACATTTTTAAATTGCTCCTTAAGGTTAGTAATAAGCATGTCTGTCAATTGTCCATAATAATTTATAACGTATAAGTACTCATCTTTCTCTAATTTCTTGTTAAAAACAGGTACAAATTTAGAATCTATATTATACATTTCATAATCGTAACCATTCATTTTTAGCATGTTGATTATTGAATCACATGTGTAATAAGGAATATACAATTTATTAATATTTCTAGATTTTAAAATATATAAAAGAGCATTTCTTCCACTATTTAGTGAAATTAAATCTTTATAATACTCATTACTAATTAAGTCATCTAATCCAAAATATCCCCCAATTTCGCTCATAACTTTTCCTCCTAAACTAGCTCATACATTCCAAGTAACTTCTTAATTTCATCTATAGAATTAAACATCATTACATCAATTATTGATAGATTAGGTACAAATTCACAATTAAATTGATTATATTTAAGGTCATTAGTGCGCATAAACCTCAAGTCAATTCCATTATAACTAAACTCATCCTTTTTATATAGGTCAATACCTCCTATGGGATTTATATATATATCCGCTCCTAAAACCTTACATGTTTCCATAACCCTATATTTATTACGTAATGCATGATTCATTTGTATATTGGAAGATATAATAATTTCAGTGCTAATATTTAAATATTCTTTAATTTTAATAATAGAGTTATATACGTATTCAAACAGATTCATATTTTCAAAATTTATGCATTTCTCTATAATTGGAAAAGCATTTTCAAACTGTGGAGCCTTCTTATATGCGATTTTAATATTATTAAGGATTTTTTTCCTTTCTTCAATACATTTATCAGAAAGGATCCTATCTCTAACATCAAGATAATCTGAGTCCTTTTTTATAGAAAGTGAAAAAAGCTTATCCTTACCATCATATAAAATTCTATTTCTTTTAATCCATCCCCCCTTAGTAAATTGAATATTATCATAGACTACAAATTTATCTACAGAGTTTATTAATTGCCAATAACCTATATACGGAAAAAAATATGGTTGCATTATTCCAACTTTCAATTTATCACCTTTCCATTATTTTATTAGTAGATATTTATGCTATCTTTCATAACAACTTAAATATACTCTATTAATACCAACCTTCTCAGTTTAATCATTTCGTATTTCTAACGTAATTAATCATTCCCAAGCATTATATTACATATTCTATCTACATCATCTAGCCTCAAATCACCATATAATGGTAGTGTAAGGATTCTTTTTGATATATACTGTGCAATAGGCGTCTCGGATGAACTAAATGTGTGTTTATAGCAATCTAAATCAGATGTTAGTGGGTAAAAATACTTCCTTGGAAAAATATTATTTTTTCTTAACTTTTCACATATATCATTTCGAGTATATCCAAATTTTTTTTCATCAAATACCACAGGAAAGTAAGAATAATTATATTTAACTTTTTCATTTTCTTTAAGTATTTTAATTCCATCTATACCCGATAGCCACTTTCTATATCTCTCTACTAAAGTTTTTCGTTTTCCTATTTCTTCTTCTACATGCCTTAAATTACAAATTCCCATAGCTGCTTGGAATTCATTCATTTTTGCGTTACACCCAATTCCATCTACAATTGTCTCTGACTTAATACCAAAATTCTTTAAAGTATATAATTCCTTACCAATTTCTTTATTAGAAAATGTGATTGCCCCTCCCTCAATTGTGTTAAAAACTTTTGTAGCGTGAAAACTAAACATTGATGCATCCCCAAAGTTACCTATACCAACTTTATCAAATTGTTCACCGAAAGCATGTGCTGCATCATATATTACTTTTATATCATACTTTTTAGCTATCCTGTTGATTTGTTCAACATCACATATATTTCCATAAACATGAACCGGAAGTATTGCACAAGTTTTATCTGTTATAAGGCTCTCAATTTTTGATACATCAATAGTATAATCATCTATATTTATATCGCAAAAAACAGGTGTTAAACCATTTCTAATAATTGCATGAGTTGTTGACACAAAGGTAAAAGGAGTTGTAATTACTTCTCCTTTTAAATTCATAGCTTGGAGCAATAACTCTAATGCTAGATGTCCATTAGTAAATAATGAAATATTATCAACGTCTAAATACTCTAATAATTTTTTTTCTAAACTATTATGTAGCTCCCCCATATTTGTCATCCATGACGTATCCCATATGCGTTTAATTTCATCAAAATACTCCTCCATTGAAGGCATTGATGCTTTGGTTACTAGAATATTCTTTGAATTCATATATACACTTCCATTCAAATTAAATTTACTCTTTATATACAATAAAAGAATTTTTCTATTATTCAATCCATAATTTATGTCACTTAATTTATAAATAAATCATAATTTTTCCGATTTTAATTTAAATACAACTTCTTTTACTATACTAATGGTATCTCATTACGTTGCTTTATGTTTCTTATCAATTATCCATAATAATATCTCTAATAAATTTAGAGTTCCTTGAAATAATTTTTTCTTTTAATTCAAAATCTATATCTTCATTTTCTATAACATAATCATTTAGCTGATTTACTAGTATATTAAAGTATCTATTTAAAATTTTTCTATATTCATATTTGTTAATAATACCTCTTTTAAAACTATTCTCAATTAAATCTCCCCAAGAAAGAACACCTTCAATATAAACTTTTGGCATATATGTGCTTTGATCTGGGTGAATTCTAAAATAACTAAGCACATCTGAAATATAAACCAAATCCCCATATTCAAGCAAAGTGAACCAATTAGCTACATCAGCAATTCCCCAAAATTTAACTTCATTAAAATACCCATAAAACCCTTTTCTTAAGTATTTCTTTTTAAATAAAACAGTTGTAGGTTCTCCTATACAATTTATAAGGTTTGTAACTACATATCTACTAATTTCACGTCCACTAATTATAGTATTATTATTAAATAATCTACTAAATGCACCCTTTAATTCTATTTTTCCACCATTTATATCGATAGGTTGTCTTACAGATGTGACCATGGTTATGTTAGGATTTTCCATAAAACACTTCATCATAATTTCAATTTTACGTGGATCAAAAACATCATCATGATTCAAATAATTAACGTATTCACCATTACTTTTCAGTAAACATTTAACATGATTTTTATATCCATAATCCATTTCATGCAGATCATTTTTGAAATAAGTTATATTATTATATTTTTGCAAGTATGGTTTTACAAACCTTTCCACCTCGTCATTAGTGCTATCATCACCAATTATAATCTCAATATTTGAATATGTTTGATTAATAGCACTCTCTAATGCCTCTTTCAAATATTTTGTTTGATTATATGCCGGTATAAGTATACTTACTAGTGGCAACCTATTAATATCTTCTACATAACTATTATCGGAAAATTCTTTTTTTAAAAGCTTTTTAAATACATTACAATTTTTTCTAAGCTCATCTATTTTCTCTATAAACTCCTCTTTTATCCCTATATTATCAAAATAATTGACTACACCTTCACAGTATTTTAGACTAGAGGATAGTCCTATATTAAAATCTTCATCTTCAATTAAAAATCCTTTTTCTCTAGCTGTTAGAACTTGGTGAGCATAATCTAGTGCTCCTAAGATTTTCATTTTATCAGAAGCTAATTGCTGATTATCATGGATTCTAAAGTAACTTAAAACCTCATTAATAAAAATTACGTTTCCTTTAGATAATAGGTTAAACCATACTGCTTGATCTACATTACAACCATATTTTCTATCATTGTATACTCCAAATGGTTCTTCTAATTTATTTTTTCTAAATAAAACAGTAGTAGGTTCTCCTATGAAGTTATAATTAGTTTTAAGCATAAGATTTCCGAATTCTGTACCATTCAATACTGTATTTTCCTTAAATATAATATCAGTTTTTCCAAATACACTACCAATGTTACCACTATTATCAAGAATAGCTCTATGAGAGGTTACTAATGAAATATCTTCTTTATAATCTTCTAAAAACCATCTCATCATTTTTTCTATTTTTTGATTTTCAAATAAATCATCATCCATTAAGTAATTTATAAATTCTCCACCAGCCATATTGAATAACTTTATATCATTTTCAAATTGTCCTAAGTTTTCCTCATTGCGATAGTATTTTATATTATCATATTTATCTATATAATTTTCATCAACCAATTTTTCTGTTTCGTTATTTGAACTATCATCGCCTATTATTATCTCAATATTTCTATAGGTTTGATTTAGTGCGCTTTCTAGAGCTAATTTAAAATAATCTGGTCTGTTATAGGTTGGTATAAGAATACTAACTAAAGGAAATATTAATCTAGAATATTCATCTAAAAATGCATTTCTATACTTTTCATAACCATTAGCGGTATTAACTCCCCCACAATCATGCATACACCAAGGTCTTTCTTGCTTAGGTATTACCACTTTGTATTCTTTTAAAGTAAATTCTACACTTTGAGAAACATCATAAAAATGCCATCCATCAAATATATCTTCTCGCCAAGGTAAATCATATTGAGTAATCATGATTAATCCATCAATTGCTTTTACTTCTTCATAAATATTTTTAACTTCGTTAAATGCTAAAAGTTCCATAATTTCCTCATGGTTTTCATACACTTTTCCATAAGTATGTGCAGATTCCCACCAAACTCCATTAGAGGGTATTACTTTAGTACCTGTTACACCTATAATTCCTATTTTTTCACTGCTGCTAAATACCTTTAACATATCAAACAAAAAATTTTTATTTACAACAAATGTATCTTGATGAAGATATACTTTATATTTAGCATCGCTGCTATGCATTGCTTCATTATAACCAGAAGTCATACTCATAGCACCTTTTACCCCTCTAAACTCTATTTCATAGCCTTCTGGTATATTCAAGCTTCCTATATATTTTAGATTTTCATCATATAAGGTATCATCATTTACACAGGTTATAAAACATATTTTATTATTATTCATCTTGAGCTACTCCTTAATATCTCTAATAAGTTCCTTAATATCATTATCTTCTTCCGAATATTTTTCTAAATACCTTAATGCAATTTCATCTTCTCCTACCAAATGAAGAATATAGGATAAATTGTAAACTGTATCTTTATTTTTATCATTAATTGAGTATGCTTTTTCAAGAAAAGGTAATATATAATCATATAAATTATTTTGATATGCCGATATTGCTATAATATTAAGTACCTCTTCCTTTTTAATAATATCTTTTTCAATTATTTCAACTACACTTTGTATATCTATTTCTCCACTGCTTAATAATTGTAATAACCTTTCTATACTTTCTTCTAATTCTATATTGTTTTCTATTCTTCTAATTAAAAACTTCGGTTCTTTCTTAGTATATAATTTATGGTTAATACTCTGTCTTAACGAAATTAATTCTTCATCATACTCATCATCTTTTAATCTATTCAGATAGTCTTGAGCTAAAGTGTATTCCTCGAAATTATACAGTATATTGCATAGATTTATTAATGTATCTTTATTGTAAAAATCAAACTCTAAAGCTTTTTCTAAAAATGGTATAACATAATCATAAAATCTATTATTATATGCACAGATTGCTAATAAATTTAAATTATATAGTTTATTTGTAGTATTTTGGCATATTTCTTTAATAAAATCATTCAAGTTAATTTTTCCAGACATTATATCTTTAAAAACGGATAATATATTTTCATTGTATATTTCTTCTCCATTTTCTAATTTTAAATATAATTCTTCATAGTTTTTTATATCATGCTTTTTATTATTTAAAACATATAATTTACCTAGTCCATCTTCAATTGTCTTATCAATCTCAAGACCATTTTCATAAATAGTCAAATTAATTAATTTTTCAATATTATCCAAGTCTTTATCAGCTCTAATAATAATCTTTCCTGTATCATTTAAAACTGATTTTAACTTTTTAAGAGTATTAAGATTATGATGTTCATATTTAAAAATTATATAATCAAAATACCTTTCTTCAAACCTATTTACTACATTTTCATTACCAATTATTATTTTTGCAAAAGCTTCATTTCCAGTAACTGCATTTTCACATTTTTCTATACCATATAGTTCAGCATTTTGAAAATTATTTTTTATATTTAGCAGAGTAGCTCCGCCACTACAACCTATTTCTAGAAGTCTGAACTTCGAATCTCTTTCTTCACCTATTGCATATTTAATTCCAATATCGATATTTGCAATATAGTAAGGATCTAATTCCCATTTATGCTCAAATTTCAATCTATTTTTAGTCAATAAACTTCCAAATCCTGAGTTTTCCTTAAAAGAAGTATGTCCAAAATGATATATAAACGTATCATTGCATAGTAAAAGTTTATATCCTGCTTTACGTATTCTAAAAGAATAATCATCATCTTCAAAATTTCCTGGTGTAAATATTTCATCCAAAAATCCTATTTTGTTTATAACTTCTTTCTTTATTAACAAACAAAATCCAATTAATCTCAATCTTTCTTCCCATAACTTTTCATTACTTATATTATTTCTCAGAGCAAATTCTATTATCTCATTAAAATCATTTAATGCTACATTTATAGCTTGATAATTAGCACAGGAATTAGTAATAGCACCTACTGCTCCAATATTAGAACTGCTGTACAATGCGGTTGAGAGATTCTCAAGCCAATTGGGAGTTACTATAGTATCATTATTTAATAACAATATATTTTCTCCAGTTGAAACTTCTATTCCTTGATTACACCCTTTTGGAAATCCTAAGTTTTCTGAGTTAAGTATAGGAATTATATCATTTTGTGCCT
Source organism: Clostridiales bacterium oral taxon 876 str. F0540 (assembly GCA_000466585.1). Lineage (GTDB taxonomy): Bacteria > Bacillota > Clostridia > Clostridiales > Clostridiaceae > Clostridium_AT. Next base: position 11,281 of record KE993502.1, read on the forward strand.
TAATCCACTCCACTGATCCGTCAGTAGAATTATTATCCACGACAATTAATTCATAGGTCCCTGGTTCAGTAAATTTTCTTATGCTATCTATACATACCTTAGTATACTCTAGCTTGTTATACGTAAGTATTACTATACTTGTCTTCAATGAATTCATTCCTCTCTAGCTTTAATTAATTCATATTTTTCGTATATTCTGTTACTTCCCTGAAATCCTGTTCATTTAATAACTTCTTTTTTTCAAGTACCTTTAGATAGAACTTTTTACACATATCTGTATTACCAGCGTCATTATAAACTCTTGCAAGCATAAGCTCAGCAAGAAAACTTCCCCTTCCAAAAAAAGTTGGGTAATCGCTTCTTTCTCCAAGCTCAATGCATTTAACAAAAAAATTCTCGGCACATTTGTAATCCTTTAACTGATAAAAGCTGCATCCCGCTATATAATATAAATCAGTATACTTTTCCAGCTTTGATTGTTTTAAAAGATCCATTATAAAGTCAATACAAAGCCAGTAATCCTTTAATAAATAAATGCATTGACTCATTCTTTTTACAAGTTCAAAATGGTATGCCCCAAATCCTTTAGCTAATCCTAATTCATAGCTTTGTGCAAAATAGACCAATGCATTTTTGTAATCACCAGAAGCTGCATATGTAGCTCCCAGATGGTACGAAACAAAAGGATCTCCTGGATTCTTGTTATACTCTTTTATGAGTATGTTTAGATTTCTGTCAATCTTATTCTTTCCTTTTACGTTTTCATTTGTATACCCATAATGAAAAATCTTGCATATATCATCACTTAATGTTTCTATTTTAGCTTCATCGATATTTAACTGTTCATGTACGGCTCTGTAATACTTGTAGCCACTGTTTTTAAAAATTCTATTATACGCAAAGGAATCCATTTCTGAATTATTATCCAGTTGATTTAGCCAATGCAAATTAAACGATTCAGCCTTTGTAGATGAAAGTTTTTCGTAAAACCTATTAGAGTCACATATTAATTCTTCATCTCCATCAAGTACTAATATCCAATCCCCTGTACAATGATCCAGGTATATATTTCTCGCCTTTGCAAAATCATTTTCCCATTTATATTCTATTAGTTTTAATTTACTGCCATAGCTTCTAATTATATCTAAGGTTCTATCTGCAGAGCCTGTATCAACAATTATTGTTTCATCAACAATATTTAATGCACTGTCTATGCATCTTTTTATATTCTTTTCTTCATTTTTTACTATCATGCATAATGATATTTTCATATTTTCACCATCTTTATTAGCTTTTAACTAATTTATCAAACTCAATTAATATTTCAGTCAAATTATATTTTTTAAAGAAGCTTCGAGCTTCCTGTTCACCTTTTCTAAATACATTTTTACTATCAAATACAGCTTCTATATATAGCATTGCTGCATCCATTATTTTACCTTGCTTTTCATATATTTCTGCTATTCTAAACTTAGGATAAAAGCTGCCAATACCAGATACTGAGATATATTTTGTTGTATCACCAACTTCAATACATTTCTTATACATATTTAAAGCTTCTTCAAATCTATTTAATTGATCTAATGCATTTCCATAAAAATAATACAAATCTACAAAATCCCTAAAATGTTCATCTTTTATTACGTCATTTAATAGAATAATACAATTCTCATAATCCTTTATTTCTATTAAACATTGAGCAACTCTTGCTATAATATCTGATTCATACAAAGTTTTTGAATCAGGAAACTTTCTTTCCAGCTTTTCATTGCATTTAAAAAAATAATCTATAGCAGTTTTATATTCACCTTTAGACATATAAGTAACACCCAAATTATAATATATAAATGGATTATTCTCATCATTATTCAATTGCTTAAATAAAATATCTAAATTTCTATTTTGCTTATCCTTAGCCTTATATTCACTATCCAAATATCCAAAATGAATTATTTTACATAAGGTCTCACTAACTTCGGAGGTCATATCTAATGGAAGATCCTTTATTTGTTCATGTATCTCCCCGTTATACCTATATCCTTTATTTCTAAATATTTTGGGATATACGTTAGAAAAAAGAAGATTATAGTCACCAATTAAATTATAAAAGGGTATTTTTAGTGCCTCATATTTTGTAGATTCTATTAATGTTCTTAACTCATTTACATTACTAACAACTATTTTCTCATCTGCATCCAGTACTAAAATCCAATCCCCTTTTGCATTTTCAATGGATATATTTCTAGCTTTTGAAAAATCATTTTCCCACTGTGCCTCAATAAGATTTACTCTATTTCCATAGGATTTGATAATATCCTTAGTACTATCTTTAGAACCAGTATCAACTATTACTGCTTCATCTACTAGTGGTAGTACATTATCAAGGCACATTTTTATAAACTTTTCTTCATTCTTAACTATCATACAAAGACTTAGTTTCAAGGTCAAAACTCCCTTCAACTTTTCGTTGGTTATTAAATCTAATACTAGTATACATTAATTATCGTCAAATTTTACATATTCTAAATATATAGAGAGAAATTTATATATACATTTTAACTTATTGTGTCATCTTATTAAAAATAATAAAAAAAGAAGTCGAAGAATTGCTTCGACTTCTTTTTCACTGAGTTTATTTATCAATTATCTTAATAATTGAAGAACTCCTTGTGGTTGTTGGTTTGCTTGTGCAAGCATTGATTGAGCAGCTTGGCTAAGTATGTTGTTCTTTGAGAATGTCATCATTTCTTTAGCCATATCTACGTCTCTAACTCTGCTTTCAGCAGCTGATAAGTTTTCTGATTCAGTGCTTAAGTTATTAACTGTATGCTCTAATCTGTTTTGTAATGAACCAAGATATGATCTTGATGTAGAAACTGCATTAATTGCAGAGTCAATTAATGAAATTGATGCTTGTGCAGCTGTTGAGCTTGCAACAGAAACGTTTCCTGATCCAACTGTTAAGTCAGAAGATTTAGCCTTTATTTGTGCTAGATCAAGTGTCATTGCATCATAGCCGTTGCTAGTTGCACCGATTTGGAATGTAAGGGGGCCTGATCCAGTTGATAAAAGGTTAGTTCCGTTGAAGTTTGTTGATTGAGCTATATGGTCAATTTCTGAAGTTAAAGCTGTAAGTTCTGTTTGAATTGCTGTTCTATCAAGTGTAACGTTAGTATCGTTTGCTGCTTGTACAGTTAATTCTCTCATTCTTTGAAGTATTGAATGAGTTTCATTTAAACCACCTTCAGCAGTTTGTACTAGTGAAACTGCATCTTGTCCATTTCTTGAAGCTTGGTCAAGACCTCTTATTTGAGCTCTCATTTTTTCAGAAATTGAAAGTCCAGCTGCATCGTCTCCAGCTCTGTTTATTCTTAAACCTGAGCTTAATTTTTCCATTGATTTTCCTGCTGCTGCAATGTTTCCTGTCATTTGTCTATGAGCGTTCATAGCATTAAGATTATGATTAATTATCATGGTAATTTCCCTCCTTGATTTTTACCTGCACTTCCTTGTGCTAGGTTTGTTTTTATAGTTAAGCTTTTTAGCTTACTAACTAGATAATTAAAGTGAATGTTATTAGTCTGGCCAGCCTTTATTCACTGTTATATTTATATATTCGACTAGCTCTTTAATAACTTTATACTTTTGATAAAAATTATTTTTTTTATATAATCTTGACTGTTGATTAACTTAATCTAGCAGCCTCATATTTATATATTCGACTAGACTTTATTTAACTTTATACTTTTTTACTAAATATTTTATTTCTATCATAAAAACTCTTATTATAACTGTTGTTTGCCTTACTGGTTAATTGAAGTTTTTTCATTTCATCATTAACTTTAGATAACTTCTGCGCAAGCAGAGTCTTAATTAAAGCTTCTGTGTCTTGGATGTTGAATAATTCATTCATTTCTTTAAAGATTTCTTTACTAAAGTTTTGTGTTTTAACAATTTCTAATATTTCTTCTCTCTCACCTAGAGTTTTGTTTACCAGGTCATAGTCCTCATTATTTATAGCTTCTAATAATTCACCAGACTTATCTTTAAATTTTGTAAAAAGTACTTTATACTCTTCCACTTATTTTAACCTCCAAATTGTTGAGCTAAATAAGCTTGCTGCTGATTAAGGCTATTCATAGCTGTCTCTAATTTAGAAAACTGTGTATAATAAGCCTCCTGTTTAGTATTTAAAGTATCTAACATAGTTTTTATTAAATTATCCTTTTGATAAAGCTGATCTGGCAATGTGTTTGTTCCAGTAAAGCCATATAGTGAGTAATCATCTTGGAAATTTGCAAATTTAGTTAAAGTTGAATTATTTAAATATACGTTTGTAAATCCAACATTACTTTCTAATATTTTCTTAACCCTTGTAAAAATACCATCTTCTTTATAGGTTGTATTGGTTGGCTCATAAGTTCCTGATAATGCTGTAGACGAGGCATTAGTAAACATCTTTAATAATTGAGTTCCTTTTTGTGCTATAGCAGTTTTAAGTTTTGTAGGATCTATAATATCAATATGTGAAGGTTTATTATAGTCAGTAGAAAAATCTATTCCTATAGAATTAGATGCATACTTACCAATTGAAAGACCGGAATCTGTTACTGCTGTGGAAAAAGCCTCTCTCATATTTGTCAAAAGCTTTTCAAGATTATCATCATTTCTAAGTATCCCTAGTTTTGCTTTATTGTTCCAATTTGAAACATCATCCTCACTCATTGAAGACTTTTGAGAGTCTGTTAGTGGAGGAAAACTATAGCTCTTCTTTTCATACAATTTAGTTTGTATTTTATCTACAATTTCATTATATTGATCGATAAAATCTTTTATCTTGCCGTATACCTTATCAGTATCCTGGCTTAAAGAAAAGGTAGTAGTTCCAGTTCCAACTAAGTTATAGTTTATACCATCTAAAGTAAAGCTATTACTTGTTTTATCTGTTAGATGATAAGCAGTAGAATCTCCTGGTTCTACTAGAGTAAAGTCAGCATTTTTCCCATTTAAAGGTTTATCAGTATCGTTCTTAAGTGCTGTTTTAATTCCTAAAAAGTTCAAAAGATTTGAACTAGATGTAGCACTTGTTATATTCATTATTGAACTAGTACCTGTTTGTGTAGTTGCTAAAGTAAATTTGCTAGAAAGCTCACTAAAAGAAGCCTTTATATTTCCGCCGCCTTGAGTATTAATAGCATCAATTAAATCTGAAAAAGTCATATTACCAGAAGTATTATCAATACTTAAACTTAAGGGGTTTCCATTTACAATCATCTTTAAATTTAGAACCGTATTTAGTGTAGAATCCTTATCTGTAAGCTTTGTTGAAAGATTTATTCCTGAAAGAGTTTCGTTTACTCCACCACCTTCTGCTAGAGATGTTACATTTAATGTATAATTACCCGCTTTAGCACTGTTGCTTGCTGCCAAACTAGCTATTGCTGCATTGCCTCCACTTATAGTATAAGGAGTAAAATTTGATTCTCCTAGAATATATTTGTCTGCTGCGGTAGAATCAAAAAATTTGCTTTGTAAATCTTTTAAGTCTTTAATTATATCTTGATAAGCTTCTTGCCTCCAAGCTATAATTTGCCTGTCCTTCTTTACTTTATCAACTTTTGATTGTTCCGCAGCCATCATTTTTTTGACCATACCATCTATATCAAGTCCAGTGGCCATTCCTGTTATTCTAAGTAAATTTCCTGAAGTAGAAACGCCTGTGCTACTTGAGCTGCTTACGTCTGACATAATACCACTCCTTTCGTAAATCCTAAACAAAATAAATTATTTTTTATTATCTGATTCCTTTTGAAAGTCTATATGCTTCCTGCCACGTATCCCTTATTTCTTCAATGAGGGCTATGGATTCATCCATTATAGTTATATCCTTTTTAATGTTTGCTTCAGTTAGTCTCCTGATAATAAAATCATATACACTCATTAATTTTCTTGCCCAGTCTCCACCTTTTTCAACATCTAGTGTAGCCATTAGTTCATAGTATATGTTTTGAGTCTTTACTATGTTTTCATGAGCACTTGGAATATCATTATCTAATATCGCTTGTCTACCTATTTTAGAAAACTTCACTGCGCCATCCAAAAGCATCATTAAAAGCTGTTCCTTCGAAGCAAAATTAATACTATTACTCTTATATGCATTATAAGCATTGCTTGATTGCATGATGTTCCCTCCTACTTTTTTGTGTCTAAAAATACACCCTTGGCTTCGTCCTGAGAGTCTGGCCCCTCCTTGTAAGCATCAACTTGAACATTTTCTGACTTTACTGCTTCTACAAGCACCTTGTCTTTATTTTTTTGCTGAGCCAAATACTTTTTAAACTCTTGCTTATTTTTCTTTTCTTCCTTTACATCCTTACTTATAGCTATGTTTTTTGCTCCATGAACCTTACCTTCTTCAGTAATTGCGTTAATCTTTTGGCGTAAGTCTGTATCTATTTTATTTAACCTAAATTCCATATGACCTACCCCCATTTACTTAATTTAATTAAGCTTTTTTATCAAAAAGCACGCCTACCATTTCACACATTTTAGCAACCATATCAAGTATTTTTTTAGGCGGTATTTCCTGAATTACCTTGCCTTTATCATCCACAATTTTAACCATTAAATCATTTGTGAATTTATCATGAAACTGATATTCAGCATGGGTCTTATTATCTTCAAGGAATTTATTAAGCTTATCAATAGCCTTTTTTAAATCCTTTTCAGTTAGCTTTTTATTTTCTATATCTCTATTATCGATACCATTTAAATTTTCTACAATATTTGTATTATTAATCTGTGCAGTATTATCTAAATTATTATTAAGATCTAAAGCTCCTTGTCTTCCTTGACTTGCAACTCTAACTTCCATATTAAGCTGTACCCCCAAATTTACTTTTTAATATTTTTTAATATTGAGCTATCAAAATGAGCAGCATTTTTGTTTTCTTCAGTTACTTCCTTATAAAGCTCTTTTCTAAGTATTGTAATATTTTTAGGTGCAGCTATAGAAAGCTTAACCGAGCCGTCATCAACCTTGACTACTGTTATTTCTATATCCTCACCGATTAAAATTGACTCCCCTTTTTTTCTCGTTATAACTAACATACAAATCCTCCCTCCAGTCGGATTCACTGGGCATCCTAGATAGCTCGTTCCAACTCGCTAGACTGCCCGTTAAAGCCCACTTAGGGCTTTAACCTCCCTCCATAAAGGATGCTTTATCTTATACTTTTCATTATCTAGTATTATTTGTTCCCCTAGTCTCTCTTTTATATTAATTATAATTGGAGCTTTAAGGTTTGTAGTTATATTTTCTATTTTTGAACTTAAGGTAACTGTATTTAAAACAAAAACTTCTTCTGGTGATATTATTTTAAGCTCATTAAGCTTTTCATCGCTAAGCTTAAATTCATAATCTTTTATTATTTCAAAGGGTGATATTACTATTAGTCCTAATTCTTCATTTTCTATAGAATGAAGAATATTAAACAGTTTATTTTCTTCTGTGGGAAAAAGTATATATTTCTTTAAGTCTTCAAAACCCGGCAAACCTTTTTTAAATGTTATTATATCTTCTTCTTTGTATTCTTTTATACCATGATATTTTGTAGTAAGCTTCATTTTAATCCTCCTTTTAGTCGGAACACTGGGAATCTTAGAGCACTCACTGCCGTTCGCATGATTCCCGTTAAAGCCCGTTTAGGACTTTGACTTCGTCCACGGGGCAGCCTGAACTCGCTCGTTCTCACTCGCTAGTCTGCCCGTTAAAGCCCGTTTAGGGCTTTAACCTCCTTATGAGGCTATCTTAGATAATCAAGCAGCGTTGGTTGAAGCACTTTTGCGCTAGTTTGGAGCGAAGCCATGTATACTGTTTGAAGAGTAGCATACTGCATTGTTTTTTCAGTAATATCAATATCTTCTGTTCTTGATAAAACACTTGTTAAATTAGCTGTTTCATCTTCATTCTTATCTTTGGCACTATCCATTCTATTTTGTTTAGCACCTACTTGAGAACGAACCTTTAAAAGATTGTTTATTGCATCGGTAATATCAGTTAAGTCTCCAGTTGTAAGCTTAGATGTATCAGCAGCATTATCTAAGTGATTAACTATATTTTTAAACAAATCTATTAAATTATCCGCTTTATCGTCAGTTGAATTTTCTGTTCTAAATTGAACAATATCTCCTGCCGTTACATTGTAATCCATAGTTACACCCTGTGATATTTCAACAAACAGTCTTTTATTTATTTTGCCAATTTCTACTGTGTTTGGATTTCCTAAGCTGTCTGCAGCATTGTTATACTGAAGCTGCATATTATCTCCGACTTTTGTAGTGGACATTGGTTTGTCTGTCCCTCTGCTGCCGCCGAAAATATAACTTCCATCATAATTTGTATTCATAATTTGAGCGAACTGGTCAATTCTCTGATTTATTTCATCCTTTATAGATTGTCTTTCACCTGACCCATAAGCTGCATTACCAGCAGATACAAGTAGCTCTCTAACCTTTTGAAGTACATTTCCCGCTTGCCCTAGTGCTGTGTCTGTTGTATCAAGCCAGTTTATTGTATCACTAATATTAGTTTTATATTGATTATTTGCATTTATATCAGTATGCAGCTGCATAGCCCTTGCAACTCTCGCTGGATCATCTGAAGGCTTTCTTATTTCTTTTCCCGATGTCATCTGCTGCTGAAGAGTCTGCATATTTTCAAGATTTGACCTCATATCTGTTAAAAAGCTGTTTGAAAGCATTTTATTTGTAACACGCATATTTTCACCTCTATTTTACCTATTAATTATCTTTTTAAACCATTTATAACTACATCAAGGAGCTCATCTACTGTAGAAATAATCTTTGCATTTGCCTGATAGGCATGCTGATATTGAATTAAATTTGCCATTTCTTCATCAACGGAAACTCCGGATACAGCTTCTTTAGTCTGCTGAAAGCTTGAAAGAAGAGTCTCCTGATTTTTTACTACTCTTTTAGCCTCTGCTTCCTGCACTCCAAGTCTATCTATTACATCCTTAAAATAGTTGTCCACCTTCATACCGTTTGAGCTGCTTTTAAATTCAATAATTCCATTGGTTTTTGTAATACTATTATTTCCTTTTGCTGAATTAAATAAATCAGCTCTGGAGTTTATTGTATCAGTTCCATTATCATATCCAATATTTTGTATATTCATCAGCTTGTCCCTAAGCTGTGCAATTGCTAACGCTCTAGAACCATCTTTATCTCCATCTTCGATATTACTTGTAGCTAAAGCATATTTATCATCATTAGTTCTTGTCTTTAAAAGCATTACATTATCAATTAACTGTTTATTTACAGATATATTTGCTGCGGTTATGTCATCTTCAGCAGAAAGTACTGCTTTTAACTTATCAAGTGTTGATGCATCATTTGGATCATATAATACAGTTTTACTGCCTTGATTTGTATAGTTTGTTTTTGCTGAATCCGAATTCACAAAGAAAGGTGTATAGTCATATCCATCGACTAAAGTTGTTCCATTAGGACCTATAACCTTATTTCCTGCCGCTGCAGTATCACTTACATCCTTCACACCGCTCTGAAGAGAGTTTACAGCCAATGCTAAGGATTTTGCAACCTTATTTAGCTGATCCATATAATTGTCGATATCCTGTTGAACAGACATATAACCTTTTAGCTCCCCATCAGAAGGTTTAAATACTACAAATTGTGATAAATCAGTACCACTTGCGGTAACTGCGGTTCCTGTACTATCTCCCCATATTACTCTTGTCTCATCAATTTGCTTATATTGATCTTTTGTAAGAGCAACACCACTTATTGTTGCCGCGTTTGAAACATTAGTTTTATCACCAAGTTTGTAATAGGTTATATCATAAATGGTATTTCCATTTGAGTCTTTTTTATCGTTGCCACTTGCATCTTTTTGTGGAGTTATACTATCTACATATGATAATCTTCTTACATCTGAGTTAGGCTCTGTTCTAATAAGTAAGGAATTATCTGATGAATTATTTGATATTAAATCTCCAGGTTTTATATTTAATCCTTCAAAGCTTTTCTTGTCTATATTTATATTAAACTTTGAACTTAATGTATCTAGAAGCTGATCTCTTCTGTCCATCAAATCGTTAGGCATTTCACCTGCTACTTTTACGCCCATTATTTGCTGATTTAATTTGTCTATTTGGTTTAGTATATCATTTGCTTCAAAAACAGTATCTTTAATTACCGATTGGGTATTTCCCTTAAGTTTTTGAAGCTGATCAGCAGTGTGATTAAGTGCATCTGCAAGTGCCGCAGCCTGCTGAACTACTACAGTTCTTGAATTAGATGTTTGGGGGCTTGTAGAAAGTGTTTGCCATGAATCAAAAAACTTCCCTATAAGGCTGGAGATGCCTGTGTCCCCTGGCTCATTAAAAATACTTTCAACTTCGCTTAAGAATTTATCTCTTGCGGAGAACTGTCCATATTTGCTTGTTTCAACTCTTACCTGATAATCAAGAAAACTGTCTCTTACCCTTTCGATTGCTGCAATCTGAGAACCCGTTCCGATTTGTCCCGGTTCAGCAGCGTTATTCATGCTTGGCATACCAAATGGCCTGGTAGTCTCTATCTTTGCTCTTTGTCTTGAATAACCTTCTGTATTGGCATTAGCTATATTATGAGAAGTAACGTTTATTGCACCTTGTTGTGCAGCCATTCCTCTAGTTCCTACATGTAAAATTGAAAATAAACCTGACATCTGTTCACCTCATTTAATTCTATCTTGATACTTTTCCATAAGAATTATAAGTTTTAGCATTTCTGGATGGGTTTAGAATACTTATAACCCTGTTAGTAAAACTTAATCCCTGCTTTATTAAAAGTTCATTTGTATCTTTTTGAAGTCTTACTTCTTCAAGAAGCTTTTTTATTTTTCTATAGTTTTCGTAAAGTTCATTATCATCTATATTATTTATAATATCACTCATAGCTTTACCTTGAGTGAGTTGTCTTCTTTTCATTTCCCAAGCTGCAATATCTTTATTACACTTATCCACTTCTGCAGTGCAGTTTTCTAAGGTTATTGCATCACTTTTTACTAAACAACTATGTTGCTTTTCTAAAGCTTTCAATAGATTTTCTACAGCATATATCTCATTTACCATTATCTCATTTAATTCCTTCTTCAAGGCTAAATCCCTCTCTTTTTCATAATATCAATCATTTTGCTAGCTGTTAATTTCGAGTCTGCCTTATATGTTCCTTGAGAAATCTCTTTTTTTATTCTTTCTATTTTTTCATTTGAATTTCCAAAGCTATCCTCAGTTGAAATTGAGCTAAGGCTTTTTCCCAAAGATGATATTTCAATGGAATCTTTGCTGCTCTTTGAAGAAGAATTCTCTATAGCCTTTTTATTACCATTATATAAATTTACAATTTTACTTGGTTGAACGCCATTTATTCTCATAATTATCTCTCCCCTATGCAATTTTTCTATATCTCAATATTATTCACTCTAATTATCGAACAAAATAGAAAAATATTTATAGCAAAATAAAAAGAAATAAAGCAATTTACTTTATTTCTTCTAAATTTATTTAGATAAACTTTTCACTCTTTCAGCACTGCTTACTATACTTGTTAATCTAACTCCAAAATTTTCATCTACGACGATAACTTCACCGTAAGCTACGATTTTGCCGTTAACAAGTATTTCTACAGGCTCCTCTGCAAGCTTATCAAGCTCAATTAAGGATCCTGTACCAAGACTTAAAATATCTTTAACACTTTTTTTAGTTCTTCCAAGAACTACGGAAACCTCAAGAGGTACGTCCAATATTAAATCTATATTTTTAGGCATGGATGCTGAACCTGATTCTCTTAAAGGCTGGAACGAAGCTTTATGAACTTCTACAGGAGGCTGCTGAGGTTGCTCTGTATATCTCATTTGCACTGGCTCACTATAGGTTTGATCGTGAGCAGGCTGAGCAGCTTCATAAGTCTTTACAGGCTCACTTGCAGCTGGCTGCTGTGATGTTTTTGGAGTATCAGCTCCTGTACTTTCTGTTCCCATCATAATTGATACTATCTTTTTAGCAGTGACTACAGGTAGAATCTGCATTATAGTACTATCAACTAATTCTCCGATAGTAAGCTTGAAAGAAACTTGAATTATATCTTCGTTCTCATCAATCTTCTCTGCAAGCTGTGTTGTGCTGTCGCTCCATATTTTTGAATTCGGAGGAGATATATTTACTTCTCTTGCAAACATAGTAGCCATAGATGTTGCCGCAGAACCTATCATCTGGTTCATAGCTTCTGAAACAGCACTTACTTCTATTTCTGACAGCTCGTTGGTGTCTACCTTGCCGTCTCCACCCATCATAAGATTAGCAATTATTGCAGCATCAGTAATTTTCATAACTAATAAGTTTTCTCCGCTGATACCGCTTATATATTTTACTTCAAGTGCTATATTGGGTACTTGAAAATTATCTTTTAAAGTTTTTAATGTTGTAACACTCACTACTGGGGTAGTAATATTAACCTGCTGATTAATTATTTGCGAGAGAGCAGTAGAAGCTGAACCCATTGAAATATTTCCTATTTCACCAAGAAGATCCTTTTCTATGTCTGAAAGGATTTCTTCCTGAGGTGGTTCAGGACTCATGCCACCACCATTTAATAAAGAGTCTATTTCTTCCTGTGAAAGAAACCCATTACTCATAATTTTCCACATCCTTATCTATAATATCCAGTATTTCAATTCCAAGATTCTTTCCAACTATTCCCGGCTTTCCATAGTAATATGACTTATCTTCAACCATTAACTTTACCGGGCTACTGCTCTTATTATCTAACGTAATTACATCTCCTACGTTGAGTCTTAAAAAATCATCAACAGTAATATTGGTACTGCCTAAAATAGCTGTAAGTGAAACTTTAACTATATTTAATCTATTTTTAAGTTTATCCCTAGATTCATTTAATAGTTCTTCATTATTTTCCTGGAACCAGTATTGAACAACTAATTTATCAAGTACCTTTTCTATACTTAGATAAGGTATGCATATATTTATAAAAGTATTGCTTTTATTCATTTCTACAGAAAAAGTAATAAGTGCCACCGGTTCTGTAGGAGCCATAGTCTGATTTAGAGCAGGATTAGTTTCAATTCCTTCTATTTCAGGATCTACAGACATAACATCTTCCCAGGCAAGCTTCATATTGCCTATAAGCCCTTTGTTAACATGACGAATTATATTTTTATCTATATCTGTAAATTCTCTATTCTTATACTTACCTGTTCCTGTCCCTCCTAATAGAACATCTATAATTTGAAATACAAACTGAGGGTTCGTTTCAAATAAAATAGAACCATTTAATGGAGGCATTTTAAAAACTGTGAGTATAGTTGGATTTGGCACAGAATGTATAAATTCTTCATAAGTTGTCTGTTCAACTGACTCTATTTTAACTTTTACATTACTTCGCACCTGAGCAGTCAGGTAATTAGAAATAATTCTTGCATAGTTATCATATATAAGTTCCAAAGTCCTTATATGCTCTTTAGAGAACTTCTGAGGACTTCTGAAATTATAGGGCTTTATTTTTTGCTTTTCTTCCTCCTTAGGAAGCTCTTCTGGCTTTAACTCACCAGAGGATAAGGCAGATAGGAGAGCATCTATTTCGCTTTGCGATAATACTTCTGCCATAGTTTCCCCTCATTTCTAATCTAATTTGATAGAAGCTTATCTATATCAATCAGAGTTACGATTCTATCTTTAAAATTTATTACTCCCTTAAGAAAAGATTTCCTTTTGTCAGTTTCTATCTTTTCTATTATGCTTTCATCAATATCCAGCACTTCATCTACCTGATCTACAGTAATACCAACAAGTTCATCTTCCATTTCTAGTATTATTATATTATTTTGTCCTTCTTCGCTTCTCTCAATATCAAGCAATAAATTTATATCCAGAAGAGAAATAATATTTCCTCTTAAGTTTATTAAACCCTTTATATGCTCTGGTGCTTTCGGGACCTTTGTAATTCCCATGTTATCGTTAATGCTTTGGACCTTCGCGGTTTCTACCGCGAACTGTTCTTCACCAAGTCTAAATACAACAACCTGCATTTAAAATCCTCCTATCCGATAACTTTTCTGATAGCTTCTAAAACTCTATCTGGCTGGAAAGGCTTAACAATAAAGTCTCTTGCTCCTGCTCTTATTGCATCCATAACCATTGTTTGCTGACCCATAGCACTACACATTATTATCTTTGCTCCTGGATCAAAAGATCTTATTTCCTTAACAGCTTCAATTCCATCCATATCAGGCATAGTTATATCCATAGTAACTACATCTGGTTTTTCCTTTTTATAGATTTCCACAGCTTTTATTCCATTATTCGCTTCACCAACTACTTCAAACCCATTCTTCTCTAATATATCCTTTATCATCATTCTCATAAAAGCAGCATCATCAACAATTAAAACTTTTGCCATTTTATATCCTCCTTGTATTCCTTAAGTTTAGTTTACTCCAAGTGCATTTAATATTTTATCAAGTGAACCAGGCATAGGTATATAATAAAAGTGACCATTTATACTAGAGTCTGATTCTAAAAATTCAGTCTCTATATCAAGTACAGAGTCATCAAACTGTCCTGATTCTATAAATGTGGTAGAAAGTATTGCTCCAAGCATATCATAACTTACTGCAGGAACAGATGGCATAATTAGAAGATTTGTAAAACGCGCTATGGAGTTCATAAATGAACTTGAAATAATATTTCCAATCTCGCACAGCACTGAATTTCCCATGTCACTAATACTATCTTCTCTCTTTCCTGTAAGAGTTTCTATTAAATTAAGAGCCCCTTCTTTCTCAAAAATAAACAAAATGTTTCCGGGAGTATCTCCTAAAACTCTAACTATTACTCCAATGACTAATTCCTCTCCACCTATTCTGGAAAAAATTGTTTCAAAGGGTACAATATTTATATTAGGAACAGACATATCAACTTTTTTATTAATAAGCTGTGATAGTGCTGTAGCAGCATTACCTGCCCCAATATTACCCACTTCTCTTAATGCATCTAGCTGTATAGCATTATAATTTGTATATTCCATACTGTTCCCCCTAAATAAGCTCAGCAACATCTAGTATTAATGTAACAAGTCCATCGCCTAGTATTGTTGCCCCTATATACTCTTTTAGACCTTGAAGGGTTTTCCCGAGAGGCTTGATAACTATTTCTTTTTGTCCAAACAATGAATCAACTAAAAGCCCTACAACCTTTTCTCCAACCTTAACAATAACTATATAGTTCTTGCTGTTTTCCGAAGCTTCAATTCCAAGCTTTTTATTAACTCTAATAAGAGGAATAACATTCCCATTATATATTATTACTTCTTTATTGTTTGTCTTTTTAACCAAGTCATCTTTATAATCGATTACTCTATCAATATAGCCAAGTGATATAGCCATTGTTTCGCTTCCAACTTTAACAAGCAAAGCTTGAATTATTTGAAGTGTCAATGGTAATCTTATAATAAATGATGTGCCTTTGTCAATTTCTGAAATAACATCTACGGTACCGCCTAGGGCAGAAATTTTAGTTTTTACAACATCCATTCCTACTCCCCTGCCCGAAATGTCTGTGACTACTTCATTCGTACTAAAACCCTGAACAAATATAAGATTTCTAATGTCTGAGTCAGACATCCCTTCAGTACTAATTCCAATTCTCTCAGCCTTAGTCTTTATCTTTTCAACATCTAAGCCTTTACCATCATCTTCAACCTTTATAACTGCCTTAGTACCTTCCTGATAAGCAATTAACTTTATTTTACCTACAGGATCCTTGCCTTTTTGTATTCTTTCTTCTCTGCTTTCAATACCATGATCAGCAGCATTTCTTATAAGGTGAATCAATGGTTCTCCTATTTCATCTATAACAGTTCTATCAAGCTCTGTTTCTTGTCCTTGAACCACAAGCTCTATGTCTTTTTTAAGTTCAACTGATAAATCTCTTACCATTCTTGGGAATCTGTTGAACACAACGTCTAAAGGCATCATTCTGATTTTCATAACTAAGTCCTGAAGATCAGACGTTGTTCTGGCTACCTGTTCAAGAGTTTCATTTAATTCTGCCATTCTTAAACTGCTGCCTATTTGCTCTAGCCTTGTTCTATGAATTACTAGCTCAGAAACCATATTCATAAATTTATCTAGTCTTTCCAAATCAACTCTTACCGATTGATGTGCCTTTTTATGTGCAGCATTTTCTTTTGGAGCTTGTTCTTTAGACTTGATATCTTTTGTACTAGGAACAACTACATTAGGAGCAGCGCTAGTTACATTATTGTTTACTGGCTTCTCCACAACATTGCTTTGCATCTCCATAGAATTTAGCTGCTTAATTTCCACGTTTTCTACTTCTGAAATTCCTATTAAATTTTCATATATTTCTTCACTCTTTTTATTAGATACATAAACAAGCGATATTTCAAATTCAAAGTTTTCACTTTCAATATCTTCAGCACCCGGAATAGATTTTATTATTTCACCACTATCCTCAAGACTTTTAAATATCAAGAATGCTCTGGCTGATTTTAGCAGAGTATTTTTACTTAAATTAATCAATATTTCATATGCATTGAATCCTTTATAGGATGCCTGCTTTACTATATTAATATCATACTCATTTAGCTGAATATTTGACTTTGCATTTTCATCTTTTAATATTTCTTTATTTGAAATAGACTCTAATATTGGCTCCTCAACATCTTCTCCTTTAGATAATGCCTCAAGACTGTTGATTATTCCTTCTATAGACACTTGCTCTGAATTACCTTCAGTTATATTATTTACCATTACTTCCAGAGTATCCAGACACTCAAATAAAACCGTTACCACCTTTTGAGTAACTTTAAGTTCACCATTTCTAAATTTTGATAATACATCTTCCATCTTGTGAGTAAGCTCAGCCATTACATTAAAGCCCATTGTAGCCGCCATTCCTTTTATGGTGTGAGCTACTCTAAATATTTCATTAAGCTTGTCTATATTATCTGGCTCTTGTTCAAGCTGAAGTAAGGATTCATTCAAGCTTTGAAGATTATCCATAGACTCTTCTAAAAACATTGAAAGGTATTGTGATGTGTCCATATATTGACCTCCTTTGATTTTTCAATCGTACTTTACAACTTTTTATATATAAATGTAGAAGCTTTATCAAGACCATAATCTCTATAGTTATAAATGCTTTCTGTTGCACCTACAAACAAAAGCCCTCCCCGTTTTAACGAAGCACTAAATTTTTTATAAATCTGATCTTTTACATCCTGATTAAAGTAAATAACCACATTTCTGCAAACTATTAAATCAAAATCTTTCTCATAGGATTCAAGTATAAGATCGTGCTTTTTAAAGTTTACCATACTTTTTATTTTTGTATCAATTATATATTTATCCTGAACAACTCTAAAATACTTATCTAAATAATCTTTTTTAACATTTTTAACTTCAGAATACACATATTCTCCTGCTCTTGCTCTATCAAGAATAGTCGTATCAATATCAGTTGCCAAAATTTTGTGTCTTCCTGCTGAGTAGAGACTATCCATTATCATCGCCAAGGAATAAGGTTCTGCCCCAATAGAGCATGCAGCACTCCATATTTTTAAATTTTTGTTATAAGGCAAAAGTTCTGTTTTTATCTTTTCCTTTAGTTCCTCAAAAATTTCAGGATTTCTAAAAAACTCAGTTACATTTATTGTGATAAAGTCTAAAAACTTCTGGCGCTGAGCAGGATCTTTCTTCAAAAGAGCAATATATTCATCAACTGAATTTACTCCTACCCTAGACATTAAACTTAAAATTCTTCTATGAAGCTGATTAGATTTATATGCTGATAAATTAATGCTAAATTCCTTTAACACCCATTGTTCGAAATATGCTAAATCCATAAACCCTCCCATTACTTTCCAGACACAATTTTTATTATTTGTCCAGCAACATTATCTAGTGGTAAGACCATATCAACCATTCCTGTTTCATATGCCGCTTTAGGCATGCCATATATTGTACATGTTGATTTATCCTCAGCTATAGTTATGCCGCCGTTTCTCTTTATTTCTACAGTGCCCTGTGCACCATCCTTCCCCATTCCTGTAAGTACTACACTTAACAAGTGAGATGAATATACTTTTGACGCGGATATAAACAACTTATCAACTGCCGGCCTAACACCCCATATAGTTGGCTCAGTATTCAAATGTATTTTTTTATCGTTATGAACCTCCATATGAAATCCTCCTGGTGCTATATACACTGTATCCTTTTCTACTAAATCTCCTTCTGAAGCCTCTACAACCTTAATAGGACTGTTTAAATTAAGCCTCTCAGCAAAAGCTTTAGTAAAGCCTACAGGCATATGCTGTACTATAAAAACAGGTACACCAAGTTTTTCCGGAAGAGCAGTTATAACAGAATATAACGCTTTAGGTCCTCCTGTTGAGGCTCCTATGACTACAGCTTCTATTTTGCCACTTAAGTTGCTTCGAGTATTTATATTTTTTTCAAAGCTTATTGTATTTGAAGTAGCCTTCATCTGATTTTTATAATTTGATTTTTCACTGGCTGTTTTAACCTTCAATAATAGTTCATCCTTAACTTTATTAATATCTAAAGAAATGGAACCTGACGGTTTTGGAATAAAATCAAAAGCTCCAGCCTCAAGGCATTCCATGGTAAGAGCAGTTCCACTTTGTGAAACGCTGGAAAGCATAATTACAGGGATATTCAACTTATTTTTTTTCATTTCCCTTAGAGCCGTAATACCATCCATAACAGGCATTTCTACATCTAAGGTTATTACATCCGGCTTTAGCTTAGACAATTTGTTAAGCATATCCTGACCGTTTCGAGCGATATCTAACACTTCCATATCTTCACTAGAGTTTACCATATCTGATATAATTTTTCTCATTAATGCTGAATCATCTACTACTAAAACTTTAATATCTTTCAAGAATATCACTCCATTACAATTCTTTTATACCCAACCCCACTGTTCTTATTTGAACAACACCATTTAGAGTATCAAATATCATGGTTCTACCCTTGTTTCCACCAACATCTTCACCAATAATAGGGATTGACAACTGCTGAAGCACAGTTTTAACAGCAGCACTGTTTCTGTTGCCAACATCCATCATCATACTTTTATCTGAAAAGTTAAACATAGAAGCTCCCCCTGCTATCTTAGCTTTTATGTTCCTTCTTATAGCTCCTAACTTCTCCATTCTTTCAATTAAGACTGGAATTGCTAAGTCAGCAAATTTATTTGGATTATTTACTGTATTAAACAATTTGCTGTCCGGCAGCATTATATGAGCTAAACCACCAATACCACGAGTTTTATCAAAAAGAGCAATTCCAATACATGATCCTAATCCTACAGTAATTAATCTGTCAGGAGAAATTGCTGTATTAAGGTCTGCAATTCCTACTTTTATTTCTTTACACTCCATCTTGCACCTTACTTATATTAGTTTTTTTTCATCTTCTGTTAGAATGCTTGACGCATTCAAGAAAATAATTATTTTCTTATCAATTTTAATTAAACCCTTTATATATCTTTTTGAAATACCTGCAGCAATTTCAGGTGGGTTTTCTATGTTATCCACATTGATATCTTTTACTTCTGATACAACATCCACTATAATTCCAATTTTACTTTCACCTTGTTTAGCTACAATAATTTTTGCATCTGAATCTTTTTCTTGAGCTCTTAAATTAAATTTCTGCGTAAGTGAAATTATTGGAAGAACATTTCCCTCGTAAGTAATAACTCCTTTTACAAAATCAGGTGCATCAGGTAATTTTGTAGGTTCCTCATATCCGATTATTCTTTCTACTTCCATAATATCAGTTGCATAGAATTCGCCATTAATACTGAATATTAAAACCTTAATCTCTTTGTTTTGCATAAATTTTCTCCTTTCAATAAAAAACTTTACAGCCTTAATCTATCTATAATTAATTCATGACTAGCATCTAAATAGGCATGCACATTTTTGCATGCACATTCTAATATAAATTCTCTGTTTCCTACTTGTAATATAGTATTGTGATAGGCTGTATCAATCCAAATATGCCCATTTTCACCTACAGACATCTTAGTTACTACACCACCATGACTTCCTACCATCTTAGCCTTAATTTCTCCAGAAGCCTTAATATATCCACCTCTTACTACACTATTATCTTTTGTGAAATATATATTATTATGTGCGGATATAGATGAGACGAAAGCACCTGACCCATTTATTATAATATTACCTGTACTTTCAACTGTAGAATCCTGGCAATATGGCAACATTACATTTACAGGAACTTTAATATCTTTATTTAAAACTTCAATTCTATTAATAATCAAATCTATTATTTCATTCAATTCACTATAATGCCTAATTGTAAGAGGTGATAGCCCAAAAATTTTGTTTTTTAAAAGCTCGGTAAACTCATCTACAAACTTATCTTCTTTACCTCTATTGCTGATTATTTTAGTTAAAACAATCATGCTCTGCTTTAATAATTTATTAAACTTGCTTTCCAATAAAAGCTTTATAATTTGTCCATCTGAAGCCTCATGTCCTAAAATATTGATAGTTTTAATTTCTTCAACTGCATTTATAAGTTCTTTAAAATCAATTACCAACACATTCAGCTCATCTATTATGCTCAGCTTAAAGGTATCTTCTCCTCCGCCAAATACTGAAGAGGCAATTACATTACCTTTTATAACAATTTCGCCTTTCCCTGAAATTTCTGCTCTCTCAACATTTTTATTGACAGTTATAGAATTTTCAGAGTGTACCTTCATACCTTCCTTTACATTTCCATTAACAATAATATCTCCCAAGAAGATTACATTACCGGTTGTAATATCTACATCTTCTGAAACTTCATGTACTTTATATACATAAAAGGTATTATTCTTCATACAAGGCTTTCCATCTATTGAAGCTACAATAGTATGCTCATCTAATAACTGACACCCTGAACCTACAGTGAATCTTAAAACTTTACCTTTTTGTGGCTTTATAATGTTTCCTAATACATCTTTACCTTCTAAGCCTTTTTCACCCGTCTTAACTACTGCAATAACATTTCCCTTAAGTACGGAATTTACAGCTCCGATACTTTTGAAATCAACATTTCCATTTTTATCTTCATTTAATTTTCTAAGCTCGTTATCCACATGAAATTTTAACTCTAATACATCATCTTCATCATCTACTGAGGGTTCACCCTTTGCAATGATAACACTGCTGGCATTATCTTCATAAGCAGCCTTTCTAATGTTATCCTCAAGCAAGCCAAATACAATTCCAGCCTTATAAAGCTCATCTTTAATTTGTTCAAAAGTAAATCTAGGAGGGTACTGCCCCTCTTTATCAGGCATATATGAAATATTTATACTTGCTTCCATTCTGTCTTGAGCTATTGAAATATTTAAGTATCTTGCAGAGCTTGTACCTTCCATAAATTCCACCTCAGTATTTATAAACAAAGTACATTATATTTATTCTTCGTATTATTTTCTATTAACTTAATAATAGTAATAAATTATTTTTTATTTTCTTTTATGTATTCTTCAATAATTCTATTATAATGCCTCATAATACTTTGCACAATGATATTTGTTGAAGAATTAAAAACAAAGTCGTCTACTTTACTAATTGGTAGAATTTTAGGGGAAGTTCCTGTAATAAAAAGTGCATCAAAATCACTTATTTGATTGAAATTTATATTTTCTTCAGTAAATCTAATTCCTTCTTTTTTGCAAATTTCTATAATAATTTCTCTCGTTATTCCAGGAAGCACCGCATTTAATGGCGCTGTTATTACACAGTTATCTTTTACCATAAATATATTAGATCTGCTGCCTTCTGTAATAAGATTGTTTCTGTCTACCAAAATAGCTTCATATACTCCTTTAGATTTTATTTTTTCATCAGTTTCTTTCCTTAAATTATTATTAACAATTTTAGCATTAGGATTGCTCCTCTCTTTATAGAAAGATACAGTAGGAACACCTAAACTATATTGCTCTTCAGTAGGATAATGGTGCTCTATAAAATAAACTAAAAAAGTATGTTTTTCTTCTAAATTAATTTCACTATAATTGAAGATAATTTTAACATTTCCTTCACTTGTATTATTAACTTCTATCAACTTTAATAGTGCATCAAGTATGTCATTTTTGTTCATCCACAACTCCTTATGAGCCAGCTTGGCAGAGTTATAGAGCCTTCCTAAATGCTTTTCTAAAAATATTGGCACTGAATCTATAACCCTTATAACTTCGTATAAAGATGTGCCATTTAAAACAGTTTCATCGCAAAACTCTTCACAATTTAAAATTTTTTCGTTTTCAATAAAAAGTTTGCCGTAACATTCACTCATCTTTCTCACTCCTAATATCTTACTTATACCTCTATTCAAAATATTAAATATCTTAAATATTTGTGATTAACTTCTATTATTTCCAATTTAATATTTGTATTTTATCATGATTTTTCTTGTAGTTAATTAAATATGGCTTGCCTACTAAATTAAATAATGGCAAATCTGATAATGAATCAGAAAACATATATGAGTTTTCAAAATCAACCTCTATATTTTCTTTATTTAATTCTTCCATAAGCCTTTTTACTTTTTCTTCTCCCTTGCAGTTTTCTCCTTCCATATTCCTTTTATGTATTCCATTCTCGCATAAATATCTTGTTCCTATTATCTTATCAACTTCTTTTATATTATATAATTCGTTTAAATAAAACTCAGGAGATGCAGATATAAGATATATCTTAAAACCCTCTCCCTTTAATTTTTTAATTGTATCTATAGCATCTTTATACAAAAGCTTACTTAATCTATTTTCATAGAAATCTTTAACATGTTCCCTCATTTCCTCTTCTTTTATACCCTCTATAAACGATATAAAATATTCCTTAGTGCTTTTTAGAGGAATCAACTTAAGTGCAAATAGTATCCCTGATAACAAAACCTTAGGAAGATGCAAAAGATGCTTTTTTTCTTTCTTCAGCATAAACTTGTAAAATTCTATCTGAGTTTCTTTTTTGGTGAGTGTATAATCCACATCAAAAAT
Source organism: Clostridiales bacterium oral taxon 876 str. F0540 (assembly GCA_000466585.1). Lineage (GTDB taxonomy): Bacteria > Bacillota > Clostridia > Clostridiales > Clostridiaceae > Clostridium_AT. Next base: position 34,461 of record KE993502.1, read on the forward strand.
AGCCAGTCTTTCCATGTTATTTCTTCCTTTCCTAAAAAACTTAAAAAGAAAGACCGCTGATTACAAGCGGTCAAACTTTACTATTCTTCATCTGCTAATGATTCTTCATAGTACTTAGAAACTTCTTCAAACTCGTCTTCTTCTGGAACAACAAGTTCTCCTTCTTCTCCTACTACCTTGAACAGGTAAACGGAACCATCTTCAGGATTTTGAACTAATATATAGTCATTTTCCTTGTATGTGAATCCATCTATTGCCTCACAAGAAACTACATTACCATTTTCGTCTTCTAAGTCCACTATCATTGGTCCATGATCGTGGTCATGACCGCATCCGCAATCATCTCCATGTGCATGCTCATGTTCATGTCCGCCGCAACCGCAGCTATCGTCTCCACAGCCACAGCCGTGTAATTTTTCATCACTCATCAAAAAATCCTCCTTAAGATGTTATGTTTACATTGTACCCTTAAATCACCAATTTTAAAAGAACTTTTTTATAAATTTAAAAATATTTATTTCTTTAACCAACATTCTACAATATACATTCCTAATTCTACATTAAAAAAGACTGCGGAGGTACCGCAGTCTTTTAACTATGCTAAATTAGCAAGTCTCTTATAAGATTCATATCTTTCCTTAGCATCTTGTTCAGTTTTTGCAAATAATGCTTCAGCATGCTCTGGGAATGCTTTTAATAAGGAAGCATATCTAACTTCTCCAAGAAGGAATTCTCTAAAGGATTCTTTTGGTTCTTTTGAATCTAGGCTAAATGGATTCTTTCCTTGTTCCTTTAATGATGGATTGAATCTATACATATGCCAATATCCAGCTTCAACAGCCTTCTTTTCTTCAGCTTGGCTCTTGCCCATACCAGTCTTAATACCTTGGCTTATACATGGAGCATAAGCTATTATTAAGGATGGTCCATCATACTTTTCAGCTTCAACTAAAGCTTTCATTGTCTGATTCTTGTCTGCGCCCATAGCTATTTGTGCTACATATACATAACCATAGCTCATAGCCATCATTCCAAGATCCTTCTTCTTTGTTTTCTTTCCGCTAGCAGCAAATTTAGCTATTGCAGCAGTTGGGGTAGCTTTTGAAGACTGACCGCCGGTATTTGAGTATATTTCTGTATCAAATACAAGAACATTTACATCTTCTCCTGATGCTAGAACATGGTCTAATCCGCCAAATCCGATGTCATATGCCCATCCGTCTCCACCGAATATCCATTGTGACTTCTTGATTAGATATTCTCTATATTCATACATATCAGCTAAAGCTTCATGCGCATCTTTTTCAGCTTCTAATAGAGGAAGCATCATAAGTGTAGCTTTCTTTGAACCTTCTCCATCCTTGAAGTTATCAAGCCAATTTTGAATAGCTTCTTTTAAAGCTTCGCTAATATTTAAAGTTAATGCTTCTTTTGCTCTTAAAGCTAATCTTTCTCTAACTTGTCTTACACCTTGGAACATACCAAAGCCGTATTCAGCATTATCTTCAAATAATGAGTTAGCCCAAGCAGGTCCATGTCCATTATGATTTGTAGTATATGGTGTAGATGGTGCACTTCCTCCCCAGATTGAAGAACAACCTGTTGCATTTGAAATCATCATTCTATCACCGAATAATTGAGTTACAAGTCTTGCATATGGAGTTTCTCCGCAACCTGCGCAAGCTCCTGAGAACTCAAGCAATGGTTGTTCAAACTGGCTTCCCTTTAAAGTTTCTTTGCTCATAGGATTTTCCTTATGAGAAAGTGATATAGCATAATTCCAGTTTTCTTGTTCCTTAAGCTGTGATTCTATTGGCTGCATTACAAGTGCTTTTCCAGGAGCAGGACAAATGTCAGCGCAGTTACCGCATCCTGTACAATCTAATGTATCAACAGAAATTCTGTAGCTTAAGCCTTCAAATGCTTTTCCGCCTTGTGCTTTCTTTACGTTGAAACCTTCTGGAGCATTAGCTATTTCTTCTTCGTTAGCAAGGAATGGTCTGATAGCAGCATGTGGGCATACAAATGAACATTGGTTACATTGTATACACTTGTCTATATTCCATTCTGGAACATTAATAGCTATACCTCTCTTTTCATAAGCTGCAGTTCCTTGTGGGAAAGTACCGTCTTCGATTCCAAGGAATGTACTTACAGGGAGATTATCTCCTTCTTGTCTATTCATTGGTTCAAGTACGTTCTTTATAAAGTCAGGAACAGCTTTTGTTGCAGCAGCTTCTTCATAAGCATCCTTCCAAGCTTCAGGTACGTTAACTTCTACAATTGCTTCGAGCGCTCTATCAATAGCAGCAAAGTTCATGTTAACAACCTTTTCTCCTTTTAATCCATAGGAAGCAACAACCGCATCTTTTAGGTACTTAACTGCATCCTCTATTGGAATAATATTAGCAATCTTAAAGAAAGCAGACTGCATTATCATATTTATTCTTCCACCTAGTCCTATTTCTTGCGCTATCTTAACAGCGTTTAATGTATAGAACTTGATATTATTTTCAGCTATATATCTCTTCATGCTTGCTGGAAGATGTTTTTCAAGTCCTTCTGCATCCCAAATTGTATTAAGAAGGAATTTACCGTTTTTCTTTAATCCAGTTAAAACATCATACTTATCAACATATGATTGATTATGGCACGCAACAAAATCAGCCTTATTTATTAAATATGGTGATTTTATTTGCTTCTTTCCAAATCTTAAATGTGATATTGTTATACCACCGGATTTCTTGGAGTCATAAGCAAAATAAGCTTGTGCATATAAATCAGTATGATCACCTATAATTTTAACTGCACTCTTGTTTGCTCCTACTGTTCCGTCAGATCCTAGTCCCCAGAACTTGCATGCTTTAGTTGATGGATCTGCTACATCGATTTCTTCTCCTGCTGGTAAAGATTTAAATGTAACATCATCATTTATTCCAATTGTAAATCCATTTTTAGGCTTGTCTTCACTTAGGTTATTAAATACAGATACTATTTGACCTGGTGTTGTGTCTTTTGATCCAAGTCCATATCTTCCGCCAACTATAACCGGTCTTAACTCACTGTCATAGAAAGCATTCTTAACATCAAGATATAATGGTTCTCCTGCAGAACCTGGTTCCTTAGTTCTATCAAGTACAGCTATCTTCTTAACTGTCTTTGGTATATATTTAAAGAAATGCTCAATTGAGAATGGTCTATATAAATGTACATTTAATAAACCTACTTTTTCTCCCCTTGCATTTAAATAATCTACAGTTTCTTCTATAGTTTCACAAACAGATCCCATAGCTACGATAATTCTGTCAGCATCTGGTGCTCCATAGTAATTAAACAGATGGTAGTCTCTGCCTGTTAACTTATTTATTTCAGCCATGTAGTTTTCAACTACTTCTGGTATAGCATCATAGAATCTGTTTGCTGATTCTCTGCCTTGGAAATAAATATCAGGATTTTGAGCAGTTCCTCTAGTTACTGGACGCTCTGGATTTAAGGATTTCTTTCTAAATGCTTTAATATCATTTTCATCCACTAAAGCTTTTAATTCATCATATTCTAAAAGCTCAATTTTTTGAACTTCATGTGATGTTCTGAAACCATCAAAGAAATTTAAAAATGGAACCTTTCCTTTTAGTGTTGATAAATGTGCTACTGCAGATAAATCCATAACTTCTTGTACGCTGCTTGCAGCAAGTAATGCAAAGCCTGTCTGCCTTGCAGCCATAACGTCTTGATGATCTCCAAATATAGATAATGCATGAGCAGCAATAGCTCTAGCGCTTACGTGGAATACGCAAGGAAGAAGCTCACCTGCTATTTTGTACATATTTGGAAGCATTAATAATAATCCTTGTGATGCAGTAAAAGTAGTAGTAAAAGCTCCACCCTGAAGGGATCCGTGAACAGCTCCAGCCGCTCCAGCTTCTGATTGCATTTCAACAACCTTTACTTCTTGTCCAAAAATATTTTTTCTTCCTTGTGAACTCCATTCATCTACATGCTCAGCCATTGGTGATGATGGTGTTATAGGGTATATTGCAGCTACGTCTGTAAAGGCATAAGCTACGTGTGCGGCAGCAGTGTTGCCGTCCATTGTTTTCATCTTTCTCATGGGTATACCTTCTTTCTATACAAAATAAAATTGGTACAGATTAATAAAAATATTAAAACAAAAGACTATTATTTGTGTCTTTACCCTAAAGTTGTTTATTTTACTGCTTTAATCACCTCTATTTTAAATAGTGGAAAATTATAGTACAGGCCCAAATACTATTATATACTATTATTTAAATAATTCAACCTTGAAGTGTTAATATTTTAACTAAATTTACTGTCTTTTCTGAATTATATGTAAAAAATCTCCCTCTTGCTAAGCAAAGAGGGAGATTTTTATATTTTCATGTCTTATTTTATCTTTTTATAAATTCTTGTGTCCAGTAGATAGTTCCATTCTGAGTTTTTGCAACCCCTACACCTATCTCATTATACTGAGGATTTAATATATTAGCTCTATGACCTTGAGAATTCATCCAAGCAGTCATAACTGATTGTGGTGTTGGTTGACCCATTGCTATGTTTTCTCCTGCTGCATAGAAGGTAATTCCAAAATCGTGCATCATTTTAAACGGATCACCATAAGTTGGAGAATAGTGTGAAAAATAATTTTTATCTCTCATATCAGCTGATTTATATCTTGCTACTCTGGAAAGCTGCCAATTTCCGGCTACAGGTGCAAGACCCTGTTTTCCTCTTTCAATATTAACAAGCCTTATTACTTCGTTTTCAAGAGCTTTGATATCAGCTATGTTAGGTACATTAACCTTTTGCCCAACCATAATCATATTTGGGTTTGGTATTTGAGGATTTGCGCTAATTATTTCGGAAACGCCAATTTCATATTTGACTGCTATCTTCCATAAGCTGTCTCCGGGTTGTACGGTATAAGTTATTTGCTGTGCATGTACTGCATTTTTTGCACATAGTACTAAAAATAAGCTAAAAAGCATTGTGTAAAATTTTTTCATAACTAATCACCTCAAATATATTTTGTTAATTTTTCTTTAATTTATTTTAAATTTTATTGGTTTTATTATTATTTAGCACCATTGATTCCAAAAATTATAAGGAATACATTGAGAGAAAGCTATCTTTCAATGTATTCCTTATAAAAACTACTCTAAAGCTTTTTTAATTTTATATAACAATAAATCTTTATCCATTTCATCAATATCATCTAACGTGTCAATAAGCTTAATTATCTTTTCTTTTCTGTTTTCTATAACTTTACTTTCTGTATCATTAATACTATATTTTTCTCCGCTTTTCATAATTCTGCACTTAAACTCATTTTCCTCAGCAAGTTTTTTAAATTCTTTTCTAGCCTCATCATCTCCATGAATCAATAATATTTCTTTCGGTGTGCTTTTAAAACCTTTCAGCCAATCAAGAAGGCCGTTTTGATCCGCATGTCCCGAAAGTCCTTGGAGCGCATGAATTTCAGCATTAACCGCTATCTCTTCACCAAAAATTCTAACTTTTTTTGCCCCGTCTAATATAGCTCTTCCTAAAGTTCCCTCTGCCTGATAGCCTACAAAAACTATTGAGCACTCTTTTCTCCAAAGATTGTGTTTAAGATGATGCTTTATCCTGCCAGCTTCACACATGCCGCTTGCCGAAATAACTAATGCTCCGCTTTGTATTTTATTTATTTTTGCAGACTCCTCAGGCGACTCACTAAATTTTAAACCATCAAAATATAATGGATTATTACCTCTTTCTATTAGTTTTTTTGCCTCTTCATCATAAGTCTCACTGTACTTTTCAAATATTTTTGTTGATGCATAGGCAAGCGGACTGTCTACATATACGTCAATACCCTTTAACTGTGTATTTTCCACATATTTGTTTAAAGCATAAAGAACCTCCTGGGTTCTCCCTACTGCAAAAGAAGGTATTATAACATTTCCGCCTCTTTTAAAAGTGCTTTTTATTATTTTTACTAATTGTTCAAACTCATTTTCTATTTTTTCATGAATTCTATTTCCATAGGTTGTTTCCATTATTACATAATCAGCATAATCAATATATGTTGGGTCTTTAATAATGGGAAGATTCTTGTTGCCTAGGTCTCCACTAAAAACTATCTTAACTTCATTTTTATCCTTTTCTTTAATCTTTAATTCAATAATAGAAGAACCTAGCAAATGACCAGCATCCCTAAATCTAACTTTCAAGCCCTCAAAAATTTCAATCCACTTATTGTAAGTACAACTTCTAAAAAGATAAATAGAAAGCTCAGCCAGCTTAGCAGTATATAGCGGCTCAACGGGTTCAAGTCCCTGCCTTATTCTTTTTCTGTTTTTCCACTCAACTTCCATTTCCATTATATGGCCGCTGTCTGGAAGCATCACACTACATAGATCCCTTGTTGCTTCTGTACATATTACCTCTCCCTTAAAGCCTCTTTTATAAAGAAGTGGAATTCTTCCGCTGTGGTCAATGTGTGCATGCGACAAAATAACATAATCGATTTCTTTCGGATTAAATTCAAAGTTTTCATTTCCTTTTTCTTTTTCATCTTTTCCTTGGTATAGTCCACAATCAAGCAATACTTTTTTGTCATTAATTTTGAGAAGATGACAAGAGCCGGTAACACACCCAGCAGCTCCTAAAAATTGCAGTTTCATAGGTCATACCTCCAAGCAAAAATATAATATTTTATTTATGTATTATATTTATCGTTAAATAAAACAAACCCTAAACATATTGCTTAGGGTTAAATTATTATTTTAAGCTTAATTTTTCAATTAAATTCACTATGGCTTCTACACCATTTCCTGTTTTGCTTTCTTCCATGTTTCTTATGTAAATTTCTTTATTGTTATATAGTTCATTTATTTTTTCAATTAATGTAGTGTCTGATAAACTCTCTTCTTCAAGCACAAGGCTGTAGCCACTCTTTTCAAAGGATTTAGCATTTAAAATCTGATCGCCTCTGCTTGACTTTGCTGACAAGGGAATTAATAAATTAGGCTTTTTTAGGGCTAGAAATTCAAAGATAGAATTAGCACCAGCCCTCGATATTACAATATCAGCAGAAGCTATCATGTGAGGAAGTTCCTCATTCACATATTCAAATTGCTTATAATCCTTATTATGCATATACTTTTCATCAATATTACCTTTTCCGCATATATGGATTATGCTATAGTTCTTTAAGAGTACGTCTAGATTTTTTCTTAAAGAATCATTTATAGCTCTAGCCCCTAGGCTTCCACCCATAACAAAAATCACCGGTTTATTTTCCGTGAACCCGCATAATTTAAGACCTTTTATTTTACTTCCTTCAAATAGTTCTTTTCTTATTGGATTTCCTGTCAAGACAGCTTTATTTTTATTCAGCTTTTTAACAGCTTCAGGGAAAGTAACACATATTTTTGTAGCATAAGGTGAGGACAGCTTATTAGCAAGACCAGGAGTTATATCAGACTCATGAGCAATAACAGGAATTTTATTAAAGTAAGCTCCTAGTACAACGGGAACTGCAACAAAACCTCCTTTTGAAAAAACAATATTAGGCTTTTCTTTCTTAATTATCTCATAAGCTTCCCAAATTCCCTTTATTACTTTGAAAGGATCTGTAAAATTCTTAACATCAAAATATCTTCTAAGCTTTCCGCTTGAAATAATATGATATTTTATATTGTTTTCTTCAATAATTTTTCTTTCAATACCATCTTTAGTTCCAATGTACTCTATTTCATAGCCTAACTCCTTAAGTTTTGGAACAAGAGCAAGGTTCGGTGTAACATGGCCTGCAGAACCTCCTCCAGTCATTATTATTTTTTTATTTTTCAAATTACCATCTCCTATTCTGCGCAGCTTATTGGTAATCTTAATTTTATAGCTTCAGACACATTTGCTATTTGAGTTTCTGATAAAGCTGTTTCCACTTCAGTGCCACCATTCACTCAAATGCTTATTTACTATTTGAAACTATACTGATATTCGTACAATATATATAATACTAATATTAATGCTTTTTTGTATATATTATTATTAAATTTTTATATAAATTTTGAAATTATATATACATTTTTATTCCTCTTTTTCCTATAAAAATCTATTATATAAATCTTGTCTGTGGAAAAGATATTATTACAAAGTTAAAAGGAGGTGAATATATATGGCAAGCAGAAATAACAGAGTATTAGTTCCTCAGGCTAAAGCAGGTTTAGACAGATTCAAGATGGAAGCTGCTAGAGAAGTAGGCGTTAACCTTAAAGAAGGCTATAACGGAGACCTTACTTCCAGAGAAAATGGTTCTGTAGGCGGACAAATGGTTAAGAAAATGGTTGAAGCTTATGAAAAGAACCTTTAATATATATTAACCGGCATATGGAATAAAATCCACATGCCGGTGTTTTAATTTATATCTGAAAATTCAATATCAATCTTTTCACTGATATTACTTCCTATTGTTTCTGTAACAAGCTGAGGTTTTGACTGAAGGCTGATTTTATTAAATCTAACAAAAAATTCACTTCCAATTCCCTCTTTGCTCTTAACTTTTATATCTCCATTCATATATTCAACTAGTTTTTGGACCAATGAAAGACCTATTCCAGTACCTTCAGCACGCCTTGATAATGAGGTATTTACCTGAGCAAATCTATCAAATATATAATTCAACTTATCTTCGGGTATTCCTATTCCTTCATCTTTGACACTTAAGGTAATATTGTTCTTGTCATCTTCTATTGTAACTAATATTTGCTTGCCTTCCGGTGTAAATTTAACAGCATTTGACAAAAAATTAAGAAGTATTCTTTCATATTTTTCCTTATCTAAGCAAACCAATACCTCTTCTTCGTTTGTATCAAAAATAAGTTCAATTCCTTTACTCTTAGCATACAGGTTAACTGACGCAGTTATGCCCTCCGTCACGCTGACAATATCGAACCAGCAATTATTTAAAGTTAAAAATCCTGCTTCCGCTTTTGATAAGTCTAGTATGTTATTTATTAGCTTTAATAATCTGCTGCAATTTTGATCTATCCTTCTTAAAGTCTTATCTATATTTTCCGAAATCTCATTTGAATATATATCATATGCAAGTTGAAGGGAAGAATAAATAATGGTTAAAGGAGTTCTTAACTCATGCGATATAACGGTAAAGAATTCATCTTTGAGCTTGGCTATCTTTTCAAGCTCAATATTATGATTAACTTCCTCTGTAATATCAAGTCCATGCATATGTATAGAAGATACCTTTCCCTCCATATCTTTATAAGGTACAAATTTAAACTTGTAAAACCTTTCTTTTAAATTTCTATCTGTTATTCTGTATGGAGACAAAGTAAATTCTTTTGCTTTTTTACCTACTATATCAATTATTTCATACATATCATCATTTAAATAACAATTGTTAATCTCTCTAATTGGAACTCCAATGACATCCTCCAAGGCAAGTTCCTTTCCGCTGATATTACGAAAAAGTTCAATTTGTTCTTTATTAATAAGCTTATAGGTTAAATCCGGATAATTAAGCACAGCTATCGGAACTTCTAGAGTATTAACCACATTGTTTATAAAATACGCCTGTTCTTCAGCTTTAATTTCATGAAGCTTTGCCTCAGTTACATCCTTCAGCGTTATAATAGTATACATTACTTCCTTAGCCCTATTAAAAATAGGATTAGAATTAATTTCAATAAATTTTTCTAAGCCGCTTACCTTATCCGTAAACTTAGCAATCAAATTTATTATTGGTAAAAACTTTTCAAATACATCTTTGTAAGCTTGACTCAAATCATTATTGTCTTTTGCACCGCAAATATTATACTTTTTTAGAATAGAATTTATATTTAAAAGTTCTCCTACCTGCAGTTCAACTATATTATAAACAGCTCTGTTGCACATACTGAAATTGCCGTTTTTATCAACCACAATTAATCCTTCAGTTATATTATTAATAACATCTTTTAAGTGCATCAGATGCTCTTTCTCTCTATCTCTTAAAATTTCTATAATATCGCATTTTGTTTTTAACTCTGTAGATATATTTAGAAATTTTCTTCTTTCTTCTTCTAATCTCCGCTTATTTTTTTCAATTGTTTTTCTGTTATCTACTACTTCTTCTGTAGTTTCCTGAATATATAATACAATATTATTATCATAACAACTTATAGTAATTGTAAAAAATCTATTTTTAATAATTTCTATTTCAGTTAATACTGCTTCCTTATTATTCAAGCTGCATTTTATTATTGTATCGTTATAAGTACTTAAAAAATTAAAAGTCTCATGTTTTTCATAATTAGATATATCAATTATGTTAAGCATTTTTTGAACTTTTTTATTTAAATAAACTATTTTCAAAGTACTGCTTTCCAAAACTACTACTCCAAAAGGAATACTATCATATACTTCAAAAATCACAATCCCCCTCCTCCCCAAAGAAATAGACAATAATATAATTTTATAGGACATTGTAATTTTCTTCAAGTACTTATACCATAAAACATAAAAATAGTTTGCTATTAGATAGATTATTTCACATAGTCCTATATATAAACTGTATATTTACTATTTTATTGTATTTAAATAGAGATATACTTTTCATATAAAAACAAGAAAAGGAGTTCCCTTAGGTTCTCCTTTTTTCATATTATAAATTTGATAATCCAGATGCAATACCTTCGCAATGATTAACACAATTGTCAACATGATTTAATTCTTCTTCTATTCTCTGCTTTATGCTTCCATTTTCAGCATTATTTGAAGCTTTTCCTAAGCAGTTTTTAGCCTCTCTTAAGCTTGAAAGAGCGCTTTCTATATGTCTTCTTGCTTCATCATTCATAATTGTTCCTCCTTAGCTTTATACATTTTTAATTTTGTTCTTTGTTATTATATGCAAAAACCTAAGGTTAATTCAGATTATATACTTTTAAGATACTCTATAGCTTGCAATAACTAATTGAACCGATCTATTGCCCATGTATTCATTAATATTGATTGAATAAACAATATCTATACTTATATCATTTTGCATTCCTTCATACATCTTTTGAAACTCATATTCACCATAGTTATCAAAAACCATTTTGTTGAATTCATCAATGTCGCCAAAGTAAATTGCATCTATAAGCTTATAATTTGAAGTTATAAGTTTTAGTTTTAGCACGTTTTTGTTTGCACCTAATATTGCTGCTCTTTGTATCTTTATTTTTTTCTCTGCAAATAAAGGCTTCGCATTCCCTTTACCAAAGGGCTCTAAGCTCATAATTTCCTCTGCCAGATTCATGGTTATACTCGAAAGAGGCAGCTGCATATCTATAGTTACTTTCGGTATTATGTCCTCCTTACTTAGGGGACAGTTTTGATTTAGTTTTCTTCTAAGCAAATCAATATTTTCTTTCTTTATTGATAGTCCTGCAGCCATAGGATGACCACCGAATTTATCAAGTAATTCCTTACATTTTAACAATTCTTCAAACATATTATACTCTTCTATAGATCTTCCCGAACCTTTTGCGCCTTCTTGCGCCAATGTTAATATAAAAGTTGGCAGATTATATTTTTCTCTAATTCTGCCAGCTATTATACCTGCAACACTCTCATGTATATCCGGTATAAAAACTACTAAAACTTTATCTTTTTTAAGCTCAGAGCTTTCAATTATTTCTACTGCCTTTTCCACTCCATTACTGGTTATTTCCTGCCTTTCCTTATTAAGCACATGAAGCTTTTTTGCTAACTCCTTAGCTTCATTTACATCATCGGATAGAAAAAGCTTTAACGACCATACAGCTTGTTCTAATCGTCCTGATGCATTAATGCTGGGACCAACAACAAAACCTAGGGAATAAACTGTTATTTCTTTATTTATAATCCCCGTCTCTTCAAATAATGCCTTTAGTCCAATATTGCTCGTATTGTTTAATAGTTTAAGCCCATACTTAACAATAATTCTATTTTCATCAGTAAGATCAACAACATCACAAACAGTTGCTATTGCAGCATATTCTAAAAGTTCATAAGCTTCTGATTTTGGTATACCCATTAAATCAAACAATATTTCCGAGAATTTGAAAACTACTCCTGCACCACAAAGATATTTGAAAGGATATTTACAATCAAGCTGCTTAGGATTAATTACAGCATCTGCTTCCGGGATAATGTATTTTTTATTACCATAATCTTCTTCAACAAATGGTATATCATGGTGATCAGTAATAATAACAATTATTCCAAGTTCCTTAGCAAGCTTAACCTGATTAATTGCAGCAATACCATTATCACAAGTTATAATAACATCCACATTATTTTCTTTTGCATTTACAATTATACTTTCATTAATTCCATAGCCTTCCTTAACCCTATCTGGTATATGATACTCTACATAGGCATTACATTTGGACAATGCTGTATACAATAAATAGGTACTTATCACTCCGTCAACATCATAATCCCCGACTACCAATATTTTTAACCTTCTCTTAATTGCATTCTTAATAATATCAGCACCTTTTTCAATATCTTTCATAAGCCTTGCATCATATAACTGTTCTTTGGAAGGATTTAAAAATTTATATGCTCTATCCTTTTCTGATACTCCTCTATTTACTAATATTCTGGCAATAATCTCGCTGCAATTTAATTCCTTCATCATTTTTTTATAATCGTATTTTATGTTTTTAAGCATCCATCTTTCCATGAAATCACATCCATCTCTTCAAATTAAACAGTAATTTTTTTGCTTTTCAAAATATTTCCTTGGAAATATTTTGAATTAAACATTTATTATTTGAATTGACGGATTTATAAGTACTTTATTTATTACCTCAAAAATTTCTTTATAACTTACATCATCTAATTTTTCATTATTATATAAATTAAAATCATTAAACATTAATTCATTTGTAGTCATGTTTTTAGACAATACTATGGATTTTTCTATTTCTAGTTCTCTCTTAAGCTTTATTATTTTAGAATTTCTTAGTATAGTGTCTTTACTAAAATAATCTCTATCATTCTTAACAGTCTCAATGACCTCTAGAACTAACTTCAAAGCATTTTCTGTATTTTGCAAAGAAGTACCCATGTTAATAGAAAATAGTTTTATTCCCTTTTCATATTTTACTGTACTTCTTATATCATACACCAATCCATATTTTGTCCTTATACAATCATATAACAAACTGCTAGTCCCCTCTCCAAAGCTTGTATTGAATAAGTATAAAGCATTAATCTCTCTTTCATCCAACCCATGTATTGGAAATATAATTTGTATTTTACTGCCTTGAATACCCTCACGTTTATCTGCAAAAATGCCAGAATTATTATTTTCATATAACGCAATCTCTTTTTTCATATACTTTTTATCCCAGCTGCCAAACATTCCTGAAACCTCCCTAAATACTTCGTCAGAGCTTAAAGAGGACACAACTGAAATAACACAGTTACTTGGCGCATAAAACTCGTTATAAAAGTCTTTTATATCTTGAAGAGTAATTGATCTTACACTTTTTTCTGTACCGATTATGAGATTCTTTATTCTTCTTTGGTTAAAAGCGTTATGAAAAAGCATATCTTCACAATGCTGAGATACATCATCCTTCCATTCTATAAGTTCCTCTAAAATAATATTTATTTCCTCTTTAAACCCTTCCTCTGGGAAAGAAGGATTTAAAATAATATCAGAATATAGTTCAAAACCCTTATGGAAGTCATCACTTAAGGTGGTTCCGTAATAAATACAGTAAGGATAATTTGTCATGGCATTATTAAAGCCGAATATCTCATCACATTGATTATTTATTTCATATTCGCTTCTGCTCTTTGTTCCTTTAAACACCATATGTTCTACAGCATGAGCTGTCCCAAGCTTATATCCTTCCTCCATCAAAGCGCCGGCTTCAAAGCCAATGCAAAAGGAAGTAATATTACTTTCTCTATATTCATAAATCAATCTTAACCCATTTTCTAATATATATTTTTTCAAATTATTTCTCTCCTTATCATTTTTCTAGATAGCTACACTCAATAGATGTCTAGTTAATCGAACATAAATTTTATTTCTTTTGTAAATTATAAGAAACTCTCCAAAGAGATTTATTTCAAAATTAAATTATACCTTAAATTCATAATAACAAAAAGTTCCTAGATGCGCTATCTAGGAACTTTTTATATTAATTTTATTCTTGAATTATATACGGCACAGTTACAACAACAATATTTCTTCTTTTATACAACATATTCTTTATAAATAATGAAGTTTGATTATGAAGTATGTTGTGCCACCACTTTGTAATAACAAACTGGCTTACAACTACCGTAACGATTTCTCCCGGTTTTGATGCATGCTCTTCTGATTCTATAAATTTGACTAGAGGCTCATACACATCTCTATAAGGAGAATTTTTAATAATAAGAGGAACGCCAACATTATATTCTTCCCACTTTTTTCTAAGTTTTTCAGCACACTCAGCATCTGTGGAAACGTGAAAAGCCACAATATTACTTGATAAATGTTTGGCATAATTTAAAGATTTAATAAAGGATTTATTTAAACTATCTACCAGTATAACAACATGTTGCTTATCATTATTTGGAATGACTTCTTTTGGTCTTAAATCAAATGAAAGCTTAAGCTGTTCAGCAACCTTTAAATAGTGTCTTCTTATTCTTAACATAATAACTACTAATAAAGGAATCAGTATGCATACAATCCATGCTCCATGAAGGAACTTAGTTGCCCCGATAATTATTACTGTGCAAAAGGTTACTACAGCACCAGTACCATTTATTACAGCCTTATGCCTCCATCCTGGCGTTTTTTCTCTAACCCATTTTGTAAACATACCCGATTGAGAAAGAGTAAAGGAGATAAATACACCAACAGCATATAGAGGCATTAAAAGATGCGTACTACCACTAAAGATTATTGCAAGAAGACTGGACGCTGTACATAGAAGTATAATTCCATTTGAAAAACTAAGTCTCTTTCCTCTTCTGGCAAATTGTCTAGGAGCATATCCATCCCTTGCAATAAAGGATAAAAGCAGTGGAAAATCTGCAAAAGCTGTATTTGCAGCCATTATTAATATTAAAGCTGTTGTAAACTGCAATGCATAAAACATAAACCCGCTGCCAAAAACCTGAGTTCCTATTTGCGCAAGTACAGTCATGCTTGGGTCTGGCGCTGCATGATACAATGTTGAAAGATAAGATAGTCCACCAAATATAAATAATACTGTTCCAGCCAATAATCCAAGCACTATCTTAGCGTGTTTTTGTGCTGGTGCTTTAAAATTAGGAATACCGTCACTAACTGCTTCTACTCCTGTCAATGCAGTACAACCTGATGCAAAAGCTTTAAGAAATAATAATATTGTTATATTCTCCATTGTTTCTTTAGTTTGTATATGAACTATTGGAGAAGGTCTATACCCTAAGAAATAATATCTAACAATACCAGTTACAATCATTACTCCAACAGTTAAAATAAATAGATAAGTTGGAACACCAAACATTCTAGAAGAATCCTTAATACCTCTTAAATTTCCTATAGTTAAAAGCACAATTATTAGTACTGTGATAAGAACCCTATGAGGCAAAAGTTCAGGTATCGCAGAAGTTATAGCTGCAGTTCCAGCACTTGTACTTACTGCAACAGTTAAAATATAATCAATCGATAGAGAAGCTGCTGCTGTCAATGAAGGTATAGTTCCTAAATTATCTTTTGAAACAATATATGAACCTCCACCGTGAGGATAATTATCAATAGTCTGTCTGTAAGAAAAAACTAATAAAAATAAAAGAAAAACTATACATAGCGCTGCATAAAACATGTACTTATAAGACATCATACCCATAACTGGTATAAGTACCCATAATATTTCCTCTCCTGCATAAGCTACAGATGAAATAGCATCACTTGATAAAATAGGCAGTCCCCAAAGCACATTGAATTTTTCATGGCTTAATTGATCAGTGGTTAATGTCTCTCCGATTAGTAGTCTTCTTAATTTTGAAAACATAATTTACTCTCCTGATAAAATAGTATTTTATAAATTACATTCCACTATTATATAGTAGGGCTTGTCTATATACAATTCCCGCAATAGCCGTTTTATATCTAAATTAGACTGTTTTAGACAAATTATTAATAAAAAGTTTACAGTTAGTTTGATTTTTGTTAAAAATCTAACTATAGGTACGCCGCTCAAAATAAAAAGACATGCGCATCAAATGTAAACGATACGCAAATCTTTTAATTTTTAAATTATTTTAACTTCTTTTATAACTTCATCAAAAACTATAAGCATCAGGCTTAATCCCCTGCCTGCTCTATTTTGAAGTTTTATACTTCCAAGATTGATTGATTTTTTATTTTTTTTATTTGTTGTAAGCTGCACCTCTTTATTTATAGGTTCACTTAAAGCAATTTCATCGTTTCTTCTATGTTGATATATTGATGAGGAGTTTATAATACTTCCAAATAGAACCTCATCATCTTCTTTTAAGCTAATTGCAATCACTCCAGCAGCAGCTCTTCCCATTGAAGGTACATCTGAACCTCTAAATCTTATTCCTAATGCTCTTTTTGTAACAACAAATATGTCTTTATTTTCCTCATCACTTAAAAAATCTACTGCTATTAATTTATCTTTATCATTTTTAAATTTATAAGCGAGAGCAGTTAAATAATCTCCCTTAAATTCATCTAACAAAGTTTTCTTAATCATGCCATTTTTAGTAAAGAAATATACCGAAATTGGCTCTTCACATTTATTTGTCTTAAGTATATTTAAAACTTTAATATCACTTGATATTGTATCAAATAAATCCTGCAGCCTTATTTCTCTATCTTCAAGTCCGCTAAAGAGATTTGTTTGCAGCTTCAGAACATTTCCATCCTCCAAGAAAATAAGAATGTCCTCTTTTGAGTAACTGAATATATACTTGTCTTTTTTAGGAAGACTTCTCTTATTGTTTGTAACTCTTATCACGCCTTCTTCGTTAACCAATAAATAAAATTCTCTATATTCAAATTCGTTGATAAATTCAGTAGAAACAACTTTATCTTTTGGAGGAATTGCAGCTAAGATAGTCGATGCTATATTTCTATCAGCGGCATCAAGATGCGGTTCCTCAACAGCAAATGTAAGTCCCTTCTCCGTGATAACTTTAATAAACCCATTCTCACTATTGTTATCAGACAGACTAACAGAAACTAAAAGTTCATCTTCCTTAAGTTTTAAAGCCATAAGCTTAGAATAGTTGGTTATAAACTTATCAATACTCGTCTTTTTTATGTTGCATTTATTTGTAATAAACACGAAATTATTAGACTCTGACAAAGATTCAAAAGAAAATACTGATATTATTTTTTCGCTGCTTAAATCCAGACCTTTTACTATATCATCAAGTCTTTCGCCCTTGTCTTTCCACTTATACTCAGGAATCGAAACACCTTTAATCTGGTACACGTTTCCCTTATCAGTAAAGAACATAACTGTATGTCTCGTATTTGATTCTACAAAAAATTTATTAAAATCGCCTTCTCTGTAGTCTATATCTTCAACACTACTGTTTATTCTGTTGAATGCCTTTAGAGGAGTTCTTTTTATAAAGCCTTCATTTGATAAAGTGATTACAGTATCTTCAACTATAATAAGTTCATCTAGGTTAATTTTAGCTTCTTCGTCATCCTCTATTATTTCAGTTCTTCGTGCATCACCGTACTTTTCTTTAATTTCAATTAGCTCAAGCTTAATTACTTTTAAGAGTTCTTTTTCATTTTCAAGTATCTTTCTAAGTCTTTTAATTTCTTTTTCGAGTTCCTTATATTCTTTTTCAAAGGTTTTAATTTCAAGCCCTGTAAGTTTATATAACATTAATTCAACAATAGCCTGAGCTTGTATTTCTGTAAAACCAAAGGTATTCATTAAGTTATTCTCAGAATCCTTTTTAGACTTTGAGGCTCTGATAAGAGCAATAATTTCATCCATTATATCAATTGCTTTTATGAAACCTTCAACTATATGAAACCTTTTTTCTGCAGATTGAAGTTCTTTTTCAGTTCTTCTTCTTACAACATCCTTTTGGTGATTAACGTAATGCTTTATTATGGTCTTGAGTCCCATAGTCTCAGGTTTTCCATTTGCTAAAGCAACCATATTAAAGCTTATATTGCTTTGTAAATCAGTTTTCTTATATAAATATTTTAATAGTTTTTCCGCACCATCAAAATCCACTGATTTCTTAAGTTCTATTACAGCTCTTATGCCGTTTCTATCAGATTCATCTCTGATATCTGTTATAGCTTCTAGAGCCTTAGAGTGCTTTTTATCATCTGTCATTTCAGAAATAGCCTGAAGAAGTTTTGCTTTGGATTTTCTATATGGAAATTCTGTAATTACGATTCCTAATCTTCCATTATCAAGCTTTTCAACCTTAGCATTTGCCCTTAAAGTAACTCTTCCTTCACCTGTTTCATATGCAGATAATAATGAATTTTTTCCAATCAAAATCCCACCTGTAGGGAGATCAGGTCCTTTTATATAATTAATAAGCTCGCTTGTTGTTATATCATTATTGTCGATATAGGCTAAAGTACCATCAATAACTTCATTGAGATTATGTGGAGGTATGTTTGTAGCTAATCCTACAGCTATACCGAATGCACCATTTACTAAAAGGTTTGGAAATCTTCCCGGAAGAACCTTTGGTTCCAACTCAGTGTTAGAATAATTATCAACCATTTCTACTATATCTTTATCAATATCTTTGATCATTTCCATAGCTAAAGGTGTTAGTCTAGCTTCTGTATAACGCATTGCAGCCGCGCTATCCCCATCTTGACTGCCCCAATTCCCGTGGCCATCTATAAGTGGCTTTCTCGTTGAAAAATCTTGTGCCAATATTACCATTGCTTCATAAACAGAAGAGTCTCCATGCGGATGATATTTACCTAAAATATCCCCTACTATTCTTGCTGATTTATAATAAGGCTTGTCTGGGAAAGCTCTAAGAGTATATGCTCCGTAAAGAATCCTTCTATGAACAGGCTTAAGTCCGTCTCTCACATCAGGAAGCGCCCTGTCTTTAGCTACCTCAACTGCATACGGAAGATAGTTATCGGGCATAGCTTCCTCGAGAGGCACCTTTATTATATTATTATCCTTAGGTATATCTATTTTCTTAGCCATTTTCTCAAACCTTTCCTTTAAAACTCAGCGTACTTATACATATAATTCTTCCTTGGTTCTACTACGTCTCCCATAAGAAGAGAAACCATTTTTTCTGATTTTGCAGCATCCTCAATAGTAACCTGCTGCAAAGTTCTGGTTTCAGGATTTAATGCTGTATCCCAAAGCTGATCAGCATTCATTTCTCCAAGTCCTTTATATCTTTGTATAAGCGCACCTTTTCCGACCTGTTTCTTTACTGCTTCAAGCTCGTCGTCACTATAGGCGTACTTGACTACTTCTCCTTTTTTATCCTTCTTATAAACCTTATAAAGTGGAGGAAGCGCTATAAATAAATGTCCATTGGCAATAAGCGGTCTCATATATCTATAGATATATGTCATCCATAAGGTTCTAATATGATATCCGTCCACATCTGCATCAGACATTATTATAATTTTGCTGTATTTTAATTCTTCTTCTCTATAGTTGTCCAAGATTCCGGTACCAATAGCTGTATTAAATATTTTAAGTTCCTCGCTGCTTAATACATTTTCAAGCTTTTGTTTTTCTGTGTTCATTATTTTACCTTTTGAAGGCATTATTGTTTGAAATCTTCTATCTCTGGCCTGTTTTGCACTGCCTCCTGCTGAATCTCCCTCAACAACAATAAATTCACAAAACTCAGGTTCTTTTAAAGTGCATACAGCTATTTTACCGGCAAGAGGTGCTGTTCCCCTTCCAACCTTTTTCTTTTCAGCTTCGTTTATTTTCTTGATTTTTTCTCTTCTTGCTGCAGCATCTAATGCATTATTAATAAACATTGCGGCAGTTTCTTTATTATCCTCAATCCACTCTGAAAATTTAGTATAAGCCAAATCGTTCATCATGGTATAAGCTTCGTTATTACCTAACTTGTTTTTTGTCTGACCTTCAAACACAGGATTGCTTATTTTAATTCTTACAATAGCTGTAAGTCCTTCTCTTAAATCGTCGCCTTCAAACTCTTTATCCTTTTCCTTGATTAAATTAAGCTTTTTAGCCCATTCTTTAAAGGCTCTTGTCATTCCTGTTTTAAATCCGCTTTCATGTGTTCCTGAATCACGTGTTGGAATATTATTAACGTAACTTAAAATATACTCACTTGTAGAATCAGTAAACTGCATACATACTTCTCCGTAAATAGACAGTCCATTGATTTCTCTTTCTCCTTCAAATACAATAGGCTCATTATGAAGCACTGTCTTACTTTCATTTATGTAATCAATAAAATCTAAAAGACCTCGTTCGGAGTGATATTCCTTCTGAACCCTCTCTTCAAGCCTATCATCAATAAGTATTAAAGTTATACCCTTATTCTGAAAAGCAAGTTCCTGAAGCCTCTCATCTATAATCTCAAACTTAAAGTCAGTAGATGAGAAAACGGCCTTATCAGGCTTAAAGGTAACTTTTGTTCCTGTTTCACTGGTTTTACCTATTACCTTTAAGGAAGTAACTGGAGTTCCCGGCATCATTTTCTTAAGCTGCTTGTCATAAGCATATTCAAATCTTTGCTTATGTATCTCTCCATTTTGATACACTTCAACCTCTGCCCATTCAGAAAGTGCATTAACTACTGCAGCACCAACACCATGAAGTCCTCCTGAGGTTTTGTAGTTTTTGTTGTCAAACTTTCCACCGGTATGAAGCTCCGTATATACCATTTCAACACCTGATTTTTTTTTCACAGGATGTATTCCTGTTGGTATTCCCCTGCCATTATCACTAATTGTAACACTTTTATCTTTATTTAAAATAATTGTTACTCTATCTCCATATCCATTAGATATCTCATCTATTGAATTATCTAATACTTCCCATAAACAATGATGCAGACCCTTTGATCCGGTAGAACCTATATACATTCCCGGTCTGACACGCACAGGTTCAAGTTTCTCTAATGAAGTTAAATCCGTTACATCATAGGATCCTTTAACTTTATTTATATCTTCCATCCCAAATCCTCCATATGTCAAAACTAAATCCGTTAATTATTAAACTCTACAACCAATTTAATATGTTTTCTCTAAAAAGTAAAGAAAAACCTTTAAGAACACATGTTCTATTGTATAGTATAACTCCTTATAAATCAATAGGCAACAGCCGTTTTAGAAGCTATTGCCTATAAGCTATTTAGTATAGAGTTCTTTAACATACATATCATAAAGGGTTTGAGCTTCTTTCATACTTATTTTTCCTTCAGTTATATTGCGGTAAAGCAGATAAAAATAAGTATTGAGTTCAGAATTTACCCCTCTGGTTTCCTTAACCTTTGCTCTTATCATTTCTGTAAATATTATTTTATTTTCTAATGTTTCCTTCTCTATAAGATCAATTAAATTATGTAATTTTTCTTTAACAATATAATCTGAACAGTCAATCTCTATATTTTTTAACTCTTTATAGATTTTTTCCACTAATTTTAAAGTAAAACTATCTGAATCTAAATTTTTCATCATATCACCCATTCCTAATATTGTGCCGCCAAATTATATGAATTTCAAAGTATATATTCTATTTGATTGTCTCAAAAATTTACAAAAGTATCATAACTTTTCATGCTCAAATAGTTTTTTACTAATTGAAACTACATAATTATAGCTTATCTAATAATATAATACGCATGAAGCTTTATATTAGAGAGGGTACTAAAAACTATTTTTTATACACTACGCCCCCGGTAGCCTGATTTGTTGGTGTTATAGTTACCTCACAAATTTGCACATGCTCTGGTACTGAAGCAGTGTATAAAACAACATCAGCAATATCATCAGCTTCCAATGCTTTAATCCCCTCATAAACTTTAGCTGCCTTTTCTTCGTCTCCATGAAATCTTACTATACTAAAATTGGTTTCTACCATTCCTGGCTGAATATTTGTCACCCTAATAGGGGTATCTACTACATCCATTCTCAGTCCATCGCTTATAAACTTAACCGCTGCCTTGCTAGCGCAATATACAGCTCCTCCTGGATATGCATGAATTCCAGCCAGAGATCCTATGTTTATAACATGTCCCTTTTTATTATTTACCATCATAGGCACTATTTTTCTAGTTAAATATAAAAGACCTTTTATATTTGTATCTATCATAATATCAAAATCATCTAGGTTACCTTCTTGAACCTTTTCAACACCTAAAGCAAGGCCGGCATTATTTATTAGTATATCTATGTTTTTTAATTCCTCAGGAATACTGTCAATAACCTCATCCACAGCCTTTCTTTCTCTTACATCTAATTGGTATGTATAAACTTTTACATCATATTCCTTCTCGATTTGCAGTTTTAAATTGTTAAGTTTATTTATATTTCTTGCGCAAAGCAAAAGTACAGCTCCTTCTTTAGCAAATTTTTTAGCCATTGCTTCACCTAGACCGCTGCTTGCTCCGCTTATGAAAACTATTTTATTTTTTATCACACTAACACCCCTATATCGAATATATTGGACTATTAAATTTATTATACCATACTGACATGATATTTTAATATTCCAGTAAAAATAATATAAGCCTTGTGGTTTTATGTATGAAAAACTACATATATTATTATAATTAAAAAAGCTGAGATGCATAAAAACATCTCAGTTTCTTAATTCTTTAAAATAATCTTGAAGCTTTTGCGGTCCTGCTAATATTTCTCTTCCAATATACATGGTTCCATCATCCTTAGTTTTGATCTGCCATTTTACAAGTATTATATTACCATCGCAAATCTCAATTGCAGTAATACATCTTGGATGAACGGAACTTCCATCATTAAAGTAAGGTAGTTCTCCTACTTCCGGAAACATAGGCCTATGTGTATGACCTGCAATTAAAATGTGCTTATTTTTCTTGACCCACTCTATTAATCTTTTCTCAACAGCATCCTTTTTCTCATAATTCTTAGCAGCGCTTGTGGGGTCATGTCCCCCCCAATATTCTAACGGTTTCCATAAAAACCTTACCAAAAGCCTAGCTAAACGCCACATTGTATCATTAAGCCAATCACCCTGATGGCCATGCACTAAAAGTATTTTATCATTTGTTACTTTATGCCTTAAAACTAACCCCTCATGAATTTTTATATTTTCAAACAATGGAATATTTTTTTTCTGACGCTCATCAAAATAATAATACATATTATTTTTTACGAATTTACCACTTTTCTTAACAACATCATGATTCCCATAAATCATATAGAGCCTGTTTTCTTTGAAAAACTTGTTTAACAGCCAAAATGCATCTTTGTGTATGTGTACAATATCAGAAAAATATTTGTTCTTCCAAAGTTCATCTCCATCACCAATTTCAATGTATATATAATTTTTTTTGTAATAATGATTTAAAGCTGCAAAATAGATATTTTGATTTTTAGAAAAATCATCTACCCAGCTTCCATCACCTCTGTGACAGTCACTCATCAATACAATCTTAGACGTATCATCAAAAAAGATTTGATCCGATGTCTCAAAAATTTGATCTAAGCGGTCGAACGTATCCATTTATCCCCCCATATAACAATTAAAACTTTTATAATAATATATTCTAACTGTTATTCATTAAGACCTATTGCTTATTAATCTATATTATGAAATGAGCCCGTTACTTTACTCTTACTATAAGTGACTTTTAATACTTTCGAAGGTTTCAAACAGCTTCCTGGTTTTTCCCATATTTATTATCTTCTCATATAAGTCAGGTGATTGTACTTTTACAGCATTCATTTTATCAATGAAATTATCATATGGACCGGTAATTTCTTTGTACATATCGCACATAAGCTTATTTTTCCTTTGTATTATCCAATCAGTTTCTTTCGTTCTTGTGATTGGCTGTGCTGTTCTAGGCTTGTCATATTTTACTTGCACAGTATTTCCGTCTACTTTAATTTCATCTAACTTATATCCTGCCTTCTTCAAACCTTCAACAAAAGAATCACGCATTTCCTCATCTTTCAAGGTAATTTCTATATCCATTGATAATTCAGAAGGCTCTGCAAACTCGCCTAATTTAAACCCTGTTAGCCACCAATGTTTATCATTTCTTGTAAAAAACTCCTCATTACTCTTGTACAATCTAAAAGACATTTGAAGTAAATCTTCATCGTTTGCCGAATGATAAAAAGTACCATTAAATATATCCGGAATATTTAAGTCAGGGCCCGTTGTTGTATATACACCAATTTCACAGCCGCAGGTTAAATCATACTGTCCCTTCCAAAATTCAATAAGCCACCTTTTACCTCCATAATCAAAGTAAACAGGTTCACAATCAGCTATCATTCCGGTTGGCGCCGCCATTTCGTCATATAGTCTGCAGTACCCCATCTTTCTTTGCCATGCATTAAGTATAGAATAAAATATATCTTGTATTCTGTCGTAGGCGTATCCGGCAGATTCTATTATCTTGTCTAATGATTCGTCGCCTGTCCCCTTTTTAGCTTTATTTTTAGTAAAATACTTTTTTATCGCTTCAGAGCCATTAGCTAACCAGTCAGGAGCATTTCGATATAATTTATATAATATAGCACCTGTAACTATTAAAGGAACAGGATTTGATACATATATCACTCCAAAAATCGGTAACATTATACCCCCTCCATTAATTATTTTTGTATATAATATTCCACATATCACAATTATGTTAATAAGCAAATGTACAAAAAATAAAAACAGCCGGCCTGTAATACTGCCAACTGCTTGCAAATAAGGGGGTTATTTGTTTATATTTATATATTAAACATTATTTATGAAATTACTATGTACATAATGAATACTATCTGTTAATTTCATTTTAATAAAGTGTTAAGTTAAAATTTAAATAGCTTTTTCCCTATAGTTTTTCCACTTTTGGAGCTTTCACAAATACTATAATAGAAAATTGATACAATAACAAATATTATAAACAACATGCTCATTTTCTGGGATACTCCATAGCCTGCTAACCCCAACAAGAAATCAAAAGCATAAAGCAGTATCACTGCTATCACTCCTACTGAAGCATTATCTATTATAGCTGCACAAAAACTTTTTATAAAAGATACTCCGGTTTTGCTACTATCATTTTTACTTTCTTCCGTACTCTCTTCTATACTCTCTAATTCATTGTCATTTGCTTCAATTGATTCTTCATTGACTTCCTCTTCTTCTAAGATATCCTTTTCTTCAATATTATTATCAGTCATTTTTATCCTCCTGTTTCCTATGTAAAATTTTAATATTATAATACTTATTATGCATTACTATATAGTTTGTGTAAATAGCAAAAACATCTTTATGTACCTCATTTTACTGTTTTATAGCCATATATATTTGCAAGTCTACTGTTTATGAACAATATAAACGCAATCTTTCTTTCAAAACTTCTAAGACTTCTTCTGGCACTTCTCTCAATTTGATATCATTACCTAAAAAAAGCATCCAATTTATTATTTCATTAACTTCTTCGAACTTACTAACATTGATAAAAGCCTTAAGAACAGCTGTGGTTTGGTAAGGATTCGTATATGAAATTGATACCTTTAAAGGATGGTATTTTTTGAACTGAGCAATAGCTTTGGGGCCAAGATCAATTATAAAATTAATTATTTGTTCCTG
Organism: Clostridiales bacterium oral taxon 876 str. F0540; assembly: GCA_000466585.1. Taxonomy (GTDB): domain Bacteria; phylum Bacillota; class Clostridia; order Clostridiales; family Clostridiaceae; genus Clostridium_AT. Next base: position 60,275 of record KE993502.1, read on the forward strand.
CTTGCTTAACCTTTCTAAAATCTTTTTCTTGCTTAGTCTTTTTTTATCTTCATAAGGTTTTACATCGTTTATATGATCTACAGCAAAAATCTGCTTCTTTTCCTCATTTAAATCAAAGCCTTCAATGAGCCAAAGACCTTTTTCATTATAGAGATGCAAAAGATAAATTTGATAAGACTTTATTCCATCCTCTTCTTTGATTTCAATTAATAAATAGCTATCTGAAAGAAGGACTTGGATGAGTTTTTCAAGCATTGGATGAGGCAAGTCTGAAAGATCAAGTAAGTCGGGATTGTAGGGGTTAGTTCCTTCAAAGAGTAAAATTTGATTTAAGAGAACAAGATCATCCTGCTGGCTTTCTGAAATAAGACCTAATAATTTTTCAGCTAGTGACTGACGACTCTTTAGATATGGAAGCTGCTGATTTCTTGTGGCCATAAAAGCAATAAAAAGAGCTTTAACCTCATTATCTGTAAATCGAACAACAGGCAAAACAGAGTTTTGCATGACAGAATATCCTCCGTCCCTTCCAACTTCAGCCACAAGCGGCATCCCCATGGCCTCAATCTCTCTTATATCTCTTACTGCTGTGGATCGTGAAATGTTAAATTCCTGCATTATTTCAGAAACTGTAAAGTGTGCGCGGTTGTTAATATACCTCATGATTGTATTAATCCGTTCAACTTTTTTCATAGGTCCTCCTAAACAGTATCATTATTTGACATGATTTATGGGTATTATAAACCTATCAAGTGAAAACAACAAGTCATTAGAATAATTTTAAAAAAAGGAAGGTTTATGTATGTTAGATTATACTATAGAAGAAAAAGACAGCTTCACCGTTATAGGTTTTGGAACTGAGCTTAATAGTAATTATACAGACTTTGCTGGGCTAAACAAGGAGAAGTCAGACTTTTGGCAGGCAATCAGCCAAGATGGAAGACTTGACACTTTAAGATCCATAGCTATAAATGACTACATTTTTGCCGTGAACGAAGCAGTAAATAACAAGCTTATGTATTATGCCGGAGTCATGACAAAGTTACCAGCACCAGAAGAAGCCAGGGTTATTCAATTTCCAAAGGGTAAATACCTGGTTGTTAAAGGTGAAGGAACTACGTCTGATGAATTAAATACTAAGCTTACTGGTATCGCCTTTGGTCAAGTCTTACCGGAAGCAAAGAATTTCGCCTATGTTGGCGGCCCAAATACAATGGTTGACATAGAGCATCGGAACGACTTAATTTACGGCGAAATGTGGATTCCTGTTACTAGTAAATAAAAATACAAAAGTAGTTATAGTGTTTAATGAACTAAACATGTAATTAAAAAGCGGAATGAGTTGGATTTACTATTTGGCATTCCGACTAAGGGGAGGAATTGAAATGTCTTATATCGTTGATTTTAAAAATGTATCTACAGTCGGTTTAGAGTCATCTCCTGTAGCAGAGGCTCTTGCTGGTTTACGTGCTAATGAAGCCCGTTACTATATGAACAAATACAAGCATGAATTTATAGTTGTACCTGCTAGTGAAAGCCAGGATACAATTAATTATGTAAACCAAATTCTGAAAAAAGAACGTAATATTGAGTTTGCGGCTAAACCCTTAGAAACATCTAGTTTTCAAGTAGAGAACATCAAAATTGCCTACGTCTTTTACGAGGATGGTCTCGCGCTTAACGTTATGTATACTGTTGATGATCCCAAAAAAAGAGCAGTTGGTCTTAAGCTTTCTGAGGGCATGGATATACCAAAGGAACTAGAAGATAAGTTTAAATTTGCTAGGCAGAAGTCTAAACTAGCCGGGACAATCAGAGGTTCGTTTTTTATAATTAAAGGCGAATATTAAAGTAACCAAGAGTACAAGATGAAAGAATCCCTTAAGGATTAATTTACTTTCGAAATTTATTGAGATGCGTGAACTTAATATACACTGCAAATGATTTAAGATTAGGCACATCTACTATCCCATGCATAACAAGTATCTTTCTTAGAAATTATGATATAGATTTTGAAATATTTTAATATTTATATAGTTAACTTCTTTTATTTTTATCTATTTATCAAGAAATCTAGTTAAATAGCTGATACAGTAATTCTATTTGTATGACTTGGTTCAGTCACTTTCTTATAAAATTATGTACGGTAAAAGGGTAGAGCTCTTCAGCTTCCACCCTTTTTATTTATTTAAGTTATTTAATTTTACAATGTTTTCTATGTGTGTTGTAATAGAAAAACGGTACAAATTTGCATTGAAATTGTCTTTTGAGAAGATGCCCCACCCAATTAGTGAGTAACTACACTTAGTATTAAGATTTTTTATAACTTTTTATAGCTCTTCATAGCAAAGATATAAGCAACAACTGTTATTGCTATACACCATCCAAGGGCAACCCAGATATTATTTCCTACCGCCTTGTTTGCTACTAAATTACGAATAGCTTCTACGATAGGAGTTACAGGTTGATTTTCTGCAAAGGCACGTACTACTTTTGGCATAGTAGCTGTTGGTACAAAGGCAGAACTTATAAAGGGTAAGAAGATTATTGGGTAAGAGAATGCCCCTGCACCATCCGGTGTTTTAGCAGCAAGCCCCGCAATTACTGCAATCCAAGTCAAAGCAAGTGTAAATATCCCAAGAATTCCAAATACCGCAAGCCACTCTAAGATTCCTGCTGAAGAACGAAAACCAATTAATAATGCTACAAGTATAATTACTACTACAGAGATTCCATTTGAAATTAATGAAGTTAATACATGTCCCCATAATACTGTAGAACGAGCGATAGGCATTGAGTGAAAACGCTCAAAGATACCGCGTGATTTATCTATAAACAAACGGTAAGCTACATAGGCAATACCGCTTCCAATTGCCATTAACAATATACCCGGTAATAGGTAATTAACATAGTTTCCTGTACCTGTTTGGATTGCACCACCAAATACATAAACGAATAATAACATCATTGCAATTGGTGTAATGCAAACTGTAATAATTGTATCCATACTTCTGGAAATATGACGCATAGAACGCCCAAACATAACACCCATATCTTTTAAAAAATATTTATTTGTAGATTCCATCTATTTCTCCCCCTTTTTACCTATGATTGTCAGGAATATTTCTTCTAATGTAGGTTGTTTTTCAACATATTCAACTTTTGCAGGCGGGAATAACTTTTTCAACCCTTCTAGTGTATCTAAAGCAATGATTTTTCCACCATGAAGAATAGCGATTTTATCTGCAAGCTGTTCTGCTTCTTCTAAATATTGAGTGGTTAAGAATACTGTAGTTCCTGAAGCTGATAACTCTTTTACTATTTTCCAAACTTCTAAACGTGCTTCCGGGTCAAGACCTGTGGTTGGCTCATCTAGAAAGATAATCTTTGGATTTCCAACAAGGCTCATTGCTATATCAATTCTTCTTTTCATGCCTCCTGAGTAGGTAGCTACTCTGCGGTCCGCAGCTTCTGTCATGCCAAAACGATTAATTAACTCATCAGCAACTTCTTTTGGATTTTTAAGATGTCTAAGTTTTGCTATCATATGAAGATTTTCACGTCCGGTCAAAATTTCATCAATAGCAGCAAACTGTCCCGTAAGACTTATAGAATCTCTAATGCCTCTTGGATTTTTTTTAATATCAAAGCCATTGATCACAATACTTCCTTCATCTGCTTTAAGTAAAGTAGCCATGATTCTAATCATTGTTGTTTTTCCAGCTCCATTAGAACCTAGTAATGCAAAAATACCTCCCTGCACTACTTCAAAATCTACTCCTTTAAGCACTTCTACATTTTTGTAGGCTTTCTTTACTCCTTTAATTTGAATTATATTATTTTTCATTTTCTTCCTCCTTTTAGTCGAAACTCAGTGAAAATTTACCCACTCGCTCCGCTCATAATTTACCCGTTAAAGTCCATTTAGGACTTTAACCCCCTTTTAGTCGAAAACACTGAGTAATTAAAGACTCTCGCTTCCACTCGAAAATTGCTCGTCAAAGGTCATTTAGACCTTTGACCTCCTATAAAATTTGATAACCATACTCAACACAGCCCCCAATACTTCATGCAGCATGAGCATTTTCATAAAAAAAGAGCCGACAACTGTGATTACACTCACGGTTATCGGCTCTGCGTCATAGCGTCTGGCTCTTTGATAACTGATATATTCATTTGTTTTACATTTATTATGGTTTCCTGCTTACACTTTGGACAAAATAGCGGGAAGTTTTCAAGTATCGTATCACCGCCTATCTTGACCTTTGTTTTGCTTCTGCAGACCGGACATAATATCCACTCGTATTTATCCACCCTACTATCCCCTTCCTTGATGCTCTACTTTATTTTATTCGTAACCTTTTTCATAGCCTTATTAACTTCTTGGTTAGCAGATTCTTGATAGATGTCAGCGTAAGTTTTTGAATCTTTTATTAAATCGTCGCAGAAAGCCGCTACATCGCTGCCTGTAACTTCTAGCACGTCTTTTCCTAAGGCCGCTCCTTCTTCAAAAAGATCAACAATCCCAGAGAGTAAGCCTATGTCATCGGTTAATTCAACTGGTCCAACCTTAAAGAGATATTTTTGAATCTCTTTATAAACAATCTGATAGTCCTTAGGGAGCTCTTTTACACGCGCCATGTGCGCTCTCCACTCTTTTTTGCCTTCTATTATATATTGAATTCTCATTTTCTACCTCCTATTTACCTAATTTCCTTGCTATACTATTGTTTAGCTGCTTGCGCCACTTGTCGCGATAAGAATTTGTGCCTTCTTCTCCCACAAGCGCTGAACAAAATCCTTTGATATCATCCCCTAGGACCTCTTGGATATCCTGGCCGTCAGCCGCCGTTTCTTCTAAAAGGCCAAGCACACCGTCAAGAATTGGCATTAGGTTGCGGCCGGTTAAATCTGAGTGCGGCCAAAGATTTTCTTTAATTTTTTCCCAAGCTTCTTGATAATCAGCAGGCAGCTTTTTGGCACGTAATTCAAAAGCTTTCATTTCTTTAGTCATGTCACTTCCGGTGATTCTTTCCCAAAAATTCATTATTTCTTCTCCTTTAACTCATTTATTTTTGATGAAACGAACTCCCATCTTTCCCAAAACTTCCGCAGTTCCTCACGCCCCGCATTGTTGAGTTTAAAGAACTTTCGTGGCGGTCCCATGTCAGATGGCTTTTTAGTAATTTCCACAAGCTTGTTTTTCTCAAGCCTAACCAGTATAGTATATACTGTCCCATCTACAACGTCCGAAAAACCAAGGACATTCAGACGCCGCGTAATTTCATATCCGTATATTTCCTCGTGGCTGATAATTTCAAGGACACAGCCTTCTAATACACCCTTTAACATTTCAGTGATATTTTCCAATTTAATCACCTCTTCACTATTTAGTATTACTGATATTCTGTATTACTTACTACTACTATATAGTATCACTAAGTAGCAAAGCAGTCAATATACTTTTTTATATTTACCGTAAAATTTAAAATAATACTAAAGACGATAATAAGTATTTTTATACTAATTTTGGGTAAATATAAACTTGTAAAAAATATAATGAGTGAATAGCTGTACCTTCAATGATTTTATTCTTATGCAAGAGAGGTTACAAATATGGACTTACAAAGCGGAAGATTTTATTGGCCCACTACTTATAGTAATCCCCCCATTTATCAGAGTCTGGAAGAAGATATTGACTGTGATGTATTAATTATTGGCTGCGGGACCTCAGGAGCACAATGTGCTTATTATTTAGCGAGTTCAGGGGCAGATGTTGTATTAGTAGATAAGCGAAAGGTAGGTTTAGGAAGCACCAGTACAAATACAGCATTAATACAATATATGGGAGAAAAAATGTTCTTTGAATTAATCAATAGCTTTGGCGAAAAGTATGCTGCCCGACACTTGCATTTATGCAAGCAAGCTATTGATGAAATTGAAAATATTTGCAATTCCTTAAGTTTTGACTCTGAATTTTGTAGAAGAGATACTCTATATTATCAAAGCTATGAAGAAGATTATGAAAAAATAGTGAAGGAATTTAACTATTTAAAGAAGCATGGATTCGATGTAGAGCTCCTAGAGGAAGACTCAATAGAAAAGCTTTATTCTTTTAAAAAGCATTCCGCCATATACAGTAAAAATGATGCTGAGTTAAATCCCTATAAATTTACTATTGGGCTACTGGAGAAATGCAAAAGCCTAGGAGCTAGAATTTTTGAAAATACAGAAATAAACGGAAAGAAATTTGAAAAGGATCATGCTGTCTTTTTCACTAAGAGCAACCACTCTATAAAGGCAAAGCATGTAATTATAGCTGCAGGATATGAGTGTCTTGAAATAAAAAATGAAAAAAACGCCGTATTATCCAGTTCATATGCGGTTGTAACAAATCAAGTGGAGGATTTTGACAACTGGCATAAACGAACACTTATTTGGGAGTCAGCACGGCCCTATATATACATGAGGACTACTGCAGACAACAGGATTATTATCGGTGGTCTTGATGAAAATATTACTCTTCCTCAAAAACGAGATTCAAAGCTTTTGTATAACAAAGAAAAGCTCATAGAAGAATTTAATAAACTTTTTCCTAATATAAATGTATATCCCGAGTTCTATATATCTGCATCCTATGGGGGTACCCATGATGGCTTACCAATAATAGGAATATATGAACAACTGCCAAATTGTTATTTTCTATATGGATATGGGGATAATGGAACTGTCTACAGTATGGTTCTTTCAAAAATAATTAGTGATATAGTAAGCAATAAAACTAATGATGATATGGATTTATATTTGCAGAACAGACCTTTGATTAATAAATAAAAGGAAGAAGCGAGTAGAGCATATTTGCAGCTTCGCTTCTTTTTTGTTATCTTTGTTCTGTTAATAGTACACCATATAAAGATGGAGATTAACCAACTAGTCCTATGGCGTAAATAGTATATTAGGTATTGTTTTTTATTCTAATATCTCAATCTTAGGTTATCTTGGTCTTGCAAATTCACATTATTCAGCATTTATATTGGATAAATACAAATGTTGCCTTGAACTATACCCCAAATTCTTAAACTCCGCACATAGAAAATCAATGCGAATGGGCGTAACTTTGATTAGGTACAATGTGGTCGGCAGTTTTTTTAGGTTCTCGATGGGTATTTTCTTGAATGCCAATAAATTCATGTATTCATCTGTCCACGGTTCTACAAGCTCTGCAGTACCTGAAATCTGCATTCCTCCTAATTGACCGAAACCAGTATAGCTATCAAAGATGGCAAGGCAGACGTTTTTGTTGCCATCCAGCCCGCGGAACTTCAGACCACCCTCAGAAAGCAACCAGAATCTCTCGTCTTTATATTCATATTCGATGGGCGTGCAGCGGACAAAATCGCCGCATCCGGTAGCCAAGGCGCAAGTATTATGATCATTGATGAACTTTTCAATCTGGGTTAAAAGCATCTCTCTATCCATTCGTTCCGCCTTCTCTTCCTTTTCCACCCAATAGGAAGCCGCTTTCTTATAATCCATAAAAAACCTCCTTATTTTAATTACTTTTAATTCGGATTATAGAACAATTATTCATTAAAATAGCAAGGAAATCATCTAATCCACGCCATTAGGAATTTTTCTCGATTGTTTTTCATTGCGAATAGAGTATCTAATATTGCTATATGTTTGCTGTTTCATTTGTTACATCGCTTTATTCAGTATAGCTATAGTATATCATACCTGGACATTACCGGGCACTGTAATTATGAGATAACAAGCCCTTGATACTGCTTTGATTATTCACCTTTTCCAAGCCTCCACCAAAAAGATTAAAGGTTAGTAAGTATATTTATCAATTTCTACATCGGGCCATTTATGCAAATTACTTATATATCATACAACTTTAATGTTTCATTTGGATATAGCATTCTCTTGTCTAGTCATGTCATATGATATACACTTTCTTTTTATATTGGTTCATATCTATTATGACCCCCAGGTGTTTCATAATAGATTAGATTACCTATTTTATCTGGACTTTCAGCGAACTATATAGCTTGATCATGCTTCACAACAGTTCCATAAGCTACCACTTTATCTAGTCACTTTCATTTTTATTGAATATTTTTCGAACGTCCACATAAGCATCCTAATTGATGTTGTATAGTTTACTTAGCATAATGCAAAGCATACTTGACACAATATTAGAATATTGGTATAATCTACCTAAAGGAGGTGTTAATTTGGATGATAAGATTAAGTTAAAAAACCGCCTAAAGGTTGCTAGAGCTGAATTAAATATTTCTCAAGAGCAACTTGCTACTTTAGCGGGTGTTTCTAGACAAACAATAGGTTCAATTGAAACAGGTCAATATTGTCCCACTGCCAAGTTAGCTTTAATACTTTCAAAGTGTCTGCACAAGACTTTTGAAGAACTATTTTATATTGAGGAGGAAGATATTAATGTTTAAAAAAGCAAACTCTAAAAATAAAGAGGTCTCTATCTATGGTATTGTCGATGAGCGAACAAAAGCAGTTGTGTATCAAGGGGATGCTTATACCGGACGATTTATGCTATTTGCGATTCTCATTGATGTAGTCCTTCGTGGATTAAAGCTCAACATTTCCTTTATAGATTCAAATTGGGACTTAATGTTGATTGTTATAATTGGAGGCTTTATTTCTACAGCCTATCAGATAAAAAATAAAGTTATTTTTAATCGTCCACTCTCAAAAAGTATCTATTTTGTCATTTTAGTTATGGGCTTCAGTGCACTAGCTGCGTTTATTCTTGCTTATCTATTTTCAAAATAGTAGGCAGTAACAGCTGTGTTGTTTTCAAAAGCTTCACAGCCTTTTTCCCGTAAGCTCCTCTCATTCTTTAACTAGCATGTTATTGTGAATATATGTACCATTGGAATGCAAATCCATAAAGCTCTTGGTTTATGAAAACATAAAACGCACATTGAAAAAAGGTTAGATTTTTCTAACCCTTTGATATCAGACTTTTTCTTTTCTACCGTTACTACTCACTCCATTGAGCAGAACTTTCTATGACTTTAATCAAACTGTGCCTGACACTGTTTATCTAAACATGCCAGCATCTATCTTTAACCGAATTCATGCCCCGGTATCCCGTTATTAACATAATCTTTGCCTTCCAAAGGCTTAAACCCAGATATCTCCATATCTGTTACAACAGGATACGCGTGATGGTAGTTTGGAAATGTAAAGTTTAGTTTATAATTTTTCCCATAGAAAGCAGCCTTCGTTCCATCTTCTATAAAAACTGCTGTGTTTTTAAGAAAAATAGCCTTTTTATCTTTTTTTCCATTTGATGCATCTACTTTTACTTGATAAACAGTAAAATCAAATGAAGTATTTGTTATATTAGAAATTACAACTTCACAATAATCATTTTTGCTGTTCTCTCCGTAAACGCCGCTATCAAAATAAGTGCCTGCATACAATTTAACTTTACTATTCACTTTAGTTGTTTTTTGAGAAGCATCATTAATATCTTTTACAGTTTGCTCACTTTGACTTATTTTAGTGGACTGTGAAGAATTTGTGGCATTTAAATCTGTTTCTTTTTTTTCATCAGCATTACTTTGACCATTAGTAGTTTGTACTGGGTTACTAATATCCCTCGTTCCACTTTCTAAAGTTTGTTTTTCAGCATCTGCTTTTCTATTACTACTACAACCTACTAACATGAAGATCAAGCCTAGACATAATATCAAAACTAATTTTTTTCTCATAATTTAACCACCTTAATGCTAAAATTAATAATTAAGTATCATATTTCGAGAAATTCTTGAAAGCTGAATATTTTCTCAGGTGAACTATTTGGTCATGAATTTGTTTATCAATAGGAGGATAGACATTTGATAGGTGATAGTTTCTTACCGCTTTACAATATTTCTTGTCTACCCATGAAAATACCCAGTCCTTGAGGAAACTGCAACATAAGGTACCTCAGAACCATTATTGTCAATATATGCTTGATACATATCACCACCTAAATATTCTAATCTAGTAACTTTTTGACCATAGGTGTTATATAAATCTTTTTCGAACATTTCCTTCCAATTACCAGGAATAGGTGCATTCATAGTCATATATTTGGCAAAGCTTTCTACATCCTGTCCATTACCTCCGGCTGCTTTATATTTCTTGTATAAACTCACAATATCAACGCTATTAAGGAAGTTCTTACTCCATTGTAGTTTTCCTGCTTCCGGCTTATTACCTTGTCCGTTAATAATATAATCCTTGACCTTATCGGTAATATTTTGTTCCGAAACTCCTGTTTTGGAATTACTCCCTGCGTTTTGAGCTGCTATATTACCTGGCTGATTGCTAACAGCCTTTTTCACAGTTAAAACAAACTTTATCGGTCTTTCGTACTCTTGTGCAGTGCCTTCAAAAGTATAAGTTCCCGGGTTAGAGGTATCTATAGAAGAAATATTCCAATTAATATCAACTTTAGTATCCACATTATTAATTTTAAAGGCTGCAGCCTCAGGAAGCTTAAAGTATTCATTTTGATTAACGGAACCCGTTAAGTTCACAACCTGAAACTTTTTCTTTATAGCTTCTAACTGCTCCTTCATACTATCAGTATCAACTTTATTTTCAATAGCCAATTTAATAATATAAAAAGCGTCATCCAATCTTCCTGCTTCAATATAGCTGTCCTTTATTTCAAGGTAGGTATTTTTATTACCTTTATCAATTGAAATTGCATTTTCATAGATAGTTCTGGCTTGCTCATATTTACCCTCTGACAAATACTTGTTACCTTCCTTTACCTTTTCACTAATTTCATTTTCTTCAGCTTTTGCCTGCTGACTTATATTATTTGAGAGCACAATTTGCTTATCTTTTGCGCTACAGGCAGTAAAGACAGAAATACATAAGAGTAATGTCAAGGTTAATACTAAGATTTTTTTAAAATAAGAACTTCTCATAAAATTGTCTCCCTTCATATTTTATGTTTAAATAATAACATATTGTTGTTATCAAGCTTCATCGATTTGTTGCCAAGTTGTTACCAAAGTAAGGTATTTTTATCTTTGTTTTAATTATTTTTCCATTCTCTATATTTATCACTCCACCATGCTCTTTTATTATCTCGCTGCAAATGTAAAGACCAAGTCCCCTGCTTTGTTCCTCATTGCCGCCTTCCCTCTTTACGAAAGGATCAAAGATATTTTTAAAAATTTCATCCGGTATAGGTTCGGCCTTATTTTCAACTTCAATATTATACTTACCTTCTGAGATATAAGCTTTAACGAAAATAAATTCTCCACTTACCGAGTACTTTATAGCATTATCTATAATATTAATAATTACCTGTCTTATTCTATCAGTTTGCCCAAAAATATACCCAGCTTCAATCTTTCTATTAATTGTCATGTAATACTTTCTCGCTTTAATATTCATATCGTCGCATATTTCATTCAACAGCTTGTGCATATCAATGGTCTTTTTCTCCTCTTCTAGGGAAGAAATTCCTTTAGCTACATTGATAAGTTCTAGGACTAGTTTATGCAATCTCTCACTTTCTAAGAATATTCTTTCATTAGCTCTTTTTCTAAATTCCTCGTCCTCTACAATACCTTCCAGCATCATTTCAGCATATCCGGAAATAGCAGTAAGAGGAGTTTTGAGTTCATGAGTAACATTATTAAAAAAGTTTCTTCTTCCTTTTTCAAGTTTTTCAACCTTTTCCTTTTCAAGCTTAATAGTTTGAATCTGCTCACTGATTTTATCCTTCATATTAATAAACTCTTTTGACAATATGCCTATTTCATCCTTGCCTTTTACATTCAGTAAAACATTATAATTACCCTGGCCAACTTGCTTAACTGCTTTGGTAAGAACTGTTATAGGCTTGGTTATTTTTGAAGTTATAAAATAGGTTAAAATAAGAATAAAAAGCAAAAGTAAAAACTCACCTAAAGTAATAAATTGAATTGTTTTCTTATAGGCAATATATGAATTACTATAACTTTTATCTAAAACAATAATGCCAGTATAATTGCTGTTTATATACATTGGGAAAGCTAATATACCATGAGCATCATTGCCTCTATATTTTAAATCTATAACTGCTTGCCCTTTCTCAGCCTTTTTTATATTATCTGAGGTTATTTCTTGTGATGGCCTATTTTCCTCACTATAAATAAGGTTGCCTTTCATATCCAGAAGCTCACATTTACATTCGTTATTTAAGACTACATATTTAGCTATATATGAAGCATCATGTTTAAAGCCATCTATATCTGAATAGGAAGCGTTAATTGCCAATCTATACTTTACATACTCCCGTGTACTTTTCATTATTTCTTCGAGAGAAGTTTTAATACCGCTTTCCATATTTGACATAAGTACCTGTCTTATCAAAATATTTAATAGCAGAGAAAAAATTATCAATATTATAGTAAGTCCTAACATGAATTTTACCTTTATCTTCATTGCTCTACCTCATAACGTATCCAACACCAAAGACAGTCTCTATAATGGAATTCGTCTCAACATTATCCAACTTGCTCCTGAGTCTTCTTACATGAACATCTACAGTCCGCAGTTCTCCGTCATAATCAATATCCCAAACCTCATCCAAAAGTTCCTCTCTTGAGAATACTCTGTTTTTATTCTTGGCAAGGAACTCTAATAAGTCGTATTCCTTAGGTTTAAGTCTGACTTCTTCATCATCTTTTAAAACAACGCGACTTTCAGTATTAATCTTGATATATCTATTTAACTGTAAAATATTATCTTCATGGGAAGAGCTGTATTTTTCTACTCTCCTCACCGCAACTTTTACTCTCGTCAAAACTTCCTTTATATGAAAGGGCTTGGTTATATAATCGTCAGCACCTAATTCCAAGCCAAGAATTTTATCTACGACATCATTTCTCGCTGTCAGCATAATTATAGGTATAGAATAATTTGCATTAATAAATTTGCATAACTCAAAACCATCTTCATCCGGCAGGTTTATATCAAGCATAGCCAAATTAGGATTAAAGTTTAATAGGAGTGACTTTGCATCTGCTGACGAAAAGGCACTCCTTACCTCATATCCAACTGCCCTTAAGGCTGATGATAGAATATCGTTAATTGAAACTTCGTCTTCCACTACTAAAACTTTTACTTTCATTTCCATCCCCATCCTTGTAAATTAATTAAGCTGTTTTATGTCTGATATGTTATCACTACTATCTCTAAAGACTTTTCCAATCTCCTCCATTATATCATACCCATATGTTTCCTCAATAGAATGAGACGTTTTCTGCTATCTGCATAGACAATTAAGCAAAACAATATCTTAATACAAATATCCTGATTTCTACATAAAAGTACGCCACCTACAGCAAAACCCCTCAAACTTAATAGTCTGAGGGAACATAAAACACACTTTAATATTCACTTAAACTGCTTCAAGTCCTTTGGTATCAGCCTATTTTCTCTCTATCCTCACAACACACTCCACGTGTGTCGTCTGTTGATAAGGAACATGCTTCCTCACTCTCGTCTGCAGTATAGGAATACGTTTCTTCACTAGATGAATCTCCTTTAAATTTACTACAATCCTTTGATGCTTTCAATCCTGTTTTAAACACGAATGTAATCATATAAGGATTTTTTTCTCCTTCTTCTGTCTCTCCACCTAGAATAACTTCTTCAACAACAGCATCAAATGCAGCTCTATCAAATTTCTCAATTGGCTTATTACTATTAAACATCTTTCTAAATTCATCAATTCTTTTCTTATTTATATTTTCATCTTTAAAATTTGATTCCATATCAAACTTTTCCGCTTTTAGTTTTTCTATAGTTTCACATAATTCATTATATTTTAATGTATAATTTTCTTTATCAATTTCTCCTTCCATTCTCATATCCAAAAGTTTTTTTATTTTATCTTCGTTCGAAGCTATTTTCCTCTCAATAGATCTTAATTCTTTTTCTGAGTTTGTTGTATTTATTCTTTTTTCTGCATCTTGCAGAAACTCTTCTATAACTTCTTTATTATCTCGGCACATTATATTAAAAGATTCCACAAAAGCTTGTTCAATTATTTCCTCGCTTATACCCTTACTATCAGGGCAATTTTTCTTTCCATGTTTACAGGCCACAACACATTGCCACACATATTTTTCATGATTATATCCGCTATGCCACGTCCTTCTTGTCGCTGTTGCTCCACAGAAAGCACACTTTATTATACTACTAAAAGCGTATTTTCTACTATACTTTTGCCTTACACCCTTAGTAGTGCTTGTCTCACTTCTTTTGTTAAGTATCCTTTGAGCTTCTTCAAACATTTCTTCTGATATAATAGGTTCATGATGGTCTTTAAGATAATATTTCTCTTCCTCGCCCATATTTTCTAATCTTCTATGTGAAATAGGGTCAAGAGTAAATGTTTTTCCTAATAATATATCTCCCTTGTATTTTTCATTCTTAATAATTCCTCTAACTGTGCTCTCTCCCCACTTGGTATTACCTCTTTTAGTTTTGTGTTTAAGTTTAGTTAGTTCTTTTGCTATTACAAAACATCCTGCGCCATCAATATATCTTTGAAATATGTACCTAACTACCTCTGCTTCTTCCTCATTTACTGATATACTCTTGGTAACAGAATCATAATCATATCCTAAACAGCCTTGAAATCCTACTAACTCCCCTCTTTTCATTTTCATTTTCAAACCCATTTTAACATTTGCAGAAGTAGATTCAACTTCCTGCTGTGCTAGTGAACTTAGAATTACTAACAGCATTTCACCATTCATTGTTAGTGTGTTAATATTTTCTTTTTCAAATAAAATAGCTACATTTCGTTCTTTCAATAATCGAACATATTTTAATGTATCTAATGTATTCCTTGCAAATCTTGAAATAGATTTTGTAATTATTAAATCAATTTTACCATCTAGTGCATCATTTATCATGCGCTGAAAATCTGTTCTTTTAAGCACTTGCGTTCCAGTTATTCCCTCATCTGCATAGATATCAACAAGAGACCATTCTGATTTTGATTCAACTAATGATTTATAATGAGAAACTTGAGAGTTATAACTATTTATTTGTTCCTCAGAGTCAGTACTAACTCTACAGTACGGTGCAACTCTCACTCTTTCAAAAACTTTACCACGTCTTCTACTTTTTGTACTATCAATATTTGCCTTAATTATTTGAACTTCTGCCACATTATCACTCTCCATATTGTATTCCTATTCATCACAATATATATTATAGAACGAAATACACATTGAATCAAGACAAACTATTCTTAATTTTACAGGTTTTCATTATTTCATCTTTAATGGCTTCATATTCCTTCCTTGTAATCTTATTTTTACTTATCAACTGATTTAGCAAAGCTAGTTTAATGCTGTATCTAATAAGATTATCCATTACTTCCTCCACTCCTTATCCAAAGTATTAATAATATGCTAAATAGCTAAATTAGATTTTATTTAACCTTTTATCAATAATTTACTTAAAATCATGATGCACCACTTCTCCGCTTAATAGTAAATAATATATTTGTATGGTATTTGACCTCGCCTCCCCCATACATGGGAATACTCCAAACTGCTAGTGGCATATATTTTCTAGCATCATAGGTTTTAAACCTCTCCCCATTATGGCGAGTCGGACTCTGGAACTTAATCTCGACTATCCGAAAGTATCATTATCCCTTATGTGGGTCATCGCGGGTTACCTGCCACGGCAACCATGTTTCTCTTGTTATATCCTTTTCAGGCTTCTTGCCGCTTTCCCAATAGGACCACATAAGTAAAGTATCTGGAGTACTGAACTATATATTTTTCAAAGAACAATTTAAACCCATAAAATTCCTTATTATTATCAAAAGCTTTAGGAATTTTCTAATTCGGAATAGCCTTGGATTAATATCCTTAAAAGCTATTACATAAAGTAAATTGTGTTTTCTTCATTAAAAAAGCAACCAAAATTAAAATATTTTTATTAACTTTTTATAAAAAATAGCCCAAAGCAACAAAATCAGCCGTTGGGCTATAATCTAAAGAATTAAGTTTTTACATTACTTCTCTCTATTAATGTATCTTTCCATATCAAACCTTCTAATGCAACGAACAAATTCAATCATTAAATTCTGTTTGCAGTCTTCAAAAAATGCTCCGTCTCGGATAGAAAGCTTATTGATTAACCGCTCATACCTCTTAATCAATTCCTCCTCTGCTTTTCTATCTCCCCTTTGGGAAAGTGCAATTAAATGAGCTGTTTCCATAATATCGTACATATTCATTTCTCCCTTCTGTTGAAAATTAAATATTATTCAACAGAAGGGGGAGGACTACGAATATGTACCTGTATAACTAACTTAGCTTTTCATTCGATTTTTAAGTTTACTTAATATTTTCTTCTTTGACTTCGTTAGAGCTTGCCTTGTGACACCAAATTTCCTAGCAATTTGTTCATCGGTGTTTTTCTCAAAGAATTTTATAAACAATAACTCTTTTTCATTCTTGCTGAGCAAGCTTACCGCTTTAGATAGCAAGTCATCTTCCAGATACCATTCTAAATGCACTACACTATTTGATGTAATGGTGGGTATAAAGTCCATTTCTTCACAAGTATCAATGCTATCGATATTCACCATATTGCAAATTTCTTTAAAGTACCTTCCAAAGTAATTCTGTGACGTAGAGTATAGAGCTGCTTTAACATAACTACTAAAACCTTTTTCAATATCCTGTAACAGTTCATCATTTTTTCCCATGTTAAAAACTCCTTTCTATAAAGTAAATTGTTTATGAGTATCAAAAAAAGCAACCAAGAGTAAAAATTTTTTTTTAAATACTCAAAGTAACAGCTGCAACACTTTTGCAATTATTGATAAAATCCAGGAAAACGCAAAAAGCCATATAGTATGTGAAAACCACACTATATGGCTGATTGTGTTATATAATTATTTAGTAAATGTATAAGCCGTAACTAATCTTATGAATACAAGTTAAAAGAACATAAATTTACCGAAATTTTACTAGAAGTTATTCAGTTACAGTTTCAATAGCTTGGGTGCTTTGAATATTAAAATAGTGTAGATATTTTAGTATTGGTAAACAATAGCATATTGTATACATAAATCTTCCATTAGTTTCTATATAAATTAATTGTTCCGTGTTCCTATAGCTCTTAATATTACTATCTTTACTTTAAGAGAATTATTGTAGTGAATTAAATTTCATAGAATATAAAACAAAAAGATAAGCTTCAAGATATTAATTTTCATCGTATTTCGTCTTCTAAAAATTAACCGTTTAGCCTTATCCCCTATCTTATTTACATTGCATCTTTACTTTTTAAGAAAACTTTTAGCTACTTTACTCCACCTTCCCTAACAAAAAACTTATAATGAGTATAATAAATACAACAGATGTTATTCTTGCATACAAAAAGTCTTTCTCTTTGATGAATACCAAAATTGATACACCAACTCTAAACACAGGAGTTAGAATTAATATTATAAGTCCTGTAAGAATTATTGTATAAGGTTTAAAAGCAATTAATCCCCTAAATATTTCTGATGGAGTAGTAGGGAAATAACTCCCGCTATATCCACTGTTTCCAGTAAATAAAAATAGTGAAAGGCCAATAAATACAACAATAGCACTTAGAAGAACTCCTGTTCTAAGAAAATTACTAATGACTATCTCCATCTCTTCTATCTTACTTTCATTTTTATCTTCCATATATCCTTATCTACCTTTCTTATTATTTAGTAAAGCCTTTAGCTATCATCTGAATTGATACAAATGCAAGTACAGGAATAAATATCATTCTGATAGTTTTACTTTTTAAATTTTGCATTATTTTTGTGCCTATTGTGGCACCTATTAGAACTCCTAGCGCAACTGGTGCAGCAATTTTAGGATCTATATATCCTCTTAGAAGATATACTCCTGCACTTGCCGCTGCAGTAACACCAATCATAAAGTTACTTGTTGCACTGGATACCTTAAGTGGAAGCTTCATAAATAAATCCATAGCCATAACCTTAAATATACCACTACCAATTCCAAGAAGCCCTGAAATTACACCAGCAACATACATCATACTGAATCCACCATATACTCCATCAACGTTATAGCTTACATTTTCTTTTAACACCTTATCATAGTACTCACCATTTAATCTTAACTTATCTGCCATAGGATGTGTTTTTACATTTGAAGGTAATTCCTGTCCCTTCTTCTTAAGCATTGCAATTGCAGAATAAAGAAGAAGAACTCCAAATATAACATAAAGATATTTTG
>KE993502.1:78691-266276 GCA_000466585.1 Clostridiales bacterium oral taxon 876 str. F0540
GAAGAACTCCAAATATAACATAAAGATATTTTGAATCAATTAGACCGCTTATAAATGCCCCAGTAATAGCACCAAGTGTAGTTGCTATCTCTAAGAACATTCCAATTCTTACATTTGTTATTTTATCTTTTATATATGCTATTGCTGCACCGCTAGAGGTAGCTATTACTGAGACTATGCTGGCACCAATTGCATATTTGATATCAATTCCAAATAGTAATGTTAATGCTGGAGTAATGATAATTCCGCCGCCTAAGCCTAAAATTGAACCAAAAATTCCTGCTGCTATAGATAAAATTAATATTTGTATAGTTATTGTTGTCATTATTGTCTCCTTTCTGCTGAAGGTGAAATATAAGATTCCATTATCATAGCAGCTGCACCTACAGCCATGGTATACTCCTTAAAATATCCACCTTTACTAAATTTAATATTTGCATTTGCTGCATTAATTTTTTTAACAGCTACTTCTGTAGAAAGTTTATAGAATATATCAGAGTTATATATTGTTGGCCCACTTAATATTACTAATTGTGGATTAAGAAGGTTTATATAATTCCCAAGAGCCGTTCCAAAAACAATCGCAGAATTACTTAATACCTCTTTTGATAAGTGTTCACCTTCATTAGCTAAATTAAAAACATCCTTATAGTCAAAAGAATCTAAGTTTTTTTGTATATAACTTTTATTTTCTTTTATATACTTAATTTTAAACTCCTTTAAAATTGAATATATAGATGAATAACTTTCTACACATCCATGATTCCCGCAGTAACATTCCCTTCCATCAATGTCTATAACCATGTGTCCAAAAGCATCTTCTCTATCATTTATGGCTCTGATTATTGTTCCATCTGTTATAACTCCTGTTCTGATACCCATTCCACAATTAAAGTAAGCAATATTTTTATATCCTTTACCATATCCATAGAAATACTCTCCAAATACTGCACAGTTAGCGCCATTATCAATAATTACAGGTAGCCTTAGCCCTCTTTCTAAACTCTCTTTTATAAACTTTAAATTAAAACTGAATTTTCCAATATCTGTAGGGCTTGCTTGAGTTCCTTTTTCTCTTTCTAACGGACCTATCACCCCCACACCAACTCCTAACAAATATTCACTTGTTATATTGAGCACATCTAAAAAACTTCTAACAGCTTCTACATTACGTTCTATTAAATTTTCATATGAATACCAGTCTTCTCCTGAAAATCTTTTCTCTTTTATAATCTGCATTTTTAAATTTGTAAGTACAATTTGAGTATAGGTTCTAGATATATCAATACCTATGCTATAAAATTTTGATGAGTTCACATTATATAATGTAGGTTTTCTGCCACCGGTGGATTCCCCCACAGATTCTTCAATAATTAATTCTTTAGTTAGTAGGTCGTTTATTATTCTATTTAATGTAGTAAGTTTTAAGTTAGTTAAATTTTGAATGGTTCGTTTAGTCAAAGGTCCCTTTTTCTGAATTAAACTAAAAATCACTTTTCTATCTTGCTGAAGATCTTCCATTACCTTAATCATTACAGTTGTCCCTCATTCTTTAAATCTACTTTATTTAATAAAAGTCATAATAACTTATAACCAAATTGGTCATAAGTTATTATAAAAAAATTAGCTGCTTTGCTTTATTTTATTTTTGAAATGATAAAAAGCTAATGCTGCAATCCACAATATAATTCCCGATAGACTGACAAGCTGAGCTATTCTTATACTACCAAGCATTAAACTATCAGTTCTTAATCCTTCTATAAAAAATCTACCCATGGAATATAAACCAATATATGTGAAAAATACTATCCCACTTTTCTTACTTTTCTTCAATATTGCTAGAAGAACAACTAATACACAGATATTCCATATAGACTCATATAGAAAAGTAGGCTGATAATAAGTTCCTTCTATATACATTCCCCTCTGAATAAACCCAGGAAAATGTTTTATAAAATCATAGCTTACCGGTCCCCCATGTGCTTCTTGGTTAAAGAAGTTTCCCCATCTTCCTATTGCTTGAGCTAGTATAATGGAGGGAACTGCTGCATCAGCAAGTTTAAAAAAATTTATCTTTTTGTGTTTCAGATATAAGAATGCGGTCAGCACGCCAGCTATTAAGCCTCCATGTATAGCCAAACCACCTTGCCTAATATTTAGAATTTGACTCATATTATTCTTATAATAATCAAACTCAAATAATACATAATATAGTCTTGCACCAATAATACTTAATGGAAGTGCTAATAGAACGGTGTTTATGAAGGTATCATAATCAACATTCCTAAACTTACAAGTGTATTGTGCTATCAAAATTCCAAGCATCATACCACTAGCGATAAGTATTCCATACCATCTTATAGACAGACCAAATAAAGTAAATGCTACTGGATTCAATTTACCACCCCTCGTATAAAAATATTTTACTTTTACATTATATCTTATAAAGCCTAAAATGCCTAATGAATCGTTATCCTTTAAAGGTAGTATATGGATATAACCTTATTCCAACCATTCTCTTGAGAAATTAATATAAAAACATCATCGAATTCTATTGTTATTATAAATATTTTTTTACACATAATATTAAAATATAATCATCTATTTTATGAAGTCTTTGTTAATAGTTATAGTTTGGAGGTTTTTTTATGCATGACCATAATCACCACTATTTTCATAATCATCATGACCGCAGGCATAATCATGATGTTTCTTCTATGAGTTTAATCAAACTATTTTTAGTAATTATTTTAAATTTAATAATTACTATTGCTGAGGTGCTCGGTGGATTAATATCTGGTAGTTTATCTTTAATTTCTGATGCACTTCATAATTTAAGTGATACAGCTGCCATTGCATCAAGCTATTTCTCAATTAAAATATCCAGAAAGCCAAAGAATAACACTAGAACTTACGGGTATAAGAGAGCAAATATTCTTTCAGCATTTATCAACTCTGCCGCACTACTTGGAATTTCTATATACCTATTAATTGTGGCATTTAGGAAGTTCTTTCGGCCGTCAGTTGTTCAAAGCAACACAGTTATTATGGTAGCAATTATAGGTCTACTAGGCAATCTTTTTAGTGTATTACTTTTAAGTAAAAGTTCAAAAGAAAATATAAATTTAAAATTATCTTACCTTCATTTATTAAGCGATTTAAAGAAATAAAGATTTTATTATAAAATATATTTGCCACACATTCTAATTTAAAATTGCAGCATACTAATAGTGCTATTAATTTTTAAAATAAGAAGGAGAATGCTATGAAAAATAAACTTGTTTTATTAGCTATTACAGCCCTATTTATATTGAGTAGTTTCTTGTCTAATATAAATTGTTCTGCAGCAGTTATGCCTACTTATAGTGAATTACTCACTAGTACATTATCGTCTTCATCAAATAGTAATCTTATTGGTGCAGAAGCCGCAAAAACTGATACTGAACTAACCTTAGGAGATATGCTAACTTATGCAATTCAAGATGAATATTTAGCCAAAACTAAGTATTCACTTGTGGTAGAAAAATTTAGAGAGCAGCGCCCATTTATTAATATCATCAGTGCAGAAGTAACTCATATTAATTACTTAACTCCTTTATTCACTAAGTACAATATTGTACTTCCCGCTGATACCTCAAAAGAATATATTGAAGAACCTAGCACTATAAAAGTAAGTCTAGAGGCAGGAGTGCAAGGCGAAATCGAAAATATAGCGATGTATGAAAGATTCCTAAAACAAAATATACCAAGTGATATAAAAACAGTTTTTACAACGCTTAAAAATGCTTCTCAAAATCACTTAAATGCATTCCAAAGGGCATTAACCTTCTACTAAAATTTAACATTTACCTAAGCTTAGGCAAAACCCTGTAAACTTCTAACATAATAATGGATAAACTTAACCATACGAACCCAAATTCATATCCTGCTGCAACATCACTTGGATATTGAATATTGAAATAAATTATACTTAGCCCTGGAAGTAAACACATAACTAAATATAGGCTTATTATTAATGAGTTTATCCATAATTTTTCATTATATCTTATAACTAGATAAGTGAGGAATCCATATGTTACCACAGCCACTATATTCTCTGCACTTGGAAATGTATATTCTGTTCCTGTTGGTCCAATTCTATGAAAAATATTTCTTAACATAGAAGATAGCGCTACTGCACCTAAAAAAGAAATAGTTAGAAACCTTAATTCAAGCAATTTATTCTTTCCTTTTATCATGATAAAGATAGCTGTCAATAAAATTATAAATAGTAAAAAATACATATTTGCAGAATTGCTAAATACTCTCATAGCAGTCCCCCAATCTTCATCAAAAACATGCACTATTATATATCTTGTCAGTTCATCAAATTCTCTAAATTCCTGTGCTAAAAAATCTTGAATAATACCCGTTACAAGAGTTAAAAATACCAAAAATACAACTACTACAGTTCCAATTAAAGCTTTTATTTTTCCAAAAGAATGAAATATTATAAGACTGTTATTAAGCATTTTTAAAACAAACTCATAGACTATCTGCTTATGACTTTTATAAATGTAAATTAACATTATCATTACCGCAATAATTAAGCTTCCAATTAATAAGTATTTCTTCAATAGTAAATGATATCTTTCCCAATTTGAGCCAAGAACCTTTCCTAAAGTGATAAAGGTTGTAGTCCACAGAATTGCTCCAAGGTAAGCATTAATTGCAAATTTTTTATATGATCCATTTGTTATACCTGAAAAATATCCTGTTATATGTCTTACACCGGGAATAAAATATGCTACAATTAATAATTTGTTTCCGTACTTTTGAAACCAATTTGAAATTTTATCAAGTCTTTGCTTATCCATATGAATATAGTGACCATATTTTTCAAAGAATCCAATACCTAGACTTTTTCCGATAAAGAAAGATATAGTAATTCCAATAATTGTTCCGATTGCAGCAGCTATAACACTAATTACCCAATTCATTTTTCCTGTATATATCACATATCCGCAATATGTCATTAGAGCTTCCCCAGGCAGAGGAACTGCTATAAGTTCCAGCATCAAAGCTACTAATAGTACGATGTAACCATAATGATTAAATGATTCAATTATAAACTGCAACTATTTCACCTCAGTTCTACTAACTTAGCTGTTCAATACCCTCTCTATTTTGTTTATAATATAATTGAACATAAATACCTTTCTATAATCTCTCTATACTTAATTGCAAGTAAAAACTCACTTCTTTATTTAAACTTTAAATTTATTAACTTTCTCTGATACTTCTTTTGAAGATGAATCAAGTGTTTCTGCTGACTGATATATTTTATCTGTAAAGCTGCTTATTTCTTGTGAGGTTGCTGCTATCTCTTCTGTAGATGATGAAATGTTCTCTGCTACTAATGAAACTTGATTAATCCTTTCTACAATTAAGTCCTTATCATCATTAATTTTTACAGACATATTATTCATTAATTGAATTTTGGGAGTTACTTCATCTATTGAACAAATTATATCTTCAAAAGAAGTTATTGAATTATCTAATATACTTCCTTGCTTATTTAACTCATTGTCCATTAATTCAGTGGTTTTTACAACTAAACTTGATTCTTCTGTAATATTAGTAATTAGTATCGCAATCTTGTCTGAAGATATTTTAGATTGTTCAGCAAGTTTTCTAATTTCATCTGCAACAATAGCAAACCCTTTTCCTGCTTCCCCTGATCTAGCAGCTTCAATAGCTGCATTTAATGAAAGCAAATTAGTCTTATCAGCTATATTGTTTATCAAAATCATTATTTCATTTATTTCTTTTATATTTTCCCCAAGATCTTGAATACGCTCTTTAACATCTATAAAAGATTGCTTCACTTCATTAACAGAGTTTATTAATGCTTTAAAGTTATTATTTCCATTTTTAGCTTGCCCATTAATAGCCCCCGTATTCTTATTGACTTCTTCAATTAAATTGACTATTTCTGATATTTTTATACCAAAATTAGATACATAATCATTAATGCTAGTTAGGTTTTCTGATTGTGAAAGAGCTCCATTAGATACTTCTTGTATTACATTTGCTACTTCCTTTGAGGAGCTTGAGATTTCATTTGATAGCTCTAAGAGTACAGTTGATTGATTATCAACAATATTTGATGTACTATTTATAGATTGTATCATTGACTTAATTTTTTCTATCGAAACTGCTAATTGCTTTTTCATTAATCCAAATTCGCTGGTATTATTTACACCAATATTAATAGAAAAATCTCCTTCTGATATAACACTTAAAGTCTTTGAAAAGTCTTTAATAGAACGTTTTATTAAATTTATTATTTCAATCACTATTACAACTAAGACTATAACTGAAAATATTAATAAATATAGAAATAACTTATAGCTATTTGCTGCCTTAGTGTTTGTATAACCTCTCAGGATCTCTGCATCTTTTGTTCCATAACTAATCATATCATCTACAGCACTATCTATCTCATTAGCTATAGAATCAAAAGTTTTAATATCCTCTGCACTCAATTTTTCATTTACACTTAACTTAGACTTTATAGTTTTCCAATTACTGTTATATTTATCATAAGCTGCTTTTACTTTTTCAATGTAATCTTTTTCTTGCTAGTCAAGGCTTCTATTTTCATACTTGCTCATCAAATCTCTAATTTCACTGTCTATCTTATCAATTTTTTCAACATATTCATCTTTATATTCAACTGATGTAACTTTTGTTATGTAAAGCTTTGACTCGATTAGGTTTGCTTTAACCTCAGAAGCTTGAGTACTTGGAATCAACGCATTTCTATACATATCATCTTGAAGTGTTTTAATATTATTAATAGTGTAACCTGCCACACTTCCCAATATAAGAAAGGCACCTATAGAAACTATCAGGATAATATACAGTCCCGTTTTAATTTTAAAACTATTAAATAATACCTTTTTACCATTAGTGTTCATCATGATATTCTTCCTCCTACTGCATTATGCGGAATAATGAACCTTATTATCAATTAGTACATTATTATAAATATTAAAAACTCTTTGCCCAAAGTTTTCTATTGAATATTCATTTACTATATTTTTTATATCAACTTTCATGTTTTTTTCTAATTCTTTATTAGAAGTTATATTTATAAGGATATTAACAAACTCTTTCTCATCTTTATAAGTAAAGCCTGTTACTCCATCTATAATTAAATTATCTATGCACCTATCCCATTTACATATAACAGGAAGTCCGCTTGCCAAGGCTTCAATGTATGTTATCCCTTGAGTTTCACTAGTTGAAGCAGTTACAAAATAATCACCAAGTTTATAATATTTATTAATTTCATCACTAGTAATCATATCTGTAAATTTTACATTTGATTCTAGTTTATATTGCATTACCATAGTCTTCAATTTAGATAGACATGGTCCTCCCCCAACTATTAAAAGCTTTGTATTTCCAATATACTCTAACGCCTTATTATAAAAGCTTATTACTTCTTCTATATTTTTTTCTTCCGCTACCCTTCCTACATAAACTAAAATTTTATCTTCACCGCTAAATCCATACCTTTTTAATAGCTTGTTTCTCTCATCTACAGATATCTCCTGCTGAAACTTCTTTAGATTTATACCTGTAGGAATTATTTCTATATTAGCGGCCACATTATAGCTTTCCAGTTTTTCTTTAACTTTTTCTGTTGGTGCAATTACTGTATCGAAAGTGTTTAATAGGAATCCTGTAAGCTTTGAAAGGGTTGATTTTCTAATAATTTTACCGCCAAGAAAGTAATGAAGATAATCCTCATACAATGTATGATAAGTGTGTACTTGAGGTATGTTTAATTTTCTCTTTATATATTTAGCTACAATCATTGTGGAAAACTCACTTTGTGAATGTATAATATCCGGTCTCCATTTTATAACTTCACTTATAATTCTGTTTCTCATAGGCCTTATTATTCTTGCATCTGGATAAATATTGATATGATAAGAGCTAAAGTAAAGAACATCTCCTAAAATATGTTCTTTACCATCAGAAGATAGAGTTAATATTTTTACTTCATGTCCTAAGTTTTTTAGCTGCATGTACAAATTATCTGTAGATACAACAACTCCATTTGTCATTGGAAAATAAGTATCAGTAGTTAGTAATATTTTCATTTTTATCCTCCAATTTTGATATTTTACAAATCCATCATTTAACAAAGTTATGATTGTCATTCCTATATATAAACACTAATTATACAGTGCCTTAAATCCTAATTTATAGGCAACCTTTTTCTCTAAAATTTCATACAACTCCTCAACTCTATTTCTGAGTTTCAGATTATAAATATAATTGACTATAAAGACTATTGTATATGCTGAAATAACATCTGCAGGATAATGATGTCCTACATAAACCCTTGAAAATCCAACAATTGAAGATAATATACTTAATGTCAAGCTAATTGCCTTATTATATTTTCCAAAGCCAAGTGCAATGCTCATCGTCCCTGTGGCATGATCACTTGGAAATGATGCATCCTTTGCATGTGGAAATAAAAGATTCACTTTATTATGAACAAATGGCCTGTCTACATAATAAATGCTTCCAACTATGAAGCTAATAAAAAGATTCATTAGAGTAAAAACAAAAATACTAAACATACTCTTCCTATACTCACTATTTTTCTTGAAAATTCCAAGTAGAAATACTATAGCAATTATCGCCATGAATAGGTATGGAACATACTTTGAAAAAACAATCATAATTACGTCTAAAACATTATCTTTATAAGCTAAATTATTTATAAGCCTAAAAAGCTCCATATTCATCTTTAACACCTCTTTACATTATGTTTTGATATAAACTCGCAAATTTTTCTATATAACCTTTTTCAATAATAATGAAAACTATTTCTGAACATATCAAGCCAATAATAATCCCCGCTATTACATCTGTAGGATAGTGTACATGTAGATAAAGTCTTGATAAAGCTATTAAAAGTGCTATTGCCATAAATAATAGCTTGTACTGCACAAAATACACAGATAATACTTTTGCTACTGCAAAGGAAGATAAAGTATGACCTGATGGAAATGAATATGATATTGGCTTTGTTATTAAAAGCTCATTTTTATTATGATTTACACAAGGCCTGACTCTCCTTACCAAATGCTTTATTATGCCTTCACCAATTAATGTGCTTATAATTAGGGTTAGTATTATTATTCCTCCCACGTTGCTAAATGGTGTATCTAATAATAAAAACACCGCTATAAGTATCCAAACAGCTCCTAGATTACCCATACTAGTAATTAAAGGCATTAATCTATCTAAATATTTACTTTTTAAATACTTACTAATAGTTACCAATATATAATTATCAAAGTTTATGATTTTACTTGGTATGTCTAGATACATTTAATCACCTTCTATCAATACCTAAACTGATATTTCTTTGTTGTTGTCCTCTCTATAATTTATCATTTTATTAGATGCATCTATTACTAACTTGCTGCACAAAAGACCTAAGATAATTCCTGCTATAACATCTGTTGGATAATGTACATATAAATATAGTCTTGAAAAAGCTATAAGTGACGCCAATCCTAAAATTCCAATAGAGTACTTCTTTAAATATTTTGCCAGAACTCCTGCAACAGCAAATGAAGAGGTAGTATGCCCCGATGGAAAAGAATATGATAAAGGTTTTGCTATTAAAAGATTAATCGCTGGTATATCTGCCGATGGACGTACACGCTGTACTAAATGTTTTAAAACACCTTCACCTAAAACTGTGGCTAGAATTAAAGCTCCAATAGCCATAAATCCTACATTTCTATATTTTTTATTTATAATTAACAAAGCTGCAATTAAAAGCCATATAACTCCTCCATTACCTAACGAAGTTATTATTATCATGAATTTATCCATAATAATGCTATGCATACTGTTTTTTATAAGAACTAATATAGAGTTATCCAATCTTTGAAGTAACGACATCATCATTATCATCTCCATCTTTTTTTCTCTTCTCTTTTATAATTGCTATAACTGCAGGAAGAATTGATATTATAATAATCGCTATTAATACGTAAGAGAAATGTTTTTCTATAAAAGGTAGATTACCAAAGAAGTACCCCCCACCTAGAAATAAAGTTACCCATAGTCCGCCACCGAGCATATTATACGGTATAAACTTCGTGTAGTTCATTTCTCCTATACCAGCTACAAATGGTGCAAAGGTTCTAATTATCGGAATAAATCTTGCCAAAACAATTGTCATAGAGCCGTGTTTTCCATAAAATGTTTGAGCTTTCTTTAAATACTCTTTATTAATAAATCTAATATCTTCTTTTTCTAAAATTTTGTTTCCTATTTTTTTACCAATATGATAATTTACAGTGTCACCCAGCACTGCAGCAATATAAACTACTATGAGAAGTGTAAATATATTCATAGCCCCCATTGCTGCAATGGCTCCTGCTGCAAACAGCATTGAGTCTCCTGGCAAAAATGGCGTAACAACTAATCCTGTTTCCATAAAAATTATTAAAAAAAGAATTAGATATGTTAACATACCATATTGTTGTACTAGTAAGTTTAGATACTTATCAATGTGCATTATTCCGTTAAAAAGATTAATTAAAATACTCATAAATTTTCTCCTTTCGTTTTAAAACCTCATATCAGTTTTCCTACGTTTTATATTATGTATTTACTAGATTAAAATCAGATTAAAAAGAACTTAGATTTATCTTAAGATTTTTTATGTATTCGTTTAAAATAAGTAAGGTGAGAATAAATTTATATTCACTCACCTTATTAAAACATATATCTATCTTTTATATTCAATTCATGAAAAATAACATATATAAGCATGGTATAATATTATTGTTTGAAAGCATATAATCATGCAGGAATAACAAAATAAATTAAAAGAAGGTAATTTTGATGTGGGTATTATTTGCATTTGGTTCAGCATTATTTGCTGGCATTACAGCTATTTTAGCTAAGATTGGAATTAAAAATACAGACTCTAATCTGGCTACGGCAATTAGAACGATTGTTATATTAATTTTCTCATGGCTTATGGTTTTCATTGTTGGTTCTCAAAGTTTAATTCATCAAATAAGCGGACAAACCTTACTCTTCTTAGTGTTATCAGGACTGGCAACAGGTGCTTCCTGGCTCTGTTATTTTAAGGCTTTGCAAATGGGTGATGTGAATAAAGTAACACCTATTGATAAATCCAGCACAGTATTAACTATGATTTTAGCTTTTATCTTTTTAAATGAAAAAATTACTTTTATAAAATTTATTGGTATGTGCGGCATAGGTATAGGTACATACATGATGATAACTAAGAAGGACAGTGAAACCAAGGAAGTCAAGGATACCAGATGGTTATTTTACGCTGTTTTGTCAGCTGTATTTGCTAGTCTTACTTCAATTTTAGGAAAGGTCGGAATAAGTGGAGTTGAGTCAAATTTAGGTACTGCAATCAGAACAATAGTAGTATTGATTATGGCATGGATAATAGTTTTTGTTTCAAAAAAACAAGCTGGAATTAAAAAAATTGATAAAAGTAGCTGGTTATTCCTCTGCCTTTCAGGTATTACAACAGGTGCATCTTGGCTTTGCTATTACAAAGCTCTTCAGCAAGGCCAAGCAAGCATAGTTGTTCCTATAGATAAATTAAGTATCGTTGCTTCAGTTGTGTTTTCATATTTTATTTTGAAAGAAAAACTCACGAGAAAGTCACTCTTAGGATTGATAATAATCGTCATAGGAACTCTATTGCTTTTGATAAAATAGTTGTGGAAAATTAAAAATATATCGTTGATTTTGTAATGACTTTAGATACTTAAGAATTAAAGGATTGGAGTCTGAAAACAAGAAAGTTTCCCATCCAATCCTTTATTCAATGTGTAAAATTAATTATTATCCATATTCCTAATATTATTTAAATGAATCTCTTAGCCACTTATCTAGACCTACCAAGCTATCTTCAAATTTTTTACTTTCATCCAAATAAATTTTATCAATGTTTTGTTGCTCTAAATTAAAAAGCCTATCCCACTCAGAACCTTGTCCTCCCGTAGCGGATGTAAGTTTTTCATATTTGCTATCGTATTCTTTTTTTACATTTTTAAATAAATTAGTTAAATCATTGTCTTTAGTATTTTTAATCGAGTTTAAACTATTTTCATAAGATCTTTTGATTCTTTGAATAAATAGCTTTCTCTCTTCATACCTTAGCTTTTGATTATAATCACTCTGAGCCTTGTTATTAATTGCTGTATTTAGAGCTTTAGTTTTCTCATCTGCTGTTAAATTTTCGGCGTTTATTTTTTCCACTTCTAAATCGTATGCCTTCTTTATCATATCCAGCTGTTCTTTATTTACTTTATCTAGTTCTGACATTGCTGCATTTATAACTTCGTTGGCTGTTTTAACCATTTCCTTTTCTTTATCATCAAAAGATATTTTATATTTATCTGAACTCTTAGTATACATTTGGTCTCTTTTACCTACATAATCATTTTTAAGCTTCTGAAGAGTTATTTTATACTCGTTATTCAATTTATCTATAGTAGTCTTATCTGTAGTATTGCTAGTAGTACTCGTATTAGTTGAAGTTGACGTTGACGTTACTGTATTTGATGTTTTTAATATTTTTGAACACCCTGAAAATAATACTGATACTGCTATTGTCGCAATTATAATATTCAACTTTTTCATATTTACATTCTCACTTTACTAAAAAATTATACAACTTATATAATCCATTCACCATGAATCCTAACCCAAATAGTGTTATGACATAGGAAATTATATTTTCAAGCTTGCCAGAAACCTTAGGAGTAGTAAGTTTTTTACCACGAGAAGCTAAATAATTTATAGTCCATAAACTCATAAACATTCCAACTAACATAAAAAGAGCAAATATAAAGTAAGTAAATTTTCCGTAACTTCTCCATATTCTTATTACAGTGCTGCTTAAGGTTAACCAGAAAAAGTGAGTCATTGGATTAGAAAAGTTAACAATGAATCCTGTAAATAAAGCACGTGAATCTAGCTCTTTTTCTTCTGCTGCATCCTCATCTTTTTTCAGATTATTTTCTTTACTTTTTTTTAAGGATTTATAACCTATTAAAAAGATTATTACTCCTGAAATTACCCAAAAGGCTACTTCTAATAGTTTGTTTGTTTCAATTAACTCAAGCAACCCAAAATTAATGAGCAGAACATCAATTGCATCTGCAATCAAAGACCCCGCTACTACTTTTACACCTTGTTTAAAACCTTTTGAAATAGTCCATCTAACAGATTCAAAACCTGCTGGTCCCATAGGTATCGCAATAGCAATACCTGTTAATAGCCCAGTATATATTGCTCTTATCATTAATATATAATCCAAATTCATTACTCTATCCTCTCTAGATTAACAGATATTGTTGTTCCCTTTCCCTCAGTACTGTCAACTTCTATACAACCTTGGTGCATATCAACAATCCATTTTGCTATAGACAATCCTAGCCCACTCCCCCCTTTGTCTTTAGATCTTGATTTATCTACAGTATAAAATCTATCAAAAATACTTCTAACTTCTTCTTTAGGTACACCTATACCATTATCACTAACAGTTATCTCTATGCCTTTATCTTGTATCTTTGAGCTTATATCAATTGTTCCTTGTTCTGATGTAAATTTAATACTATTTTCAATAAATATCCTAAGCATCTGTTTTATCATCTTCTGATCTGCCAAAATTTTTACAGTATCATTATTGTTATTTGTTATTATTCTATTAGAAGCTATTAATTTACTTTCCGTTACAACTTCATTAATTAACTCATTAAGCCAAAATTCTTGTTTTTCTAGTTTTTGCTTTCCACTATCACCTTTAGCAAGAAACAATAGTCTCTCAACTAAGTTGCCCATATTATCAGCCTCAAATTTAATAGCATATATAGATTTATCTAAAGCTTCCTTATCATCCTTGCCCCATCTATCAAGTAAATTTGCATAACCTTGTATAACTGCTATAGGAGTTCTAAGTTCATGAGAAGCATCTGATACAAACTGAATTTGCCTGTCAAAGGATTCTTGAAGTCTATCTATCATTTTATTGAAAGTATTTCCAAGTCTTGTTAGTTCATCTTCAGGACCTTTTACTATAATTCGTTCTCTTAGATTGTTAATGCTTATGCTTTCTGCAGTTTTAGTTATATAATCAATTGGTTTTAGCATTTTCTTACTTATAATGTATCCTATAATAATTGAAGCAATTACACCAATAAAATCTGCTATGGCCATGAGTACAAACAAAATTTTCATAAAATCATACTCATTATCCATATCTTTAACTATTTGTAAATATGCTGTCTCATAATCCTTGCTATCAATCTTAATATTCTCAAATAGTATATGTTTTTCTCCTGCTTCTTTTTTTATTGTTTTCCCATAAGTTTCCCTTATTTCAACCTTATACTTAAACTTATCCGATGAATTGATGACATTTCCATCTTGCTGTATTATCCTTATATGAATATTTTCATTTGAAGGGATATCAGTGACTAGTTCTTTATCAGATAAACCGATATGTTCATTTTGGTTTGAAATCTTATTCGTTATTATAGTTTTTATATCTTCAAGCTGCTTGTTGCTTTGACTATAAAGATAGTATTTAACTCCATATAAAATTGAAGCATTTAAAACCAGCAGTAGTAACGAAAACATAAAAGCATATATTATTGTAAGCTTCACCGAAATTTTAGCACTTTTAATAATTTTAAAATTCATCATCAATCACCCTTAATTACATATCCTACTCCTCTTATAGTAGTAATAAGCTTTTCATCAAATCCTTCATCAATTTTACTTCTTAAATATCTTATAAATACATCCACCACATTAGTGTCCCCTACATAATCATATCCCCATATATTCTCAATAAGTTGTTCCCTTGAAAGAACTATATTTTTATTCCTAAGAAGCATTTCCAAAATGTCATATTCTTTTTTGGTGAGTTCAATTTCCTTTCCATTTCTCCATACTTGATGAGTTTTGTTGTCCATAACAATATCTTTCACTTTAAGTTCCTCAGTCTTATTAATTATAGACTTATCTCTTTCATAAACTCTTATTCTAGCTAAAAGCTCTTCTATTGCAAAAGGCTTGGTAAGATAATCATTGGCTCCTACATCCAAACCTATTACTTTGTCAGACACATCACTTTTAGCAGTTAACATTATTATAGGTACCATAGAAATTTGCCTTATTCTTTTACAAACTTCTATTCCATTTAGATTAGGAATCATTATGTCTAAAAGTATTAAGTTATATTTATTATTCTCCGCCTTTTTCAGTCCTTCTCTCCCATCATAAGCTGTGTCTACCTTATATCCTTCATGAGTTAATTCCATTTCTATAAACATAGACATCTGTTTTTCATCTTCCACTAATAGAATCTTAAAATCCCTCACGTTAACACCTCCATAAGAAAATAGTGAGCTGATAGCTCACTACTAAATACTAATATATACTATTTTGCTATTCTTCGCCACGGTTACCCTCTTCTTTATCGTGACCATTTCTATTTTCACCATTAGATTTCTCATTGTCTAATCTTAATATTACACCATTTTTAGAATCCACCTTTACTCTCTGAAGCATATTCTCTTTGTCTTTAATATTAAACTCGTATTCATAAACTGCTTCCTCAAAATTCAGTTCTTTTTCTACATTTATAACCTCACCAGACACCTTACCTAAAGCAATTTGTTGCAGCTGATCTTGTGTATATTTTAAGTTGCCTTTTGCCTTAGAATATACTACTCCAGCTATTGATCCCCCCACAATTATTACCGCTACAATACTGATCGATATGATCTTTATTATTCTTTTTTTATAGTTCATGCAAAATTCTTTTACTTTTATAAAAATATTTTTCATTATATTTTCCCTCCTGACTTGTTATATAATAATTTTTTAATTTCTTGATTTCATGCTTTCTTACTGTATTTCTTTTTTAGCATTATAAATACTGTCACTAATACTAATAGGATTGGCTCTACATAAGATATTGTCAACACCATGTTTTTATCAACCTTTGTATTTCCCATAATCTCTATAGGAATAGCATCACTTGAAATAACTTGATTATATTCTTTAGAAACCGCTGTAGTATAAAGATAATAGTTACTGGTATATACAAACCGTATAGGAAGTTCTATAACTTTTGTTTCACCTGGACCAAGTATATCTACCTTTACAGGCTTATCTGCACTGTAATCTTCTAAGTTGACGGTCATATTCTTTTTTATATCTGCCATAGTTATATAAACAAGCAAATCTTTTATGGGCTTATCCGTGTTATTTTTAACTTCTGCCTTAACTAATTCTTCTTTTCCTGGGTAATCTTTGACCGTAGAAGGAGATGTTATGGATATACTTAATTTATCTGTATTTAAATCCTTAGCATAAACATTTGTTAATGGATATAAAGCCAGAATCAAAAACATTGTAATTGCTATATATATCCTCCTCATACTATTCTCCTCCTTTGAATGCGATTTTCTTTGTTCCGTAGATTAAAAACATATAGGACAAAACTGCAAATATTAATATTGGAATTATGAACTTAGTCATTCCAGCAAAGCCCTGTTTTTCAATTATTACAGCTTTCATAAGGTTAAATGTATTAGATAATGGACTAATCTTTTCAATCACCGCTCCAAAACCTGCTTTTTTAATTGAAGTTGATAATAAGCTCGGCAGTCCAGTCAGTATAAAAAATATTATAGAAGTTATTATAGAGTTCTTAGATGAACCCAATAAAATTGAAAGAGTAATAGAAATATTGGCATAAGAAAATGCTACAATACTACCTATAACAACAATAAAAATTACTGCTCTAGCAATAAGTCCTGTTCCATAGCTTAATGTTGATATATATGGAATTGCTATGGCAAAAACAGATATTCCCATCAAAAGCACTCCAATTAGTTTTGCAAAAGCTACCTGCATCTTTGGTACAGGTGTAAGCATCAAACTTTCAAGAGTACTTTCTTCTTTTTCATTTGAAAAAGTTACTGCAGCAAGAACTATTGTGATAAGTAATGCTAATCCTATAACTAATTTCCCCATTGTAACTATAACTTCTGTTTGAGCAAGTAGACTTAACTCTTTCACAGATACAAAGCTATAAGACATTATGCTAAATATAATTGCTATAATAATTAACCATAAGTTCCCTTTCATAGCATAAAAGTTTTCTCTAAGTTCCTTTTTAATAATTGAAAGATTCATATTAATTTCTCACCTTCTTATCAGTAAGTTTAAAAAATATATCTTCTATCGTTGTCTCTACTTTGCCTATCTCATGGATGTCAATAGAATTCACAAACAACTTTTCGACGATATAATGCTTTGCTTCATTTAACAAATTATTGTTACAGGCTTTATTGACATAAATGTATATATTATCGTCTTTTAACTCCAATCCAGTAAACATCTTATTTTCTTTTAAAAACTGATACACCTTTATATTATCAGATGTTTTAAGTTTTATTGTTTCATTTTCAGAATACTTATCCTGAAGTTCCTTAATACTTCCCTGCTCTATAAGTTCTCCATTTTGAACTATTGAAACTTTATTACAGAGCACTTCAATATCTTTAAGTAAATGAGATGTAATAAATACTGTTACATTCATTACTTTATTTATTTCAAAAATAAGATTTTGAATATCCTTCTGTCCTATTGGGTCAAGTCCTAAAGTAGGCTCATCAAGAAAAATTATTTTAGGATTATTTATAAGAGATTTAGCAATACCAAGTCGTTGCTTCATACCCCTTGAATAATGACCTATAGGAACTTTTTTCTTATCGCTTAATCCTACTTTTTCTAGTAAATATTCAATATGCTTTGTATATTTTGATTTATCTTTTCCAAAGAGTTCAGCAAAATAGCTAAGGTACTCTACACTGGTCATCCAATTGTAGTAACCATGAGATTCTGGCACAACCCCTATTATTTTCTTAACCTCATTTTCGTTTGAAGCAACATCAAGTTCATTAACAAAAACTTTTCCACTACTTGGTTTTAATAATCCCGTTAACATTCTAATAGTTGTGGTTTTTCCTGCCCCATTGGGACCAAGAAAACCAAAAATATCTCCTTCTGCAACATTCAGACTTAAGTTTTTTACTGCTGTAAATCCATTTTTATATGTCATAGTCAGATTTTCAGTTTTAATCAAAATCTTTACCTCCTTTTAGCTTAGTTTCAATATCTCTTAACTTATATTTGTATATTAAATTTCCTAAATTAAAAAGGATTAAAATTAAGATTAAAATTAGATTAAAACTACAAAAATAATTACATTATTTTAAGAAGTCCATTTTAAATTACACAACAACTTTATTGATACTCCACAGTTATTCCAATCGAGGAGGCGAATGTTTGCTTCACTCACCGACCTCTCACCCCGTTCGTACCCTCTGATACACATTCATATCTGGAGATTTTATGGGCAAAGATTATAATATATAAATATGAATACCAGAAATCCCAAGATAGATTTTTCACCTAGGATTTCTGGTATTTATCTTTTTTATAGAAGTAAATTTTTCTGCAATATAACAATATACTAAAGTAATAAAACATCTATAAATCTATGAATGTTGCGTTATACTCTAAACTTTTGAATCATACTAGTAAGGTTCTCTGCCATTTCAGCCTGTGCTTGTGTAGCTTTTGCGATCTGCTCAATTGCTGATGTAGTTTCATCAACACTACTTAATATTTCCTGAGAACTAGATGATGATTCTTGTGCAGACGCAGCTACTGTTTGTATTGCATTAGTAACTTGATCTATAGCTTCTGCCATAGATCGTGTTGCCTGTGAAATCTCTTTAGATATTTCACTAAAGTAATTAGAGTCTTCTTCATACTGTTTTCCAGTCTTTATCATAAAATCATAATCTGGCTTAACATCTTGCTCTATAAAGCCAAGCACTTCTTGAGCATTTTTTGATAAATTATTAAATGATTGTTGAACTTGATCCACTATATCTTGTATTTGTTTTACTGTAGCAGCAGATTGCTCCGCAAGTTTTCGCACCTCTGATGCTACAACAGCAAATCCTCTCCCCTGTTCTCCTGCCCTGGCAGCTTCTATAGCTGCGTTTAGAGATAACAAATTAGTTTGGGCTGCTATAGAACTTATAGTATCACCCATTATTTTTATCTGTTCTACTACCTTGCCATCATCTATGGCTTTTAAAATCTTTATCTGCTTGTCTTTATAAAGATTATTAGTATCCTCTATTGACTTTGAACTCTTATCTTTAACTTCAACAGCACGTACTTTAATTTCATTTGCATTATGACTTGCATCTTTAGACTTTCTGTCAAGTTGACTAGATGTAGAACCGATCTCTTCTATAGATGCATTTATTTCCTGAGTAGAAGCACTTAATTCTTCTGATCCCTTAGATATCTGTTTGGTCGATTGATTCATTATTTCCATTTTAGATAATATCTCTTCAATAGTTGAAGAAAGTTCCTCACTAGACGCTCCCATTGCTTCTGCACTATTAGTTAATTCCTCAATTAAACTTCTTGTATTTTTTACTGCTTTATTTAATTCTTTTACCAATATGCCTATTTCATCTTTAGTATCTATATCAATATTTTGAGTTAAGTCACCACTACCTAGTGACCTTGCAAAAGTTAATACTTTCTTTAGCTGACTACTTATTTTTGTAGATATAAATAAACCTAAACTCACAGCTATAATTAATACACATATAGAAAGTATAGTTGCCATTTTAAAGGCTGATGAATAAATAGATTGATTATTATCATTTGCTTGTTGTGCATGAATTATAAATAGTTTTACAAGGTTATTTAAAGTGCTTGACATTTCTTTTCTTATATCTGAAACTTTAGGGAACGCTTCCTTTGCTTTTTCATAATTATTTTCTTTAACTAAATTTATTATATCTTCTCTAGAGGTTCTATAGTTCTTAATTCCTTCTTTAAATTCGTCATATATTTTTTCTTCTTCGGATGTCAAATTTATTTTCTCAAAGCTTACCATAAGTTGATCATTTTCTAGTTTAAAATCATTTATCTCTTCTTGTAACTCTGAAAGCCTATATCTATTATCTTTGTCAAGGATCAATAAGATATTACCCCTAATTTGTAACAAATTCTCATTTATGGTTTTTAATTGATTTATGGGTATCAAATTTTTTTCATACATATTAATTGCATTATTATTGATTTTAGACATATCAGAAATTCCAGTTATAGCAACAATACCTATAAGCAAAGATACTAATGTAAACCCACCCACTAACTTAACTTTAATTTTCATGTCATTAAACCATTTCATATAAATCCTCTCCTCCTTTTTTGAATCATAATCAAAGAACAACTCTATGTCTAATACTGTTAGTAGTTTGTTATTTAGTTTCGCTATACCTTATCTTCAACAAGAGTAAATTTAGTGTATTGGCAAATATCCATTAAAGATACACCTCTTTTTAAGCTTATAGGCTTGTTCACTATAATATATTCAAAGGATGAACTTTAGTGATATTGATTACATTTATAAATGTATTTGCAATAAAAAAGTTTTCTATATTTTTAGATTTCAACGAAATGGTGCTATAATATATATATCCTCCTATACGGGATAGCAAGGAGGACATATATATGCAAGCTGGAATGAAAAGTTTATTAAATAGTTTTTGGGAGGTGAATATAGTGGAAGTTAGACAACATAAATCTGTATTTTTTGCTGTTTTAGCAGCAGGATTATATGCGATTAGTTCTCCTATATCAAAACTATTATTAAAGGAGATTCCTCCTACACTCATGGCTTCATTTCTATATCTTGGCGCAGGAATTGGAATGTTCTTTGTTAGCTTTGCCAAGGGGAAGAAGTATAAAGAAAAAGCAGAAGGGAAACTTACTAAACAAGAACTGCCCTATACAATCGGCATGGTTATATTAGATATTGCAGCCCCTATTTTATTAATGGTAGGACTTACTATGACAACTCCTGCTAACGTGTCATTACTTAATAATTTTGAAATTGTAGCGACATCATTAATCGCTTTACTAATTTTTAAGGAATCTATCAGCAAAAGACTCTGGGGTGCTATATTCTTAATTACTTTATCAAGTATTATCTTATCTGTAGAAGATGCAAGCAGTTTTTCTTTTTCTTTTGGTTCAATTTTTGTACTGCTAGCATGTATCTGCTGGGGACTTGAGAATAACTGCACAAGAAAGTTATCTATAAAAGATCCATTACAAGTCGTTGTTATTAAGGGGTTTGGTTCTGGAATTGGTTCATTGCTAATTTCATTATTATTAGGTGAGAAAATTAGTAATACTTCTTATATCATAGCAGCCCTTATATTAGGATTTTTCGCTTATGGATTAAGTATTTTCTTATATATACATGCTCAAAGATACTTAGGAGCAGCAAAGACCAGCGCCTATTATGCTATAGCACCATTTATTGGTGTTGGACTATCATTAATAATTTTTAAAGAAGTACCAACATTATCATTTATTGTTGCCTTAGCAGTTATGCTTATAGGAGCATATTTTGCTTCAACAGAAGAGCATTTTCATAAGCATACCCATATTTTATTAATTCATGAGCATATCCATAGTCATGATGATAACCATCATAACCATATTCATCCTGAACCTGTTATAGGAGAACATACTCATATCCATACCCATGAAAAATTTAAACATACTCATAAACACAAATCAGATATTCATCATTGTCATGTCCACTAAATTATTTCATATGTTTCATAAAAGCACCTGCAAGTCGTTTAATACTTACAGGTGCTTTTACTAATTTTAATATTTAATATCTGTTACTATATTTTTCATATAATTGTTTAAATAATTTAACATGTAGTTCTTCATCAAGAATTATTCTTTCCAGTAGCTCTCTTATATATCTATCTTGTATTAATGTTATATGATACCTGTAGTTTTCTATAGCCTTCTGCTCAGACTGAATATCCTCCATTATCATTTCTGTTATAAACGTAGTAAAGTTAACATATCTAGGAGTCCAAAGTCTCCCAGGAGGACAAGCATTATCAATATATATTGGCTTAATTCCCAATAGCTTAATAGTCTCTCCTAAAAGTTCTAGATGCTTCATTTCAGCCATAGATACTCCGCCAATAAGTTCTGCGTAGTCCTCATATTCACCATCACTTACAAAATGCTGATATACATATAAGTTAATTGCTGTAAACTCACTTACATCTCCTGAGTAATCCTTTAGAAGAATATTTGCATACTGTACATTGGGTCTTTCGATCCTTGGTTGTGGATAAGGTAGGTTAACAATATATTTTGTATGCTTTGAAATATCACCTGGCATATTTG
The DNA here is from genome assembly GCA_000466585.1 of Clostridiales bacterium oral taxon 876 str. F0540. GTDB lineage: Bacteria > Bacillota > Clostridia > Clostridiales > Clostridiaceae > Clostridium_AT. The sequence goes on from KE993502.1 coordinate 101,120, forward strand.
CCTCCTAAAAATAAATACATACTATTCTATTCCTTATTTATTTTAAGTATTCCATATAGTGAATTTAATTACAGATACTTTTTTATTTCCTCTGGAGATAATACTCTTCCATAAGCTTTTGCTATTGGAAGTGTTCCAAATATATATGCATACATTGGTATTCCTATTGCTGTTGCAAGTAATACTGCAAATGGATTGTTGCTTCCAACTACTTTTTCTACTATTGACTGTGGTATCCAGTTATGAATTGCAGCTCCAATACCAACCACAATGAGTACATAAAGCCATACTCTTTTTATTATGTCTCTAACCTGTTCTTTAGAGTAAGAAATTCTTTCTTTACGAGTCATTTCAATAACTTCAGCATCTGCACCTTCTATCTCCCTAACATATCCTTGTACTTCATCTTCAAGACCTAACTTATCAATAATAGTCCCGCCTAACTATTAACACCCCTAAGTGCATTGTATATAATAGGCAGCATAGTAGCTTTAAAGAACTCCAGCTTTTCCTTATCTTTTAGCATTTCAGTATAAAACTCGTTGCTATTCTTAAAGCCATTAACTAATATTTTGCTAAACAAATCATTATAAATATGTCCGAATATTGCCATGCCATTATTTTTTGCGAAGTTAACAATAGTTTTATCATTTCTAAAATCATCAATGATTTGCTCCATCACCTTATCTACTCCGGTGAATTGAGTGCCAAAGCGCTCATTGATTTTTTTAATTATCTCACTTAAAGTATCTTTATTTTGTGGCTTTGCTCCTCCTGCATGTTCTGCTCCATAAACCGTTCCTTCACTTTCTTTAACAAGTTCTATTTGTCCTTGATAGCTCTTTTGAATCTTGTAATAGTCCATAGAGATTTTACCTTCTAAATCAATATCTTCTTCTCTTTTGCTAGGTAATACTTTAAGAAGAAATTTTGCATAGGTATAAAATTCATGCAATTCTTTATCATACATTCTTACTACCTGAGTAATAAAAGCATATAGCCTCACAAATGATGATAATGAGGATTTAAATTCCTTTTGAGCTAGTTCTTCTAGATCTAAATATCTATCCATAGCTGGTTTTAAAAAACCTGATACTTTTCCTAAATCATCTTTTACAGTACGCTTACTAAAGAATACCTTAGCAAAGCTTTCTACCTCTTCTTGTGTATATACTTGTTTTTGATCTAGCAAATGTTTTATATCATAAAGCATATTAGGATTAGTTTCTTTTTCAAGAACTGTGCTTTCATAGAAGGGCTGAAATGCCTTTTGAATATCTTCAGCACTATTTACAAAGTCTAACACAAAGGTATCTTCTTTTCCCTCACAAGTACGATTCAATCTCGAAAGTGTCTGCACTGCCTTTACATCGCTAAGCTTCTTATCCACGAACATAGTATGAAGTAATGGTTCATCAAAGCCGGTTTGATATTTCTCAGCAACAATTAGAAAATGAAAATCATCAGTTTTAAATACTTCCTTTAACTCACTTTCCTTTACAGAATTACCTTTATATTGATTCATCTTTTCTTCTGTTTTAGGCACTCCGTTATCATCAACTTCTCCAGAAAAAGCAACTAATACATCTAGGTCATTGTAACCTTTTGACTTTATGTAGTTTTTAAATTCCTCGCAGTATCTCACTGCATGTAGACGTGATGCTGTTACTACCATAGCTTTTGCTCTTCCTGAAAGCTTATGCCTTGTAACTTCTCTAAACTGCTCTACCATAATAGCTGTTTTTTGTGCCAAATTATGTGGATGTAGCGATTGATATTTCTTTATAGCTTTAACCCCTTGTGCTGAGTTAAGCTCTGGGTCATCAGGTATGTTTTTTACTATATTAAAGTACATATTATAAGTCATATAGTTTTCCAAAACATCTAAAATAAATTTTTCCTCAATAGCCTGACGCATAGAGTAAATATGAAAAGCTCTATACTTACCATCCTTTCCTCTCTCACCAAACATTTGTAATGTTTTAGCCTTTGGTGTTGCTGTGAAGGCAAAGAAAGAAAGATTAGGATGTGTACCTTGCGAAACTAATTCCTTTACAATTTCATCTTGTGGATCTAGTTTATTTTCCTCAAAGCTTTCTTCTATTTTTGAATATTCTTCTAAAGCATCACTAATATCAGCAAGTGCTACCTTCAATTTAGTCGCTGCTTGGCCTGTCTGTGAAGAGTGAGCTTCATCAACTATAATAGCAAAGTTTTGCCCTTCCACTTTCTTAACTTCTCCATATATTACAGGGAACTTTTGCAATGTAGTTATGATGATTTTCTTTCCACTATTTATTGCACTTAGAAGCTGCTTTGAATTTTCATCAATCTTTTCTACAACACCAGCCACATGGTCAAACTGATAAATGGTCTCCTGCAGCTGGCTGTCCAATATTTTTCTATCCGTTATAACTATAACCGATGAAAATACAGCTTTGTTTTCCGCATTATGTAGTCCTGAGAGTCTATGAGCAAGCCATGCTATGGAGTTACTCTTTCCACTGCCTGCACTGTGCTGAATTAAATAATTTTTTCCTGCACCATTTTCATAAACGTCACTAAGAAGCTTTCTAACAACATCTATTTGATGATATCTTGGAAATATTATTTTTACCTTTCCAGTTACCTTATCCACTTCTTTATGTATAAATTTGTGAAGAATTTCAAGTAAACTATCAGGAGATAATATATTCCTAAAAAGATATTCTGTATCAAAACCTTCATGATTAGTTGGATTATCCTTTCCCCCTATATTTCCTGCACCTTCTGAACCTTGATTAAAGGGTAAGAAGAATGTTTTATCTCCTTTTAGTTCAGTTGTCATAAATACAAGATAAGGATCAACAGCAAAGTTTACAAGAGCACGTCTATTGAAACCAAAGATAGGCTCATTTGGGTTCCTGTCTGCCTTATACTGATGAATTGCATTATCCACATTTTGGCCAGTCATTGGATTTTTAAGTTCTATTGTTACAACTGGAATACCATTTATAAAGAGCACAACATCGATGCTATTTTCATTATGCACAGAATAGTGAAGCTGCCTTGTTACGTGAAAAATATTTTTACTGTATTTATCTATCAAATCTTCATTCAAGCTTGTTTCAGGCTTGAAGTATACTAATCTGAATTTAACTCCTCTATCAATAAATCCCTGTCTTAAAACATGTATTAGTCCTTTTTCTTTAGAGTTTATTTCTTTTGTTAGTCTATCAAGAAAAGCTTTTTCAGCATTTCCAGGATAATTGCTTTCATGGCGCTGCCATTCCTTAGGCTGTGTGGCTTTTATAAAAGAAAATAATGTTTTTGTGTCTAATGCGAGTTCCCTGTTATAATCAAAAGTATTTCCCTTTATATATCCCTGCTCCATCAAGCATTCCTCTACAAAATCCTCAAAATCTTTTTCTTTGTAATTAATCACCCTAAGCTCCCCCTCTTTAACCCTATCTAAACCCAATCTGCTTAGAAATATTGTTCATTATTTTGGTATTAATATCACGCAAATTTTGTATTGTCCTCGTATCTATGTTCTTAATATCAATTATTTGAGTTTCACTTAATTTAATATTAAGTTTTTCTTCAATCTTCCTTATCATCTGGTTTACCTTATGGCTTAAATAATTTTGCTTATCTTCCTGACTAAGTGGATTTAACTGACACATAAAGTTAAAGCGAGACATAAGTTCTGGAGAAATTGTTTTGCTTACATCTTGCTTTTTTATATTGGATGTAAATATAATCAGGTACTTATTTAAATCGAATTCTCTTGCTAAAGAATCCGTAAAACTTCCATCTTCCAATAACTCTAAGAAAAAATTAAATACAGGCTTACTTGCTTTTTCAAACTCATCAATTAATATTATTTTAGAGTTGCTTCTAAGTATTTTTTCAGATAACTCTCCTTTATTGCTGCCAACATATCCTCTTGGACTTCCTATTAAGCTGCTTAGTGCATTTTCATCACTGTAATTACCAAAGTTTATCTTAATCATCTTTTCAGTAGGTGTTAAATAGTTATGTAATAATCTGGCTATCTCAGTTTTCCCAATTCCAGATTCACCGCAGATAAATACAGAAAATACTGGCTGTTCCCCTATCTTATTAAAAAGCCTATACTTTATTAGTTCCTCTTTAAGACGTTTCTTAAAATTATCATTACCAAATAAATTACTATTTAAATGATGAATCATGCTATTAAACATAGCTTCATCTATATCAACTACATTATTTATTGATTCATGAGGCATTCCAAGCAATATTTCTAGTTTTTGTATTTCGGAAATCCTCAAATATAATGTGTTTTTAATTATTTCGCTATATCTTTTATCAACTATTATGTAGATATCACATTCATAATTTTCTAGTGTTATATTTAAAAATGGAACAATTAATCCAATTAGATTTTCTGCCCTATCTTCGTTAAAAAGCAGCGATGAAATATCTATATATACAGCCTCTGTACCTGCTGGAAACTCAACTTTATCTTCATTACCTTTTTTATTAAAAATTGCCCAATCTACAATGGCACAATCTTGTTCTTCTACTAATTTCTCTATTTCCTTAAAGTTTCTCTTGTCATATTCATAAACTATTACTTTTTCCACTAACTTCACCTGCTAATCAATATTGAGATCTTGGATTATTGCAATAATATCAATATAATGCACTATTTCATCTTTTTCAGCTTCAATATTTTTATTATCAATATCTCCATCTTCAATATTAGATTCTGTGTTGTTTGAAGCCATGTTATTTAGCATCATAATTTGGCTCATTTTACTGTCTATATCCTTTTTATTATGTTTTCCCCTATAAATTCCAAGAATGGTAACTGTCCCTATTTCTAAATCTGTAATGTTATATTGACTTTCCATTTCTTTATCTATTTGCATAGGTATCTTAAATGAAATTTTAGTTCCTTTATGAGTTCCGCTAAAAATATAGGCAGAGTCTTTCAAGACGGTCTGAAGAAAACTATTTACATTAACTCCCTCATACTTTATATCCTCAATCATTCCATTCATAATTGATTTAGTTGCAATAATTTCATTCATATTATCAATGCTTAATGAAACATCATCAATTTTTATTAAACTCCCTATTTTATTGTTAGAAAGTTTTCCTATCTTCCTTGCTTTTTCATTTATCTGCTCAAGAATTATAGATTTTGTTATGTTTACTTCCATGGTATCAATCATTTTTTTAGAATTTGTTGATGAATGAGTAAACTTTAAGCCTAACTTCCCCATAGCTTTAGCAAAAAGACTATTTCCTCCTTCACCCTGCGCTTCTGCATTAGTGTCAAGATTATTTTGTTTTTGATTTTGACTTTCCTCTTGTTTTGATTTCAAAAGCACGTTATTAATCATCATTGATATTTCGAAAGCTTTTTCTAGGTTTATATAATAGATATTGAACATCACTTCACCCCTGTCTTCATTAGTTTATAATTTCTAGTACTAACCTAAAATTTGAAAAACAGATTTCCCTAGCAATTGAATTATTGAGCTGTAAAACCATCCATGCTTTTCTATATTCTTGTTAAGACGCCTCATAAGACCACTATTCTTATGAATTGTTTTGGTTTCATTTATATTTTCACAGATTTCTTTAATATCTTCTAAAAGCTCATTTAATTCTTTTTTATCATCCCCACCATGCTCATCAATTAGTTTCTTTACCTGTTCTATTGAATTATCAATACTTTGAGTTGAATTTATAACATTTCCGAAAGTCACATTACTGCCATGTGCATTAAATGTATCTATGTTAAAAATCTGAGCAGCATTTATTTCTTTTTGCTTTTCAAATTCTGATTCCTGTTCAAAATATATTGTCCCATTGTAAGTTATGGATACATTATAAGGTAGATTTTCAGCCCACAATGGCACTGATATTAAATCTTTATCTATAAGTTCGGATATCATTCCTCTCAGAACAACATCATCGTCATAGGATAAATCTTCAAATTTATTTTCAAAATATACATCAAGGTTATCTCTATTTTCAAGTATTTCAGCAAATAATGCTCTTACCTTTGGTGTTAATGTTCTAAACATATCTTTTCCACCTGCAAGTTTCCAATTCTGTTTTTTTTCATTAGTTTCTTTTTCACTAAAATACTTTTTAGCATAGGGAGTTAAAATAGCGATAACCTCATTAGTATAAGGCGTAGTATCCCAGTTTGTCTCTATTTCAAATCCAACAAGAATATGTAATTCTTGAAGTTCGTTCATAACATTATGGATATCTAATCTAATATGTAACGGTAGTATTTCATAATCAAATTTAGCTACAGATGTTGTACCATTTTCATGGAAGTTATCTAAAAGAATTTTAAGTAACTCTTCTTGAATATTATTTAAGCAAACCACCTTACCAACCCGCCCCCTAATTTAACATCTATTTATTCTGTAAAGTTCCTATAACGGTGTTTCCAAATAGCTCAAGTATAGAACTATAAAACCAATTGTGTTTTTCAAAATGCTTTCCTAATCTTTTTATAAATCCATTATTAGTATGTATTGATTTGGTTTCCTTGATATTTTCAGCTATTTCTTTTGCTTCTTCAAGAAGCTCCTTTAGAGCTTCTTTATCTTCCGCACCCATTTCATCTATTCTTTTCTCAATTGATTGTACTGAATTATCTATACTCTGTGTTGAACTTATAACATCACCAAACGTAACATTGCTTCCAGTTGCATTAATAGTTCCAACATTATACTGATTACTTACCCTATTTTTCTGTAATTTTTCAAAATCTTTTTCCATCTCAAAATAGCTCCTTCCTTTAGGGGTAACTTGAAAATTAAAAAGGCTATATCTCATTCCCCATGAAAATTCTAGGTACCCCATTTCCTTCAACCCATCTAAATCTCTTGCTAAATCTCTATCTTTTAAATTGTTATTGTCCATATACTTATTTATATTTATAATAGCTTCTTCAGTTGATACATTATATATTAACTGCATAATATCTCTTTGACGTCCATATAACTTATCGAATATCACTAACTGCTCACCTCTTAGTATTGTTGATATATTAGTTTTTTGTTACTGCTCTTTTTCAATTGGTATAATGCTAATTTGTGGGAACTTTTCTTTCCATTCTTCTAGACTACACACTTCAAAATCAGAAATTATTGTTCTAGTAAATCTTTCATCTTTTAAATTTAACGGCAATTGTTTATTAATTTTCTCTTTAAGCATTTTTCTTATCTTCTTATCTATCATTGGATGCTCAATTAAAAGAATATACACTATAGGTAAGTTTTTTTCATTTCCATTACATGCCCAAAATATTAAAAGGCTATCATAGTATTTCCGAGCTATCTTTTTATAAAAATCTTCAGTTTTTATCTTTTGAAATATTCTATCCGGATTGACTGCTCCTTTTATGCTTGCATTCTTATATTCTATAAATAGTATTTTATTGTTAGTTTCAGCAATAAAATCCACATCACTTAGCATAGTATCACGTGTTATCTCGTGTATTTCCCAAACATAATCCGAATTTGAAAAATCAAATTTATACTGCTTGTTTTCATCAAGTAATATTCTTTCCTTCATCAGCTTACTCCCCAAAACTTCCTTCAATTACTTCATCTAAAAGTTTAGAATCAGCTTCTATAATTGGATTATTTTTTAAATTACCAAAGTAATTTTCACTTTGAGCTTTAACACCATTTTCTGTCTTATATAGGTTGTGATATAGAACTTTATCTGAGTTTTCTCGTTTTATTTCAAAATACTTAGCAAAATTATAACTATGAGTAGCTACAAAAATTTGTACGCCTGCCCTTTGAAGCTCTAGGAGAATATCTACAAGAACAGGCATTAACTCTGGATTAATATTTGCTTCTGGTTCATCCCATAGAAGAACAGTATCCTTATCTATTAATCCATTTCTAATTAATTTCCATAGCAGCCCGAACTTACGTAACCCTTCAGCTTCTATGGAAAATTCTATTTTTGAGCCATCTGTTTTAATTACATAAAAAGTATCGTTCTCATATACTACTTTACCATCAATTATCTTTGAAATAATATCTAATAACTTTTGATTTAACTGTGATATCTCTCTTGTTTCTGGCAGTTCTGCATTAGTAATAATATCAACATATGTTCTATCAAATGGCATATCATATTTATTATTTAATGCCAGAAACCCCTTTGAGTGAGATAACATTTCTTTTGCAGGAATAAATATATCTTTTATTTTAAAATCAATATTATCGTAGCTAGAACCATCTGCTGCCAATTTCATTCCTTCATGTTTTATAATCACAAAACTTGCACTACTATCATCGGCATAATTAACTGTTACTTTGGTTTCTTTACTTTTATTCTGTTTCTCCCTTACTAAATTTATAGAATTTACTCTAAAAAATGGCTGAGATATATCAAATACATCTTTCCCCTCATAATTAACACTTTCACATACTGAATATATCAGTTTTAATAAATGGGTTTTGCCTGTTCCATTATGGCCAATAATAACATTTATCCCTTCTGAAGCTTCTAATTCAAAATTATCAAATACCGTAAAATTTTGTATGCTAATTTTACTAACGTTCATTCCAAGCACCTCCTGCTAAATCTCAATTTTCCCCGTTACAGCCTCGTAAATAAGGCTCTTTTTATACTCATTTAACTTTTCAATTAATCCTTGTTTTATGGTTATTGCTTTGTCTATATCTTCGCATTTTTTATCTAGATAATTAATTATTTCTTCTTGCTCATCAATTGGGGGAGTAAGTAATGGAAATTTATAAAACTCTTCTCTTTGTAACCTCCATCTACCTAAATGGGATACTCCTCTACCAAAACCATAAAATAATTTCCTAAAGTAACACATTTGGAAATAATATAGATAATATCTCTTTGATCCCTCGTCATTTAGTTGAAACACTCTATAATCTGGGCTTGTTACTCCTTCATAAATCGAACAGTCCACATATCCTGTCAACAAGTCCATTGAGTTCATAACAAAATCATCGATTAAAACCTCTTGATAACCTGCATAGCTTACTGCTAATTGTCCCTCATTACTTGTTATATCTTTGATTTTTAAACCTCTTTGCGTAAGTGAAAGAACTTCTCTATCTTCTGTGTAAACAAGGTTCTTTTTAATTGCAAACATGTTCTTTATTCTTCCTACTTCCCAATGGCATGGAACTTTGCCAATCCAACTAATATTACTATCTTTCATCTCAGCATTTTTATTGATACCTTTTGTTATAGCCTCAGTTATAATTGATTGTTTATATGTTTTTAATAAATCTATATGTTTCTGATGAATTTCTATAGCTTTATTAACTTCGTTACACTTATTATCTAAAAAAATAGCTAGCTGTTCTTGCTCTTTATATGGTGGAACTATTATTAATGCACTACTAAAATCATCACTAATAACTCCGTATCTAGTAATTCCTTTAGCTCTATACGAAAACCAGTTACGTAAGTAACTAGAACCAAACATATACTTTTCATATTTATAATTTATTTCATCATTTGGTCTAAATCTCATTAAGTGATATCCAAAAAGTATATTGTCTAACTCCTCACCTATTACAGTGGAATGTCCGATATCATCTGGTGTTTCAGAAGAATTAGTAAAGAGAACATCTCTTTTCTGTAATTTGCAGCCTTCAGCTTTATTGTCAGTAGCTGAAACTATCAAATAATCATCACTATCTCCTATTTCTTTCAAACTATTTCTGTAAACATCAACATAATGAATTGACTTATATAATTTCTCACCTTCAACGACCTTTTTATCAACTCCATTAGAATTCAAGATACCTAAAAACTTAAGCTTTTTAATTTTCCAATCACTCGGTATTTCTTGAATCCATTCTATTCCACTATTTTTCATTTGTCTCATATTTCAAACAACCTCCCAAGAACTGCTTGAAGTTCTGTCTCCATATTCATTATTTCTGTCATTACTTCATTTGATTGTCTTGGAATAGTAAACTCATAGAAGTACCTTGTAAAGTGTATTTCATATCCTATTTTAGTTTTGCTTTCATCAATCCAAGCATCTGGCACATAAGGTTTTACTTCTCTCTCAAAATATTCATATATATCTTCTTTAAGTGGAATACTCTCTGTGTCTCTAAGCTTAGCATCTGGCTTTGGATTTCCTTGTTTGTCAGTTATAATATTCCCTTCCTCATCTCTTAACGGTCTTTCAACCACTATCTTGTTATATCCAAATTCATTATTATCATATATTTTTGAAATATCACTTTCCTTGAAATCTCCAAAAGTGCGAGTAATCTCCTCAATTGCCCACTCAGGTATTTCTTGACGTTTCTCCCCTAGGGACTTTCTCATTTTTTCATACATATTAATGGCATTAATAAGCTGAATCTTTCCTTTTCTATAAGGCTTTTTCTTGTTTGATAACACCCAAATATAAGTTGATATTCCAGTATTATAAAATAGATTAGTAGGCAAAGATATAATTGCTTCCAGCCAATCATTCTCAATAATCCATTTCCTTATATTGCTTTCTCCACTTCCTGCATCACCTGTAAATAGTGGAGAACCATTTAGTACGATAGCTATTCTTGATCCTTCTGGCTTCATCTTAGAAATTAATGTTTGTAAGAATAAGAAGGCTCCATCAGATACTCTAGGCAGACCTGCTCCAAATCTTCCTTCATATCCTAGTTTTTCATATTCTTTAGTAACTTCCTTTTGTTGTTTTTTCCATTCAACTCCAAAGGGTGGATTTGAAAGCATATAATCAAATTTTACATTTGCATACATATCATTTTTAAGGGTATCTCCATGCTTTATGTTGTTAGCATTAGCACCTTTAATAAGCATATCTGAGCCACAGACAGCATAAGTTTCCCCATTTAACTCCTGACCAAAAGGAATAAGTTTAGCCTCACTATTTAGTTCCTTTAAGTATTCATCTGCTGCTGTAAGCATTCCTCCAGTACCGCAGGCTGGATCATAAATAGTTCTTGGTGTGTCTGAACCTGTAAGTATTTCTGTATCCTCAATAAATAGCAGATTTACCATAAGCTTTATAACTTCTCTTGGTGTGTAGTGCTCTCCTGCTGTTTCATTTGATATTTCTGAGAACTTACGTATAAGTTCCTCAAAGATGTATCCCATCTCTATATTTGAGACTTTATCAGGATGTAAGTCTGCTTCTGGTTTTACAAACTCACTTAAAACAATATAAAGAAGTTCACTGTTCACAAGCTTTGTTATTTGAACATCTAACTCAAATTTTTCAATTATTTCATAGGCGTTCTTAGAAAACCCATTTATGTAATCTTTCAAGTTAGCTTCGATATTATCAGCATCATCTAGTAATGTCTTAAAAGTATATTTACTTGTATTATAAAAGTTATAACCACTTTCGTCTCTTAGAAATGGATCTAACACTTCTTCATCCATAATAGACTTTAACTCATTGTATTTTGCCAAGACCTTATTTTTTGTGTCTTCTAGCACACAGTCTAGCCTTCTCAGTACAGTTAATGGTAATATAACTTTACCGTACTCCGATTGCTTAAAGTCTCCTCTTAGTTTGTCAGCTACTGCCCATATCAGATTAGCTTTTTCATTTATGTTTATATTAATCATTTGACCCTCCGTTGTATTCTATTTCATTGCATTTATTAGACTTAATTCTAGCATCTTTAGGCTTTTCAGCATCCTTTGGTATAGCCCAAGAACGTCCAAAACGTAAAACACCTTCAATTCTTCCCTTCTCACAAAGAGTCTGAACCCTTCTCTCTGAAATGTTCCATCTTTCAGCTATCTCTTTTACCGATACAAAGTCCATAACCTTCCATCCTTTCACTCGGAACACTTAACAGCCTATTCTCTCTCGTTCCCACTCTCTAGTCTATCTGTTATAGATCATTTAGATCTTTGACCTCCATGAACACATACATAATTTACCTACAATTGCTCAATTTAAGTATATACGGTTATACGAATAATAGCAAGTTTTAAGCTTATATATAAATTTAGACTATGCCAACTACTTCTCTGTATTAGTGCTATATTATTAAAACATCTGTATCTTTATATAGTTATAATACTTATTTTTCAATAACCCTATATATCTTAGATTATATAGTTCAAGGTGGGTGCAAACTGTCACCCTCCCTACGACACTGAACAATTGTATAATTATTTAGAAAACACCAGTTACTTTCAATTCTCTTGAATGGCTTAAAAATAGAGCAATATTCTGTAGGTATACACGATCTGTCATCCCTATAAGATGATTCTGTAGCCCCATTATGATTTGGTTCGTCTTCTTTTAATAAATCTTCATTAATAATTTCACTTATTAATTCATCACTTGATGTATAATCGGCAAAAGTTACTATTTCTATCTTTGTATTATGCTCATTACAGTTATCTTCAACTTTTTCTTCTTTAGTATTTAACTCTTTATCATCCACTCCTTCACTGGTTTCAGAAGGACAACATAGGGTATATAAATTAGATGTTTGTCCTCCCTTTTCTCTAAATCGGCTGTCCTTCTTTATAAATCCTTCTTGTAAAATAATTGTCATAGTTCTTTGAACTGTTCTTGCTGATATGCCGCAATCGCTGGCTATTGTTTTAACAGAAGGAAAGCATGTTCCTTCTGCATTAGCTCTATTTATAAGATAAAACATAATCTGTTTAGCTCTACTTGGTAAATTTGATTTATATACTTTGTCTAACAATTCATTTTTCTTCATCAGAAACATCCTCCCTTTATTTAAATTTCTATAATATAATCAATTAAAATATCTTTAAACATTTTTTCATTAACTTTACCATCAAAAAGACTAGGATTATATAGTGAAAAATGCACTTTATTATTTTCGCTTTCAGTTAGTTTCTTCAAATTAACTCTCCCTGCTTCTGCGGAAAATGAGAAAATAGTGTTTGTTTTTTCTTCTCCTATCAGTTTCAATGCTTTATTAAGACAGGGCAGTTCATAAGGTTTGCTTCCACTGCATAAAATTCTTACATCGCAGGCTTTAAATATTGATAAGCTAGAAAAGTTCAATATTCCTAAATCAAAAATATTAAAATTATAATCATTTGGAAATTGTTTATCTAGGTAATAACCGATACCTTTGTATTTAATACATTTATCAGAAACCATGGTAAACTCATAATAAGCTGCAATATCTTTTAAATGCTCATTATTATTGGCTTCTGTGTAACTCACTTTAGCACCTATTCCATGCAAATAATTAGTTAAATTAAAAGCAGTTGTAGTTGTACCAACTCTATTTGATACACCTACAACTGCTATTTTTATATCTTTGCGTTTAAATATATGTCGTGTTAAATTATCTAAATTTTCACCGCCAACATCAGCACTTCTATAATCTTCAATAGTCCTGCCTTCTTCACTGATGCATTTCAGTATCTGATCTTTTGTTTCAGACACCGTGGCTGCAGTTACTATATTATAAATATTTTCAGCAAGTAATTTTCGCATTAGATTATCTTCTATCTTTAATCCTTCAGCAAAGATAATTATTCTTGAATCATACATTGTTTTAAAGGCAACTAAGGCTTCTATAAATTCATTTTCATTATCTTTAGCAGCCTTTAAATCTACAGCTACATAGCTATAATGGCTTAAGCTTCTCATATCATGAATAACAAATTTCTTAAGATAAAACTCTCCAGTTAATTTCTTTATTATCAGTCCTTTTTCCTTTGTTAAAAAGTCAAATATACCTATGTTTTGATTACTTGATAGGTAAAGAAGCATTGCTCTCACTCCCCTGTATAATCTTAAAATCCGATGGCAATGTTATTGGCTCTCTTTGTGGCTTGTAAGTAAATAGCAGTACTATGCCTATAACCACGATAATGACATAAATAAATAATTCAATTAGTAATTTCTTTTTCATCATCTTCCTCCATCTTATTTGCTAATAATCCAAAATGGCCCACCTGCAGCCGCTCCTTTGTTTGTTTCATTTAAGATAATAGATAAATCCCATTCTTGTTCACTTCTTTTTCTGCTTACTGGGTCTGCAACTAATATTTTTCTGCCTTGTGTTACTCCTCTTAGAACTATAAAATGTCCTGAGCTTGTAAAATGTCCTTTTGCCATAATTGCTATAATGAGTTTTCCTTGTGATAGTGCATCTACTAATTTTTGAGGCTCATTTGACTTAACTCCTTCAACCTTTAAGCCAAAATATTTTGCACCACCTGGAATTAAGCTGTGAAAAGAACCTGCACCTTCTAAGTAATATCCATTTTCATAAGCCCATTTGCTCATTTGAACAGGGTCAACTTTTTTATCTGTAAGACTTGAAACCACTATTGAAAGTGAAGTTGGTCCGCAGCCACTTCTTCCTATAGTTCCTGTCTTTCCATAGGGCGTATTCTTCCACCTTGAATCTGCTTGATTATAGTAAACAACTTCTGTTTTACCATCTTTAAATGAAACTCCCGAAAAGTCTGATCCGCTGCTCTCTATATAGCTTTCATCATTTGGATTTACAAGCTGTCCATAGCTATAACTGCTTGTTATGTCTTGAACATAATTTAGTTCATTACCTGTAAAAAAGTGAGATATTGCTTGAAAAGGACTTGTGAGTATATAAACTAAAAAGGACAAAATTAAAAGCACCGCTATTAACGGTGCCAAAATTATCAAAAATGTTTTATGTCTTTCTTCTTCATCTTTTACAGACTGCATTGCAATCTTTGCTATAGTCGCTGCTGTTTTAGGATCAATTGCCATTAAACCACCCCTTATCTTCCTCCTGCTTTACCCATATAAGCAAATTTGTACTCTGGTATTTCAAATACTACATGCAGCCTTTTAGAACCAATCATAACTAGAGCATTTCCTCTCTTTTTGCTTGCAAGTAGTTCCTCCTCTGCATCTGTGAGATTGTAAAGCTCTTTAGTTTCTTGTAGATTTCGTCCATCAGTACCCATAATTATCTTAAAACATGGTATATCAAGCAAAGCCTGTCCATACATTTTGATTTGCGGGTCTAGAAAGTCTACTACTGAATGGCTTATTATAGCAATGCCAGCTTCATATTTTCTTGCACGCTTTTCTACGTTTCTTAAAAACACTAGGCTTTGAGGCACATTAGGGTCAATCATTAAATAGGCTTCATCACAGATTAACAATACTCTTTCATTTCTGTCTTTACTCATCTCCTGCCAGCACCAAGTAAGGATATTAAAATACTGAGTTCTTTTGATATTATCATTGGTATTTTGCAAATCGTGGGTATCAAGGCATATACATCTGGTATTTGTTTTTATGGAGCTATGTCCATTCCATAAAAAAGAATCGCTGCCCATGGCAATGTCTTTTAAAAGTAAAGCAAGGTCAGCGAATATGTTTTGTTCACTTTCCTTGCGTGTTTTTTCTTTATTCTTTGCCTTCTTTTCTATTAACTTATATAGATCAAAGAAGATTGGGAAATCTTCTTTATTTAATTTTGTTATGTCGGTATCCCAGGTAATATTAAAATTGTTGTAAAGTTCTATTATGCTATCTTTAAGAATTGCTCTTTCTCTGTCTGTAAGTGATGGAAGGTACAGGCTAAAGAAAATTTCTAAGTTTTTAATGTATATTGCCATATCTCCCATACCGTAGCCTTCATCTTTGTAAAGTTCATCATCTTCATCTACAGGTGTAGGTCTTATTTGAAGTGGATTTATTCTTCCATTACTTCCTCCACCTGCATTAATCCAATCACCTCCAAGGGCTTCGCAAAGTTCTTTATATTCTCTTTCTGGATCAACAAAAATAATTTTAGTTCCTTTCATATATTCAGAAAGTGCTATATGCTTTACAGCTGTACTCTTGCCTACTCCTGCAACTCCCATAATAACCATGTTAGTATTAGTTCTGTCGTTTCCTCTTTTCCAAGTATCAAGAACTATAAGTCCGCCACTGGTATCTCTTCCGAAATAATAGCCTGTACCATCATTGTAGCCGCTTGATGAAAAAGGAAATCCACCTACGAAGGTGGATAGCGGAATAATCCTTGATACAATTTGATCTATATTTTCGTCTTTTGTATAAAAAGGTGAAAGACTTTTAAAAGCCTGCTCCTGAAGATTAGCAAGAGTTCTAGGCTTGCATTTACTCATGGCACAGGTGCTTTCTGTTTTTCTGCATATCTTATTGAAAGCTTCATCATCTTTAGATATTGGCATAATAGTTATTCCCATAAGCCCAACTGTCTCACCGTTTTGGTCTATTTGAACCATTATTCTTTCTCCATCTAAGGCAGCTCTTTCAGCTCTCTTTTGTGCTAATGGATCTTTTGCACTTTCTGCTGCTCCACGGTTTTGAATGACACTTTTAGAAAGGCTTTCAATAAAAGAACCATTGTCTATTGGTGTAAAAGATACACTGACAATGGTACTTGGTATGTTTGTTAATTTAGAAAGCCAGCCATAATCAACTTTCTGAGGATATTTTACTATTCCATATACTTTACCTGTATTTTCTCCAATAACAAGACTGTTTCTTTTAAGCTCTAGGCCCATTGGAGTTATAATATTTAAAAGTGCATTGTTAATTGATATTTCTGGTTGAGTATTCTTTTTATTTTTAGCCATTAATCTATCTCCATTTCTTCATCTTCTTCATCAAAGTCATTTTCAAAGCATTTATCTTTTGATATTACTGTAGGATTAATTGGTCTTCCTATTTCATAGCTGTCCTTTATTTCCTGATAAAATTCCTCTCTATTTTCATAATAAATAGTTTCCATAACTTTACCTGTCATAGAGTAAAAATCAATCTTTCCATAAAAAATTCTAGTTCTTTCGATATCTATATTTGCCATAATAATTCCTCCAAATAGTTTAATTTTCAGCTTTAGAGTATAGGGATAGTTGCTTCAAACTCTGTGTCTTCAACATTTGCATAGGCTGGATTATTAACAAGATTACAAAGCCTTACTATATCCTGTTCTTTCAATATTTCACATCGTATGTTTCCACTTTCAAACTTTGATACAAATTCATAGCACCTTCTTGTCATATCTCTTTCAATGCCATCTTCATACTTTTCCCATAGCATAATGTAAAACTGTCTTTCTACTACATCGCCTGATAAGGCATAGTTGCTCATTACAAGCATTTCATTCCTAAGTAGATCCTTTTGCTTTTGGTCTGCGGTACTTGAAATTATTTGTGTGTATTCATTTATAAGAGGAGAAATATCTACTGGTCTTGATACTGCAAGAAACTTAAAAGGCTTCTGCTCACTGGATAACTCTGCAGTAAGTGTCTTACAAAGCTGCTTCTTTTCTCTTTCTGATAACAAATCAATGCTTATTGGATTAATTTTTATATACATAATAATTTGACCGTCCCTTGTATAAAGGAAACGGTCTTTAATGTCTTTAACATTTACAAAATCATTGGCAGTTTTTTGCTCTTTATCTATGGTTTCCTTAGTCTTTTTCTTACCGGCTTTCAAATAGACTAAAGTTGCTCCACCACCAATTAAACAAATAATAATTACAATTATCGATACAATAGGATTCATGCGTTTCCTCCTTACAGCTCAAGATCTTCATCGTCAGCATAAAAAATCTCAAAGAACTCTGGCTCCTGCATATCATAGTAGCTAAAGGACTCTGGCTCATAAAACTTATCTTTATATTTTGAAATCTGCTCATCTGTTAGCGAAGCAAATTCTCCATCATCATTAAACCCGCAAATAAAAAAGGTGCCAGCAATTATATCCCTGCCGACACGTCTATTACCTTCTAATCCTTGAAGTTTTCCTTCTTCGTTGCATACAAGGGTTGTCTCATTATCTAAATCAACACATTCAATTAGTCCTCCAACTACTCTTTGCATAGAATGTAAATCTTTATTTATGTTTGCCTCATAAGGCATCTTTTGCGGTTCAACTATTAATACTCTCATGTTATTCAATCTCCTTTAATCTTTTCATGCTTTCTCTTATATCTAATCCATCTATTTCATTACCAAGGCAAACCCAGCCTTCATATACTTGTCTTGCAAATAGCTCCACTCTAGGTAAATCACCACATAGTTCAACTATTCTTTCTCTAACTATATCAGGTTTCTTGCTGTGTTCCTCTATAGGTGTATCTACAATTGAATGAACAGATTTAGATAATCTCTTTGGATTTCCTTTAGTTGCTATGATACATATTTCAGGATTTGCTCTTGTCCAAAATCCAAGCCCCCAAAACCATGAAGGACTTTTCTTGTTTCTTTTAACCCAGCAAAATCCCAAAGTCTTATAATTAAATCCCCATCTTTTAATAGTTTCAATGCCAGTTATTAAATTAGGGAAAGTAACCCATAAAAATAAAATACAATCTTTTGCAGCTAAACTTGCTACATCAAGATTGTATATATCTTCATGGTTCATAGTATTATAATGGCTTTCTGCTGATCTTCCTTTTCCCTTGTCAGAATACACTTTATAACTCCAAGGTGGGTCAGCATATATTATGTTAAATTTCATGTGCACCTCCTACTTTCTAGGGCCAATATGCCAGTCATCATAAAGGCTGCCTTTTATACTTACTGAATCACTTAAGTTAGCTGATAACATACCAACCGGAGTCCAGGCATCAATAACTTCAGCATAAACTGTATAAGTTCCATCGGGGAACCAAACTGGAGTAAAATGTGTTCTGCTATTATAAGTAGAATATTTATTATTCTTCAACTGAAAACTTGCTGAAAAGTCTCCTGAAGTTTTCTCTAAAACTCTATTATAATTTTGATAATTAAACTCTGGATAATATGATATTACATTTTGAGCACCTGTAACTGCTAAGCTTGAAGCATTAGAACTTAAGCTTGTTGAAGCATTTAGGTTTATGCCATAGCCTGATTTCATTGTTTTATTTAAAGTAGTTGGAACTTTACTATCTGGCTGTACATTTAAACTAGCTGATAAGCTTGCATAATAGCTTATCCATCTAAAATTCCAATCTCCTTTATCAACCCAATTACCGCTATCAATCCATTTATTATCTATCCAATTCCAATCAGCTTCCCACTCCCATTGAGGCTGCCAATAGCTATCCCATTCTCCCCAAGTTGCTGTTATTTCTTGAGGATTACTTGGTACACTAGAAGCTTTGAAATTATCATTTCTATCATTAGCTGTTGGATTTGGTGGAGTATTTTCTTTTAGCTCTACTATTTTTGCTGTAATATTTGACTCATTAGCTGTAGCACCACTTACGCTAACATTTATACTCATAGTCTGTGGAGTTTTAGGAGTATGCCATTTAAACCATACAAGCTGAGATTCCCCTTCAGGTATATAAATATCATTTACAGTATAGCTTTTTCCATCTACCTTAAAGGTTACTGATACTGGATTATCTTGAGTACGTCTTTTGTCTGTAGTTACTGTAATTGATGTTATAACATCTGTGTCAGTTCTATATTCATAAGAGTTTGTACTTATCTGAACACCTTTGTCTGCATCTGCAAAACGTATTATACCAAGTCCTAAATATGATTTTATCTGAGCATTAGTAACTTTCTGATTACTAGGTCCGTCCCAAGCAGCAAAGCCTAAATCCGATGTTTCAAGGAACATAGAAAGTGGTAAGTTTTTATGTGATAAACTTACCATTTTACTTCTAAGACCTCCACCAAGCTTTTCGTCATACATAGCTGCTTCATGGGCTGTCATTGCCATTTTTATTCCTTGAAAAGTCATAAAAGCAATTGGTTCTAATAAAATTTTGTATTCTCCACTAATTAAAGTATTGTAATTCATACCCGTGGCATTAGATATTAATTTTAAGGCATACTCTGAACAAAAATAGCTTTTTATAGCAGCAATATTAACATTACCATTATTACTTATTATCTTTGGAATAGGCTGTGCTGGATTATAATACTGATAACCGCTTGTACTAGGAACTAAAGAACTTCCGTTTACATAGGAAATCTTACTCCTTTTTCCAAAGTGAACTTGAATATTAGTTTGATTTTTGTTGGTAAAATCAATAGGTGTGGTTACTGGCATTCTATCTGTATTTCTAATTACGGTTATTCTAACTCCATCATTGCCATTATTCCAATAGTTATCACTTGTTCCATTTCCCATTCCCCCTCCACCACCATCAATATTTCCATCTCCAGTAGCAAAAGCTGTTAATGGCAAGTAAAACAAAACTAACATAATACAAAATAATGATGTTATTACCTTTTTCAAATTAACACCTCCAAAGCAAAAAAGAGTACAGCTCTTTGCCATACTCTTATAAATCTTAATATTATTTATTTTTTTATTTTAGTTCATATTACCTACTTGCTTATTTATATCTCCATTTGAGTCAATTACTTTTCCCTGTCCACCACCACCTTCATCTTCAACCCAGCCAAAACCAGGTACATATACTTGCCCTTTACTATTTTTCTCTCCTGCCTTTGGAGTTTGCGCTTGTGCCTGTGGCTTTGTTTCCTTAGCAGGATAAGTAGGAACCTTGCTTTTATCTGTTAAGCTGTCAGTTGTTTTAGGTTTTTCTTTAGGAGGTGCTGGCTTAGGAGTATTCTCCTTTTGAATTACTACTTGTGATTTTGAAACTTCAGTTTGAGTAATCTTAGGAACTGGTATGTGATTTGTGTTTACTGTATCATCTTTTTTATCTTCTTCTGGTACTACTACTGGCTGAGGTTCTTCCTTCTTGCTTTCATCTTCTGAAACAGTTATGTTTTCTGACTTATTTGCTAAAGCAGGCACATCTTTGACTTTTGATTCTTTTGTAGTTAATGAAATAATAGAAACTGCAAGAACTACACTTACTACTACACACATAGAAACCAGGATATTTTTCTTCACCTTCAAATTTAATTTTTTCATAAGTCATTACCCCCTTAAATTTTTAATATAACGATGTTTTTTACACTTGTTAAAAAATAAACATACTTTCACCAAAATGTCTATATGTTTTTGAAAACTTTATAGATGTAAATTATGGAATTAGTTAATTTATCTAAAATTTTGGTGTGTACCCTGAGACTACTTTTAAATTTATCTTTAACGGCGGCACTTTATTAAAGCCAAAACCTAATGGAACTTCAATAAGTATAAATGCTTCTGCTTGAAACCTTTGGTTTCCACTTGTATCCGTAGGAGCTAAAGCAGTATTAACTACATTTACATTTAAATCTGATACTTTAAACTCTGTTTTTCCATTAGATAATTTAACATAATAGTTTCCTTCTTTTTTAAGACCAAGTAAATTGCTAAGCTCTGAATATATATCACCATTATCTAATTTGCTTTCCCACTTATTATCTGAAGATAAGTAGTATCCTCCACTGTAACCTTCTCGAAGTCCATTATAAACTTGATCATAGTTTGCTGCTGCAACAGAAATGATTGAAGCTTCCAGTGCATCACGAACACCTTTAGCAATCATTTGAAGCCTTAAGTATTCAGATATTCCACTAAATATAATGATTAAAGACATTACAATAGCACAGGCAAGTGGAAGTGCATTTCCTTTTTTCTCTTTCAGTACCCATTTTATTTTTATCACTTCCAATAGACTTCACTCCTTCCTGTTGCCTTTGAAGTAAGCTCAATAGGAAAAGAGCCAAAACTAAAAAATCCTATATCAACTGTTTTATTTACAGTTACAGTAATATCATCATTTAGCTGAACTTTATTTGTACCGCTTATATAATCAGCCTCCCAAACTATCTTAGGATCAATCCCTGTTTGCTTTTTTAGCTTTAGATTTCTCTCTGCTACTTCACTTCCTATCCTTCCTAAGACTTCAGCTTCTCTTAAAATCTCATTAGCATAACTATTAAGCTGACTTTTAGTTATAAAAACAGGAAATACTTTTACTGCAAAAGCTATGACCAGCATAGCAGATATTACTATAACCACAGTATCAATGTATCCTTCACCCCGTTTGCATTTAAGTATATTTTTCACTCTTGCACCTCCCTAAAACATATTTCCAAGAGTTTTAACTATCTCAACTCCCATAACTGTAAGATACATAAATATAAAACACATAAGCATTGCAAAAGAGTATTTTCTTATCTTACCTGGCTGTTTTGCAGCTATTGTCTTAAGTCTTTGAAGCTCTAGCTGTTTTAAATCATGGGATAACATTTCAAAATACACAACCCCATCATCACCACGTAGAACACTTATAAGCCCTCTTATTATTTCTGATAAAACTGAGCTTCCAAGCCTTGTTTCAAACCTAGTTAAAGCAGCTTCATAGCTTCCTGATTTCATGTCTGCAACAGTAATTTCAAGTTCTCTTTTCATGCTTTTTCCTGCACTTTGTTTATATCTTTCAAGCATTGATAATACATCTCTACTTGCTTTTAATTCCTGCACAAGAGTTGAAGTAAACCTTGGAAGCTCATATTCTATTTCTTCTCTTTGCTTTTTAACTGCTTCATCAGCCTTTTTTATCTCTTTAAAATAAACTGCTATTGAAAGAAATAAAACTAAAGGACTGATTATAGGTAAAATAAATAAAGCAGGTATTATAATTAAAAATACAATACCTGCCTTTACAAAAGCCTGTGCTATATAAGTTTCTGGAGACAAGTTAATCTCTGCTGACTTTAAACTTGCTATCATTTTTTTCTTTTTATAATCATTAAGTTTTATAAATTCAGACAACTTAGTTGATAGTTCTAAAATGAATATATCAGCATTTTTAACCTTTTTTCTTTCTCTTTTACTAACCTTTAAAATTGCTTTAGATGCTTTATAACTTGGAAGCTTAAATAAATCTGCCATAATCATAAAACTTCCAAAGGAAAATAAGCATGTAAAAACAAATAATATACCTAACAACTTCTCACCTCCATTTAACCTTTCTTGATTTGTCTATATTCAACTGGCTTAGTAATCTTTATTACAGCTGATAAAGCTACAAAGATAACTAAGGCACATATTGCAAGAATTGCTTTACCTATGGCTGTGAACATCAAGGTATTATACCAAGACTTATTTAGAAAATACATAAGTGGTATATTACCTACAAGAAGTATAGTCATTGTTATAAATTCCTTCATAGGCTCATATAAAAGGTAATCCATTTCTGCACTAACAATACGCATATCTGAAAGCTTTGAAACGATTGGTATTAATGTAGTTTTTAAGTTTTTATCCTCTTGACAGGAACTAACTGCATCTACCCATTCTTTAAAAACATCATTATCTATTTTTGATTTTAGATTTTCTAATGCCATTTTTATATTTGAATTTATAAGCTTTGTCTGCATTAGAAAACTTTTAAACACATCAGCTACAGGAGGATTGATATAAGTAATATTTTCATCAACTGCTGTAATAATGCTCTCACTTCTGATATATGAAGTAGTAATTACTGATAGTGCTGTTTCAAGCTCTGCATTCAACTGTTTCTTATAAAATGTGGCTGTAAATTTAACATACCAAAAGGGAAGTAATGAAAATCCACCAGCAAGTACAGGTACTAAAAAGATGTTATTTAGTGAAATTGCAATCATAACTCCTAGTACAAATAATGCAAAAGCCCATATACAAAGACTTGAAAATTTATCACTCTTATTAGTTGCTTCTAAAATATCCTTTGTCTCTTGTATTAAAAGCTTTAATCCCCTAGTCTTTTTGTTCTTTATTACTTCATTGACTTTTGATTTTAACGTACTTTTCTTATTTTTAAACGGCTTAGCAACAGCTTCTGAAAACTCAAAGGGATCTAAAGAAAGAAGTATAAAGCTTCCTGCTATCAGTCCAAAAAATGCAATAATATTAAGTAGTCCCACTATGCTTCACCTGCCTTTAGTAAATTTTCAAGCATAGTAAATGGCATACCATTTTCAAGAAGCCTCTTTTGCAAACTCTTTGATATGTTATTTACTTTCTCATACTCTCCTATAATCTTAAGCTTTCCATCTACTATTTCATTTTCTTTGATGTTATACCGGAAAAGAGTGTGAATTTGCCTTTTACCATCTGGCAAGATTTCACACTCTGTAATCTCCATTACTTTTCTTGTATTATCTTCAAGCTTTTTAGTAAAGAGTACTATGGGAAAAGCTTCTGTAACTAAATTATAAAGAGTATCATCATTAATATCATATTTCATCTTGCAAAGTGTAACCATACGAAAATATGTGGCTTCACAGGAATTTGCATGAGTTGTAGTTATAACCGCATGGCCAGTTCTTGCTGCTTCCTGAGCTGAAAATGATTCTTCTCCTTTCATCTCTGCTACACATATATAATCTGGATTTGCTGTTAAAGCACTTTCAAGTAGCTTTTCTTGGTCTATATTCTGTCTTTTATCTTCACTATATCTTGTAACTGTATGCACCACATTATTTATGACGTTGCCTTTTTCATCTAGCTTTACAAGGTCAAATTCTCTTGTACCATTTTCTATAGTAAAGATACGCTTATCATCTGGAATGGTTGATAAAAGATAGCTCATCAAAGTTGTTTTACCTGAAGATGTTGCTCCTGTTGCACACATACTCAATCCATATCGTAAAGAAACACTTAGGAAATCAAGCATATTCTCTGTTGCAGTTTCATTTTTAATAAAATCTTCCCTATCAAGCTTTTGAGGATTTACAATACGAATTGAAGCTGCAATACCTTTATCCTGATCTACTACTCCATTTCCAAAGACAGTTATTCTTATTTTATTTGATAAATGTCCCCTTACAACTGGCTTAGAATTATCAAGTATCATACCTGACTTGTGAAGAAGCCTTCTTATAACATCTAAAGCATGTTCTGGAGAATTAAACTTTTCTTTTGTAGGGAGTATTTGTCCATTTGAATAAGTAATCTTAATATCTTTCCATTGGTTTATATTGACTTCTTCCACATCATTTCTAAAAAGATACTTAGTTATAAAAGAGAACTCTGCCATCTCTGAGTACAGCTTTTCAACCAGCTCTTCAAAACTTAAATCTTTAACCCCTAGCGAATAATCTAATAGATACTTAGTTATATAGGATTTAATCTGCTCCTTTTGCTCTTCTGGATTATCAGATATTAAAGTTGAGTATTTATTCGAAATATACTCCTGTACTTCTTGAAGTATCTCTGAAAACTCCTTTATAACCTTACTAGAGTTAAAAAACAAGTCTGCATTATTCATCTGTTCTTCCCTCCTTTAAACCATGAGAAAGCCTTACTTTTCTCTTTCTGTGCTTCCTCTAATTTTTCATCTAAGACTAAGGCAATTAACTCTCTTAAGCTCTTATCGTATTCTTCTTTTTCTTTACTCTTTAAATTATTTAAAAGCTCTCCACATAAAAATTGCTCTGTAATTTCTTCTACATGAAGAAGTTCATGTTTTACCCCATGATACTTTTCTTTTATCTGCTCTTTAGGCTCATTGTCTTTAACATTTGATAAAGCCTTAATATGCTTTTCTACATTAAACCTTCTATCAGCAAGTAATGGCAAATAGGAATCAAAATAAGATACTGATTTTAAATTCACACTTTTAAGTCTTATAACTTTATCTGCCATTTCAAGTGCTGTAGTAGATAAAATATCTGATGTAAAATTGCTAGAACAATCAACTATAACATAATCAGCAAGATGCCTTAAAAGTATAAGTAAATCCATTGCTCTTTCCTTGGAAAATTCAGCATAGGTAAATACATTTTCTCCCTGAGCATATCCAAGAAAACTTAAATACTCATTTTTCCCTAAAATAATGCACTCAGATAAAATGTCTGCCTGAGTTATACTGGGTGCTGAAAGTAATCTGCCTAAAGATTTATTTTCTAAATCCATATGAGGTAATATAGTTACAGTAGTAGGACATAGTACATCACAAAATACAACAATTACATTTTTCTCTCTTTCTGAAAGCTCTTTTGCAATTTTAATACTTGCAGTTGTCTTACCGGACGAGGGATTACCCCATACGGCAAGTATTTGATTTTCGTTCATAAAGTTTTTCCTCCTTGGACATTAACTATGGCTGCTGCACAGTGTTTGCCTGATTAACTGCAGAGCTGTCTCCACTTGTCTCTTTTAAAACCTTATCCTGCACATCTGAAAACTTTTGTGCATTTGTTTCGCTGCCACGATAAACAAGACTTAAATGAATTTTACTTTTTGTTTCTAGCTCTGCTAATAATTTAGCTTGAGTTCTATCTACTAAAAGTGTTACTGCTGAAGGAAGCTCTTGTTCATCATCACTACTTTTCTTTACGTCATCTTGTCTATCTGCTCCCTTACTTGTTGTAACTGCAAGCACCTTAACATATTGAAGTTCTTTAGGAACTAAGGTTTGTCTTTGATCTCCATAGTCAGAAGCAATTATAGAAACTATATCACCATTTTGAAGTTTTCCTGAAAGCCCAGCAGCAAAGCTTTTAATTGTAATAGATATTGCCTGTTTATTGCCATCAAGTCCATAAAGGTACTTATTTTCTGGAGTAGGACTTTCTGAAACCTTTGTATTAAGTACATAATCTCCCTTAAATAAGTCTGCCGTTGCATATTTACCGACTACATTTTCCTTATTCTTAAGCACTTCTTTAGGTAAGTTGTAACCGCCTACTTCTGCAATCTGTACTTTATCTGATGTAATTTCTTCTCCTTTAGCTACATCTTTAGTAATTCTAACCACCTTAGTTTTTGCCTGTAGTGCATTATTGAAAAGAGGTGTAATTCCAAAACTAATAATTAATGATAGTGTAATAGCTGAAATTCCTACTACAGTTCTGTTTTTAAATAAATTTTTCATCCTAAAATCCTCCTAAAATTAAGTATGATAAAAAGCATCCTATCGAGAGATAAGGTGCTAACGGAAACGATATATTTTTATCTTTGTTTTTTACTTTGTAGACTATAGCATTAAGACATAGAGCCAATAAAAGTCCTATGATACTAGCAATAAAACCTCCTTTGATACCCAATAAAAATCCGCTTGCAGCCATAAACTTAACATCCCCACCTCCTATTCCTCCACCCTTTAATAAAGCTGTTATGAAGAAAGGTAATGGTACAATTAAAAATCCCAGCATTGAATTTGTTAAATTTATTTTTATTAAGCTAACTATTAAAATTAATACATGAACTCTATCTGGAATAGTCTTTGTCTTTATATCTATATAGCTTGCATACATCAAAATTAGAGTATAAAAAAAGCCTTTAATGATTAAATTTATATCATCAAAGGCTGTAAGTAGAGAAGCTACTACTAATATAATCAATAATAAACTTATAAGTTTTGTCCTCATATTTTTAATTCCATTCGTCTAAATACTTGTATCTGTACTTCTTTTGGGATTTTCCAAACTTCACCATAAAGTTCAGTTGATCCAAAACAGAAATATTAGATTTATCCTTAGTCAGCATCATTACAGAGCCTGCAATTGCCGATAAAATAAAAACTACACAAAATGAAATACTCCTAGTAACAAAATATGCAGCTACATCAATTACTCCTGCAACTACAGTAGAAACAATAGCCTGGAAGAGTTCTTCTTTTCCAAAGCCATCAAAGATTTCTGTCTTTGTTTTTAATCCTAAAGGAATGTATAATGTTTCTTTTTCATAATTATCCAAGGTTATACCTCCTAGCTTTAGATAATAAAAAAACACCTAGCTTAAGCCAAGTGTTATCTAATTATCATTTTTCTGGTCTTGAAGTAGTGCAATATAATCTCTCTTTCCATGTAAAATACGCTGAATTGAGACTGTATTATCTTCATAAATATAAAATATAAGATGTTGACCACAAATAACATATCTATATTTGCTCTTTAATCTTATCTTGTACATTAACATTGTGCCCACCTCTGGAAACTCTGCTAAGCTTTCAATTTTTCCTATAATTTCGTTCACTACTTTTGTGGCAGCATCTATATTATCTTCTGCTATATAGCTTTTTATTTCCTGTAAATCTGAAGTTGCCACAGGGTTTATTCTTATTTTTGCACTCATCTTAAACTCCTAAGCTGCGTTTTAAATCATCTAATGTTTGCCACTCGTCTCCTATTTTAATGGCTTCTTCAGCTTCATTTAATTTTGATAATAGCTTTAAAATAGTTTGTTGTTTTTCATACTCTTCTATATCAACAAGCACATACTTACCTCTGCCATTTTTAGTTAAGAAAACAGGCTCACCATTTTGACAATCTCTTAAAACCTCATTATAGTTTCTTAAATCTGATATAGGCTTTATATTCGGCATACCTTCACCTCCAATTAGTGATGATATTATTGTATGCTAATTTTACTTAAAATACAACATCAAATTCATCAACTATAGTAACCTAGTACCAAATCTTTTAACTGCCATATACTTTCTGCTAATATATAAAAAATAACAGTGTTTTTAGCTCTTTTCTTAAACATCGCACTTTCTTCCTCAGAAGCTCCCATACGGATAAAGCAATAAATTAATCTAAATGCTGCACCTACTCTAATAAGTATTACAAAAGCATCTGCCATTTCTTTTACTAAATCCATTATTTAAAAGCTCCTTTCGCAATCTGGACTAAGCGTACAGATTGATAAATAGTACCTGAAACTCCAGAGCCTTGTCCGCCTGATACAATAATAAATTCCTGTAGAAATTTTGGTGTCTTAATTGCAAGCATAAGTGAAGCTACTCCCCAAAATACATGGGTGTTGAGCATGAGTGCAACTCCAAGCTTTGCTAAAACGATCTGAATTAATACTGCTAAAGTTGATTGAAAGAATTTTTGAATATATGTTCTAAATACTCCCTTGTCCGTATCTAACAATCCTACACAAGCGACTGGCAGCCCTACACGAAGAATTAATATTTCCATTCCTCTCATCAAAAATTGAAGATATAGAAGAAAGAAACATATAAAAAATATAAGGGATATTATAGCAGTAAACAGTCCTGCACTTGATATTCCTGTAATTATTGCTGTAAAATCTGTTCCCATTCCATTACTTACTGCATTTATAAGCTTTGCTGTTAAATCTTCAATTATTGTAGCAAGCCAAGAATACATGGTTGGAAAAGATACTGCTATGGCAAGTGCTCTAAAAAAGCCTGTTAATAGCAATAACGGGTCAGAATCTGCATCTCCATCTGTCCATAGGATATATTGCTCAAAACCTTTCTTTAAAAACTTTAGTACTATAAGAGAAATTCCAAGATTGAAGAATATATTAAATACTTCTGTAAGCCCATTTGTGCCAAGCATTGTATCCATATATCTTTCTGCATTTAAAGCTATAGGAATAAGATCTTTCATTAATGAGTTTGCATATGTTAGGCATTCAGTTAATATTGCAGCAATTAATAGCACTAGTATATATTCCAAATAACCACCTCCAAAGTTTAATGGACCTACAGAATTAATACTGCAAGTCCATTAAATAGACTTTATTTATCCTTTAAAATCAAACATATTTTTAATCTTTTCTGTTAGGGTTGGAAGAATTGTATCCTGGAACAGCAAGTAAAGTCCTGCAAGAATTAATGCTCCAATTACAACTGATATTAAAATTTTAACTGCTGTATCAACAAAGCTCTCACCGCTTTTGCTTGTGAGAGCTTCTTTTACCTTACTTACTATATTCATCGTTTTAACTTGAGTTTTTATTATTATGTTTTTCATCTTTTATATGCCTCCAATTTATATTTTAGTAATCTCTTTAACTATTTGTAATATCCAATTAATACACTTAATGTAGCTGACCCCAAAACTGCTCCTATGCATGAAACAATAGCAACTATTATTCTATTGTTCCATTTTTTTTGATCCATTTCATCTGCTGCGCTTCTCCTAATAAAAAAATAAATTATTAGAAGTCCTGCAACAACAGGTGCAAGCACCATAAGCCAAGTTGTTGCATCACCTATAAGCTTTTCTGTTCCTTTTACAATTTGACTGCTTTTAATGTCTCCTGAAGCATAAGCTGGTGTAGATAACATTGCTAATGTATATGTGGATACTGCTGTTAACCATAGTTTATTCTTTACTTTTTTAAAGAATTTCTTAATCTTCGTCATTATAAATGTCTCCTTTTTCAGTTTCTGTAGTATAGGTAATCTTTTGTACTTTATTAAGTTTTTCACGCATTAGCATAGCTGCTTTATTCATATTATTCAGCTGTTCATTAGCTGTATAATAGAGCCATACTCCCCATAAGTGCATTTCACTAATACTTGCACTTCTTTTTGTCCTTCTATTTTCCCTTAGTTCTCTTACCCGTCTGTTATGCTCCTTATCACCAAGCCCAAACATTTTATTAAATTGCCACTGTGATAAATCTGGTGAATACATAACTGCAGGGTTATT
The DNA here is from genome assembly GCA_000466585.1 of Clostridiales bacterium oral taxon 876 str. F0540. Classification (GTDB taxonomy): domain Bacteria; phylum Bacillota; class Clostridia; order Clostridiales; family Clostridiaceae; genus Clostridium_AT. The sequence continues at coordinate 131,411 of KE993502.1, forward strand.
TCTTGATGTAATTAAACTATATGGTCTTGAAATAAGCCTTATTTCATCTACTGAAAGTAATGCTCTGTGCGTAAGATTTATACTGTGAGAACTTGAAGGAGTACTATATTTCCCATGTGAAGCACTAAGAGAATACGTAGATACTGTGTAGTTGCCTAATTTTTTAGATATTTCATCTAAGGTTTCAAGATCATCTGCCTGAAGGTAAATCCAGTTTTCACAGTTTCCCTTTATAGTTTTTGCTACGTCTTTTCCATACTTATCATCAAGCTGAGCAAAGCTTTGTAAAAATAGATTAAATCTAATTCCTCTACCACCTCCAACTGTAAGCTTATTTGAGAAGTCTGGAATTTGAACAAAGTTACCAAACTCATCAAGTAGAAAATTTACTCTATTTTTTAATCTACCTCCTCTTTCATCTGCACTTTTAACAAGCTCTATATAATGCTGTGATACAAATAAACTTGCCAAAGGATAATAGGTTGTCTTTTCATCAGGAAGAATAATAAAAATAGCTCTTTTCTTACTTCCTGTTTCCTTTGGATCATAATCAGAAACATTAGTCATAGAATTTATCAATGGATTAGTAAAAAGCCTTAAGGTAGTAAGTGCTGCTGTATAAAAGCTTCCCCTTGTTTTACTTGGTGCAACTTCTGATATTGCAAGCAAAGCTTTTGCAGGATGTGTTGGACTTAGCTTTTTAACGTACTCAATAATAGGCATTGTATTTCCTACAGCTTTACACATCTCGCTTATAAAATAATAAACATTGGTCATGTTCTGATACTTACGATTTTTACCTTCCTTATTATCATAAACAACACTCATAATGGCACTGGCTATAATACTTGCTTCACCATCTGTCCAAATTCTTTCTCCCTTTGGCTCTCCTACAAGCTGCGAAGTTAAGTCCCATGTGGCATCAATAGCTCTTGCTATATCATCATTATCTACAGCTTCTATTACTGGTTGAAGAAAGTTATATCTTTGGCTCTTTAATGGATTTTTAAAGTCAATTGCTATAACTTCATAGCCGAGTCTTTCTAAATAAGGGTAGGTATATTGATATAACTCCCCTTTGGGATCACTTAAAATCATACTTTCACCTGAAAGTGCTAAAGTTCCAATGCTTTGTAATACTATAGTTCTTGTTTTACCTGAACGTGTCGCACCAATGCATAAGGTATGAACATCATCACCTATAAAATAGATTTTTTTATTACCTTTATGTTTTCTGCAGCCTAAAACTATACCACCTTGCGATATAAAGTTTTCTTTATGATTGGAAGAACTTTCGGCATTTTTATCTTCATTTTGAATATGTTTCTCTTGCTCTGCTGCTGAATCTTCCTGCATTTCATTCTTTTCATATTTACTTTCACCCCCTTTCAAAGCTTCTTTAACATCATCAAAACCATGCTCAATTAATGATTTTATAATGCTGTCATCTCTATTTAAGGTAAAGCTATTAAAAGCTATATCCTTCTCCTTTTCTGTAAGCCACTCTGCTGAGCCAAACTGTTTTTGACCTGCTGGCACAGGTGTAGATATTTTAGGGGTTATCTGTCTTAGCTCGCTTTGATATGGCTTGTTATTTGCTACATAGATAAAAATAGCAAATAATAGTATAAACCCATTTAGGCATAAAAAAAGCACCAAGTGTTCTTTACTTGATGCGATGCTTTTTATACAATATTTAAAGTTTGGTATTGTTAAAGTTGTCCCATGCCTTGATAGTAGCAAATGTAAACTTGTAGAAAAGTAAGTATTAAATAATATTCCCCCAATCACTATAAGAAGGGAAATGAATAATTTTTTCTTTTTTGATTTCAAGCTATCCTTCCTTTATTCCAATTTTAATGAAAAAAATAAGACCTATAATAGATCTTATTTTATAATCAAGATTTATCATTATCAGCCTCAGCTAAGATTGCCAAGTAATGCAAATATTCTTTTTCACACTCTATATAATCATTATCATTTAGTACACCTTGCTTTATGAGAAATTCATATTTAACTCCATTAACTTTTTTGCCATGTGTACTTGTAGTTGCAATAATTAATTGTGCATTTTCCGGTTGATTATCTAATAATAAATCAAATATATTATCTGTACTTTCAGTTGATTGCTCTTGTTGTAAAGGTGTATCTATAACTATCGGAAAAATAATAGCATCTTTATTTGCTTCTATCAACTTAAAATAAGCAAATATATAACCTAATATAGCCCTTGATAAATCACTTCCTCCGCTCTTTACAATTTCCCCAATATTTTTTATTTCATCAATACTTATATCGCTAATTCCTAATTTAGTTATATAAGTATTAATATAAGAATTAAAAGACTCCTTGATAATCTTTGAACTGTTCTCTATTTGTCTTATCTTTGTCTTCAATTTACTTATTCGTTCATTTTCTTTATCAATTTCTTCACTTAACTTTCTTATGTCTTGTGTTAAATCTGTAATATATTCTTTAATTCCATGAGCTACTAATACATCTCTTAATTGAATTGCATCTCTTTTTTTATTTAATATTTCACTTATTCTCTGAGCTTTTTTGCTCAACTGCTGCATGTTATCTTCTATATCATTTATTTCTTTTTCTAATTTATTAAGTATTGCATTATATTGAGCTATTTTATCTTGACATTCTTCTATATCTAAATATAGCATATACTTTGTAGACATCGTATTTTGATGTTTAACTCCACAGGTAGGACAATATATTACTTCATCATGAATATTTTTATTTATAAAATTAACATCTTTTTCTAGTTCACCTATTACAATTTTCACATTTTCCAAAGAACTTAATACTTCTAATTTTTTATTATATTTATCCAACAAAATATCCCTATATTGTTCTTTTTGTTCTTGGAAATTATTTAATAATTTTATTAAAGCATCTAATTCATTTTTGAAGCTTTCAGGTTCTATATTTAAGTCAAGAACATCCTTATATCTTCTTAAGTTTTCTTCTAAAGTAATTTGATATTTTGTAGTTATTTGACTATTAGATATAACTAATTTTTCTTTTTCTATTTTACTTACAAGCAAATCATAATACTCATTATTTCTAAGTCCTGTATGAAATGCAAATATCTCATTCCTGTAATCCTTATACATTGAAAGATCTGAAAATGATTTCCATGTACCATCCCAGCCTACATCTTGATCTATATAAAAAGGCAAGAATAACGAACTTGGGTAAGGACTATGCAATTCTGTTTTTTCATCATCAGCCTTTTTTAATAGCAACTTTAATCTATAATCAAATAAATTTACATAAAATTCCTTTAACTGAGAAACACTCATAAATTTATGAACAACATCTGTATTCTTATTTACTATTACAAATGAGTTACCACATCTAAACATAGTGTACATTACATCACTATAAACAAATTTAATTATCGTTACAATATTAAGTTCTCTCCAATTCCTTGTGTATTTACTTAATCCTGCACCTAAGGCATAGTAAAGTGACTTAATCATTAATGATTTTCCTGTATGATTGATAGAAGATCCATTTTGATCTTCACTTGTAATTATTGTCAATCTATCATCAAATTTAATTGTCTTTGCTTGTTTCAGCTTTGGTGATATCACACTTAATGATTTTAATAGTACTTTTTTCATTTTTCTTTACCCTCAAATTCCTTATTAATTTTTTATAATTAAAATATTGAGCTTCTAGGCTTTGGCTCTTATTACTCATTTCTTTAACTCCCTTAAAATAATCGCTATAAGATAGTAATCATCGTAGATGTTTGTACTAACTTTTTTTGTACTTCTGGTGTCTACTACCACTTCATGTATAAACTTTTTAACATTATCATTTAGACTATCTTCAATATTACTGAGTTTTAACTGAACAAATGAAATTATATCATGTAATATTAAATTATCAGGATTTAACACATCTACAATAAGCTTTTCAAAAGCTTTTTTAATCTTTGCTGTTTCAATCATATTAAAATGCTGTGCAATGTCTGTATGTATAATATTCCACTCATAATACATTTGACTATTCCTATCTATAAGCATAAGTTGTTGCAAAAATTGTTGTCTTGTGATGCTTTTCAATTTTATAAGTTCTTCCTTTTTATCAGGTATCTTTTCTAAATTGCTTTTTCTCTCTATCTCACTAATTAAAGTCTCATAAATAGCTTTATGTTTTATAGATTTCGAATTGCAATGCTTGTCTAAAAACTCATATAGTATTCCTAGGCACGTTTGCCTAAAATTTTCTAATGATAATTCAGATACATTAAATACTATTAGTTTTTTACATTCATTATTACAATTACCTTGCTTACAGTTACTACAAATATTCTCCTGAATTTTCTTAAATTCATCATCTGTTAAAGACTCTAAAGAAACTACATTACTACTTAGGGTATTAACTTCTTTAAATTTGAAATGCTTATTTGAAACAAAATGTATCTGTTTTATATTACCTTCATATCTTATGAAATTATCAATTAACTTTTGAGCAAAACTTTGTTTAGGTTTTTTAGATGTACCGGCATTGGTAAAATCAGACAAGTTCCAGTAAAAAGAATTAGCTTTAGCATTAGTTTTTATTTGATAAAAATCTATTTCCTTTGGATCATCAGAAGAATCTAATACAATAATATCTTCACAGAATTCTAAAAGTAAAACAAAGTCTTCTTGGGTCTCAAATAGTTTTAGTAACTTTAATAAAGCCCAATGATACTGATACTGAAACCTGTTACCTGCTAATGCTCCAGCATTCTCCCTTTGAGGAGTATTAAGAATACGTGTATATAGATCCATTTTACACCTCCTACTACGATTATTTGTTATATTATAACATTTTATGATAAATACTTCTATAATTAGTAGCAAGAGATTAAAATTCAAAATAATATAGCTTATTCATTTAGAGTCTCTTTCCCAATCTAGCCCCCGTCCTTTTGCTTCTTCTATAACTCTTTCTTTCCTTGCTTCACCTTCAAGAGTTGTTAATGGATAGTTCCCCTGATTATTGTTTTTATCTTCCGAGGGTAGCATTTGAATAGCAGAAAGTAACAATTCCATTCTAGACTGTAGTTGTTTTTTAGTAGCTTGCTGCTGATTTAATTCAAAAGCTTTAAGTAATGCTTCTTTTGTGAATTGCTCTGGAGGATAGAGTTTTCTGTTTCTGCACTTTCTATCGCTTGGAGTTGTGAAAGTTATATATTTTCTTTCATCACTCCAATCTACCTTATAGCCTAACTTCTCCATATTACCAATAAATTCTTCTTTGCTCCTGCTGCACCACTTACATTCTTTTACTGCAAGGTAAAGCTCATACTTCCAGCTTTGCTGTTTTTCTTTTGCTCTATATTCTCCTCTATCTTTTCGCTTGCCATTAGCTCTATCAACAATAATGAGTCCATAATCTTTACATAGCTGATCTGAGTATTCTTTAAGACTTTCTAATTCTTCCTTTGACAGCTGCCATTTTCGCCCCGTAGTAAAACTTACAGAGTTTATTATAAAGTGATTATGAAGATGCTCTTTATCTATATGGGTAGAATATACAACTTGAAAATATTTAAATGCCTCATGTTCTAGTAGCTTTCTTCCTATCTCATTTATTATCTCTGGAGTTGCTTTATCATTAGGTGAAAATGACTGTACAAAGTGAATAAACTGCCTTCCTGTTTCCTTCTTAAAACTTTGTTTAGTCATTACAAACTCATTAAAGGCAGTATCAGGACTGCAGTCTTTTCCACCTACTAAGTGTGGTGCTGTTTTTACTGGATTTTTAATATATTCAATGGCTCTTTTCATTCCTTTGTAGGTGTTATTTGAAGCATTTATAAATTCTATTACAGCCATCTTTTCACCTTACTTTTTTCTCTTTCTTATAGATACTAGGTACTCCCATAAATCATTTAAAAGTTTATTTGTTTCAGTTATATCTGGAACATTTATTCTTCCTTGATGACAAAGCATAGTAAGCTGATTAAGATTTGTACCCACCTTTGAAAGCTGGCTAGTGAAATCTTTTATTCCATCAATAACTAAAACTTCATTATTTAAAGCTGATGATATAACATAATTGCTAAAAGTCATATTTGCACTTTTAGCTTTCTTCTGTATCTTTTTAATTTCATCTTCTGTCATTCTTATATTGGTTTGTATATTTCTCTTTCTCACTAAGTTCCTCCTTATCTTAAAAGAACTTTTTTAAATAAAAGGGGCGTGGGGAATCCCCACTCTTTACAAGCTATTGGCTATACCAATAGGAAGCTTGCCCTCACCAAAGCCTATGGCTTTCCCCTCGGTTTTAGGTTATTGAGAAAAAAACATTTCCTCTTCTGCAACTGTGTTAGCTGCATTATTTTCTACTGCTTTAGGATATGCTTTACTCATATTTAACAACTGTTCATTAAAGTCTTTTCCTTCTGGTAGATGTCTTACTATCTTATATCTATCTCTATACTTTTCTCTTATCTGCTGACAAGCAAAATGCCCTGCCTCATCATTGTCGAGACAGAGCATTATCTTTTTAATATTAGGATTTTCATTTAAATAGTATTCAAGAGCTTTATCAGAAACACCACCTAGAGAAATACAGTGGCTTTCAAAGTTTAGTACATTGTGCTTTTTAATCAAGGTTAAATAACTTAATAGATCAATAGGTGCTTCAAATACACATACTGTATCGTTGCTTCCTTCTTTACAAAATGGGTAGGTTTTATCTGAGTTTTTCACATCACATCTAAAGGAACTACCGGTCGTATTGGTGCTTCTTATACTTGCATATTTAGCCTGTCCTTCTTTATTGCTGCCTACAAAAACACAGCTTTTATACTTATTTTCATATATCTTATGCTTTTTTACAAAGTCATAAACTATTTCCTTATCTATTCCTCTTGAATTTATTAAGTAGGCAAAAATATGTTTGAAAGTATTATTCTTTTCCGGAAGGACAAACTCGCCTTTCTCCTTATTTTCTTTTTCTACTATTGGTGGCATATATCTAACTACTTCACGACTTATGCCTAGTAGATGTTTAATAGCTTCAACCCAAGTTTTATTCTCTATCTCCATTACAAACTGTATTGCACCGCCACCTTTATTTTGAGAAAACCAATTCCACTTATGACCATCACTATGGATATATAGACCGCCATAGCCTTCTATTTTAAAAGATCTTGGAGTAACTTGTTTTACTGGGTAGCCTGAGCTTTGAGCATAGCTTATTATATTTATGCTGTCTGCTTGAGCTATCTGCTCATCAGCAAATCTTAACTTTTCCCTTGTCATAGTTAATCACCTTCTTTTGAAAAACTATTTATTCAAGTTCCCATTCTTCATCTTCAATGCTGTCATCATATCCTAGTTGTTCTTCCTTTGCAGTTTCAACGACTTTAAATGGCTCATAGTTTGCTCTTTCAATTGGACTTTTGGGCATCATTCCTTCCTCGGCCATAGAAGTGTATTTAGTATCTGCAACGATAATATGGTCGTGAATTCTAATGTCTAATGGATGAAATATATCTACAAGCCTTTGAGTCATTGCTTTATCTTCAACTGATGGGTTAATTGAGCCTCCAGGATGATTATGCGCTAAAATCACTGCGGTACAATCACAAGCTAAAGCCTGCTTTAAAACCTCCCTTGGATAAACCATTGCCTGTGAAACAGTTCCTTTTGATACTTCACTTGAATGTATTATGTTATTTCCATTATCTAAAAAAGCAACCATAAAACTTTCTCTGTCCTTTTTACCACTTAGTAAGGGTACAAAGAAAGCTGCTGCTTTTTCTGGAGATGTTATCTTTATTTTATTTTCACTTTCATATTCTTTTAATAGATTATAAGAAGCAATAAACTCATTTAAAAGTCCAATCTTTTGAAGCTGCTTTTCATTCGGATCTATTATTAATGGATGCTCTAAAATATTAAAAGGACTATTACCTTTTGCATATTCCTGAATTTTCTTCATTGAAAGTCCAGTTAATGTGGTTAGTCCTTTTAAAAAATTTTGGGTATGAGGCATATTATTCATTAACTAACACCTCCATTGTCCCATAGATTATTTATTTCTTTTTCTTCTTCCAAAGCTTCTAAAATAAGCTGCAGATTCTCTAGCTTGTCTATAACTTCAGAAGGCAAGTCCATCATTTCGATATTATTAAAGAACTTATCTACTCCAAAGTTTTCAATGTATCCTGTAATTATTTCTTCTGTATAAATATCAACTTCTAAAAGCTGTGCTATTAGTGAGCTTATATACTTATACTCTGCTAAATTAATAGATTGTTGTTTGTTCATATAGTTTTCATCTTCTCCTTTTTATTTAATTATTTTTAAATAGCCATTTCATCTTCTTGTGTTTCTTCATCTATGGTAGCCTCATCTTCTGCTGCACTTAACGTATCTTCATCAGCTAAAACATCCTCATCTTTCTTGTTTAAATCAAGCAGTGTGTTAAGTTCAAACTGCCTTGCAAGTTTTGTTTTTAGTTCTTCTTCATATTGAAATGGCTTAGCATATTCTATTTTTGATTGTTCTAAGTTTCTCTGATATTCTTCAATTTTACCTTCTAAACGAACCATCTTGTCTTCAAGGTTATTTAAGGAATTTTCAATTCTTATCATATTTCCATGAGCACTGTCTCCAAGCTCTATGGTGTACTTTGAGTTTCCGTGAATTAAAAGGTCAAATCTTTCATAGAATATGTTTCTTCTTAGCATTAAGTCAAATCCCTTAAAAGAACCTATATGAAGCTCTTCTCCTTTAGATACCTTTGAAGTTAAAACTTCAAGCATAGTACCTGCCTTTTCTCTTTCATTAAATATCTTACCATCTAGGGTTATTGAAAAATCATTCCCATCATTCATATCTCGTCTGCTAATATCTTTTATAATGCATTCAAGCTGCTGCTTTGCTTCACTAATAAGCTTTGGATATTTAAAGGTAAAGTTATCTTGCATGGTGTATTTTTGATTATCATAAGCAGCCTTTAAAACTCTTAATCTTGATACCTCATTGTCTACGTCCATCTTTTCTTTAATTAATGGATTACCTGTTGCAAGTGCCTTAACTTCTGCATAGGAAAGTACTGTTTCATCTACATCTTCACAGTTTCTTGCCACAGATTTTGAAGTCATTATCTGAGATATAAACCTTTGCTTCTGCTCAACAATTTGCCAGAGGTAAGAGTCAAAGGTATTTTTAGTAACATACCTATAGATACTTACCTCGCTGTTCATATTACCCTGTCTTAAAATTCTTCCTTCACGCTGTTCTATGTCGCTGGGCCGATACGGACAATCTAAATGATGGAGTGCTATGAGCCTATCTTGAATATTAGTTCCTGTGCCCATCTTTTGAGTACTTCCTATAATTACTCTTTTGTTTCCTGACCTCATATCAGAAAACATCTGCTCTCTATGAGCTTCATTTTTAGCATCATGTATAAAGCATATTTCATCTTCTGAAATTCCTCGCCTTATAAGTTCTTTCTTAACATAATCATAAACAGAAAAACGCCCTTCACTATTAGGCGTTCCAACATCACAAAATACTATTTGTGTTCCTTTTATATCACTCGATTTTAGGTATTCTTCATAGATATTTTCTATACACTGATTAACCTTTGAAGCTGGATCATTTTCAGCATTTATATCTAAAAGTCTTGGGTCTGTACCTAAAAGCCTTGCTTCATTTGTTATCTTCAGCATATTATCGCTTGATGGGTCCACCATACCATTTCTTATGCTTTCAGCTCTTTCAACAAACTCCATCATCGTATCTTGTATAAATTCATTTGGCTCTGAGGATACTAGAATATATTTATCATCTTTAAGCTTTGGTATTGGAAGCTTAAGCATGTCCGAAGTTTGAACATCAGCAATGTTTTTAAAAAGTGTCATAAGCTCTGGAAGATTAGTAAATTTAGAAAATCTACTTCTAAATCTATAGCCTGTTCCTTCTGGTGCTAGTTCAAGGGAAGATACAACTTCTCCAAAGCTTGCTGCCCAGGCATCAAAATGATGAATACCTCGTCTTTCAAGTTCATAGTTTTGAAGATATCTCTGCATCACATACATTTCTGTCATAGAGTTTGAAATAGGAGTTCCTGTTGCAAAAATAACTCCCCTTCCATTATTGGCTTCCTGTATATACTGACATTTCATAAGCATATCACTTGCCTTTTTAGCTCTAGTATTTGATATTCCTGCAACATTTCGCATCTTAGAGAATACTGCACAGTTTTTATAGTAGTGGGCTTCATCTACAAACATACAGTCAATTCCTAGCTCTTCAAAGTTAATAACATCATCTTTTCTAGAAGCATCTAGCAATGCTTTTAATTCACTTTCAAGTCCCTTCTTAAACTTCTCCATTTGCTTTATTGACCAGTTTTCACCACGTTCCCTTTTAGTTTGTTCAATGGCGAAGGTTATTTGTTCAATTTGGTAATTCAGCATTCTCTCTTGTCTTTCCTTTGAGATTGGTATTTTCTCAAACTGACTGTGCCCTATAATAATTGCATCATAAGCTCCTGTAGCAATTCTACTTACAAACTTTCTTCTATTTTGCTTTTGAAAATCTTTCTTTGTAGTTACAAGGATATTGGCTGAAGGGTAAAGCCTTAAAAACTCTGCTCCCATTTGCTCTGTTAAATGGTTTGGTACTACATATATGCTTTTCTTTGCTAGTCCTAATCTTTTAAGCTCCATACCGCTTGCTATCATTTCAAAGCTTTTTCCTGCACCAACGCAGTGAGCAAGGAGTGTGCTTCCACCATAAAGAGTTCTTGCTATAGCATTAACTTGATGCTGCCTTAATTTAATATCTGGATTCATGCCTGGAAAAGTAAGATGTGAGCCGTCATATTCTCTAAGCCTTATATTATTAAAGTTTTCATTATAAAAATTAACATACTTCTTTCTTCTATCAGGATCTCTAAATAACCAGTTCTTAAATTCTTCCTTTATCTGATTTTGTTTTTCTCTGGCCAGCATGGTTTCCTTTTGATTTATTACGTACCTTACTGAATCTCCATCTTCAATTCTATCTTTAACTGTTACAGTTCTTAGGTTTAAAGTTTCCTCAACGATGTAGTAGGCACTCATCCTTTTAGTTCCATAGGTTTCTGTGGCTGATACTGAGAAGCCATCCATGCCTTTATTTTCTATAGTCCAAGTAGCATTATAGTTATTGTAGTGAACTTTTATTTCATTGGTAGCAACCCGTGAACCTGAATTTTGACAGTATTTTGGTGTACCAAAGGTTTCATACATGAACCTTTCTATATCACCTTCTTCAATCCATGTAGTTCCAAGTCTAATATCAATTTCACTAGCTTCAAGGTCTATAGGCTGTATCTGCTCAAGTGCTACTACGTTACCTGCAAACAATTCTGGGTTGCTCTCTACATATATTTTTGCTACTTTAAGTTTCTGCCTTACATTACCACTTAAATACTCGTCTTGAGTTTCCCAGCCAACTAATATATCTTCCTTATCGTACTTTTCAGGGTTTAAAAATATCTGACCCTTTAATTCTTCTATAATATTTTCTGGTGTACTGTCATAAAGCTGCAGCATTAAGGATAAGTCTACCTTACCTTTTTCATTTAAGCTTACTGTAAGTGCTTCAATAGCTGTATCTACTTCTGTTATTTTCTCCATCGGTCTTATAGTCTGCTTAGTAAACATATCTGCCTTTGTAACCTTATTATTTTCATCAACATATTCTAAAGAACATAATAGGGGATAATCATTGTCATCTCTAAAAGCAGTATTGTTTGCTCTTGAAGTTATATAACCATGTTTTTTAACAAATTCATCATATCTAGCATTTAAAACCACTTGTTTTTCTTTAAGCTCTGTTTCCGTGCATCCCCTAGTTTGAATATCTATAATTTCTCTTGTGATTTCTCTAATACCATGAAGCCCTTTAATTCTCTCTAAAGTTTTTCCACTTTCATTTATTTTTCTCATTACAGCATTTTCACGGTAGTAAAGTTCATCACCTACAAAAGTATAAGTATAGTTTCTAACATTAGGGTCAGCTGAGATTACATCTTCTAAACTATTTTCTTCTCTTTTAAAACTTCCTATATCTGCAGTAAGATTTTGTACTGCTTTATCTAGTGCTTCTTCAAGGTCAAAGTTTTCATCTTTATTTACTAAGGATGTATATTTACTGCCTTCTCCAAACATTCTTTGGTCAAAAATCATCTTTCCAAGAAGCATATCTGGATTATCTATAAAATAATCATTTACAGGAACTTTATCTTCCGTAAGTCCAACATGAAGCCAATTAGGTTCATTTACAGATACTCTTTCTCTCTTTTGAAGGAAAATAATATCCGTAGTAACATCAGTATTGGCATTTGCTTTAAAAGCAGTATTAGGAAGTCTTATAGCCCCTATTAAATCTGCTCTTTCAGCAAGGTATTTTCTTACTGAATTATTTTCCTTATCAAGAGTTCCTTTACTTGTTATAAAGGCAACTATACCTCCAGGTCTTACTTTATCTAGTGCCTTACCAAAGAAATAGTCATGTATTAAAAAGTTATACTTCTCATACTTTGGATCATAAAGCTTATAATCTCCAAAAGGTACATTACCAATTGCAACATCAAAAAAGTTATCTGAAAAATCACTTTGCTCAAAGCCTTGTATTTTGATATTTGCCTTTTGATATAATTGTTTTGATATTCTCCCCGAAATATCATCAAGCTCTACTCCATAAAGCTTAGAGCCTTCCATACTATCTGGAAGCTTTGCAAAGAAGTTCCCTACTCCCATAGATGGCTCTAAAATATTCCCTGTTTTGAACCCAAAGCTTTCAATAGCTTTATACATTGCTTCAATTACTATTGGAGAAGTATAATGTGCATTTGGTGTAGAAGCTCTAGCACTTGCATATTCTTCTGGAGTTAAGAGTGCTTTAAGTTCTGCATATTCATTATTCCATCCGCCAGCATTCATATCAAAAGCCTGCGGCATTCCACCCCATCCAACATACTTTGCTAGTATCTTTTGTTCATCTTTAGTAGCAAGCCTATTTTCACTTTCTATAACTTTTAGCGTTTTTATGGCTTCTACATTATTTCTAAATTTAGTTTTTAATCCTCCAACTCCTATTTCATCTTCTGGATTGTATTTATAATTTATAGGTTTATGACTTTCTGAGGTTTCCTTTTTTTCAATCTTTTCTTGTTTCTCAGTTAATTTAAATTCTTCTAAGACAACATCTTCTTTATTTTCTTTTGTTAAAGCATCATCTTTTTTAGTGTTTTCAGGCATAAAAAAAGAGCCACCTTCAAGCGACTCAATAAAGTTTATTTGTATATTCTTTTTTATCTCACCTGATACACTATCTCCAGAAGCACTATCTCTTCTGCTGTCTGCTTCACTTGTTCCCTGTGCTTGAAGCTTTCCACTGTGTTCTCTGGATTCTGTACTGGATTTTTCATTAGTATCTGTTCCATGATTAAGTCTAGCTTCTGATAAGCCTCCTGATTTACCTTGTGCATTGTTGGCATTAGTTTCCCTGTTGCCAAAAGTAGGCTGTATCGGTTTGGATGATTCTCCTTCAGATAGTTCAGTGCCATCTGTCCGTACTTTCCTAGTGGTTTCTCGTCTGCTTCCTTGTCCTTGGATATTTGTATCTCTGGATAAAGTATCCCGTCTATCTCTTTGTAATTCAGCTCTAGTGCTTCTTTCATTGTTTCTCTCGCTCCTTTTTTGTCTAATTATTTGAATAACTTCAGTTTCTATTTCCCTAAGAATTTCTTGAGAAATGCTGCATACTGCATTACCTAGTCTAAAGGTTAATGGAAGAGTATTAAAATGTGCTATTACTCTAAATACATTTTCATCATTCAAAATCGGAGAGTCTATACCACATCTTTTTGCCACCACATATTGAGTGCTCTCAATTATAGTTTGAGTAAAATAAGCCATAAGTCCCTCAATAGGTAAATCCTTAAGCCAAGTGGTTTTTGTATCGCTTTCAAAATCTTTAAAACACTCTTCAAAATTTGCATTAACTTTAATTTCAACTATCTGAGATATTATACTATCTAAATCAACATGATTTAGTTCATATTTTTCCTTAAGCCTTTCTGCAAGAATAGGAGTTATATCATTATTTAAACTCCAAAGCCTAGGTATTGTGTGTGGATCACCATTAGTATCTTTAATATCAAACAAATACCCCAGCTTTAAATTAGGCTTTGAAGTGTCAAAAACTGCAATACTTCTAGTTCCCCTGTTAATATATCTTCCTATTTTTTTATTCCAAACTTCCATGTTGGCAACCATTGTGGCATCTGGTCTTTGAGCGTAGATTAAAATTGTATTATCAAAGTTATATTTATATATCCTTGATGCAAAACTTAAAAACTCCTTCCACTCCTCCTTACTACTGGTAACAATGTCAGTTATCTTATCATAGATGTCCCTTACTTCATTAAGTCTACTCATCCAAAACCTCCTTTTTCTGAGTTTCAAAATATAATTCCAAAGCTTTTTCAATGACTTCTTCTATCTCAGGTTGCTTTATTTCTGGTGCGAAGAATTTACTGATAAGCTTAGGTTTCAGTTTAATTGGTGCAGGTTTATTGGCCTTTGGTTTTTTATTTAATTCTCCTGAAAGAATAGAATAAGCTGTTTCTTCGTTTAGCTTCTTGCCTTCTGAAAAGGCTCTTAAAGTCTCGGCTTTTTTCATATCTATCTTAAATTCATTTGAGGTTAAAATATCTGCAATTAGTATTTGTTCTTCATCTAGCAAATAGGATAAATCTACACCTGCCCTTATAGAGATTTCCTCACTATCTATAAACTCTTTTAGTTCATCAGCAAGTTTGGATATTCTTAAATATCTTGCTATAGAATTTTTAGATAAGTTATATGCTTCACCTATTTGCTCATGAGTTCTTAACTTTTTCCCCACTGGGGAAGAAGTTTCTTCATCCCTGATTTCATCAGCATTTAAAAGACTTTCAATCTCTTTTAAAAGGTCAGTTCTTTTGCCTTGGGAAGACAATGCTTTATGGTGTTCAGATAATGCTGCTGCCCTTTCTGAATGAAGCATATCCCCAAATGAACGCTGCATTAAGTTAGTTTCTGTAACTATGAGCATTGCTTCTTCATCTTCTAAGTTTTCTTTAATGACAACAGGTACTTCTAAAAGCCCTGCTGCTTTCGCTGCATTAACTCTGTTATGTCCTGATAATATTTCATAGTCATATCCTTTAGGTCTAACAATGACAGGAACAATAACACCAAACTCTTTTATACTTCTAACCATATTTTCAAATCTTTCACCTTCATAAAGCTTGAAGGGATGATTTTCAAAAGGCATCAGCCTTGATATTTCTATCTTTGTTTGATTTTCTTGCTCAGTAGTGTTAATGCTATCACCAAACATATCATCTAAGCTCATTAGCTTTTTTTCACTCATAATGAAACAACCTCCTTGGCAAATTCTCTATAAGCCACCGATACTTTATTTTTAGGGTCATATTCAATAGTACTTTTACTTTTCATATTTGCTTCTCCAACCTTTACTGATGTTGGTATCTTGCTTTCAAATATGTGAATATGACTTCCGTATGCTTCTTGTATAATGGACAGCACTTCCTTTGAAAGTTTTATTCTTTCTGCATACATTGTAAAAAGTATCCCATCAACCTGAATTTTAGGGTTAATTCTCTTTTTAACTCTTATAATACTTTTTAAAAGTAACTCCAACCCTTTAGCAGAAAGGTATTGAGGAGTAACAGGTATGATTACACTATCGCAGGCTGCCAGAGCATTTATTGTCAGCATACCAAGTGATGGAGAACAGTCGATGATGACATAATCATAATCTGCCTTGATTTCATCCACTATGGCCCTTAATACAGTTTCTCTACTCATGACATTAACAAGTGCTATCTCAATAGCTGATAGCTCTAAGTTACATGGAATGAGGTCAAGGTTCCCAATCTTAACTATGTAATCTTCCATCCTGGGTAAGCTTTTTTCCTCAATGGCTAATGCCATAAGATTATAAATTGTAGTTTGAATATTGTCAGTGTTATCATAACCAAAGCATACGGTTAGACTGCTTTGAGGATCAAAGTCTATTAATAAAACCTTCTTACCCGTTTCTGATAATGCATACCCTAAATTTAAAGCTGTTACGGTCTTCCCAATTCCACCCTTCTGATTAACAATAGCAATTACTTTACTCTTATCCATAACTTTCACCTTTCTTTTTTTATTTTTTTATTTTCTGTAATTAATATATTACACTTTATAATTTGATAATACACTTATTAATGTAAGATTGCAAGTAGTAATACATTAATTTGTTTGATTTCTTTATTTTTATTGATATAATACACTTAAAAGTGTATATTGTTTATTGAGGGTGGTGAGAAAAATGCCTTTAACAATGAGTGAAAAAATTCGCATTTTGATAAAACGAAAAAACATGACTATATCTGAACTAGCAGCTTCAATAAATACTTCAAACCAAAATTTATCCAATAAGCTTTCTCGTGATAACTTTAATGAAAAAGAACTTCAAGAAATAGCAAAAGTTCTTGGCTGCAGGTTTGAAGGCTTCTTTATATTTGACGATGGCCAACAAATCTAGTAAGTTTTTGCCTATAAGATAGAATAGGGAAACTATGAGTACAATCCATTTCTCATAGCTTCCCTATTCTATCTTATAAAGCTTATTTACTAACTTTAAAGTATTTCTTTGAAACTTCACTAATAAAACCACCTACCCCTAAATTACTTACCTGTATTTTTTCAACTATCTTCACACTGCTCCCAGCCTAGAAGCTGTTTCTCTAATTTATCGTAATCATAAGTTCTTTGCTCAAAGTTATTAAAGGTACTTATCCTAGTTCCATGATCTTTATTCTCTGCCTTTCTCTTAACTTCCTTTTCTCTATTTTCTTTAGACTTTTTATTTAATACCTTCCACTTAGCAAGATAGACTTCAACCTCATCTAAAGTTTTAAGTCCTTTTGCACTCCAGTCTTTAAGGCTTGCTTCAATATAGGCTAGATTCTTAGCATTTTTCATTACAGCAACTTCTATAGCCTTATTTAATATTTCTATTCCAAAAACATCTTGAAGCTCTGACAGTTCCTTAAGCTCTATCTCACTTATGCTTTTAGAAATACATTCTTTATAATTTTTAATAATGTCTTTGTCTATCTCCACCCCTTGGGTGGTTTCTTCTTCTTTTATATTTAAGTTATTATTTAGTTTATTATTATTTAGTAGCTGCCGTTTTTCCAAGATAGGTTTCTCCTGTCTTGGATTTTCCTGTTTAGGCTCTTCCAAAACTGGAATTTCCCTTTTAGGCTCCTCGTTAGTATTTTCAATGATTATAGGTACTTCATGTACTGTATAAATATAGTTCTTGAGTTGTCCTTTTTCATTTCTAATTCTTTCTCTTGTTATATATCCATTTTTCATTAATTCCTTTATTGCTGATGCAGTGCTGTCAACTCCATCTTTGGCATGTGCTGAAAGCTCTTCAATATATATCTGCCAGTTGTCCGGAAGACTCAATAGATAAACTAAAAGTCCCTTTGCTTTCCAGCTTAAATTAGCATCTTGAAGGGCATCTTTATTAAGCACTACAAAATTTGTTTTCTTATCAACTCTAATCATAGTTTGCGACATGAAAAACCCTCCTTTAAAATATGTTGTAAAATCGATATTAAGATACGAGCACTGTAGTGATGCTGTTACATATTTCATAATTAAAGCATTAAAAAAAGAGCCCTATAGCTCTTATCAATTAATAAAGTATCAATGTAGTGATTTAACACTAAGATGATAAATAAAAAATTTATCTCCTACTATCATCGAAATTTATTTATAATCCTTATTAATAATCCATCTTATTGTTGATAAATGCCAAGCCATGAACCCTAATAATGCTGGGTATGATACAGCAGAATACCATAAATTCCATTTATTATGATAAAAGTATCCTGACTTGATCGATAAATATTCATATACAATACAAAATATAGATGTAGTTAAAATATAAACTACCTTTCTTACAAGTGGTTTATTAAACGGAAAATAGTTCAAATAACAGACACTAAATGCAGGATACAAGGCAAGAAAAGTTACAAAAGCTACCAAATCTATTCCTTCCTTGAAGTACCCATACAAATTGAATTCTAAGTCAAAAATGATATCAACTATTACCTGAAGTAACAGAACAAAGATGCTAGAGATATACACTTCCGTTCTAGTTAATTTTTTAGGGATTAAAATTGCAAGTCCATTCAATGTTATTGTAGATATAATTAGGAAAACTACTGTAATTGGTATAAGTTAACACCTACTCTCAACTCTATTCTTTTTCTTTTTCGCCTTATATAAGGTCTCGTCTGCTAATATTATAAATTTTTCAATTTCAATTGAATCTTTAATAGAAGCAATGCCAATAGAAATTGTGACATTACAACCAAAAGCATATGCCTCAACAATTTTTCTTATTCGTTCGCCTAAGGCAAAGGCACCATCATTATCCGTTCGAGGCAGAATAATCGCAAATTCCTCTCCTCCCCAGCGTGCAACAGTATCGTATTCTCTTACACTTTTCCTTAAAATATTTGAAAGCTCTTGTAATACTCTATCTCCTTCTATATGACCATATGTGTCGTTAATATTTTTAAAGTTATCAATGTCTATTATTGCAAGCGACAAATGATTTTTATATTTCTTGAGTTTTTCTATTTCATATGAAAGCGTATCGTAAAAGTAACGTCTATTATTTAGCCCCGTAAGTGGGTCCTTATTTGAATATTGGTATAATTGCTTAATCAAAACACCTAATAGCAGCCCTGTGCTTGTTAGGGTAATTATAACAAATCCCCAAAACAGCATTACTAGTTTTAATCGAATGTACTGGTGAATGAAAAATATACTTACACCAAAACAAAATCCTGTAGCTGCTAAAACAACATGAGCAGACTTATAAATACATGCTTTCTTCATAATCCCCCACCTATATACCTATTTCTACCTATTATTTAAGTATATTAATTTTATCAATAATAGTCAACCTCTATAGAGTACATTTATTAAGCAGTTCACCCTCTATACCGCGTTGATTGATTTTATAATACACTGTATTTTCAAATAGGGGTGAGCAAATGAGTAATATATCAAAATTACTAGGTGAAAGAATAAAAAGCTTACGAAAAGAATACGGATGGAGCCAAGAGGATTTAGCAAATAGAGCCGGAATAGCTCGTTCATTTATGGGTGAAATCGAACGAGGACAAGCAAGTGCAACCGTAGAAAGCTTAGATAAAATTGCAACTGCTTTTGAAATACCAATAGAAGATATATTTAAAGGCTTACAAACTAGTAGTGAAAGTAAATATTCTCTCTTAATAGATAGAGCAAATGATTTATCTACTGAAAACCTAAAAGCTGTGTTAGATTTTTTAGAGACTTTATACCGTTTAAAGACAAAGTAAAAATAAGCCTGACGTTTTGCACGAAAGGCTTTTTCCCACATTTAGTAAGAACATAGTGTTATAAGTTTGTTTGATACGTTCTTTACTTTTTAGTATCTTGTATAAGTCATGTAACTCTTTTTTACTTTGCTCATTAAAGAATAATGCTTTAGTACTTATCCTTTGCAAACGCTAAAATATTCCCGTCAATATCAGAACCATAAGCTACATAATCTCCCCAATTTCTAAGTTCAGTTTTACTAATTCCTGTTCCACCAGCTTCAACTAATCTAGAATAATATTCATCTGGTTCATCAACAAATAAATATATTTCACTTCTAGGTACTCCATTTGCATGTGCTGGATTAGGTATTTTATTTTCAAGTATTCTCATAATCCCTTCTTCTGGCATTATACCTAATATAACACTATCTGTAAGCTGAAATTCTGTCATTCCCTGAACATCTAGTATTGGTTTATATCCTAACAATTTTTCATAAAATAATTTGCTCTTTCCTTGGTTATTAACATAGATTATATACATCATTTTATCTTTTGATATGCTCATAAAATTACCTCGTTTTAAAAATAAGATTAAAATATAGCTAACTTTATTTTACACCTTAAAACTATAACATCAAACAATATTATAATTAATCTTGTAGACATTACCTAAGCTTTTTATTGTGAAATAAATAAAAGTATGCTGGTGGATACTGCTATATAAGGACATAGAGCACCTCTATCGCCTGTTTTTACCTTTCTAGTTATTAGCCTATATGATGCTACTATTCCTGCTAAAGAAAAAGCTACAAATATGTTAATTAAACTTATAAAACTTCCAATATATAGAGCTGTAATGATAAATACTTCCGCATCTCCCCATCCCATAAAACCTAAGATAGCTATATTCAAACACATCACTAAAATGCTTGAAATAATAATAACATAAGTTGTTAAACTAGCTCCATAATATAAATCAGCCCCCATAAAAACAACTCCAATTGCTAAAAAAGCAAAGGATATAAATGTATATACATTTTTGGAGTAGTGATCTATATATCCTGTAACAGTTAAATAGACCATTAATAAAAAATACTTTATAAATATTATTGATAAACCATACTTTATATATAAGAATCCTATAAATAGACTGAATAAAATGCTTATAATGGCTCTATTAGCTCTTTTATCAATTATCTTTGTATTATCCTTTGAATTAATAAATTCAATAACCCTAAAAGAATTATAGATAAAGAATAAAGAAATCAGTGACATTGATATTAATTTTAACATTGTCCATCCTTTCTTACTATACTGGATATAAAATAAAAGAAGCATATAAATCACCGTTCATACACTCCCTAAATTACTTTATATTTAATTATCTTACTCTTCTTAAAATAACTTCTTCGTGCTTTGATACTTCCTTCTCAATATTATTAAGCTTCTCAGTATTTTGCTTATATCCATCAAATAATGCTTCAAGCTTCTTTCCATGATTTTGTTCCATACGAAGAACAGTTTTTTCTACACTACCTATTTTTTCACTATTGTCCTTAACATCTTTTTTTATTTCTTGAAGCTCTGAAAATAACTTTTCTTGGCTGCCTTTAAAATCAGAATACATCTTCTCCATTAGTTCAAACAGCTTTTCATTTTCCATTTGCACTTTCACCACCTATTGATTAATATTATATCATATTAGACTAAATAGTAAATCAGTTATATTTGGTTCTTGTTCTTATTCCTTTTAAGATATTACTTATTACATTGAACTTTGCATTGTTCTCAACCACACCAATTGAATTTTTAAAGGCTTTAATATTAACTGCAAAGTTATTTTTTTCTTCTGCATAAAGTGGCACATTAAATACCATTTCAGTAGTTAAAGAGCCTTTAGGTTCTATATTTATAGTTCTATTTAATGTACTATCTAAAGCAACTAGCTCATTAGGAAAGGTTATCTGCAGCTTATCTAAAAACCCTGTTGTATATATCCTAAGTATAGCTTTTTGTCCCTTTTGAAGTGTAGGTATGCCTGCAAAGCTTGGAGCATTGTATGGCACTATCTGAGCATTTAAAGTAAATAAATCAAATCTTTGAGTTTTTATTTTGCCTGTATTTCCTACATTATCCCTTGTATAAATATCTATGTTTATATCTTCGCTACCAAAAAGACTATTAACATTAGTGTTAGGTAAAACATAGCTTCCATTTAGTAAATTAAGCTGTAACATCTTTGCTTCAGCTTCTCTGCCTGAGGGATAAAGTTTGGCATATACAGAATTTATTCCAGAACCTATGTCCTTTAAATAATCTACTCTTGCACTAATATTAAGATTATCATCTAAATTTATTATTGTGCTTATTTTGCTATCTAATATTTTATTAGAAGTATCAGTAAATCCTGGGGCTATACCATCTGTTTTTAGCCATATTCCTGAATCATAATATCTATCATAATATTCAGTTCCTCCACTTAAATAGGTATTGGCATACATTAATTTAAAAGCTGTGCCATTTAATTTTACCTTCATGTGATGCCTAATTCCTGAATAGTTATTTCCTGAGTACTGAAACTGCTGAGCCCTTTCTTGACTATTATTTAAAGTAAAATAAGTGTTGTATTCACTGCCATTAATATAGCTCCCATTAATATCACCATATTGTCTGGCTGAATTACCTGTCATTGCATCATCCTTTGCGAATAAAAGATATGTTCTGCTAGGATATATTCCATAGCTTGAAGGAAAATAACCATCTGTATATATCCCTATAGTACTATTAGGTTTAACCCAGTAAATACTATCGCTTTCCTTATAATCATATTCATAAACTGTTAACCTTCCTGCCATTGGATTGGGCATAATCCTATTAAAGCTAGTACCTGTTAAAAACCCATCATTTTCTGCGTTATCTGCACCATATACATGAGCATCAAAGGTTCCGTATTTTCCAATATGATTAGAAGTATTTAAATCAACAGTTACAGTAAAATCATTAGTACCTGATTTTCTATTCATAGTGTACCAATTTCTATAGGCTTCTCCATCTTTCCATACTGCTACTCTTATTGTTCCATCATTTACTCCACTTAAGTTATCAGTTACATTTTTAGCAGTAATAACATATTTATTAATATCTGAGCCGTTGGTTATTGTTAATCCTGTTGATGTAGGAGCTTTCTTATCAACTCTGTAGGGGCCTGAGCAAACTGGATTAGATTTGTTTCCTACATTATCAGTAGCATAATACCATAAATACCAAGTTCCTTCGCTATTTTGAGTTGTATTTACTGTTGATGAATTAATACTATTCCAAGCTGTAGGAGCACTAAAATTTGAATTAGACCAAGCGTAATATAAAGTGTTTACTCCTGATCTTGAATCACTTGCATTTATTGTAACAGATAAATTATTAGTCCAGCCACTACTTGCAGGATTAGCTGCTAATGTAGGTGCTATTCCATCTGTTTTAATTGTCATACCAGTTGAGACATAGCTGCCGCCTGGTCCATATTTACCATTAGCTGAGTAATGATAAGCTTCTACATTAAAATCCCTAGAATCTTGGCTAGCTCTTACGCTAAAGGTAGTATATAAATCTCTGTTTCCATTCTCTCTCCACACACTAGGAAGTCCAATATTAATTTCATTAGTATTTGGTGAAAAATAATTTAATGCTCCATTAAACTGTGCTGCTGCCCTTATATCCTGACCATTTCCTGTTAGCCTTATATAGTTATAGTAAACATAATCATCTAGTTGCTGAGCGTATCCTTCAAAGTCCTGCCTGCCATGTATATTTACATTTAAAGTAGTACCTGGCTTAATCCAATAGTCTGAGCCATCAACATATTGTGCTCCACTAACACTTGCTCCTACAAAATATGGTGAAGTTTTAGACCTCCTATAGTAAGCTATAACTCTTTTCTCATAACGCCCATATGTGCTATTCCAACTCGGTGCTTTTCCAGACCCATCAGCCCAAACAGCATCATAAGAAGTAAATCCAAAGGTAGAATATCCATTATTCTCATAGTAGCCATCATATTGAATATCTCCCCAAGTATCATTATAGAAGGTGTTAGGCTTTCGAGGTTTAGCAGCATACCATGATTCACCTGTTTCATAATTACTCCTATTCTTTCCAAACCAATAGAAATATCCTGTATGATAATAATAATCTGCGTCTGAAGGATAGGAGCTTTCTACTGGCGCAGCATAGACATTTATTACTGGAATAACTGTAAACAATATAGTTATAGCAAGGACTGATAGGATAATTTTCTTTCTTAATCTCATTTCAATATCCCCCATCTACTATTTGAATTTTTATTTATAGTTTTCAATGGAGATATTATCATAAGTTGAACTATCTAGCTTTTTTAGTGCTTTTATCTTACCTCTTTCAACTGCATTATCTAATTTATGTGCATCAACTGCACTTAGATATAAATTTAATGCACTAGCAGCTGCTTTACTATCTCTGTTTATTAAGCTCCCATCTGCAGCAATTGCTTTGCTGATAATAACATTTTTAAGTTCCGTCTGGGTAATTACTTTGTTATCTTGATTTTCTGTAAGTATAAGGTCTATTACATCACCTTCTCTTAAAGTTCCTCCTGCAACTTCACTTATATCTGAAAATTTTATTGAATACTCCACCTTGTTTGGTATGTCTTTTAATCTATTTGAATTCTTATCTATTCTTTTTCTTGAAATCTGTTCACCTTTTAGAATATTTTCTGCCGTATATATTTCCAGTAACTCTTCCTTATTTGTTATAGAATCTTCAACTAAGTTATCTTTGCTTACTTCCCTTTTAATAAAGTACTTATCGAAGTTGTCTTTATTAATTATTGTATTTTTGCTTATATACTGCTGAGAGTAATAAACTTCTGTCTTACCATTTGGATTTGCAATTTTATTTTGCAACGTAATTACTACTGCAAAAATAATAGCAGCCATAAGTAGGCTTAAAAACATTAAGGAAACCTTTTTTTTCAAGCTATCTTCCTCCTTCTTATTCTTTCAATATATCTGTATCCTCAGAGAACTCAACATGCATACTATCTTTAAATATAGTTTCTAATGTAAATCCTATTTGTGAGTGAACTGTACTTGCTTCAACCTTAGTACCTTTAGGAGTATATATATTGCCTTTACCACTTGGATAATTTTTAACTGCAAAATTTAGTGTAGTAAAATTTAATTCATATACTGCAACATCATTTCCCTGCACATTATATATAGTAAATTTTTTTATATCTACTTTACCTTTTATAGAGCTAATAGAATTTTTAGGCGCATAGTTTTCATCTAGTCCAAGATTATACTTTAAATGTCTTTGGAAAGTCTTTAAAGCTTCATTAGGGTCTTTTACAATAACAATTTTTTTATTAGGATCTTGAGATAATAAATCTATGTCTAAATTTTGGGTCGTAAGAGCTGCAAGATTTGATGAAACTAAGGCATCACTTACTATCTCACTTTCTGCACTTATCTTATATTTTGTAAATGCAAACATGCATACAATAAACAAAATATAGAATAGAAAAATAGCAGAAATCTGTATAACCAAATTACCCTTTTTCTTTTTCAACATACCACCTTCCTCTAATTCTTTGCTGTTGAAGAACGTGATATTTGAACTCTTTGAACTTCATTTACAAATTTGACATTAAAGTTTTCTATATCTATGTTTCTAATCGGTTGGTCATAGTTTATAAATAAAAAAACATCTTCTCCATTTTTTACTTCTGACATGGTAGTTCCAGTTAAATCTATATTAGAGAAACCTTGATTTGTTAGTTCACTTCTTAATTTAGCTGCGTTTTCAGGAGTTAAATATCCCTTACTTTCAATCTTTAATACATATTTTCTCGCTATTTGATTAGCAGTTATATATTTGTCTGTAGAGCCTACATAATTAAGTGAAGCTATTGTTATTATAAAGAAGGATAGTATTCCTAACACAATAATTACATATTGATCAATCTCACCTTTTTTCTTTCTCACATTACTACCACCTTCATAAAAAATACGGAGAAAGTTAAATTTCTCCGCATTGTAATCACAACTAAATATTTATTTTACTGTTCCGGCAAGCAGGCTGTTTATCTGTGTCTTTAGCGTACTAACAGTATCTGTCATAATGTCATAAATGCCATTTCTAAAGTATATGCATAAACCTACACCAAGAGCTGCTAATACTAGAGCAACTATAAGTTTATCGTCTCCTTGCTTTTTTCTTGTAAAAATGTTATTTGCTTTGAGCTTTATATTACCTATCTTTTCTACAACCTTTACTTCTGTATTTATTATTAATTCTCTCATTACCTTTTCTCCTAGTATTCTTAAGCTTTTACAGTTCCAGCAATTAAGTTTTGAATCTGAGTTTTTAATGTAGCAACAGTACTTGTCATTATATCGTAAATATTATTTCTAAAATAAATACATAATCCAACTCCAAGAGCCGCTAATACTAAGGCAACTATAAGCTTGTCATCGCCCTTCTTTTTCTTTGTAATAAAGCTATTAAGCTTATTTCTAAATTTACTTGCTCTTTGCTGCATATTAATTGATGTGTTTAATACTAATCTGTTCATTAATTTTTTATCTCCTTTTTCTTCAATATCTTATTTTTATTGTTTAGATTATTTTATAAATATTCCTGTCCAGCTTTTAATAAGTTCAGCTCCTGTAATGTAGAGTATTATTGTCATGATACCCATATACATCAGGAGCTGAATAATATTTGCTGTACTATTTACTTTTTTAGTATCTTCTTGTATTGCTATCAGATTTCTTTCTTTTAGTGAATCTGATATATCTTCTAATGCTTCTTCTGTCTGACCAGTTATTAGACTTTGCTTTATGGTTATAACAAAGTTATCTATCTCTGACGAATTAAAATTACTTTGAAAATTATCTAAAGCTTTCTCTATATTTTTAGTCATATTAATTTCTGCTGACAGCTCTGCAAGTTTCATTTTAAATCTTTTATTTGAAGCTACTAAGTAGCACTCTGTTAAAGCATTTCCTATAAAAACTCCAGCAGAAGTTTGTATGTTTAATAGATCATAAACATCTCCAAGCTCTAGCTTAATTACCTTCATATCCTGCTTATCCTTTGTTCTTAGAATACTGTCTAATATAAAGTAACCAAATGCAGCGGAAATAACAGCTAGAATATAATCATTGCTTATAAGAAAAGCTATAAATAGTATAACTGGAATTAATAGTTTTCCTATTATATATCCAAAGGGAGTCAGCTCAAGCGGATTCCCTAATTTTTTTAAGTATTTTTCTATTCTTTTATATGAAAAATATCCCTCCTCATTTTTCCTTAGATAATTATTAAACCTTTTATAGCTGTTTTTTTCTTCTTGCATATCTCCCTTCACTTTTTTAGGTGTGTAGTTTTTAAAGTATAAATATGTTGATACCAAAATTAAAAGGAAAATAGCAAGATTTAATACTAATACAATAATTTAAATCACCCCCTCCCCATGATTTTCTAGTAGTTTAAATTATCTAAGGTTATAAATTTATAGGTAGCATATATTAACACTATTAAGAAATATCCTAATAGCACATTACCTACTAACGTATTTTTAAGAGTATCTAATAAATTACCTGAAAAAGACTGTAGAATATTTAAAGTAAAAAGTCCCATAAAAAGTGTTATGACTATTATTGACCTTCCACTATTAACAGCTTTAGTTCTTCTTTCTTTTTCCTCAAAATAATGCTTTAAAATTACTTTAGATTTTTTTATTATCTTCTCATAATTGGCTTCATGCTTAGAACAGATTGCCAAGTTCTTAATTAGCTGCTTAAATCTTTTATTCTCAGCCTTATCTTCAAGATTTCTAAAGGCTTTGTACACTGGAATTCCTTTTCTACATTCAAAAACAAATTGTTCAAGATATTCCTTTATAGGCTCTTCAACATAATCTATTGATTTTTCAATAATAACTACTATGTCATTATTTGAGCTGCATAAGTTTTTAAGTGTATTTATATAAACTAATAATTGCTTATCAATTTTATTAAAAGTTCTCTTTTCCATGTATTTTAAAGTGAAGACTACTATAAATATTACAGAAGCAAAGGCTGCTATTGTATAAAGCCAAAATCCAAAATATTTGTTAAATAAAAAAGCAGATACAAAAGCTAACACTAATGTACCTGCAATTAATAATTCACTTGTTATAAATGGAATTAAAGTTTTTATCCTTGATCTTTCAACAAGCTCATCTATTTTATCTATAAACTTTTTATCACTTGTTGAACCTTCATAAAGGAATTTGGCTTCTCTTACCTTCTGCCTTTCATTATATACTTTACTCACATCATCAAGAATCTTATTTAAATACTTCTTTTCTCTAACCTCAATAATTATTGAAATAAATAAGTAAGAGACTAAGGATAGTACTATGACCATTGCTGCATATACAATATATATCACATTCAAATTAAACCACTTCCTTGAATTGATTTCTCTTAAATTTGCTGTATGCAATTTTATTTTTTATCTTTTCACAGCTCTCATTGAGCTTAATAAATTCACCTTTATTTTCACTTACTTTATATTTAAACACTGGGTTAAATATAAGGCTTTTAGTCTTTTCATTGAATCCCTCTATCTCAGTAATTTCAAATATTTTAAAATCATCAATAAATATAACTGCATCTATACCGCTTAACATCTTAAGTAAATCTTCAGTATTTAAATCTGCTGCCTTTGGAGAATATCTTATATAGTGTATGAGCTTTTCAGCAGCTTCCTTAGAACCACTAGCATGAACAGAACTTAAGGCTGTATGGCCTGTAAATATAGCATTTATCATATCCCAGGCTTCTTCTCCTTTTATCTCCCCAATAACAAAATAATCTAAGTCAGTTAAAAGTCCTTTTACCGATAAATCTGCAAGTGTATATTGTATCTTTGACTCTCCCTTTGCATACTTAACCTTTTGCAGCATTAAATCTGGATGCTTTAAGCTATACAGCTCTTCGGCTTCTTGAATAACTAATCCAGACTTATCAAAAGGTATTTCATCTATTAGGGCATTGAGCAAAGTGGTTTTACCTACTGCACCTTTACCACATAGGAAAAAGGTTAAATTACTTTTCATTCCTTCATGTAGGTAACTTTCTATTTTGTCATCAAACATTCCTTTTGCTTTAAGTTTAGGTAAATCATCCTTATATTTAGGGATTTTTCTTATATGCAAATATGGATACCCTACAGAGTTTACATATTCACTGGATATTGTTATTCTAAGTATAAACTTATCTGAAGAACTCTTATCTGTCATTGTCTGAATAGCTTCCTTTTCACTTAATATAGCTCCGTTTTTAACTGCAACAAAGTTTATATATTCCTTTAAAGCTTCTCTCGATGAAAAGGCTACATTGGATTTTCTTCTCTTTCCTTGTTCCTTTATTCTCACATTATCATAATCTATAGTTTTAATATCACTTATGGTATCGCTATCTATAAGCTCCTGCAGCTCTCCATACTGCCATATATATCTTTCAAAATTTTTAAGAATGAAGTCTTTATCCTTCTGGTTTAATCCATAAGCTTTCCTATCTAAGAAGCTGTAGACTTCTTTTCTCAGGCTTTTTTCTTCTTCAATACCCCTTTCAACTGCATTTATAAGCTGGGGCTTCTTTATGATAAATTCATGGATCATATCATTTAGTAATTTGTTTAGCTCTCTTGTATCTTTAGGTTTGATTTTAATATCGTCTTGTTTATTCTCTAGCACTTCATCTTTTAATTCATTGCTATCTAAAGAGTTTCTATTAAGTTGGTCATTAACAATATTTTCCTTTGCAGCTTTTTTAGTTTTATTGGCTCTGAAACTTTTTCTGAGATTATAAATAAATCCAATAGTCACCAACAAAACTACTACTAATATTAATTTGTTCATAATTTTAGAAATTCCCCCTCATCTTAATTAAGTTAATAGAACAGAAAAAAACCTTGAGATAAATATAACCTCAAGGCTTTTTTCTGCTCTATTATTTTATTATTTGTTATTCATAATTTTTCCAATAAACGTGTCTACTCATTCCACTTCAAATTGCTACTCTCACTAAAATACCATCTTTTTTCAATTTATTCCTAAAATCATCCCCATCTGAGGTGAACATAAAAAACTCTCTAAACAGCATGAATTCAAATATTACAAGGTATTTGCTCGACGTAGTCCTACGACGCACTCCACATGAGGAGTATGCGGAAATAAATCCATCAAAACAACCTTTTCTACTACATATCCTTCAGAAGTTAATGTTTTCAAATCATTAACAAGACTCTTTGGATTGCAAGATACATAAATTATATCTTTAGCATTAAAGTCTATTACATACTTTAATGCAGTTGGGTGAACTCCGGGTCTTGGAGGATCTAATATAATAATATCCGGTTTATCTTTAACCTGGGTAATTACCTTAGCTACATCGCCAGCAATAAAGGTGCAGTTATTAAGTCCATTCAATCTTGCATTTTCATTTGCTGCTTCAACTGCTTCCTCGATAAGTTCAATACCAATAACCTTTTTAGCATTAGGGGCTACAATCTGACCTATTGTTCCTGTCCCGCAATATAGGTCAAAAACCACCTTACTATCAGAGTCCTCCATAAAGTTTCTTACTAAGCTATAAAGCTTTTCTGCTCCCTTTGAATTGGTTTGAAAGAAAGAAAATGGAGTTATTTTAAATTTCAAACCTAAAAGCTTTTCTATAATATAATCCCTGCCAAAAAGTATATTTACTTTATCAGCAGCAACTACATCAGATAGTGAATCATTTACAGAATGAATTATTCCTGTAAGTATTCCCTCATAAGGCATACTTCTTAGAAGTTCTGTTATTTCGCTGAAGTCAAAATCTATTTGAGAGGTTGTAACTATATTTATTAATATTTCTCCTGTATTTTTTGCTTTTCTAATAACCAGGTTCCTTAAGAAGCCTTCATGCTTCATAACTTTATATTGAGGAAGATTTTTTTCTCTAAAGTACTTTAATGTAGAAAATAATATTTTCCTATAATCCTCATCAATAATTTGACAACTATCAACTGTAACAATGCCAAAGCTCTTTCCCTTAATATGCATACCTAGTGATAACTCTCCGCCTTTTTCATAATCACCAAAGGTAAATTCCATCTTGTTTCTGTATTCAAACTCCTCAGGACTTTTTTCAATGCCTACGAATTCAAAATCTTTTATATCTCCTTGTTCAAGTAATTCAAGAACCTGATGTTTCTTAAATTCTAGCTGCCTTTCATAAGAAATGAATTGATGTGTACATCCTCCGCATTCGTTAAAATGCGGACATTTATTTTCAATTTTATAATTTACATCTTCTAGTATTTCCATAACTTTTGCTTCGGCATAATCGTTCTTTTTCTTTGATATTCTTCCCAAAACTCTTTGCCCTGGGAGAGCATTTTTTACATATACCTTTTTATCTTCAACATTTCCAACTCCAAGACCTGGAAATTCAGTTTTTTCTATCAGTATTTCATATTCTTTTCCTTTTCTCATATGGTTCCTCCTGCTTTGCAATAACATCTATTCTATTATGCTATAGCATTTATATTATGTAAATATCTATATTTATCTAAAACATGTAATTTAAAAAAATAATTCTGCGCATCCTATATTTTGATAAGTATAAAAATTTCTATAAATGATTTAATACTTTTTAATAAATTCGTTACAATTTATTCATTACTCTGTAGATGTTTAGACATAAAACAAGCTTATACTTGAGTAGTTGAAAATTTACTTGGGGGTTGTTATGAAATGAAAAAATTTAGTGCCTTTATGCTACATAATGTTGACATATATTTATTTTTTATATCATTAACAGTAAAAGTACTTATATTCAGCAGGCAAATACAACCTAACTACTTTTCATATAAATCAGTATTAAGTCCAATAATAGCCTCAGCTTTAGTTTTATGCAGTTTCTTATTTTTAATTAACAAAAGAAAAAGAATAAAGTTTATAATGATTTTAGATTTTCTTTTAAGCTTTATTATTATTTGTGATGTGAATTATTATAGATACTTTAAGGATATACCTTCTGTATCTGTAGTTAGAAACGGACTATTGCTTGGTGATGTTAAGTCTAGTGTAGGCAGCCTCTTTAAATTTAGTGATTTATTGTTTTTATCAGACTTAGTTGTATTTTTCATTATAAAAGAACTTTATAATCATATTACTTCAAAAAATCAAAAGTTAAGCTTGAAACTTGCTTCTTTTTTGCTAGTTCTGCTTTCAGGATGTATGCTTAATGGTTACTATATAAATAGACTTTCTATTGAGCAGCCGAGGCTTTTAAGTACAATGTTTAACAGGGTATATATAGCTAACGAGCTTGGTATTATAAATGCACATAGTGTTGATATATTTAATGAAGTAAAAAATGATGTTTCTAAGCACACTCTTCTTTCTAAGGAAAAAGAAAATGATATTAAAACCTTCTTAGAGACAAATAGTACCTCTAAAAGTGTTAATCTGAAAGGTGAAGGTGAAGGTAAAAACCTTATAATGATACAGGTTGAAGCTCTTCAGCAGTTTGTAATTAACAAAACAATAGATGGCAAAGAAATTACTCCTAATTTGAATAAGTGGGTTAAAAAAAGTGCTTATTTTAATAACTTTTTTTATCAAGTATCGGGAGGGGGCACCTCAGATGCTGAATTTATGACTAACAACTCCTTATACCCTGCCCCTTCTGGTGCTGCCTATTATTTATATGCTGGCAACGAATATAATTCTCTTGGAAACGCGTTAAAAAACTCCGGATATAGTACAGCAGCTTTTCACGGTTATAAAAGCACTTTCTGGAATAGAGATGTTATGTATAAAAACGAAGGCTTTGACAATTTTTTTAATGAAAGGGATTTTAATATCGACTCTCAGGTTGGTTTAGGTCTTAGTGATAAATCATTTTTGAGCCAATCACTGGAAAAACTTAAAACAATGCAAAAACCATATTACTCTTTCCTTATCACTTTAAGCAGCCATTTTCCATATGATGACCAAAAGAACTATGGAAATTTCTACAGCGGAGAATTAAGCGGAACATTAATTGGAGATTATATTAATGCTATTCACTATACAGATGAAGCATTAGGCAGTTTTTTTGACAATTTAGATAAAGAAGGTATTCTAAAAGATTCTGTTGTTGTTTTATACGGCGATCATAACGCTATACCGGATAATAAAAAAGATGATTTAGCAAAATTTGAAGGTGTCTCAGAGCTTAATGACTTACAATGGGCAATGCTTCAAAAGGTTCCAATGTTTATTCACTTTCCTGAGGATAAAAACAATGGAGTCTATGATACCTTTGGTGGAGAGATGGATATCTATCCCACTCTAGCTAATATTTTTTCTATAGAATCGAAAAATATGCTCGGAAAGGATTTATTCAATTCCACTGAAGGAACTGTATTATTTAGAAATGGATCCTTTACAGACGGTAATATATATTATCACTCCCCCAGCAACACATATTATGATATCACCAGCGGACAAAAACTTAGTGAAGATGAAACCTTAAAAGGCAAGAAAGATGATGCCTTAACTCAGCTTGAATATTCAGATGATATACTAAAGCATAATCTTCTGAAGAAATATATGGTTGATTCTAATTAAATGAATAAAGGTGTCAGAATTTAATTCTGACACCTTTATGTATACTTGCATTATTTTTATTGGACTTGCTATGCAAAGTTATGTTAAAATCTATATTGTTTGATTAAATTTTATGAGCTTAGGACGGTGTTAGTATGCCTCTCAATTTAAGTTTAAGCCACGATTTTATTATGAAGCTTCTTATATTATGCCCCGCAGGCTTCTTAGCTGCACTGGTTGACTCAATAGCTGGTGGCGGAGGACTTATAAGTGTTCCGGCATACCTTCTGGCCGGCATTCCACCTCATGTTACATTAGGAACAAATAAATTTTCTTCAACCGCAGCTTCGTTTACAAGTTCTCTTAAATTTGCTCGATCAGGAAAAGTTAACTTCAATCTCATGAAGTACTTGGCTCCTTTTACTCTTGTAGGCGCTGTACTAGGAGTAACCTCTGTACTGAAGCTTGACCAAAACTTTTTATACAGTTTAGTACTTATATTAATTTTATGTGTGGGAGTATATAGTTTTTTCTCAAAATCTATAGGCATAGAAGATAAGTTTAAGGGAACTACAAAAAAAACTATCTTTCTTGGGATGCTTCTTGCACTTTCCTTAGGCTTTTATGATGGATTCTTTGGTCCAGGCACGGGCTCTTTTTTAATATTCGGACTTATAAGTATTTATGGTTTTGATTTTGTTAAGGCTAGCGGAAATGCAAAATTTTTAAATTTTGTCAGCAATATAACGTCCTTATTGCTTTTTGCAGCACATGGACAAATAAATTATTTGCTTGGAGTACCTGTTGCTATATTTATGATATTTGGTGCACGTGTAGGTACGGTTCTCGCAATCAATAAAGGTTCCAAGCTTATTAAACCAATCTTTATCATTATGTCTTTAGGTGTTGCTGTAAAAATGCTATACCAAATGATTTTCTAAAACAATTTTTAAGCCTAGGTTTAATTTTTCTATTTAAACCTAGGCTTTTATTATAAAATTTTCCTCAATTTTTCTCCGCTATACTCTCTAATAAACTTACTGTTGCTTTCATCTCTTATCAAAAGTCTCGCTGTATTATCTTTTATTTTTAGCACTTTGCCCTTTAACTTTGTTCCTATAACATTAACAGGAGCTCCAACTGACAGCTCATCAATATAGCTGCCATTACAGTAACTGCAGCTTTCACCATTACTTATCACCCTTTTACACTCATTACAATAATAAAGCTTATCCATGCATTCCCATCCTCCTAATAATTAATCGTTAAGCTTTAAAACCTCTCATAAATTCTAAATATCTTAACTATAATTATATTCTCTACTTTCTAAATTTTTCCTTCTAAATTTTTAGAAAATTTGCTCAATTCTTATACAAAAAAACTTCAAGCATAATTTTACTTGAAGTTTTCTTTTCTAACTATATCTATAATTTCCTTAATATTATCTATAGAATAATCTGGAGAATAAGCCATAATCTTATCTAGTGGCAGAACAGTATATCTTACTACACAGGTCTTGGACCCTGCATTCTTTCCACAAAGTATATCAAAGTGACTATCTCCTACCATTAGAGCTTCGCTTGGATTAACATCTAATATACCGCATGCCTTTTCTATGGGCTCTGCCTCCGGCTTATGTTTTACTGTATCCTCGGGAGTAATGAAAGCATCAATCATTTCCAGCATATTAAAAAGTTTTAATCCTCTCTCAGCAATTCCTCTTCTTTTTGAAGTTACAACACCGACTTTTATACCCAAAGCTTTAAGTTCCTTTAAAGTTTCTTTAGCGCCGGAAATTTCTTTAGTAAGTTCATCATGTATAGCCTCATTATGCGCTCTATAGGTTTGAATTAGTATGTGTGCATTATCTTTATCATATCTTGCTAAAGTATCTATAAGGGGCTCTCCAAAATATAAAACTATCTCACTTTCAGGAACATCTTTATTTAAATGCTTCTGAAAGGTATGCTTAAATGATTGAATTATTAGGTCATTTGTATCAATTAATGTACCATCAAGATCAAATAAAACTGCTTTTATCAAATTGCTTTCTCCTTTACTTCAAATATTATTAATAATACCTATTATATATTTTAAAATTTATTTGTGCAAATAAATAAGGTACAGAGTAATCTGTACCAAGACCTTAATGAGGAAGCAGTATAAATCTTAAAATAAACAGAGCTGCTAATATATAAATAATAGGATGTACTTCCTTTCGTTTTCCTGTTGCTAATTTTACTACAGGGTAAAATATTATCCCTGCTGCTATACCATTTGCAATGCTGTAACTGAAAGGCATAATTGCTATCGTAAAGAACACAGGTAAAGCTTCCGTAAAGTCACTAAAATCTATCTCCTTAACTGCACCAAGCATTAAAACTCCAACAATAACTAATGCCGGCGCGGTTGCCTCTGCAGGAACAATACCAACAATACCGCTGAAAAATAAAGAAAGTATAAATAATATTCCAACAGTGAAAGAAGTAAGTCCTGTCCTTCCACCTTCAGTGATGCCGGCAGTAGACTCAACACAGGTTACCAAAGTACTTGTACCAAGCATTGAGCCAAAAGTAGTTGCTAAAGCATCTGAAAGCATAGCTTTATGCATATTTTTAACCTTTCCATCAGGCTCTAACATATTTGCCTTTTGAGCTGTTCCAACCAATGCTCCGATAGTATCAAATAAATCTACCAAACTGAAAGTTATAATAACCATAAGTACACTGCTTAGTGCTCCAACAACTCCCACTCCTCCGTGACCTAGCAGCCCTTTAAAATCCAAGTGAAATAAAGTTGGTGCTATTGATGGAGGAGTACTTAAAATCTTCACGCCAGAAATATTGGTTATTCCCATTGGTATTCCTATAAGTGTAGTTAAAAGTATTCCAATAAGCATTGAGCCTTTAATGCCTCTAGCCATTAAAATAGCAGTTACGGTTATTCCGATTATAGTTAAAAGTACTCTTAGATTTGTAAAGTTACCAAAGGATACAAGTGTATCAGGATTAGCCACAATAATACCACCGCTTTTTAGTCCTATAAGTGCTATAAATAATCCAATACCGCCTGAAATAGCAAGCTTTAAGTTATGAGGCAATGCATTTACTATCTTCTCTCTTATAGAAGTAACAGTTATTAAAATAAATAAAATTCCTGATATAAATACTGCAGCAAGCGCCTGCTGCCAGCTGTATTTCAAAGTTATGCAAACACTAAAAGTAAAAAATGCATTAAGTCCCATTCCCGGAGCTAATACAAATGGAAGATTTGCATATAAAGCCATTATAAAAGTTCCAATTGCTGCAGATATGCATGTAGCAGTAAAAACTGATGCAACTATTGGATCATTAAGTGCGTTAAAAGCTGCTGCAGCATCCCCCTTAACCCCTTGAAGATTCATTCCGGCAAATCTCAATATGTTCGGATTAACAAATATAATATAAGCCACAGTTATAAAAGTAGTTATACCGGCTAATATTTCTGTTTTTGCACTGGTATTGTTCTCTGTTAGCTTAAACACACTATCAAATAATGATTTTTTTGAAGCCTTAGTATTTTTGTAATTCATGTTTGTCCTCCATTTTTTGTATTTTGAAATAAAAAATTCCGCCATAGGACTATGTGTAAATCCAATAGCGGAAATGAAACTTCAAATAAAACTGAGGTTACTAAGGATTCACCCATAGTCCAAAGATTTACGGCCTTTGTGTAGAAACTCTCGAACCCTATTATCGAGAATATATGGATGCAATATTCAATTTGTCATGCATAAATAGTATCATCTCATTCTACAAAAGTCAACATTTTTCACTAAAAAACACTATGCATTCTAGCCTTTAAATGTCTTTAGAAGTACTTTAAAAATAAAAATATTAACTTTAAAAGTAGCTCAAAAACAGCTATACTCAATATAGGACTTAAATCTATAGAGGAGGTTTTTTCTTTGCTTAATGTAGTTGTGCTTGATGGTCAAGGCGGCGGGCTTGGAAAATCAATAATATCTAAATTAAGATCTGAGTTTTTTGCAGAAATAAATATTATCTGTCTTGGTACAAACTCTCATGCTGCTAACTCCATGCTTAAAGCCGGAGGCAATTTGTCGTATTATGGTGATGATTATATTGCTAATTATATAGTCAATAATAATATGTCCTGTATAATTGCACCTATAGGAATGCTATGCCCTGGCGGCTTAAATGGTGAAGTTACTCAGAAGCTAGCCGAAGTGGTTTTTAAGAAGGATTGTAAAAAATATATAATACCTTTAAAAAAACATGGTTTTTACATACCAGGAACTGCAAACTTAGAAATAAAAGAAATATTAAATGAAATTATTTATGACATAAAAAGATGCCAAGAATTAACTTCTTGACATCTTTTTTGCCAGCTTAAATAATAAAAATATTATTAAAAGTCCTACTGCAGCAGAAGCTACATATCCTAAAGTCTCGTTAGTTCCTTTAAGACTATAATCCGCCATAGCTGCATTAAAATTAAAACCATTTTTCATCCCTTGGGGTATGAATCCTAGTATGTCCTTTATTTCATCAGTGCTCCATTCACCCCAAGCAGTTCCCGAAGCTAATAGGCCTAATGGTGATATTAAAACAAGTCCTATTATCAGACTATAAATTGGCTTCAATTTTATTTTTTCGCCTTCGTACATACTTTCAGGTGAAACCTTATTAATATAGCTGTATATTCCTAATGTTATAATTCCCTCCAATACTCCTACAATTAATAAATGAGGTATCATCATAGCAGGTATAGATACCTTCAATCCATAAGGACAATATAGTGGCAATCCAGCAGTATCCTTAAAAAGTAAAGGTTGAATTCCAAATTCAATTGCTGCCGCCAAAGCCGCTAAATTAACACCTACATAGCCTGCAGCAAAGACTGCTGTGAGCCTGCCCTTGTTCCCTTTAAATCTATCACTCACATGTTTATATATAAAATATCCTGAAAACGGCATAACCAACGCCATATTAAAGCAATTAGCTCCAAAAGCAAGTATTCCTCCATCTCCAAAAAACAAGGCCTGGATAAGTAAAGCTATAGTAATTGATATAGATGCAGCATAAGGACCTATAAGTATTGCAGCAAGTACAGCACCTACGGCATGTCCTGTAGTACCGCCCGGCAAAGGTATGTTAAACATCATAATCAAAAACGAAAAAGCTGCACATACCCCAAGAAGAGGTAGTTTCTTTTTCTTAAAATCTTTCTTAACCTTGGTAATAGAATTTTTCCAAGCCGGAATCATTGCTGCCCCCAATGCAGCACAAGTAGATGGACTTAAAAAATTATCTGGAATATGCATTCTTCTTCCCCCATTCTAAAATAAAAAAGGTAGAGCTATTAAACTCTACCTTCGTGGTAAACATCATAAAACTAAACAAACCTAAAATATGTAAACAAAAACCTTCGTGGTTTTGATAAAATTATAACATTTAATTTGCGCACAATCAATATTCAGACATGAAAATGTTTTTAATAGTTTTCCAAAGAATATGCCCCAAATAAATATGTTATTCTTTCAATTATACTTTTACTTATAAGATTTACTATGTCATTATAGTTTTTTATCTTTATCATATACTCTTCAAAATTAGTGCAAATATTGACTTTATACAGTCGTGGCATATATTGACTAGCTCTAAACTCCATAATAGGCATTTGTTCTTTAATATGTCTATATATCTGTATTTCAGGTGCATAACTAAGCAGCAAAGCACTCAATTTTTCTATTTCCTGCTTTATTGAATCAGTTAAAAACACATCACAGCACTCTATATCAATAGAATATCCATATTCTTCACCATCTAAATTTTTAGTTCTGCTTTTTACAAATATTTTTAAAATAGAAACTTCATCCGCTTCGGTATTATAAAGGTGTTGCATTAAAAAAACCTTCCTTCTAATAGATTATACATAGATATTGTTTACAATTTATCACTTTATATACCAATTAAGAAAAAAACTTCTAGCTTATATTAGGCTTTTTGCTGATTATTTGGATATTATTTTCCCATGAAAGTTCGCAGTGTGCTCATGCTTTATTTTTTGATAATTGTCAGCTTCCATAGTGTTGGGATTTATCTGCGTGAAGTCTGTCACTGTATCAACTCCCATTGCAAATGTTCCCATATTTGCTGCCTGGGCTATGCTATTTTGAGTAACTGCTTGAAAATTATCTAAGTCATCTATTTTTTCATTTCTATCTTTACTCATTTTGCACCTCTTATTAATCATTGTTCGGTTTGTAATTATAATTAGTAACTATTTGAGTTGCAATTCCCTCATCATTTCCATAATATATAGAATTAATTTCAACTTCATCTTTAGGATTTAAGCTTTTAAACTGGCTCCTTTCAGGTATCCTTTTGCTTTTATAGTTATTTTTCATAATAACACCCCTTTCAAGCATAGCTTTTCCATGAAAACCTGTATTATTCATATATTTTAAATAACAAAAAAGAAGAGATTATATTCTCTCCTTAATTTATAATTACCTGCAAAACTATAAATATGATAAACCTATGATGCTATTTTGCTTCGATATGCGCTTATATATATGTTCATTGTACATAATTCTTTTACGGTAGGTGAAATACCCTGATCCTTAAAAAATAATACTAAGTTTTTTAACTCTTTTGTGTTCATTGTTATTCCTTTTATACTTCTGCTTATCATACCAATGCATCTCCTTCTCATAGGCTATAAAATCATATTTAATATGTATAAAATTTCTTACTAAATGCTTTTGCTTATACTGTAGAGCTTCAGAACTCTAGTTCGTATTTTTATTATATAACTTATTATTACAAAAGTAAACATCTGTTCGTATATTTTTTGTAATTTGTCGAACGAAAAAGTAAAAGAATAAAATAATTTAACCTCCTAAATTCTTTTATTCTTTTCTAGATATATAGTTAGTTATTAATTTTGTTACAAGTTTTTAATATAGGCATCAACTGCCTGTCTTTCTTTCTCATTCTGCTTTGAAATGTTTTTATTATATTTAACTGCATACTCATAATTCTTTGCTAGGTCATCCTTTGACTCACCAGACTTTTTTTCAGTGATCTTATCTAAGGATGCCCTCATCTCAGGAACTAAATTATCATTATCTGGCATGGCATTTCCTACTTCAACATCTTAATCCTCCCATCATATGTTTAGTTATTTTATTCAAGTATATCTTAACCACATTAGATTAATTTAATTTATTCTCATGTTCAGAGCAGTCATTAGCATTAAATTGTGGATAAACTTTTCAAAAATTTTAATTTCAAATACAAAAAAACACTTTGATATGTGCCAACCAGTACATATCAAAGTGTTCTTAATTTTATACTATTCTTCAAATCCTTCTGGGAATTCAGCATTGTGCCAAACATCTTGAACATCGTCGTCATCCTCAAGAGCATCAAGCATCTTTTGGATTTTAACTGCTGTTTCCTCGTCTACTGCAGTATAAGTATCCGGTATCATCTTTATATCTGCTTCTAGGAATTCTATTCCGTTTGCCTCTAAAGCTTCTCTTACAGTACCGAAATCTTCCGGAGAAGTTGTAACAACAAAAACTTCATCCTCTGAAGCAAAATCCTCTGCTCCGGCATCTAAAGCCATCATCATTAGCTCATCCTCATCAAGCTCATCAGTCTTTTCTATAACCAGTTCACCCTTCTTTTGGAACATGAAGGATACGCATCCAGAAGAACCCATATTTCCGCCGTATTTTGTATATGCATGTCTTACGTTTCCTGCAGAGCGGTTTTTGTTGTCTGTTACAACATTAACTATAACTGCAACTCCACCCGGCGCATAACCTTCATAAACTATCTCTTCATAATTTACTCCAGCTAATTCTCCCGCACCTTTTTTTATAGCTCTTGTTATAGTATCTTGGGGCATGTTGCTTGCCTTAGCTTTAGCTATAACATCACGAAGTTTAGCATTAGTATCTGGATTAGATCCATTTTTCGCAGCCATTATAAGCTCTTTACCTATTTTTGTAAAGATTTTACCTCTTTTAGCATCAGCTTTGCCTTTCTTGGCTTGTATGTTATGCCACTTTGAATGTCCTGACATAAAATCTCCTCCTAATTTAACCGTATATATGTATTAATGGTTTTTATATTGTTTATTTATAAACAAATGCACAAAACATTATATCATAAAAATCAGTATTGTCACAACTATGAAAAATATCATTAGCCTTTAACATTCCGGAAATAACCTGTTTTCTAGTTTAAAGTAATATTTTTCTTCACTCTCATTAAATATTGCTCTTCCTGAAGTACTTTCTATGATATTATTTTTAATACTATCTACCTTGGAAAGTTCAATATATAGCTTTACTGTTACTTTTTCAGTATACTCTGTATCTTCAATATTCCAATTATTCTGCCCGCAAATATATTGAATCTTACCAAGCTGTTCATAATCTATTGTTATATATAAAGAACATCCTTTAACCTTCTCCACTATTCCTGCTTTTTTTACTGCTTCTGATGCTCCTTTTGAGTAGGATCTAACAAGTCCTCCTGCACCAAGCAGAGTTCCACCAAAGTATCTTGTTACAACTATAACTACATCCGTAATTAAGTTCTTTTTGATAACCTCAAGCACAGGAACTCCTGCGGTTCCTTGAGGTTCACCATCATCACTATATCTTTGAATACCCATATTTTCTCCAACAATATAGGCATATACATTATGAGTAGCTTCTCTATGTTCGCTTCTTATTTTATTAATAAACTCCTTAGCTTCGTCCTCAGTATAAATTCTTTTTACATGCCCTATAAAAACAGATTTTTTTTCTTCAAACTCGCTGATTGCTTCATCTTTTATTGTAAGATATGGCATAGTTCTTCCCCCTTAAGCTTCAAAGGCTTTTATAAATTCTTCAGCTGCATTTCTTAAATAATCCTTTTCGCTGCATATATGAATTTGTTTTACTTTTTCAATTGCCCTTTCACTTTTTAACTTTGAAAGTGCTTTAACAGCATACATAACAACCTGAGGATTTTCATCATCCAGTGCTCTAATAAGAGGAACCTCGCAAGCTTTATCAGCAAGCTTTCCCATAGCCGATACCGCCATCCTTCTTATATTCACATGTTTATGAACAAGAGCCTTGTTCAGTATATCAATTAAATTCAAAGCCTTTAATTCACCAATTATCCATATTGCCGTTTCCTTATATTTTGAATTCATTTCCGCGTATTGTTTTCTTATGAATTCTAAAAGCTTTATTTTATTTCCATTGTCAATGCCGGAAAGTAAAGATAGCTTATCCTGTTTTCCTGCATTGCATAAAGTTATAAATAATTCCTGCTCATTATTGCTTTTTGCCAAAAATCTATATTTAACTTTTCCGTCAATAATGTGTCTTTGAACTTCTTCTCTATCCATTTTTCTTATTCTGCATATAGCATCTACTGTTTTTCCTTCCAAGGATAGAAAATATGTTATATCTTCTTCGGTAAGATTATTTAGTTCTTTCCAGTCTATTTTAACTAAGCCTCTATCCAAACCATATCACTGCCTTTTTAACAGATTGTTTATTGTATTTAATCCTATATATATTTCATTATTATCCACCTTTGAAAAACCTAATCTAACAAATCTCTCTCCGTCCTTCATGTTTTTATAGAATAAGGCACCCGGTGTAATAAGCACTTTATTTTCTCTGCATTCATAAAAAAGCTTTATACTATCCATGTTAGTAAAGCTAGAAAGTTTAATATAAAAATTAAGGCCTCCACCTGGAGAAGTAAATTCTACTCTGTCCTCAAAAATATTAATAAGCTGTTCCTTCATATATTTATATCTTTCCTTATAAATTATATTTAAATAGCTTATATATTCCTTCCAAAAACCTTTTTCTATATATAGGTGAAGCGCTCTTTGCATTAGGCTTGAGGTGGAAATATCTGTATCTATTTTAGAATTCTGAATGCTTTCTTTAAATCTTTCAGGACAAATTAAATATCCTATTCTAATTCCGGGCAGAAATATTTTTGAAAAACTTTTTATATAGATAACCCTGTCATTAGTATCTAATGATTTAAAACTTTTATATTCTATATTTATATCATAAATCAGTTCAGACAAATAGTCATCTTCAATTATATAAAAGTCATACTCCTCGGCTAATTTCAGTATTTCAATTTTCTTATCTATGCTGTAGGTCGCTCCTGTAGGATTTTGAAAATAACTCATCAAGTAAAAGCACTTTATTTTATTTTTCTTTAAAATCTTCTTAAAAGTTTCAATATTAATGCCATCCTTTTCTATAGGGACCTCAAAAATATTGGCCCTCCTGCCCTTAAAAACTGAAAGCGCACCACTGTAAGTGGGCTTCTCCACAATAACATTATCATTTACATTTATCATTGCTTTTGAAACAATATCAATTCCCTGCTGAGCACCAGATACTATAAGAATGTTGTCAATATCCAGGCTGCTTTTCCAAAAATATTTATTAATGCTGTCTCTTAGACCAAAATATCCAAGCATCTCCTGATATGCAAGTGCTTCCGCTCCATCTCTGTCTAATACTTCATTTAAAACTCCCTTAAAGCTTGAAACAGGAAAAAAGTCACTACAAGCGTTTTCTCCAGTAAAATCAATATAATTTTTTGCTTCAGAAGCAGACATCTTTTTAAAAATTTCCGAATACTGCTTTTTAAAATTTTTATTTATTTCTTTTTTCTTAGCGTACGTACCGCTTCCTATCTTCTGAACTGCACATCCTTCAGTCTGCAGCTTCTTATATGCATTAATTATTGTATCATTATTTACATTTAAAAACTTTGAGAGCATTCTTATAGATGGAAGTCTTTCACCGTCGTTAACTTCATTTATATCAATAAGTTTTTTAATATGCTTTGCTATCTGAATATATTTAGGTACATCCCCCTCATATAATTCTATACTATACTTTTCCATAATTCACCTGCAAAATAATAATTAAGCTACCAGTATGATTTATACCAGTAGCTTTATATATTTTATATAAAATAAACATTTTCTTTAAAAAGAACCTTACCATCCTCAGTTTTATAGTCTCTGCTGTCTTTT
Source organism: Clostridiales bacterium oral taxon 876 str. F0540 (assembly GCA_000466585.1). Classification (GTDB taxonomy): domain Bacteria; phylum Bacillota; class Clostridia; order Clostridiales; family Clostridiaceae; genus Clostridium_AT. The sequence goes on from KE993502.1 coordinate 175,665, forward strand.
TTGATTATATTCTTTTCCCAAAGCTTATTTAATATATCTTCTAAAGCGATATCATAGTTTACAAAAAGCTTGTCGTTCTTTATATCCTCAGTACTTAAAAAACAATCTTTTTCTCTCATATAATTTATCAATATTGAAGCTGTATTTCTTATATTTTCATCAATTGAGCCTTCTATATACTCCACTGCTGCTCCAATAGCCTTAGCTGTATCCTGCTTGTAAAAAAACAATTCATCTACGCAACGTTTAAAACTATCGTTTAAATTCATTGCCATTGTCATAGCATCCTTGCTTATCATATACCCAGAATAATTTACATGAAGACGTGCATAATTTTCTACGCACTTTACTGCAGCTCCATAAGCAGTATAAACACCATCGTTTGAAAGATATTTTTTACATATGTCTATACTCTTTAAAACCTTCCCCAAATATACCATATTCCATCTTTCCCTGTCCAAATCCGGATAATATCTTCCGCTGTCATATTTTATTGTAATTTCCATATCCTTCGAAAAAACTAACCTTGAGGAAGAGAACATCCTATGCATAAATCCGCCTCTTAAATCCTCTTCATAAAGCTGTATAAACTTGCTTTTACTCATAAGCTTTATGTGAACAGGAATATGTTTTTCCTCTGTATATATATTTTTTATGTTTTCTATTTTCTTATCCAGTATAACAAACAGGTCAATGTCAGATTCATCCCACAAATCTCCAGTAACCATGCTTCCGAATACCATAACCGCCAAAACAGCTTCATTTGATTTAAGCCTATCTATTATGCTGTTGAAAGCTCTTTGGTACTGTATAATAGTTCTTTCCACAAACACCCCTCCAGTCTCAATAATTAATTATAAAACTTATATTAATTATAATATAAATTGACATAAAAACAATACTTATACAAGTACAACTGAATAAAAACTTTCAAATTTACGCATTTATCTTTTTAATCTGAAATTTCTCATTATAGCCGCACGTACTGCATTTAAAAACATGGATGCAATAGTCGTAAGCATCGTTTATTGGCATATTAGCAGTATAATCATCCTGATAAACTTCTTGCGCCCGTCCTAAATCAGTCATTCTTTCTCCGCAGTTAGCGCATGAAAAACTTTTAGCGTTAAGCTCGTTACAATTAGGACAAACCATTTCCATATTAATGCCTCCTGCCATAGGTTATTTGTTAAACAAATATTTCTCGCATTTATTAAAAACTTCATCATCCACTTGTGCTACTATGTAGGTTCCTTCTTCTTTAAATTCTTCCTCTAGAACCTTAGCATTTCTATGTAAAAAAGCTGCAGCTGACTGATCACTATAAGGAATTAAATATTCAGCCTTTTTTAATGTATACGGAAGAGTTTTTGAAACTTCCTCCAAAAGAACATCAAGATTAATGCTCTCCTTTGCAGATATTTCTATTGTATTCATTCCATTAAGCTTCTCTTTTAGTTTTCTGATATCATCTTCCTTAGCTTTATCAATCTTATTTAAGACAATCAAAGTAGGCTTATCTATAGCTCCCAGTTCTTTTAATACGATATTAACAGCTTCAATTTGCTCCAAACTGCTTTCGGAAGAGGTATCTACAACATGGAGCAATAAATCAGAATAAACAACCTCCTCAAGCGTAGATTTAAAGGCTTCTACTAGATCATGGGGAAGCTTTCTTACAAATCCAACGGTATCAGTAAGGGTTATAAGTCTATTATCCGGCAATACAATTGCTCTTGTTGTTATATCTAGTGTGGCAAATAGCATATCTGCCTCAAATACCTTTTCTTTCGCTGCTGCATCCTTTGGCATTGCAATATCACAAAGTTTATTTCTTAGCGTAGATTTTCCTGCATTAGTATAGCCAACTAAAGAAACCTTAGGTATATCGTTTCGTTTTTCTCTTTGAGTTTCCCTGTGTCTTTTTATCTTAACAAGCTCGCTATTTAAGTCATAAAGTCTTTCTCTTATATGTCTCCTATCAACTTCAAGCTTTTTTTCACCTGGCCCCCTTGTTCCAATTCCTCCTCCAGTCCTTGACAGTACACTTCCAAGCCCCAAAAGTCTTGGAAGTCTATACTTTAATTGTGCAAGTTCAACTTGAATTTTAGCTTCTCTGCTTCTTGCTCTTTTAGCAAAAATATCTAATATCAAAGTTGTTCTATCAATCACCTTCGCGCCTGTAACTTCCTCTAAATTTCTTACTTGAGAACCGGTAAGCTCGTCATCAAGGATTATTAAGTTAGCTTTTAATGCCTGCCTAAGCATAGAAATTTCTTCGAGCTTTCCTTTTCCAACATAGAAAGCGGTGTCCATCTTGCTTTTCTTCTGGAGAACTTTATGAACTACATTAACCTCACAAGCCCTAGCAAGCTCAGCAAGTTCATCTAAACTTTCATCACTTTCAATTCCAACTATTATAGCTCTCTCACTGTTATCTTCCTCTATATTATTTGATTTAAGCTGGCCTTCCAAATAGTTTACCTTATCCATGTAATCTATTTTCACTGCCTCTTCAACTGGCAATGGCCCAATATTTTCTTCTACCAATACATCATTTTCTATAGAACAGAAGCCCACAGTAGCTTCATTACATACTCCATTTTCTTCAGCTATTGCAACTATACAATCAAGCTTCAATTTTAATAAAGCAGAAATATCAAGCGCAGAAAGCTGCGATATTCCATTTGGATGAGTATGTATTATTTTTATTCCTGAAAGCTTTTTTTCCCTTATATCTACCATTGGTACATCCACTGTAGTACTGTCTCCTATGGCTATATTTGTAATTCTTCCCTTCCTGTCTATAGCCACGCTAACTTCTCTTCCTATTTGATTGGTAACATCGCACATTACTGAAGAAAGCTCTAAGGAGAAAATAGTTTGTTTATCAATATTCAAATCATAGAGACTCTCAAGCTTATTTAATATTGAATTTCTTATTCCCTCGATATTCCCAAATATCATTATACCAACTCCATTTATTTATTGTTTCTCTATATATACTTGACAACTTTCATATAATTTTATACTATTAAAACAATATTGTAAATATCTACGGTTTGGAGGATTACAATGGAGAATAAAAAAAGAAATATTATCATAACTAAAGATCAAATAGAAAGTAGAATTATTGAATTAGGTGCTGAAATTTCAAAAGAGTATGAAGGTAAAAACCTTTATGTTTTATCTCTTTTAAGAGGAAGCTTTATTTTTGCGGCAGATCTTGTAAGACATATTACTGTTCCTACAAAGATTGGCTTTATGACTACCTCAAGCTATGGTCATAGTGAGCAAAGCTCAGGTAGCGTAAAGGTTGTTAATGATATTCCCGACAATATCGAAGGTTACGACGTCTTAATAGTTGATGATATCGTAGATACCGGTATAACAATGCAATTTGTTGCTGAGCACGTAAAATCCTTAGGAGCAAAAAGTGTTAACTGCTGTGTTCTTTTAGATAAGCCTGAAAGAAGAAAGGTTGATATCGCTCCTGACTATTGCTGTTTTGAAATTCCTGATGTATTTGTCGTTGGTTATGGCTTAAACTATGGAGATTACTATAGGAATGTTCCATATGTTTTTAACTGGGAAGACTAATAATTTCAAATAAAAATCTGCCTACTTTATGGCAGATTTTTATTTTGCTCTTTATTGTTATTTATCTTGTAACCTGCTCCATTTAAGTCTAAATTTATAGATGTATCCGGTATTTTTCCTACAATGATAGTTTCAGCTATAGGTACTTCACTTTTTATTTCAATATCATCCTTTTTTGTAGGAATTATAATTCTGACCTTTGCATATACTTGTACATATATTTTATGTCTTGTTTGGTTTATACCTGCACTTTCAAATTCAGATTGATATTTTGTTTCTATGTATCCTATAGGTTCCATCTTTACAGATACGCTTGGTCCTATATTAGCTAAAAGATTATTATCAAATACGTATGCTATCGGCACTTTTATGCCTGTATGACCTAAAGCTTTAAGATCTTTTTGTGAATTGAGGGCCACATCAGTTGCAATCTTGCTCATTTTAAGTGTATCTGCTTTAAGCATAGAGATATTTCCTTCTCCATCTTTTTCTACTTTTATAATATCATCATAATTAAACTGCTGTGAATACTCCTTTAGTATTGAAGCATTTATAATTTCCATAGACTTCGCTCTCATTTCAGCGTCTGCCACTGCCATAACAGTAGGCGTTATAGCCTTATCCAATGCATAAATAAAAATATTGAAGAAAGCCAATGTCAAAAGCAAGACTAAAATTATTTTTATTTTGGTATTTCTTCTAATATTAACACCTCATTTCATTTTTATATTCCCTTTTCAATTAATCATTAGTATAATCTATTATATAGTTTTAAGTTTAATAATGTGGTTCGAATATATTTTTGATTTTTGGCAATATTTGTAATATAATAATATTTATATAAAAATATTAATAAATATATGATAAAATTATATTTGGACGAGCATTCTTTATTAGAAAGTACTCAAGGAGGCTTCACATATGGAAGAAGATAAAAATACTCAACGAAAAAATATAAAGAAAAAACGAAAGGGTCTTAAAGTATTTAAAATTATAATGCTTACGCTTTTAAGTATTATCGTTTTAAGCGCTGTTGCAGGTGCTGGTGTGGTATTAGCTATAGTAAAAACAGCTCCACCTTTAGATGTTAATCAAATACTTACTCTAAATGAACCTTCATCTATATACGATAGTAAAGAACAATATATGGATGCTGTTGCAACAAAAGAAAAGAGAGATGTAATTTCTATTAATGATGTTCCTAAAAATCTGAGTAACGCTTTTATAAGTATAGAAGATGAAAGATTTGAAAAGCATAATGGTATCGATTACCAAAGAATTGCTGGAGTTATATATATAGATGTACTTAACAAATTAAAAGGAAAGAGCTCTCTTCAGGGTGCTTCCACAATAACGCAGCAGGTAGTTAGAAATACTATGCTTACAAATATTGAAAATGAAAAAAGCTTTAAAGAATCTGCAACAAGAAAAATTCGTGAAATGTACTTGTCACTTGAACTTGAAAAGCATTTATCAAAATCACAGATACTTGAAGCCTATATGAATACAATTCCTTTTGCAGGAACTGTATATGGGGTAGAAGCAGCATCTAATTACTATTTTAATAAACCGGCAAAGGATTTAACTCTGCTTCAATGTGCCTACATAGCTGGGCTTCCTCAAAGTCCTACTAGGTACAATGCTTTTTCTGAAAGTGCAAAAAAAGATCCATCTGTGTACTTAACCAGAACAAAATCAGTATTAACCATGATGTATAAAAATAACTATTTATCAAAAGCTGACTATGATAAGGCAGTTGCTGAATTAAATCCAAAAAACCTGGCCTTTAATCAGGCTTCTACTGCCAGCAAAAACAGATTAAACTATGAATGGTTTGCTCTGCCGGCTATTGATCAAATAAAAAAAGATATGCAAAGCCAATATCACTACAGTGAAACAGAAATAAATAATTTATTAATGTATGGAGGCCTTAAGATCTATACTACAATGGATAGGTCACTGCAGGATTCTGTACAGCAGATTATTAATGACAGTAAAAATATAGGCTCCGATTCTCCACAAGCCGCAGCTGTACTAATGGACTACCATACTGGAGAAGTAAAAGCAATTGTAGGCGGAAGAGGCGAGCAGCCTGCTCGTTCTTTTAACAGAGCTGCTTATAATGGATCTAGTTCCTATCCAAAACCAGTGGGATCTTCTATTAAGCCGCTTACTGTATATTCTGCAGCAATAGATTCAAAGCAAGCTACAGCTGCTACTGTAGTAGAAGATTCTCCAGTAGGTTCAGATATTAAAAAAGGCTGGCAAGGCTGGGAACCAAAAAATGATGATCCAAATCGTTTTAGAGGATATATAACTCTTAGAGAGGCTATGAAATATTCTGTCAACTTGGTAGCAATTAAAGAAGAATATGATATTGGTCTTAAAACCGGAGCATCCTACGCAGAAAAATACGGATTGAATTTAACTGCTGTTGATAAGTCAAGTTTGGCCGCTATGGCGCTTGGTGAAATTAATGGTTCGACCCCTCTAACTATGGCTGCTGCATTTGGTACTTTTGGTAATAGCGGTATGTATACTGAACCTAGACTTTATACTAAGGTAGTAGATAGAAGAGGAGTAACTATTCTTGAAAGCAAGATAAATAATAGAAAGGTTTTATCTCCACAAAGTGCATATATAACCTATGACATGTTAAAAGGGCCGGTTAATGGTGGTACCGGGTCACGTGCAAAGTTTGGTGCAATGCCTGCTGCAGGTAAAACCGGTACAACTGGCAGCAAAAAAGAAGTTTGGTTTACAGGATTAACTCCTTACTTTACAGCTTCCGTATGGATTGGTTATGATACACCTACAGTATTACCTAGCGGTATATCTAGTGGAACCTCTGCTTATGTATGGGGAAAAATCATGGCCATTGCTAATAAAGATCTGCCTGTAAAGGATATAGAAAGGCCTTCCGGAATTGTAGCGGTACCTGTTTGTAAAGTTTCCGGAAAAATACCAACAGATTTATGTTCACAAGACCCAAGGGGTAGCCAGGTATATACTGAGCTATTTATAGATGGCACACAACCAACAACTTTATGCGATGTGCATGTAGAAGCTACTATAAATAAGTCAAATGGAAAAATAGCTAATGAAAATACTCCAAAAGATTTATTAGAAAAAAGAATATTTATAAAAAGGGACTATAAACCATCCGTTCATCTAGATGATGAAGCTTATGTGCTTCCAACAGAATCAGATGATACGAAGCCTGCACCACCTGTTCAAACTCCTGTTCAAACTCCTGTTGAACAAGGTAATACAAATAATAACAATAACAACAATACAAACAATAATGGTAGTAATCAAAATAATAATGGCAATTCCGGGTCAAATGGAAATGCAGGTCAGACACCTGTTAATACTTCACCTGACCAAACTACTCATTAAATTATGATTTTGAAGAAGGAAGTGATACTTTCACTTCCTTCTTTTTTAAAAATCCGTCAGTTCCCTGTTATAATTTTTTATTATCTCTTCCATAGCTTTAGAAATAATTGGCGCTCCAATGGTTATGTTATCCTTTCCGTCCATTTTGCCTGGGTCTCCGATACCGACTATATATTTCGCTCTCACAGAAGACAACATATTAACAGTATCTCCCTTAAGTACTCTATTATTTAATGCATTTCCATACTTATCTACTGCTTTATTTATTATATTTCCATACTTATCTACGGAGCAGTCTACCATAACGCCTTTAGCTTTAGAGGTATTAGAAGCAACTGCTACAATGCCAATAACTTCAATGGCTTTATCTTTCATAATCTTATACATTGCCTTTTCTCCGTAACCCATGCCAATATCTCCCCTATCATCTGCCATTACCACCACGGGATCAAACTTTGCCATTTTTATTAATTCTATTATCTTTTCTCCGCTTAAAACAGTAGGGTTACCTGCCGATAATGATATACATCTGCCGCCAATATTTCTTGCTGCTTCTTCTACTGCGTTTTTAGCTATATCATCTCCGTCAGTAACAATTATAACTCTTCGTTTCACTTAGATCACTCCTTTGTCTTTGGATTGAAAAGAAGTGCCATTACATATCCAAAAATGATAGCTCCGGTAATTCCTCCGGCAGTACCTTTTATTCCTCCTGTGAAAGCTCCTATAAGTCCGCTTTTATCAACCTCTTTTATAACGCCTTTAGCTAATGAATATCCAAAACCCGGAAGTGGAACTGTAGCTCCTGCTTTTCCCAGTTTTACTATAGGCTCATATATATTTAATGCTCCTAATATAACTCCCAATGTAACAAAGCTAACCAAAATCCTAGCAGGTGTAAGTTTAGTTTTATCAATAAGAATTTGTGCAATAACGCAAAATACTCCTCCTATAACAAATGCATTTATATAATCCATTACTTGGTCCCCTTTCAGTTTCAATATTTGAAAAAACCGCTTAATACATGGATCCTGCTGTTATATTTCCACTGCTACTGCATGTGCAATTCCTGGTATATTAAGCCCTTGAAAACATGAAGTGGAACTTAATAATGCTCCAGTTGATACAAGAAGAACTCTCTTAAACTTTCCATTCAGCATATTCTTATAAATATATCCGCAGTCCACTACAGCTGAACATCCACAGCCGCTTCCACCAGAATTTGTTTTTTGTCTGTCATGATCAAAAATTTCATCACCACAATCAATATAATTATCTTTTAATTCATAACCATGTTCAAAAAGAAGTTCCCTTGTAATTCTCTTTCCTACCTTTCCTAGATCACCTGTTGCAATAATATCATAATAATCAGGACTTCTGCCTGTATCTTTCAAGTGTTGTGCTATAGTGTCTACTGCAGCAGGAGCCATAGCTTCACCCATGTTATTTACATCATTTACTCCATAATCCTTAACCTTACCCATTGTTACATAGCTTACATATGGATAATTCCCCTCAGTTCCAAGAATCATTGCCCCCGACCCGGTTACGGTCCATTGAGCTGTAGGAGGTCTTTGACTTCCATATTCGAGCGGAAATCTAAATTGCCTTTCTGCTGAAGAAAAATGTGAGGATGTTGCCGCTATAATATGATTTGCATATCCTCCATCTATCATTAATGAGCCCATTGCTAATGATTCTGTCATTGTAGAACAGGCTCCAAAAAGTCCAATAAAAGGAATATCTAAATCTTTAGCTGCAAAACAAGCTGAGGTTAATTGATTTAATAAATCCCCTGCTAATAAATAGTCAATATGTTCTTCTTTAAGGTTAGCTTTTTTTATAGCCTCTGTTATAGCAGTATACATCATGCTGCTTTCTGCTTTTTCATAAGTATCTTTTCCATTCATATCATCTTCTAATATTATATCAAAATATTCTTTTAAAGGTCCTTCTCCCTCTTTGGGTCCGACAATGCTTGCTGTTGCCATTATCCTTGGCTTGCTTGGAGTCTCTATTGTCTGTTTTCCTATTCTTTTATTCAATCTATTCACCTACTTTATTAAATAGTATATAATTCCTACTATTACTGAAGAGCCTATTCCGTATACTAGTACAGGGCCTGCAATAATAAACATCTTTGCTGCCACACCAAATATAAAGCCTTCCTTCTTAAACTCCATAGCCGGAGATACTATTGAATTTGCAAAACCTGTTATCGGAACCAAGCTACCTGCACCTGCAAAGGCTGCTAGTTTATCATAAATGCCGATGCCAGTTAACAGAGCTCCAATAAAGACCATTATAATTGAAACCCATGCTGAAACATCATCCTTTGGTAATCCAAGCTTTATAAAATAGTTGCTAAAAAATTGACCTATATCGCATATTAATCCACCCACTATAAAAGCACGGATACAATTTCTAAGTAAATGTGATTTGGGCCTTACTTCAGAAGATATCTCTTTAAATTTTTTCTTCATATTTTCTTCTTTATTATTCATCAAAGCCACTTCCTTAAACTTTAATTATTACTTCAAATTTTATTTTATGCAAAATAAAGCACCTTATTCAAAGCAGAATTCGTTGTAATGCCCAATCTTTGTAAAGCTTATGCAAAAAATATAAACTTTGTTTATATAATCCATATATTTTATTAAAAATTATAAAAAATAATAGGATGCACAACATGCATCCTATCCACTTAATCTTTCTTTCATAAGTTTTAATACCTTTTTTTCAATCCTTGATACTTGGACCTGGCTTATACCAAGCATCTTTGCTACCTGAACCTGAGTTTTGTCCTTGAAATACCTAAGCATAATAATTTGTCTGGATTTATTATCCAAATTTGATAGAGCTTCCTTTAAGGCAAGCTTATCGACAATTTCATTATCTTCTTCAAAATTTTCACTAAGCTTATCAATGAGAAGAACCGGCGAACCATCATCCTGATGAATAGTATCATAAAGATACTGCATCCCATTTGCAGATTCCAAAGCAAAGATAATCTCTTCAGTGCTAACTCCGGAATATTGAGATAGTTCCTCGATAGTCGGATCTCTGTCCAACTTTTTGCTTAAGGCCTCCTTATCATAATGAAGCTTTCTTGCCACATTTTTTACACTTCTGCTGACTTTAATTATTCCATCATCTCTTAAAAATCTCTTTATTTCACCCATAATCATAGGCACAGCATAGGTAGAAAATTTAACATTAAATCTTTCATCAAAATTATTAACAGCTTTTACAAGTCCCATTGAACCTATTTGAAAAATATCCTCATATTCATAACCTCTGTTAAGAAACTTTTTGCTTACGGCAGAAACAAGAGGTAAATTTAGTTGTATTAGTTTATCTAAGCAATCCTTATCCCCTGCTCGAGCCTTTTGGATTAGTTCTAAATTGTCGTCATAATTGAATTCTTGTTTTTTTAGAATCTCTTCATCCATAACTTTCACCTAACTTAAAGATTTAAAAACTTTTTTCATTATTACCTTTGTTCCCTTTTCATCTTTTGACTTAACTTCTAAACTATCCATAAATGTTTCCATAACAGTAAAGCCCATTCCTGATCTCTCTAAATCTGGTCTTGAGGTATATAAAGGCTGCATAGCAAGCTCGATATTTTCTATTCCGACTCCTTCGTCACTAATTTCGATAGTTAACTCATTTTTTTCTATCATAGCCTCAATTGTTACTATTCCATCCTTTCCCCCGTATCCATGTATTATGGCATTGGTTACTGCTTCAGATACAGCAGTTTTTACATCTGTAATTTCTTCTATGGTTGGATCTAACTGTGATACAAAAGCTGCAACTGCCACTCTTGCGAAACCTTCATTCTGTGATTTACTTGAGAATTCTATTTTAATTTTGTTATCGTACATTTTTATCCCCCCACATTAAATGCTCTTTAATGCTTGTTCTACATTGTCATAAAGTTTGATAATTTTAAACATGCCTGACAGATCGAACACTCTTTTTACAGAGTTGTTTACATTAGTAATACAAACATCTCCTTTTTTTAGAGATATTTTTTTGAAGCGACCAATAACAACTCCAATTCCTGAACTATCCATAAAAGTTACATTGGTAAAATCCATAATAAGCTTGTTTATATTTTCTCTGTCAAGCCTATCATCAATTTTACTTCTTACTTCTTCAGCGCTATGATGATCCAGTTCTCCCATCATATATACTACAAGTTTCTCATCTTCTTTTTGAAACTTCAAATACATGCTTATTCCCCCTAAAGTTTTAAATTATGCATAAAAGTAAAATTTTGCCTATTATTTATATTCTATATATTACATTATTTTCCTTCTGTATTTTTAAAAAAATTACATATATTTTTATATTTTTCCCAAATCTACAATGAAATATTCACCACATGTAAATTTTAATGCATTATATTATTTTCAATACTAATTAAAAGAAATACTTTTATTCATTTATTCTATACTATTGCCCATAAAAAAAAACATTGTTATAATTATCTTTGTTTACTAAATGATTCAATTTAAGAAACTAGTTATAAGGAGGTCTATATATATGGATATGTGGCTTAAAGAAGGACAGATAAGCGATGCTGCCATGACATATAAAATTAAGGAGACTCTAGTTAGAAAAAAAACTGAATATCAAGATTTGGCTATACTAGATACATATGGTTTCGGCAGAATGCTTGTACTTGATGGAATCGTTCAAACTACTATAAAAGATGAATTTGTTTATCATGAAATGATATCTCATATTCCGCTTTTTACTCACCCTAATCCTAAAAAGGTTTTAGTTGTAGGTGGCGGGGATGGAGGTGCCATAAGAGAAATATTAAGACACCCTTCCGTAGAAAAAGCTGTGCTTTGTGAAATAGATGGCTCAGTAATAGAAGAGTGTAAAAAATATCTTCCGGAAATAAGCTGTGAGCTTGATAATCCAAGGTGCGAGATCTTCGTTGGCGATGGTATAAAATATGTGCATGAGCATAAAAACGAATTTGATGTTATTATCGTAGACTCTACAGATCCTTTTGGAGCAGCTGAAGGATTATTTGGCGGAAGCTTCTATAAAGAAATTTATGAGTGCTTAACTGAAGACGGTATTTTTATTGCTCAAACCGAGACTCCATTTTACCTTCCTGAAGTTGTTAGGAAAGTTTTTAATGATGCAAAGGAAGTTTTTCCGGTAACTAAGCTTTTCATGGCTGGAATACCTACATATCCTGGAGGATATTGGAGCTTCACAGTTGGTTCCAAAAAATATGATCCGGAAGCTGCAGACTTATCTGATAAAATAGATTTTCAAACTAAATACTATACAAAAAAACTACATAAGGCTTGTTTTACACTTCCAAAATATATTGAAGATTTAATAAAATAATTGCAATCATCAAAAGGTTTCCTTTTATAGGAGACCTTTTTGTTGAATAAAGCTTTATTTTGGTAAAATAATAAGATTAATCAATCTTACTTAATATATTTTAAATTGAAAAAGTAAAATTAAAATAAAGGAGGGTTTATTGATGCTTACATTAATAAAAAATGGTTTAGTCTATACACCAGATTTTATTGGTAAAAAAGATATATTAATCTGCAATGACAAAATAGCTAAAATTGACGACTATATCCCGTTGCCGCCAAAAGATTTTTATGAAGTTGAAGTGATAGATGCTTCAAATCAACTTGTTACTCCTGGTTTTATTGATCTTCATGTTCATCTTATAGGAGGTGGTGGTGAAGGTGGATATACTACAAGAACTCCTGAAATACAGTTATCACATATTACAACTTATGGAGTAACAACTGTTGTAGGATGCTTAGGCACAGACGGAACAACCCGTTCCTTAAATGCTCTTCTTGCAAAAGCCAGAGCTTTAGAAGAGGAAGGCATAAACACTCTTATTTGGACAGGATGCTATCAGTTTCCTACAAGAACAATTACTGATAATTCCCGTGATGATATTGTTTTAATTGATAAAATAATAGGTGTTGGAGAAATAGCAATATCTGATCATAGAAGCAGCAAACCATTGAAGCAGGAAATAGAACGACTTGCACTGGATTGCAGAGTAGCGGGATTATTGTCAGGGAAATGTGGAGTCTTACATATCCATGTTGGAGATGATAAGGAAGGAATATATCCATTAATAAAGATAATAGATGAAGAAAGTGCACTAGCTCAAAATATGCTGCCAACTCATATTAATAGAAACATGCCTCTTCTCTATCAAGGAGTTAAATACATAAAAAAAGGCGGCACAATTGATTTAACTTCTGGTATTGTGAGAACAGAATCTGATACTGCACCTGTAGACGCTTCTTATGCATTTAAGTATTTGCTTGATAACAGCTGCTCTATAGAAAGAATAACTATGAGCTCCGACAGCAATGGCAGCATGCCTGTGTTTGATGAAAACGGAAAATTAACAAGCATTGATATAGGATCTATTGAAAGCAATCTTGTTGAGTTTAAAAAAATGGTAGAAGTTTATAAAATTCCTATTGAAAAGGCTCTTTATCCATTGACTAAAAACCCATCAAAAACATTAAAATTAAGTTATACCGGCACAATTGATATAGAAAAGCAGGCGGATATTCTAATAATGAATAAAGATCTTTCAATTGACTATGTTTTATGTAAAGGGAAAACCTTAGTGCAGCATGGAAACGCAGTAAAGTTTGGTACGTTTGAGAAGGCTATAAAAAATTAATTTGTAATATTTTCTTCTATAATTTTTATTTCAAAATCTTCAAGTTCAAAATAATTATATAGGTAATTGTCTATATCTTCATTAATATTCATCATAGTAGGTATGCAAAGCTTCACTAAATTATTAGGATAATATTCATATAGATTCTCACCAAGTTTTTTTGCAAAACTTTTAAAATAATACTCATATATTTTACTGTTTAAAATTTTCAGCAAATACTCATAGCTAAAAGGCATATTTTCCTTTAATACAATACAATATACATCAGCGCTAAAGAAGCTTCCTTTATCTATAGAAAATCTGTTAGAACTTGCCTTGAAGGGGAAAATTATTTTTTCTCCTTCAAATATTTTTTGTTCTCTTCCCCATTGAAGTTCATACCATAATCGTGTTTTATTTTTACATTCTCTTCTTTCCATAAGTCTGTCTTTGTATGGCTCTATATGTCTTATACAGTTAACATAATTATTTTCATCATCTATTAGATTTGAATAAATAAGATACTTATCCTGTCTAATTATCCGATTTTTGCTTATATAACTGCTTTTTATCCATGGCCTTATAATCTCTTTTTCCAGTACTTCTTCATTTATAGTATTTTCATTCACTACAAAGGCTTTATCGCAGCCGGTTATTATACCTTGATAACTTTCACATATATTTCCTAAAGTCGTAAAACATTTCTTTTCTATCTTGTTAATTATGTATCGTTCTCTATCTTCTCTAAGAATCCAGCCTTTATCATTTAGTGTATTTTTATTTATATAAAAATCAGAATAACATGTACCCTTTTCATGAAACAATGAATTAACAAATTCTTTTTCTTTTTTAATTTCAGGTTTTATAATTTCAATAGTCTGTTGCTCTCCACTTAGTGTCACAAACAGAATTACAGGATCTATACCTATGTTTTTAAAAGGTCTTATTCCATAAAAATCTATTATTTTTTCTATGGAGCAAAATTCTTTTAAGACTTTTCTAAGATTTTCGCCGCTAGGAGACTCAAGAAAGTATCTTGAAGTAATAAAGCTTAGTTTTCCTTTTTTATTTAATTTATTTAAGGCAGCTCCAAAAAAGCAATAGGATAAATCTCCTTTGTCCTTATACAAATCTTTATACATTTTCTTAAGATATGATGAATATTCCCTGCTTATGGTTTTATGTCCTATATAAGGAGGATTTCCAATAAAAACATCATATTTTCTTTCTGCAGAATACTTCAAAAAATCTTTACAAATAAAATTATCTTTTTGAATACAGTTACTAACACTAAATAAATCAATACATAAAATTATTAACGCAAATTCATCTATATCAAAGCCGTATAAATTATTCTCAACTATATGTAAAGCTATATTACTTTCTTTTAAATTCATGTCGTTTATTTCATTTATTACATCTAAATTATCTAGGTAAATTTCCCTTAGATATTGAAAGCATGGAATTATCAAATTACCTGAACCACAGCTTGGATCAGCAATTCTTAAATACGGATTACTAATTATATCTTCAGCTCTTATAGTATTCTTGATTATATAATTAGCGATCTCTATAGGTGTATAAACCATACCTTTTAATTTTTTATCTAAGCTGATTTTATAATAATACTCGCCAAAGCTTTGTTTATTACCAATATTTAAATCAGCTTTATATTTATTAATAGCTGTATTTTTGAACATAATATCTATAGGTTGTAAAAGTATCTTATAAATTTCATATATTATATCTCTAAAATAGTTAATCATTTTTAATATCACCATCATGCAGTTATTTAGATAAACAATTCAAACTAATAATTCATTAAATCTACAATAGCAGCTGTTTTGTCGATTTAATGTTTATATTTATCTATTATCATTAACATAAAGAGTATATCATATGTTGAGGAGGCTATGAATATGAATAAGAAAATATTATCTGCAATTTTAGTTATTCCAATTTTATTTAGTGGATGTTCTAAAATCAAATATAATAATATAGAAACCATTACCAGTCCCATAGATGATATGATTATAAATAAGCAGCCTGCTTTTGAGGAAAATATAATTATACCGCAGGATTGTGAAGAAGAAATAAAGGATAACTCAAAAAATGGCACATCCAAAACTAATGGTGATAACTTAAATACCGCAGAAAAAAATTGGTTTTATCAGCCTAAGAAAGATGGAACGCCTTCTGGAGAACCTCCTGAAGTATTAGAGCTCATAAAGAAATATTCTGCCTATTATTTAGGTGATACTTCAAAGAAAGTATTGTACTTAACCTTCGATGAAGGATACGAAAATGGATACACCTCGAAGATATTGGATGCTTTAAAAGCAAATGATGTAAAAGCTGCATTCTTTGTAACTACACCATATATAAATGCCAATAAGGACCTAATAAAAAGAATGGTTGACGAAGGACATTTAGTGTGCAACCATTCAAATAATCACCCTTCTATGGCTCAGGTTGCGTTAAAAGACAAGAATAAATTCGAGCAGGAGTTTACAGTCACCGAAAAGGCTTTTGAGGAGGTTACAGGAACGAAAATGCCAAAATTCTTTAGGCCGCCTATGGGAAAATATAATGAATTATCCCTAAGCTATACTAAGGAACTTGGATATAAAACAATTTTCTGGAGTTTTGCTTATAAAGATTGGATTCCTACTGAACAGCCATCTATAGAGAAAGCTAAAAAAGTTATTATGGAGCGAACTCATAATGGAGGCATTATTCTTCTTCATGCGGTATCTAAAACAAATGCAGAAATAATGGATTCTATATTAAAAGAATGGAAAAATAAAGGTTTTGAATTTAAAACTTTAAATGATCTTCCATAGACAATAAAAAGTTCTAAGGACTTCAATTTCCTTAGAACTTTTTATTATAATTTTGAATTTACAATGCTGATTATTTCATTCTTTTTATTTAAGCCTTCATCAACAATAGACTTACACTGTTTTTCAACTTCTAACTTATATTCTTGATCTTTAACGCTTGATAAATTAATTTTCACATTAAGAACAGCACTTTCAACAGCTGTTTGTATTAGCAGTGCAGCTACTCCGGCATCCGATACTGCATTTTTATTTCCATACCTTGCAGCAAGTTCTATACACTTATATAGTTCAAAGGCTTTATTAGCAACTTTATAAGGTATTTCTAGAGCTTTTTGATAGCCCTGATCGATTTTATTTTGCCTATATAGTTTTTCTTCTTCAGTATCTTTAGGAAGCTTAAATGCAGCCATTAATTCTAAAAATTCCTCGGCATCTTTTTCCATGAGATTTAAAAATTCATCTTTAACTGCATTAGTGTTTTCTAAAGCCTTTAATACACTATTTTTTATTTCTTCTTCATATTCATTATAAGCTTTCTTATTTATTGTTAAATTAAACACCATTGACCCTAAGGAGCCTGCCAATGCTGCTGCTAAAGCAGCAGCACTTCCTCCGCCAGGTGCCGGTGAATTAGAAGCTAGTTCGTCTATAAATTCTTTAACAGTTAGATTTTGAAGCATACTAATCATTTCCTTTCACGATATTTCCGTTATCCACTACTAATTTACCATTTTTAATTACACTCTGTACAGCATTAATTCCAAAATGATAAACTAAATAATTTAAATTTTTGCTGCTGAAAATAGCAATATCAGCCTTTTTATTAGGCTCTATACTTCCTATTTCACTTTCTCTGTTAATTGCACAGGCAGCATTTATAGTCATAGCATTTATAATTTCTTCAGGTAAAAGTTTCATCCCAAAACAAGCAAATGTCATAATAGTTTGAAGAGATTCAGTTGGGGAAGTTCCAGGATTGCAGTCAGTAGCTAATGCTATTGGCACCCCTGCATCAATCATTCCTCTTGCATTTGCAAATTTATTAAGCATTAAATAAAATGAGGTCGCAGGAAGAAGTGCTGCCACAACTTTTTTTTCTGCCATAGCTTTTATCCCTTCATCGGATGCACCTACAAGGTGCTCTGCTGAAACAGCATTCAGTTCAGCTGCAAGCTCCGCTCCTCCTATTGCTTCTATTTCATCAGCATGAAGCTTTACCTTTAAATTATTATTAAGTGCTGCTCGTAAAATCTTTTTACTTTCTTCTACTGTAAATACTCCTTCTTCACAAAAGCAGTCAACAAATTCAGCTAAGGAATTTATAGATATATACGGTATAATCTGATCTACCATTAAATTTATATACTCATTTCGATTTTTCTTGTATTCATCTGGCACCGCATGAGCCCCTAGATAAGTTGAAACCACATCAATAGGATGCAGGTCATTTAGCTTCTTATTGACTTGAAGCATTTTAATTTCATCATCGAAGTTCAAGCCATACCCTGACTTGCTCTCTATAGTTGTTGTCCCGTGTAAAAGCATCAAGTCTAATCTCTTTTTACTTTCATCAACTAATTGATTCAAAGACGCCTCTCTGGTTTTTCTAACGGTGCTTAATATACCTCCGCCGTTTCTTAATATATCGATGTAACTTACATTATTAAGTTTTAGGGAAAGCTCATTTTCTCTTGATCCACTGTAAACCACATGAGTATGGCAATCAATAAGTCCCGGGGTAACTGTCTTTCCCTTACCATCAATTATTGTATCCTGAGAACTGATATAAGTCTTGTAGCCTTCACCACATCCTACAGCTTTAATCTTATCATCTTCAATCACAATATAACCATTTTCCATTATCCCAGCATCTTTTAAATCATCTTTTATTTTTTTGTAGCTGCCCTTACAAGTAACCAAACAGTCAATATTTTTTATAATTATCGCCAATTTATCACTCCTATATTAATCCCATATTCTCTTTTCTAAAACTTGATCCATTGAGAAATTCTCAACCTGAAGATAATACTCTGCACTCTGTATTAAAGCAGCCATTGGCACAAGTCCTATTATTTCGCTTCCTAATACAGGTACTCCGTAGCGCTTAGCCTCCATCTTCACCATTTCGAAAGCTCTATATACTGCAGTTTTTTCATAATTTACAAGATTCATGGATACTTGAGCTATATCTCTATCCTCAAGCTTTACTCCCATTGCTTTAACAAATCTTAAACCTCCGCCTATGTGTCTTACAGTCTTTGCTATATTATTTGCTATTTCTATATTATTTGTTCCAAGATTAACATTAAAGGCAACCAATGGTACTCTTGCACCTACGGCGGTACATCCGCTCTTAACATTCATTTCACATGGGCCGTAATCAGGCTTCCAATCTTCCTTTTTTATTTTTTCAAAAAAGCCTTCGTACTGTCCTTTTCTTACGTTGGCAAGGTTCTGTCTGTCAGAACCTTTAGCCGCATCCTCATATAAATAAACAGGAACATTAAATCTTTCTCCAATTGTTTTTCCAACCCTATTAGCAAGCTCAATGCATTCTTCCATAGTTACTCCGCTTACTGGTACAAATGGGACTACATCTAATGCACCCATTCTAGGATGCCCGCCCTCATGTTTTGTCATATCTATATTCTCATAAACAGCTTCGGCAAAATCAATGATAGCCTTTTCAGCGCCTTCAGGATTGCCAATAAAAGTTACAACAGTTCTATTATGATCAGCGTCAGAGGAGTAGTCTAATAACTTCACTCCTTCTTTTCCTCTTAATTTATCCAATATTTTTTCTATTACTTCCTTATTCCTTCCTTCACTGAAGTTAGGAATGCATTCTATGATTCTACCCATTTCTATCACCCTTCTGCTAAATAATTTTATTTCATCATAGGTATTTTTATATCGCTGTGCATTTTTGCAAATTCAATTGCTTCTTCATAGCCGGCATCAGCATGTCTTAATACTCCCATGCCTGGATCTGTTGTAAGTACTCTCTTTATTCTTTCATCTGCTTCACGGCTTCCATCACAAACTAAAACCTGACCGGCATGCTGTGAATAACCAATACCTACTCCGCCACCATGATGGAAGGAAACCCAGCTAGCCCCGCCAACGGCATTTATAGCAAAGTTTAAAAGTGCCCAGTCAGATATTGCATCGGAGCCATCCTTCATACCTTCTGTTTCTCTATTTGGTGATGCAACTGAGCCGCAGTCTAAGTGATCTCTTCCTATAACAATAGGTGCTTTGATTTCGCCATTTCTAACCATTTCATTTATAGCTAATCCAAATTTTGCCCTTTCTCCATAACCAAGCCAGCATATTCTTGAAGGAAGTCCCTGAAACTCAATTCTTTCCTGAGCCATGTTAATCCATCTATTTAGATGAGTATCATTTGGGAAAAGTTCAAGTACCTTTCTGTCTGTAGCATAAATATCTTCCGGATCCCCTGAAAGTGCAGCCCATCTAAACGGACCTTTTCCTTCACAAAAAAGAGGTCTTATATAAGCTGGAACAAATCCTGGAAAATTAAAGGCATTTTCTACTCCTTCTTCAAAAGCAACCTGTCTTATGTTGTTGCCATAATCAAATACCTCTGCACCTTTTTTCTGGAATTCAAGCATACATTCAACATGTATTCTAATACTCTCTCTGGCTTTCTTGATATATTCTTTAGGATTGATTTCTCGCAATTTAAGCGCTTCTTCATAACTCATGCCTCCCGGAACATAACCTCCTAAAGTATCATGAGCAGAAGTCTGATCAGTAACTATATCAGGAATAAATCCCATTTCTATAAGTTTAGGATATACATCAGCACAGTTTCCAAGCAGTGCAATAGATAATGCTTTTCCTTCATTTTTAGCTTTATTGGCAAGCTCCACAGCTTCTTCTACATTTTCTACTAAAACATCAACATATCTAGTATCAAGTCTTCTTTGAATCCTATTTCTGTCAACCTCAACACAAATAGCTACACCCTCATTCATTGTAACAGCTAAAGGCTGAGCACCACTCATTCCCCCAAGGCCGCCAGTTAATGTAATAGTTCCTTTTAAAGAATCTTTAAATTTTTTATGTGCTATAGATGCAAGTGTTTCATAAGTTCCTTGAAGTATTCCTTGAGAGCCGATATAAATCCAGCTTCCGGCTGTCATTTGTCCATACATTGTAAGACCTTTTCTCTCAAGCTCTCTAAAGTATTCCCAATTAGCCCAATGGGGTACTAAGTTAGAATTTGCAATTATAGCTCTAGGCGCATCCTTATGACTTTTAAATACACCTACTGGCTTTCCTGACTGAACCAGCATAGTTTCATCATCTTCAAGTTCTTTAATGGTTTTAACTAAAGCGTCAAAACACTCCCAATTTCGTGCTGCCCTTCCGGTACCTCCATACACTATAAGATTGTCTGGATCTTCAGCATTAGCAGGATCTAAATTATTCATAAGCATTCTAAGAAGTGCTTCCTGCTGCCAGCCTTTACAGCTTATTTCTGTTCCTCTTGGAGCAGTTATTGTTCTTTTCATAATATATCTCCCCCATCTATTAATATTTTAAATTTACTTTTCTTTCTACAGCTTCTAAAATTGATCCATTATTTATTAATTCAGTACACTTATCTAATTCCTTATACATTACTTTATCTTCTTCTATAAACTCTATATTCTGCCTTACTACTTTATAGGCCTCCATAGTACCTTTTCCCAAATTCAAATTATCTCTAAAATCTATAGCTTGACATGCCGCCATTATCTCAGTTGCCAAAACTCTTTTAACATTCATTACTATGTCTAAACTCTTCCTTGCTGCTATGGTTCCCATACTTACATGATCTTCTTGGTTTGCGGAAGATGGTATTGAGTCTACTGAAGCAGGATGAGCTAATATTTTATTTTCAGATACCAAAGCTGCTGCTGCATATTGAGTTATCATGAAACCAGAATTAACACCTCCTTTTTTAACTAAAAATGCTGGAAGGTCATTGAGTTGATAATTTATAAGTCTTTCAAGTCTTCTTTCAGATATATTAGCAAGCTCTGCAACTGCTATACCCAAAAAATCAAAGGCTAAAGCCATTGGCTGTCCGTGGAAATTACCTCCGGATATAACAATATCCTCGGAAATTATTATTGGATTGTCCGTAGCAGAATTCATCTCTATGCTATGCTTTTCCTTAACATAATTTACTGCATCCTTGCTTGCTCCGTGTACCTGCGGTATACATCGTAAGGTGTATGCATCTTGTACCCTAAGTTCACCCTGTTTTGTAATAAAGCTGCTGCCTTCTGTGAGGCTTAATATATTCTCTGCCGTATTAATTTGGCCTGCATGTGGCCTTATATGGTGTATTTCAGAATAAAATGCATCTTCAATACCTCTTAATGCCTCCATAGTAAGTGCAGCTGCTATATCACTGATTTTTAATAAGTTAATACTATCATAAAGAGCTAATGCACCAACCGCAGTCATAACTTGAGTTCCATTAATGAGTGCTAAGCCTTCCTTTGCCGTAAGTTCTATAATTTGAATACCAGCTTCTTTCATTGCCTCTTTCCCAGTTAGAATTCTCCCCTCAAGCTCTGCCTCGCCCTCTCCTATCATAGGCAAAACCATATGTGAAAGAGGTGCTAAGTCTCCTGACGCTCCAAGTGAACCTTTTTCCGGTATACAAGGATGGACACCCTTGTTTAACATTTCAATTAGAGTTTCCAATGTTTCTAATCTTATTCCGGAGTATCCTTTAGATAATGCATTTGCTCTAAGAAGTATTATTGCCCTTACAATTTCTTTAGAAAGATTGTTCCCATAACCGCAAGCATGAGACAATATTAAATTTCTCTGTAAGGTTTTACAATCATCTTGTGAAATTGTAACATCTGAAAACTTCCCAAAACCTGTTGTTATTCCATAGACTACTTTGTTATTTTCAACTATGCTGTCAACGATTTTTCTTGATTTTAATACCCTTTCCCTGGCCTCTTCACTTAATTCTACCTTGTAATTTTGTCTAGCTACCTTTATTACGTCTTCAAGAGTAAGATTATTTCCGTCAATAGTTATAATTTTCATAGCCCCACCCCATTTCAATAAATTATTCCTATAATACTAATATTCTCCATAGCATACAAATAACCTCTAAATTTGTCTATTTAAATTGTCTGAATATTTTTTATTTAGTAGCATTTTAATATAATAAATCGATGCAATATAAAAAAAAGAACTTTTCTAAGCAAAGTACATGCTTAGAAAAGCTCTTACTAACCTTTTAAGTAATATTCAATTTTTTCTCTATCAATTCTATCTTTGTCAGCCTTAACACCTTCTAAATAAAATTTAAAAAGCTTAATAGACTCTCTTCTTATAATTATTCTTCCAAGTCCCTCAAAAATGATATATACGGCAAACATCATTCTTTGAATTATATTTGCGTTTCTCCTCATAAAAACAATTCTGTTTCTATTTAAAAAATAGTAACTGAGCCCGCTAAACTTTGATATAGTAGCTGACCTTTTATGATAAACCCTGCTCACAGGCAAACAAATAAGCTTGTACCCAAATTTTCTGGCCTTAAGGCAAAATTCTGTTTCTTCATAGAATAAAAAATAGTTTTCAGGTATTAACCCTATTTTTTTAAGTACCTCAGCTTTTATTACAAAGCAAGCGCCTCCAAGGTAATCTACATCAATGGGACTATGAGTTATATTATTATAATTTTCGCCTTCACCCTGGCCCATTGCCAGTCCTCTGTAAAGATTAATGTATGCACCCATAGCTTGTACTATATTTCTGTTTGAGTATTCGCAAATACATGGTCCCACCATTCCAATATTGTTATCAGTAGAGAATTTATTAATCAGCGGCTCTAAGAAGCCCTCTTCCACTACAACATCATTATTCAAAATACAAATATACTCCGCATCTTGCTTTAACGCATACTCAATTCCTATATTATTTCCTCTGGCATAGCCCATGTTTTCATTACTAACAAGCAGTGTATGTTTAGAACAGTGCTTCTTTATTTCTTCTACAGAATTATCCTTAGAATCATTATCTACTATTACTATTTCATAATTATCGTATGATATATTTTCGATACTTCTTATACAATCTATAGTATCTTTATAAGAATTAAAATTTAATATAATGATATATACTTTTGGAAGCTTATTCATTGCAATCAACCTCGATTAATGTTTAATATTCTTTGATGTAAAACTTCAACTATATTATTCCAGTCATACTTTTCTCTACATATTTTCTCAGTCAAAGCTGATAGTTCATATAAATCATCACAGTACATAAGCTTTTCAATACCTTTTGAAAACATATCCTCATCTTGAACATCAACTATGATTCCATTATTGCCTTTAACCAGTTCCTTAGCAATACCAACATCAGTGGATACTATAACGTCGCCAAAGGACGCAGCCTCAATTAGAGCAATCCCAAAACTCTCATAATTTGAACTTAGACAAAATATCTTTGCTTTCTTATATTCATCAAAAAGCTGCTCTCTATCGTACACAGCACCTTTAAATTCTACAACACCTTTTAAATGCGCATTCTTTTGAAAAAATTCATCAATATATTCTTTAAAATTTTCTTCAATGGGTCCTACGATGTTTACTTTCCATCCGCTAATTTCTATATCTTTAATATTTTTAACTGCATTCAGCAAAATATCTGTTGCTTTCTCTGGACTTCCTATTCTGCCTACATGAAGTATAATATTTTCTTTATCCTTAAAATTCAAACTGTTATATTTATTAGTAGCTTCAAAATCAATACCATTAGGAATAACAAGCAGCTTCTTGCTCTGCTCACTTAGAATATCTCTTAATTGCTCATAAAGTGTTTCCTGCTCTACTCCAATTATATCTACTTTATTTAAAAAAGCATTTAACATTTTATACTTTATACCGCTTAATGATTTAATTACATCTATAAGTCTATTTGTACAATCAAGTTTAATAAATATCTTACCTTTTGGATTAAAAATCTTATATGCAAAAGTATAAAACACTGTTCTAAGTGTTACATGAAATAACTGAAGCACATCAATACTTTTGGCATTTCTTTTAATATAACTTATACCATCCAATATATCATTGTTATATCTTCTTTTTATAAAACTAAGCTTTAGTCCTTTAACCTCTTTTTCCAAGTATTCATAAGTGCCTTTTTCATAGCAAGCCACTGATGCATCATAATCATATGCTTTAAACAACTTATAAGCAATCATACCTACATCCTTAATTAGGTGAACATTTTCAGCCTGTGGATAAAGAACACAATATCTTATCTTCATATTGTACCTTCCTTACTAAAAAGCAGTTTTACTTCTTTTAAAGAAATTGTTCTAAATATTATAGCTGCAGCAAAATATACTAATACTGCAAATAATATATTTATTAGAACACTTAAATTTAGATTCTTAATTATAATAATTACAAAACTCATAACTATTGTTGGAATAAGAGTTTTTATAAAATACGTAAAAACTTTTATTTTTAATATATTTTCAGTATATTTTTTCATTAATAATAGATTTATAATTTCTGATATTACTGTAATAAATGCAGCAATATTCATTCCATATATAGGAGTAAATATCAAGTTAAATACAAGATTTATCATTGAAGATATAAAAACAATCTTCAAGTAAGTTTTTTCAAGATTCCATGCATTAAGACAATAACCGTATATTTCCCTTATAAATAAAATTAAAATATAAATCATAAGAATAGCAAAAGAAATATAACCTGATTCATACTTATATCCAAAAAGTAATAGAATAATATCCTTAGATAAAATTACTCCTCCAGCAAAAATAGGTAATGCTATAAAGGATATAATTTTAGTCAAATTATTAATTACTGAATTAAGCCTGCTAAATTCCTTTTCATGAAAATACTTAATAAGCAGAGGGAACATAGGCGTAAATATTAGTGTAATAATATTTGTTAAAAACATTATTATATTGTATCCTGCAGAATAAATACCTGCTTCCCCTGAACTTCTTGTAAATTCAATTACTATTCTATCAACATTGCAGTTTATCATAGCTAAAACGCCTGAAAACATAAATGGAAGACCATAAAAAATATATTTTCTTATTTCTTCTTTATTAATGCTTATTGAAATTTTAAATTTTCTTTTCCTAAAAAAAACATATATTTGATATATCAATGCAAAAAATAATCCTAATAGCGTAAATAAAGGTATTAAAAACAACTGTTTTTCAGTCTTAAAAAATATAAAAATCAGAAAACATGGAATCAAATTTTTTATAAGATTATATACTGCATTATACTGCATTTCCTGTAGTCCTGAAAACACCCAATCCAAATTAAATGCTGCAGGTAAAAGCGTTATTCCATATATAAGCAGTAAATTATTAAATATGCTGTTACCCTTATTCACAAAATAAAAAATAACTATTAAAATATAACTTGCAAAAAATGCTACTGTTCTTAAAAAAATGATTTTACCCACAATACTTTTTATATTATCTTCGTCCTTCGAAACTTCCCTTGTTCCAAAGGTCTGAAGCCCAAGCATTACAAACATTGTAAAATACATCATTATAGCCTGTACAGTAGAAATATGTCCAAAAATATCGGTACCAAGTATCCTAGCATAATAAGCTACAACGAGAAAAGTCAACACTTGGGAGGTTAAATTTGCAAAACTTATTGATAGGAAGTTTTTTATTACCTTGTTTATTGTAATCACCACCCAGCTCAAATTACTATAATAAAAAAATAAGAGCCTTGTATAGCTCATTTTTATTGTATAACCTTATACTTAATTATATAAGTATTGAAATCTACTTTCAATATAAAATAATATCTAAAAAGCTCCCTCTTTTTTTACAACATTATAAAATGTTCTAATAATTATCTTTAAATCAAGCCATAATGAAAATTCTTTTATATATCTTAAATCGTAATAAATGGTCTTTCCCAGCTCGATTTCTCCTCTTCCACTAACTTGTGCAAGTCCAGTAATACCAGGAAGAACCATTAATCTTTGCCTATAAGTTTCTGGGTAGTACTTTACGACATCTGGTATTTCGGGCCTTGGCCCAACCAAACTCATTGTTCCGAATAAAACATTAAACAATTGTGGAATCTCATCCAAGCTTGTCTTTCTTAGGACATCTCCAACTTTAGTAATTCTATTATCACTTTTGTTTTGAAAAACAAAATTTTCTATATCATTTGGATTTATATCTAGTGTTCTTTTACTTTCTGCATTTACAATCATAGTTCTGAATTTGTATATAGTAAATTCTTTTTCGCCCACGCCTACTCTTACCTGTTTAAAAATAGCCGGCCCTTTTGAATCCAATTTAATAGCTATAATTATTAATAAATATACTGGGGATAAAATAACTATACCTATTATAGATAAAATAATATCAAATATCCTCTTCATTGCATATTGATACTTTCTTGATTTTATATCTGCATTTAAATCAATTGTTTCAAATTCCTTTATCATAAATCCTCCTGAATAATTACACTGTTGTTTATCTTATAATGTAATGCCTCTCCTACAGCAATTATAATCCAAAAGTATGATGCAATTTTGGGTACTAAGAAGAAATCATCTGATAGATTAATAAATGCAAAAGCAATAAGTGAAGCTAAAAAACCTTTAAAAAACGAAACATACTTTTTTTCCAAGTCCATAGCTATAAGTTTTTTTATTCTTACTACAGCTGAAATTATCATACCTAAAAAACCAATTGTACCCAAAATTCCAAGCTCACTTTGAACTTTTAGATAATTATTATGAACTGTAAATTCTGTGTGATGATTGTAATTAAGTTCTGGATATTTTGCAGTATAATATGAGTACATCTTCTGATAATTTCCATTTCCTATTCCCTTGAAGGGATGTTCCTTAATTATTATTAGCGCAAGCTGCCATAATTGAATTCTCCCTATATTTTGGGACATATCTGTAAATTCTTTTATTCTTGCAAATATTTGTGGAATAAGTAAAGTTAAACTCCCTACTCCAAGAAATACAAAAACAAGTCTTATATTATAAACTATAGTAAGTACAAAAGCTCCAATCGCTAGACCAAGCCATGCATTTCTGGACTCTGTTAATAATATATTTGAAAAAATCATTATTGAAGAAATAAAATATAGAAGTTTCGCCTTTGATCTTTTCTCACTTATTGTTAACATGATTACTGGAAAAATTGACAATATTAATAAACCCCCAAAGCTATTAGGATTACCCAGTGTAGATGGTACACGCACCCTGGTACCATAATTGCCATGGTATATAAATTCTCCAACTCCAACTTTTGTAACTGCTTGAACAAATCCTATTATGCATAGTATTATTATTGTGGTTATAAAGCATCTAATAATATTATCTATGGATGACTTATCATTTACCTCATACTTTATTATAAAATATAAAATAATATAAGTTAAAAATCTTATACTTTCAGTTAAAGCTATTGCTTTGTATTGAGCATAAGCAACAGAGCAAAACATCATAACTAATAAAATCAGTGCAAATATACTGAAATAATTTTTGCAGAAATCTCTTATACCTTTAATAAATCTTTCTCTTGAAGCTTTATTAAGTATAATAATAAGTCCGTAAAATACAATAATTGCCGCTAATAAAACATCACCATTAAAAGGTATTATTCCTATTCTAAACTTACCGGGAAGTATTGGAAGCATTATTATATACAAATAAATTAAAATAGATAGACCTTTATTTTTCATTCGCATTAAGCTCCTTAAATTTATCTAATATTATTAAACGGAACATTAGCACTTTACTAATGTCCCATCTGTTATAGGCTCTTTAAAATATTCTCAAGTTTTTTCGCTATTATTTCTCTTGAATAATTTTCTGTTACATATTTCCTTCCATTTCTTCCGAGTTCTATTCTTAAAATATTATCATTATACAATTTAAGAACAGCTTGTGCAATTTCATTTGAGTTTTCAGGTTCAACTACGATTCCAGCATTTGCTCTTTTAATTAAATCCTCAGCCTCACCTTGCACTGCCAAAATGATAGGAAGCTCAGAAGCTAAACATTCAAACATCTTTGAAGGAAGGGCTCCCTTAAACAAATCCAACTTTTTTAGTGGTATTATTGTTGCATCCATAGAAGCTACTAATTTAGGCATATTCTTTTTAGGCTGAACCGGTAAAAATGTGATATTATCTAAGAATTTTTCTTCTTTCATAGAAATAAGTTTTTCCTTTTCGGGCCCATCTCCAATGAATATAAATTGTATATCCTTATTACTTTTCAACATTTCAGCTGCATTAATTATAACTTCAAGTCCTTGCGCAATACCGTGTATTCCAGCATAACAAACAGCAAATTTTTTATCTATGCTTAGCTGTTGTCGTATACTTTCATCTCTGTTGTCTTTTTTGAACAGGTTAATATTAACACCATTTGTAATGAGATGCACCTTATTTTTATCAAATCCTCTTTGAACAATGTTGTCTACTATTCCTCTTGTTTGCCCTGTAATTGCGTCAGCTTTCTTATAACAAAACTCTTCAAGCCAAGTTGACATCTTAATAAAAAGCTTATTATTTAACACTCCTAACTTAACAGCAGATTCCGGCCATAAATCCGAAACATTAAATACAAATTTTGCTCTGCTTATTTTTGAGAGCATATAACCTGACCAACCTAGAAACAACGGAGGCGACTCTGTAATAATAACATCCTGTCTGCCAATTAAACTTGCACCTCTTAGTACAGAAGAAACCGTAAAGGATAAATAATTTTTAAGCCTGCTGGTAAAACTTTTATCCTTAGTAGCATAAATACTTGTTCTTATAACTTTAATCCCTTCAATTTCTTCTACTGATGTTCTCTTTCCCTTGTAGTCTTCAAATATTTCACCTTTTGGATAATTAGGCATTGCAGTCAGTGCTGACACTTCATGTCCCAAATCTTTGAGCTGCCGTGCAAATTCAAAGATTCTATTCTGGGGTGCTCCTACCTCTGGAGGGAAATATTGAGTCAAAAATAAAATTTTCATAATATCACCTTGACCGCCTTTATGATTTCATTTGTTTTTTACTGCAGTTACTTTTTCACCAACATTTGCAAATACTTACTTTCCACATGCAGCATGTTATTATTCCATATTGCTTTTTCCAATATCATTTTACGATTTTCAACCAAACAGCTTTTGCTTAAATCTTTATCTTCTATAGCCTTTAGAAACGATTCGTATAACAAGGAATCATCAATACGTTTAACAATTAGCCCGTTATAATTATCTCGTATCCATTCACAATTTGCAGGGATATTAGATACAATAGGAATTGTACCACAAGCCATTGCTTCTAGCAACGTAACTGATGTAGAATCAGAATCAGGTATAGACACATACATTTGAGCTTCAAGCAATAATTCAATCAAAGAATCTCTAGATATAAAGCCTCTAAAATCCACCTTACTTTCAAGGTCTAATTGCTTAACAAGTTTCTTAATATTTTCTATCTCCGGACCATTATTAGCTATAATTAATCTTACATTCCCATATCTTTTACACAACTTGTTGAAAGCTCTGACTATACAATCTATATTACAATTTCTATCTACTGTTCTAAGACTAAGTATAGTTATTTTATTATTATCTTCCTGTCTAGCTAAACTGCATAACCTTTCTTCTACCCCCATTGGTACAGTGATAACCTCATTTTTCACCAAATCATTAATAACAGTTGTCATATACTCAGAATCTGAGGTTATTAGCTTTGCCTTCTTTAAAGCATACCTTGTGATAAACTCATAAATTTTATTTTTTCTAGGAGTAATTAATATATCGCTTCCCCATGCAGATAAAACAAGGTTATGTACATTCATTAATGAAGATAAAAATCCATAACTTGTTATATAGTGAGCATTCACTATATCAGGTTTAATCCTTTTTAACAAACCTTTTATCTCCTTTAATGATAAAAGATACTTCCAATTACCTCCGTCGGAGTTTATTGTAAATTCTCCAATTTTGTGAATATAAAAATTTTCTCTATCTGATAATTTACTTACATTCTTGAATTCTGAAAATGTAATAAGATGCACTTCATGATTTCTATAAACAAAATACTCTATCCATCTTAAAGTATGTACGCTTCCTGCATCGCCTAAAAAACATATTTTCATAAGAACTCTCCTATTAAATTTGATGACAAACTAGCTAATACTAAAACGATTTAATATATCTAATATTTTATTAGCCGCTGTACCATCACCAAATACTGGTATTCTATTCTCATTTGGATTAAATTTGTCAAGTGCATTAAGTATATCATTCGTATTTGCTCCAACCAAAACATTCCATCCAATATTTACAGTTTCAATCCATTCAGTTTCATTCCTTAATGTTATACAAGGTTTTCCCATGAAATACGCTTCTTTTTGGACTCCCCCACTATCAGTAACAATCTTTTGTGCATTCATTTCAAGGCTTATCATATCTAAGTAACCAACTGGATCAATAATCTTTACATTGCTGCCTATGTTTATGTCATAGCTTTCGATATATTTTTTTGTCCTTGGATGAAGAGGTAATACAATGCTCTTTTCGCTCTTATTTAATCCAATTATGATATTCCTCAATCTTTGAATATCATTTGTATTTTCAGCTCTGTGTATTGTTGCTAGAAGGTATCGATTTTCTTGTAAATTAAGTTCTTCAACTATATGTGATTTATCCTTAGCCAAGTAAGTAAAATTTTTTACAGCATCATACATTACATCGCCTACACAAAAAACATTATTGTCAATTCCTTCGTTTCTCAAATTTTCTAAAGCTGCATCAGTTGGAACAAATAATAAGGACGATATATGATCAGTAAGAATTCTATTTTGCTCTTCCGGCATTTTCATATTGAAGCTTCTTAGACCAGCTTCCACGTGAGCAACTGGGATTAACAATTTACTTGCACATAGAGCACCTGCTAAAGTGGAATTTGTATCTCCATAAACAAGAACTAAATCCGGTTTTTCATCAATATAAATTTCTTCTAATTTGATTAACATGCTTCCAGTCTGCATACCATGACCACCTGACCCAATACCTAAACTATAATTTGGCTTTGGTATTTGAAGTTCATCAAAAAATACACTAGACATATTATCATCGTAATGTTGCCCGGTATGAACTAAAATTTCTGTATGTTCTTTCCTAAGAATATTGGAAACAGCAGCAGCTTTAATAAATTGAGGTCTGGCCCCTATTACTGATAGTATTTTCATAAGAGTTCCTCCTGTAATTAATTTAGTGTTCAATTTGTATAACTATAACTTTTCTATAAGTCCAACCAGCTTGTTTGTGATTTCTTCTCTATTGTACTTTTTCACTTCTTCCCAATTAATTGCTGGTTTCTCTTTTTTTCCAGTCCACATATTATATGCATTAAGAATAGCATCAGATATTTCATCAATTGAATCAGGACTACAGCAAATACCAGTATTGGTTTCTGTTATCAGCTCCCTGGCTACACCTTTTGGAACAATTCCAATTATGATTCTTCCGCTTCTTATATATTCAAATATCTTGCCAGTGTATACACCATCACTTCCTAAACCTTCCCATAATATAAGTAAAAGCGCATACGCTGATTCTAACTGTTTGATACTCTCCTTATGAGGCAAATAATCAATTATTGATACAATTTCATCATTAATACTGATAAAATTGTTTATTTCCTCCATAGCAGTACTTCCAATTCTTCCAATAAATTTAACAGCTAAATCATCTTTATTTATCTTTTGGGTATCTATAAGCTTCTGTATTGCCTTTAGAAAATTTAGCGGTGAAATTTTGGAATAAAGAGTACCATTATAAGCTATAGTAAATTTATCAATATTTTTGTCTAGCTGGTAGTTTTGAAAATCCTCTTCATCGTACCCATTTGTCAAAATAAATAACTTATCTCTATTCAACTCTTTATATCTTTTTATAAAATCTTGGACAATAGGTTCACTTACAGTCGTAATATAATCTGCTGAATCTACTACCTTTTTCTCCAGACCTTCATTTATTTTTTTTATGATAGCTGGATATTTCGCAAAAGGATTAGTAACCCATTGATCCCTAAAATCCGCAATCCATTTTTTCTTAGTTCTCCTTTTTAATTCATAAGCAATTAAATGGCTTGTATATGGTCCAGAGGTTGAGTAGATTAATTCAATATTATTATTATGAATTATTTCAAGTCCCATCCTTACAGCCTCTTGTTTCCAAGAAATCTTATCATCTGGAATATTAGTACTGTTATATAATTTTATATAAGTGTCCTTCAGTACTTTTTTTAACAAACTCTTCGCACCATTTCCTTTAACATTACCTTCACTCGTATTTCTTGGTATAGAGTCTGCTCTCTTTTCATTCATTGCTGCTAGTTTATTTAATATATTTGTTGTTTTCCTCTGCTTAGCCCTGTATACTTTTATATTCCCGAATCCTTCTAATTCTAATGAATCATCTTTAATTGTATTTCCATCATTTAATACAGTTAAAACTGATATATTGTACTCCATTTTAGCCAAATACTTTACAAAGTTAAGTGTCCTTTGAACACCAGCTCCTCCTAAGGGTGGATAGTAATAAGCTATAATCAGAATATTTTTCACTGTGTTTCACCAACTTTTTCCTTTGTTATAATCATCATTAAAGTAATAAGGATTGTAAATATAAATCCAGGTACTGTACTTATGGGGTGAATAAAAGTCATAAATGCCTGCCCCGTTATATTTCCGTAGATAAACAAATTAATTATACCTATAGTAATGAATAAAATTGTATATCTTGTCACTTTATCTTTTGTCCTTAAACCTCGGATAAAGGATTTAACCGTAGCCGCTATAATACTCAAAAAGAAAATAATAGTAAAAGGAATTCCAAAGTCAGTCATTATATCCAAAATTATGTTATGAGAGTCCTTATAGCTTCTTTGAATTTCTCCACCATAAGTCAAATAATAATATTTAAAGTTACCCAGACCCACCCCAAGTTTTGGATGGTCGTTAATCACATTAAATGCGATTTCCCATATATCTCTTCTTGGCCCGCTCTGCTTTAATAATAAATTTACCAAAGCATTTTTACTGCCAATCTGCGTTTCTATTGTTTTAGTTAAGCCACCATTACTTAACTGATCCTTTAAATCTGAAAGTTCCCATCTATTTAAAACGTTATATCTAATACAAAATACTACTACAAAACCAAAAATTAAATATTTAAACCAATTTTTCCTATCAGTTAATATAATTAAAACTAAACATATAATAATCGTTACTAAAATTCCTCTGGACATTTGAGTCGCTAAAACAAATACTTCGATTATCGTTAAAATTAAATAAATTATCTTATCTTTGCTTTTCTTATCTTCATTCATTGTTATAAATAGTAGGTAAGGCAAAACCATTATAGTATATCCGAGAATAAAATTACTTCCAAGAGGTCCATATAAGTGCTGATTAGCATTTTTAGTAATTATATAATACACAGCAACCACGGCATCAGGAATCCCAGAAATGACTACTCCAATAATAAGATGCAACATCACTTTTTTTACAAGTAAAAGATCCATTTTTTTATAGCATAAAAGAACACTACTAAATATAAACATTGCTATATATCCTAAAAGGAAAAATCCTAAAGATTCCATGACATGTGAACTATTTAGTGCTGAACTAACTCCTAATATAATAAGAATGATATATATAATGCCTACATATTTATATTTTCCTGTAAAAGTTATCTTTGAAAAATCAAATTTTCCCTTTTTAATTGCATTTACCGTATTGTGAAGAAAAATAATTATATATAATGCATTAACTATATCCCCAGCCCAGGAAATATTAAGCCTTGAAAACAAATAAGATGCCATTGGTAACAGCGGAGCAGAGAACATATATATTAACAAAGTAGTCCTAAAATCTTTGTATAACAATATAATTGTACAAATGATAAATGGAGTAACAAATATACTGCTTATGGTCATAAAGATATATTTATTTCCAATTGCAAATATTACATATCCTTCTATTAAGATATATAATGCTAATAAAATAAAAATATATTTTTTTAAATACCTTAAATACTCTAAAATATCTTCTTTTATGCTCATCAACTTTCCTCACTTTTTACTTCATAAGTTTCTATTTCTTGTACTATTCTATAAGTTACATTACCATCTATCTTATAAAAGTTATTTTTTAGATATAATTTTGAATTTTCTATATAGTCCGTATTTTTATCTGATAAATAATAAGCTAATTCTGTCTCATCTTTCGCCCCTGTTGAAATTCCATCTCTAACAAATCCACCTTCATCACTATATTTGGGCAATAGGATACATATTGATGGAACCTGCATAAGAGCTCCTTCAAGAACAACGGTAGAATGTACGCTAACAATTTTATCGCTCCAGGCAATTAATGAATACAAATCATAATCCTTAACTATCTTAACGTTTTTTATATTAAACTTTTTTATCATTTCGTCATAAAAATCTTTATAATTATCAGCTGGATGAAGCTTTATTACCAATTCATACTCTGTTTTTAACATATTAAGCGACTTAAATAACATTTCTGTAGCAGGTTCTAGAAGATCCTTTAAGTATTGAGTTGCATAAAGAATCCTTATGGAATTATGCGAGTTACTTATTGAATTTTTATACTTCATAAGTAAATCAGTTCTAACCTGACCAACAACTCTAGTATTACTATTGGTATAGACATTTGAATTGTTTACAAGCATTTTCTGATATTTTTCCCCCCACAAAAATGTTATAC
This sequence comes from Clostridiales bacterium oral taxon 876 str. F0540, assembly GCA_000466585.1. GTDB lineage: Bacteria > Bacillota > Clostridia > Clostridiales > Clostridiaceae > Clostridium_AT. The sequence continues at coordinate 211,041 of KE993502.1, forward strand.
TAGGAACTAGTTTACATTCGCTTGATGTACTAATAATGTAGTTAGGAGATGTTTCATTAATTATACCGTGTTGTATGGCATAGCATGGTATCCCCAGTCTATGGCACGCGACTACAAAGCACCTTCCTCTGTCACCTTCTCCTGATACAAGACATTTTTTAAATTCGTATTTGTTTATAACCTTTTCCGCAGTTAATATTTCGCTAAGATAATGCAAACATTCACTTTCATAATTAACCATTACAGCTTTAATGATTATATCCTTTAAGTCATATTTGCTATATTGAAAATCAAACTTATCTATTAATTCTAAATTATTAGTAATTTTTTCTTTATCGATTAACCTGTTTCCAAAAATCTTTCTATATATAACAAATAATTCGAACGGAATATAATCTTTTTTATATTTTAATGATTTATCTAGATGGCTGCTATTTGTTAGCATCTGAACTTCACATAATTTATATCTTTTACTGATATCATTAATTATAGTTCCGTATAAGGTATCGAAATATCCTTTATAGGACTCATTATTCAACTTATTTAAATGAGCCGTATGAGTAATTGCAAGTATATCATTATTTCGCCTTTGTCCACAAAATCTAAAATAAGAGTATATACCCTTTATATATCTTTTATACAACTTTAAAGTGTACTTAACCCCTTTTTTTCCTGACTTATTTGTTTTATCTAGTAACTGGGAATCTAATTCAAAAATGTTCTTTGCAATTATATACATCTCTACATCATCTGTATTTACAATGCATTTATATTTTTGGTCAGAAATAATTTTTTCAATTAATTCAACATAAAAGATAATATTTTTTATTTTTTCATAAAACGTTGGTCTTACAAAAAAATAAAGAGGTATTCCATCATAAGTATATAAATTCTCTATACTTTTGCCTTTAACAGTCTGCATTTCTAGATTTCTCATATAATTAAAGGATTTTTCTTCCACAGTCATAGTTCCAATATACTCAAATAAATCATAACTATCATCGTCAATAATTATTTTTTTGTCTATACTAGTGTATATCAATATTAAATTCTTCATTTAGCGACTTCCCTTTTATTTACTTTTACTAATTAAATCTACAATATTTATATGACTTTCTACCATACAGTTTCTATTATATATCTCCATATAAAGCCAATTAAATAAATCCTCCGAAAAAATGCTATATTCACTATTTATAGAACTATTGTGCCATAATATAGTTAATATTCCTCCATAACTTTCAGTTTTATTCATTAAGTCGATAATGTAGGCTTTAGCTTCCTCAAAATCAAGATTCATATAATGAAGCAATGTTCCATCCATAATATTTAAGGGAATTTCCCACACTGAACTTACTCTATCCTCAGATAAGATATACGGCTTATAAGGATAACAATAGGAAGCTTTAAAACCTGCAACCTGTGGATAACCAAAAGTTGTATCATAAATAAAAGAGAACTTTTCTTGAATACACCATGTTTTTCTTGCATCGAAAGAAAGATAGTGCTGTCTCGCTCCCTTTGGATTGAATCTAAGAATACTATTAAACGAATTTATTTGTTTGCCAAATGCATTTATATTATTACAGGTATTTAATCCAGGATGGATGCCTACCTCGCAACCATAGCTAAATATCTTGTTTATTAGTTTTTTAATTTCTTTACTTTTCAGCTTATAAATACTGTTATCAGACATAAAATAAAAACTTGATTTAAAGCCCAGCTTATTTTCCAAATTAAGTATTTGATCAAAAGTATCATATATATCTTTTTTGTTAAACATTTTCACTTTAATATATTCTTTAAATCTATAAAGGAATTCTTTAATATTTCTTCTCTTAATAAGAATATAAAGTAATACTTTGATTTCTCTAGTTACTGTAGAATATTTTTTTACAATATCAACATCGTGAGAAAGAGATACAGCAAATCTCCTATCTCCCCAATAATTTTTATTGTTTAGATTCAAATTAAAATTATTTTTAACTTCGTTAATTATGATTTCTAAAGTTTCGTTAATTATCAGTCTATTGATTAGATTCTCTCTATATAGCAGACTCTTCTGTATACAAAACCTTCCACGATCATCGTATTCATCCAGTACATATTCTTCATAAGCACTTAGAAAGAAAAATATGGTTTGTATAATATCAATGTTAATATAAAGCTTTTCACTATTTTTTTCTATAAAATAGTCTATATCTTCTCTATAAAACAAAACAGGTAAACCATTATACATACTAACTTTCTTAGGTATAGATTCAGCCTTTAAATATCCTGTTCCAAAAAGTTTTCCTTCAAAGATATGAACACTGTAATCTTTAAGAAATATGGTTTTTCCGTAGCTTATTATCAAATCATACTTTGAACTGTGAATAGAAGATTCACTTTTTGTTTTAACATCTATACAAATATTATAATTTTCAAACATTATTTCACTTGAGTACTTAATCTGTTTATGAAAATTTTCATTTTCATAAACTAAAAGTATTTTATTCACCGCATCACCTTTCACTTACATTAATTAATTCAATAATACGATCTGTTACCTTACCATCTATCTTATAAAAATTATTAACTATGTAATCCAGACGATAAGCATACAGTATGTCTTCCCCATTTACATATACCCTCTTTACCGTTTCAACTATATCTTCCCATGTTCTTGCTGAATAGGATACCCCATCTTTTATAAAATTTCCTTCATCATTATACTTTGGCATAACAATACATATAGAAGGCTTATTAAAAATCGCTCCCTCAACTATTACAGTAGAATGAACACTAACAATTATGTCACTCCACTTTATCATAGAATATATATCTCCATCCTTCAATATACTTACATTTTTTATATTATATTCGCTTACTAACTGCTTATATAAACCTTCGTGTTTATCTGAGGGGTGCAGCTTTATAACAAGTTCATAATTTAAATATAGATTATTAAGAGCTTCAAACAATATCTTAGTTGCAGGCTCGAGCAAATCCTTAATATACTGAGTCGCATATAAAATCCTTATAGTTGATTTATCTTCTTGTATATTATTATTTACTCTCTCTCGAAGTAAGTCTGTCCTAACTTGTCCAACAACTTTTGTATTGTTATAATTATAGATGTTTGTACAATTTTTAAGAACCTTTTTATACTTTTCACCCCATAAAAAAGTCATGTCCGGAATCAATTTATTTTGATTTTTGCAATTAACAATATAAGATGGACTGTATTCATTTATAATTCCATGCTGAACAGCAAAAGCTTTTATGCCTAATATCTTTGCAGCAGTAATAAAACATCTTCCTCTATCCCCTTCACCTGCAATTAGGCACTTTTTAATCTTAAAGTATTTCATGAAATTTTCAGCACACAATATTTCCTGCGCATATGACTCATATTCACCCTTTATATCTTTAAAAATATGATTTATCATCACTTGGTTCAGGTTGAACCCTCTATAGCGATAATCGATCCTATTTAATAGTCCTAATTTATTCGTAATTTTCCTTTGCTTTAGTAGCTTTACCCCTCTAACTCGCTTGTATAAAGAAAATAGTTCAAACGGAACATATTCTTCTTTATAAACAATAGATTTTGTCAAATGCTCATTACTATTTAAAAGCTGAAGATTTAACAGGTTGTAATGTGATTTAAGTCTATCAACAACTAAACCTAATTGAGTATCATAATATAAATCCCCATCTTCTGATTCAATCTTATTTATATCAGCTGAGTGACTAACAACTAAAAATCTATCTTTATCCCTATTTATTAATAATTTTACTAAAGCCCTTAAAGATTTAGCACTCCTAAAAAAATACTTAAATATATATTTATAGCTTTTTGAAACTTTATTATTACCCTCTAGTAGGCTGGATTTAATATTAAATATTGATTCCGTAACTATATTTAGATTAGCATCATCTGTATATATTTCTATACTATCAAATTTATTCATGATTGAATCTATGACATTAATAATAAAAATATAATTTTTTATTTGCTCATATATTGATGGTCTAACAAAATAGTACATTTTAATATTTTCAACCTCATATAGATCATCAATCCCAAATCCTTCTATTTGTTGATTTTCTATAAAAGTTAAGAACTTAAAAGCTTCCTGATTGATATTAATTTTCTGCAGAAATTTAGTTATATCTTCTTTTTGGCTATCAATAAACAATGTGAATAGAGAATTAATATAGTATAGCTTAACCATCCCTAATAACCTGCCTTTAGTAATAACTTGCCGTACTTTCTTAAATCATTTTTTATATTAGAAGCTATAGAATTATCTTTTGTTATATTAAAAAACCGCATTTGCTTAGCACCGAAGCTCCTAAAAACATGTTCAATATTAGGAATAATTGACCCCTCAAAATCAAACTTCTTGGAAACTCTTGAAGCGAATTCAATAGCCTCATATATGGTTAAATACATTGCACCGCTATTTTTATATAAAGGATTATATCCTCCCAGTAGGTAATAAGCTGTGTTTGAATCAAAGACTAAGTACAATACAGAGTGCAGGTTATTATCCCGGTCAATGCAAAAAAACTTTTGGGAAGCACTACTTTTACTAAGCGTCATGTCTAAGTTGTTAAACCACTCATATGAGAAAGGTATTCTTAAATTTTGCCTACTAAACGTATTACTAACTAAATCATATAATTGTTTATTCGAAAAGTTCTTTGAAAAACAAAGATTACACCTTGCTTTTTTTATGACAGACTTTGTTTTATCCAATAAATTTGCGTCAACTATCGTTAAATCAGTAATATCATCTATAACATATGTATATCTTGTAAATTCATTATAGCCTTTCCACATAAATGGCATCCAGTTAGTAAAATTATAATGAAAGCTTACATTAAAACCCTTAACCTTCGGTATATTATTAACTATTTCACCTATTATATCCTTTTCCTTACTGATTCTTTTTACATATTTCATTTCAGAAAAATCAGATAACAATATTCCTAGAGTCTGAGTTAATTTTGGCATTACTATATTATTTTTATCATAGACAATAGGCATTCCTGCAATGAGCTTATCCGACTTATCGAAACACCCTAATATTTTATAATCACAGCCAACTGAATTAAGCCAAATTGTTTTTGAAAATATACTTCCCTGAGGAGATTTATCCACGAATTCATCCCACATTTTGTAATCTGCTTGCGAAACATTAGCAATTTTATAATTAGACATATACACTCCTAATAATTATTTTATTGGTTCTCAAGCAACTGTTCAAAAGGAACATCTCTAAGCAGCTTAGCTGGATTTCCGGCAACTACTTTCTTGCTCTCCACATCTTTCGTAACAACACTGCCCGCAGCAACAAACCCCTCTTCATTAATTACCTTGCCAGGTAAAATTGTTGCTTGAGCGCCTATTCTTCCGCCTTTTTTAATTGTAACCCCTTTAAACTTCCCGAATCTTTCCTTGGATCTTGCCGCAAAGTTATCATTTGAAGTTACTACACCAGGAGCTATAAAAACGTAATCCTCAAGTTTAGAATAAGCTGTTATATAGGCATTTGTTTCTAATTTGCAACTTGATCCTATTTCACTGAAATTTTCAATTGCTACACCTCTTCCTACAATAGTTTTACTTCCTATCGTTACATTTTCTCGTATTGTAGAAAGGTCAGCAACTAATGTTTTTTCTCCTATTATACATCCGCAATATATAATGACACCTGCACCAATTAGGCACCCATCACCTATTTCAGCAGGTAATTGTTTTTCTTCACTTTTAAAAATACTGTTTACAGCCCTCATTGGTTCCTTGCCTATAACTGTATTATCATCTATTCTGACGTTATGTCCAATTTTGGTACCCTTCCTTATAACAACATTATGGCCAATTACACAATTTTCCCCAATTTCTACATTTTCCTCTATCACACTAAACTTTCCTATAGAAACGTTAGCACCTACTTTTGAATCAACAGAAATAAAACTCTCCATAACTAACTCTCCATTTCAATTTAAATTATTTATTCCTTATTCCAATCATATCTAGAGTAGAGAAATCTTCTAACGGAAACTTTACTGGCAATCCAGTTAATCTTGACTTATAGGCAGCTAATATTATTGACATTCCCTTCTTTCCTTCTTCTCCATTTACTAATGGCTCTCTGTTTTTCTTTATTGAATCAATCATATCGTTAAATAGAGGTATATGTCCATATCCATAAACTGAATCCGGATCTGCTTCCTGAGCTTTTAATATACTGTTTTCACTATCATTTCTATCAGCAAACCTCCATGTTTCAATCTTGTTAACTGCCAAACCACCTATACTTACAGTGCCGCTTTCACCAAAAATGCTTAAAGTTTCTTCTAAATTTTTAGGAAAAACACAGGCGCTTCCTTCAACAATCCCTATAGCACCATTTTTAAATCTAATAATGATAGCACCAAAGTCCTCAGCTTCTATATCTCTTAAAAAAGTATCACATTGAGAGTAAACCGTATCTATTTCTCCTCCCAGCATCCATTGAAGCAAATCGATATTATGAATACATTGATTCATTAATGTTCCTCCGTCTAATCTCCATGTGCCTCTCCACTGAGCCTGATGGTAATAGCTCATGTTTCTATTCCAAAGTATTCTGGCTGTACCGTTTATAAGCCTTCCAAACCTATTATTTTCAACAGCTCTTCTTAACTCCTGAATTGAATTGTTAAATCTATTTTGGTGGCTTACACAAAGTTTTACATCATTTTTTCTGGCACATTCAATCATTCTATCAGCATCACTTATAGACAAAGCCATTGGTTTTTCTACAATTACATGTTTTCCATTAGACATACAATAAATAGCTATTTCGGGATGGTATCCGCTCTCTGTAGCTATAGTTACTACATCTATATCAATATCTTTAATCATTTTTTTATAGTCTGTATAAATTTTAACATCACATTCTTTATTTAAATGAGACAAATATTCCTTCTTTCTTGTCTCAGCATTTTCTTCTATTAAATCACACAAACCAACAAGCTCTGCTTCTTCATAATTTTTTAAGATAGCTTCTACATGCTTATAAGAAATTCTACCGCATCCTATAATTGCAAACCTCAATTTTTTCACAAAAAACACCCCTTAGTTTTATGAATTTGCTTTAACAATAATTTTTCTATTTAATTCATTATTTTTATCCAATTTTATCATTGTTCCTCTCTAACTATTTTACATCATTTTTAAAATTAATCAACTTTTAAGTTGAAAAACATAAAATGAAAGAGCAGACATTTGATTAGTTTAATGTCTGCTCTTAAAGAATCCTAATGATATTTTATTTTTTATTACATAAATCACTGATAAAAAGCTTAGCATTATAATAATGTATCTGATTATCCAGAAAGATTTGAAGGTATAAAACAATAACGCTACAAGGGATATAAACGCAATACTTAAAATAAAATATCTTGTCTCAAACAGCGTTCCTTTAGATAAAATCTGAGCAATAACATAATGGTAAATAAAAAGTATAATATAAGAAATTAGTGTAGTATATGCACCTGCAACGTAACCATATTTAGGTATTAAGATTAAATTTAAAAGTATATTTAAAAAACCAGATAAAAAAGTACCTATCGATATTAAATAAGTCTTCTTTAGATAAAATTCGTAGTTAACGGGCAAACTATACAGAAAAACAAAGAAATATGAAATCATTATTATTGGGATTAATTTTAGCCCTTCCCAAAAACCTTTACTGGACATTAGCATAACTAATTCTGGAGATACAAATATCAACAAACTCGATATTATAGAAAATAATATTATATAATACTTCATCTTCTGCTTTATTTCTGAAATATTATTCTTATCCATTTGCTCAAAAAACCATGGTACCCAAGCCTTATTAGTTGAAGCCCATACAAGGCTAACAATCATTCCGATATTGTACGCAAAGCTGTATATTCCAGTTGCACCAAATCCAATATACTTCTTTATTAAAATTCTATCGAATTGAGCCAAAATTAACCCTGAAACACTATGAGGTATTAAAGGCAAAGATAGAGCTAATGCATATTTCCAGTATTTAATATTGATTAGTTTTTTGCCTTTTATTATAACTAGTGCAAATAGAACTATTCCATAAGCACTCGTAACAATAAATCCTCCTCCGATTCTTCCAATGTACTTGTTATTAGTTAAGCTCAGAATCAATATTATTGAAAGTATAACATTAAGTATAGTGCTGCTGATTGAAATAAATAGATACTTTTTATATTGATATTCTATAGTATATTTAGTGCTTACATAATCTACAACGTAAGCAAAGAAACTTTGAAAAATCAGTATCATTATCAGATTAACCGGAAGTTGAGTACCATAAGCCAAACCGTTTCTAAAAATATATCCTAAAATGGCTGCTGCACTTAGTGAAATAGTGCTTAAAAAAAGTACAGATGATAAATAGCCATCATAGTCCTCTTGAAAATCATGTTTAGCTTTTGTTACACTTGAAGCCAATCCTAAACTTATTATATACATAAATGTTGACTGCCACGTTGCATATAAGTTTACTACACCATAATTATTAGTATCTAACAATCTTGTGAATATTGGTATAGTGATAAAAGATATCCCCTGAAGAAAAAAATTGCCAACAGTATACCATAATCCACTTTTTATTAGTGTACTATTGGAAACTTTGTTTATAATAGTTTTAATCATATATATATTTATTTTCCTTTCGCAAGTTCCCTTATAGACTCACAAACCAGTTCTATGTCTTTATGTGTTAAACCTACTGAACTTGGCAAGTTAATACCTTTACTATACAATTCTGTTGTTGTTTCCAAGTCACCGTAGCTGCACATTCTATAAGGCGGCATATCGTGAATTGGCATGAAGAATGGCCTGGATTCTATCCCCTTCTCCTTTAGTTTCATGATTAATTCATCTCTTGTTATTCCGTATTGGTCCTCAACAACTACAGAATAAAGCCAAAAACAGTTTTTAGCCCACTGTTTCTCTACTGGTACGGTTATCCCCTTGATATCACTTAAACATTTATTATAGTGTTCTGCATTATTTATTTTTATCTTCAAAAATTCTTGTATATTTTCTAATTGTGCTACACCAAAAGCAGCAAGTAGATTAGGCATTCTAAAATTATAACCTACTTCTGGATGATAAAATGCCTTATTCTCCAGCACTACCTTTGTTTGAGTAGATAAAAACTTTGCTCTATCAGCGTACTCTTCATTATTAGATACAAGCATGCCGCCTGCTCCAGTAGTTATTAGTTTATTTCCATTAAAGCTATAACATCCAATATGACCAACTGTACCAACCTTAGCTCCCTTATACTCAGAACCTAGGGCTTCGGTAGCATCCTCAATTACAAATAGATTATGCCTCTTAGCTATATCCATAATCATATCCATATCAGCCGGATGACCATATATATGTACTGGTAATATAGCCTTTGTCTTTGGTGTAATTAGTTCTTCTATTTTCTCAGGATCCATTACATACGTATCTCTGCAAACATCAACAAATACAGGCGTAGCTCCTACATATTTTATTGCATTTACCGGCGATATAAACGTTAATGAAGGAACTATAACTTCATCTCCTTCACTTATACCCAGCGTAACCAAGGCAAGCTGTATTGCTGCTGTTCCATTCATTGTTACAACAGCTTTCTTAGCCTTCAAATATTCAGCAAATTTTATCTCAAAAAGATCTACATAGCTTCCAACTGATGAAACCCAGCCTGTATCGATACAGTCCTTAACATACTTCCACTCATTACCTCTTATTTCAGGAATACTTAATGGTATCATAGAAATACCTCCTTTAATTTTATTCTTTAGTATTAAACATTATATATATCGGTCTTGAAGTAGCTAAGATTGTTTCCAATCCATTCAACAGTTTCCTTTAATCCTTGTTCTAAAGAGTATATCGGTTCCCATCCTGTCAACTCTTTTATTTTTTTGTTATCAGCCCATAGTCTATTAACTTCACTCTTCTCTGGTCTCAGCCTTTCTTCATCGCAAATTACTTTTACATCCTTGCCAATTATTTCTATTATCTTTCTTACAGTATCACCAATTGAAATCTCATAATTTGATCCGGCGTTAACTACTTCTCCTATAGTACTATCACTCTCAGCTACCTTGATAAATGCATTAGCAGTATCCTTTACATAGTTAAAGTCACGAGTAGGTGTTAAGCTTCCAAGCTTCAGCTCTGTTTTTCCAGACAAAATTTGAGAAATAATTGTTGGTATAACTGCTCTTGCTGATTGTCTAGGCCCGTATGTATTGAATGGCCTGATTGTAGCCACTGGAACATTAAAGGATTTATAGAAGCTTTCTGCCATCTTATCTGCAGATATTTTAGATGCTGAATACGGAGACTGTCCCTGCATAGGATGTTTTTCATCTATTGGAACATATAAAGCAGTTCCATAAGTTTCACTTGTTGATGTATGAACCATTTTTTCAACTCCAAATTCTCTGCATGCCTCTAAAACATTAGTTGTTCCTTCAACATTAGTTCTAACATATGCCATAGGAGAAGAATAGGAATAAGGAATAGCTATTAAAGCTGCCAAGTGAAAAACAACATCCTGACCTTTTATAACTCTTTTAAGACCATCATATTCCCTTATATCTCCTGTAACAACATTTAAGCTTTTTTTAATGTCTTCATGAAACGTATCAATCCAACCCCAGTTATTAAAGGAATTATATTGAACAAGTGCAGTAACTTCAGCTCCCATTTCAACTAACTTTTCTGTTAAATGACTTCCAATAAAACCTTCTGAACCGGTTACCAATACTTTTTTTCCTGATAAATTCATTATTTTTTAATCCTCCGCGTTAGTTTATTAAAAATATTTCTTTATATCCTCATTAGCTTTATAATAGTCTTTTAACTGTCCTATATCCATCCAATACTCAAGTATTGGGTAACTTCCTACTTTATCCTTGTTTTCTAAAACTTTATTTATCAATTCAGTTATATCGAAATAATCATTCTCAGGTATATATTTAAGCGTATCCGGGCTAAGAACATATATACCGCCATTTACATAAAAATTCACTATTGGTTTTTCTTCTATTGACGTAACACATGTATCGTCAATATTAAGGACGCCATAAGGAATCTGAGTCTCATAGTTTCGAGCACCAATTGTCATCTTAAAATTATTTTGCTGGTGATACTCAAGAAGCCTGCTAAAACAAACATTAGTAAGTATATCACCATTAATTACAAAAAAATCTTTATTTAAAAACTGTTCTGCAAGTTTTATTGCTCCTGCAGTCCCCATTCTCTTATCTTCCTTAATGTACTTTATTGATACTCCAAAATCAGAACCATCTCTAAAATAATTTTCTATGATCTCTGATTTATAATTTACAGATAGTAATATATTTTTATAACCCTTTATCTTGAATTGTTCAATTATAGTTTCAAGTATAGGTTTGCCGCCAACTTTTAACATTGGCTTTGGCAAATCATTTGTTAAGGGTCTAAGTCTTGTTCCTAACCCTCCAGCCATAATTAATACGGGGTTATCCTTATAAACACTGAAATTATCATTATCTACTTCTAATAAATCTATAACTACATTGTATCGATCTACTATAGGTATAAACCTAATTTTATCATTCTTAAATATATTTTCTATATCTTTTTTATCATAATTATCAAGCAGATACTTACATTTCTTATTATAAATCTTTGTTATGGTTGATGAAGTACCGGCACCGTCGATAATAGCCCTTCTTATATCTCCATCTGTTATAGTTCCAAGCAGTTCTTTATTATCACTTACAACTATAGCAATACCTTTTGCATTACTGTCTATTTTCTTAAGAGTTTCAATTATAGTTGTTTGTTCTGTTACTAATAAATTATCTAAATACGCCATATTAACCCCCTAAATCCTCATTTTGTACTGGAGTAATATACTTGCTTTTCTATTGTTTTTTTGTTCCCATTCATCTATTAGGAATTTATAGATACTCTTATTATGTATTCTTTTCCCTATATAGTAATCTGCCAGTTTATTCGAAAAACTGCTTTTAAACTTAAAAAGATTATCAGATTCGCTATTAGATAATCCTCCACCAAAGTGCATCAATTTTGTGTCAAGGCTGTGAGCTATTTTTATCGCTTCCCATAATAACAAATTATTTGGCGCCAAATTCAAATACTCCTTCAAGCTTCCAGCGAGATGATAATGGAAATATTCACCGTAAATCATAAATATTGAAGATGCAATAACAATATCCTTATACATGACATTCATAAGAGTAAAGTTATCATAGTTTTTTATATAGTTAAAATAGCCGTCATTAAAATAATAATAACTATCTGCGGATACTTTGTCCATAGTTAATTTATAGATATTTCTAAATGCGCTATAATCCTTGCTAATTATAACACTTAAACCATTTTTCTCCGCTTTTCTAATCATATTGCGGTTTTTACTTGTGATATCCTGATTCCAGATACTATTTATATCTTTTTCTACATCTAAATACACTGTTTTTCTATTGTGAATTACTTCTATATTTTTTTTAAAAATAGAAAAGTTATTTATAAGAGGATGAAATCTTATAAATTCAGCAACTATATTGTTTTTATTGCAATACTCTAAGAATGCACTTTCAAAATTACTTAAAAATTTTTCCTCTTTGGAATTAGAAATTGGGCCGCTATAACCATATACACTTTCAATATCATAATACTCTACTGTTAATGCATATCCTTTAATCTCATTCATTATAAAAGGATACATTGCTATAGATGAATCTTCTCTATAAACAAAGCACAGTGCTTTTCCATCACCATTTTCCTCATGAAGCCTATGATACTCTTTAGTAAAATATATATCAATTTCTGACGGCTTGAAGCATTTTAAATATTCATTCCATTTATCCGATTTTGTTGAAAGAACCTCAACCACATCAATCAGCGCCTTTCCTTTATATTTCCAAATTTCATATATTCTAGGTTAAAGCTAAAGAAATATTGGCTATAACCCTATTTAAATCTTCAAAGTCATATCTGTGGTCAATAGGTATCATTAGAATATTCTCAGATAAATATTTATTATCATAAAAACTATTTCCGAAAAAATTTATTTCACTAATATTCCAATGTACTGGACAAAATATATTTTTTGACGCTAAAAATTTCCTAATATTATTTCTTTCTTTAACTAATATAGGAATACCTAATGGAACATTATCAGATATTTGATTTGTATTATATAAAATTTTAACTTTATCTGTCCCAATAAGTTTGTTATATACATATCTATAATTCTCAATTCTTTTTCGTGAAATATATGCTTCGTCAATCTTACTGAGCATATATTTAGAATTGTTGTCCAGTCCAATTATCTTATCTCTATTATAATATTCTTCTTCGGCAAGTCTAAACAATTCGAGAAAATCATCTTCTTTTCCTATATTGTAATTATAGTATAAAGATTTATTCATTCTGGCTGTATTGATAATCTCATAATAATTATCTTTACTCCAATAATAATTATTCACATTATTGCAGACAACAACACTTCCATCTATAGGCAGGAATTTCCTGTAGCTGTTAAACACATAATCCCCAATAAACTTTTTATTATTAAACCAAAACATTTGGACAGCATCTTCAATAATTTTTATACCTTTCAGCTTGCATTGATTCATAAAATCAATTGTTTCTTTGTTGTTGTAAAACCCAAAATAATCAATAAAAAAAATAGCTTTAGGAGAATACTTGCTTATTTTATGCCTTAAATTATCCAAATCTATTGATAAATCACTTTGAACATTATAAAATTCGTATTTAATATTCTTTTCTATTAGAGGATATAGAATTGAAGGACATAAATAAGAGGGCATAAGAATAAAATCAGAACTACTAAAATCAATATCTTCAATTACAAATCTAATTGCGCTTTGTCCTCCACTTAAAAACACTGCATCTAAATCTTTGAAGTTATCATTATTCTTTTTAAACATCTCTAACGTAAACCAGTGCTCACCGCCAATTGCTTTTATATATCCTTCCATGTTATTAACTCATCCTCTTTTATATCACGATTTAGCTTTCTTCCTATAATATTTTCAGAAAGTTCAGGTTTAATACCATTACCAGGTCTTTTAAAAGTTATCATATTCTCTTCTAATAAAGTACCTTTTTTGAGATCAAAAGCAGCTACTATACTTCTTCTCGCATTTACTATAATTTTTTTCTCTCTTTCAGTAGGTTCTTTTATACCGTTGCCTAGAAGCGCTTCAGTATTTCTTATTGCCCTCACGAATTCCTTCAATTCCTCCGGATCTAAAGAAGCTTTATGGTCTGGCCCCTCCATACCCTTATCTAAAGTGAAATGTTTTTCTATTACGTCTGCACCTAATGCAACGGCAGCTACTGCGGCTTCTATTCCTAAAGTATGGTCAGAGTACCCAACAGGGAGCTTAAAAGCATTTCTTAATGTAGTCATAGCATTTAGGTTAACGTCTTTATAATCTGTAGGGTAATCTGTTGTAGCATGTAAAAGTGTTATTTTCTTATTCCCACTAGAATATATAGTATTCACCGCTCTTTCAACTTCACCCAGATTGCTCATCCCTGTAGACAATATTATTGGAATTTTCTTTTCTGCTATTTTTTTTAGATATTGAAGATTCGTTATTTCCGTAGATCCTACTTTTATGATTGGAAGCTTTATGCTTACTAAAAAGTCTAAGCTATCTTCATCATCTGGAGTAGATAAAAATAATATGCCCTTTTGCCTGCAATACTCCTGAAGCTCTTTAAAATCATCAAATGATAACTCTAATTTCTTTATCATGTCAAATTGAGATTCATCAGTTTTAGTGTTTTCGTTTTGATACTCTGCTTTTTTTGCAAACCTGCCAACAATCTTTTCAGTTTTAAAGGTTTGAAATTTTACAGCATCAACATCTGCATCTTTTGCTGCATCAATTAACTTTTTAGCAAGATTAATATCACCATTATGATTTACCCCTGCCTCTGCAATTATAAAAACTGACATTTTACTCATCTCCAAATCAATCTTTTTTTCATAAGTTTCTCATCTATGTTAATTTTCTTTAATATGTCTACTATATTCTTGCTGGTATTTCCTTCTCCATACAAACTCTTAACGTTTCTTGTCCTTGATATAAACTCATCACTCAAAGCTAACCTAATAGATCTAATTATTTCATCAGCTGAATAAGCACTTTGTATAATATTTTCAGCCATCAGCCTTCCCTTTTGTCTATTGCCAATATTAATGACAGGTACTTTCAATAGAGGTGCCTCTACAATTGCACTGGAAGAGTTCCCTACTACTGCACCGCATAACCTTAGAACGCTTAAATATCTCCTAACTCCTAAATTTTCGTATAGATGTACTTTATTGCTCGATACTTGAAATTTTTTCAGTTCATTTATTATATATTTCCCGCCATTATCACTGTTAGGAAATGTTATTAGAAGTTTTCTATCTGTTTCTTTTAATGCCTTTATCAAGTTTTCAACTTGGTAAGGTAGCTGCTCAATCTCAAGCGTTACCGGATGAAAGGTTACAAGTAAAGTGTCCTTGTCAATCTCTATACCTAGATCTTCTTTAAGTTCATCCTTTGATAGAAATTTTGTATTCTTAACATTTTCTATCCCAGGATCGCCTACATTAAAAACTCTCCAGCTTTCCTCTCCCATTCTAATAATATTCTCAGCATAAGCCTTAGCTCCAGGGAAATGAATATGTGACATTTTAGTTATGCTGTGTCGTATTTGTTCATCCATAGCACCTTCAGTAATCTCTCCCCCTGAAATATGAGCTATAGGAATGTTCATAGACATAGCTACAGATGCAGCTGCAAAAATTTCATACCTATCGCCAAGAATTAACAATAAATCAGGTTTAAGCCTGTTAAAAGTTTGAGACAACCCAAGCATTGTAAGGCCCATAGCCTTTGAAATTGCCGACTTGTTATTGGACTCCAGCAATATATCTATTTCATCACTAATTTCAAAACCATCTTTTCTAATTTCTTCTACGGTATACCCATATTCAGGTGACAAGTGGGTACCGGTTACAATTAATTGAAGTTCTAGCTCTGTATCCTCTTTAATTCTTCTTATTATATTCTTTAAAAGTCCATACTCTGCCCTAGTACCAGTAACTACCGCTATATTTCGCATTTTATAATCTCCCTCTTATGCAATATTGCCTCAGCTAAGCAAAAATCAATTTCATCATCAATATCAACTGAATCAGAGTTACCCATGATATACCCTGTAATATTTTCTGGTTCTAAGGTTTCTTCTTTTAAAAACACATCAGTTTTAATTAAATATACAGCTCCATTTAACCTATATATTTTAGGCAGATCCTGACGCCTAAGTATATTTTTACCTTCCGGAATAAAGTATTCTAACTTATCTCCCGCAAAAATATTAGTCCAATACGGGTTAACCTCTACCTCACATACTGATACGGCGGCATCCTTATTTGTTTCAAATAGTTTTTGTATTGTTCCATCTATATCTTTGCTGCCTCTTAAAGGTGATGTACACTGAAGCACACATATTAAATCACATTCATAACCTTCATTTTCTCTCAGCCACATAACTGCATGCTTTAGAGCCTCAACCGTAGACGAATTATCACCTGATAATTTATCTGGCCTTAAAAAAGGCACCTCTGCTCCGCAACTCTTACTTATTTGTGCAATTTCCAAATCATCAGTGGATACTATTACTCTATCAATAAATCTACTTTGTTTAGCAGCTTCAATGGTATAAGAAATTAATGGTTTTCCATCCAACAATTTTATATTTTTCCTTGGCAGTCCTTTTGATCCGCCTCTTGCAGGTATAATTGCAAGTATCTTTTTGCTATCGGTCAAGATCTCACTCCCTTAAAATAATATGTGTTTAAAAAGCATTTAAATTTTACATTGTACTGAGCAAATATATCCAAGGTTCAAATATTTTTGTGAAAGCAAACTGTAAAAAGTTTTACCTATTTATAAAGTAATTAAACTTCTATTTGCCCATAATATTTTTACAGGATAAATCAAAGATTTATCCTGTATCCATTATAGCTTATTAATTTTTTCCCTATTATTCTTTACACCTTTGGTTGCATTTCTTGTATCATATATAATCCTTGCTCTGTCGACGATTTCCTGGTATTCATAACAGCTGTGATTAGTCGTTATAATAACAATATCAGCTGAGTCAATTTCGTTTCTCCACTCTACTGATTTATATTCGTTGCCATTGTGCTTAAAGCTTGGAATAAAAGGATCATTGTAAGATACTAAAGCACCATTCTTTTCAAGATGCTCTATAACCTTTAATGTAGGAGACTCCCTCATATCATCAATATCATTCTTGTAAGCTGCTCCCATTAGTAGTACTTTTGATCCATTCAATGCTTTTTTCTCTTTATTTAGTAGCTTCATTACATTTTCCACGACAAATTCCGGCATGTAATCATTTATTTCTCCAGAAGTTTCAATTAATCTTGTATGATAGTCATATTCTTTAGCTTTCCAAGATAAATACGAAGGATCTAGTGGAATACAGTGTCCTCCAAGACCTGGTCCTGGATAAAATGCCATAAATCCGTATGGTTTAGTTTTAGCTGCATCTATAACTTCCCATACATCAATACCCATTTTTTTACACAGTATAGCCATTTCATTTGCTAATGCTATATTTATATTTCTAAATGTATTTTCAAGTATTTTTTCCATTTCAGCAACTGCTGGAGAAGATACTTCCATAATATCACTTTCTAGCACATTTCTATATAAAGTAGCAGCAACTTCTGTACACTCAGTAGTACATCCACCCACTACCTTTGGAGTATTCTTAGTTTTAAACTGTTTGTTTCCCGGATCTACTCTCTCAGGAGAAAATGCTAAAAAGAAATCAACGCCACATTTTAATCCTGTTTCCTCTAATATTGGCTTCAATACCTCTTCTGTAGTACCAGGATATGTTGTACTTTCAAGTACAACCAACATCCCCCTGTGCAAATACTTTGCAACACTCCTGGATGAGTTCACAACATAGGACAAGTCCGGTTGTTTGTACTTATCTAAAGGTGTAGGTACGCAAATAGAAACTGCGTCAACTTCGCCCACAAAGCTAAAGTCAGTAGTTGCCTTTAACTTATTTAATTTAACCAGATTTTCTAAATCTTCATCAATTATATCACCAATATAATTTCTTCCATCATTAACTTGTTCAACTTTGCTAGCTTGAACATCAAAGCCAATAACGTTGTAACCAGCCTTAGCCTTTTCTACTGCAAGTGGAAGTCCAACATATCCAAGACCAACAACCCCTAACTTAGCAGTCCTATTTTTTAGTTTTAACATTAGTTCTTCTTTTAATTGAGACACAATAATTCCCTCCCGTACTCATTAGTGTACATACTTTTTAGATTTTTAAAATACTCTTATTACAATTTTAATTATTTTTTCTTATATAAGTCGGAACCTTTTGCTGCATTAGCTTAAATATTTCATCATCATCCTTTTTGATAACTTCTCTAAACTCTTTAATAGAGTCTTCCAAAAATTTAATATTATGCTCCATAGGTTTTTCAACAAAAATCTTTTTATGCTCTGTTGAAGTTAGGGCGACCTCATCCATAAGAAGTTCCTCATAAAGCTTCTCACCAGGTCTCAAACCCGTATATTTGATTTTGATATCTACATCAGGCTGAAGCCCTGAAAGAACTATCAAATCCCTTGCAAGTTCAGCTATCTTAACAGGCTCACCCATATCAAGCACAAAAATTTCTCCGCCCTTTGCTATAGCTCCCGCTTGAAGAACCAACTGAGCAGCCTCAGGTATTGTCATAAAAAATCTTGTTATCTCAGGATGTGTTACCGTAACTGGGCCGCCATGAGCAATTTGTTTTTTAAACAATGGTATAACACTTCCATTGCTTCCAAGAACATTCCCAAATCTTACTGCTACATACTCAGTACTGCTTACTTTATCTAAAGTCTGAATCATTATTTCACAGAATCTTTTTGATGCTCCCATGATATTTGTAGGATTTACCGCTTTATCTGTACTTATTTGAACAAATTTTTCAACATTGTACTTATTACTGCACATAGCAACATTATAAGTTCCAAGTACATTATTTTTAATAACTTCTCTTGGGTTTTCTTCCATCAGTGGAACGTGCTTATGCGCAGCTGCGTGAAAAACAACACTTGGTTTATATTGTTCAAATACTTGGCTCATTCTTTCAAAATCTCTTATAGACGCTATTATAACCTTTAAATTTAAATTCGGGTATAAATACTTAAGTTCCATCTGTAGATCATAAGCATTATTTTCGTATATATCAAGTATGATCAATTCACTTGGATTAAACTTAACTATCTGTCTGCATAACTCCGAACCTATAGACCCTCCGCCTCCGGTAACCAACACAATCTTTTCTTTAATATATTTTGATATATTATTAATATCTAATTTTACAGGTTCCCTTCCAAGCAAATCTTCAATATCAACATTACGTAATTTACTTATATTTACCTTGCCGTCAATTATTTCATATATGCCAGGTACAGTTTTCAATTTACATTTAGTTTTTTTGCACATATTTAAAATTTCTTTTTGTATCTGAAGCGTGGAAGATGGAATTGCTAGTATAATCTCATCAACATTATATTTTTTACTAATTACAACTATATCTTTTCTATTTCCTAAAACCTTAACTCCGTTTATATTCTTTCCTAGCTTTGAACTCTCATCATCGATTAATCCAACTATATCATATCTTAACTCTTTATGTTTTTTTATTTCCTTAATCAGCAAAGCTCCGGCATCCCCAGCACCTATAATCAACAGTTTAGCCATTTTTTCATTATTATTATCATAAGTTTTAACTTCTTCTGTAATTCTATATATAAATCTTGTTCCACCTAATAATACTGTGCTCAAAATCCAAAATATTATATGAACAGTAAAAGGAAATCTAAAATATTGATTTTCCAAAAGCTTATAATTAATAAAATAGCTATAAACAATAAACACTATGTTTGACAAGGTTATTGAATATACTATAGAAAGCAATTCCTCAATAGAGGCATATTTCCAGATATGCTTGTACATATTAAAAATAACATTGAATAAAATGGTTATAACAATTACTGGTACAATACTTAATTTTAAAAACACAATATATTCTGATGGTATATCAAAATCAAATTTAAGTAATAGTGAAACATATAATGAAATTATAATAAGTATTAAATCAATTGCTATAAACCTTTTATGCTGCTGCACATCATCACTTCCTTAGTTAATATTTAAATTATTGTACATATTACATTAACCATTGTACAACATTTATAAAAATATTCAACTTTTTTTATTTAAGCACATCTACAACCGCGTTAAATCTTTTAACACGGCTGCAAATATTTGTTACCTTATAACTTGTTCAACACTTTTAACTAATTCATTAGCTATGTATTCAGCATCCTCAAATTTAAGAGTTGAATATAAAGGAAGAGTTATTTCATTAGCATACTGCGCATAAGCGTTAGGATAATCCTTTAAGTTATATCCCAAATTTTTATATAAAGTTAACTTTGGAAGAGGCATAAAGTGTACATTTGTAGCTATATCTTTTTCGGCCATAATTTGAATCACTTTATTTCTTTGCTCCTCATTAAAGCCTCTCAATCTTAACGGGTATAAATGATAACATGTCTCAGTATCTTGTTGTTTATCAAAAGGAAGTATTGCCCATTCTTTCTCCTTTAATACATTATTATAAATGCCATGTATTTTTTTTCTAATATCCATCATAACGTTAAACCTATTAAGTTGAACACTTCCTATAGCTGCCATTATATCTGTCATATTGCACTTAAATCCATCAGTAACTATATCATATTGCCATGCTCCCGCCTTCATCTTTGATAATGCATCCTTGGTCTGCCCGTGTAAGGATGTATATTTAAATTCTTTATACAAATCTTCTTTTCCTCTAAAGTTATTGTTATTATATGTTATAGCTCCACCTTCAGCGGTAGTAAGATTTTTTACTGCATGAAAAGAAAAAACATGAAAGTCCATCTGTCCTCCAACTTTTTCTCCTTTATATTTAGCTCCAAAGGAATGAGCAGAATCAGAAATAAGAACTATATCCTCTCTATTTTTAGCTTTGATTACATTCTTTACAGCATCATAATCTACTGGCACCCCTGCAAAATCAACAGTAATTATTGCTCTAGTTTTTGGAGTTATAGAATCATATATTTTTTGTTCATCTATCAAAAAGCTATTCTCTTTTACATCAACAAATTTAGGTTTTATCCCTCTATGTAATAGCACATTTGATGTAGCGGCAAAGGTGTATGGAGTGGTTATTACCTCATCATCTCCTCCAATACCTAAAACCTTTAAAATTAACTCAAGTCCTGCAGTATTGCTGTTTAAAGCAACAGCATGATTAGTACCACAGTATCTTGCCATCTCCTCTTCAAATTGAGCTGTTTTGGGTCCTGATGTAATCCATCCTGATTTCATTACCTCAACTACAGCATCTATCTCTGCTTGTGTTATATCTGGTGGTGAAAATGGTATCTTCTTGTTCATGAAACAAAACCTTCTTTCTTATTAAACAATTTAACTATTTTCTGTAGAAACTTTTTATAGTCTCGCATACAAACTCAACTTCTTGTTCAGTAATTTCTGGATAGATAGGAAGAGCAATAATTTTTTCTGATACTCTTTCCGATATTGGGAAATCGCCTTTTTTATAACCTAAATATTGAAAACTCTTCTGTAAGTGTAAAGGCATAGGATAATATATACTGTAACCAACTTCATTTTTCTTTAAATATTCTGCAAGTTCATCTCTTCTATCAGCTAAAATATTAAAAACGTAAAATACTTGTTTTTGATTCCCTTTGACTTTAGGTAACTTAATGTTTTCACATTCATTTAATCTTTCTATATACATTTTAGCAATACTCTGCCTTTTTCTTATAGCTTCTTCAATATACTTTAATTTAATTGATAAAATTGCTGCCTGAATTGTATCCAATCTTGAATTATAACCAATATAATCATAGTGATACTTTTTCGAAGCACCGTGTACCCTGAAACTATTTGCAAGTTTAGCTAGACTATCATCATTTGTTACAATCATTCCTCCATCACCATAGCCGCCTAATGTTTTTGTAGGGAAAAATGAATAAACGCCAAAGTCTCCTATTGTTCCGGAATGCTTATATGAGTCGTTGTTACCCTTCCATCTCATTCCAAAGGCCTCTGCAGCATCCTCTAAAACCCTCAAATTATGTTTTGCAGCTATATCCATTACTCTATCCATATTTGACATTTGATCAAATAAATGAATAGGAAGAATTCCAACTGTATTTTTATTTACTCTCTCTTCTATCTGGCTTACATCAATTCCGAATGTATCTTCATCAATATCAACAAAAATCGGCTTTCCTTTATGTCTTGTTATACACGATGCAGATGCAAGAAAAGTAAATGGAGATGTTATTACCTCCTTGCCATCCTTAAAACCAAGTATATCAGACGCAATTATTAATGCATCTGTACCAGATGCGACTCCTATAGCATATTTTGCACCAGTATACTCTTCTATTTGCTTTTCAAACCTAGATACTTGCTCTCCTAAAATAAAGTTTCCCTTTTCAATGACAGACTTAATAGCATTATCAAATTCATTTTTTTTGTCATGATACTCTCTTTGAGAAGTATAAAAATTTACCTTCATAATAAACTCTCCTTTTACTCATTGGCTATTAAAACCTTAACTCCGCATTTTTGTATTCTTTCAATTTCGTCACTAGGGGCTTCCCAATCAGTTATTACAAAATCAAATTCCTTTGACTCTAAAGTCTTTGAGAAGAACTCAACTCCAATCTTGTCAAAATTAGCAAGACAAATTTTCTTTCTTGATACTCTTGCCACCGTTTTTTGAAAAATAGCGCCCTCAGGTGTTGAACTACTAAGTCCATGCTCACCAGAAAAGCCCCCCCCTGTTAAAAATGCAATATCGATTCTTAGACTTGACATAAATTCAACAGCTAATGCATCTACTATTCCTTCTTCTTCCTGTATTTTCCCACAAACTATGTAAGTTTCTATATTATTATAATCTTTTAATTTTTCAGCTATGGTTAATGAGTTCGTAACAACAGTAAAGTTTATATTTCTAGGAATATACTTGAGTAATATATAATGTATACTTGCGCCTCCTATAAAAACCGTGTCATCCTTCTCGATAAAACCAGCAGCTATTTTTGCAACAGCATTTTGATGTTCAGTACCTTCACCATATCTCACACCACTATTTATAGGAGACCTTCTTACTTTTGAAATTGGTATTGCGCCTCCATGAGTTCTTTTAAGTAATCCTTCTTCTTCCATTATGGTTAGGTCTCTTCTTATAGTATCAATTGATACTTTGAAGATTTCTGCTAGATCCTTTGCAAATACTCTTCCTTTTACTTTCACTATAGAAAGTATATTCTCTCTTCGTTCTTCCGCAAACACTATGTTCCAAACCTTTCTAATAATTTAATATTTATATAGATTATAATATCACTAATATGCGGTTTTGTTAATATATTTTTTGCATTTTTATCAGTTTTATGCTTTTTTATGCTTTTTTACGCATTATAAAAGTTAATTATCTACCCACAGCATAAAAATCTGCTAGATATACTAACAGATTTTTATTATAAAGAATTATTGATTTTCTTCTAGGCCCTTAAATAATCCCGAAAAATTAGGATTGTTCCTTATTGTTAATAAATACTCCAAAAACGGCCTCTGTAAATCCTCTCTCTTAAGAGCAAACTCCACCGTTGCTTCTAAAAATCCTAATTTATCACCAACATCATGTCTTCTGCCTTCAAAATTATATGCGTACATAGCTTCACTTTGTATGAGAGTTCTAAGTGCATCTGTCAGCTGTATTTCTCCGCCTTTTCCTGGTGCAGTATTATCAAGAATATCAAATATTTGAGGAGTTATTATATATCTACCTAATATCGCTATATTTGATGGAGCCTCTTCCTCTTTTGGCTTTTCAACCAAATCCTTTACTTTATAAACTCTATCTTCAATATGCATGCCTTTAACTATTCCGTATTTAGATACATCACTCATAGGAACTTCCTGTACACCTAATATTGTAGTCTTGTATTCCGTATAGCAGTCAATTAATTGTTTAAGACATGGCACTTTACTGTCTACTACATCATCACCAAGCATTACAGCAAAAGGTTCTCTGCCAACAAAAGTCTTGGCACAGCTTATAGCATGCCCTAACCCCTTAGGCTCTTTTTGTCTTATATAATGTATATTCACCATATTAGTTATATCTTTTACCATACTTAATAGCTCTTCTTTTCCATGAGACTCGAGCTCCTGTTCAAGTTCTACAGATTTGTCAAAATGGTCCTCAATAGCCCTTTTATTACGACCTGTAATAATTAAAATTTCTTCTATTCCGGAAGCTACCGCTTCTTCAATTATGTATTGTATAGTTGGTTTATCAACTATAGGAAGCATTTCCTTGGGTTGAGCCTTTGTAGCAGGCAAAAATCTTGTTCCTAGGCCTGCTGCAGGTATAATAGCCTTTTTTACTTGCATAAACAAATCTCCCTTCAAATAATTCTACACTAATTATAAACGAGGTTAGAATAAATTACAATTATACTTAATATTCTTACTAAAATGACATATTTTAATTCAGAATGGAAATATGCATATTTTTAACTATAACTTTATATTAAATTTGTCTATTTCCTAAATTGGTTGTACTATGCTACTTTATTATTTATATAATATATAGTATAATGACTAAGTTAAAGTATTAATTTTAATTTGTCGAAGGAAGGTAGTAATATGGAAAATAATAAAAAGAGAAGTGATAAGCATAAGAATAAAAAGAAAAATAAAAAGCCTGTTGTCATATCAATTGTTGTAATTTTGCTTCTTCTAGTATCCTCAGTGTTTGGTGCAGGCTATTATTATTTAAGTAAAATAAATAACAGTAAAATATCTAAAAGTAATGAAGATTTAGGAATAAATAATGATGCACAAAAAAGAATTGATCAAGAGGATCCAAATAAAAATATAGTTAATATAGCACTATTTGGGGTAGATAGAAGAGAAAAAAATGAAGCAAGCCGTTCTGATTCCATTATGATAGCTACAATAGATAAAAATCATAAAAAGATTAAATTATCTTCAGTTATGAGAGATACCTATGTTAATGTTCCGGGACATGGGATGACTAAGATAACTCATGCTTATGCGTATGGTGGAGCTCAACTGGCAATAAAAACATTAAACGAAAATTTCCAGTTAAATATTAAGGATTATGCAACAGTTGACTTTTTTAGCTTGGAGAAAATTATTGATTCAATGGGCGGAGTTACAATTGATGTAAAAAAGGAAGAGGTTCCTTTAATTAATCAATATATGGCTGAAACAGCTGGAATTGAAAAAAAGGCTATACCTACTGTAACTAAACCAGGAACACTAAATTTAAATGGTATGCAAGCAGTTGCATATTCTAGAATAAGATATGTAGGTAATGGAGACTACGAGAGAACAGAAAGACAGAGAAAAGTTTTGACAGCACTATTTGAAAAGATACAGGCGGCTGGTGTAGCCAAGTATCCTTCAATAGTTTCTACATTGCTTCCATATACTGAAACAAGTATTTCTAATTTAGATCTAGTTTCTATGGGGACAGGAGTCTTAACTTCCGGTACCAAAACTCTTGATCAGGAAAGATTCCCTGTAGATGGATATTGTGATGGGAAAACTATAGGTGGCGTTTATTACTTAGTTGCTGATTTAAAGGCAACGACAGATCAAATGCACAAGTATATTTTTGACGATATAAAACCTACTGCTAAGAAGTAAAAAAGAATGCTGTAACATGAATTTTATTCATGTTACAGCATTCTTTTTTATAAACTAATTTTATTAAATACCTGTTCTAACTCCCTAACCACTTCGTCATTGCTGTCAAGTTTTTTAGCTATATCAAAATGATTTTTAGCCTGAGTCACATTTCCGGAATTTAGGTAGCACATTATTAAATTAGTGCATATTTCAACAGATTTAGTTGCTTCAAAGGCTTTTCTCAAATACTTAATAGCGGTATCAAAATCTCCTAAAGAAGCATAATTTATTCCCAATTCATTAACTACTTCAACTAAGGCATCATCAATGGTTAACGCTTCATTCAAATAATATATAGCTTTTTCATAATTCTCTAGTATTCTATAGCCTACTGCAATATTATAATGAAGAGTCGCATCATTTCCATATTCATCTAATAGAGGAATCAGAAACTTTAATGCGCTGTCTGGATCTTCATATAAAAGTTCTTTTCCCCTTTCAAAATCAACTATATTTTTTAAAGAATGATGAAACTCTGAAATAACAGGAGTTTGCTCTCCACCCTTAGATATGTAAGTATTTAACAAATACATTGCAGTTTCAAAATCTCCGTCTTCTCTTTTTATTATAGACTCATAAAGGAACGGTGCTGCAAAATCTTCAATTAATTTAGCTCTTTCAATTATGGAAAGCTCTTCTTCCTTAAAACTTTTATCTTTTATTCTTATATTTTCAGCTAAAGAAAATAATTTTTCATAGTTTTCAACATTTGCTTCTAAATAACTTAAGCCTTTTAAAAATATATATGCATCCTCATACTTTTCATTTTTCACTTCACTAAAAATTAATGATTTTATAAATGATATACTATTTGGAACATTAGACAGCATTTCAATATATATATCTTTGTATCTGAAGCTTTCATCAATACCAATTACATAAAACATACCTTCGATAAAAAATGAAAGAGGTATATCTTCCATTGTGTTTCCGCCTTTAATACTATCTATAATCTGCGCAGATTTAATTGGCATGTACACATCTTCTTTTAAGTAAATTTTAAATAAATCCACTAATTTTTCTTTTTTTATATCTAAGAACAGTACCTCATCAAGTCTTTGTGAAAAATAAACTTTTCCTTCCAAAATATCACCTCTTTATAAATATATTCACACTGTAAAAGAGTGAGCTAAAACTCACTCTTTTGTTTATAGATTGCAAGCTGTATCTATTATTTCCATGATGCTGTTTTTAAAGCATTCAAGCTTTTTATCTGTATCTTTTAAACTGTTTCCAACACAAGATAAATAAACTTTCATTTTAGGTTCAGTTCCTGAAGGTCTGACAACAAACCATGAACCATCTTCAAGAACAAACTTAAGCACATTTGATTTAGGCAAGCTTATATTTTTCTCTTCAAAATTTATTAAATCTTTTTCTATACTAAGTTTATAATCCATTTTTCTTATGATTTTCACATCATTAATAGTTGATTTCATCGAGTGCCTTAAGTACTCTAATGCCTTGCTTATCTTCTCTTGACCTTCCTTACCTTGAAGTTCTATAGAAACTAAACTTTCCTTGTAGTATCCATACTTGTCATACAAATTCATAAGAGCGTCATACAAGCTCATACCCTTTGACTTATAGTATAAAGTCATTTCAGTTATCAATGCAGCTGCAATAACGGCATCCTTATCCCTTACAAAATCACCTGCTAGATATCCATAGCTTTCTTCAAAACCAAACAAATATGTGTTGCTGTTTGTTTCCTCAAATTCCTTTATCTTTTCTCCTATATATTTAAAACCGGTTAATACATCAATTAACTGTACATTATAGTCTTCATTAATTTTCCTAGCCATTTCGGTGGTAACAATAGTTTTTATTACAACTCCATTATCAGGAAGTTTATTAGTCTCTTTAAGTGAAGATAAAATATAATGGGTTAATAAAACTCCAGTTTGATTTCCTGTAAGAACTTTATATTCTCCAGCATTATCCTTTACAACAACTCCAATTCTATCACAATCAGGGTCTGTTCCAAAAATTATATCCGGCATAACTTCCTTTGCCATATTTAAAGCTAAAGTAAATACCTTTGGTTCTTCAGGATTCGGATAAGCAGCTGTAGGAAAGTTTCCATCTGGTTGCTCCTGTTCTTTAACAACAGACACATTTTCATAACCAAGCTCTCTTAAAACTCTTCTTACAGGCATATTCCCTGAGCCATGTATTGGCGTATAAATTATTTTTAAGTCCTTAGCCTTATCTTTTACAAGTTCTTCTCTTATCGTTAAACTCTTAACCTTATCTATATAGGCTTTATCTACTTCTTCTCCGATAATATTTAAAATGCCCTTGCTTACAGCTTCACTGTAACACATTTTCTTTATTTTTGAAAAGCTATCTATATTATTTATATTAGATAATATTTCATTAGCTGCATTATCGGTAACTTGTCCTCCGTCCTCCCCATAAACCTTATAGCCATTATACTGTCTAGGATTATGCGAAGCAGTAATTACAATACCAGCTTTTGATTTTAAGTGACGTACTGTATATGAAAGCATAGGTGTTGGCCTTAGCGACTCAAATAGATTTACTTTAACATTGTTTGCACATAGTACAAGAGCAGCAGTTTCAGCAAATTCCTTTGACATTATTCTTGAATCATAAGCAATGCTAGCTGAAGCTTCATGTCCATATGTCTTTAAAAGATATTCAGCAAGTCCCTGAGTAGCTTTTCCAACAGTATAAATATTCATTCTATTGCTTCCAGCACCAATAACTCCCCTTAAGCCACCGGTTCCGAATTCAAGCTCCTTATAAAATCTATCTTCTAATTCTTTTTCATCTTTAATATTTTTCAGTTCCTCTTTAGTAGCTGCATCAATTTCATTTGAGTTAATCCACAATTCATATTTTTCTTTAAAGCTCATGATATTCCTCCCTATTGTTACTAAAAAATAGTCTCTCCATATAGTTTCAATTAGCAAGCGGCTATTTGAGAAAGTAAAAATTGCTATGGCTTTGCAATAAAAAACTCAAACGCATATTTGCTTTGAAATAAATATAATATTAATGATACTGCCAGACTATAAGTTTTTTTCTAAAAAGCTAAACATTTTTATTATACTATAAAATTGTGGAAATAAAATACTTTATATATATAAATTTAGGGGAAAAGTAAAATTTCTACCTTTCCCCTAATAGTATCTATATATTTTCGACTTCCGGAGTATCCTTAACAATAGTATTTGTGTTGGCATCTATTACAGCAGCAATTACAGTATTAGCATCATCAACAAAGCTAATCTCACTTGAAAATTCTATATCGCTTATTCTATATGTATCTCCAAGTCCTAAATTTGATACATCAACATTTATGGACTTTGGAATATTACCGCCTTTACATTGAACCTTAACTTTATTTCTTTCCTTCTGAAGTATTGCACCATTCCTTGTTACGTTGTCTTCTCCTGCAAACGTAAGCGGTACTTCTGTAGTAACAATAGTATCACTAGAGAGTTCTTCAAGGTCTATATGCATAAACCTGCGGTTTATCGGGTCCTTTTGAACTTCTTTTATTAATACGGTATGTTCCGTTCCGTCTATATCAATACTTATTACGCCATGTTCACCATTTTTGCTCAATTCTTTTGTTAATTCTATTTCTCCAATTTCAAAAAGCATATTAGAAATATTTTTTCCATATAAGATGCCAGGTATTCTTCCATTTCTTCTTTCTTTCCTAGCTTCGTGTGCGGTTCTTTTTTCTCTTTTCACAGCATTTAAAATTTCCATTATTATCCCTCCTACTTTTTCTATTATTAACAGCAATTAAAATTTATATACATATGTTTTATGATAATACTAATAATAGAAATATAAAAAATGCTATAGCTATTGCATTTGGAAATTATATACATTATAATTATATTGCTTTGAGCAAACCTAAAATAATCGTTGACTTTTGAAGGCTTTATGGACGCATTAAAAGAAAGAAGGTGCCAATGCGCGGTGTATAAATTATATCAAAATCAGACTCCTCTTTTTGATGCACTTATGGAGTATGTTAACAGAGAAACAATTCCTTTTCATGTACCTGGTCATAAGAAAGGTTATGGTATTGATGAGGAATACAAAAGCTTTATAGGTGAAAATCCCTTTAAGATTGATGTTACTGTATTTAAGCTTGTAGATAGTCTGCACCACCCTACAGGACCTATTAAAAAGGCTCAGGAATTAGCTGCAGATGCTTATGGCTGTGAGGCATCATTTTTCTCTATTCACGGGACTTCCGGTGCAATACAGGCTATGATAATGTCAGTAGTAAGCGATGGTGATAAAATAATAATTCCTAGAAATGTTCATAAATCTGTTACTGCAGGTATAATTTTAAGCGGAGCAGTACCGGTTTATATGCAGCCTGAACTTGACAAAAAAGTAGGTATTGCACATGGGGTTTCTCCTGAAACAGTAGAATCCACTTTAAAGCAGCACCCTGACGCAAAGGCAGTTTTAATTATAAATCCTACCTATTATGGAGTTGCTACAGATATAAGTAAAATAGTAAATATAGTTCACAGCTACGATATACCATTAATTGTAGACGAGGCTCATGGACCTCATCTTGGCTTTAATAAAAAACTTCCTATATCAGCTATTGAGGCAGGTGCTGATATATGTGCACAAAGTACTCATAAAATAATTGGAGCTTTAACTCAGTGCTCGCTGCTTCAAGTAAATTCAAGTCGTGTAGATAAGCAAAGAGTTCAGCAGATATTAAATGTACTTCAAACAACCTCTCCTTCATATATACTTATGGCTTCTTTGGACTGTGCCAGAAGGCAGATAGCCCTTCATGGAGAGGAACTTTTAAATAGCACTATAGAGCTGGCAAATTATGCAAGATCAGAAATAAATAAGATACCTGGCCTCTACTGCTTTGGTGAAGATATAATAGGTAAAAGCGGGGCTTATGCAGTAGATCCTACAAAAATCACAATAACCTGCAGAGACTTGGGCATTACAGGATTTGATTTAGATATGATTTTATCAAACAAGTATCACATCCAAATGGAGCTTTCTGATCTGTATAACGTTCTAGCAGTAGGTTCTTTTGGTGATACTAAAGAAAATATTGATAATCTTTTAACTGCCCTAAGAGAAATAAGCAATGAATATTACGGAAAAGGAAACAGAAAATCCGATTTTATTGATATTCCTGCTATTCCTAAACAAATACAAAAGCCAAGGGAAGCTTTTAACAGCGTCAAATCC
Source organism: Clostridiales bacterium oral taxon 876 str. F0540 (assembly GCA_000466585.1). GTDB lineage: Bacteria > Bacillota > Clostridia > Clostridiales > Clostridiaceae > Clostridium_AT. The sequence goes on from KE993502.1 coordinate 242,293, forward strand.
TCTATAAAACTTATTAATAGCGTTGGGGCTATAAGCGGCGAGTTTTTAATGGCTTATCCTCCAGGAATACCTGTTCTTTGTCCGGGTGAAATTATTACGCAGGAAATAGTTGATTATATTGAAAAATTGAAAGCTGCAGGTCTATATGTTCAGGGAACTGAAGATCCTAAAGTTGAATATATAAAAGTTGTAAAACCGGAAGATGCTGTTTATATAAATATAGAATAAAAGATGCTGGACAAATTTTGTCCAGCATCTTTTATTCTATAATCATATCAATTCTTTGGTCAATCTTTTTCTTATTAACATCGTTTAAAAATCTTAAGTATTGTGTATTACTGAAATTTAAAACACTTTTATAGGTTCTTATTATTCTTCTAAAATAAGATATTTGATCTGAAGCTCTTACAAGAGGAACTACAATCTTTTGATCAAATCTAACCTTAAACTTTTTTCTAGTTTTATCTGCGGCATCTTTAACTTCATCGCAGTAATCCTGTACAGATGCAATTAACTTAACCTTTTCAAAATTCAGCTCAAGTATTCTCTCGTACACAGGATAAAGCTTATCTACTGTTTCTTGGCTAAACGGAACATTATTTTGCAAATCTTCAGCAGCAAAATTGGAAAGCTTGCTCATTTCAATGTTACTTTTTTCTCTAAGCTTCGGAATAATATTAATTACTTGCTTAATTTTAAGAGCATTTTCAATTTCCTGTTTATTTAAATAATCCAGCCCCTCAGCTGCTTCTCTAAAAACAGCTCTATCCCCCTCAAAATTATCTTCATCTTGAAAAGCCGCCAGAATTCCGCTTCCTTTCTCGCTGCTGTAAAAAGTCTCATAAAAATATGCCAGCTTAGCTAGTTCTGTTTGAATATTCTTAGATGAAACAACCTTATTTTCTGCATCTATATACATATATCCTTTTGGTTCGTCTCTAAAAGCTGCCATGCTGCGTTTATAAATCACTACTTCCCTGTAAAGCTTTCCGTTTAATTCTATTAAATTTGAAATTTTACATTTCTCACCTTTTTTTAAATATGGCGCTATTATACTAAACATTTCTTTTGATGGTTGAAAATATGCCTCCATTTTATCCTCCTGTGTCCCCATTTACTTATCATCAATATATAATGCTATTATAACAAAAAGAACTCCACAAAGTGAAGTTCTTTATTTATACGTTTAAGCTTTCATACCTTCTATCAGAGCATTTTTATTAAGCTGAACAGCCTTAGACGGAACAATACTCTCTATAGCCTCATTCCAGTCTAAGTTTTCCAAACCTAATGCTTTAATTAATGCTCCTAAAAGTACAACATTTTGAGCTTTAATATTTCCTAAGTCTTCAGCTATTTTAGCCGCATCTACAATAATCACATTATCAACATCAGATTTCAGGCTTTCATTAATATTTTCCGGGTATTTGTCTTTTCCTATTAAAACTGTTACAGGATGAATCTCATAATCATTAATTACAAGATAGCCTCCTTTTTTTAAGTACGGAACCCATCTTGCAGCTTCACTTTTTTCAAATGCGACTATTACATCTGCTTTTCCCTTTTCTATAAGTGGTGAATAGACCTTTTCTCCAAATCTAACTTGAGTGGTTACACTTCCTCCTCTTTGAGCCATTCCATGAACCTCTGACATTTTAACATCATACCCATGTTTCATAAGACCTTCAGAAAGAAGTTTTGATGCCAGTATAGTTCCTTGTCCTCCTACACCGACAAATAAAATATTTTTAACCTCACTCATATTATTCACCAACCTTTTCAATAGCATTAAACTTACAAACTTGTTTGCAAAGCTCACAGCCGTTGCACATGTTCTTATCTATACTTACAATATTATTCTTGAAAGAAAGTGCAGGACATCCCGTTCTTAAGCAAGCCTTACATCTTTTACATTTTGCTGAGTCTATAACACACTTTAATTTTCCTCTCTTCTTTTGAACATCCTTTATAAGTGCACAAGGCTGCTTTGTAATAATTACAAATGGCTCAGTACTTTCATAAGCTACTTTAACCGCTTCTTCAGTTTCTTTCAATTTATAAGGATCAACAACTTTGATGTTTTCCTTTTTAATACCACAAGCAATAACTAAAGCTTCAATATCTATAAAAGGAGCTGGTTTTCCCTGAAGAGTTCTTCCTGTTCCCGGATTTTCCTGGTGTCCTGTCATTCCCGTTATTCTATTGTCCAGTATCACGGTAACAATAGGACTGTTATTATAAACTGCATTAATAAGTCCTGTAATACCTGAATGGAAGAAGGTTGAATCTCCTAAGAAAGCAAAGATCTTGCTATCTCTATTACCCATTATACTTGCCTTTTGGATTCCAATACCTCCCGAAATGGAAGCACCCATGCATATTACAGTATCAGCAACGTTAAGAGGTGGCATCATTCCTAATGTATAGCATCCTATATCACTTGCAGATATTATATCCTTATACTTTGAAACCGCATAAAATATTCCTCTGTGTGGGCACCCCGGGCAAAGTACAGGAGGTCTTGATGGTGGTACCACATCTGTCGAGTAAGCTTGTTCAACTTCTTCACCTAATATATTCTTTCTTATTATATCAGGATTTAATTCACCGCATAAAGGTATTAGTTCTTTACCAATGCAGTTAATCCCCATAACTTTTACTGCATTTTCTAGATACGGCTCATTTTCTTCTATTACATAAATTTTATCAACTTCCTTTGCAAACTCCAGTATCATTCTATCAGGAAGCGGATAACTCATACCTATTTTAAGGTATGAAGCTTTATCACCAAAAACTTCTTTCGCATATTGATAAGAAATACCGCTTGTAATAATTCCAATACTCTTATCATTTAGCTCCATTCTATTTAAATTTGTTTTATTAGAATACTCGCGTAATTGTTCTAATCTCTCTTCTACCTCATAATGCTTTTTCCTTGCATTAGCAGGTATCATGATGTATTTTTCAGAATTTTTTACATAAGGCTTGACTCCTACATCATTCTTATCTGATAATTCAACTATTGTTTTTGAGTGAGATATTCTGGTAGTAGTTCTAAACAAAACAACTGTATCAAACTGTTCACTTATATCAAAAGCAGCCTTCATAAAATCCTTACACTCCTGTGAATCAGAAGGTTCCAGCATAGCTACCTTCGCGTGAGGAGCATATAGTCTATTGTCCTGCTCATTTTGTGATGAATGCATTCCTGGATCATCAGCAGAAACTACTACAAAGCCTCCATTAACTCCTTCGTAGGCCATTGTAAAAAGAGGATCAGCAGCAACGTTAAGTCCTACATGCTTCATTGTTGTTAAAGTTCTTGCTCCCCCAATAGAAGCTCCTGCAGCAACCTCAAAACCTACTTTTTCATTTGGAGCCCATTCAGCGTACACGCCCTCATAGGTTGCAAAGTTCTCAAGAATTTCTGTACTAGGTGTTCCTGGATAAGCTGAAGCTACAGAACAGCCTGCTTCATAAGCACCTCTTGCTATAGCTTCATCGCCAGTCATTATTACTTTCATAGTAAAATACCCCCCATTTTTATTTATTCCCCAAGTAATGAGCCTAAGGCTATAGAATAAAGTTTTGACTTAGAGCTGTCTGCTCTTGATACTAGAACCACAGGACACTTTGCTCCGACTATAATTCCTGCATTCTCCGCCTTAGCAAAATAAGTTAAAGCTTTTCCTAAAAAATTGCCGCTTTCTATATTAGGCACTAAAAGTATGTCTGCATCGCCTGCAACCTCGCTTACAATACCTTTATGTTTGGCTGCCTCTTTAGATACTGCGTTATCAAGTGCTAATGGTCCATCAATAGTGCAGCCTTTAATCTGACCTCTTTTATTCATTTGGCTCAAAACAGATGCATCTATGGTAGCCTGCATAGATGGATTTACAAGCTCAACAGCACAGATAGGAGCTATCTTAGGATTTTTTATCTCTAATGAATGAGCTGCACTTACTGCATTCTTTATTATATGAATCTTGTCTTTCAGCTCAGGATAAGGAACCATTCCTCCATCTGTAAGCATTATTAATTTATGATAGGTTGGAACTTCATATACCATTACATGAGATAATAGCTCAGCTCTTTTAAGATTAAACTCCTTATTTAATACTGCTTTTAGTAAATCAGCAGTATTAAGCATACCCTTCATTATAAAATGTGCTTTCCCCAAAGCAACTAATTCTACAGCTTTAAAAGCAGCTCGTTTATCATCAGTTTCATCAATTATCTCAATATCATCAAGTAAAAATCCTTCTTTTGATGCTATGCTCTTTATTTTTTCTTCGTTCCCAACAAGTACAGCATTTACAATACCAAGATTGACAGCTTCAGTCACTGCCTCTAAAACTTCTTTATCATGAGCTGCAGCAACTGAGATTGTCTTTTTTTCTTTTTTTTGTGCCAAGCTTAATAAATCCTCAAGCCTTTTAACCATTTTAATTCCCCCACTTAAAATAATTAAAGATCATAATACATTTCGAACTCAATTGGTGATGGTACCGGTATAACCTTCATTACTTCTTTATTATATTTAAACTTAATCCAAGTATTGATGAAGTGTTCATCAAATACTCCATCTCTGGTTAAGAATTCGTGATCTTTCTTTAATTCTTCTAAAGCCTCATCTAAGGATTTTGGAAGAGCTTCTATCTTATTTCTTTCTTCCTCAGGCATATTGAACACATTAATATCGAATGGTCCATAGCCTTCTTTAGTTGGGTCTATCTTATTTACTATACCATCAATACCTGCCATTAAAAGTGCAGAGTATGCAAGATATGGGTTAGCAGTAGCATCAGATGGTCTAAACTCAAATCTAACCTTAGCTGGATCTTTAATGTAACCCGGTATTCTTATAACAGAGCTTCTGTTTCCTGTTGCAAAACATATGGAAACAGGTGCTTCAAATCCCGGAACTAGTCTCTTGTAAGAATTTGTTGATGGGTTTGTAAAGGCTAATAATGCTTTCGAATGCTTCAATATACCACCTATGAAGTATAGGGCTTCCTGACTCATCTTTGAGTAACCCTTTTCATCATAGAATAAATTTTCTCCATTCTTTCTTAGCAGCATATGAACATGCATACCGCTTCCTGCTTCTCCAAATAGAGGCTTAGGCATGAAGGTTGCAGTTTTTCCATGAGCCACAGCTTCATTCTTAATAACATATTTAGCCATCATTGTTGAATCAGCCATTTTAAGCATGTCGCCAAGTTCAACTTCAATCTCAAGCTGTCCTGCTGATCCTACCTCATGATGATGATACTTTACCGGTACTCCCATTTCTTCAAGCTTTAAGGTCATTTCACTTCTTAAGTCATTATTCAAATCATAGGGTAGCCCTAAATGATAAGCCTTTTGGAATGGAGCTTTGTATCCAAAGTTTTCTTCCTTAAAGTTACTGTTCCATGGAGCCTGCTTTGAATCAATTGTTACTTCTTGATGATGATTTTTTGTTTCATAGCTTATGTGATCAAAAATGTAAAATTCAAATTCAGGTCCGATTACATATTCATCTGCAATGCCTAATTTTTTCAAATATTCTTCTGCCTTCTCAGCTATGTATCTTGGATCACCATTGAATCTTCCAGCATTTTTACCTATAGTATGAATATTTGCTACCATACTTAGCGTAGGCACCTTGCAATACGGATCAACAAAAGCCGTACTCATGTCTGGAATAAAACACATATCGGAATTTTCTATAGTAGAATATCCATAACTTGAACCATCAAAGCCAATCCCCTCAGTAAACGTTTTCTCAGAAAGTCTTTCAGCCGGTATAGATAGATGATTCCATCTCCCAGGCAAAGTAATTACTTTAAAATCAATTATTTTGATGTTGTTTTTTTGAATATACTCTTTAAGTTCACTTAAGTTGTTAAACATGTTAGTCCCTCCATTAAATTAATAAATATTGCATATATTCTTAATTTTAGTATAATACATGAATTATTTTTGTCAACCTACTTGAGTAAAGTGAAAGTAATATTTCATAAAATATTTAAGAGGATGATTTTAATACTCATCCTCTTAAAACTCTATGTCCTTAATATCCTCTTCTGTATAAACTTTTATTCCGTTTCTTCTAAGAAGCTCTGCAGCTACACCGTTTCCTGAAATTTTTGTACCACTGAAACTTCCATCATATATTTTCCCGAAGCCGCAGGAAGGACTTTTTGCTTTTAAAATTGCATATTCTGCATTTACCTCGTTTGCAATTTTTAAAGTTTCATAAGCACCTTTTACGAATGCAGCTGTTCCATCATCTCCTTCAATAGATATTACCTTTGCATTTCCATCTAATACGTCTGCTCCATCTCCGCCAGATACCTCATGGGCTGGCCTGGGAGTACTTAATCCTCCGAGCTGTTCAGGACATACAAGCACTGCTTTTCCTTCCTTTAATAGTCTAATAACCTTTTCATTAAGATTGCTCTTGCCGTCATATCTTGTATTTATGCCGCAAAGACATGCGCTTACGATAATCACTTAAGTTCCACCACCGTAACTCCGGTTCCGCCCTCTCCATAAGCTCCTATTCTAAAATTCTTTACATGCGGATGCTTTCTAAGCATTTCATTAATGGCCTGCCTCAATATTCCTGTACCCTTTCCATGAACAACAGTTACTGCTTGAAGCCCTGCTCTGTATGCATCATCCAAATATTTATCTGTAGTATATATGGCTTCTTCAGAATCCATTCCTCTCAGATCCACAGAAGAAGAAACTGTCTTTAAGTTTAAGCTTACTTCACGCCTTTTAATTTCCTTCTTTTCTTCTTTAGTCAGCTTTGACAATCTTAAATCTTTAAGCTTAACGCTTATTTTCATGATTCCAGCTTGAACCTGCACTTCTCCCTTGTTATCAGGTTTAGAAAGTACTATAACCTTTTGATTTAAAGATGGCAGAAATACTTCCTGACCATCTTTTACTTCTTTAAGTTCTTCTCCGTCCTCTTCATTTGCCTTATTCATAGAATCTTCAACATTATCAAGTCTAGCCTTAAGCCTTTTTCTTTCTTCCTCAAGCCTCTGTCTAGCCTCGGAAGAATACCCTAGTCTTTCAAGGTCTCTCATATTCTTTAATATAGTATCCGCTTCTTCTTTTGCTTCTTTAATAACTCTTTTTGCCTCTCTTTGAGCATTTATTATAGCATTGTCACGAGTTTTTTGAAAATTATAAAGCTTTTCTTCATATTTCTCTTTAAGTTTTGCAGCCTCGCTCTTTAAGCTTTCTGACATTCTAGCATCATTTTCAGCCTTTATGCTCTTCTCCTGAAGGCTTTGTATTAATTCTTCAAATTTAAGAGTATCAGTAGATATATTCTCTCTTGCAACAGAAATTATATATTCCGGAAGTCCGAGCCTTTTTGATATCTCAAATGCATTTGACTTCCCCGGAACACCAATTAAAAGCCTATAGGTTGGTCTTAAGGTTTCAACATCAAATTCTACAGAAGCATTTTCTACATTTGTAGTTTTTAGAGCATAGCCCTTTAATTCACTGTAGTGTGTAGTTGCAACTAATCTTGTACCTCTAGCTCTCAAATTTTCTAAAATAGACACTGCCAAAGCTGCCCCTTCAGTTGGATCCGTTCCTGCTCCAAGCTCATCAAATAATGCCAAAGATTTATCATCTGCTTCATGTATTATGTTTACTATATTTTTCATGTGTGAAGAAAAAGTTGATAAGCTTTGTTCAATACTTTGTTCATCACCGATATCTGCAAAAACTTCTTTAAAAAAGCTGACTGTAGAGTTTTCTCTTGCAGGTATCATAATTCCGCTTAATGCCATTAAATGAAGAAGTCCAACTGTTTTCAGAGTTACTGTCTTACCTCCTGTATTAGGTCCGGTTATAACTAACGAGGTAAATTCTCTTCCTAAATATATGCTGCTTGGAACAACTGCTTTAGGATCTATAAGCGGGTGTCTTGCTTCAATTAAATCAATTATCCCATTATCATTAACGGAAGGACATGTACAATTGTATTGACTTGCAAACTTTGCCTTTGCAAATATAAAATCAAGCTCCCATACAATATTAGCATTATTCTTAACCACAGTAATGTTGTCATATACTTTTGATGAAAGCTCACTTAGTATTCTTTCTATCTCAGCCTTTTCCTTAAGCATTAATTCCTTAATTTCATTATTCAAATTAACTAAACTCATTGGTTCTATAAATAAGGTTGAACCGGAAGAACTCTGATCATGTACAAGTCCTGGCACAGCTCCTTTATGTTCAGCTTTAACAGGTAGTACATATCTATCCCCTCTAATAGTATATAAATTATCTTGCAGGAATTTAGAATTTGATCGTATTAAAGAATTAACCTTATCTTTTATTGAAGCATTCTTATCCTTTAAGCTCCTCCTTATATTATATAAGGTTGTACTAGCCTTATCAGAAATCTCGTCTTCACTAACGATTGCAAGAAAAATATCCTCCTCAAGCCTTTTAAGAGGCACTAAACCTTCACAAATATCCTCAATAACTCTAAAGGATTCTTCCTCTTCTTTTCTATTAACATAATCCTTAAATCTTCTCGAGCATCTTAGTAAATTAGCTATTTTTAATAACTGCCCAGGCATTAAACTGGAACCTTTTTCAGCTCTGCTTATTCCTTCTCTTATGTCGTACAAGCCTTCAAAAGGAGGGCTTCCTTTTTTAGCCAAAAGCATAAGTGCTTCCTTAGTCTCCTCAAGATGTTCTTTAACTTCATAAACATTATCATAAGGTCTTAAAGCCTCTATTATGTCTTTCCCTGCGCCTGTCTGTGTAAAATTTTTAATTATATCTTTAATTTTATAGTATTCAAGTACTCTTAAAGCCTTCTCATTCAAATTACTCAACTCCTCTTTTATAATGCCCCCTGGTGAAGTTAACATATTCACCCTGCCATTCTTCTTTTTTATAAAAATTTAAAACATTTAACGTATCTTCATAGCTTTCATCTATCAAGTCGATTCTAAAAGATCTCAAGTTACTCTCTTTAATCTCCTTTAAATTAGGTATTAGATTTGTAGAAAATGTATTATAAATATAACTTCTGCAAAACTTATCTGTTCTTAAAGGAAAATTCTCTCCTTTTCTATCCTTTAAAATATAGTCGCCAATTTTACAATTTTCACTGCAGGAGCTGCAGCTGCTTTTTCCTCCAAAAACACTTCCTACAGGGCAATACTCACTTATCATCAATTCTTCTTTTCCGTATATTTTTATATGAAAAGGAAGTCTACTGCCTTTTATTACCTGTGCAATCTCTTTTTTATTAAGCTCTACACTTAATGAAGCACCACTTATATAACTCCCATAAAAGTCAGCAGAATAGCTGTTGAAAATATTAAGTTTGTAGTCACCAATTATTGTAAGTTTACTATTGTATTTGTTTATAATTCCCAAGTTAGCTGTAACAATTCCTTTAATATGCGGTATAAGCTTATCAATAGTACTGCATATATGATTAAATTCTTCCTTTATAATATTAGGAACCTTTAGATATATATCTAGATTTTCAAATTTTTTCATATCATCTATGCTTAAAGAACTTTGCTTTTTAAATATATCTATTGCTACTGCTGCCGATATATTGCTTTCCTTTACAGCCATGGCTTGCTCTTCAGTAGATGCTATTATTAAAATTTCAGGTAGTTTATTTTCTTTTCCTTCTGAAATATTATAGCTTATATCTTTACTAAACTCTCTTTTAGCTTTACTAATAATATAGTTTTCTATCTTTTCTATAAGCTCTCTTCTTGCAGAGTTGATAGCTGATACAGGTAAAAATCCATCTTCAAAGCTCTTTACTTCTATATTTTTAAACCTAAGTGGAGTATCTCCGCTCTTCTTAAGATTTTCTTTAAGTTTATCAAGCTCAACCGGCTTTTTTAATGCCTGCTGCACTATATCACCTGAGGCAATAAACTCTTTGTCATCGTATATAGTTTTAATAGTAAAATTTTCATTTACTTTAAAATCAACAACAGCTTCAAGGTTAATTTTTCTTTCATTAATATTACTGTAATAGCCCTCCAACTCCTTAAGAAGCTTTGTATCTGAGGTTTTATATAATTCTTCCCCTAACTTATACTTAGATGGAAGAAGCTTAACCCTGTCTCCCTTATAAGCCTCATTGATTTCCATTCCATCTTTTATTATTTTATTTACTATAAAACCATCATCACCGGTTCTTATTCCATCCCCAACAGCCACAGCTTCTTCTAATTCTACATTTGAATTTTTTAAAGCCTTTCCAAGTATTATTCCTGTATTCTTAGGAAAATTATAAGCCATCATATCTTTTCCTTTATTTCCAAAGAAATAGGCTTTGGAGAATCCTTCTCTATTAAAAAGTTTTAATAGTTTTTTATTTTCTTCTTCAAAATTAAAGTTTTTTTTCTCATATATACTGTCTATGGCTCTTCTATATACATCAACTACACCTGCAACATACTCAGGTCTTTTCATCCTTCCTTCAATTTTTAAAGATGAGGTCGAACTCTGAATTATTTTTTCTATATCCTCTAAGGTACATATATCTTTAGGGCTTAAAATATATGCAGATCTTTCTTTATTGTTATTTCTGTCTATTAATGTATAAGGAAGTCTGCAGGGCTGGGCGCATCTTCCTCTATTTCCGCTTCTTCCCCATATCATACTGCTCATCAAACACTGACCCGAATAGCATATGCAGAGAGCACCATGTATAAATATTTCTGTTTCAACACCTAATTCTTCCGAAATATGCTTTACCTCTTCTACTGAAAGTTCTCTTGAAAGTACTATTCTTTTAAAACCAGCTCGTTTTAGAAAAAGTGCACCTTCTCCATTATGTATTGTCATCTGCGTTGATGCATGAATCTCTAAATCAGGAAAATTATTTCGAATTAAAGACGCAAGACCTATATCTTGAATTATTAATGCGTCTACACCTGATTCATACAAAAACCTTACATACTCAATGGCCTCTTTAATTTCAGATTGTTTTATAAGAGTATTTATTGTTATATATACTTTAACGCCATTTAAATGGCAGTAATCAATAGCTTTTTCCATATTTTCTTCATCAAAATTTGAAGCATAGGCTCTTGCAGAAAACTTGCTTCCACCTAAATAAACAGCATCTGCTCCACTTTGTACAGCGGCATATAAGCTATCCATACTTCCGCTTGGTGCTAAAAGTTCAATTTTATTCATCTTTTCTCCTTTCAGTCGAAACACTGGGTAATTTTGAGCACTCGCTCCCTACGGACACTGGGTAACTTAAGATATTCTCTTCGTCCATAAGTTACCCGCTAAAATCCATTTAGGACTTTAGCCTCGAAATTACCCGTTGAAGTCTATTTAGGGCTCCAACCTGACAAATGTCCTAACCTTTATTATACAATTTAAAATAATTATTTTCCATATAAAAAATAAGAATCAGGAGCATTCCTCCCAATTCTTATTATTTACAATAATTGCTTATAACTTTCATATAATTCTTTTATACACTTTTCCCAGCTAAAATTTTCTAAAACATAATTTTTTAATTTACTGCTTTTCTTTTTACTGAGACTTTCAAAAATAGATTGCAATATGCTACTTTCATCGTAGGGATTAATATAACCTGCCATATCCTTAAAATACTCTTTAGCACTGCCTTCTTCGGTTGAAATAATACGGCACCCATACGCAGCAGCTTCTAAGGAAGAAAGTCCCGGTATTTCAACAAAGCTGGGAAGTACATGCATTTTACAAAACCTATAGGCATTATAAATATGATAGCTGTCTAGGAAACCTAGATAAAGCACATTCTTATATTTTATACATTCTTCGTAGTACGGCCTATCATTTATTCTTCCAATTAACACAAGTCCAATACCAATTTTTTCACAGGCCCTTGCTAGAGCAAGCTGATTTTTTTGAGGAGTAATACGTGCAACACAAAGAATATAGTTATTTAAATTATATCTGGCCTTAAAATTATAAAGAGGTGTTTCCTCATGCTCAATTTCTACTCCATGATGAATAATTTTATACAACGAATTAGTATTAAAATCATTGAAAATGATATCCTTTTCAATTTCACTGTTGGGATAAATCATTCTGCTGCCTTTTAGTATTTCTTCTCTGTATAGATTGCTTTTTTCTATAAGCTTTATATTTTCCATATCATTTTTAAAATAATAATATTTTTTAAGATTCCAGTACATTGGAGTTACTACAATATTCTTTTTTTGTCTATGTGCCTGCTTATAATATTTGTAGGTTTCTCCCATTCTTGTTAAATTAAAAAGATGAATTATATCATAATTTGAATAATCAGTAATATATCCGTCATTAATGTCTACATCAACACCTAATTTTTTTAAATACTTTGCAGTCATAATAACATTTTTAGAGTCCCCTGCAAAGCTTTTCATATAGTCTCCTCTTGTGCAAAGCAATACCTTCATATATTATCCCCCTACAATTATGCGTTTATATAGATTCAAAATAAATCTGATATTTGAAACTATATAGTTCTCTTTGAAATATAACTATGCACATAATAATTTCAATATAACGATTTTTTATATTTATATATTAAAAACCACATTTATATTAAATAAATGTGGTTTAAAAAAAAATCCAATATTATTCTAAGGAAACTAGAGGATTTTTCATCTTTTTTTCTTTAGCCAGATCAATGCCCTTTTCTATAAGCTTATTCTGCAAATCCATTGTTTTATATTTATAGGATTGAAGCTGAAACTTTAATTCCTTATTTTCATTTCTTAAAGCCTTTGCTTCTGCTAAATACTTTTTCGCACTTTCTTGTGTGATCTGCAGCTCTTCATCAATTTTCTTAACTTCAATTTCTTTTTCTTTGATTACATCTGTTTCTGATGCATTCTTTAGCTTTGTTTGAAGTTCGAAATTATAATCCTCTAGATATTTTAACTGCTTTCTTAAAGCATTTATCTCTTCTCTCAGGCCTTTCTCAACTTCACTTAGCTTGTCTGCTTTTTCAGCAACTTCCTCATAAGCTATATCATACTTAAACATTTCGTCAGCTACATTGATAGCAGTAAGAACAGCTGCGGATGATACGCTTAACTTGGGATTCCCTTCCATAATTGCCTTTAACTTTTTATCTACATACCTTGCGACCTTGTGTAAATACTCTTCGCTTTCCTCGCCTCTTAAATTATATTCCATTCCATTAATGTTTACATTAATTATATTCATGGGCTCACCCTCTTATGATCTTCATAGAATTTATCTACATTTTAACATAAATTCAGGCTGTAGAGAATATTAATTTAACATTTTTTTGTATACTAATATTATTTATTGTGTGTTATGTAAGAAAAAATACTTCTAAAGCAAAATCTTGCTCTAGAAGTATTTTAAAATTATCTAAGCTCTGCACCAAGCTGGTGTTCTAGTGATCGTAGTATTTTGTCATGTACCTTATTAACTTCAGCATCAGTTAAGGTCTTATTCTCAAGTCTGTAAGTTAATGAATAAGCTACACTCTTCTTATTCTCTGGAATTTGGCTTCCCTTATATACGTCAAACAATCTTACAGACTCAAGCATATTTGAACCTTGCTTTTTAATTATATCTTCTATCTGCTGAACTAATATGCTTTCATCAACTAATACGGCCAAATCTCTTGTTACAGCAGGATACTTAGGAAGAGCTTTATATCTCTTATCAGTATTAGTGAGCTTTATAAGTACATCCAAATCTAAAACCGCTACATAGCATCTTTCCTCAATGCCGTAGTTGTCGTTAACATCAGGATGAATTTCTCCAAGTATTCCTACATGCTCTTTTTTGCTATATAAAACAGCAGTCTTTCCTGGATGGAAAGTAGGGTTGCCTTCTTCCCTTAAAAAGGATAGGTTACTTAATCCTAAAGTATCAACAATATTTTCAACAATACCCTTTAACTCAAAATAATCCATTTTACCATACATTCCTATGGTTATTATATTCTTTTCATTTGGAAGCTTGTTGGAATCTTCATTTGGAATATATACTTTTCCTATCTCAAAAAGTCTTGCTTCTTCATTACTTCTTGAATAATTTCTGCTCAAAGCCTCCATCATTGATGGTATTGAAGTTGTTCTCATAATACTAAAATCTTCACCAAGAGGATTCTTAATAGTAACTGTCTTTCTTAGTTCTGAGTCCTGAGGAAGAATAATTTTATCAAATACCTTTGGACTTACAAAGGAATAACTTATCGATTCATTAAGTCCGCTTCCAGTTAATACTCCAATAATTTTCTCCTCAAGCTTTTGTTTCTTTGTTTTTCCTCCGTTTAAAGAGACACTATTCATAACTGTTGTTGGTATATTATTATAACCATAAATTCTTGCAACCTCTTCAGCTACATCTTCTTTAATATTTACATCACTTCTAAAGGTTGGAACATTTATTACAAGAATATCATCACTTATGCTAGTACTTAATTCTAATCTATCAAGATATTCTTTCATTTTTTCCACTTCTATATCTGTTCCTAAAAACTTGTTCATCCATGCTGAGCTAACTTCAATAGTCTTTGTCTTAAGTACTTCAGGATAGATATCAATAGTGCCCTGCATTACTTCTCCTGCCCCTAGCTGCTCAATAAGGCTGCAGGCTCTATTCATAGCTGTTTCAACCAAATTTGGATCTATATCTTTTTCAAATCTTGAAGATGCTTCAGTTCTGATTCCTAACGCCTTTGAAGATACTCTTATGTTAGTTCCGTCAAAGTTTGCACATTCAAATATTATTTCTTTTGTATCTTCCTTAACCTCTGAATTAAGCCCTCCCATAATTCCGGCAAGACCTATAGTTCTGCTGCCGTCCTTTATATTCAAAACTTCCGGGTTAAGAACTCTCTCAACCTCATCAAGAGTAGTAAACCTTTCGTTTTCCTGTGCTCTTTCAACTACTATAGTATTTGATGTTATTTCTCTTCTATCAAAAGCATGCATTGGCTGCCCAAGCTCAATCATAACAAAATTAGTTATGTCTACTATATTATTAATAGGTCTTACACCTGATTGCATTAATCTTTCCTGCATCCATGCTGGCGACTGCTCTATTTTTATATTTTTTACGCCTCTTGCCATATATCTTCTGCAAAGCTTGGTATCCTTAACATCAACTTTTAATGAACCGTTAATGTCTTCACTGCATACAGCCTTATAACTAATTTCAGGCATAGTATATTTAGTTCCAAGAGTAGCTGCAGTCTCTCTTGCTATTCCAACCACACTCAAGCAGTCTGGCCTATTTGATGTGATTTCAAAATCTATAACCGAATTATCTAGTCCTAAGACTTCCTTTATATCTTTTCCGACAGGAGTATCGTTTGGCAGAATCATAAGTCCGTGAACTTGTTCTTCACCTGCAATTCCCAGTTCTTCTTCAGAACACATCATTCCGTTAGATACAATTCCTCTCAGCTTGCCTTTTTTTATCTTTAATCCGTTTGGAAGAGAAGATCCGTGAAGTGCTACCGGCACAACATCTCCAACCTTCATATTGTTAGCTCCTGTAACTATTTGAAGTTCTTCCCCTTGCGCCACGTCAAGCTGGCAAATAACCAATTTTTCTGCATCTGGGTGAGGTTCTATTTTCAAAAGCTTTCCAGTAACTACATTTTGAATTTCATCTCCTGAAGTTATTACCTCTTCTACCTTTGAACCTGAAAGAGTAAGCCTGTCAGCAAGCTCTTTAGGCGATATATCTATATTCACATAATCCTTTAGCCATTTATATGGTACTTTCATAGTTTATTTCTCCTTCCTTATCAAACACAATTTAGAACTGCTTTAAGAATCTTACATCACTTTCATATAAAAGTCTTATATCATCAATTCCATAATTAAGCATAACCATTCTATCTATTCCAAATCCAAATGCGAAACCGCTGTAGACCTCCGGATCAATTCCACAATTTCTTAAAACCTGCGGGTGAACCATACCGCAGCCTAAAATCTCTATCCATCCGCTTCCTTTGCAAAGCTTGCAGCCTTTACCCTCACAAACAAAGCATGTAGCATCCATTTCTGCTGATGGTTCTGTGAATGGGAAATGATGAGGTCTGAACTTTGTTTTTAAATTTTCACCAAACATTTTTTTAGCAAATAAATCTAAAGTTCCTTTCAAATCCGCAAAAGTTATTCCTTTGTCAACAACCAAGCCTTCCATCTGATAGAAAATCGGTGAATGGGAAGCATCTACAGCATCAGAACGATAAACCTTTCCTGGAGCTATTATCTTTATTGGTGGTTTTTGCTTTTCCATTGTTCTAATCTGAAGAGGAGAAGTCTGAGTTCTCAAAACTACATTATCGTTAATATAAAATGTATCCTGCTCTCCTCTTGCAGGATGATTCTTAGGTATATTTAAAGCTTCAAAATTATAATAATCCAGCTCAACCTCAGGGCCTTCCACAATTGAGAATCCCATAGAAATGAATATATCCTGCATCGTTTCAAGAGTCTGAGCCAACGGATGTCTCTTACCTAATACCTTCTTATTTCCAGGCATTGATATATCAATAACTTCTTTCTTAAGCCTCAATTCCTTTTCTTTGGCTTTTATATTGCTTGAAGCATCATCAATAAAATTCTCTAATGCTTCCCTTACTTCATTAGCAATCTTTCCTACTATTGGTCTTTCCTCTGAAGATAAAGCTCCCATTCCTCTTAATATCTGAGTAAGCTCTCCTTTTTTTCCAAGATACTTTACTCTTATATTTTCCAAATCAACTTTGCTGGCAGCATCTTTTAATTCCTTTAAAGCACTTTCTTTTATAGCTTCCAATTTTTCTTTCATATACATTTTCTCCTTCTCTTAAATTTTGGCAAATAAAAAATCCGCCCCTGTAAAAAGGGACGGATGTATTCCGCGGTACCACCCTAATTGACATAAAATGTCCTCTTAGATAAATTTAATGGTTTTACCCACTGACGACTACTTAGTTTCACCGTCAAAACTCCGAAGTGAACTTCAACATAAAAATTAATAAAAAGGCTTTCAGTCAGCGACCTTTTCTCCCTGAAAAAAATCTTATATCTACTTTCTTCATCACAGTTTCCTATTTAATTTATAATATATTATAATTTACCCTTATTCTAATGTCAACCTCTGTCTTACTGCTTCAAAAATCATAATTGAAGCTGCTGCTGCTGCATTTAATGATTCAGCATTACCGGGCATTGGTATTTTAACCTTCAAGTCAGCCTTGGAATACACTTCTTCACTTATTCCATTTCCTTCATTTCCAACAGCAATAATAAAATTACCTGTCAAATCTGTTTCATAAAAACATTTTGAATCCTCTAAAGAGCTTACTATAAGTTTAAAGCCATTGCTCTTTAATTTGTCTAAGACTTTAAAATCATCATCCTCAATAATAGCTATGTTAAAGATAGACCCCATAGTTGATCTTAAGGTTTTATCATTATATACGTCCACTGTGCCTTTAGTCAGAATAATTCCGCTTGCCCCAGCTGCATGAGCACTTCTTATAATTGTACCTAAATTTCCCGGATCCTGAAGCCTGTCAACCAAGATATAAAAGCCTTTATCTTCTTCTTTATCTGCAAGCTTCTTATTTACAACTGCTAAAATCCCCTGTGGTGTTTCTGTATTGCATATGCTGCTAAATATATTTTCCTTTACTATATAGACTTTAGATTTATTAAAATTGTTTTTTCTCTGAAACTCCTGCCACTTTTCCATAGCTTTATCACTAATCATAATTAAAGGCACTTCGAAGGATGACTTTAGCGCCTCTTCAACAAATCTAAAACCTTCAACTATAAACTGCCCTTTTTCGCCTCTGTATTTTTTCTCTTTAAGTTTTTTAATTTCTTTTACAATTGCATTATCTTTGCTTTGAATTAATTCCAAACAGCTTCACCTTATCTTCCGAACAAGTTTTCAAATTTATTAAGCTCCTTATTGTCTCCAATTGCTATTACAACATCATCTTTTCCAATAACATCATCAGCTTTAGGAGCTATATTTACATCATGATTTTTCTTTATTGCTATAACGCTTAGGCCATAATTTAATCTTACATCAATATCTTTTAATGTTCTTCCATACCATTCCTCAGGAGCTGCAATTTCAGCTATATTATAGTCAGGTGATAATTCTATATAGTCTAGTATATTGGATGCAAAAATATTATGTGCAACTCTTACTCCCATATCCCTTTCAACAAAAACAACTCTGTCTGCACCGATTTTATATAAAAGCTTAGCATGCCTTTCATCATGGGCCTTGCTTATTATATATTTAACACCAAGTTCTTTCACTATAAGTGTAGCCATAATACTTGCCTGAATATCTGATCCAATTCCTATTACAGCTACATCAAAATTACTTATACCTAAATCTTTTAAACTTTTCTCATCAGAAGTATCTACCTGAGCTGCATGTGTTACATAGTCTGCTATTTCTCTTACAGCAGTCTCCTCTGAATCTACAGCCAAGACTTCATTTCCGAGTGTATAAAGTGTTCTGGCTACAGACGATCCAAAACTTCCGAGCCCTATAACTACAAATTGTTTCTTCCTCATATAAAACCCTCCATTTTAACCATGACGAATTATCCTACTAATATCTTATCTTCCGGGTACTTTATAGTATTGCTTTTGCCAGTACCAGATATTGCTAAAGCTACCGTTAACGGACCTACTCTTCCGCAATACATTGCAAAAATAATAATAGCCTTTCCTATGCTAGTTAGTTTTGTTGTAAGCCCTAAAGTAAGTCCCACCGTTCCAAAGGCAGAAGTTGCTTCATAAATAATATACTCTAGCGAAGCACCAACCTCTGTAATTGATAGTATCATACTTACAGCCACTACAAGTGTAATTCCAATTACTGAAATAGTAAGTGCCTTATATACAGTATCCTTACATATTCTCTTTTTAAAGACTTCAGTATCCTCTCTTCCCCTTATAACTGATATCACAGTCATAACCAGAAGCCCAGCAGTAGCTGTTTTAATTCCACCTGCAGTTGACCCAGGTGATCCCCCAATAAACATTAATATTATCGTTAAAAATCTCGAAGCCGGAGTCATATCTGCAGTAGATATGGAATTAAATCCTGCGGTTCTCGGAGTAATAGACGCGAAAAGCGAAGATAGAAGTTTCCCTTTTAAGCCCATTGGTTGTATTGTAGCTGGATTGTTAAATTCAAACAACAGCATTAGTAATGCTCCACCAAAAATCAAAATACCTGTAACTGTTAAAACAAGTTTAGCATGTAAAGATAGTCTTCCCCTTTTTTTATAATTAAACAATTCGTACCATACTGTAAAGCCTAAGCCACCAAAAACTATAAGTGCCCCTATAGTTAGTATTATTATTGAATTATCAGCATAAGGCGTTAGACTTCTGAAATCACCTATTAAATCAATTCCCGCATTGCAAAAGGCTGATACTGAATGAAATATACTATAATAGATTCCCCTGCCTATTCCAAATTCAGGTATAAATACAATAGATAATAAAGCAGCTCCTAATCCTTCAACTGAAAAAGTGAATATTAGAACATACTTAGCCAGTTTAACAAGCCCCTGCAAATTAGAGGTATTCATAGCTTCCTGCATGACAAGCCTCTCTTGAAGAGTAATTCTTTTGCCTATGACAAGTGAAATTAATGTAGCAAAAGACATAAAACCTAAACCGCCAATTTGTATCAAACCTAGAATAACATTTTTGCCAAAATAACTCCAATGTGTACCTGTATCAACAGTTACTAAACCAGTAACGCATACTGAAGTTGTAGCTGTGAATAAACAATCTATAAAAGGAGTACTTACTCCTTCACTAGAGGAAATAGGAAGTTTCAATAAAAAAGCCCCAGTTAAAATAACTACCGAAAATCCAATAACTAAAATCTGCACTGGCTTAAACTTATAGTCTTTATATAAATTAAGTTGCATATATTCACCCCATGTAAAAACTAAATATAAATATATCTATATGTATTAGACATAATAATATTCTTATGAACGAGCATAAAACCTCTGAAAATATGTATACATCTATAATATAATTATACACAAATACTACAATTTAACAATTCATATAAAAAAATAAAAAATGCAGTTTAAAACTGCATTTTTATATTAAGCATTTAATTGCTTCTTAGCTACTTCAACTAAATCAGAAAATGCTTTTGGATCATTAATAGCTATTTCTGAAAGCATTTTTCTGTTTATATCAATACCAGCAAGCTTAATTCCATTCATGAATCTTGAATATGATAATCCATTCATTCTTGTAGCAGCATTTATTCTTGCTATCCAAAGACTTCTGAAGTCTCTCTTCTTTAACTTTCTTCCAACATAAGCATTTCTTAATGCTCTTATAACTGTTTCATTAGCAGTCTTAAATAACTTGCTCTTTCCACCATAGTAGCCCTTTGCAAGCTTTAATACTTTTTTATGATATTTACGAGCATTCATAGCTCTTTTAACTCTTGCCATTTAAAAAACCTCCTTCTGTAACCTCAATATTATAGATATGGTAATAATTTCTTCATTGCTTTTTCTTGAGCAACTGATACATAACCAGTCTTTCTAAGGTTTCTCTTTCTCTTAGAGCTCTTCTTAGTTAATATATGGCTCTTGAAAGCCTTAGCTCTCTTTAATTTTCCTGATCCTGTTTTCTTAAATCTTTTAGCTGCACCTCTATGTGTTTTCATTTTAGGCATAGTAAAATTCCTCCTCTCAATTATGCTCTTTTAGGAGCCAGTATCAAAATCATATTTCTTCCTTCAAGTTTAGCTGGTTTTTCTATTACACATACATCTTCTAATCTGCTTGAAAATGAATTTAGTATATCATGACCTACATGTGAATAATCAGCTTCTCTGCCTCTGAATCTAACAGTAACTTTCACCTTGTCGCCATCTAGCAAGAATTTTCTAGCATTATTTGCCTTAATTGCAATATCATGTTCTTCTATGTTAGGACTAAGCCTTATTTCTTTGATATTAACAATCTTTTGATTCTTTCTAGCTTCTTTTTCTTTTTTTGATTGCTCATATAAGAACTTTCCATAGTCCATTATTTTGCAAACAGGTGGATTAGCAGTAGGAGCTATAAGAACTAAATCCAGTTCCTTTTCTTCAGCTATTCTTAAAGCTTCTTTAGTTAGAATTATACCTAATTGTTCATTGTTACTACCTATAACTCTAACTTCCTTTTCTCTAATTTCCTCATTTAAAAGAAAATCTTTACTAATAATTTTCACCTCCATACATCTTTTAAATGTATATAAAAAAGGACGGCATATGCCGTCCTCTAATAGTCAATTTATAGTAATAGTTGACTTATCAAAAACCCTACTAGCAATGCTGTAAGGTGAGAAACGGCTGTTTCTTCTTAACAATAAGTATTCTACACGTTATTCTTTATTTTGTCAAATACTTTTTAAATAAATTTACAACTATACTTTTATTCCTGTTCTGATCTTCTCACAAAGCTCACAGCCACTGCAAAATGTAACCCTGTCTCCAAAAACATTTTTTATAGTATCTAAGAGTTCCTTATTACTGCAATTTTCAACTCCATGTATAGCTACAATACTTGGCGCATTAGTTATTAAGCCACTTATGAGCATATCATCTATACTTACAGCCCCGCTATATTTTGCCTCTGATAAATCACTGAATAATTCATCCATTATGTCATTTCCATGCTCATCTTTGATATCATAGCTGCTGTCCGGCCTGATAATTATGTTTACTTTTTCCATTTTGCTTTCCTGAATTTCAACGAAGTATTTTAAAAGCTTTATAAATTCGCTGTATTCTTTTTCTACCATATAACTTTCTACCACTTTATCAATTATGCTCTCCATATCATCAATAAGTTCTTTCATTCTAAAGGTAATAAATCCTTTTATATTAATTTCATTGTTCTCGTCTATGCATTCAATTATCTTTTGAATAATTGAATTTTTTCTATTTCTAAAATAAACCATATACTCATTAAGTATGGCACCTTCACTTTTTAGAGCATCGAGACTTAACTTTTTAATTTCTTTTATCTCATCATATTTTAAGAAGAAATAAGTATCTGTTAGAAAGCTCTGCATTTCTTTTTTATAAAACTCATCTATTACTATATCATAAAGTATATTTGCCATATAAAGTTTAAAAATATTATTAAATCTAGTATTAAAAGCATTGTCATCACAAAATATTTTTAAGAAGTGAGTATTGCCCTCAATGCTTTCCGAAAAACCTACTATTACGTCTCTATCATGAAAATACTTTTTCATTTTACTGAAGCTGTCAATTATATCTTCCTTGCTGTTATCATATACTACGGTTAAAAGCAGCATATCTCACACTCCCTTCTAAAAATAGTATGTGTCTTAAGAAAATGTATATGCAAATTAAATTAAGCAATTATCGACAAATAAGTAGACTGCAAACTAAAATTATCTCAGGCTTTGATTTAAGATCCACAGAACTTTTTGTAGAAAATGGTACATCAGCTTAATGGTTTACTTTGTCACAGTTCTATTTTTCGAGAAGTCATAGAACTAAGAATTTCTAAGAATTAGTTTTAGCTCTTGCTATATTTATATTGTAAAAGGTAAATTTACCGCAAACCAGCATGACTCAAGTAAATATTTAAATATTTTTATAGATTTATATTTGAATACCTCAATAATTAAAATGCTATTATTTGCTTATAACAAGGCCAAATTTTAATTTATAAAGCGATCATTGATTAAGCTGTATTTATATGATTTTAATTGAGAATATGATATATATGCTGAATATAAAGATCGAGAATAGATTATAATGCCTTTACATCACAGCTTACGGCTGCTTTAGTCAGCGACTTTATTAGTTGTTGAATTTATTATATTATTCCTATATTATAAAAATATTATTTATGAAGGCTGGTGCATTATGAAGGGAGTTATTGTTGATTATAGAATTGCTACGATCGAAAAATCAAACCTGGAAAAGCTTGGCTATGAAGTTATTGTTGTTCCTCCATCACAAAATTTATATACGGCTGTATGTGGTCATCCTGATATGCTTTTGCATATAATCGATAAAAATACAATTATTGTTCATAAAGATATGGAAATATCCTTTATAAAAAAACTAGAAACCTTCAACTATAATATTATAATTTCAGACAATAAACTTCAGGATAATTATCCTTTTGACATAGTTCTCAATGCAGTAAACCTGCCTAAAATTTTTATACATAATTTAAAATATACTGATACTAAGCTTAGTAGATTTATAGATGGCAAAATTCTTAAAAATGTAAAACAGGGATATTCTAAATGTTCTACTGCAATTGTGAGTGAAAACGCGCTTATTACCAGTGATACTGGTATAGCAAATTGTGCTAAAGAAGAAGATTTGGATGTGCTTCTACTTCCACCAGGTGACATCTTACTTCCCGGACTTAATTATGGTTTCATTGGTGGCTGCTGTGGGCTTTTAGAAGATAGCTTATTAGCCTTTTATGGAAATCTGGCTCACTATTCTTATGGTAATGAAGTTCTTAGTTTTCTAAAAAAACATAACGTAAAACCTGTGTTTTTAAGCGATTCAAAACTCGTGGACAGAGGTAGTATATTTAGAATATAGCAATAGGACTGATGCTATATTCATTAAGATGGGTACGAAAAATGAGGCAGGTACCTTCATAAATTCTCTGCCTCATTTATATAAAATTATTTTAAATAACATAAAAAATAAAAGCTGCACATTCGTACAGCTTTAACTATTGGAGGCGCCACCCAGATTTGAACTGGGGATAAAGGTTTTGCAGACCTCTGCCTTACCACTTGGCTATAGCGCCATATTGGAGCGGAAAACGGGATTCGAACCCGCAACCTTCACCTTGGCAAGGTGACACTCTACCGTTGAGTCATTTCCGCAAAATTTATGGTGGCCAGACCAGGAATCGAACCAGGGACACG
>KE993503.1:0-52054 GCA_000466585.1 Clostridiales bacterium oral taxon 876 str. F0540
CGACAAGGAATATAATATCACATAACAAAACCCACATAAATATATAATTCTCATTTACATTAAATTAATTCATTATATCTATACATTTCTCTGTTTAACTATAACATTCATATATTGATACACCAGGTAGAGTATTTGTAAGGTTTGATAAAATTATGGACTAAATGCATTCTTATTAGCCCTCAAAATAGCTGAAAATAACAAAAGATGCCGTAAGATATATTATATAAAAATATTCTTTCTGCATCCTAGTTATTTTTCTCTTATTTAAATAAGAACTTGTATTTTGTTCTCTATACTAATTATTCGCAAACTCTATAAAAGATTTTATGATCTCTCCACTTTCCGTTAATAAAAAGATACTTCTCACTTATTCCTATTTCTTTAAACCCACAGGCTAATAAAACAGATTGAGATTTTGTATTATCAACCAGAGTTGTGGCTTCAATTCTATGAAGACCTAACTCATTAAATGCATAATCTAAAACCAATTTTAAAGCTTCCTTCATATATCCTCTGCCCTGCTCATCTTTATCTATAGAATATCCTACAAATGCATTTCTAAAAACACCCATAACTATATTTGAAATTCTAATTTTACCTATAAACTTACCATTCTTAAATATTCCGAAATTAGCCACAACTCCATTTAGAAACTGTCTGTAGTTTTCTATTAAATCTCTCTTCTGAAACTCTAAGGTATAAAAGGTTTCGTCTCGTGCTGGTTCAAATGCCTTTAGATGTTCTCGATTTCTTATATAATAGTCAAGCAGCTCTCTTGAATTTTCATGAGTTAATAGCTTGATTTCAATATTTCTTCCCTTTATTGAAATATCCCTTTTTCTAATTCCCTGTTCGAAGACGTCCTTATCAATTCCAAATAAAAACTCATGCTTATAATGATTATTTACTATTATACTGTTTGGTATTACTCCTTCTAATTGAAAGCCAATCTCTGTAAGTGCTCTTATATTAGTATCTTCATCTATTATAGTACTAGCCTTAAAAATACCCATATTTTTAAATAGTATTATTAATATAAGTTTTAGGGCCTCACTTAATAACTTATGGTCTTTTGCTTCATTTCTATAAAATTTAACTCTAAAGCTGCAGTATCTATTTTCTTTTGATAACTCAACTATATAAATTCTTCCTATGGTTATACCTAATGAATCTTTAATAATATACTCATTATCATTTCCTTTTACAGGCGCTATACTAACACTTTTAGTATTATCCATAACCTTTGCCCCCTATAATCTAATTAGCTATAGTCCTTACATTTTTATATATAGCAAAAATAAATAAAATTGATACTGCTAAGCTCATTGGAATTAAGTAAAAAGCTTTATATACCCCAATATTATCATTTAAAAATCCTATAACCATGTTTAATACCATGTTAGTTGTTGAGCTTATAGTTACTATAATTCCGGTTGCATAGGCGTCATTTTCCTTAAATACTTTACTTATTGTTACTACTATCGTTGGAAAGGTTACAGCAAAGAATAAGCCTGATATTGAAATAATAACAAGTCCGCTTTGAGCAAGATTAATACCTGTTATATAAAGCACTAGCGCAATTATTAATGACACTAAAACAGTTTTTATATATCCAAATTTTTCAGCAACAAATCCGCCTACAAGTCTTCCAAAGGTAAATATTCCGAAGAATAAGGCTAAATAAAATGAGCTTTTACTCTTATCATATGAATAAGTTTTTTCAATAAAGTTTACAAACCAGTTCCCCGTTCCCATTTCTGCAAACACGTAAAATCCTAAAGCAAACATATAAAAATATAAAAGTTTATTCTTAAAAAGGTCAGATTTCTTAGCTTTGCTGCCCTCGTTTTTACTTTTATGTACATTAGGCAGCTTCACAGGAAGGAAGAATAAAAATACCACCAAGAATAAAATTGCCTCAGCCAGGTATATAACTCTCCAGCTAACACCTTTAAATAAAAGTACTCCTGAAGTTCTTTGAATTATAGTTGATCCTAACCCATAGCAAAAATGAGTTAAATTCATGAGTACAGCTTGAAAGCTTATAAACAATACCGGAATAATTGTGTTTATTGCAATGGAAATTAAAGATAAGCCTATGTTTAAAATAAACATTGAAATTAAAAATATAGAATAGCTGTAAGACATCCATAATCCTAATAATGATATTACCATACATATAAATCCTGATATAAAGACCTTCTTTTGCCCAATTTTTTCACATAAAATTCCGCCTATATATGTAAATACTATATAACCTACTGATGAAACAGTCAGCATAAATCCGATTTCAGTATCGTTTACGGAAAAGTCGTTCTTAAATAATGGAATAAATACACCTCTTACATTTTCTGCTGTTGCATTTAAAACCATCATCATAAAAATAAATACTATAGGAATTATATACTGCTTCTTTTTTAGATTTTCACTCATTATGCATCACTCCTCGCCACTTTACATTATAGCATAGATATTTCGTGAAAAATATTGAATAATATATATGTTTATATTATTCTTATATAAACATATCCATACTAATAAAAAGTTAAAATTCTAAATGAATCTTATCAGATAGTTTGCAAGCGTATTAAATTACCTGGAGTTGTAGAGTGAAAAGAGGTTGAAGGCCTAAATGACCTTGTACGGGTAGCTTGAGAGTGTGAACGAGTGCTCTAAACCACCCAGTGTTTCGACTGAAAGGAGAAAATTATGAATAAACAATCGATAAATAAATTAACATTATTTTTAACAGGACTTCAAAGCAGATTTACTGAAAATAGTTCTATTTTTAAAGGCATATATGTATCTTTTTTTGCCGGGCTTAAAGAATTCAAAGGTGTCGGCCATTATGAAAATGGAAAGATCAAATATAATTTCAATGGAAAAACTGAAACTTTTGAAATAGATAATCTCTTTAAAAAACTCATAAATGATGCTGAAGTTTATGAAGTTCTTTCTTTTATATATAAGGAAAGAGGAACAGACATATTAATTACAGCTGATAATAAAAATGTAAAGATGACAAATACACCTGTTACTGAAGAAGAACTTACCACTAATAATTCCTCAACACAAAAACAATCTCACAGCTTCGGTGAAACCTCTACTCTTTTAAATAGAGATTACTACATTAAAGCCGGCAAAGCAGATTCCCTTCTTAAAGAAATCGGAATAATGTCTAAGGAAGGGAAAATTAAAAATGATAAGATAAGAAAATATAATCAGATAGATCACTATGTTGAACTTTTAGAGGGTATCCTTGATAGGCTTCCTAAAAATCAAACAGTTAATATACTTGATTGCGGCTGCGGAAAATCTTATTTAACCTTTGTTTTAAATTACTACTTAACAGAAGTTAAAAAGAGAAAATGCCATTTTATAGGTTTGGATTATTCAGAAGGAGTTATAGAAGCTTCTAAAAAGATGGCTAATAACTTGGGCTATAGAAATATGGAGTTCCACGCTATGGACATAAACAATTATATGCCTGATAAAAAAATTAATGTAGTTATATCTCTTCATGCCTGTGATACAGCAACTGATATGGCTATGGCTCTTGGAGTAAGAGTAAACTCAGATGTAATAATTGCTGTTCCCTGCTGCCATAGAGAGCTTTTAAATCAATATTCTTATGAACCTTTCAAAGGTATCTTAAAGCATGGAGTATTCAAAGCAAGAATGGCTGATATACTTACAGATGGAATGAGATCATTGCTTTTAGAAGCTAAAGGTTATGAAGTTTCTGTAGTTGAATATATTTCTCCTCTTGAAACTCCTAAAAATCTTATGATAAGAGCTATAAAGACAAAGGATGAAAATGAAGCTGCTATGGATGATTATTTTAAGCTTATGAGCAGTCTTAATGTATATCCTGCTTTATACGACTATATAAATAGATAGAAAGCAAATATCTAATCACATTGAGCAGTGCCTTAAATCCTTAAAGATTGGATCTTTGTGGACTACTCAATGTGAAGATATTTAGTGCTTTCTATATAGATAAATATATAAATATATAAATTTTTAAATATGTAAATATATAAATATTTACTGATAAATAGCCATAGGGGGATAAGGGTTAATGAAAATAATAAAAAAAAGAACCATTATATTAATGGTAGTTTGTATCTGCTTTGGTGTCTTTATCAGCTATAAATTGTTCGTGAGCCCTAAAAAAGCTAAGGCTACTTGGATTGTTCCAAATGTTTCAGACATATCAAAAAAGTTTATTACTGAAGACACACTTGTTAAAGAAATTCATCAAAAGCAGGAACTTATCACACTTGAAATAAACATGACTGAGAAAGTAATATTGGATAACAGCTGGGGTAACTTCGAAATCTTTAAAAAAGTTCAAAGTATAAATTACTCTGGTACCGGAACATACATTGTAGACTTATCAAATTTAAAACCTGAGAATATAACAATAGATAATAAGGATAAGAAGGTAACTGTAAACATACCCTCTCCTTCTGCAAAAACAGTTAATTTAATCGAGGAAAAGACTGAGTATCAGACACCTGAAAATGGACTGCTTCGTTTTGGGGAAATAAAGCTGACCTCAGAAGAAAATATGGCTATTTTAAAAAATGTTAAGGATAAAATGGCTAAAAAAATGTCTGAAGCGGATTATGTATCACAAGCTCAAAAATCCTCTGAGCAAACCTTAAAGAATTTAGTTCAGGCCATTATGAAAAACCAAACCAGTGACGATTATGATATCGAGATTACGTTTAAATAAATGTAGAATGAATGCAAAAAATCCCCATTAGGGGATCTTTAACTTTATAGACGTTACACATCTTATTTTATTAAATTAATTATTAATTCCTAAAAGTTCCTTAATAACCTCTCCACCAATAATCATTCCCGCTACTGGAGGAACAAAGGATATACTTCCTGGTATCTGCCTCTTCATTGTACAGTGTTTACTGCTCTCCCCTGTACATATACATCCCTCTTTACAGGACATGATTTCACCTGTCCTCGGTTTTAAAGGTTTTTCTTCGGAGTAAAGCACCTTCAATTTGTCTACTCCCTTTCTCTTAAGTTCGTATCTCATAACTTTAGCGAGCGGACAAACTTTAGTGTCATATACGTCTGCTATTTTAAACTGAGTTGGATCAAGCTTGTTTCCTGTTCCAAGACAGCAAATAAGCTTCTTGTTATGCTCCTTACACCAAACTGCTAAGGCAATTTTAGAAGATACAGTATCTATTGCATCTACAACATAATCTACATCCTCTGTAATTATTTCCTCTATATTCTCTTCAGTAATAAAAGTCTTATGTGTTATTACATTACATTTTCTATTTATATCATAAACTCTTTCCTTCATAACCTCAACCTTAGGCTTACCTACAGTCTTAAGGTTTGCAATAACTTGTCTATTTATATTTGTTAAGCAAACAGTATCATCATCTACCAGCACTAAGCTTCCAACCCCTGCTCTTGCCAATGCTTCTACAGTAAAGCTTCCAACTCCACCTATGCCTAATACCACTACTTTGCTAGCTTCAAGCTTATCTAAGCCTTCTTTTCCAATTAATAACTCTGTTCTTGAAAATGAGTGTTGTGGTCTTGCCATACTTTTCTCTCCTTTAGTAATCTAATCGTAGAATATTATACAACAATAATAATTTTATTTAAACCTATAATTTTTCCATAATATCATTAAATACTAAGACACAGTTCTTTCTGGCTTTACTGTATTTCTTTCTATTAATATAAATATTAGTATAAATGTTTCATAAATTATTAAAGTATAAATAAAATGCCAACCTTTACTTAAAATTAAAATTCCCATTTTAAGAAATAGACTTTGCATTGTTATAGAAATAATAAAAGGCATGACCTTCCAATACCACTTTTTTAATATGCAGGTAAAGATAACTACAAGCGAACATTCAATTAAATGATAGATAAAAATTATAATAAGGCTAGACAAATAAACATCACCAAATAAATTATCAACAAACCCTATCTTATACCTTTGTTTCCACAAGAGAAGTAAAATCGGTGCAGGTAAATGAATTATAAGCATTGCTCCAAAGAAAAATATTATTGCTCTCACCTTTCCTGTACACTTTTCTTGTATTTTCTTAAATACTTTGTTAGCAATTAATAATATTCCAATAACAGTAATTGTTGTCATATAATATCTCCACCAATGATGTTCATAAATACCAAGCTTAATAAATATGAACTCAATCACTGTGAAAATCATAGCAGCAATTGCAATATATAAATATCTATAAGAAAATGTAACCATTAATAATGCTATTGTAGGATAAAGAGTAGTATTAAGTATTAGGTGTGCTAAAAGATTTTCTGCCCACGGACTACTATAAATGTTAAGTTTATATCTATAAGCATTAAATAATCCGAGAACTAAAAATTCTCCAATCCAAGAAAAACCTGCTGTAAAAATATAAAATACTAAAAGATCTGATATCTTGAAAGTGTTTCTTTTTTTATATATGACACAGATACTAATTACTAAAGCAATAATCCCAATTAATATATACCAAAATAAATTTGACATAGCCACCTCATAAAAACACGAACAACAGTAAAATTTATTAGTTATATAATGCTCCTTAAGCTTTTTCTTTATTCTAATATAAAAAAATGCCCAAATAATATTTATTCCAATACCATTTCATGCCTTGAAGATTAATACTTTAACCTTATTGCTTATTTCTATTAAACAACAGCGCTTTTTTAATAAATACCATTTAGATTTTCCCTTACTTTTTCCCTACCTCTCCCACCACCGAGCTGTCGCCCATGCTGGATACACCAATGAAAAAGGATAGCCTATTGGTCTACCCTCCACAAATATATAGATATGAATACTGCTAAAAATATTTAATTACTCTTTTTTTCTTGAATCATCATAGATTCGTATTAAGGCTTCTAAAATCCTTATGTAAAAATCTAATTCATACTCTTTATTCTCTTCATTACATATATCTTTATCCGTTTCATGCACTTTATTAAATCTCCCTGATATATAGACTTAGCGGTTACCATGTTAATTATAAAAAAAGAAGAGCCACTTCGAGAATTACGAAGTGGCTCTTCAACACGAGGTTGCAATATACCTATCAGTGTGTATATTACATATCCATTTATTTTTTCATATTAACTTTAGGTAACTACCATAAATAAAATAACATAATAAAAAATTACCTTCACGTTTATGAGGTAATCCTTCTACACGTGCAGTATTCATATCTATGCTTACAGTATAACACTATCTAATGATATAGCAACAAATATATTTTAAAATTCAAGCTTAATTTTGCTCACTACATATATATGTCTGAGAATTCAATACTCATTCTTTCTATTCTTTCATTATCTAAATTGTTGCCTGCGGCTGTATTATGTATAATGGACTCTTCATCGGTACTTAGAACTCTTGCTGGAATTGAAATATTAAATTGCGTATACTCACCATAATTACTCATTACCGAAATGCTTCCACCGTGCATTTCTATTAATGATTTCACTAGAGCCAATCCAATACCTGTACCCTCACTTCTTCTGGAAAGTGACTTATCAGCCTGTATAAATCTATCAAAAATATTATCTATTTTATCCTTTGGTATTCCGCTGCCTGTATCCCTTACTGTTACATTTATACTGTCTAGTGAATCATGAATATTTATTTCTATCCTACCGCCAGGTTTAGTAAACTTTATTGCATTTGATAATAAGTTTAATATAACTCTCTCAATTTTGTCTGCATCACACGCAATTATTTTTTCCTCAACATCTGTATCAAAGACAACTTCTATGTCCTTCCCTTTAATATACTCTGCAACAGATTGAGTAATATCTTCAACTATTTTTACTATATCATGGTTATGCATGTTTAATTGATAAAAGCCAGAATCTATTTTGGTTATATCTAATAAATTATTAATAAGTCTTAATAACCTGTAACAATTCTGTTTCATTATACTTGTATATTTTCTTATTGATCTAATGTTTATATTATTCTCACGCTCTGTATACATTCCAATAAGTTGGAGTGAACTCAAAAGGATATTTAAGGGTGTCCTTAACTCATGTGACATATTAGAGAAGAATTCTGTTTTTAGATTATCATATTCCATTGCTCTCTCTAATAACAATCTGCTTTCTTCAAACTTCTTCTTATCTGTTATATCCCTAATTGAGGATAGAATATTTAATTTGTTATTATTATAGAACCTTACTGAAGTAGCTTCAACATCTTTCGTTTCTCCTTGTTTAGTAATAAATTTATACTCAACTCTTGGAAATACCTTATCCTCTGATAAGAGAATTTCCAATCTTTGTTTTATAAGTTCATGATTTTCTTTACTCACCACTTCTTTAATAGTTCTCCCCACTAATTCTTTGGGATTATCATAGCCCAGCATTCTAGCATATGAGTTACTAACAAAGGAATAAGTAATACCATCATGAATACTTATACCATCCGGCAGAATATCAATGAGTCTTTTATATAGTTCCTTACTCTCTAACAATTCTTCTTTCAATTGATTTTTTTCTGCCTTTTCTCTCGTATAATTATATTTTTTGTTATCTGCAGAAGCATCCCTAAAGGTAATAAACTCATAGTTACTGCCTTTTAACAGCTTAGAGTTACTTTTAATTTCTATACATATTTCATTGCATTGAAAGTCATTAATTTTATACTCTCCATTACTAACTTCGTTTAATTTATTATTACTATTTAGTATTGTATCCAATTGCAGTAATTCAGAAACCGATAGTCCTAAAATACTACCCTTGTTACAATTCAGAAGTTTACAAAGTTCACTATTTACATAAATAATTTGCCCATTTTTTTGAACCAACATTGCAGTAGGCACAAAATCTAAACACTCGAGGTTTATATCTGTGCAATTACTGTATGAATTATCCATATCTTTGCTGTCAGGCAGCTCTATATACTCACCAGAAAAAAGTAAATTATCCATTTGGCTTGTTCCTCCAAAGTTTTTTGAGATATTTTACACTATACCTCATTATTCTCCACATACTTTGAAATCCCTTTCAAATCAATCATATTATTACTATTTTTTGATAAATAAAAACCGCAGCACCCACTGCGGTTTTCGATCCCCCTATATAATAACCCCTACTTTTTATTTATTTTAGTTTGTGAATAAATAATCCACTTCTAAGCTTTGGCTCAAACCAAGTTGATTTTGGAGGCATAACCTTCCCTGCATCCGCAATATCCATTAAATCCTGGATTGTTGTCGGATACATAGAGAAGGCAACCTTCATTCCATGCTCTACTCTTCTCTCGAGCTCCCCAAGACCTCTTATACCACCTATAAAGTCTATTCTCTTATCCGTTCTAGGATCTTCAATTCCTAAAATAGGTCTTAATAGGTTGTTTTGAAGAATAGAAACATCTAACCTATCAACAGGGTCATTAGGATTATAAGTTCCTTCCTTAGCAGCAAGAACGTACCATTTCCCCTCTAAATACATTCCGTAGGTGTGCTTGCTGGAAGGCTTATATTGTCCCTCCCCTTCATATGTGCTTACTTCAAATTTGTCCGAAACTTTAAGCATATATTCTTCGGTTGAAAGTCCATTTAAGTCCTTAACAACCCTGTTATAGTCCATAACATATAAGTCTTTATCAGGGAAAAGAACTGACAAGAAGTAATTAAACTCTTCTTCTCCAGTATATTCTGGATTTTGCTGTCTTCTCATCTGTCCAACTTTCACTGCAGAGGCAGCTCTATGATGTCCATCTGCAATATATAGATATTGAACTCCCCCAAATAAGGAACATAATTTTTCTATGTCCTTATCACATTCTATTATCCATACTATATGAGATATTCCATCTTCTGAAACAAAATTATAGACAGGCTCATTTTCTACCCACTTTAATATTATGTCATCGATTTCATTTTGTGCCTTGTAAGTTAAAAATATTGGACCTGTATTTGCATTGCAGTAATCTACATGGTTAATTCTATCCTGCTCTTTATCAGCTCTTGTATGTTCATGCTTTTTGATTATATTGTTCATATAATCATCAATGGAGGTACATGCTACTATTCCAGTTTGTATTCTACCATCCATAACTTGTCTGTATATATATAATCTTGGCTTGTCATCTTCAATTAAAATATTATCATCAATCATTTTATAAAGGTTTTCTCTAGCTTTTTCATAAACCTTTTTATCATATAAATCTATAGACTTATCTAAATCTATTTCTGCCTTATCAACATGAAGAAAAGAATATGGATTTCCCTTAACCATCTCTCTAGCTTCATCGCTGTTCATTACGTCATAAGGCAAAGCAGCAACCTTATCTGCTAAATCTTTTGCTGGTCTAACAGCTTTAAATGGTCTAACTACAGCCATTTTATTCCCTCCACTACATCATATATTATATTTATCAATTTTATGCATTAAAATGTTCAGCAATAATGCTTACTATTTCTTCGCCTATTCTTGTTTGAGCTTCAACAGTTGATGCACCAATATGAGGTGTTACAGAAACTCTAGGATGTTTTACAAGTTCTTCGTTCTTAGTAGGCTCTTCTTCAAAAACATCTACTGCAGCTCCAGCTAATTTTCCGCTGTTTAAAGCTTCAAGTAGTGCCTTTTCACAAACAACTCCACCTCTAGCACAGTTTACAAGATAAGCTCCATCCTTCATCATAGCGAACTGTTCTGCACCTATAGTAGCGCCTTTTTCTTTATCAAAAGGTATATGAAGAGATATAAAATCAGAACGCTTTAATAAAGCTTCCATATCTACAAACTCATATTGATCAAAGCCTTCAGCTTTTCCAATAACGTCTGTATATATAACTTTCATTCCAAGTGCATACGCTCTTTTAGCAACTTCTCTTGAGATTCTGCCAAAGCCTATAAGACCTAAAGTTCTTCCATTTAACTCTATTCCTTCGTAATGCTTCTTATCCCATTTTCCTTCTCTCATGGTTACGTTAGCTGTATTAATAAATCTTGCTACAGCAAACATGTGACCTATAGTAAGCTCTGCAACAGAAGCACTGCTTGCGTTAGGAGTATTGGTAACCTTTATACCTTTTTCTATAGCATAAGCTACATCAATATTATCTACTCCTACTCCTCCACGGATAACCATTTTAAGTCTTCCGCCTTCAGCTGCCTTGTCAATTATAGGTTTTCTTACCTTTGTAGCTGAACGAACTACAAGCACATCGAAGTCTTTTAAAGCCTCTCCTAATTCTTCAGGCTGATAGAACTTCTCTACAACCTCAAAGCCTCTAGCTTTAAGTTCTTCAACTCCTGACTTTTCCATACCGTCAGTAACTAGAACTCTAACCATTGATTAATCCTCCTTTTAGACTTAAGGGGTAACTTTAACTTAATCGTTTCCATATAAAAGCTACCCCTTAACTCATTTAACTATAAATTTATTCTAAACCTAATATTTCATTGATATTTCTTAATAACTCATTTATGTCTTCCATAGTGCAGTCAGCCATATGAGCTATTCTAAAAGTCTTATCCTTAAGCTTTCCATAACCGTTAGAAATTTGGAAACCTCTTTCTCCAAGCTTCTTGTTTAAATCAGCAACATCTATGTTTCTTGTATTTTTGATGTTTGTTAATGTATTTGAAAGATATCTTTCATCAGGGAATATATCAAAATATTTTTTAGCCCAAGCTCTAACAACCTCAGCCATTTCGATATGTCTTCTGAATCTGTTTTCAAGACCTTCTTCCATTATTCTATCTAATTGATAGTCTAAAGCATACATATGTGATAAAGATGGAGTTGATGGATATTGGTAATCTTTCTTTTGTATGTACTCATACAAGGATAATAAATCTAAATATAAACCTCTGTATGGAACTTGCTTAGCTCTTTCTACTGCTTTTTTAGAGAAAGTACAAATTGCCATTCCTGGAGGAAGACCTATAGCTTTTTGTGTAGATGTAATACAAATATCTACTCCTAGCTTATCTACTTCTATCTTTGATCCAGCTGCCGAGCTTACTGTATCTAAGCAGAATATAACGTCCGGATATTTTTTAATTACTTCAGCAATTTCATCTACTGGGTTCATTAAACCTGCAGAAGTTTCATTATGAGTTATAGTAACTAAATCATATTTTCCGGTTTTTAAAGCTTCATCAACCATTTCTGGAGTTGTTGCTTTTCCGTCTTCTGATTTAAACAAATCAGCTGGTACATTGTTGAATCTAGCCATATCATACCATCTGTCTCCAAAAGCACCTACTGAAAATACAGCAGCTCTTTTAACTGTACAAGAACGAACTGCACCTTCCATAAGACCGCTTCCTGAAGTAGTTGAAAGTAATATTTCTTCCTTTGTATAGAAGAGAGTCCTTAATTTTTCACTTATTCTTCTTTGAAGTGCAGAAGCATCCTTGCTTCTATGACCTATCATTGGAGTAGCCATTTTCTCTAAAACATCAGGCCTAACTTCTACTGGTCCAGGTATAAATAATTTCTTATGCATTTTTTGACCTCCTCATTTTTTTATAATGTAATTATTCTTTCATTTTTTATAATTTTTGAAGTATTACCACCATTTATATTCTAACATCTAGCTTAAAATTTCTCAACAATTAAATCAATATTTATTTCTATAAATTATATAAATATGTTACTCTATTTGATAATCTGCATAACATTTATTAAATTACATAAAAGGACAGCCTTTAAACTATCCTTTTATACAATTTATACGTCATTATTCATATAAGCCTGATGTTAATTAATTCTTAATGTTTCATAAAGCTCATTAAATAAACCTTTTGTACATTTTCCCTTTACGTAATTTAAGCATCCTGAGCAATTACGAGCTAAATTAGTATTGCTCCTATTATGTAAAATATATCTTGATTCATATTGAGAACAATTTTCTCCCACTAGGCTATGCTCACTGCTAATTATCATATATTTCACTCCTATTAGCTAATATAAGAGATATTGTTCCCAAAAAACTTAAACTAATGTAGAATTTAGAATGTAAAATAGAAAATGATAGAATAGAAAAAAGTCCCATAAGGGACTTTTCACATTCATTGAACATTCTGCATTAAATTAAAAATTATAGATTTCGCTGTATTTCTTATTTAGATATTCAATAAAGTATTTAGCATTAAGTTCTTCACCGGTAACCATCTTAATAATATCAGCTGGTTTGTATACAGAACCATGCTTATGAATATTTTCCTTCAACCACTCATGAATTTTATCAAATTCGCCTCTTTCCACAAGGCTGTAGTAGTCTGGAATATCCTGTAAAAGCCTGCTTAAGAATTGAGCTCCATAAAGATTTCCGAGTGCATAGCTAGGGAAGTATCCAAAGCTTCCGTCTGACCAGTGCATATCCTGAAGAACACCCTCTGCATCGTTTTTAGGTTCTACACCAAGGTATTCTTTGTATTTTTCATTCCAAACCTTAGGAAGCTCATCTAGGCTTATTCTTCCGTTTATAAGTTCCTTCTCGATTTCATATCTTATTATAATATGAAGGCTGTATGTAAGTTCATCAGCTTCTGTCCTAATAAGAGATGGCTCAACTACATTAATAGCTTTATAAAATTCTTCTAAGGAAACTCCTTCAAACTGCTTAAATCTTTTTTGAGCTTCAGGATAGAAGTACTTCCAAAACTCTTTGCTTCTGCCTAGTATATTTTCATAATATCTGGATTGAGATTCGTGTACTCCCATGGATACTCCGGTTGCAAGACCAGTACCCTTTAATTCATCAGGAATATTCTGTTCATATATTGCATGACCGCTTTCATGAATAGTACTGAATAATGCACCTCTAAATTCATTTTCATCATATCTTGTAGTTATTCTGACATCCTTGTTATCAAAAGTAGTTGTAAAAGGATGAGCGCTTACATCTATTCTTCCCGCCTCAAAGTCGTAACCAAATTTTGAAGCCACAAATACTCCAAACTCTTCTTGTTCTTCTTTTGTAAAATGCTTGTAGAAGAACTCAGTATTAGGCTTTACATCACTCTTTTGAATCTTTTCTAAAAGATTAACTATGGCTTCTCTTAATTCTCCAAAAACCTTATCTAACTTTTCAACAGTAATTCCCGGTTCGTAAAGGTCTAGTAAAGTATTATACTTATTGCCTTCATAACCCCAGTATTCCAAAAATTCCTGATTGAATTTAACTATCTTTTCAAGATAAGGCTTAAAAATACTATAATCAGATTTAGCCCTTGCCTC
Organism: Clostridiales bacterium oral taxon 876 str. F0540; assembly: GCA_000466585.1. Classification (GTDB taxonomy): domain Bacteria; phylum Bacillota; class Clostridia; order Clostridiales; family Clostridiaceae; genus Clostridium_AT. Next base: position 14,252 of record KE993503.1, read on the forward strand.
TTCCCAAGCTGAAAAAGAGTTAGAAGCTAAAACAACATATTCTCTGTATCTATCTTCCGGTATCTTCTTAGTCTGATCATAACTTTTCTTAGCATTGCGAACCATTGACTCAGTCACATCATCTAAATTTTCCTGGGAAATAAAATAATCTATAAATTCCTTCATTGTATCTGAAGTTTGAAGTTTATAGGATTCGCTTGATAAATAACCCAAAACATCACTTCTATAAGCCTTTCCCTTCCTCGGAATACTAACCATCATATCCCAGGAAAGTACGCTCGAAGCGCTGTTTAGGTACTCAATCCTAGTCATATACTCCTTAAATTCTTTTAATTTCATCTCAAAATTCTCACCCATAATAAATCTCCTTATAAATTATAAATTAAGTACAGATTCAGTTTCTGTACAATATTTTGTAATTATACATTTTCCAAGACTTCTTGGACATCTTCTGCACATACAGTCCTGAGCATTTCCATCACATTTGTTTTCCAAAAATTCAGGACATCCCTTGCAGTTATCTCCTCCTACTGCCATTGCTTAATGCCTCCTGTACTATTTTAATTCCAAACTTTTAATCATTTTTCTTTGTATTTGATTTATTTTCTTACCTTTATATCTTATTGCATTTATAGGACATAAATGTATGCATCTTGTACACATTATACATTTGCTGTGAAAAATAGCGTGTCCATCTTCAAAAGTAATATTGCCTTTAGGGCAATTTCTTAAACATAATCCGCACTTGCTGCATTCACTGGTTGAGGTTAAACTGGCTGAAAGCTTTGGAAGCATCTTATTAAAGCCATTATAAGATATCTTGCCAATAAAAACTCTAAAACCGGAGGACTTTTCTTTAAATTGTTCACCCTTAAGAAATTTTTCTGCTATCAGTTTAATTTTAACTTCAGCTTTACTGCAAAATCTAGTTATCTCCTCTTCACTTCGCAGAACACCAACACCAAAATAATAGTTGTTTGCAAATCTTAGACTAGCCTGTGCTAAAACCTCATAACCTTTTTTCTCTAGCTGCCTTTTTATATATTCAGTGGCTGCTGATTTGTTTGCTCCCTGAGTTGAATAAACTATGCATTTTATGCTCTTATCATTTTCAGGCAGCTTATTTACAAAGTCCATAACCATCCTTGGCGGAAACTCAGCATGTACCGGAGTTCCTATAATTAAATAATTATAACCTTTTAGATCAATATTATCTGTCTCTTCTATATTTTTTATATCTAATTCCTTGCCTAACTTTTCAAACTCTTTTTTAAATACCTCAGCAGCCCACTTTGTATTTCCGGTTCCGCTAAAGTAATATAATAAACCCTTCATCGTTGTCCCCCAGGTATAATTTATAAGCTCTGAACAATATTCCTTGTACAGACCATACTATTTTTTATATTTAAACAATCAGCTATCGTTTCAAAATAATATTTATAGACCTAAAATTACCTTCACTTAAGGGATTTACCTTGAGTGAAGGTAATTTTATTCGCCAATTGGCATATGGTGCTCATACTTATCTCTATAATTAATCATTATATCTCCAAGTATATCAGAGGTTGTAGGAGGTGTATATGTAATTCCATTTGCACCCGCTTCTATAGTTGCCTTTATAGTTTCTTCCGTCGGACCTCCAGTAGCTATTATAGGGAAAGTAGGATGCTTTTCTCTAATCTTTCTAACTATTTCAGGTGTTCTTTTAGCTCCTGAAACATTTAATATGGTAGCTCCGGCCTCTATTCTTGCTTCTATATCCTCAAATTCAGATACTACAGTAACCACTATAGGAATATCTATCGTATCTCTCATTTGTTTTATTACTTCGTTTGGAGTAGGATTATTAACAACCACTCCCATAGCACCCTTAAACTCTGCATCAAGAGCTAAGTTTACAACTCTAAATCCTGTTGTTATTCCACCGCCAACACCACAAAAAACCGGTATATCTGCAGCTAAAACTAAAGCTTGTGTTATAACTGGCTGAGGCGTAAATGGGTAGACAGCAATAACTGCATCTGCATTTGTATTTCTAATAACCGCGACGTCTGTTGTAAAAACAAAAGACTTTAATCTTTTGCCAAAAATTCTTACTCCGCTTGCTTCACTAATTACCTTTGGAAGTTCAATCATATGATTTCTTAAGGTTCCCCTTATATCCGGTACAAGCTTACCCATAGTTTTCACCTACCTATTTATGAATAATTTTTATTTATATAATACCACTTTGTGGACATACTTTCATCCAACTTTTGTAAACAAAATGTTAATTTATGAGCTCTTTTTATTAAGCTCTTTAAGAACCTTCTGTACAATTCTCTTTCCTATTTCATCCTCTTTCATTTCATCTAGCGCATTATTTAATAATCCCCACTCTACTCCTTCTACCTCAGAGGATTTATTTATCTCTCCTTCAATATACTCTGCCATAAAAGTAAGCATTATAATTTCTTTAGAGGCTAAAAATTCGCTTCCTAAATACTTTATATTTCCCACTGTTATTCCTGTTTCCTCCTTAACCTCCCTTGCCACAGTTTCCTCAACACATTCACCATTAGCAACATAGCCTGAAACAAGAACTTTAGAATCCTTATATATATAGCTTTGCTTAAGAAGCAATATTTTATCACAGTTTACTACTGCCACAATTATACAAGGCTTCGGAGTGTCAAAAAACATAATATCATCATAAGGGCAATAAGGAACTCCTCCCTCATCAAAGCTGTATCGTATAATTAATTCTCTTCCACAATTAGGGCAGTATTTAAACTTCATAATTTATCCGCCTTTCTAAAATAATCATTACTATTATAATGTATCTATAATCTAACTTCCACAGCTTTATTTAAAGTAATAAAGTTCTCTCCTAAAATGCAGTCATAAGCAAATACATCCACGCCACTGTGATAAGCGTATCTTAATGCTTCGCCAAACAGTTTATCCATTTCATCATGAGGAGTAAAGTACTCAACGTTTTCCATTTGGATTAAAAATAGAACTCCAGCTCCTCTACCGGACTCAAGTACCTCTACAAGCTCTAGAAGATGTTTTCTTCCTCTTTCTGTCGGAGCATCCGGAAAAGCAGTTTTTCCATTATCCTCGTATGTAACTCCTTTAATTTCAAGATAATATTCACTGCCTACATCATCGCTAAGCTTAAAATCAAATCTGCTATTTCCAAAAGTTTTTTCTCTCATTATATTATTATATTTCTTAAGCTTATCTATTTTTCCGTTTTTTAGTGCTTCCTCCACAACCTTATTAGGAATCTGAGAATCTATATTTATAAACCTTTCTCCTTTATATCCCGCAATCAGATCATATTTTGTTTTTCTCTGCGGATTATTTTCCTCTCTTAAAATTACGGTATAACCAGGAACTAATATTTCTCTATTCCTGCCTGTATTAGGCACATGAACCATTAATTCTTCTCCATCTAATTCCACATAAGCCTGAAATCTATTAGGCCTCCTAATAAACTTTGCTAATCTTATATTATTAGTTATCAACAATTTATCATCTCCAAGTCAAAAGTTATACACATATCCACTATATTTGTCCACAATTTGCACAAATTTATACTCATCTAACTATTATAAACTGTTGATAAGCCTATGAAAATACTAGAATTCAAATTTTAAGGTTATCCACAGTTATAATTAATATTGTCCACATAATCTTTTAGTGCCGCTTCAAAGTAACACTTTAAACCTTAAGGAATATACTATCTTGAACAAAATACAACTTCATTAAGGATGTTGGTAATATGAAGAAATCACTAAAAAAATGGACAATACTTATATATGCAGACGGCAATAATGAAATGGAAAGCATTATGTACAATTCTCTTTTAGCTTGTGAAAAAATAGTTTCTAATAATGATATTAATATTGTTTTTGAAATTGGAAGGTTAGGTAAGTATAAGTCAGAGAATGGCGATAACTGGAGCGGCGTAAGGCGTTACTATGTTGACAGAGGCAACCTGACTCTAGTTGAAGACTTGGGTAAATCTAATATGGCTGACCCCAACAATTTATATAGCTTTATGAAATGGGGTTTCGAAAATTATAAATCTGAACATTATATGCTTGTACTTTCTGATCATGGTGGAGATTTTATCGGCTGCTTCACTGATGAAAGTGCTGATAAACCCTACATCATGGGAATACCAGAAATGATTCAGGCGATCAATGCACTAAAGATTAACCTTGGATATGAAATTGATATTTTAGTTCTAGACATGTGTTACATGAATTCCATTGAAGTTATGTACGAGCTTGGCCAAAACAATAATAATACTGTTAAAAATGTTATAACCTATATGGATTACGCAGCCTATGATGGAATAAGTTACGAAAAACTCGTTAGTCTAACAGAACGGTATTGTTATATTAATAACTTAAACTTATTTATAGAAAACTTAATAGATGGTTTAGATTTTGATTTAATGGCTTTTGAAGTTAATCACGATAAGCTTAAAGCAATAAAAGAATTATTTGATACAGCAGCTCACTTATATCACTTAGAAGGCAATACAGAAAATCTTTTTGAAAGCTTAAATAAAAACACTAATTATTGTGAAGGAGATAGCTTTATAAAAAATATTAATAACTTGCTTAACTCCATGATTGTAAAGAGTAAGTCACCTTTTGATGGACTAAGCACCTCTGTTAAGGTAACCTCTAAAGATATCGGACAACTTATAGCCTTTTATAAAAAGCTTGCTTTTTCAAAAAATAATTTTTGGACAGAATTTTTAAGCAGTTTTCCTATTCATAAACAAAATAGAGATACAAGTAAGATTAACGTGGCATTAACTTCTTCTTCATCACCGTTAGTTCATCATATAATAAAGTTTTATTCTTAATTTGATTGCTATTATAATGGCTTTTGATATAATCAATGTATTTAAACATTAATTCATTAAATTTGAAAATATCTCATAATTATAAAACCCACGGAAAACCGTGGGCTTTTAGTTTATGAGAATTTAAGTCCTCTGCAAGGAGTTACTACTATATCCGGTCCTGTTGTTATAATAGTAGTTGGACCTGATGTAGGAGTAGTATAAGTGAATGTTGCAGTATTAAATGGAAATGTTCCTTCAGTCAAGAAGAATCCATTTACAGAATAACTAAATTGCTGCATAGCTCCGGGAGCAATTACAACATTATTATAAGTTGTCGTCTGAGTATTTGAAAACGGTGGTAAAATTGTATCGGTAAGTGTACCGGTTATTGTCTCAGTTGTATTATTGCTTACTGTCAGTACCACATTATAGGTTTGAGACTGGGCTTCACAGGTCTTTCCTGTAGTCGGTGTTACTGTTTTTCGTAAAAATACGCCTTCTGCAAGCGGCTGGCAGGATGGACCGGTTATTGTCCCAAATATACATCTATTAAGACCAGTATGAAGAGCAACATTTATATCTGTAGGCACAAAGCATCCCTGTAGTGTAAATTCATATTGACCTACTACATTATCATTAGTGACATTCCATTTCATTTGTCTTGTAGCGCCAACATTAACAAGACATGGCTGAGCATTATTAGGATCAAACTCTCCTCCAAGAACAGGTGAAAAGCTTGTTACAATATGCTGTGGATTACAAAGCTGGAAAGCAAAGTTACTAACTCCAGGGGTAGGTGGTCCTGACACAAAGCTAACGTTGTACCTCCATGTCTGATTGCCACCTGAACAAATAGGATAGCCAGTCGCTAGGCTTATTATTATACCGTCAAGTTGTACTGAATTAGGCATAGTTTATTCCCTCCTAAAAGTTATCTTTAATTATTTGGAAATTGTAAGGGTTCTACTTTGCTTCAAGTTATATTTCTTTTCATATAGTTATAACTTGTACACTTCTCTTTTGCTACTATATAGTATTCTAGCATTGTAAATTGGTTACTAGATTTTAAGCCAGCTCTACAGTTTATTATATTAAACCTTCATTAGATCAAAAAATCCCTTCTACACTAAACAAAAGGTATAAACTTGCTCTATAACCTGAGAATATACTATATGAATACTTCTCAATAAATGCTTATAGGAAGCTGATTTATAAGTAGCTTCCTATAAGCATTTATTTTTGTAAAATATAAATTATCTAATCTGCTTTACAATCTTTTCTTTTGCAGTCTGATAAATCAATAAAGACTTGATGAATAGGAATTCCTTGAATTGTACAGTCACATTTTTCTGGCCTTTTACACTCTTCTGTATCATCAACCATTATAACAAATTTGTTTTCATGACTGCTGTCACCGCCACAGCAAAAGGTACCGCTTACTTTACTCATAATTCACCCATCCTAACAAACGCTTTGTGCTAAATCTTTACTAATATATTATGAGAGCGATTATTTTTTGTGCTCTTTTCCTATTAAACTCTTCATCAAGGCATTATAGCTGTTACCTTATAATATAAGAGTGAATATACTACTTATAGATAATTAACTTATATGGAATCAATGTCTTTTAAAATCCCTAATTTAATTGGAGGTAGTATAATGCAAGAACCTGAGAAACATACAGAAAAAGTTACTATACTTAATCCTTGTCCAGCAAGTAATTTACCAAAACCTACCCTTTTATATTGCTGTGAAGTATTAATTGACTTTAGAACTTGCTTATTTCCGGCACCAATCCATTGTAATGATATAAAGGTAATTTCTAAGCTCGAAGCAAAAATTGATAAGTCATGTGGCTGCAAAGTACTTATAGGTGGAATACTTCATAAAACAATAATTTATAAATCAAAAGATTCTCACTGCGAAACTCGTGAATATGTAAAGCATAAAGATATCCCCTTTAGCTGTTATGTTGATATTGACTGTGCATCGCAAGGCGATACTTTTAAAATCGTAGGCCACGATATTATATGTGAATTCTCAGAGTTAAGGAAAGTAAAAAATGGCTGCTGTATTAAGACAATATTTATAGAAAAAGACATCATAAAAATTGCTGTTCAGTCAAATTAGATTTAATATCTATTTACTACAAATTTTTGTAACGGTTATTTATGAAGGCCATATATTATTACTAAGACAAGGGATAATATAAAATTCTGTGTCCAAAAATCATTTCACTTATGAGGTTTAAGTGATAATCAAAATATTTAATAATGGAGGATTCATAAATGGCTGTAGTATTAACCCCATGTACCTGCCCACAACCTGCTCTTGCTCCAATACAATTCGCCGGCGAACCAGCAGTGGTTGAAAACGAAATTTGTTTAGTAGAAGGAATACCAACAAACGCAACAAATATTACTGTAAGCGTAGTTGATCCATTAATTCTAAACCCAACTAGTCCTAACTTAGTAATCGAATTAGTATGCTGCGATTTAGTTGTTGTTTGCGGATTTATCAGAAAAATAATAACTTACACTCCAGCTGGAGGAGGTACTCCTGTTACAATAACTCGAGATGTTCCAGTTCAAATTCCAGTTAGAATAAAATGCCCTGATGACACTGACGTATTATTAACTCCTGATAATTTATCAATAACTAATGCAAGAGTTTGTACTGGCTGCTTCAAATTATCGGCTCAGTGCGCTTCTGGTACAGGTACACCAGTATTTCATAAATTAAGAGAAAAAGAAATATTGCTATTTGAATTCACTTATACACCAGCATAAAAATATATGAGATATAAATATATAAATAATCTTATATAACTTAAAAAGTTAAGGACGGCATCAGCCGCCCTTTTTAAAGTGTATTAATTTTAACTTCATTTTTTAATGCTTATCTCCTGTTCTTGAATAAGCTTTAAATTTAGCTTAATAATCATTTTTTCAGATAAAGTTTCAAACATTCTTTCACATTCCGGATTTTCATCTTCACCTTTATCCTCATCTAATATATCAAGCTCATTTATTTCATCGCTCACCAATTTACAATAGATTTTCTCATTAAAATTCTCTTTACTTATACGGGTTGTTTCAGATAAATCTGTTCCTTCTCCGTCAGACCTTAAAGTTTCTATTTCAATCTCTTCATCAGCAGAATTTATAACCGGTAAAGTAAAATATTCTACTTTCGTTGTGCATTTAAAGGGGACTTCAACTGTTGCATGCCTTATATTGTTTTCAGTTCCATACTCAATATTTTTTCTGACTATACCGCCTAAAAACAGCTTATTTACCTTAGTCAAAAGCTTGCACTCATCTAAAAATACATTTTTCTTAGTACGCTTTATATCTAAAGCAGGATATTCAAGCTTTATAATAGTTTCACAGGCAAATTCAAGCTCAAATTGAGATAGTATAACAGGAACTTGAGCTATTATTTCATCGCAGTCTATATCTGGCGTTATTAACTTGTTTGAGTATTCAGGTATTACCTCTGTACTTATAATGTTACTGCAGTCCACATTTTCCTCTATTAAATTCTCCATAGTTAAATTCTCCATGGAGTTATCATCCATACTCATATATCCATCATACTGAGGATTGCTATCCTCAATTTGAGGATTACTATTTTCAATAAACATATCGCCCTCATAACCGCTGCTTTCATTAACTATATTAGAGCTTCCTTCATCTTGTGAATCATTATTTTCATTAAGTACACCACCTGTATAACCTATGTCATTTTCCTTTTTCATATCTTTGCTTAATCCTTTTTTATGTTCATGGTTTATAAGCTCATTATCAAAATAGTATACCGGTTTACGACTATAAGCACCTAAAATAATCAGTAATATTAATAACATATTGGGATCTAAACTAGGATTTCTTGCAGTTGCCTTTTGTCTGTGTCTATGTTTACTCAATATCCCTTCCCCCTGAATTATTGTTAAAAGCTAGGGCTTAATAAAGCCCTAACTGTTTAATATTCACAATCATCATTATGCATATCACAAGGATTGCTAACCTGCTGATTTTGCAGGAGCTTTAAGGTTAAATATATAACTTCCTTTTCAATAAAACATTGAAATTCATGCTCTGTTGGGTGGCATTCTATTTTTTTAGCATCCTCTATTATATCAGCCTCATATATGGAGCTATGTTCGAGTTCACAGTATACTCGTTCATTAAAAGTCTCTGAACTTATTAAATCCTGTTCTTTCATGTTTATACCTAAATTCTCTTCATCAAAATAGTTAATCTCTTTTGCCTGTTTATTGGGCTTAATTACGACCGGTCTTAAACATTTTACTTCTGCTACACATTGAAATGGTACGTGAACTGTAGCATGCTTTATATCTCCGCATATAGCTTGAGGAGTTATGCAGTCGATAGTAGCATACTCGATATTCTTTCTAACAAATCCTTTTAAAAAAACCTTATTTGTTTTAGCAATTAACCTGCACTGGGTTAGGAAAATATTCTTTTTAATCCTCTTTATTTCAAGTGCCTTCTCAGGCAGCTTGATTTTCGATTCTACATCAATCTGTACCGTAAACTCTCCAATTATAACAGGTATTTTTACTAAACCTGCATGAGGCATTTCTTCACTTGGGCAGCAATTTAGTGTTTCATTATCAATAACCTTTCCTTCGCATTCTGTTTCACATGAGCTACACTCCCCATTATAGGTTTCATCATTGTACATGAATTGGCCTCCTTATTTATTACTATGCCTTTTCAAAAGTATTTTTTACTCTCTTGTTATAATATGAGATACAGTATTCAACTGACACTGAAAGCTCAATAATAAATATAACCAATAATTATTTATAAAGTTTAAAAACCAGGATTAAAATAACCCTGGCCTTTTCTTATTACTATTCTTCATAATAGTATTTTTTGTCATTACAGTCGCAATCCGGATACTTCGGAGGCTGATAATCATAAATTTGCTGATTCTGTAATAACTTTATTGTGAGGCAAATAACTTCCTTTTCAATGAATTCCTGGAACGTAATCTCAACAGGCATACAACTAACTTTTTCACATTCTTTTACTATGTCAGCTTCATATATACTTGCATGAACAAGTTCGCAGTAAACTCTTTCATTGAAATACTCCTCACTATGAAGATCTGTTTCCTTCATATTTCTTCCCATATTCTTTTCGTCAAAGTATATAGTTTCTTCAGCTGCAGGATTAGACTGAATATTTACCGGTCTCATATTTTTAATCTCAGTTACACATTGGAAAGGTACATGTACTGTTGTATGCTTTATATCTCCGCATATTCCTGAGTTATTGCAGCAATCCATAGTAGCATACTCAATATTTTTTCTTACAAAGCCGCTTATAAATACCTTTCCGGTCTTACCAACAAGCCTGCATTGAGTTAAAAATACATTTTTTCTTATTCTCTTGATTTCAATCGCTTGTTCACATAATCTAATTTTAGATTCATTATCAATTTGTACTGTAAACTCTGCTATAACAACCGGAACTTTATAGTGCGGAAATCTAGGAGGACATGTATTAGGACAATCACATACTGTATGGGATTCTGTTATTTTGCCCTCACATTCTTTGCATTTGCACTCATGCTTATCACTAGGCTGAAAATTGTTATAACTCTGATTTCCTTTGTTCATTTCCTTATAATCCATATAAAAGCCTCCCTATTTTTTAAATTTATCTATTATTTCTAATAGATTAAGTACACATCTTTCCAACCTTTGTACATCAGAGTTTTTCTTTTTACTTAAGTAATTAAATTTATTCTCTCAATGCTATAGTATGAAAAAGATTAAATAGTGCCACTTCTAAAAATCTTAGAAATAAATTCTTATCTTCTTATCGCGATATCTTCTTTTCAAGATATCTTCATAGATAAGTTAAATTTATATTTAGAGAAGCTAATAAGAAATTGATATTGCATAAATATTTTAAAGCTTAACTTTTACTTTATAAAGCTCTAAATTATATTCATATCAACAAAAAATATAAAAGGCTGTCGGATAAAATCCAACAGCCTTGTTTTGCTTACTATTCAGTAGTGAATGGTAGTAAAGCGATGTTTCTAGCTCTCTTAACAGCTTCTGTAAGAGCTCTTTGATGCTTAGCGCAGTTACCGGAAATTCTTCTTGGAAGAATCTTTCCTCTTTCAGTAACATACTTTCTTAGCTTCATTACATCTTTATAATCTATATGAGTAGCTTTATCTGAACAAAAAGCGCAAACTTTTTTTCTTGCTCTTCTCATTCTAGCTCCGCCTTTTTTGCCGAAATCTTTGCTATCTCTAGAATTTTCTCTTGCCATGTTTTTTCCCTCCTTACCTATTAAAAATTAGAATGGGATGTCTCCATCATCAACCGGAGTCATTTCATCCTCATAAATGGATCCTTGAAAATCCATTGCTGAATAATCAGAATTGCCTTGATTTGCTGATCTGTTGAAGTTTTGGTTTGGATTTGGATTTGCTCCATTGTTTCCATTACCCCATTCAAGGAATTGAACTTCCTCAGCAACTATTTCTGTAACATATCTTTTAGTACCATCTTTAGCATCATAGGATCTAGTCTGAATTCTTCCGCTTACTCCCATAAGCTTACCTTTGCTCATGTAGTTAGCTGTGGATTCAGCCTGTTTTCCCCACACAACGATAGGTACAAAATCAGCTTCTCTTTGACCGTTTTTATTAGGAAGTCTCCTATCAACAGCCAAAGTAAAGGTGGCAACAGCAGTTCCGGTTCCTGGAGTAAATTTAAGCTCTGGATCCTTAGTAAGTCTACCGATTAAAACTACTTTATTCATTTAATCACCGCCTATTGCTCTTCTTTGATTATGATATGTCTGATAACACTGTCAGAAATTCTGAAAATTCTGTCTAACTCTTTAGGTAAGTCAGTATTAGCAGTAAAGTTTACTAGAGTGTAGTATCCTTCATTAACTTTAGAAATTTCGTAAGCAAGCTTTCTCTTGCCCCAGAAATCTACGTTATCAACTACTCCTCCACCATTTTCTATTACACCTTTAAACTTTTCAACGTTAGCTTTAACAGCTTCTTCGTCTAATGATGGGTGTAATATGAATATAGTTTCATACTTTCTCATTAGATTTCACCTCCTCCCTCTGGACTAACGGCCGTGATTTTCACGGCAGGGACTACAAATAATAATTATAATACTAAAAGGCTCTGAAATCAAGCCTTTTCTTCAGGTATATTTTGCTTAATTATTTTTTTAACGTCTTTTTCAAACTTGCTTCTCTCAAGCATTATAAGTCTTCCGCATCCGCAGCACTTGATTTTAATATCTGCTCCAAGCCTTACAACTTCCCACTCTTTACTGCCACAGGGATGCTGCTTCTTCATTTCAACGATATCTCCAAGATAAAAAGTTTTAGGCATTTTTATCACCTTTCCCGTCGCTAAGTATTTTTCTCTTTTGATAAGGTGCCTCTATCTTTTCCTTATCAAGAGCCTTTTTGATTTCTCTTCTAAGGTTCATTTCGCACTCTCCTTGTGTCAGCGGCTTTGCTCTGCCTATAACCCTTACAGTCTGACTGCTTTCCCTTATAGCCGAGACCCCTAACACCTTTGGACCCTCTATAACATTTTCATTTGAATCTTTAAACTCGCTGCATACCTGTGAAACTATGCCTATAATTTTATCTATATCTTCGTCGTAAGGCACTTCTACATCTACAGCAAATCTCATATCTCCGCGAGAATGATTAGTTATTTTGCTTATAAGCCCGTTTGGAATTATGTGAAGGTCTCCATTAAAATCTCTAAGCTTAGTAACTCTAAGTTCGATGCTTTCAACTATGCCGCCTTTATCATCAATGTTTATATAATCTCCAACAGCAAACTGATCTTCAAACAAAATAAAAAAACCATTGATTATATCCTTAACAAGGCTTTGAGCTCCAAAAGCTATCGCTACTCCACCAATACCTGCAAAGGTTAAACTTATAGCTCCAAATATTTGTGAAAGTATAGCCACTATTCCAAAAAAATATACACCATATCTAAGTACACTTTTTAATATTGCTTCAAGAGTCATACTCTTTTTTTCATTTAAAGTAAACTTTAAATTACTTTTTCTCTGTCTTTCCATAAACTTATGTATTATAGCGCTGCCTATCTTTATAGCCAAATACATAAATACGGCTATCGCAACTATACTAATTACTTTAAAAAGCAAGTCTGTAAGCTGCTTTGTACTTATTGGGATATTTCCTATATTTATACCGCCTTTAGTTAAATCCACATCAATAGCAAAAATACTGTTCAAGTTAAAACCTCCCCTTCTGCAATTAACAATTAAAAAATTATTTATAAAAATTCTATGGAACTTTCAATAATAAGTTAGAAAATCCCTTAAGGGATTCTCTAAACTTAATTCTTAATTATTAATTAACTCCACTTCCCTAAAGCTGTTTCCTTCCTTAACAATGCTTCCTTTTATCTTAATTTTATCTTCTGCAATTAAAGCTTTAACTTTTTCTATTTCTTCTTCTGAAATTCTTAAGCTTATTCCACAGCTTTTAGTTACAAAGGTCGGTGTAGGCATAACTATCGCCTTAATTTTATTTTCCTTTAAAACTGTTTCTCCATTTATTGCACTATGTGTATTTTCAAATGTTAGTATATAGTATTTTTCCATTTGTTTTCCCACCATTTTATTAAAGTTTTATTGTATTGTCTGCTGTATTCATTTTTTCTATTATTGTATACATATTAGTTATTTCTCCAACTGCCAGTTTTTCCTTAAGCTTATAAAAGTCTAGACAAATTCCGCAGCTTGCTATATTGACTCCTCTTTCCTTAAGCTTATTTAAGCTGTCTAAAACCTCTGAGCCCTCTGCAGCCAGTTTAACTCCACCGTTTAATAAAAGAAGATCTGTTGGAAGCTTATCACTTTCAGATAAAGCATAAAGATAGCTTTTCATAAGTGTTGCTCCTAAGGTATCATCTCCGTTTCCAAGCTTATCTGTAGCTATTACTATAACTAATGAATTTGTTTCAGCTTCCATAACCTCACAACCTGTGTTTTCCTTTGTTATTTTTATATGATATAAACCTTCTTTTTCTTCTGTGCTAAATTTAAAGCCATTGCTATTACAAAATTTTGATATATTATTTTTGGCTACCTCATTATCTACTATTACTTCCGCTTCACCATTTTCTATTGAGTCGAAGTATTTTTTTGTGTTAATTACCGGCTGAGGACACTTTAACCCCTTGCAATCAATTATATTCATTTTTTTATTCCTCCCTTAACTTTGTTAATGATATACAATTGCTAAAATTTAGATTATAATTATTAATTAGATGTTTTGTTTATAATGCAATAAAGTTCTTACGTTAATTATGTCATAAAAAATTTAATCTTCAATGATTTTTAGGGCACCATTAATGTACTAGAACTATAGCATTATATATATTATAACAAATTAAACATGAATGAGGAAAGAATATGAGTCAATTAATAGTTATTTTTAAAGCTTTATTTTTGGGGTTTGCTACGGGGATTCTTTTATCGATTCCACTTGGGCCTGCAGGCATCGAATCAGTTAAGAGGACTGTTTCAAAAGGCTATAAGCAAGGCTTGATAGTTTCTTTAGGTGCTATAAGCGCAGATTTTACTTATCTATTTATTATTAATGCAGGTTTGTCCAGTCTATTAGCAGCTAATAAAAGAACAGAATCTCTTTTTTGGATAATTTCTGGTATAATCTTAAGTATAATAGGCTATATTTCCATAAAGAGCCATAGAGCAGCTTCTAATGATATGAAGCATATAAAAACCTCTAAGCTAAGCTCAATGCCGTTCTTAGCAGGTTTTATAATAACTTTTTCAAATCCTATGACTCCTTCCCTTTGGCTGACCCTTAGCGGTACAGTTATAAGAGCTTGGTACTATGTGAGTCTTACTGCTTATTACATATTTATTTTTTCTATAATACTTGGAATGGTTGCTTGGTTTTCACTTTTAAATTATTTAGCATTAAAAGGAACCAAAGTTTTAAAACCCGGTCATTTTAATGCTACATCAAAGCTTTTAAATTATTCTATTGTTGTTATAGGATTAGGTTTCGTTATTTTTGGATTTTTCAATCTTTTTAATATTATTTAGACACACAAAAGGAGACTGTTTAAATGAAAATCTATTTAGATAATGCTGCAACAACATATCCGAAACCATCTTCTGTTTATGATTCAGTTCTAAATTATATGATGAATATAGGAGCAAATCCCGGAAGAGGTGGCCATGCTTCCTCTCTTGAAGGAAGCAGAATAGTATACAGCTGTCGTGAAGAGTTAATGAAGCTTTTCAACTTTGATAAAACTGAAAATGTAATATTTACATCAAATATCACAGCCTCTTTAAATATGCTCCTAAAGAGTACAGTAAAAGACGGATGGCATATTATCACTACTTCAATGGAGCACAATTCAGTTTTAAGGCCTCTTTCAAGTCTTCAAAAAACTAAAAATATTGAGCTTGATATTGTTCCTTGTTCAGAAGAAGGAATCATTGATATTAATTTATTTAAAAGTAAAATCAAACCAAATACAAAGCTTGTTGTTATGTCTCATGCTTCAAATGTAGTTGGGAGTATACAGCCTATAGAGGAAATAGGAAGGCTGTGCAAAGAGCACAATATTTACTTTATCATAGATACTGCTCAAACTGCCGGTGTTATTCCTCTGGATTTCTATAAATTAAATTTAAGTGCCTTAGCCTTTACCGGTCATAAGGGACTTTTGGCTCCTCAAGGCATTGGAGGATTTTTAATAAGTGATGAACTTAATAAAGAAGCTACTGCATTAATTGAAGGTGGCACTGGAAGTCTTTCGGAAAGTATCCTTCAGCCTGATTTTCTTCCCGATAAATTTGAAAGCGGTACATTAAACACTCCTGGTATAGCAGGACTTTTAGCAGGAATTGAATACTTAAATAATGAAAGCCTTCAATCTATCAGAGAAAGAGAAGAATATCTTACTGAAAAATTTATTGACGGGCTTCTAAATATTAATGGTATTAAAGTATATGGCACTAAAAATTCAAAACTTATGACTGCCACAATCTCAATCAATTCAGATTATATTAATAATGCTGAGCTTGGATATATCTTGGATAGTGAATATGGTATTATGACTAGAACAGGTCTTCACTGTGCTCCATTAACGCATAAAACTATCGGTACTTTTCCTTTAGGTACTTTAAGATTCAGCTTTGGTCCATTTAATGATATTAAAGATATTAATTATGCTTTATCAAGCTTAAATAAAATTTTAGAAAGGAAGTGACCCGTTTGGACAAATTCTTAGAAAAAATTGATAAATTAGTTGTGTTTTTTATTATCTATACCATCTTATTTTTAGTGTTTTTTAAAACATTATCCTATACTCTACCTTTTGTATTAGCTTTCGTATTTGCCTTAATTCTTCAAAAACCAACTAAGTATCTTGTGAAAAAATTTAAAATAAAAATTTCACTTGCATCTATATTAACAACAATTATTTTCTTTACCATAATAATTTCTCTTCTTACCTGGGGCATAGCAGCACTAACTACTGAGGCAATACAATTAGGTAAGAATACACAGGTTTATATAACCGGCAATACCGATTTGATTAATAAGTATGTGGATATACTTAGGGAGTATTATAAAAACCTTGATCCATCTATCGTTAAGACAATACAGGACAGTTTATCCAGCTCTATTAATAAAATATCTGCTTTAACAGCTTCCTTTGTTGGTGGTATGGTCTCAGGCCTTCTTAATTTTCTGGCATCAGTTCCATATATAATAATGGTTGTTTTATTTACACTACTGGCAACTTATTTCTTTACAAAAGATATGACTTCTGCAAAGAATAAGATAAGAGATATAATACCTTCACAAAGTACTATAAAGCTATCTTATATTGTTAATGAGTCAAAGAAAATGTTAGGCGGTTATGCATTTTCATATACTATAATAATTTTTATTACTTTTTTAGAAACATTAATAGGATTTTCAATATTCAGAGTAAAATATACGTTAATTCTAAGTGTAGTTTCAGCTATCTTTGATTTACTGCCTATCCTTGGAATAGGAAGTATATATGTACCTGTAGCAATTATCTACTACATTTCAGGAAGTAAGTTTACTGCCTTTGGTGTTTTGATCCTATATGGAGTTGTTTCTTTGATAAGACAGATTATTGAACCGAGAATTGTGTCTTCATCGCTAGGTCTACACCCTGTTGCTGTTCTGGCTGCAATATTTATAGGCTTAAAAGCCAGTGGCATAGCAGGCATGTTCTTTTGCATGTTTTTAGTAGTTTTTTATAACATCTTTAGAAAAGTAAAAGTACTTTAAAGTTTATGATCCAAACAATTTCATAATTGTTTTTACAAAATATGTATATTAAACCTCCTTGTTGGATAAAATTCCATATAGGAGGTTTTAATTATGGAGCAAAAATTCGTTATAGATTCAAGAGAAAATAATTCAATTGTAAAGTTAAGAGATATTCTTTGTAATGAGCTTTATACAGTAATGAAAGAGGACAGACCAATTGTCTTCTTATGTATAGGTACCGATAGATCTACTGGTGACAGCTTAGGTCCTCTCATAGGAGATAAATTAAAATTTTTAGTAAGAGACCGAATACATCTTTATGGTAATCTTGAATATCCTGTTCATGCTAAAAATTTAGCTGAAACAATAGATGAAATAAAATTAACTTTTACAAACCCATTTATTGTTGCTATTGATGCTTGTCTAGGTAGCATTCAAAACATAGGGAAAATCTTTGTCGAAAGGAAACCGTTAACTCCTGGAGCTGCTATGAATAAAGACTTACCTGCTGTTGGAGATCTAAGTATAACAGGTATTGTTAATATTTCCGGCACCCTAGAATTTATGGTCCTTCAAAATACACGTCTTTATACAGTTATGTCTCTCGCAGATGTTATATCAAAGGGCATATATCACTTTGTATTAAAATCAGTGGGTGGAAGAAAAGTTGAAAGTAAAAGAGAAAGGCTTGAAAGCATAGAGGCTCAATTATAGTATTTCAAAACAATGAACTATAAACTCTGTTGTTTAATATGTATTCTATTTCATCTATATTCTTGCTGCCTGAATCGATAACCAGTGTACCTTCTCTTTTAATATTTCCTTGTGCATTTAAATTAACAAGACCTCCATTTTTAAGGTTACATATGATGACATCACAGGGCATAGAAGCATCACTTACAACATTGTATCCTCTATTTATTAATTGTTCTTTTATACTATCTAATTCATCGCTAATACATATTGTCATAGAAAAACCTCCTTTTAGGGTAATATTCCCAAAAAGGAGGTTTATTATACATTTACTATTTTAGCCCTTATTCATTACATCATCTAAGACCTGCTGCTCTTCTTCAGATAAATCATATCTTGAAATTCCTTTATCTATAGGCTTAGCATAAGTTGTACTTTCTTGTCTTCCATATATACCTGTTATAATTACTCCATTGTTATTATCATCTAGTAATGCTATTGAGAAGCTTAGATCACTTCCTACATCATCAAAAGCCCTATACCTGGTTATTGAAGTCTTTTGAATACAACCTTTTATTCTGTTGTCTAATTCGTTATAGGCTGCTGCTATTCTTTCAGAATCTTGCTTAACTTCATCAATCTTATCTAAATAACCTATTATAAGTTCTTCTAAGTTTTTATTATTCACACCTCTCATGAACTTCCTGTATCTTTTCTCTAAATTACTAACTGATTTTAATAGTACAATAATAATAATCAATAGAATTAGCAATACAGCAGATATACCTAATATAATATATGGTTGAAAGTCTTTTAATAAATTAAACAAATTATCCATAATTATTTTCTCCCTTCGTTCAAAACACTGGGTAATAAAGTATTTACTCCATTTATGCAATTTATAACTTAAGACATTCTCTTAGATCATAAACTATCTACTAAAGTCCAGCTAATATCTTAGCCTCTTAAATTACCCATTCAGGTCCATTTAGGACCCCAATTCTTTTAAAATTTAATGTTTCACGTGAAACATTTTACACACTTAATATATCTAAAATACGTTGCAGATCATCTTCAGAGTAATACTCGATTTCTATTTTACCTTTATTTTTCTTATTAACTAATGAGACTTTAGTTCCGAAATAATTCTCAAGTTTATCTTTAATGTCATTGTAATAAATATTATTTTCTTTTTCTTTTTTCTCTGGCTTTACTTTCCCTAGGTTTCTAATCAGCTTCTCAGTATCTCTTACATTTAATCCTTCATCAATTATGGTTTGAGCTACTCTATACTGCAAATCTTTGTCCTCAATAGCTAATAAAGCTCTTCCATGACCCTCACTTACTACTTCGTCTATCAAATATTCTTGAACCCTAGAATCAAGATTTAGAAGTCTTAAGCAGTTTGTTACAGCTGTTCTTGACTTTCCTATTCTCTTACCTAGTTCTTCCTGAGTAAATTGGAAATCATTAATTAACTTTTTATATGCTGTTGCTTCTTCAATAGGGTTTAAATCTTCTCTTTGAATATTTTCTATTAAAGAAATTTCTAATACCTGCTTATCTGTAAGCTCCATAACAACAGCAGGAATTTCTTTAAGGCCGGCTAGTTTTGCAGCTCTCCATCTTCTTTCACCAGCTACAATAACATAAGTATCATTTTCTTTTCTTAATACTATAGGCTGAACTACTCCATGCTCTTTTATGGATTCTGATAAGCTCTCAATTTTCTCCTCATCAAATGTCTTTCTAGGTTGATTTTCATTAGCTTTAATAAGATTAATAGAGATTTTTAAAATTTCATTGTCTGTTGAAGTTATTTCTTCTTCAGGAATTAACGCTCCTAACCCCTTGCCCAAACCAAATTTTTTGTTCAAATTTTATCACTCCTTCTGATGTTTTATAAACTCTTTAGCTAGGTATTCGTAGGACTCTGCACCCTTACACTTGTCATCATAAAGCATAATAGGCAGACCAAAGCTTGGACATTCTGCTAATCTTATATTTCTGGGTATAGTTGTTTCATAAACCTTATCTTTAAAGTACTTTTTAACTTCAGACACAACTTCATTTGAGAGATTTGTTCTTCCGTCAAACATAGTTAAAATTACACCTTCAATTTCAAGATTCTTATTTAAAGATTTTTTAACTAATTGGACTGTATTGATAAGCTGACCTACACCTTCAAGAGCATAAAATTCACATTGGATTGGGATAAGTACAGAATCAGAAGCACAAAGAGCATTTATAGTTAAAAAACCTAGTGAAGGTGGACAATCGATAAAAACAAAATCATAATCATCTTTTATTTCATTTAACTTCTCTTTTAAAATAGTTTCTCTCTTATCTTTACTTATTAATTCTACCTCAGCACCGGCAAGTTCCATAGTTGAAGGAGCAATATAAAAATTATTGACAACCTGACATTCTCTAATTACATCCTTTAATGAAACATCAGATGTTAAGACATCATAAATTGATGTTTCAATTTTTCTTTTATCAAACCCTAAACCACTTGTTGTATTTCCTTGTGGGTCCATATCTATAGCTAAAATCTTATAACCTTCCATTGCAAGATACGCACATAAATTTATATTTGTTGTAGTCTTCCCTACACCGCCTTTTTGATTAAAAACACAAATTGTCTTCAAGCTCACCCCTCCAAATTCTTTTATTGAACTTTAAAAAAGTCACAATAACATTATATAATTTATATTAAAAATATTAAAGGCTTTATAATAAAAAAAACACTTCAAGCAATAAAAACTTGAAGTGTTTCACGTGAAACATTTTATTTTTTAGGTATTTTAACTGTTATTTCAATACAATCATCTAAATCCTTAGAAGCATATTGCGCTTCTATTCCATACTTATCAAAAACCTGCCTTACAGTATTTATATATACCTTTGGTGAAAATACACCTTTAATCCGCTTTTTACCATCAGCAGCAACTTCTTGGTGTGTTATCCTTATTAATTCTTTTTCTATAATTTCTTCTGTCTTTTTTACATTTAAATTTCTATTAACTACTATATTTAAAATTTTCTTTTGAAGTTCAGGTGTTGGAAGTTTCAACAAAGCTCTAGCATGACGCTCAGTAAGTTTGTTTTCCAACAAAGTATTTCTGATCTCATTATCTAATTTTAACAATCTAATTTTATTAGCTATAGTTGATTGCTTCTTGCCAATGACTTCAGCTAATTGTTCTTGAGTATAGGAATGATCTTTAATAAGATTATGGTAAGCTTCAGCTTCTTCAATAAAATTTAAATCTTCACGTTGTAAGTTTTCAAGAAGAGCTATAGCTGCCGAATCTTTATCAGTAATATCAACCAGTATAGCGGGTACTTCGGAAAGCCCCAATTTTTTTGCAGCTCTTAATCTTCTTTCTCCTGCAACCAATTCGTATCTGTCTGCACTCAGCCTTCTAACTGAGAGAGGTTGTATGATACCGTAAACTTTAATTGATTGAGCTAGTTCATCAATTGTTTCTTCATTAAAGTGTTTTCTTGGTTGATAAATATTTGGCGAAATTAATTCCGGAGATATATAACAAATATTTTTTTCCATAGTACCCTCATCCCTCTTTAGTTTTCCTTATATTAACAAATTCTGTATTTTTACTTAAAATCCTTCTTTTATTGTCTAAATTTCGTATGACAAATTACTACACTAAATTTATTTTATAGGTTTTTTTGAAGCAGTTCCAGCTTTTCTTGGATAAACCTTTGGAGTTTCTTTTACTTTTTTAATAATTACTAAATTATGATTTAAGTCGGTATCTTCAACCTCTACTTCAATAACTCTTTCAACAGCCCCACCAAGAGTTGTTACAGCCTTTAGACCTTCTTTAATCTCTTCATCAACTGCAGGTCCTTTTAAAGCAATAAAATACCCATTAACTTTTACATAGGGTATGCATAATTCACTTAATACAGCCATATTTGCTACAGCCCTTGATACAGCAGCATCAAAAGCTTCCCTATACTTTTTATCTTGTGCAAAATCTTCCGCTCTTCCATGGATAGCCGTGATCCCTTTTAAACCAAGTTTATTAATTACCTCATTTAAAAAATTCACTCTTTTGTTCAATGAATCTAATAAAACAACTTCTACAGATGGTTGTATTATTTTGATAGGTATTCCGGGAAATCCAGCACCTGTTCCTACATCAATAATTTTTTTGGAATTTTTAAGCTCCAAAGATCTAAATGCCTTGATAGAATCTACAAAGTGCTTCTTTATAAATTCTTCCTCTTCAGTTATAGCAGTAAGATTAATCTTCTCATTCCACTCAATTACAAGGTCCTTATACTGCATTAACTTATTATATTTATCTTCATCAAACTCAAGACCTTCATTTATACAAGCCTTGTTTAACAACTCAAAGAATTTCATTACTTCACTTCTCCATCCTTTAGTTTTTGTTTTGCATATCCTTGCTCAAGGTAAATAAGTAACACAGAAATATCTGCTGGAGATACACCTGAAATTCTAGATGCCTGCCCTATACTTATAGGCATAATTTGCTTTAACTTTTGTCTAGCTTCAGTTCTTAATCCATAAACATCATCATAACTTATATCACTAGGAATAAGCTTCTTTTCAAACTTTTTAAACTGCTCAACTTGTTCAAGCTGTTTTTCAATATAACCTTCATATTTGGATATTATATTTACTTGTTCACGAATATCACTTCTTAAAATAGGCCTTTCACTATCTAAAGGCTCTACTAAATAATAATCTAATTCGGGTCTTTTAATTAATTCATATAAGCTTACTGGTTTTTTAAGCTCTGCAGAATTAATTGAAATTAAAAATTCATTTACTTCTTTCTTATTAGTAACTTGAACATTTTTAATTCTTTCAAGCTCATCTTCTATAGCTTTTTTTCTCTGCAAGTAACTTATATATCTATCTTGAGTTACAAGTCCGACTCTGTAACCCATCTCTGTAAGTCTTAAATCCGCATTATCCTGTCTTAATAACAATCTATATTCTGAACGAGAAGTCATCATTCTATATGGTTCTACAGTTCCCTTAGTAACTAAATCATCAATAAGCACCCCAATATAGGCATCACTTCTGCTTAATATTAAAGGTTCTTCATTTTTAACCTTAAGGGCTGCATTAATTCCAGCAATAATTCCCTGCGCAGCAGCTTCCTCATAGCCGGAACTTCCGTTCATTTGCCCGCAGCTAAATAACCCATTAATGGTTTTAAGCTCAAGGGTTGGTTTTAGTTGCATAGGATCCAGACAATCATACTCTATTGCATACCCCGTTCTCATAATTTCAACATTTTCTAGTCCTACTATTGTTCTAAGCATCTTTAGCTGTACATCTTCTGGTAAAGATGTAGACATCCCTTGTACATATAATTCTTCAGTATCTTCACCCTCTGGCTCAATAAATACTTGATGCTGAGTTTTTTGTGGAAATCTCATAACCTTATCTTCGATAGATGGACAATACCTAGGTCCAACACCCTCAATTTCTCCATTGTACATAGGTGAACGGTGAATGTTCTCTCTTATAACATTATGAGTTTCTTCATTAGTATAAGTCAAATAACAAGACATCTGTTCTCTTTCAATATTTTCGTTTAAGAAAGAAAATGGAACTACCTTCGTATCTCCAGGCTGCTCAATCATCTTTGAAAAATCTATAGATCTTCTATTTACTCTAACCGGAGTACCTGTTTTAAACCTTCTTAAACTTATACCTAAGCGCACCAATGCTTTAGACAAATCATTTGCAGGAAAAAGACCATTTGGTCCGCTGCTGTAATTAACATCACCTATTATTACTCTTCCTTTTAAGTAAGTTCCTGTAGCTAAAATGATTGCTTTCGTAGGAAAATACGCACCATTTTTAGTTTGTACTCCTTTAACAACACCATCTTCTACATCTATATCAACAGCTTCAAGCTGTCTTAAATACAAATTAGGCTGTGTTTCTAATACATGCTTCATTCTTGCTTGATACTTTCTTTTATCAGCCTGAACTCTTAAAGAATGAACAGCCGGACCTTTGGAAGTGTTTAACATTCTAGATTGAAGATAGCTATGGTCAATATTTATTCCCATTTCTCCGCCTAGAGCATCAATTTCTCTTACCAAGTGCCCCTTGGATGTTCCTCCTATATTCGGATTACATGGCATTAAGGCTACACTATCTAAGTTCATTGCTAAAACCAAAGTTTTGCATCCTATTCTAGCTGCAGCAAGACCTGCCTCGCAACCGGCATGACCTCCTCCTATAACTACAACATCAAATTCTTCTGCTATATATTTCATTAGTACCTCCTTTTTAAACCCCGACTATTTTCCAATACAAAACTCAGAAAAAATTTTATCTATGATATCTTCCTCCAACGTTTCTCCTGTAATTTCGCCAAGACTCATCCATGCATTTCGAACGTCTATAGATGCCAAATCTATAGCAAAAGTGTTCTTAAGAGCCTCAAGCGCTGCTCTTAAACTCTGTCCTGCATGAATTAACGCCTGTTTATGTCTAACATTTGTAATAATTGTATCTTTTGAGGTTATTTCTCCGCTAAAGAAAAGCTTCTTTATAGATTCCTTTAACTTATCAATACCTTCTCCTGTTACAGCAGATATCTCCATTATATACTGAAAGTTTAAATCTTTTAACATATTTTTATCTAATTTATTTGGTAAATCACTTTTATTTAAAAGAACTATATACTTTCTGTCTTTTATATAATCAATTATTTCTAAATCCTCACTATCTAGTTCTCTGCTTAAATCAAGCATTAAAATAATTAGATCTGCATCATTTATCTTTTCTTTGGACCTCTCTACTCCAATTTTTTCAACTACATCTTCAGTTTCTCTTATTCCTGCAGTATCAATAATTTTAACCGGTACACCGTCTAAACTTATAAATTCTTCTATAACATCTCTTGTTGTCCCCGGTACATCAGTAACTATTGCCCTCTTCTCCATCAGAAGAGCATTCAAAAGAGAAGATTTTCCAACATTAGGCTTACCTACAATTACAGTATCAAGTCCATCTCTTAATATCTTTCCCTCATCTGCAGAACTTAATAATTTATCAATTTCGTCAAGAGCTTCTTTTATTTGGAAGGCAGTTAAATGAGAAGTAGTCTCCTCTAAATCATCTTCAGGAAAATCAACTGTGGCTTCTATATGAGCTATTACTCCTAAAAGCTTATGTCTCAAAGCCTTGATTTCCCGGGAAATTCTACCCTCTGATTGTGCTAAAGCAGATTTCATACTTAGTTCTGTTTTTGCTCTTATTATATCAATAACAGCCTCTGCCTGGCTTAAATCAATTCTTCCATTTAAAAATGCCCTTTTAGTAAATTCTCCTGGCTCAGCAATTCTAACACCCTGTTTAATAACTTCTTCTAATACTCTGTTTGTAGCGATAACACCACCATGGCAGTTAATTTCAATTGTATCCTCAGCCGTAAAGCTTTTAGGCCCCTTCATAAAGCTAACTATAACTTCATCAATTATCTCATTTTTTTCTTTATCTATAATATGGCCATACCTCATTGTATAGCTCTTGATATCATCCAAACTTCTGCCGCTTTTTCCTTCAAATATATTTGAAACGCTTTTTAAAGCATCTTTTCCTGAAACTCTTATTATTGCAATACCGCTTTCTCCCAAACTTGTAGCTACTGCGGCTATTGTTTCAAATTCTTTCATAGGTTTTTTCTCCTTTCACTCAAAACACTGGGTAACTTAGAACATTCGCTTCCGCTCATAAGTTACCCGCTAAAGTCCATTTAGGACTTTAGCCTCCTTTCAGTCGGAACACTGAGTAGTTAACCCCACTCGCTCCGCTCGCAAACTACCCGTTAAAGGTCATTTAGACCTTTAACCTCCTTTGAGTTTAAAAATTAAAAAGAAAGCCCTTAGGCTTTCTTCAAATCAACAACAACTCTTCTATAGGGCTCTTCCCCTTCACTGAAGGTCTTAACATAACGGTCTTCCTGCAGTGCGGAATGAATTATTCTTCTTTCATAAGGGTTCATAGGTTCAAGCTTAATAACTTTCCCTGTTCTTCTTACAGTGCCTGCTACCTTAAATGCCAATCTTTTTAAGGTTTCTTCTCTTTTTAATCTATAGTTTTCAGTATCAAGGACAACTCTCTTGTAAGCAGTTTCGTGCCCCTTATTAACCACAAGGCTAACTAGGTACTGTAAAGAATCTAAAGTTTCTCCTCTATATCCTATAAGTATGCCCATATCAGGTCCGGTTAATGATATTTTAACTGTATCAGCTTCTTCTTTAATTCTAATTTCAGCTTTTATTCCCATATTGTCTAAAATATCTCTTAAAAATGCTTTAGCCTCATATATATAATCTCTTTTTACTTTGACCCTTATTCTTGCTGGCTTAGCTCCGATTAGCTTAAATAAACCTTTGCTTCCTTCTTCTAGAACTTCAACTTCTATCTTATCTTCTGTCACTTTCAGTTCACTTAAGGCATTTTTAATAGCTTCATCAACATTTCTGCCAGTCATCTCTATAACTTTCATACCCAAGACACCCACCTTCCTACTTTAATTTGGAAAAATTAAGCTTCTTCCTTTTTGGAATTTATTTTTCTTACAAGTAAATTCTGACCTATTTGAATTAAACTGTTAGTTACCCAGTAAACAACTAATGCAGCTGTAAAATTCCAAGCCATAAACAGCATCATTACAGACATACCAATATTCATTGTTCCCATTTGCTTAGCCTGAGCAGGATCCATTTGAACAGGCATGATAATGGAAGATAAATATGTAGTTATCCCCGCTAATATAGGCAATATTCTAAGCTGATCAGGTGCAAATAAGTTCTTTATCCATAAGAAGGATACAGTAATGTGCTGACCTGTAACAGGATCTAAAGGCTGCATAGTTCTAAATACATAATATAAAGCCCAAAGTATAGGAAGCTGGATTATTAAAGGAAGGCAGCCACCCATTGGATTTACACCCTTTTCCTTATATAGCTTCATCATTTCCTGTTGAGATTTCTGTGGGTCATTTTTATATTTTTCTTGTAACTTTTTTAGCTCCGGCTGAACCTGCTGCATAGCAGCTTGAGATTTCATCTGCTTTAAATTTAAAGGTAACAAAATCAATCTGATAATTATGGTAAAAAGTATTATAGATAATCCGTAATATGCACTTGGATTAGTTACACCTATAAGCTTAATTAAACTTTGAATAAATTCAAAAAACCTTGTTAGTCCTACGTTTATGAAATTCAAACTCCAAACCTCCTTGGATACTCATTATTCATTTAACAGGATCGTATCCACCTTTATTAAAAGGATTACATCTTAAAATTCTCTTAACCGCCATGATACTTCCTCTTAAAGCTCCATATTTTTCTATTGCTTCTATGGCATACTCCGAACAAGTTGGATAAAACCTGCACCCAACTTCCCCCGTTAAAAAAGGTGAAAAAATATAATAGAAGCCTCTTTTTAATGGTGAAAGAAACCTTCTATAAAACTTGATTATCGCAATCAGTAGTTTTTTCATTAATTAATAAACCTGCCTTTTTAAACAGATTTGTAAGCGCCTTTTCTATTTCATGATAATCCTTATCGCTTGATGTTGTCCTAGCGATAAAAACTAAATCATATCCTTTTTTAATATTATCTTTATTTAACCTATAACTCTCACTTATAAGTCTCTTAACTTTGCTTCTAACTACACTCTTCCCTACTTTTTTACTGACTGATATCCCCGCTCTGTTTATTTCCTTACGATTCTTTAAAATATATAATACTAATAATTGGTTAGAAAAAGATTTGCCTTTTCTGTAAACAGTTCTAAACTCTATATTTTTTCTTAATTTTTCGTCCTTGATAAAAGCATTCATAAAAGCATTTCGCTCCTTTTTTGCTGCAATTACAGAAAAAGGCCACTAAAGCGGCCTTATGCTGTCAATCTCTTTCTACCTTTTGCTCTTCTTCTCTTAAGAACGTTTCTTCCACCTTGAGAAGCCATTCTTTTTCTGAAGCCATGCTCTTTCTTTCTTTGTTTCTTTTTTGGTTGGTAAGTCATAAACATCTCTGCTACACCCCCTTCTACTTTTGAATAATGTATAGCAATTTTCTTACTACCTACATAAAACTTAAATTCAACCTGTTTGGCTATTCTAATTATAACCAATTATTCAATCTTTAATAATACAGGTTAAAATTTAAAATTGAACATACTTTAAGTTTTACTATTAAATTATATATTTACAAGGTATTAATGTCAAGAATAAGAGGATTGTTGATATTTTTTATATTTCTACACATTTTTTGTGGATAACTTCTTGAATAGCCTTTCTACTTTTGATATTATAGATAAAGGATTGTGAATAATTTTTTAATACGACAAGTTATCCACATCTGTTGATAACTTTGTGTATAACTTGTTCAATATATGTAAATACAATACGTAACATTGTTATATTACCAGCTAAATTAAGCTTTTATTCGTAGTTAATAATGTTAATATATAAAATTCTTCACATTGTTAATAACTTTCGTGATCATTAAATATCCACATTGTTATTTACATGTGAATATTTTTTTCAACATTTGTCAACAAATTAAAATAATCTTGATTTTAATACTATAACTTGTGGATTATTATTTTCCTGGTTAAAAAATTATTTTTTTGTGTTTGAACTGGAGGATAAAAAATGGATGGCGGACTAAAAGAACTGTGGGAAAAAACCTTAAATATTATGAAGGGTGAGTTAAGTGAAGTAAGCTTTAATACCTGGATTAAAAGTGCAATTCCCCTATCCTTAATCAATGATACCTTAAAACTTGGAGTACCTAATAACTTTACTAAAGAGATATTAGAAACAAGATATAAGGATCTTCTTATTAATGCTTTAAAAATTATCTCACCTAAAAAATATAATATAGAATTTACCGTTGCTTCAGAAGAATCTGTGGACCTTGAAGAGAAAAACACTAAGAAAGTTCCTGTAAGTAATGTTGTAATGAGTGATGAAATGTCTGCTACTTTAAATCCAAAGTATACCTTTGATTCATTTGTCATAGGTAACAGTAATAGATTTGCCCATGCAGCTTCTTTAGCTGTTGCAGAATCTCCAGCAAAAGCATATAACCCTCTTTTTGTTTATGGCGGTGTTGGACTTGGAAAGACACACCTTATGCATGCTATCGGACATTATATATTGGAGAACAACCCTAAATCAAAAGTTGTTTATGTATCTTCAGAAAAATTTACTAATGAGCTTATTAATTCTATAAAAGATGATAAAAACGTTGAATTTAGAAATAAGTACAGAAATGTAGATGTTCTATTAATAGATGATATTCAATTTATAGCCGGTAAAGACGCAACTCAACAGGAGTTTTTCCATACATTTAATGCTCTGCACGAAGCAAATAAGCAAATAATTTTATCTAGCGACAGACCACCAAAAGAAATTCCTACATTAGAGGATAGGTTAAGGTCCAGATTTGAATGGGGCCTTATTGCTGATATTCAGCCTCCTGACTTTGAGACAAGAATTGCTATCTTAAAGAAAAAAGCAGATGTAGAAGGTTTGAATATATCGAACGACGTTATGGTCTATATTGCAACAAAAATTAAATCGAATATAAGGGAGCTTGAGGGAGCTTTAATAAGAATAGTTGCCTACTCTTCTCTTACTAATAAAGAAATTACAGTAGATTTGGCCGCAGAAGCCTTAAAAGATATTATCTCAAATAAGCAAAGCAAAATTATTACCATAGATTTGATTCAGGATATAGTATCAAGCTATTACAATCTCAGAGTCGAAGATTTTAAATCTCAAAGAAGGACAAGAAATGTAGCCTTTCCCCGTCAGATTGCAATGTATCTAGCCAGAAAACTTACAGATACTTCACTCCCTAAAATAGGTGAGGAATTTGGCGGCAGAGATCACACTACAGTAATACACGCTTATGAGAAAATCACTGAAAGCTTGAAGGATGATGAAAATCTACAGCAGGCTATAAATGAGCTTATTAAGAAGATACAGCAAAAATAACTAACATTTGTTTTTAATTGTTTTATAACAACCTGTGGATAAAAAAATACTGATATTGTTCTTTATAACAATGTGGATAAGATGAAATTTATTGCTTTTACTTATCCACAATTATTTTTATGTAATTTAGGAGCATTTTCAATGGATGAACTACGTTATCCACATACACACAGCCCCTACTACTACTGTTACTAAAAAATATATTATTATCTAATCTATCTATATAAAAATCTATTGTGTATAAAGGAGCGTATAAAATGAAATTTATATGTGAAAAAAGCAAGTTACAAGAAGCCATTTCAACAGCTCAAAAAGCTGTTACCGGAAAATCAACTATGACTATTTTAGAAGGAATTCTTTTAATTGCTAAAAACAATGAATTAACCCTTATAGGATCCGATATTGATTTAAGTGTAGAAACAAAAATACAAGCTGATATTATAGAAGACGGCAGCATCGTTGTAGACTCAAAGCTTTTTGGAGAGCTTATCAAAAAGCTTCCAAATTCAGAAGTTCAAATAAATACGATTGAAAATAACTCATTGGAAATACTTTGCGAAAAGTCTAAAGCAGTACTGAAATATATGAATTCAGATGAATTCCCAATGCTCCCTAAAATAAATGAAAACATGCTTCTGACTATACCGCAAAAGCTCTTGAAGAACATGATAAGAGGAACAATATTTGCAACAGCTCAAGACGAAATAAGGCCAATACTTACTGGAGTCAAGTTTGAAATCAACAATGGAAAACTTAATTTAGTTGCTCTTGATGGATTAAGACTTGCATTAAGAAGTGAAGCTGTAGATAATGACAATACTATAAGTGCTGTAATTCCTGGAAAAACATTGAGTGAGGTTTCAAAAATTCTTGAGGATTCAGAAGAAAATGTAAATATAACCTTTACTCCAAATCATATTTTATTTAACCTTGGAAATACAAAAATAATATCAAGACTTTTAGAAGGCGAATTTATAAATTATAAATCTATAATTCCGGATGAATACAACTTAAAAGTTACTTTAAAAAGAAATGAATTTTATGACTGTATAGAAAGAGCTTCTCTTATGGCAAAGGAAGGAAACACTAATCTTGTAAAGCTTGATATACAAGACGACATCATGATTATCACTTCCGATTCTCAATTGGGAAAAGCTCGAGAAGAATTAAATGTAATTATGCAAGGTGAGCCTTTAAAAATTGCATTCAATGCAAGATTTGTTATTGATGTCCTCAAAATCATGGACGAAGAAGAGATTGTGCTGGAATTTACAAGCAGTGTAAGTCCATGTATAGTTAGAAATAAAGATAGGGAAAACTGCACATACTTAGTTCTTCCTGTAAGAGTTATGGGATATTAAATTAAAAATATAAACTATGGCAATACTATTAAATAATGATTAAGATATTTTATACAGTGTGAAAAGAATTTTAACTTGCCTGCTTTTCATGCTGTATAAATTTACGTTTAAAGATAATTAAATTTAAAGGAGTTAAGAACAAGTTATGAAAGAAATAAAGATAAGCACAGAATTTATAAAGTTAGATGCATTTTTAAAATGGTCCGGAGCTGTAGGAATGGGTTCCGAAGCCAAAATAGTTGTTCAAAACGGTGAGGTTAAGTTAAATGGAAATATTGAAGTGCAGCGTGGTAAAAAACTAGTAAAAGGTGATATTATAGAATTTGCTGGAGAAAGCTATAAAATAATATAATAAATATATTTATTTTCTCTTATTGCTACGACATCCACTTTTTATGCTATAATATAATAGGTGTTTTGTATGTATATAAAAAACTTGAAGCTTATAAATTTTAGAAATTATGATGAATTAAATATCGGTCTTAATAGCGGGGTTAATGTTTTTATTGGCGATAATGCTCAAGGTAAAACAAATATTTTAGAGTCTATATATTATGCAAGTATTGCTAAGTCTCATAGAACTAATAAAGACAAAGAGCTTATAAATTGGAATCAAGATGAAGCATACGTTAAGGCCTATATTTCCAAAGAAAGATTAGATAAAAACATAGAAATAAAAATTTTTAAAGACGGAAAAAAGGGAATAAGGATTAACAGCATAAAAATCAATAAGATACAAGAGCTTATTGGTATTTTTAATGTTGTTTTGTTCTCTCCGGAAGATTTAAAAATAGTTAAAGAATCTCCATCTTATAGACGAAAATTTATTGATATTGAACTCTGCAAGCTTAACGCAAGGTATTATTACAGTCTGGTTCAATACAATAAAGTTCTGAATGAGCGAAACACACTTCTTAAAAAGTGGAATGAAGATATTGAAGGTATAATTGATATCTATGACAGCCAGCTTTCAAAGTTTGGAAGTTTTATTATTAAAGAAAGACTTAAGTATTTAAATCTTTTAAATGAAAAAGGAAAAACAATTCATAAAGAGATCACCTCAGAAATTGAAAATATAAGTTTTAAATATATAACAAGCATAAAAGACTTTGATAATATAGAAAAAGATTTGAATGATCTTTTAAAGAAAAACTTAAAAGGTGATATGGAAAAAAGGACTACCTCTCATGGCCCTCATAGAGACGATTTTTTAATAAGTATAAACGGAATTGATACAAGAAGTTATGGATCTCAGGGTCAGCAAAGAACTTCAGTACTTACAATAAAGTTTTCTTCCCTTGAAATAATAAAAGAACAGACAGGAGAATATCCTGTGCTGCTTTTGGATGATGTGTTATCAGAGCTTGATTTAAGCAGGCAAAGATATATTTTAAACTCTATAAATAACGTGCAGACAATTGTTACCTGTACTGGAATAGAAAATATTAAAAGTTATCTTAATGAAAATGCAAAGATATTTACAGTTCATGAAGGAAAAATAGTAAAAGAATATACTTTAAAAGAATCTTAGCTAAGTTATGCCTTGATTATAGATTAAGCTTTTGAAAGGAGAGTTTTTATGTTTTTACATTTAGGGGAGAACGTAGTAGTCCCATTAAAAGATGTTATAGGAATATTTGATATGGAAACTTCAACCTATAGTTCAGATACACTTCAATTTTTAAGAATGGCAGAAGAAGATGGGTTTGTAGAAAGAATTACAAATGAAAAGCCTAAGTCTTTTATAATAGCAGAGGTTGATAAAAAGAGTAAGGTATTTTTATCACCTATATCATCAGCTACCTTAGGAAAAAGAACAGAAACATTATACGACGAAATATAGTAGGAGGTTAAAGTCTTAAACGGACTTTAACGGGCAAATTGCCAATGGAAATGAGCTATTTAATTTGCCCCGTTTCAGGATAAAGAGGAGGTATCATAATGCCAGAAAATAAGCAAAGCTATGATGAAAGTCAGATTCAAGTTCTTGAAGGACTAGAAGCGGTTAGAAAAAGACCTGGAATGTATATAGGAAGTACAGGTCCTAGGGGGCTTCATCACTTAGTATATGAAATTGTTGACAACAGTATAGATGAAGCTATGATTGGAGTATGTAAAAACATAAATGTCTTTATTCATAAGGATAACGCGATAACTGTTATAGATGATGGTAGAGGAATGCCGGTTGGCATACACCCAAAGATGGGAATACCAACTGTTGAAGTTATAATGACTGTTCTTCACGCAGGAGGTAAATTTGGAGGCGGAGCATATAAGGTTTCAGGTGGACTTCATGGTGTTGGTGCATCTGTTGTTAATGCGCTGTCAGAAGTTTGCGAGGTTACTGTAACCTCTGAAGGAACTCTTTGGAGACAAAGATATGAAAGAGGAAAGGCTGTTAGCGGATTAGAGAAGATCGGCGAAGCTGAAGGACATGGTACAAGGGTTTATTTTAAACCGGATCATGTAATGTTTGAAGAGTTAGAATATGATTATGACACTCTTGCTCAAAGACTTAGAGAATTAGCTTTTTTAAATAAAGGCATAAGAATAACCTTAGAAGATAAGCGTGAAGGCGGAAAGAAAGAAGAGTTTTACTATGAAGGCGGAATAAAGTCCTTTGTTGAATACTTAAACAGAAACAAGGAAACTCTTCATGAAAAAGTAATATATGTTGAAGGTAAAAAAGATGATTATACGGTAGAAGTGGCGCTTCAATACAATGATACCTATAATGAAAATATTTTCTCCTTCGCAAATAACATTGATACAGTAGAAGGCGGTACCCATATGGTGGGCTTTAAAACTGCCTTAACACGTGTCTTCAACGATTATGGAAAGAAATTCGGACATTTAAAAGAAAATGATAAAAACCTATCAGGTGAAGATATTAGAGAAGGTCTTACAGCAGTAATTTCTGTAAAGCTGACTGATCCTCAATTTGAAGGACAAACAAAAACCAAACTTGGAAACAGTGAGGTTAGAGGTATTGTTGATAACATAGTAGGTGAAGGTGTAGGTATATTCCTTGAAGAAAATCCTAATGTTGGAAAAACAATTATAGATAAAGCTTTGCTTGCTGCAAGAGCTAGAGATGCTGCCAGAAAGGCAAGAGAATTAACTAGAAAATCTGTACTAGAAAGAAGTTCACTTCCTGGTAAACTAGCTGATTGTTCCTCCAAGAATCCTGAGGAATGTGAAATTTACATTGTAGAGGGTGACTCTGCAGGGGGAAGCGCTAAGGGAGGAAGAGACAGAAAGTTCCAAGCTATACTTCCTTTGCGTGGAAAAATAATGAATGTTGAAAAACAAAGACTAGACAAAATACTAAACTACCAGGAAATAAGATCTATGATAACTGCTTTTGGAGCAGGAATTGGCAAGGATTTCGATGTTGAAAAACTAAGATATAATAGAATTATTATAATGACAGATGCCGACGTTGACGGAGCTCATATCAGAACCTTACTTCTAACATTCTTCTACAGGTATATGACAGATTTGATTGAAAAAGGCCATGTATATGCAGCACAGCCACCTCTTTATAAGGTTTCAAAGGGCAAAAAAGAATTTTATGCATATAGCGACAAGGAATTAGAAAACTTATTAGTTCAAATAGGCGGTAAGGATAATAATACTAATATACAAAGATATAAAGGACTTGGAGAAATGGATGCTATTCAGCTTTGGGAAACAACCATGGATCCTGAAAGAAGAACTCTAATCCAGTTCACATTAGAAGATGCTATGGCTGCAGAT
The DNA here is from genome assembly GCA_000466585.1 of Clostridiales bacterium oral taxon 876 str. F0540. GTDB lineage: Bacteria > Bacillota > Clostridia > Clostridiales > Clostridiaceae > Clostridium_AT. The sequence goes on from KE993503.1 coordinate 49,327, forward strand.
GAAATTTTCACTATACTTATGGGAGATAAGGTTGAACCAAGAAGAGAATTTATACAGGAAAATGCTAAGAAGGTAGTTAATCTTGATGTTTAATCAGGTTATTTACACAGGAGATGAGGTGTAGTACGTGAATAATGAAGGAAATATATTACAGGTAGATATAAAGCAGGAAATGAAAAAATGCTATATAGATTACGCTATGAGTGTTATTGTAGGGCGTGCTCTTCCAGATGTAAGAGATGGTTTAAAACCTGTACATAGAAGAATTTTATTTTCTATGCATGAGTTAGGAATAACTCCGGACAAAGGCTACAGAAAGTGTGCCAGAATCGTAGGAGATGTTCTTGGTAAATATCATCCACATGGAGACACTGCTGTTTATGATGCGTTAGTAAGAATGGCTCAAGACTTCTCGATAAGATACCCTCTTGTAGATGGTCACGGTAATTTTGGATCTGTAGACGGCGATGGCGCTGCTGCTATGCGTTATACAGAAGCTAGAATGAGTAAAATAACACTAGAGCTTTTAAGAGATATTAATAAAAATACTGTAGATTTTGTTCCAAACTTTGATGGTGAAGAACAGGAACCTTTAGTACTTCCATCAAGATTTCCTAACCTTTTAGTTAGTGGTTCTTCCGGAATAGCTGTAGGTATGGCTACTAACATACCACCTCATAACTTAGGTGAAGTTATTGATGGTATTGGTATGCTTATTGAAAACCCTGAAGCAACGGTTTTAGATCTTATGACAAAAATAAAAGGCCCTGATTTCCCTACTGCAGGCATTATTTTAGGTACTGCAGGAATCAGAGAAGCGTATGAAACAGGCAGAGGAAAGATATTAGTCAGAGCTAAAACAAATATTGAAGAAGAAAAGGGAAGACAGAAAATTATAGTTACTGAACTTCCATACCAAGTTAATAAAGCTAAACTTGTTGAAAATATCGCAGATTTAGTAAGAGATAAAAAGGTTGAGGGCATATCTGACTTAAGAGATGAATCTGATAGAGAAGGTATGAGAATAGTAATTGAGCTTAAGAAGGATGCTAATGCTAATGTCATTTTAAATCAATTATATAAGCATACCAGCCTTCAAATTACTTTTGGTGCTATTATGATAGCACTTGTAAATAATGAGCCTCAAACTTTAAATTTAAAGCAAATTCTAAACCACTATTTAGATTTCCAAAAGGAAGTTATAAGAAGAAGAACTCAATTTGATTTAGATAAAGCATTAGCAAGGGCTCATATTCTGGAAGGTTTAAGAATTGCTTTAGATCATATAGATGAGGTTATAGCTTTAATCAGATCTTCAAGAACTACAGAGCAGGCTAGAAATGGCCTTATAGAAAAGTTCGGCTTAAGCGAAAAACAAGCTCAGGCTATACTTGATATGAGACTTCAAAGGCTTACAGGATTAGAAAGACAAAAAATAGAAGATGAATACAATGAGCTTATGAAGGATATTGCTTACTACAGAGAAATACTTGCTAATGAAACATTAGTACTTCAGATAATTAGAGACGAACTAGCAGATATTAAAGCAAAGTATTCTGATGAGAGAAGAACTGCTATTGAAAGAAATAGCAGTGATATAGACATTGAAGATTTAATACAGGAACAAGATGTTGTTGTTACTTTAACTCATGCAGGATATATAAAGAGAATATCGGCTGATACCTATACTGCTCAAAAAAGAGGCGGAAGAGGAATACAGGCTATGGCAACAAAAGAAGATGATTTTGTTGAACATATCTTTATTACATCTACTCATAATAATCTCTTATTCTTTACTAATTTAGGTAGAGTATATAGATTAAAAGGTTATGAGCTGCCAGAAGCGGGAAGATCAGCTAAAGGAACTAACTTAGTTAATATACTTCCATTGAATCCGGGAGAAAAGATTCAAGCTGTTATGCCGGTTAAAGAATTTGAAGAAGATAAGTTCCTTGTGATGGCCACCAAAGAAGGTCTTATTAAGAAAACAGACCTTACTCAATTCTCATCTATAAGAAAGAATGGATTGGCAGCAATAAACTTAAGAGAAGGCGATGAACTCATCGGCGTTAAGATGACCGATGGTCAAAGTGAAATCTTAATTGTTACTCAAGATGGATACTCCATGAGATTCTGTGAGACTGATGTAAGACCTATGGGAAGAACAGCTACCGGAGTTAAGGCTATAACCTTAAGAGAAGGAGACAAAGCTGTAAGTATGAATGTCATAGCTGAAAATGAAGATGTTTTAATTGTCAGTGAAAATGGCTATGGTAAGAGAACAGGTATAGATGAATACTCTGCTCATAGAAGAGGGGGCAAGGGTATTATAACCTATAAGGTAACTGAGAAGACTGGAAAAATAGTTGGCGCAAGAATTGTTAAAGACGGCGATGAAATAATGCTTATTAATACCAGCGGTGTAGCTATAAGATTAAATGCAGAAAATATATCAGTTACAGGAAGAAACACTATGGGTGTTACATTAATGAAGACTACTGAAGATGAAAAAGTTGTTGCACTTGCTAAGATAAATAAAGATGAGGCAGTAGAACAGGAAGAGGAAAAGCAAGAAGAATAGTATTATAAATTTACTAATAAAAGTCCCTTAGGGGACTTTTTGCTTTTTGTATAGAAGTGGATTGGAAATAAAGTGATCGCATGTTGTGGAGTAAAAACCTTAGAGCCTTATGCAGAAAATAATATTTTACTTTATGATAACTTTGCG
>KE993503.1:52154-52957 GCA_000466585.1 Clostridiales bacterium oral taxon 876 str. F0540
TGCGTATGTTCTAAGGCTTGCAATGCTGAAAAGCCAAGAGCCTCTATAAATTCGCTTTGACTTCTTGTTGCTTTAATAGCTGCAGGCTTTGAATTATCTTTAGTGAACTTAAAATACTTTTAGATTGCTCAGAAGAGAGGCTCTAATCTTTCCAGCATTGCTTCACCAAGAACATGGGCAAAGTTATCAATCAAATTAAAATATTATTTTCTACACCTGCTCTCGGTCTTTAAACCACAGCCTATGTAGCTTTTATACTCAATTATAATTATCTATATCATTTAATTTAAAGCTAGTAACGGTATTTTTATAATTCACCTATTTAAATATAAATCTATAAAAATATTTAAATATTTACTTGAGCCATGCTGGTTTGGCGTAGAGTGATTTAAAGTTTGCAGGGGAGTTTTGAAAGTAACCAATAAGGTTATATATTATTTTACATGCGAAGCCATGCGTACTTTAAAGCGGAGTATGAGGCTATTTTGTTTCGCAATTATAATAAATTTAACATAAACTTTTCCTAGTGTATCATTATATGAAAATAAAAGAAATATGAAGAAAAAAATATTATATGCAATATAATTTATTATAATAACAAAATATGTTGAGGTATAAGAGAATATTTTTGATAAAATAACACTTGTCGCTGCGATGCAGTGGCCGCGATGAATTTCGTTGCAACATTTAAACTTCTTATCAATAGCAAAAAAGTTATTGACAATAAGAAGTTTAAATGATAAGATATAAAAGCTGTAACGAAGCAAAGCAAATTGGTCTTTGAAAATTAAACAGAGAAATTA
>KE993504.1 GCA_000466585.1 Clostridiales bacterium oral taxon 876 str. F0540
ATTTGAATTTCACTGACTCACAATTCTTTTCTCCGATTTTTAAATTATTCGGTGCAACAGGAAAGATTGACCCACAAAGAGCAAATACCATTGTAAATTCATATATTCTAGATTTCTTTGATAAATACTTGAAAAATGAAAACGGAGGTTTGATAACTGAACCAAGCAATAGGTTTCCAGAGGTAGAGTTTATTACTCCCCTTTTAACTAACATGAATTGAGAGTCGACTAAAAGAAGCACTATTTTAGTGCTAAAATTATAGCGAAAAGGCTCTAGCAAAAATCTGCTAGAGCCATTAGTTTTGGCGGAGAGAGAGGGATTTGATTCGTGGACGCTTAAGAGCGTTGGCTTTCCAGCCACTAATCGTCCCGCATAAGGCCATTTAGTCCTTATGCCCTACGGAAGGTCATAATACGGTTCACCGTATTTATTTAACTGCGGTTTCTGTTAAAAGTTAATGTGCTAGTACCTCATATCCGTCGCTTGTAACCAGTACCATGATTTCTTCTTGAGCTGAAGGCTTCCCATCTGCGGTATAAAAAGTCCAACCATTCTTCTCATCTAAAAATATTTCGTCCGTTCCTGCGTTAATCATTGGTTCTATTGTAAATACCATGCCTGGCGTCATCAGCATACCTGTTTTTTCCTTAGAAACATAGCTTACCCATGGATCCTCATGAAATTCTAATCCAATTCCATGACCTCCGATTTCTTTTACTACAGAGTATCCATTTTTCATGGCATGCTCATGTATTGCTTGCCCCATGTCCCCAAGAAATCCCCAAGGTTTTACTTGTCTTAATCCTAAATCAATACATTCTTTCACAACGCGAATCAGGCTTCTCTTCTTCTCACTTACATCTCCGATACAAAACATTCTAGATGAATCCGAAAAATATCCTTGATAAATGGTTGAAACATCAACATTGATAATATCCCCGTTTTTTAGTATTACATCTTTTGATGGTATCCCATGACATACTTGCTCGTTAATAGAAGTACAAACACTTTTGGGAAATCCTTCATACCCAAGTTGTGCCGGTACAGCACCAAACTCTATTGTTTTTTCATAAACAAGCTTATCAATTTCTTCTGTAGTCATACCTGCCTGGATATTCTCAGCAATATAATCTAAAACCGCAATATTAATTTTTCCGCTTTCACGTAATCCTGCTATCTGTTCAGTTGTTTTTATAATATCCCTTGGTGGGACTATATGTCCCTGAGTTTTATAAAACTCAATCCTACTATCAAACTCTTCATGACATTTTTTGTATTTGTTTTGACTGCCGCACCAACATAAATCATTTCTACCTAATTTCATCCTGCTCTCCTTTAACTAATTCCTCTATTTAAATTTTCACAAATTCATTATTTTCCACTGGAAGGATATTAGGTCTCATATATAACTGAATGTCAGCTAAAGTTTTTCTATATTGATTGGGGGTGTATCCATAGGCATCTACAAAGGCCCTTGTAAAGCTTTCTTGACAGGAAAATCCATACTTTAATGCTATATCCAGAAGTCTATCCTGTGTATTTTTTACTTCTATTGCAGCAAGAGTTAATCTACGCTTTGATAAATATTGTTTAAAAGTAATCCCCATATATTCATGAAATTTATTTGAACAATAGAACTGAGAGTATCCAACATGATCTGACATTTCAGCCAGCGTTGGATTTCTTGTAATATTAATTTCTATCCAGTTAATCATATTTTCTACCGTTTTAATCGACAACCATAATCCACTCCCTATAAGAATATAGTACCAGATTCTTTAACTAAATACTTAACATGACTTGCAATAATATCTACTTATTTGAATGCCTTATCAAATATTATATGTCTAAAATGACTGCACCTTCAACTAATACCACAAATTCAACTGCTTCAGATATAACTATAAAAACATGGGACCGTTCTATGTCTTAAAACGCAGAACAGCACCATGTCATATATAGCATTTCCAATGCTCCCATCAAAACCGCAGTCGCTTATGGTACTATTTACCGCATAACATTCTAAATCTATTTATTCTAATTTTACTACATCATCCATATTCGTTTAGTCTTTTCTATTTCGTCGTCAAACAGGCGTCACAAATCTCATTTTCAGCAAAAAACCTGTACAAAAAAGACTCTAGCAAAATCTGCTAGAGCCCTTCATCTTGGCGGAGAGAGTGGGATTTGAACCCACGGAACGGAATAACCCGTTCGCCTGTTTTCGAGGCAGGTACCATAGACCACTCGGACATCTCTCCAAATAAATTTCTTTCTAATTATACTATATTATTTTGAAGTAAACAATAATTATACTACATATTTGTTTACTTTAAGATTAAAATAGTAATATAATATCTAGTATAATTAGAAATATTATCTAAGGATAATCGTTATCAAGGAGGAAATCATGGATTATAAAGAAATCTATACTAAGTGGAGAACAAATAATTTTTTTGATGAAGCTACAAGAAATGAACTGGCTTCTATTGAAAAAGATGAAAAGGAAATAGAAGATAGATTTTATAAGGATTTAGAGTTTGGTACTGCAGGGCTTAGGGGAAAGCTTGGCGCCGGAACAAACAGAATGAATATGTATATAATTTCAAGAGCTACTCAAGGACTTGCAGATTATATTAAAAGCCAAGGGAAGTCTTACATGGATAGAGGAGTTGCTATAGCTTATGACTGCAGGCACTTTTCAAAAGAGTTTGCAAAAAGAGCTGCTCTTGTTTTAGCTGCAAATAATGTTAAGGCTTATCTTTTTGAAAGTCTTAGACCTACACCTTTGCTATCTTTTACAGTACGACATTTAAAAACTGCTTCGGGTATAGTTGTGACTGCAAGTCATAATCCTAAGGAGTATAACGGCTATAAGGTATACTGGGAAGATGGAGCTCAAATAGGGCAGGAACTTGCTGATGCTATTACTGAAAATATATTAAAGATAGATAACTTTGAAGATGTTAAGGTTATGGATGAAAAAGAAGCACTGGATAAAGGTCTTCTTACTATACTCGGAAGCGAAATTGATGATATATATGTTTCAAAGGTTAAAGAGCTTGCATTAAGAGAAGATATTGATAAGGATATTAAAGTAGTATATACACCTTTAAACGGCACCGGAAATGTGCTTGTCAGAAGAGTATTGAGAGAAAGAGGCTTTTCTAATATTTCAGTAGTTCCTGAACAGGAAAATCCTGATCCTGACTTTACTACTGCGCCTTTCCCAAACCCTGAAGATACCAGAGCCTTTGAGTATGCAGAAAGATTAGGGCAAAAGCTCGAAGCTGATCTTTTAATAGCTACAGACCCAGATTGCGACAGACTTGCCATAATGGTTAGAAATAGGGATGGAAAGTATGTATCCTTCAATGGAAATCAAACCGGAGCAATGCTTGTAAAGTATATTGTTGAGGCTAGAAAAGAACTCGGAAAGCTTCCAACTAACGGATTTATAGTAAAATCAATAGTTACAGGAAATCTCGGAAAAGCTATTTCTGAAAAGTATGGCGTTAAAGCTTTTGAGTCCTTAACCGGATTTAAAAATATATGCGGTAAGGCAAATGAACTTGAAAAGACAGGAGACTATAAATTTGTCTTTGGATATGAAGAAAGTATAGGCTATGTTACAGGAGATTTTGTTAAGGATAAGGATGGAGTAATATCTTCCATGATGCTCTGTGAGGCTGCTGCTTATTATAAAAATCAGGGCAAAAATTTAATAGATGTACTTGAAGAAACCTATAAGGAATTCGGCTACTATAGAGAAAAGCAGATTTCTTTAGTACTTGAGGGCATTGAAGGAAGCAAAAGAATAAGCAGAATGATGGAAGTTTACAGAAAAGAGTATCCTACTGAAATAAAAGGAGTAAAACTTACTCAATATGCTGATTACAAGTACAGTAAAGAAGTAGATATTATAGCAGGCAGTGAAACAAAGAGTGATATTCCTGCTTCAAATGTATTAAAGTTTACTTTAGAGGATGGCTCTTGGTATGCAGTAAGGCCTTCCGGTACAGAACCTAAAATAAAGATTTACTTATACTCTAAAGCAGATAATAATAAAGCAGCAGAAGAAAAAATATCATCTATGGAAGAAGTTGTTCTAAGCAAGTTGCATTCTGTTAAATAAAAATAACTAAGGCCGCTTTCAAAAAGCGGCCTAAATTTGCCTTCTTCTACTATCAAAAAAATTCTTGAGTATACTACCGCATTCCTCATCATACATCCATTCAACAGAGACCTTGTAATTTAAATGTGCATGTCCTAAAACATCTATTACAGAACCACAGCCTCCTGAAGTTGGGTCGAAGGTCCCTATATAAAGCTTACTTATCCTAGCCTGTGCAATGGCTGAAGCACACATAGGACAAGGCTCTAAGGTTACATACATCTCACAATCTTTAAGCCTCCAGTTATCAAGTACTTTAGAGGCTTCCCTAATAGCCAAAATTTCAGCATGAGCTGTTGTATCCTTTAGACTTTCCTTAAGGTTATGTGCTCTGGCTATTATAATATTATCCTTTACTACAATTGCCCCTACAGGCACTTCTTCTAACTCTAAAGCCTTATATGCTTCCTTTAAGGCTTCTTTCATATAAAAATCCTTCATAGAATCCTCTCACTCTTGTTTTATATATAATTATAACCAAAATAAATCACACCTAAAAGCTGAAATCTTATTAGGTGTGATTTATATAAAAGATTATTTTAAGGCACTATTTAATCTATTGTTTACATCATCCCAATTTACTAAATTCCAAAAGGTTTCTACCCAAGCTGCTCGCTTGTTTTGAAATTTAAGATAATAAGCATGTTCCCAAACATCTACTGTGAGTAGTGGGCATACCTCCCACTGAGTAAGGTTTTGATGCTTTTCTACCTGTAAAACTACAAGCTTTCCAAACATTTTATTATAGCATAGCACTGTCCAACCAGAACCTTCTACGGCAGTTGCAGCAGCACTAAATTGCTTTTTAAAATTATCAAAGCTTCCAAAGTCCTTATTTATTTGATCAGCTATTTGACCTGTAGGATTTCCTCCACCATTTGGTTTCATATTGTTCCAGAACATGGTGTGAAGTACATGTCCTGCACCGTTAAAAGCATACTCTCTTTCCCAATGCTTAATTAAGGCATAATCGCCTTTTTCTCTGGCTTCAGCGAGCTTTGCTTCAGCATTATTAAGTCCGTCTACATAAGCTTTATGGTGCATATCGTGGTGAATTCTAACGGTTTGTTCATCATAATGTGGTTCCAGTGCATTATAAGCATAAGGTAATTCTGGTAATGTATAAGGCATAATATCATCCTCCAGTTATATTATATTTCCCTCTTATATTCTGCCTAAATTACCATTAATTATTACATTACGCCAAAACATTTATAATAAATTATTTACCTTAAAACCTTCGTATACATTTTGAAAAGCTTCTATATTTTTTATAAACACATCTATAATGTGAGGATCAAAGTGTTTTCCATATCCATCTTTAATTATATTAATCGACTCTTCAAAGGTAAAAGGCTCCTTGTACGGCCTTTTGCTTGTTAATGCATCAAAGACATCGGAAATAGCAACAATTCTTGCGCTTAAAGGTATTTCTTCTCCTTTTTTTCCATACGGGTACCCGCTTCCATCCCATTTTTCGTGATGACCTTCTGCTATTTCTATAGCAAGTTTAAACAAGCTTCTTCCATGTTTCTTCAAGTTTTCATCTGCCATACTGAGAACCCTTGCGCCATAAGTAGTATGGGTTTTCATTGTCTCAAATTCTTCATAGGTAAGCTTTCCGGGCTTTAATAAAATTTCATCTCGAATAGCTACTTTTCCTACATCGTGAAGCGGTGCAAACCTTTCAATATCATCTATATAATCTCTGTCTATTATATTTTTATATTTTTCTTCTTGAGATAAAAACTTTGCCATCATTTTTGCATAAGTTTGCATCCTGTTTAGATGCTCTCCTGTATCTGAGTCTCTTTCTTCTGTAAGCTTTGCCAAAGCTAATGTAGAGCTGATAACCATATCCTGCATTAAAATATCTTTCTCTAGGCTTAGTACTATACTGTTTGCCAAGGTTTTTAAAAACCTTATGTGCTCTGTCTTATACACGTTTTTATCTTTACTCGAAAAGAATATTATTCCTATAACCTTATCGTTGCTCTTAAGAGGAAAGGTTATCGAAGATCTTATTCCTTCCTCGAGTAAAATCTTATTATATTCCTTTATCGGTTTTCCTTTAACATACTCCTCTAAATCGTCTATTATTCTTTCCTCTCCGCTGTCTACAACATGCCTAAGGCTTGTCTCACTTAAAGATACCTTTCCTCCCAGAACCCTCTTTGGAAGATTTTCATGATATTTACCTGTGGCAGCATAAGAAGCCTTGATACTAGAACCATTATCCTCAATTAATGCTACCCCTATATAAGTATAAGGTATATAAGCTGAAAAGCTATTGAATATATAGTTTAAAGTATCTTTGAAGGGTATATTTTTATTCAAGTTTTCAATAAGTCCAACTAAACTATTAAGCTCATTAAAAACCTGACGAACTTCATAAAATACTTCTGTATTTTCCACGCTGTTTCTATCTACTCTTAAGTTTGACACACCTTTTGATAACTGCCTTATAGGTAGAAGTAAATCATGATAAGCTCTTCTTATAAAAACTATTAAAAGTATAAGAACCGCAATAATAAAAAATAACAACGTATAATATATGGATAGGGTTTTTTTATTATTATAGTTTAAAACCTGATTTAAAATAGTATCACTATAGTTTAAAAGCACTTCATTATTTTCATTAATATATTTTATTGATTGTAAATAATTATTACTATTATGATTCTCTCTAAGCACAGAATCAATTGAGTTTTTATAAATATCCCAAACCTTTTGATGCTCAATTAAAATTGGATTAAGCTTAGGTAAAGCACCTTTAAAATTTATTTTTGTGCTTCCTGCATTTATATATCCTTTTTCTACAGTACCTAAGGTTTTATCATACTCATCTTTAGCTTCTCCAAGTTCTTTATTAATTTTTAAGAGCTTCTCTTCTATATTTGTTTCATCACCTTTATCATATAGGTTTTCATTTTTTATAGTAGTAAGCTCATAAATTCTTCCTACATCCTTAGACATCATTTGTGTAAGCATTCTTTGCCTTCCAAGGATATTAGTAATCATACTGTCATTGTTACTTTTGTTTATATTGATAAAAACAAGAACAAATACAGATATTATTGCTAGAAATATAACCATGCCTATTATTCTAATGTGTCGTCTATAAAGTTCCTCAATAGATTTTTCTTTTAAAAAACTCAAAGCCTTGTCCTCCTAAAGATAGTCTTGTCCATATTAACTATTATCGCTTTTTAGAAACTATTTATCAAGCAATAATTCATATAAAAAAACTTTTTACCAATCTATATTATTCAAATAAAAAAGAGCGTTACCGCTCTATAGGCCACTTTTTGTATTTTTCATAAATATCAGGATTATTTTTCATAAAACTTATATAAGCCTCAAAACATTTCACTGTAGAATCACTTATTGTATGTTCAACCTTTTCCGTCTCTTCAAGTGTATCTATTTTAGAAACTCCAAGCATCTCTAAAAATTCTTTTATGGTATTATGTCTTCTTAAGAGGGTTTCCCCTAGTACTTTACCTTCCTCTTTAAGCATAATTACACCGTATCTTTCGTACTTTAAAAAATTTAACTCGGCTAATTTCTGAACCATCTTTGTAGCAGAAGGAGGTTGTACATTTAAAGCATCAGATAAGTCATGTATTCTTGTAAAACCTAAGTCCATTGAAAGTCTATATATCATTTCTAAATAATCTTCCATAGAAGCAGTCAAATGATTATCTTCTTTTTTCATATATTCGCTAAAGGTATAAAAATCATTATTATTCATAGCTCCACCTTCTTTTGACAAACAATCGTTAATAAATTATATGCTGAATGTCTATAAAAAATTACAGCTGTGTAACACTTTTAACCAATAATCCATATGTTATATTAGGCAAATAATTTTAGCCAAGACTAAAATACTTAATTTTATATAACTTTCATTAATTGCATATGAGGTGATTTTAATATGAAAAATCAAGATGATTCTTTAGAAATTGCACTAGAAGTTGATACCGTTTATTCAGTCGGTGTTAAAGAAATAAATAACAAGTTATCAGCTAAATTTAAAAACTTGCTTAAATTTTTAGGTCCTGCTTTTATAGTAAGTGTAGCTTATGTAGACCCCGGAAATTTTGCAACTAATATAAGCGGTGGTTCCATATTCAATTATAATCTCATATGGGTAATACTTTGGAGCAACATAATGGCAATTTTTCTTCAAATAATGTCTGCAAAGCTTGGAATAGCAACAGGAGCAAATCTTACAGAAATGTGCAGAAAAACTTTTTCTAAAAAAATAAATTGGTGCTTTTGGGTAGTGGCAGAGCTTGCTGCAATAGCAACTACCATGGCAGAATTTATTGGCGGTGCTTTAGGTCTTTATCTTTTATTTAGAATTCCTCTTCCACTTGCAGGACTATTAACAGGAATAATTACTTTTGGAATTACCTACCTTCAAAGATACGGTCAAAGAGTTGTCGAAATTATCATTACCGTACTTGTAGCTGTTATAAGTATTTCTTATGCTTTTGAGCTAATCCTTGCAAAACCGGATTGGACTCAGGTAGGGATTCATACATTAATACCTTCTCTTCCTAATGGAAATGCTGTTTTAATAGCCGCAGGAATGCTTGGCGCTACAGTTATGCCTCATGTAATATATCTTCACTCTGAACTGGTACAAAGCAGGAATGGCAAGAAAGCATCCTTAGAGGATAAAAAGAAGCATTTAAAAATGGAAAAAATAGATGTGGTTATAGCAATGAATATTGCATTTATCGTAAATGCCGCAATGGTTATTGTATCTGCTTCTGTATTTCACAGCCAGGGACTTGTAGTAGATTCTATTGAACAGGCTCATAGATCTCTAGAACCTCTCTTAGGCTCACTATCTAGCTTTGCCTTTGGAATGGCTCTCTTAGCCTCAGGGCTTTCCTCCTCTACAGTGGGCGCAATGGCAGGCGAAACAGTTATGGATGGTTTTGTTGATATAAAACTTTCTGCTAATGTAAAAAGACTTATAACCATGGCTCCGGCTATGCTTATACTAATAATAGGTATAGATCCAATGAAAGCTCTGGTTTTAAGCCAGGTATGTCTAAGCTTTGCTCTTCCGATGGCAATAATTCCAATGCTCATCATTACAAGCAGAAAAGATTTGATGGGCACATTTGCAAATAAAACTTGGGTAAAAGTACTTGGAGTACTAATAACTACTATAATAGTATCACTGAATATTATGCTGCTTTACCTTACCTTTACCGGAAGCGTGTAATATAAAATGAAAAAGCTAAAGTAAATATGCTATTTGAACTAGTAAAAGTTCAAATAGCATATTTACCAAATAAAGCTACAGCCTACATCAATCCTTTTAGTATATTTTCTATTGCTGCTCCAGTAATATAATTATCAATATCAATATCTGCCAGAACACTCTTTATAGTCTCTTCATTATGTTCTTTTCCTATCAGTAAACCTTCAAGCTCAGAAACATTAGCCTTTCCGAAGTAATCCCCAAATATCTTAATTTCAGTAATTTTTCCCTTCTCAACATTTAAATAAAACTCCAAATTTCCTCCAGAAAACTTTACTTCATTAGCTAAAGTATATTTAGGTGAATTTCCATAGTTCCACTGCCATGTATTGTATTTTTCATCATGTATTTTTTTAATATTTCCCAAATCCTCTTCTGAAAGTTCATAAACACTATAGTTATCATTCATTGTTGATACATGTTTCATTATCATATCTTTAAATTCTAATATAGTTATAGGTGTTTTCATATGATCACTTATATTTGTAACTCTGCTTGCTACTGACTTTACTCCTTTTCCCTCAAACTTAGCTGGTTTTACTTTAAGCGCAGCAGATATATCATTTATTACTGAAGTAAATAGCAAGGTACCATGATGCATAACCTTATTTTTATAGCTGCACTGTGCATTTCCAGAAAACTTTTTCCCTTCTATTGTTAAGTCATTTCTTCCGGTAAACTCTGCATTTATATCTAATTCTTTTAATACATCTATAATTGGTTGAGTAAACTTTCTGAAATTAGTAAAGCTTTTACTATCATCTGTAGATATAAAAGTAAAATTTAGATTACCTAAATCATGAAATACGGCACCGCCTCCGGTTAATCTTCTGACTACTGGTATAGATTTTTCCTTAACATACTCATAATTAATTTCTGATAATGTATTTTGGTTTTTACCAACAATAATCGAAGGTTCATTTCTCCATAACATAAATACATCTTCATTAAAGTTTTTCAATAAATATTCTTCAGTGGCTAAGTTAAAATAAGGATTAGTTAGATTATTATCAATAAACAGCATGTCTACCCCTCCCATATATCAGTTGCTGAAATTATAAGAAAATAATATCAAATATAATTTTTATATACAATGTCATATTATGAGTATTTATGAACTATTATGATATACAATAAATGCCCATTGAACTATTTAATTGTTAAATAAATAATTAAATCACATGTAATTGACACAATATTAGGAATATAATATCATATAATTATAAGATATATATTATAAACTAAATACTGTCAAATGACGCTAACGGGAGATATCACTTTGTGGTAGCCGAAGAAGCAATAAATTATTTCCGATTAATTTAGAAACTTTCAGGCAAAATTACCGTTGACTGATGAAACTCTGGAAAGTCCCACATGGGCGCCGAAGAAGAAAAACATTTTATTATGTTAAAACTTTCAGGTAAACATACAGAGATATGAAGGTGCATAGCATTGCTATTTCTTTCATATCTCTTTTTTTATTTTTTAAAAGGGGGGAATTATAAATGGACAATTTAAAGAAAACCAGACTCTATGATGACCACATTAAATATGGAGGAAAACTCATAGAATTTGCAGGATGGATGCTTCCGGTGCAATATGAAGGCATAATCGAAGAACATGAAGCTGTAAGAAATGCTGCCGGATTATTTGATGTTTCTCACATGGGCGAGATAAAAGCAACAGGTAAAGATGCTTTTAATTTTGTTCAAAACTTAGTTACCAATGATATAAGTGTACTTGAAGATAATCAAGTTATTTATACGCTTATGTGCTATGAAAATGGCGGTGTAGTTGATGACCTTTTAGTTTACAAATTTAATGAAGAAGATTACCTCTTAGTTATTAACGCAAGCAATGTAGAAAAAGACTTTCAATGGATGCTTGAAAATAAATCAAATTATGAAGTAGAGCTTAAAAATATTTCTGAGGAAATTTCTGAAGTTGCACTTCAGGGACCAAAAGCACAGAAAATACTTCAAACTCTAACTGCTTTTAATTTAGATGATATTAAATTTTTCTACTGCAGAAGAGATGTAGTTATTGATGGCATCAAATGCCTTGTTTCAAGAACAGGCTATACAGGAGAAGATGGTTTTGAGATTTATACCAATAACGAAGATATAACAAAAATCTGGAATAGCATACTAGAAGCCGGAAAAACTTATGGAGTTAAACCTGCCGGTCTTGGATGCAGAGATACTTTAAGATTTGAGGCTGCTCTTCCTCTGTACGGTAATGAAATATCAAAAGACATAACTCCACTGGAAGCAGGCCTAGGATTTTTCGTAAAGCTAAATAAGGAAAGCTTTATAGGAAAAGAAGCTCTGGTAAGACAAAAAGAAGAAGGCTTAAAAAGAAAGCTTGTTGGCTTTGAAATGACCGAAAGAGGTATTCCAAGACACGGTTATGAAGTTACTGCTAATGGAGAAAACATTGGTTTTGTTACTACAGGCTATATGTCTCCAACTCTTAAGAAGAATATTGGTCTAGCTCTCATTGATTCTAAATATACTGAACTTGGAACTGAAATAGATATATTAATTAGAAATAAATCGGTAAAAGCAAAAGTAATTAGTAAAAAATTCTATAGCAAAAATTATAAAAAATAAATTTATAGGGGGAATTTTATTATGAAAATACTAAAAAACTTACTTTACACAAAAGAGCATGAATGGATAAAGGTTGAAGGAGACAAAGCTTACATTGGCATTACTGATTTTGCTCAGCACGCACTAGGAAGCATTGTTTATGTTGAATTGCCGGAAATAGATTCAGAATTAAGTGTTGGAGATACGTTAGGTACTGTAGAATCAGTTAAAGCTGCTTCTGATATATTTATTCCTCTAGATGGCAAGGTAGTTGAGGTTAATGAAGCTATAGTAGACGAACCAGCTTTAGTAAATGAAGATGCTTTTGAAAATTGGATGGTTGCTATTGAAATGACGGATAAATCCCAACTTGAGAGCTTATTATCACCGGAAGCTTATGAAGAGCTCTGCAAAGAAGGTGAATAGTATGTTTCCTTATATACCAAACACTGATTCAGATCAAAAGAAAATGCTTGAAAGTATTGGTATAAAAAGCACAGATGAACTATTTAAAGATATACCCGAAAACCTTCAGCTTAATAGAAGATTAAATATTAATAAACCTATGTCAGAGCTTGAAGTAAGTAGAGATTTGAAAAATTTATCAGATAAAAATCTTAATAACGAAGATTTAATATGCTTTCTTGGAGCAGGAGCTTATGACCACTATATTCCATCAGTTGTAAAACATATTACTTCAAGATCAGAGTTTTATACTGCTTATACTCCTTATCAGCCGGAAATAAGCCAAGGCACTCTTCAAGCTATTTTTGAATATCAGACAATGATTGCTGAACTTACAGGTATGGAAGTTTCCAATGCTTCTATGTATGATGGTGCAACAGCCTGTGCTGAGGCGGCAATGATTTCTATGGAAAATACAAAGAGAAAGAATATAGTAGTTTCTAAAACTGTTCATCCTGATACTAGAAAGGTACTAGATACCTACATTAAATTCCATGGAGGAACAATTATTGAAGTTGACTCGAAGGATGGAGAAACTAATGTAGAACAATTACAAACCGTAGTTGATAAAAATACTGCAGCAGTTATTGTTCAAAATCCTAACTTCTTTGGAATAGTTGAAAACTTAACAGAAGTTGAAAAAATAGTTCATTCAAATAAATCAATCTTTATAATGAGCGTTGATCCAATATCTCTAGGCATCTTAAAAACCCCCGGTGAAATTGGGGCAGATATTGTTGTAGGCGAAGGCCAATCCTTAGGGAATGCCATGAACTTTGGCGGTCCATATTTAGGCTTTATGGCTTCTACTGCAAAGCTTATGAGAAAAATGCCCGGCAGAATTGTTGGCCAGACAGAGGATGTAGATGGAAAGCGTGCTTTTGTTTTAACTCTCCAGGCCAGAGAGCAGCATATAAGAAGGCAAAAGGCAACCTCAAATATCTGCTCAAATCAATCTCTTAATGCCCTTGCTGCTGCAGTTTATATGTCTGTTATGGGTAAAGAAGGTATTAAGGAAGCTGCTTTGCAAAGCTTGAAAAAATCTCACTATGCATACAATCAGCTAATAAAATCCGGAACCTGCAAACCTGTATTTAATAAACCATTTTTTAAAGAGTTTGTAGTAGAAACTGTTCTGGATTCAGATAAAGTTAATGATGAGCTTCTGCAGTCAGGCATTTTAGGTGGTTATTCCTTAGAAAAAGATTATTCTGAACTTAAAAATTCTCTTTTATTCTGCGTAACTGAAAAGAGAAGCAAAGAAGAAATTGATAAATTAGTTAAGCTTATGGAGGTGATGTAGCATGAAGGAATACAGTAAGTTAATATTTGAACTATCAAAAGAAGGCAGAAGAGCCTATACACTTCCAAGCTGTGATGTACCTGAATGCTGCGAAGAAGACTTGATTCCAAGCGAGCTTCTTAGAAAAAGAGATTTAAAGCTTCCTGAAGTAAGTGAGGTTGATGTGATAAGGCATTATACTCTGCTTTCAAACAAAAACTACGGTGTTGATTCAGGATTTTATCCACTAGGCTCCTGTACTATGAAATACAATCCCAAAATCAATGAAGATATGGCATCAGATCCTCACTTTGCAAATATTCATCCCTATCAGCCTGAAGAAACTACTCAAGGCTCCCTTGAGCTTATGTATAATTTACAGCTGAAACTATCAGAAATAGTGGGAATGGATGGATTTACACTTCAACCGGCAGCAGGAGCTCATGGAGAGCTTACCGGTCTTATGATAATGAAAGCTTATCATGAAAGCAGAGGCGACTTTAACAGAAATAAAATAATAGTTCCGGATTCTGCTCATGGAACAAACCCTGCAAGCGCTGCGGTTGCTGGCTATGAGGTTATAGAAATAAAATCTGATGAAAAAGGTGCAGTTGATTTAGAAAATCTAAAGGCTGTTTTAGGCGATGATACAGCAGGACTTATGCTTACCAACCCAAGCACCCTAGGCCTTTTTGAAACAAATATAAGTGAAATATCAAAGCTGGTTCATGAAGCCGGCGGCCTATTATACTATGATGGAGCAAATACAAATGCAATCATGGGCATTACAAGACCCGGAGATATGGGTTTTGATATTGTTCATCTAAATCTTCACAAGACCTTTACAACTCCTCATGGAGGCGGAGGTCCCGGAAGCGGTCCTGTTGGAGTTAAGGAAAAGCTTATACCTTATCTTCCTGTACCTGTTATTGAAAAATCAGAGGATGAATTTATATTGAATTATAATAAACCTCAGTCTATAGGAAAAATCAAAAGCTTTTATGGAAACTTTGGAATGCTTGTAAGAGCATACACTTATATCCTCACTATGGGTGCTGAGGGTCTTAAAAAAGTTAGTGAAACTGCAGTTTTAAACGCTAATTATATGAAAGAAAAGCTTAAGGATTATTATGTAGCCTTAGATACAGTTTGTAAGCATGAATTTGTTTTAGGCGGGCTCAAAGAATACGGCAGCGGAATATCTACCCTGGATGTAGCTAAAAGACTTATAGATTATGGCTATCATCCTCCAACAATATACTTCCCTCTAATTGTTGATAACGCAATTATGGTAGAGCCTACAGAGACTGAAAGCGTTGAAACTTTGGACGCATTTATAGATGCTATGATAAAAATTGCAAAAGAGGCAGTAGGAAATCCGGAGCTTCTAAAAAATGCGCCTTATAATACACCTGTCAGAAGAGTAGATGAGGTTAAGGCTGCAAGAACTCCTGTACTAAAGTGGGAGGGTTAACTAATGGATAAAGATTTAATAGTAATCGGAGGAGGCCCCGGTGGATATGTAGCCGCAATCAGGGCTGCTCAGCTTGGTGCAAAGGTATGTTTAATAGAAAAAGATAAATTAGGCGGAACTTGCTTAAATAGAGGCTGCATTCCGACTAAAGTGCTTTATAGGAACGCAGAAATATTAAATACTTTAGGACATATAAATGACTTTGGAATAAGTATTAATGATTTTAGTATTGATATTGAAAAAATACACTGCAGAAAGCAGTGCATAATTGACCAGCTTGTAGGTGGAGTTGCTCAGCTTCTAAAGGCTAATAGTGTTGAAGTAATATACGGTAAAGCAATATTTAAAGATAAGAATACTGTTTCAATAACTTGTGAAGACGGCACTAATAAAGAAGTATCCTCAAACAACATTATAGTTGCTACAGGATCTATCCCTTCTGTTCCTCCAATTAATGGAGCAGATCTAGAAGGAATTTATTCAAGCGAAGATATATTAAATTTTGAAAGCCTGCCGAAATCTCTTATAGTTATTGGCGGCGGTGTAGTCGGCATGGAACTTGCCTGTATATTCAATGCTATGGGAACAAAAGTAACTGTAGTTGAGTATATGCCTAATATCCTGGGACAAATAGACAGTGATATTACAAAGAGACTTGCAGTATCATTAAAGAAAAAAGATATAGATATTAATCTTTCAACAAAGGTAACTAAAATTGAAAGAAGCTCTGAGGGATATATAGTTTATGGAGAAGGTAAGAAAGGAGAACTTAAAGTTGAGGCAGAAAAGCTTCTTCTCTCGGCCGGAAGAACTCCATCAGTAAACGGACTTAACCTTGAAGGCATTGGCGTTGATTTTGACAGAAAAGGAATTAAGGTAGATTCTAATTATGAGACAAATCTTAAAGGAATTTACGCTATTGGTGATGTAAACGGAAAAATAATGCTGGCTCATGCAGCCTCTCATCAGGGTATGCTTGCAGCTGAAAAAATTATGGGGCTGAATGCTTCGGCTTTAACTCATATAGTACCAAGCTGTGTATTCGTATTTCCTGAGATTGCATCTGTTGGTATAACTGAAGATGAAGCTAAAAAAGAAGGTATACCTTATAAGACAAGCAAATTTATGTTTGGAGCTAACGGCAAAGCTCTTGCTCTTGGAGAAGGTGAAGGTTTTATTAAGGTTATAGCCCGAGATGACTCAATTATAGGAGTTCATATTATGGGCCCTCATGCATCAGATTTGATACATGAAGGTACCTTGGCTATTACTCACAATATGAAGATTGACGATATTAAAAATACTATTCATGCTCATCCTACTCTTTCCGAAGCTTTTTCTGAAGCTGTAATGGGAATTGCAGGAGAAGCTATTCACTTAGTTCCTATAAAAAGATAAAGCTAATAAGGTGGCAAGGCAGCAAAAAAAATGTTATCTTTGCCACTCAATTTTATTATTTATAACAAAGGAGATACAAATTATGAATCTGGAATACTTAAGAGATATAGATCCTGAAATACTTGAAACTATCCAAAATGAAATGGATAGACAGGAAAACAAAATCGAGCTTATTGCTTCAGAAAACTTTACAAGCAATGCAGTTATGGCAGCAATGGGATCTGCGATGACAAATAAATACGCAGAAGGCTATCCGGGAAAAAGGTACTATGGTGGCTGTGAAGTTGTTGACGTAGTTGAAAACATGGCAAGGGACAGAATGTGTAAGCTGTTTGGAGCAGATCATGCCAATGTTCAGCCTCATTCGGGCTCGCAGGCAAATATGGGAGTTTATATGGCAGTTTTAGAACCTGGCGATAAGGTTTTAGGTATGAATCTATCACACGGAGGTCATTTAACTCACGGAAGCCCTGTAAACTTCTCCGGAAAGCTTTATAAATTTATTTCCTATGGAGTTAATGAGGATGGCTTTATTGATTACGAGGAACTAAGAAGAATAGCTCTAGAAGAAAAACCAAAGATGATAGTTGCAGGAGCCAGTGCTTATTCAAGAACTATTGATTTCAAACTTATAAGAGAAATCTGTGATGAAATCGGAGCCTATATGATGGTAGATATGGCTCACATAGCCGGACTTGTTGCTGCAGGACTTCATCCAAGCCCAGTTCCTTATGCTGATTTTGTAACTACAACTACTCATAAAACCCTTAGAGGCCCAAGAGGTGGAGCAATTCTTTGCAAAGAGCAGTACGCTAAGGCTATAGACAAGAGTCTTTTCCCTGGTATACAAGGCGGACCGCTTATGCATGTAATTGCAGCAAAGGCTGTATGTTTTAAAGAAGCTATGAGCGAAGATTTTAAGGCTTATCAAAGAAAAGTTCTTGATAATGCACAAACACTTTCAAAGGAGCTTATGAAGAGAGGCTTCAAAATTGTTTCAGGAGGAACAGACAATCATCTTATGCTGGTTGATCTTAGAAATAAAGATATTACCGGAAAAGAAGCTGAGCATCTTTTAGATGAAGTGGGCATTACAGTTAATAAGAACACAGTTCCATTTGAAACTCAAAGTCCTTTCGTAACAAGCGGAATTAGAATAGGCTCTGCAGCTGTTACAACCAGAGGTTTTGGAGAAAGAGAAATGGTAGAAATCGCTGATATTATTTCCTTTATAATAGAAAATAAAGATAGTGACTTAACCCCTATTAAGATGAAGATTAAAGAAATCTGCTCTAGATTTCCATTATACAAATAACATAAAAAGCCTAGAAAATTATTATTTTCTAGGCTTTTTGGTGTTCCCGGCGGGAATCGAACCCACGGCCTACCGCTTAGGAGGCGGTCGCTCTATCCTTCTGAGCTACGGAAACATATTTTATTTTACTTTAACATTTTAGTACAGTTTATTTTCAAAGTCAAGTATATGCAATACAATAAAGTTCTTACATTATATATAAAAATTTGGTTACAAAATCAGATTTATACAAATACTACTTTTAAAAATCGTTATTTTGATATATGCTTAATTTATGAAGCTAAAATCCTAAATACACTTTAGCAGGCAGCTTATAAGCAGAAATAACGTGCAAGGCTGTAAGGTGTTTCAAATGGAAGGAGAGTTTTATGAGAAATATACATATAACAGAAACAGTGCTTAGAGATGCTAATCAGTCTCTTATAGCGACAAGATTATCCTTTGAGCAATTTGCTCCTATATTAAAGGAACTCGATAACGCAGGATATCATTCACTTGAATGCTGGGGTGGCGCCACCTTTGATTCCTGTATAAGATATTTAAATGAAGATCCATGGGAAAGATTAAAAAAAATAAAAACAATAGCTAAAAAAACTCCTCTTCAAATGCTTTTAAGAGGACAAAATCTTTTAGGCTATAAACATTATCCGGACGATGTTGTAAGAAAGTTTATACAAATGTCTGTTTATTACGGTATGGATATTATAAGAATTTTTGATGCATTAAACGATTATAGAAACATTGAAGTTGCTATGGAGGAAACTAAAAAGCAGGGTGCTCACGCTCAAGGAACTATAGTTTACACTGTAAGTCCTATACATGATATAGAAAGCTATATAAAGCTTGCTAAGCAGCTTGAAAACATGGGAGCAGACTCTATCTGCTTAAAAGATATGGCCGGGCTTATAATGCCAAAGGTAGCTTTTGATTTAGTTAAGAGCATAAAAGAAACTGTAAAGCTTCCTGTGTACCTTCACTCTCATTCAACTAACGGTATTGCTGAAATGTCTTACTTAAAAGCTGTTGAAGCCGGAGTAGACGGAATAGACTGCGCTATTTCTTCCTTTTCAAGCGGAACTTCGCAGCCACCTACAGAATCGCTGCATTTTGCCTTAGAAGATATGGGCTTTAACACAGGTCTTGATGCCTCAAGATTAAAAGCTATAAATGACTTTTTTAAGCCTATAAGAGAAGATTTTGTAAAGTCAGGAGTCTTAGATGCAAAGGTATTAACACCGCAGCCTGAAGCGCTTACTTATCAAATTCCCGGTGGTATGCTTTCAAACATGATATCACAGCTTAAAGCTCAAAATGCTATAGAAAAGCTTGATAAGGTTTTAGCTGAAGTACCTAAGGTTAGAGAAGACTTAGGCTTTCCTCCTCTTGTAACTCCAATGAGCCAGATGGTCGGAACCCAGGCTACCATGAATATATTAACCGGTGAAAGATATAAAATGATATTAAAAGAGGTTAAGGCATACTGCAGAGGAGAATATGGAAAGGCTCCCGGAATTATAAACGAAGAACTTTTGAAAAAGGCTCTTGGAGATGAGAAGCCTATAACAATAAGGTACGCAGATACTTTAGAACCTGCTTTTGAAAAGACTAAAGAACAAATTAAAGACCTGACAACTCATGATGAGGATGTTTTATCTTATTTGCTTTTCCCTCAAATAGCAGAGGATTTTATAAAAAATAAAAATATGCATCCTACTACAGAGCATTATAGGAGAGAATATAAAAGTCAGCCCGTATAGGCTGACCTTTCTTATTTCATCTTCTTATTTGTTATTGCTTTTCTTGTTTTTTCAAGACTGCTCTTTACTTTATCAAATTGTCTGCTTGCAACTCCTGCAAACAGTATATCTATTATATTAAGCTGTGCAATCCTTGAGGACATAGCGCCGCTTCTAATGCTAATTTCAGGTGCTGAAACAAATAAATTAATATCGCATATATCACTTACTGGATTTTGTCCAAACTTGGTTATACTAATGGTTTTTGCTCCGGCTTCCTTAGCAACCCTTATGGACTCATAGGTATCAACAGTCTCACCTGAATAGGATATAGCAACAGCCACATCGCCTTTTCCTAAGTTAGCAGCAGATGCTATCTGAAGATGAGGATCAGGATAACTTATTGCAAATTTATTTATTCTTGAAAACTTCTGCATTGCATCAAAAGCTATAATAAAAGATGCTCCCACGCCGTAAAACTCAATTCTGTTAGCATTTATTATTGATTCCACAGCATCTTCTACATCCTTATAGGTTATTATTTCAAGTGTATTATCTATAGATTTCTTATTATTGTAGCTTATATTCTGAATTATAGACTTTAATTCATCTCCGGGCTCTACATCAGTGTATTGTTCATTGCTGTCTTCAAACATCATAGAAGCCGTATCCTTAGTAATACTTATCTTAAAATCCTTATAACCATTAAAATCTAAAAGCTTACATAATCTAACTACAGTAGCTTCACTTGAACCGCTCTTTTCAGCAAGTTCCCCTATAGCCAAATGAGATATATCGGCAGGGTTATCTAAAATAAATTGAGCTACCTTTTTTTCAGACGGACTTAAACTATTAATTATTTCTTTTATCTTTATTAAACTGCCAGCCATAATAAATTCCTCTTTTCGAAAAATATATTTACATTATATCAATTTTAAAGAAACTTTCATATATATAATACAAAATTTTATAAAGCGTTATAAATTTTACAATAAACAATATACTAATTATATATTTTGAATAAAAAAATGGAGGTTAAAGGTCTAAATGACCTTTAACGAGTAATTTTCGAGCGGGAGCGAGAGTTTTAAATTACTCAGTGTTTCCGACTAAAAGGAGGTAAAAGTCCTAAATGGACTTTTACGAGCAATCAGCGAGCGGAGCGAGTAATCTTTGATTGCTCAGTGCTTCCGACTAAAGGGAGGAAAATTTATGACAATCAGTGAAGAAATAAGAAATTTAATGCTGGCCGGAATAGGCTCTATGGCCCTTACTTATGAAAAATCTATGGACATGATTCAAGACTTAGTTGAAAAGGGCAAAATGACTATAGACGAAGGCAAGGAATTATCACAGGAACTAAGAAGAAACCTAAAAACAGAATCCTCAGCTTCTAAACCTATAACAAAAGAAGAAATGGCTGAGCTCTTGAGGCAGATGAACTTTGCTACAAAGGACGATGTTGAAGATTTAAGGCAAAGAATTTCAATATTAGAAGCTAAAAATCAAAATGTATAAATCTACATCACAAAGATTCAGAGAAATATTAAAAATTTTTGCTTCTTATGGCTTTGGTTATGTTGTAGACAATAAATTAAAGAAAGAAAATAATTCGCCTGAAAATCTTAGAAAGGCTTTTGAGGAGCTAGGTCCTACCTTTATAAAAATTGGGCAGATATTAAGTACAAGGCCGGACATAGTTCCGGCTCCTTATATTAAAGAGCTTTCTAAACTTCATGATAATGCCTACTCAGAAAACTTCAGCGACATATGTAAAATATTTTTTAATGAGTTTTTTATAAAGCTTGACTCTGCCTTTTCATATTTTGAAGAAGAGCCCTTTGCCTCCGCTTCTATATCTCAGGTACATAATGCTACTCTTAAAGACGGAAGAAAAGTTATTGTAAAGATACAAAGACCTGATATTGCTGAAAAAATGAGGATGGATATTGCAATACTTAAAAGGATTGTTAATATAGCAAAATTAAAAATTTCTGAAACCTTTATTGATCCTGAAGAAGCCTTAAACGAGCTTTTGATAGCTACTGAGCTTGAACTTAATTTTTATAATGAAGCTGAAAACATAGAACGCTTCAGAGAGATGAATAAAGATGTCAAATTTTTATGCACTCCCTATGTCATAAAGGACTTAAGCAGTTCTAAAGTATTAACTATGGAAAAAATCGATGGATTTAAGATAGATGATACTGTTTCTCTCTTAAATAATGGTTATGACTTAAACGATATAGGTAAGAAATTAGCTTTATTTTTTCTAAAACAAATATTAAAGGATGGCTTCTTTCATGGTGATCCTCACCCCGGAAATATAATTGTTAAAGACAACAAAATATGCTTTATTGATTTCGGGCTTATGGGAGGCTTCTCCCATTCTCTAAAGGAAAGTCTCAATGACATACTTATTGCATTAGCTTATAAAGATATAAACAAATTGGCAGCTGTAGTAATAAGTATTAGTATAAAGAAAGGTCCAATCAATAGAAACAGATTACATGAAGATATTGAGTACCTTTATGATAAGTACTTATTTACTTCACTGGAAAGCATAAAGCTATCTGATGTATTGCAGGATCTTTTAGATATGTCAAAGCAAAACAACCTCATTCTTCCAAAAGAATTAACTCTTCTTGCAAGAAGTCTTCTTATATTAGAGGGTGTTGTAGCTAAAATATCTCCTGATATTAAAATAATTGATGTAGCTATCCCATATGTTAAGGAAAATATAAAATCCTCCATGCTTAAGGATATAGATTTTGATAAGCTTTTAATCAATTCATTAAATAATGCAAGAGCAGCAGCAAAGCTTCCTTCTAAGTTTATGGAATTATCTGATGGCCTTTTAAATGGCCGTGTAAAGCTTCAGTTTGAGCTTAAATACTTAAATAAATCAATAAACGAGCTTAACAAAATGACAAATAGGCTTGTATTTGGAGTAGTTGTTTCTTCTATGATTATAGGTTCTTCCTTTATATTAAATTCAAATATAGGTCCTAAGCTTTGGGATATATCTATTATTGGAATACTTGGGTTTATAGCTGCCGGCTTTACCGGCCTTTGGCTTTTAATATCAATAATTAAATCCGGAAGAATGTAAAAAGCACCCGAAATTGGGTGCTTTTTATTTTATACAACTGTAGCATTCTCTTTAGCTTGCTTTATTCTCTCTTTAACTCTGTCTGCATGACCTTTCATTAAAACAGATATGAATAAGAATACTGCCATTGTACAAGCAAGTATTGTTACATCTTTCATAAATACTGAGTAATCCATACCTGCAATTACTTCTCTTAAACCTGAAACTGCATAGGTAAATGGCATAAATGGATTTAATATTTTAAAGAAGGCTGGTACAACCTCAAGTGGGAAGGTACCTGCACAAGCAGTTAATTGAAGTATTAATAATACTATAGATAAAAGTCTTCCTACTTGACCCATTAAGAATATTAAACATTGAATTATAGCAACAAATACTAAGGATAAAAGTATATTAAACAAGAAATATAGTGGGACATTAGCCGGCTGTAAACCAAGTACTATAACTATTGAGCTGGCAAGTAATGCTTGTATTGTTCCTATAACGCCATAAGTTAAGAACTTTCCTAAAACTATTGAAGCAGAGCCTGCTTGAACATCTGAATCTACATCATCACTAATAACAAAGAACATCATTAATGCTCCAACCCACAATGATAGTGGTATAAAATATGGTGTAAATCCTGTTCCATAGTTTTTGATTGAATAAGCTGGCTCTTCGTCCATCTTAAGAGGTTCTGAAACGAATTCTGCCATAGTCTTGCTGTCATTTACAAGATTCTTGTTGATCTTGTCTGAACCTTCCTTTAGCTTATCGCTAAGTTCTTTTGAACCATCATAAAGTTTTCCTACTCCGTCTTGAAGTTCCGGAATATTGCCCTTTAGAGTTCCAAGACCATCTTTAAGCTGAGTTGATCCATCGTATAGCTTTGTCATACCTGCAAACAATGTATCTGTAGAGTTTGTTTGTTTTTGAGGTATATTTTTAACTTCTTCCGGTTTTGCTATAGCACTCTTAAACTGAGTAGATCCATCTTTAATTTGTGAAAGTCCATTATTTAAATCAGTAGAACCTGCATAAAGTTTTCCTACTCCGTCTGCAAGAGCCGGTACATTACCGTTAAGTGTATATAATCCATTATTTAATAAAGTAGATCCATCAAATAATCTTTGACTTCCTGCTGATAGCTGTTTGGTTCCATCCACTGCTGCTGTCATTCCAGGAGCTAACTGAGATGTACCGTCTTTTATCTGCTTTATTCCTGCAAGTACGCTTGGTTTACCTTGAATTCCGGTATTCACAGCACCGTTTAATTGAGCAACTGCACTAACTAGACTCGGCTTGTCTGCTGTACCTACATTTACTCCGTTGTTTACAGCTGTTATTCCAGCGGCTAAGCTAGGGTGAAGCGCATCTGTTCCTACGTTTACTTTTGTATTTAAAACTTCAATAGCTTTTCCTAAACCCTTTGTTGGATCTGGATCTGTTATTCCAGTATTTAGAGCTCCGACTGCAGCAACTAAACTTGGATGTTGCATATCTGTACCTACATTTACTTTTGTATTCAATTGAGGAATAATAGCCATTATTTGATTTAAAGCCGCTGTTTTAGCATCAGGCGTTGAATCAGGATTCTGATAAATCGAAGCTAAGTTATTTAATGCTGTTACAGTACTAGACAACTGAGTTACTCCGGCATTAACACCAGTAATTCCAGCAACTAGGCTTGGGTGCTGTGCATCTGTTCCTGTATTTACTTTAGCATTTAAAACTTTAATTGCTGCTCCCAATCCCTTTGTTGGATCTTGATTTGTTATTCCATCATACAATGATTTTACTCCGGTTGAAAGACTTATACTTGTTTGAGTATCTTTGCTAACCGCATCATTTAATTGTGATAAGCCTGCTCCAACTTGACCTAATCCGGCTTGAAGTTGACCTGCTCCAGCATCTAATGCTTTAGCTCCATCCTCAGCCGCACCAAGTTTTGAGCCCAAAGTATTGATTCCATCTCTTAATTGAGAAGATCCGTCTTTTAAATCTCCGGAGCCTTTATAAAGCTGTGAAACTCCGTCTTTTAGTGCCGGTACTTGGCTATTTAATTGACCAAGTCCATCATGAATCTGACCAGACCCATCTTTAGCTTGGCCTAAAGCTATATCTATTGCATTGGCACCATAGTAAAGCTGCGCTGCGCCTTCTCTTGCCTGACCAAGTCCGTTATTTAAATCTCCTGAACCATCAGAAAGCTTGTTAACACCGTCTTTTAGTTCCGGAACCTTATCATTTAGAGTACCTACGCCGTCATAAAGCTCTTTACTTCCGTCTGAGGCTTTTTGCATTCCGTCTTTAACATCATAAAGATTATCAAAGGTTACTTTAGTGTACTCATCAACAATATTCTTAGTAAGCTCTGATTTTAGCTCCACCAATACTTTTCCGTTTATTTGGGATGCTAAGAAGCTTTTTTTGTCATTTGAAGAATATAAAATAGTAGGTTCCTGTGGTTTTCCATCCTTTGCACTGATAACTTTAGTTGAAAAGTCATCCGGAACGACAAACATAGCATAATATCCCTTTTTGTCTTTCAGGCCTTTTTCGGCCTCTTCTTTGGACACAAAACGCCAGCCTATCTTATTATTATCTTTCAGTTTGTCTACCAAGTCTTTTCCGTAGTTTACCGGTTCCCCGTCTTTAGTTGCTCCTTTGTCCATATTTACTACTGCCACAGGTAAATCTTGCAGCCTGTTATATGGATCCCAGAAAGCATAGAGGTATAGCAAACTATACAAAAGAGGTACAACAATAATTGCTATAACAGATACTCTAATAAAACGATTCTTAAAAATACTAGAAATATCTCTTCCTGCTACTTTAAAGAAATTCATTATAACCCTCCTGTCCTTCTAGTAAGCCTAAGAATATAAACTGTTAGGCTCTTTAATTTTACTTTAAGAGATAATTACCACCTCTTTATAATTGCTAAACTGACTGTTCAGTATGAACTGACTGGTCAGTTATAGTTATAACTCTTTTTTTAGGGTTTGTCAACATTTTTAGAAATAAAAAAATCCGGATTTCTAATTACTTAAAAATCCGGATTAATATCATTACGCTTGTATTCCATGTAAAATATTCTGCATTAAGCTTTCTGATATATCTTCAATATCATTTTTATTTTTATCTTTATTTATTAACTCATACACTGCAGCTGAACAAAGTGCTCCAAAGAAAGTATACGCCATAAAGTATGGATCTCCATTCTTAATAAGCCCGTCATCTATAGCTTCTTTAATATATTTTTCTAAATTACAAATATATTTTTGTATTATATCTCTAAGCTCCAGCTGTCTCATTTCCTGACCCCATAGCTGGCTCATAATCACCTTGAAAAAATCCTTTTTTTCATTAACTAAATTAAGCTGAAGCGTACATATAGCTTTCAATTTTGAAAGGGAATCTTTTTCTCTAACTGCCGCAGCTTCAAGCTGTTCCTTTATAAGCTCCATGCCTTCCGTAATAATGTACTTAAATATTTCTTCTTTACTTTTAAAATGATAATATAGTGTACCTTTTGCTACACCGGCCTCTTGAGCCATATCATCCATAGTGGCTCCATCATATCCATTTACAGAAAACACTTTTATAGCTGATTGAAAAATTGACATTTTTGTTTTACTTATCATAAAATTCACTCCAAATTTATTCATATGTGTATGAAACTATTAACCAGTCAGCAATTTAATAAAAATTTAGTACAATCAGTTTAATTTTATGTAATTTTCTGCTACTTGTCAAACTTTAAATTTTACAAATTACTGGTTAAGCTTATGTTCTTTGTGATAAAATAACTTTAAATGTCCTGTGTTTTTACTGAGGAAGGGGAAAAACTATGATTAAATACTATAATAGAAAAACAAAAAACTATGAAATCGAAAATGTAGCAGGAGAAAAATACTTAAATTGGACTTATTCATCTCCAATAGGCATGAGACTATTAGAAAGCATTGTGAAGAAAAAATTGTTTTCCAGTGTTTACGGCTGGTATTTAGATAGGAGTATAAGCAGGAACAAGGTAAAAAGTTTTATTAAGCAATTTGATATAGATATATCACAGGCAGATAAGGATGAAAATAACTTTACATCCTTCAATGATTTCTTCTTTAGAAAATTAAAGCCTGCCGCTCGGCCTATAGATATGAGTGAAAAGGCAGTTGTATCGCTTGGTGATGGAAGACTTTATGCTTATGACAATATTGATTTGGATAAACTTGTTCAGGTTAAAGGATTTACATATAGTCTAAGAGAGCTTCTAAAAGATGATGAGACAGCTTCTAAGTATTCCGGAGGCGTATGTATGATTTTAAGACTATGCCCTACAGATTATCACCGTTTTCATTTTATAGATAGCGGTATTTGCGGCGAGACAAAAAAAATAAAAGGCGCTTATTATTCTGTGAATCCTGTAGCGCTTCAGAAGGTAGAAAAGCTCTTTTGTGAAAATAAGAGAGAATGGAGTATATTTAAATCAGATAACTTTGGCGATGTTCTTTATGTAGAAGTTGGAGCAACCTGTGTTGGTTCTATAATACAAACTTATACGCCAAACAAAAAGGTTTCTAAAGGTGAAGAAAAAGGATATTTTAAATTTGGCGGCTCTACCGTAATATTATTTTTTGAGCCTGGCAAAATTAAAGTTGATGCTGAGATTTTAGAGCAGACTAATTTAGGTTATGAAACCTATGTAATTATGGGTGAAAAAATAGGAGAGAAAGCTTAAGCCTCTCTCCTATTTAACTTTCGGAAAGTATCATATTAAATACTTCATTATTGAGTTTAAACTCCATTTTAGTAGAGCTATTTCCACTTACAGTCAAAAACATATCTTGTCCAACAGCTACAGTTGGTGGTGATAAATTAACTACTTCAGATGATTTTACCTTCATAACAGCAGAACCTAAAGTCATATTCGCAAGCTCGCCTATGGCACTCTTTGCCATAAAGTCAAACTCCTTAACTTCCATTCCACCCATCATTGCAGATACAATACTAGAAGCTGTATCTTTTTTAAAACCCATAATTACGTTTCCCTTAATCCCATCTGTAAGACCAATAAGAACATTTACCTGTTCTCCTGTAAATTGATGCCCTTCTGTTGTTTCACCCTTAAAGGATATGTTTAAGCCAAACATTTGAGAAATTTCAATCATAGCTTCAACTATTGCACTCTTAATATCCATCAGTTAACCCACCTTATATCCAACCTTAATCCACAAAATTAAGGTATTAGTAACGATTGCATTATAATTTAATTTTTGCTTTTATATATAATATCAGTAAACAAAACGTCTCACTCTTTATGTTACACTGTTTATATTTATAGTCAATATATTTTCGCAAAAAATGTATAATAATTTTAATAAATTGTCGGTTTTAGTCGACTTTTTAATAACTTATACTTAAATTATAACTTTGTACTAATATTATGCCAACTTTTGGTTATATTTTTTTATATATTTAAATCATTTCCATTTTCTTTAAGCCATGTTTC
The DNA here is from genome assembly GCA_000466585.1 of Clostridiales bacterium oral taxon 876 str. F0540. Lineage (GTDB taxonomy): Bacteria > Bacillota > Clostridia > Clostridiales > Clostridiaceae > Clostridium_AT. Next base: position 28,324 of record KE993504.1, read on the forward strand.
TGCCTGTTTATAATTTGGTAAAACACCTTCAACCTTGCTCCAAAAATCATTGGAGTGATTCATATGAATCAGGTGACATAATTCGTGAACTGTTAAATAATCTATTATTTCTATAGGTGCCATAATAACTCTATAATTAAAATTTATGTTTCCTTTTGAGGAGCAGCTTCCCCACTTTGTTTTTTGATCCTTTATTACAATTCTCTTAGGGAAAACCTTAAGTTTTTCAGCATAGAGCCTTACTCTTTCTTCAAATATAATTTTAGCTTTAGCTCTATACCAGCCTTCAAGTGCTAATCGTATATAGTCTTGTCTATCTTCTTTTATATTTTTAGGAAGGTAAACTTTAAAATTCTTTCTGTCAAATATTATTTCTATATTAGAATTGAAGGTATCATATATATTAAGTTCGTATTCTTCACCAAGAAACTTCAACTTTCCTTCTTCCAAAAAATTTCTCTGCGTTTTAACTTTTCTTGTACTAACCTCTTCAAGCTTTAACAAAATCCATTTTGACTTTTTTTCTATTAAACCTTCAATCTGTTCAATACTTATTTTTAGGGGCGCACTTACTATTACCTCTCCCTTATTAGTTATCTTAATGGAAATTGTTTTACGATTTTTTCTCTCCAAAGTATAATTTAGTGTTTTATCCTTTAACTTTAGCTGCATTTTTTCTACTCCATTTAATAAAATTGGAAACTAAAATGGCCGCAGGCTTTGCTTTAAAGTCTTTACGCCGCAGCCTGCGGCCATCTTATTTAGCAATCTACTTATAATATCAATTTTATCATAAAAGCCTCAATTGAACTATTATCAGCTCAACTGAGGCTTTGCACTCCCAAAAACTCTAAAAGCTTATAGGTATAACTTATATTAAATATTTCTTCGCTGTCTTTAAGCTCTAATCCTATAATCTCTTTTATTTTTGCTATTCTATAATTTAAGGTATTTCTATGAATAAAAAGCTTTTCCGAGGTAAGATTAGCATTTTGGTTATTAATAAGAAAGGTTTTTAGTGTTTCAAAATAGTCTGTAGAATTATTTTTATCAAATTCTATAAGCCTTAAAACCGCGGGGTGACAATATTTCTTTATATCACCGGAGATGGTATCCAAAAGTGCATAGAACTTATAGTCATCATATTTAATAAAATTGTTGGTTCTGCTTAAAGACTTTGAAATAGATAACGCCTTTTTAGAATCCAGATAATTGTTTTTCATATCAATCAACTTTGAAAACTTGCCGCTTACTGCTGCTTTTAACTTATTATTGTCTAGGAAATCCTCTATATTTATCAGAAACTCTTTATTATTTATTTTGTTATCCTTAATATCTACCAATATAACTATATCTTCTTTATAAAAAACAGATTTTGCATTTACAAGTAATTTTTCTATATTATCCTTTAAGCTTTTTCCATGAGTACTTTTTAAGGTATATTCAGATAAGCTGATAGTAAGCACAAAAAGATTGTTTCCAAAATAGCACTCGGCATTTTTCATTCTTTCTCTTGCTATTTCTTCCGAATCAATTTTTCCCTCTAAAAGATCATAAATTAAATTCTCATATTTTAAGCCTTTAATATTTCCATACAAAGAATTATTTTTCAGTTCCTCTGTAATAGCGCTATTTAAAACCTTAAAAAGCTCAAGATGATCTTCAGTAATAGTATCACCACATTCTAAAAGCAGAAGATACCCAATAAATTTTGAATTGAGCATAACCTTGCTTACAAACCTTCTTATAGGGCTTGCCTCACAAGTAACCATAAAAGGTTCATTATTGGAAGGCGAATTCCTTACTGATTTTAGCTTTTGAACCTCAGCTATAAACTCATAGCTGCAGTAGCCTGTTTGAATATTTTTGCTCCAAAGCTCATCACTTATATTTTTATTATTTGAATAGGAAATGATAGAAAAATTAGCATCTATTAAAATAATAGGATTATTTAAAGTTTCTGCCCCTATTTTTAGAAGGTACTTAAGTCCCTTTCCCTGAGCCAGTGATTTTAAAAGCGTAGATGCAGGATTTGAAACCTTTATATCCTTAATAAACATATCCTTTATTAGATTAAAGGCGGTATATAAATCTTCTTCATCCTTGACTTCTGCAATATTTGTAAAGCTTCCATCAACATTATCATTACAGTCATTATAAATTATAAAATTTCCTAAACTCCTATTGCTTTTAATACCTTCAAGCTGTGAGGCTTTTCCAACATAAAGAATGTCCTTTTGCTCTAAGTCTGAAGCTTTAGTAATAAATCTTATATCCTTTAAGCTGCAGTTATTAATTTCATTTAATAAATCTATGGCAGGATACTGCTTTTTTATTTTGTTATAAATTTCACTAAATTCTATGGACATTCTATCACCTCGCAGCTTTATTATAAGTCATCATGCACAATTACAGCAAGATTTTTTGTGGTTTATTAACAATGTATTCATAGACATAGTATGTTAAATTATAAACATACTTTAAGGTTTTCATTAAATTTAGGATTAGGGGAGGATTTATATGAAGTACAAAAATCTTTTTTCAAAAGGTAAAATTGGCAATTTAGAACTTAAGAACAGAATTGTTATGCCTGCAATGGGAACTTCACTGGCAAGTTCAACAGGAGAGGCTACTCAAGAGCTTATAAGATATTATGAAGAAAGAGCTAAAGGTGGCTGCGGGCTTATAATAACTGAAATAACAAGAATCGATAGCGAAACCGGTGTTGGAACACCAAACCAGTTAAGCGCAATGACTTTAAACCATATCCCTCAACTAGAGAGATTGGCAAGAACAGTTCATAAGCATGATACAAAAATATTTGTACAGCTTCATCACCCAGGAAGAGAAAGTCATGGAAGAGTAATAAACGGAAGACAGATAGTTGCACCAAGTCCAATACCTTGCAAGGTTTGTCAGGAAATGCCTAGAGAACTTTCAACTTCCGAAGTTGAAGATTTAGTTAAAAAGTTTGTAACAGGAGCTAAAATAGCTCAGACTGCCGGAATAGACGGGGTAGAGCTTCACGGTGCTCACGGATATTTAATCGGTCAGTTTATAAGCCCATATACAAATAAGAGAACTGACAAATACGGCGGAAACTTTATGAACAGAATGAGATTTATAACAGAGATGATTATGGGAATAAGAAGTGTATGCGGCCCTAACTTCCCAATAAGCGTAAGAATCAGCGGAGACGAGTTTGTTGAAGGTGGTCTTAATCTTGAAGGAGCTGTTAAAGCAGCACTTTATCTTGAAAGCATAGGAGTTAACGCAATAAATGTAAGCAGCGGTCTTTATGAATCAGGCTACACTATTATAGAGCCAATTGCTTTTGATCAAGGCTGGAAGAGAAATTTAGCTCAAGCTGTTAAAAATGCTGTTAAAATCCCGGTTATAGCAACAGATGTTATCAGAAAGCCTGACTTCGCTGAAAGCCTAATAGCAGAAGGCAATGTTGACTTTGTAGCACTTGGAAGAGCACAGCTTGCTGATCCTGAATGGGGAATCAAGGCTATGGAAGGAAGAGATGAAGATATTCGTCCATGTATTTCTTGTCTTCACTGCATAGAGGAATTAGAAGGCTGCAAGACAATCAAATGTGCAGTTAACGCAAGGATGGGGAGAGAGATTGAATTTGATGGCATCGATAAAAATGGAGAAGGCAGAACAGTTGCTGTAATAGGTGCAGGTCCTTCAGGCATGGAGGCTGCCAGAGTTTTAGCTGAAAAAGGATTTAAGGTTGTTCTTTTTGAAAAAGAAAGTGAGCTTGGTGGAATGTTAGCACTAGGAAACAAGCCTCCAAAGAAGGATAAGCTTACTTGGCTTGTAGAATACTATGATATTCAGTTTAAAAAGCTTGGCGTAGAAGTAAGACTTAACACAGAAGCTACTTTAGAAGCTTTAAAAGCATTAAATCCTTATGCTGTATTTGTTGGTGCCGGTTCAAATCCTGTAGTTCCTCCTGTAGAAGGAATAGATAGAGAAAATGTATATAATGTTTCAGATATATTAAGCGGTAAGGTTAAAGTTGAAAATGAAAAAGTAGTTGTGCTTGGAGCTGGTATGACAGGATTAGAAACTGCTGAATACCTTGCTGTAAGAAACAATAAAGTAACTGTTGCAGATATGCTTCCTACAATAGGAGCAGGAATCTACCCTGCTAATCTAGCAACTGTTATGAAAAACTTCCAGACACATGGAGTAAATATGCTTCCTGGTCACAGATTATCTAAAATCAGCGAAGGCTTTATTGAGCTTGTAAACACTAAAACTAATGAAGTAATAAAGGTAGAAGCTGATAAAGTTGTGCTTTCACTTGGAATAAGATCAAACAAAGCTCTTGTATCAGTTCTTGAAGAACATTTTGATAAAGTTAGAGTAATCGGTGATGCTGACAAGCCAGGAAGAATTGCAGAAGCTGTAAGCGCTGGCTTTGAAAAAGCTTATGTTTTAGAATAGGGGGATATTATAATGAGGGAATTTAAAAACAAAGTTGCTGTAATAACAGGAGCAGGAAACGGATTTGGAGCAGAATTTGCAAAAGAAGCTGCCAGAAAAGGCATGAAACTTGTACTAGGAGACATAGATGCTGCTGATTTAAAAAGAACTGCTGATGCGGTTAAAGAAATGGGTGCAGAAGTAGAAACTTTAGTAATGGATGTTACTAAATATGAAGATGTAGAAAGTCTATCAAAGCTTACTATTGATAAATTCGGTTCAGTAGATCTTCTTATAAATAATGCAGGAGTTGTTGTTGCAGGTCCTGCTTGGGAAGTTCCTCTTAAAGATTGGGACTGGATATTTGGTACTAATGTATATGGATTAATTCATGGTGTAAAAGCTTTTGTTCCAATAATGCTAAAACAAGATACTCCATGCCACATAGTTAATGTAGCATCCGTAGCCGGACTTTTAACTACACCAAGCATGGCAGCTTATCATACAACAAAGCATGCTGCAGTTGCTTTCACTGAATCAGTTAACTACAGCCTTCAAGCTATGAACTCAAAAATAAAGATGTCTGTTTTCTGTCCGGGCTTTGTACAAACAGATCTTGATAACTGCGACAGACATCGTCCTGAAAGATTTGCTATAGATCCTCAGGACCCATACTATGAAAGTGCATCCTATAAAGCTGGTTTAGAAAGAGGACACTTTGTTATAAAAACAGGTATGCCAATACATTCAATAGCTATGAGTGTATTTACTGCAATAGAAGACGAGCAGTTCTATATACTTACTCATCCTCAGTATCTGCCTGTTATAGGACTTAGAGTTAAGAATATATTAGAAGGCAAAAATCCTGATCATAGTATATTTAATAAATAATAAACAAGGAGCTGTCCTTAAAATAGCTTAAACCTATCGCGTGGTATTTGAATTTTAGGAAATACCACGCTAAGTTTAGTCATTTTGAGGACAGCCCCTTAATTTTATTATATGGCTTTGTTAAAGAATAGTATTGATATTATAACCATATTAAAAGAAGCCCAGTTAATGGGCTTCTTTAGTTCGTTATATAAGAAGATTGCGAATTATTCAGACTACATTTTATGAAAATAAGTTAGTCATACTTATCAAATATTTAACTGTTCTTTGCCATTTAAAATAATGTCAGCCAAAGTCTCTGCATTTTTATAATAATAGGTGAACCCTTCATCTCTTTCTATAGATTTATCATTTAATTCTCTTTCTATAAACTCAATACACTCATTTAGGCATGAAAGTATTACATCCCATATAAACTGTTTATAATCAGGTTTATATAACAATTTATCATATACACCTTTAAGAAAAATCTCTCGATATTCATCTGTCATATAAAAAGGAAATGGGAAAAACTTCTCCGAACCATGAGATATTAATCGTGCAACATCCAAGGAATAAGGCATAATTCCTGCAAAAGCCCAGTCTATTAAAATAATATGATTGTTATTATCTATTGCATTGCATTGCAAGAAATCTCCATTACATAAAGTTCGTGGACATACTAACTGCCTATCCAAAAAAACACGATATGCAGAAGATAATTTTGACTCATTTTTAAGACATTCTGCCCTTTTATTTATTCTTTTCCAATACCTTTCAAAACGGTTATCCAACTTATTCTCTTCAAAGCAGTTTTCCTGCCAGTACATATTAAAAATTCGGGAAAGACTGTCCGCACACCTATAAGCCATATCTTTTTTAAACATTCGTAAATCTGTTCCAGTAATATATTCAATTAATATCCACTTTGTATTGTTAAAACAAGTCCAACCCTCAAAGTTTGGTACAGGCAGATTTTTACCTACAAGAAGCTTTTCATAAACTTCAACCTCATAGTCATCTGACTTTTTCAAAATATAAGTCTGCTCGTCTACAGTTATTTTATAAACATTATAAGTTCTGTCAACACCTTCACCATTGTCGTGAAAACGTTCAATGTGTATTTGCCCTGAAAGTATTGGTTTGATTTCTCCCAGAACTGTTTTTAACATATTTACTTTATTTGTTTCTGTCACTATTTCTGTAAATACACCTTTCATTGAATATCCCCCTTCTTAACATGCAACCCCATTTCTCTATACATTTAAGTAGAATTTAATTACAATTGTTCATGGTATAGTAAAAATAATAATTATATATAAGAAAATATTTTTAAAGCGGTGACGGTATTATTGAATTGTTGTCTTTATGTTTTATGTTAATTATTGTATCCCCAAATAGTTCACCATTAAGATAAATTTGAAATTTCCACAGACCATCCGAAGGTAACTGAATATTGAGTTGCTCCTTTGCCGTTGATACTGTATTCTTTTCAGTATACTCTTCATGTCCATCTTTAGTTACTTTATATACATTTGAAATTTCTATATTTTCTTCATTAGCATTTACAGCTATAATCTTAAGATTCTTACTCAAAATATCACCCTTATTACTCCAAAGATATAGTGTAGTGTAAACAAGGTTATTTTCGTAACATATTGGTTCTGTAAAACCAAACTTTCCTTGAATTCCATTTAGTATAATAATATCTCTATCACCCTTAATAGCAAAAAAATATCGCTCTATATTTTCTTTATTCTTAGAAAAAGATTCTTGTAGTTCAACTTCATTATTATTATCATTAATAACTCTAGCATGTGAACTTGAATTATCCGTTACTTTTTCATTAATATTGGTATTTTTATAAATAATAACAGTAGATATAAAGAGAAAAATAGTAGTGGTTATCATTAATACTCTATTTTTCATTCGGCTGTCTCCTTTCAATTTGAAACTGTTCAATATATCTACGAAACTTTAAGGTGAAAGTTCACAATATTTTCAAGGATTCATTACTATTGTACCTTAATTATAAAGGCAATTCCAGTATTTTCAAAATTATATTATATGTACTGAACTATAACTTTTACAGTTATTTTTGAATTACTTTTTACAAGCATTTTTGCAAATGTAATAAATTTATTACAAGTGTTTTTTGTGTTGCAAAAACCTTTGTAAAAATGAATGTGTTTTATATATAAAATAGCGTTAATGCTCTGAAATAAAAAAGTGCAAAAACGCTTGTAAAACTATAGTCAAAAACGCCTACAATTTTGAGTTTTGCACCCTTAAAGTAAATCCGTTAGATTAATTACCTACCTTTTTATTAGGTTCTGTTTAAGATTAGTGTTGAATTTAATACATTAAATAAAACCGCTAAAACATTAAACGTATATAAATTATTATAGTAACTTAAGTAAGCCCCCAAATATATGGTGGCTTTCGCATATTAATAATTACTGTATAAACTCACATAGTAATAATAGTTTTTAACCGAAGGCTTGTTATTTACAATGAGGGCGTGCATGATAAAATACTAAAGGCAAAGCCAATATCAAGCATCCTCATTCTTTACCCTGATGATTGAAAATCATGCACCCAGAGGCTCGTTGTAAATAATTAAAAACTGATATAGTTGATTACTAGAGCAGTTAAAATATAAGTATTGGTATTTCTACATCTAAGCGAAGCATATATTTTTAACCTTAAGGCGGTTTTATTGCTTCTTATAAAATTACCATATCATTACAATATATTAGGCATATAATCAGTAGTTTCAGTTTTAAATATTTCTTCTAAATCAAACTGTAAATCAGCAAATACTATAGATTTATATTTATCCTCTTTAGTGTATTCGTTTATTAAAGCATAAGCTTTAAAATCATTGATTAGCTTATATTGTTTTACTATACTCTGCTCTTGGTCAATAATAAGATATTCCCTTACCCCTATATATGCATAATCATCTTTTTTATTACCTTCATCATTAGAAGCGGTTGCTGGGGATAATATCTCAACAATTATTAATGGAACTCCATTATAAGTATCTTTATCGAAATTGTTATCACATTCTATGAACACATCAGGATTTACTATTCTTCGCCTATATTTACTGTGAACTCTTACACCAACATTTGCTCCATGAGCGCTGCATTTAGTACCATCTGTAAATTTTGCAAACTCTGCTTCAATTTTACGTCTTATTCTCTCATGTGTTGGTGAAGCAGCTTGCATATAAATTATTTGACCATTACAATATTCAGCTTTTACAGAATCACCCATTTCTAAAAATTCTTCTTCTGTTAATGCTACATAATTATTGTTTCTTAACTCCATATTACGCACCACCTCTTTATTATATTATACCATCATTTGATAAACTCTATATATTATTTATTTCCATCTGCTTATTCTAAGGCACATTCAGTTAAATTTATGATTTTCAACATTTTTCTTTAATAGAGCTTTTTATTAAAATAATTTTTTCTAAGCTTCGTTTTACTTGTTCTAAGAAATGCTTAAAGTTCAGAGAAAATTATATAAGCAATATAGTATTATCAATACTTTTACTGCTTCTATATGTACATTTAAAACATGCTTTTTGGATAAATAAAAAGAGTAATAAATACTCTCTTATTTCAATATATAAGAAGGCTGTTCATTAAGAATAATTCTCTGCTTTTCTTTGCATATGAAATTTATTAGCAATACCACTAAACATCCCCCCTATAATGAACCCTAAAGTATTTAAAATAATATCATTTATATCAAATATTCCTCTATGCAATATATACTGCATTGTTTCAACAATTAAAATATATAATAAAAATCCCATTAATAATCTAAAGTTATTCCCCTTTATTCTAGATTTCACAAATGCACCTAAAGGGAAATACAAAAGTATATTACCAACTACTTGAAGTAATGTATGATTAAAGTATTCTTTAAAATCACCAATTACACTAAGAGGGTTTAAATTAAGCCCATAAAAATTAGATGTCATCTTGAAAAAAGATAATAATATCACTAAACCAAAATATAATACAGCAAGAATATTAATATGAATTTCCTTAACTTCCTTATTTATTATTGAAATAGTAAGCACATAAAGAACTATTGTTACGAATACCATCATTCCAATATAAAGGCTAACTGATGGTGTCATAAATCTAATGAGTAATTCTGAAACAAAATTATAAAATATAATGTATGTGATAAAAAGGCAAATAATAAAAACAATGCTATTCTTTAATATATTTTTCTTCATAGGTGTATCCTCCGTTTTTCATACAGTTAAATCGTCATAAATTACAGGGTTGCACTAACCTTTCAGACTTGATTAATGCAACCCATAAGAAGAGTCCGAACTAAAGGTTATGACTAAATTCAACAATATCATTCTTTTGAAACAATATGTTCAATACTGACTATATTGCCTAATAGTTTAGTTTTAAAAAACTCTGGAATTATATAAGTTTCATCCAAACTTTTGATGGGCAACCAATGTAGACTTTCTTTGGGACCTTGGTCCGTAAAACTTCTACAGCATAAATCTATATTGAATTTTTCTTTCATTAAGTAGTAAAAGACAATTTCATGATGATGTTTTCCTTTTATTTCAAAATAACGTTCTTGGATAAATAAAAGTTTGTCAATTTGAAATTCAATCCCTGTTTCCTCATAAGCCTCACGAATAATGGCTTCCTCGGAGGTTTCATTTATCCTAACCTTTCCCCCGACCGTATAATAGCATGGATAATCTTTGCGTTTTGCCATAAGCAATTTATCGTCTTTGAGAATAATTGTCGCAACCCTGTATGTAAAACAACCTTGGTTGGTTTCAAATGCTATATTTTGTTCTTCCACAGACATCCCCCGTTCATTATGCAAATAATCTTTTCTTCGTAATATTTTACAACTGCGAACTAATTCAATTATATATTATGTGGATAATTTTATATATAAATAGAGTGTTCCGTTTTCAACATCATTCTTTAACATAGCCTATTATATTAATATTATCTTGCTTCACTTTTAGAGCTTAACGCCACTTTATTACCTTGGAATAAAAACGCAATATATCTAAACAAAACATAAAGTGTAAGTGCTATTCCTAATATTTCTTGAAACTTTACCAAATACTTAAGTATAAAAATAGGTTGTCCTATTTTAGTTAAAAATCCATTAGTTAATTTTATCGCTATCCCGCTTATTATAAAGGGAAAGGTAAAGGATGAATAGCTTGGATAAAATTTTAACCGTAATAATTTAGGCAAAATAATGATAATTGTACCGTACATAACAATTGATAATGTCATCAAAAACCAAATTATAGCCATATTCTTTGCTTGAAAAGAATTCATATATCCTGCAAGCAAGAGGCTAGCCGGGGCTGAAAATATTGCCAGTGTAGGCAGAGCCTGCTCAGGCAATTCCTTAACTTTAAAAACTCTATATATTATCAAAGGAAGAAGCACTAAATAGATGATAAATCCAAACCAAAAGGATAACTTTCCTATAGACCCCATGTTATAAACCGGCCCTGTAACACTTGCTACAACAATCCCTACATAAACAACAAACCAGGATGGAAAAACCTTTTTTATACTGAAATTCATTACAAACTTTTTCGTAAACCAAATAATTAAGCAAACATGTCCTATAAACCCGATAGCCCAAATTATTAAGGCTAAATTTGCGGCATAAGGCTTTAAATATGTTGATAATATCATAGCTGCCATAGTAAAGGTGGGAAATACTCCCGCTACTACTGGATTTTCCAAGCTTTCTGCCACACCTTTAAAATATTTTACAAGCTTTAAAAGCATTAAAATAAATAGGATAGCTGATATTATGCCAAAGATGTTTCTGTATGTATTTCCGTAACTTTGTACAAGATTTCCTGCTGCTGCAAGTCCTAATATGAGCCCTACTATAGGTACCGGATACTTCTTTAAAAATTCATTCATAAAATGCCTCTCCTTACATTATAAATCATAAAACTGCGTTAATATTATAACATAGTTTGAACAATCATCATTATTACTTTTTCCAATAGATCCTTCAAGTTCTATTGAATTTATCTATTAGTAGATTCATGATATGTACTATATAATTAAAATCGTATTACAGATAAACAATTTTAATTATGTTACATACCTGAGGGGGAATATATAGTGGCTATTTTAGATACTAAAGAACTTATTAAAGAGGAAATACTTGATAAAGTACAAGAAAACGCAGAAGAACTTTTTAGAAGTGGTACATATTTTTGCAGCGAATCAGTAGTACAAACTATAAATGAACTTTTAGGAAAGCCTTATGATCCAAGCGTTGTTAAATTAGCAAGCGGATTTCCTATCGGCATGGGTAAGGCAGGCTGCTTATGCGGTGCTGTATCAGGCGGACAAATGGCTTTAGGTATGGTATACGGAAGAGTTCAAGGCGAAGCTATGAATGACAAGATGTTTGAAATGTCTAAAGCACTTCATGATTATATAATAAGCGAATATAAGTCAAATTGTTGTCGTGTAATAACAAGACAATGGGCCGGAGATAATTTTAAAAGCCCGGAAAGAAAAAATCACTGCATAACCATAACAGGAAAAGTAGCAAGATGGATTGCTGATAAATTAATTGAAGATGGTCAAATTGAAGTAAAATAGCATTACTGTAAGCTTTTATATGTCAGCTTATACTGCATCTTCCATGTAATAATATATAAAAATATGGTATAATGTTATTGGGTGATAAAAATGGTTTATATGTTAAAAATGATTTCTTCAATAACTAATAATATACATGACTTGCTTATACAGTTATTTAAAACCATGGGTTACAATATGACTGACAAGCAGCTTCATTTTTTGATAATCGGCGTTATAGGGATGGTAATATTCCTTATTACAAATGTTATATTTAAACATTTAGCAAAATACAGTGTTGAGGTTATTTCATTTATTTATACCCTTACTGTTATGATTGTCTTTGTATTTGCCATAGAAATTGAACAGAAAATTACAGGAAGAGGCAATATGGAGTTTAAGGACATAACAGCCGGCCTGTGGGGATTTATTGAGATATTTGGAGTATATCTTGCCATCAGGTTAGTTATTTATCTCATTAAAAAAGGATATAGCAAAATCAATAAAAATAAAAAAGTTAATATATAGTGTAGATAAAATTAGAAGCTCTGGAATATCTCTGAGGTATTTCAGAGCTTTATTTTTTTACTATATTTTAAATATATTATTAAAAAAATTTTACCTACATCGGTTAAATTTTATGGGTATTTTTTTGAAAGCAGGTTTATAAACGTTTATCAAGACTTTCAAGAAGAAACAACTTACAAATCCAAGGATGTTAAAATCAATGAATATAAACAGTAAAAGATTGGCTGCAATAGAATCAGCTATGAATCAGATAGAAAAACAATTTGGCAAATGAAAAAAGGCTCTCTGACTTCAGAAAGCCTTTATATTTAGTGTGGCAGATAGGATTTAAGCCTCGGACTAACGGTGTTGCAGTAAATTTATCATTATATATTTATAGCTTAAGACAATTTAAACCATACTCTAAACTCTGTTTGCACTTCCGCAAACTTCAATCTTATGCTTAATAATTTCTTTCATTGCAGTTTTAGCAGGTAATAAGTATTTTCTTGGATCACTTTCATCTTCATGTTCCTTAAAATATTTTTTAATTTCATTTGAAAAAGGAATTTTCAGGTCTGTAGCAATATTCACTTTGCTTATACCAATCTCTATAGCCTTCCTTACCAATTCATCCGGAACATCGGATGCTCCATGAAGCACTAAAGGTATATCCACCATTTCTCTTATCTTTTTTAGTCTTTCAAAATCTATTTTTGGCTTCCCATGATATAAACCATGTGCTGTCCCTATTGCAACAGCCAAAGAGTCTATGCCTGTCCTTTTAACAAATTCTACAGCACTATCTGGGTCCGTATAAGTTGCATTTTTACTATCTACTACCAAATCATCTTCTTGTCCACCCAACATTCCGAGCTCAGCCTCCACTGTTGCTCCATAGAGATGTGCATATTGAGCTACAGCTTTTGTAATTCTAATATTTTCTTCAAACAATTCATGGGATGCATCTATCATACATGATTTAAAACCTGCATTGATATTCTTTTTTATTTCTGCCGGATTTTCAAAGTGATCTAAATGGATTGAAATGGGTATATCATATTTATTAGCAGCTGTTTTTACAATTGATACAACATAATCTGCCCCTGCATAATTAATTGTTCCCGGCGTTCCGGCAAGAATTACAGGAGACCTCATTTCATAGGCTGTTTCTAAAACAGCTTGAATAGTTTCGAGATTATGGATGTTAAATGCCGGTACTGCATAATGATCTTTCATTGCGTTTATTAAAATATCTTTAGTGGATAAAATCTTATTCATTATAACCCTCCTCATATAATTACGTAACGATGTTACTATACTTTCTGTATGTTTTATGATTAAATCTTTTTTAGCTATCCCTGGTAATCTACTATCTTTATCTGACATGCTTGCTCGTCCTATTATAGTTTTATGATTACCTCATTTAAATTACAACACAATGCATTCTATAATTATTAAATAATATTTATTCTTCTTTTAAGGGTGTGTTGCATATATATAATCCTCTATACAATCAACTATTACATCTTTTAATAAAGCTTCCGGATCATTTTTTAATTTATTATTTCTCACTTTTTTGTATTGCACTGGCATAAATTGTTTAATCAATGTCAAAGGAATTTCTCTTGATCTTAAATTATTAATAAGTAATTTAATTGATTCATCTACATCTTCTGAGGGAAGATAATATCTGCATCTGTCTGAATAACTATACTTTCTAGCAAACCTTATTTTTTCTGAGCTGCCATGATAATGCTTTTGCCAGTTATCAGGTTTTTTCAACATTTGCTTTTCCAACGTTTCAATAAAACCCGAAAGCTGTATTTCAGGACTGTATCTAAATAACTCGTTTTCTATATAATTCAAAGCAAATAATCCTTCTCTAAGTGCAAATGTCAGTGCAGGTCCAACTTTCAATATAGCAATACCGTCTTCTACCATACTTTTTAGAGATTGTGCATTTTGATAATCTGTAGAATGACCTTCTAATACAAAATTAGGATATTTTTTAAGAGCCATTACCAGATCCTTTGCTTTTTCCCTGTCGTATTCATGGATAGCCTCATCTCCAAATTCCACACCAGGCTGTACTACCACTGCAACCACATGCATCCATGCACTTTCTAGATTTTTCGAAACAAAGGCTTCTTTAAATGTTTTAATAGTATTCTCAAAGTCAGAAACTTTTGTAACACTTACCAAATCATCATCTTCTTGACTTCCTCCTGGAATTGGGACTTCGCTTCCAATTATATAAACAGGGTGAGTCGCATATGCATCTTTTTTAATTAATTCTTCGAAAGCCATCTCTGCTTCTAGGCAAAGCTCAGCTCCTCTAGCAGCGATAATTTCTGTATTAAACTCGCCACAATCAACGTCTTCCTTTAGTTTCATGCTTGTATCTATGTGTATTTTTGTAAAGCCTGCAAGCACATAATCTCTAATAAGCTCTCTAGATTTCTTCATTGCATCTACAGTATCTTCATTTTGCCAAGTAAGAGGACCTAAGTGGTCTCCTCCTAAAATTATTTTCTCTACTGGAAACTTAACTTTTTCAGCAATTGAGTAAACAAACCTTTTAAAATCTTCCGGCTTCATGCCGGTATATCCACCAAATTGATTTACCTGATTAGCAGTAGCCTCTATTAATGCAAAATCACCATTTAAAAGAGCACTTTCTAAAACTGCTTCAATTACATATTCGTTTGCACTGCATGCTGAATAAATGCCTTTTGCAATGCCTTTCTTTTGACTTTTTACTATTTCTATCAGCGGATTTACATTACTCATAAAACCCCTCCTTCCATTACTCCAAATACTTTAATAAATCTAATGGCTCACTTAATTCCAAATCAAACTTTTCTATTTCTTCTCTACTGCCAAAGCCATAAGCTGCCGCTACGCTAATAATATTGTTTGCATTTCCGGCTTCATAATCTTTGCACTTATCACCGACAATTATATAGCCGCCCTTGGGACCATATTTTATTATTTCTTCTACCATTTTTATTTTCTCTGGCTGATTGCATTTTATATTATCAAAATAAGAATATATATTGCTGTTTCTCAAAGCTAAATTCACATGGTCAACTGACCCAGTACTGGCGATATTAAGATTATAACCTTTGAGTTTTAATGTGCTTAACAATTCCATTACTCCAGGGAATAGCAGCTTCTCTTTTAACTCTTCCACATATTTATGCTCTTTTTCCAATACTGACTTAGCATATCTCTCCAATAAATCAGTATCAATTTCAGGATATAATTTAGGAAAGAAATCACTATTTCCCCAGCCTATTAAACCTGTGATTTTTTCAGCTTCCGGAATAGGAATACAAAATTCTTCTGCTGCTTCCTGACATGCTTGTACGGTTATGAGTGAAGTATTAATAAGAGTTCCATCCATGTCAAATATTATATTTCTAACCTTTTTTATTTCTTGTAATAAATCAAGTTTACTCACCATTGAAAACAAATTCTCCTTCAATATAAGTTTCATGAACCTTGCTTATTTGGTGTACTTATGAATAAATACACCTTTAACAACTCTATTAACTGTACCGTCCGGTCTTGGATTATCCGGTGAAATTCCTAATTTAAGTGAATTAAATAATCCGAACATTTGCCCAAATAACATATAATTAAATACAGTATAAACTTCAGGAACTTCTTCTCCATTTATTTCTATATACTTATTGCATAAGTTATTTAATTCCTCATTTTTTTCATAGCTTATAACTGCTAGTTTATGCTTTCCTGCATCACCATGAATCTCTCTTATAAGGTCCATATCATAAAGGTTAGTATATCTATTAGTAGAATTCATAAATATAACTAAAGTATCATCATTAATTATTGATTTAGGGCCATGTCTAAATCCTAAGACAGATTCGCAAACGGAAACTACCTTTCCACTTGTAAGTTCTAAGTTTTTAAGAGCCATTTCTTGTACTAAGCCTTTTAGCATTCCAGATCCTAAATAAACTACTCTTGATGCATTAAAATCAACTAATTCCTTTACATCCTTCCAATTGTTTTCTAAGATCCAGTTTCCTTGATCAACAACTGTATCAACATATTTTTTATTTTGTTCCAAGTTATTAATATCAAATATTAATAAAGACGCTAATAACATACAACTAAAAGAACTTGTCATTGCAAAACTCTTATCATCTGAAAGTTCCGGCATTAATACACAAAGATTATCACTACTTGTGGCTGCTTTCTTTGCAAGTTCTCCATCTTTATTACAGGTAATAACTAATTGCGCTATGTCCTTTACATTTTCTTGAAATATATCATAGGCTCCAACACTTTCAGGACTATTTCCTGATCTAGCATAAGATACAAGCATTGTTGGTACATCTTCTTCTAAAAATTCTGCTGCATTTGCTACTAAATCTGTTGTTGCTATAGCCTCTACTCTTAAATCTAACTTTTTTGCTAAGTATAAATAAACTGTATCTCCAACATAGTCTGAAGTACCGGCTCCGGTTAAAATTATTCTAGTATTGCTTTTTAACTTTCTATTAAAAAAGTCTTTTATTATTTCTTCATTTGCTTTTACTATATTGTAAGTTTCTTCCCACAACTTAGGTTGTTGTCTTATTTCTGTAGCAGTATAAACCGCTCTCAGTTCTTTAATATCGTTATCACTCATTCCAAATAGCATTTTAATGCCTCCTTATAATTCTCTGGAGTACATACCAATTATCAATTGTTATGCTCCTCAACTGCTAACGTTGCCATCGCCATTTTTTAACCTTTTCACTTAAACTAACTTTGTAAAAAAATATCAACTTATACTTTTTTCATTTTACTAAAGGCAATAATATTAACAATTGCCATATAAAAACTATACATTGCTCCTAATACGCTTAATATTAAAAATAATGTATTAAAATTTT
Source organism: Clostridiales bacterium oral taxon 876 str. F0540 (assembly GCA_000466585.1). Taxonomy (GTDB): domain Bacteria; phylum Bacillota; class Clostridia; order Clostridiales; family Clostridiaceae; genus Clostridium_AT. The sequence continues at coordinate 45,695 of KE993504.1, forward strand.
GTTGTATCGCATTCAAAACAATAAGAACACTCAACAAAATATAAGCACATGCTTTCATTACTGTTTTTTCTCTTTCCTTACTACTAATTATGGTTTTTAAATTTGAAGTCTTACGTTCTCTTTTAAATTCTTTAATTACCTCTAGCTTCTTTATAAAGAACAGCCTAAAGTATAGTTCCACTAAAGCTAAAGTCCCAACTCCAACTAAAAACGTATTTTGCAAAGACTTAAAATAATCTCCAAGCAAAATCATAATAATAAATATAATTGAGTATCTAAAATAAAATAGCCTAAACTTTGGCTCTATTTGCTTAGATACAATATAGCCATTTTTATCAAAGATATTATAGTAAACCGTACTTCCGTACTTATCCAAGTACAAGTTATGTCCAGATAGACTTACACCATTGTATAAGTTGTTTCGAGATAAATTTACAGCATTCTTTTTCACTATAACATCGCCTTTCCTAAACAATATGTTTGGTGCACTGAATAGTCATCATTAAGAATTACTAAATCACTATCATAAGAAACCCCTATTCTTCCTTTGCGTTTATCAACCCCTAAACACTTGGCCGGATTAATAGTACAAGAATTAATAGCATAATTAAAAGGCACCATAGCTTCTTCAACTAATATCCTAAGTCCATCATTCATCTTTAATGTGGAACCGGCTAATCCTTTTGTCTCTACTAAGTGAGCGCTTCCATCTTCATAAATTTCTATTTCATGCCCTCCAAACATAAATTTAGAGCCTATCTCATAGCCCTTTGCCATTAAAGCATCTGTAACCATAATTCCATAATCTGGTCCCTTGGCATTGAAGAAATTGTATAGAGCGGCAGGTGTTGAATGACTTCCATCACAAATTATTTCACCATACATTCCTTTAATTCTTAGTGCAGCTCCTACTAGTCCATTATTTCTATGATTATAGGAGGTCATGCCATTATAAACATGAGTTTGGGACCTTGCTCCATGAGCAAAAGCAAATATTGCATCTTCATAGGTTGAAGCTGAATGTCCTATACTTACTACTACACCATTATCAAACAAATATTCTGTAAGCGAATAATCTTCATCGGTTTCAGTTGCCAAGGTTACATATTTTATTAATCCTTTTGCTGCCTTTTGATAATATTGAAATTCTTTAATAGTAGGCTTAACTATATATTCTTTGGGCTGGGCTCCCTTATATTCCAGATCAAGATAAGGTCCTTCAAAGTGAATTCCTAATATTTCTGCCCCTTCATAGCCTTCTTCCACTACCTTTGCTACATTGCTTAAAGCTCTAGTAAGTACTTCTTTGCTTTGAGTTATAGTTGTAGGTAATATTGAAGTAACTCCTTCATTTGCTATCTTCCTTGTCCAGTTTCTTAAGCCTTGTTCATTTGCATCATTTGTATCAAAACCATAAGCACCATGACTATGAACATCTATAAGGCCTGGTAGAATTCTCTTTCTGCCATAATCACAGGCACCTTCTTTTTCGTTGTATGCATAAATATTAACTATTTTATTATCATCAATTTCAATTTGAGCCGGAATAAATTGATCTGCAATCCAAACTCTTTTACTTTGTATTAACATAATGCACCTCCTAGCATGAGTTATCTTAATTATACATAAGTTTATCAAGCTAATATTTGCACTTTTTAACAGACATATTACATATTTCACCACTCTAATTGAATTTAAATTTCTCTCCATTATAATTAAAATAGGGGAAATTAATTTATTATTTGTACTTATAATCTATTTTAGGAGATGATAAAATGGTTGGATTAATAATTAGTGGACATGGTAACTTTGCATCAGGATTGCACACATCTTTAAAACTAATTGCAGGTGAAGCTGAGAGCATTGAATTTGTTGATTTTGAAGAAAAAGATTCAACAGAGGATTTAAAGAAAAAATATTATGCTTCATTACAAAGCTTAGCTGGTTGTGATAGCATTTTGGCTCTTAGCGATTTAGCTGGAGGTTCACCCTTTAAGACCTTGGTTGAAGTTAAAACAGAAATAGATAAGCCAATGGAAGTAATCGGTGGGGCAAATTTACCTATGCTTCTTGATATATCTATGACTAAAGACATTATAGGAGATTTACATTCATTATCTGAAGCAGCAATTGAAGTAGGTAAATGTGGTGTTGTAAAATTTAAGCCTATAATTCATGAAGATGAAGAATGCGAGGATGGTATATAATGAGGATAAATTGGGAAGTCGTTACTTGGACATGCATTACTGTTGGAGTATTACTAGGGATAGCTGCCATAATACTAATATTTATATCTGCTAGAAACCTGAAAAAAAGAACTTCTGCACTTAAAGATGTTCATGTTGAATTGAAACCAGGTATGAAGGTAATGTTTTGCGGTGGGTTCTATGGTAAGGTTGTATCCGTAGCACAAGAAAAAGTAGAAATTGAAATGGCTAAAAATACAGTTGTAACTGTATCTAGATATTCAATTCAAAGTATTGTATAAATCATGAAATAAAAAGCTGTCTCAAAACAGCTTTTTTTATTTTATAAATCTATATGTGGTTAAGTTTTAAAGTAATAAAATTAATAATAAAAGAGAGGATCGTCTATTAAATAGCATCCTCTCTTTTTAAGTTATATTAAGCCCATATTTTAAAGAATCCACCAACTAGACCAATTACAAGTAGTAAGCCTATACATTTAACAGGAGTCCATTTTCTCTTTTTAATTAAGAAGAATAGCCCTAATGTGAATAGTAGTGGAAGCATTTGAGGAAGAACACCATCTAATATATTTTGTATATTAATTGGAGCTTTTCCATTTGGTATTTCAATAGCTAGCTTTGTTGCACCATAGTTTGAAGTAAGAGCTCCAACTATGAATACACCTAGCATAGAAGCTGAACGTGTAAATTCTTTTGCATTTTTAGTCAAGATATCAATTGCTTTTGAACCTAAGTTATATGACCAGTGCATTAACCAATATCTGATTCCAAATTGAACAGCATTAAATATTAACAAGAATAATATTGGACCAGCTAAAGATCCGCCAATAGCCATATTAGCAGTAATACCAGCAGTAATTGGAACTAATGTAAACCAGAAAATAGCATCTCCAATTCCGCCTAAAGGTCCCATTGCAGCAACACGGACAGCACGGATAGTATTAGTATCAGCCTTTTGCTGCTCTAATGATAAAATTATACCCATAACAAAAGTTACAAGGAATGGGTGAGTATTAAAGAACTCTAAGTTGTGCTTCATGGACTTTGAAAGGTCATCTTTGTTAGTATGAATCTTTTGTAATCCAGGTAATATTCCGTATAACCATCCAGCAGCTTGCATTCTTTCATAGTTAAATGAAGCTTGTAAGAATAATGAACGCCAAACCATTTGATTTAAAGTTTTCTTATCAAGTTGTTTGGAAGGAGTCAAATCATTATATAATGTGCTATTAGATTCCATCTTCGTAATCTCCTCCTATTCCTGCATTTGCTGTAGCAGATTTCATTTTTACATTGTTTTGGAAATCGTAAATACATACTGCAATTCCAATAAATGCAATTAATAATAATGCTGATCCGCCTAAGCCTTCTATTTTTCCTATAATAGTTGCAAGCGCAAAACCTGCAAAGTAAATTCCCCATAAGTCATTTGATAACATTATACGTAATAAAATTGCAAATCCAACATAACGCATCATTTTACCAGCGGCACTAAGTCCAGCCATGATCCAAGCGTATTGCTCTGATAACTTTGATAATGTAGAACCAGCAGCACTACCTCCGATTAATCCTATAACAACTACAATAGCAAAGAATGCACCTAAAGCAGCCATTGCACCATAGTTAATTTTCTCAATACCTTTTGTATCAGCTTTCTCAGCATATTTATCAGCTTTTGACATTAATGGTGACATAATTGTGAATAATAAAGTAACACAATATTGTCCAAATAATGAAAATGGAACTGCTAGTCCAACTGCTGCAGCTGGTTCTAACTTAGAAGAAACAGCAAATACTACTGCCATTATTCCTCCGATAACAGGATTTGGAGGTTGGGCTCCTCCAACAGGCATATTTCCGATTGTCATTAATTGATAAGTACCACCTACAATAAGTCCAGTGTGTAAATCTCCAAGAATTCCACCAATAACAGCTCCAGCTACGATTGGTTGGTATAACGACTCAAGAAAGCTATATTGGTCAATAGCTGCGATAAATGCAAATACTGCAACTAGCAGAATTTGTATAATACTAAAATTCATTCGGTATTCCCCCCAGTATTATTTAATTATTTGAAAATCTTCTCAATATTTTCAGTACCTTCAGTAGGAACTCTTCTTATTTCAAGTTCTACTCCTAATTCCCTTAACTTTCTGAACGCCTCTACATCTTTGTCATTTACTGCAACAGAACCGGCAACTTGCCTTTTTCCTTCTGCCATATGCATGTTTCCGATGTTAACTTTTTTTATTGGCACTCCACCCTCAACAAGCTTTAATACGTCAGTGGGATTTTCACAAACTATAAATATAAGTTGTTTAGCATTAGCTTTATGAATTGTACTTATAGTTTTTTCTAGTGTCCAATAACGAGTTGAAGCGTAAGACGGTGCACACATATCCATTAGACCTTGTCTTAATTTGTCCCCGGCAACAGTATCATTCGCAACTAGGATTAGGTTTGCACCAATAGAACCACACCATTGTGTTGCAACTTGTCCGTGAATCAATCTATTGTCTATTCTTGTTAATATAATATTTGGCATGTCATCACCTCCTTTTTTGAAAACGTTTCGTCTTCGTTGTTAATGAAATTATACACTGAATAGAAATAAGAATCTTTATACTTTTTAGTATTTGTTTTATTCTTTTTAGTACTCGTTTCGTTGATGAAAAACTTTATAAAGTATAGTTTACTCTCATTTTGTAAAAATATAATTTTAGTGATATTATATAGTCAATATTAATAATACTTATAATAGTGTAAAAACCTTAGTTACTAGTTTGATGCAAGTTATTTATGACAATGTATGCATAAAAATAATTATAGCAATTTATAATGGGGGGAGTTATTATGTTCGATAAAACAACTAGTGCTAACTTTAGAAAGTATGGTTCTATTTATGATGAAGATAAGGACGTAGGAAAAGGAGATCTAATATCAAAACAAATTGTAACTAATGATAAGGTTATCTCTAGCTTATATAATTTTTCAGAAACAATATATATAGAAATTGTTAAAGGGATGGCTGCTATATTAATAAGCAATTCAGCCACTGGTGATTTTAAACTATTCGGAATTCATAGGAAATTAGAAATTAAGCCTAATATGTATTTCAATATTGTTTCAATGACAAATCAAACCACCTTTAATTTGATAATACCATGTGAATATAACCTTAAACTTGAATTTTTAAATCCCCCGTATGTTTATAATAGAATATTGCCTACTATAAATATCCCTGAGATAATTGCCTATTATTATACAATTAAAAGCCCAAATTACAAATTTAAAGGAGAACGCCATAATTTATTCGAATTAACATTTGTAGATAATGGAACCTTAGATACATCTATTGATGGAGTTGATTATACATTAAACTCGTCTGATTTAATTATTTATGGTAAAAATCAATTCCATACACAATCTGTAAATAATGATTCATCTTGTTCGTATTTAACAATACTTTTTGATATGGAATGTGATGATCCCGGTTTAATATGTAATAGAATATTTCATTGTAGAAAGGAATTATATAAAGCTGTAAGAACCTATGCCCAAAATATATCAAGTACACTGCCGTATTCAGAAAATCTTATTTTAAGTAATTTTCATGAAATTATAATAAGATTATTTCAATATGATTATTTAGACATTGATGATTGTAAGATGCCAAAAGAAGCATATCAGCATTTTCAAGATGAATTGTTAGAAGGAATATTAGCATATATAGAGGAAAAAATTTATACTCCAATGACTATAGAAGAACTTTGTGCTAAGTTTTCAGTTTCAAGGTCATCTTTGCAAATACTATTTAAAGATAATTTGAATACATCACCAAAGAAATATATTAATGATTTAAAATTAGCTAAGAGTAAGCAATTAATTAAGGAAAATAAACATACTATTAGTGAAATAGCATTTATGTTAGGCTTTAACTCTATACATTATTTTTCAAGAGCATTTACACAACATTATGAAATAAGTCCAAGTGAATATGCAAATACTATATTTAAATAATGACCACCCCTAAAAGGGATGGTCATGCCTTTTGTCTACAGTCTAAGATATTGATATTTATCAATATCTATCCTTTTTTTACGCATATATATGATTATTAGTGTAAGGAAAGGAGGTTAAAGCCCTAAATGGGCTTTAACGGGCA
>KE993505.1 GCA_000466585.1 Clostridiales bacterium oral taxon 876 str. F0540
TTTACTGCAATCATGCTGGTTTGCAGTAAGTTTGTTTTCTACAATCATCAAAGAACATGCTTATATCAACATTATTATTAAACAGTGCCAGGCATTAAAAAATTTTATTAATAAAAATAACAGTTAAGTAAATTATATAGATAAATAATTACAATTGCCTACAATGGCTACATATACTGTGATGTAAAAACCGAGAGTGGATGTAGAAAATAACATTTTAATTTAATTGATAACTTTGCCCTTGTTCAAAGTAAAATATTATTTTCTACATAAGGCTCTAAGATTTTTGCACCACGACCTGCGGCTATTTTATTTCGTAATCTACTTATATTATTCTGTTATAACCTCTGCTAATTGTCAAGGTATAAAAAAATAAGGAGCTTTAAGCTCCTAGGTTCATTTTACAATATATACATTTACTGTCCTGACTCCCCATTGTCTGCATTCAGACTCTGAGTTAAGGTAAACATCTATTATGTTACCTTTAATTGCTCCGCCAGTATCCTCAGCTATACCATAGCCATACCCTTCAATATATAGCTTAGTACCTAAAGGAATTACTCTTGGATCAACAGCTATTGAGCTGTAACCATCAGGGTTTCTTCTTGCAATTGTTCCGGTTGCAGTTCTTCCAAAGCCTTTATCTCCAGGACTCTTACCTGTACTTGCAAAATTACATGTATAAGCAGTAGCTTTCATCTTGATACTGTTTTTATAAGCAACCTGCCCTCCACGGGATAGGTTTAAAACAGCAAGCGTTCCTACTGATACAATTTTTTGCACTGGCTTTTTAGTAACAACATCATTTACAACTTTTCTTTCTACCTCTTTACCATCTTCATAGACAAGCTGTGTAGTTATAACTCTTTCACCTTTTTCTCCTTCTTGGAGTACCTTTTTTGAACCAGTTATTGCTTCATCATCTTGCTTTACTACTGTAGCAAAATCTAATTCCACACTTTCACTTATGATTTTTGATTCAATTCTTGTTACAACTACATTTAATCCATCAGTTATTTGTATGTTTCTTGATGGTATTACTCTATCAGTATCCTTTACAACTATACCTTCATCATTAAACATTTTAAATACTGTATCTTGGGTAGTCTGAATTTCTTTAACTTCTCCGTCAACTGCAACAGTAACATTAACTGCCCTTTTGATGTCAATTCTATCGTTTTTCTTAAGTCTTGTGTCTACACTTGTGGACACCTTATCCTTTGGCCCTAAGACTATGCTATTGTCGCTTAGCGCATCCTTAAACGTCTTTCTAAAGGTAACTATTTTAGTTTCCTTCCCGTCAATTGATACTACAATAGTCTTTTTGGCGGCTTGAACACCTGCTGTAACCACCATAAGTGAAAGCATTACAACAAGTACTGCCTTAGGACCTATTGAAAAATAGTTCTTGTACATATTTTTCAACTTATCCATTTTGCAAACCTCCTCAAACTAAAGCGGTATTTATGACAAACAACTCAAAATATAATTGATACATTGTTTGACTATAAAACTCACTAAAGTTACTTTTATTAGACTGCTAAAATGCATTACTATGCATAAGTTATAAAGTAAATTTATAATTGCTGAAAAATATAGGTACGCAGTCCTAATTAGAGGTATTAGTGTATTAATAAAAGATTTATATCCTCTAAAAAATTATAAGATATTAAATTATATGCCAATAAATGGATTTTTAATCATATAAATTATAACTTCCTGTAAAAAGCAAAAAAAGCCGTCTCAAAACACCCTAAACCTACTTTATGTTATTTGAATTCTATCAAACCTTCGCTTTACAGATAAGACTAATACTTCAAGTCTTATTACTGTCTGCTCAAATGTTTATTATATTCAAATAACATCTAAGTATAGTTGTTTTGAGACAGCTTATTCTAATTACTTTCTATGTAGTAATTTAATTTATATTTAGCATCCTTCTGATATTTTCTATTGTTAGTTTAGAAATTTCTTCTTCAGTAACTTCTTTAATTTCTGACAGCTTTTCTATAATATATTTGATATAGTCCGATCTATTTCTCTTCCCCCTAAATGGTGTCGGAGCCATATAAGGACAATCTGTTTCAACAAGCATTCTGTCAAGTGGTACCTCTTTAGCTACTTCAATAATTTTTTTTGCATTCTTAAAGGTTACAACTCCTGTAAAGCCTATATAGTATCCAAGCTTTAAACATTCTTTTGCAAATTCAACGCTTCCTGAGAAGCAATGCAGCACTCCCTTAACCTCTGGAAACTCCTTTAATATTTTTAACGTATCCTCGTGAGCATCTCTATCATGGATTACTACAGGTAAATTTAGCTCCCTTGCTAATTCCATTTGAGTTCTAAACACACTCTTTTGAATTTCTCTTGACGGATTTCCTTCGTAATAATAATCAAGTCCTATTTCACCAATAGCTCTTACCTTATTATTAGAAGCCAATTCTTTAAGCTCTTTTAAGGTATCCTCGTTAAGCTCATCAGCATTTTCAGGATGTATTCCTACTGCTGCATAAAAAAAGTCATAATCACTGGCAAGTTTCGCAGAATACCTAGCCCCTTCCATGGAAGCTCCACAGTTTAAAACTCCAATAACTCCGGATTCTTTAATTTCCCTTAATACTTGCTCTCTATCTTCATTAAAGGATTCATCATCATAATGAGCATGTGAATCAAAAATATTAATCAAGTGAATTCGACCTCCTTAAAACTGAATCTTAAAACATTCACAGGTATAAAAATGTAGTGTATGCAAATCATTCAACATACACTACATTATATCCTATAAGCATCAAATTAGTCTATGAATAAACAGCTTCAACTATAAACTTGCAAACATTAAAAAAAGCACTGAAGATTTTCTTTCTTTATTGTATGTAGATTAAGTTTACATATTGTTTATCTTTATTTACTTTATAACTATTAGTTCATAATCTTGAGTTCCAAGACCTATTTCTTCTGCATAGTTTAAGCTTACTCTCCAGTCAGTATTAGGATGAATGTGATGAATTTTGTCTTCATGTTTATGATTATGTTCTTCACATTCACATACCTTTTCTTCTAAATAGCTTCCTTTTGCTATTGGTGCTGCATTGACCATATCAATAGAAGCTTTATCTAGCGCAACAGGATCGAATGATGCCATTATTCCTAAGTCCGGTACTATAGGAACATCATTGCTATCCCAGCAATCACAATTTGGAGATACATTCATTATAAAGTTTATATGAAAATTTGGCTTATCTTTTAATACAGCGTGAGTATACTCTGCAATTTTTTCATTAGCTGTATCAGCTGCTTCATTCCATATTACCTGTGCTGCATCAAACTGACAAACTGCAACACACTGTCCGCAACCTACACATTTATCATAATCGATAACCGCTTTTCTGCCTTCATTTAACTCAATAGCATCTTGAGCACAATTATTTATACATTGTCTGCACGCAACACAATTATCCTCTTCAATTTTTGGTTTTGAAGCTGAGTGCATTTCTAGTTTCCCGCCTCTTGAACCTGATCCCATACCAAGATTCTTTAGTGCTCCTCCAAAACCTGTCATTTCATGGCCCTTGAAATGATTCATAGAAATTACTATATCTGCATCTGCAATAGCAGTTCCTATCTTAGCGGTCTTGCAGTGCTTCATATTTACTTCTATTTCTCTATAATCTGTTCCTTTAAGACCATCAGCAATTATGATATGACATCCTACTGTGAGAGGATTAAATCCATTTTCATAAGCAGCTCCCAAGTGATCTACTGCATTTGCTCTTCTGCCAGAGTAAAGTGTATTTGAGTCAGTTAAAAATGGGATACCTCCCAGTTCCTTAATTACATTAACTACTTTTGCTGCGTAATTTGGCCTTATATAAGCCAAATTTCCCGGCTCTCCAAAATGTATCTTTACTGCTGTAAATTTATTTTTGAAATCAATATCGCCTATCCCAGCTTTTTTTATTAACCTTTCCAGCTTATCTAAAAGATTTACTCCCGGCTTTGTTCTAAGATCTGTAAAATAAACTATAGATTTTTCCATAACCCCTTACCTCCAAATTATATTAAGTTTTCCTTCTTCTGCATTTAAAACAAATTCAGTATTGCCCTTTGATATATTGAAATTTATAAATTCATTATTAAACTTTATTTGTTTGGCTTCAAAATTATTAATAATGAACTTAAAAGTTTTATACTTGCTTAAATATCCTTTATTTATAAAGCTTAAATCAATATTTAGTTCCATATCATCTTTCATAGAGAAATGATACAGATTGTATTTTCCATTCTTGTACTCAAAGCTCTCTCCATCATCTTCATAGTGGATATAATCAGTACTACCAGGATAGATATCTAGAATCAGCTCATTTATGTCTTTTTCACCAATATAATTTTGGACAGGATAATTAGGTATAATACTTCCGGCTTTAATATAAATTGGACATATATCTAATGGAGCATTTTTTAATATAGTATTATTTCCCTTATGAGTCTCTCCTGTCCAAAAATCCATCCAATTGCCTTCCGGAAGATAGACTGCTCTATATTCTTTTCCTTGCTCAACAATGGGAGCTACTAAAATATTTTCTCCAAACAAGAATTCATCATTTATATTGTAAGTTAGCTCATCTTCAGAATAATGTAAAACTAATGGTCTCATAACAGGAAGTCCTGTCTTTTCTCCCTGCCACATTAAATCATACAAATATGGTAAAAGTCTGTACCTTAATTTTATATATTTTTTATTTATATCCAGTGTTTTCTTATCAAAGGCCCAAGGTTCCTGATCTCTTGTATGTATAGAAGAATGATTTCTAAAAAGCGGTGAAAAACATCCTACTTGTATCCATCTGGATAAAAGCTCCCCTGTACAGTCAAATCCAAAGCCGCCAACATCAGTTCCTGCAAAGCTTAGCCCGCTTATACCAAGATTCAGAAGCATAGGCACAGACATTCTTAGGTGTTCCCACAAGCTTTGATTATCTCCTGTCCATACAGTAGAATATTTTTGAGTACCGGCATAACAGGCTCTGGTTATAACAAATGGCCTCTTTCCACTATATTGTTTTATACCTTCATATGCAGACTTGGACATTAAATGCCCGTATACGTTGTGTACTTCTCTATGATCAGTTGGTCTTCCATCATTTTTAAACTGAACATCATCCGGAAGAGGACCGTTAAAGCTAGCTGGCTCATTCATGTCATTCCATATCCCGGATACTCCATAATCAAGCATTATCTTTTGATTATTTGCCCACCATTTTCTTACTCTTTCATCTGAGAAATCCGGGTATAAGGAATCCCCAGGCCAAACAGCATTTACATATGGAACTCCATCCTTATCTGTGGCAAAGTAATTATTCTTTAATCCTTCTTCATATACGGAATAGCCTTTATCCTTCTTGACTCCCGGATCAATTATAGTTACTACCTTAAATCCTTCTGCTTTTAGCTTATCTAATGTATCTTTAGGATTTGGAAATCTTTCCTTATCCCAGGTAAAAACTCTAAAACCGTCCATATAATCTATATCCAAATATAGGACATCACAAGGAATATCATTATCACGAAAGGCCTTTGCTACTTCCTTTAATCTTTCCTCAGGTACATAACTCCATCTGCATTGATGATATCCTAAAGTCCATAGCTGAGGTATTGGCGTTTTTCCTGTTAAATGTGTATATCTTCCAATAACATCCTTAAAGTCCGGTCCAGCTATAAAATAGTACTCCAGATTGCCGTCGTCTGCGCCAAAATAGTAGTAATCACTATTTTCCTTACCCATATCAAAATATGTTTTAAAAGTATTATCAAAAAATATTCCAAATGCCTTTCCTTTATTAAGCGTTACAAAGAAAGGTATGGATTTATATAGAGCTTTGTAACTTTCAACATGTGGACTAGGATCATCCGTATTCCACATTTCATAGCTGTAGTTTCTTTTATTTAGATGCCCTGTTTTATCTCCAAATCCATAAAAGTTCTCATCCCCAAGCATCTCCTTAATAACTTCAATTTTATGAGAATCTTGGTTTGTTTCAACTTTATGGCCTTCAGCCTCTGCTATACTTACATTTCCTCGTCTAACGAAAGGCTTTCTCTCTTCTTTGTAATCTAAACATATAGGCTCGCCATTTATGCTATAAAAATCAACGTAAAAATTATCACTTACCCTTACAGAAACTTGTTCAGTTTTTATTTCTATAAATTTATCTGTCTCAACTACTTCAAAATAACATTTTTCTGTCGGAAATTCTTCAATTGCTCTTGAATAGTGTTTATCATACTTTAAAGGAGAAAATACATTAATAATCCAAGGGTTTATTATTTCAACCCATCCTTGTCCATTCTCAAAGCTAAATACCACTTTATTTTGTTCTACAATAAATTTAGTTACTTTTCCAAACACTCTCTGCTCACCCCACATTTATTTTTAGTAATTTATCATGAGAAATTATGATATACGTAATATATTTTAAGCGTTTTCATAAAAATAGTAAACACTATAATTATAAGTAAATATTTTTATATAAAAATGCTATTAAATTGAATAAAATTCTACTTATTTGGGAGAATAAATAACATTAGTAGGCATATGAAACTAGCCTATTATAGTTTTTTTATATATTTAGGAGGTTTTTTCAATGCAAGGAACAGTAAAATGGTTCAACTCACAAAAAGGTTTCGGTTTTATTACAACAGATGACGGAAAAGACGTATTCGTTCACTATTCAGGTATTGAATCAAGCGGATTCAAGACTCTTAACGAAGGCGATAAGGTTGCCTTTGATTTAACTCAAGGGCAAAAGGGCGATCAAGCTATAAACGTTAGACCACAATAATATTTTATGAAGCTCACAATTTATTATTAGTATAATTATATTAATAAAGCTTCTGTATGTAAAAAGACCGCTTTAATCAGCGGTCTTTTTATATATTTTCTATAGTAATTTTAATGAAGCAATATGTTACAGCTAAGCATTATAAATATTTATTTGGTTATTAACAAGTATAGGTGGGTCTTGTCCTTCATTTCCATTTGGTACTATTGTCCCCGTTGCAGCAATTAAGAGTGATAAACTAAGAAAAATACTAAATACTACAAATTTCCTCTTTTTCATATGTTTTCCTCCAATCGTATATGATTATTTATTATATCAATATTTTTCAGAATATTCAATATAATTCTTCGATATATTTAATATATTTTTCACAGTTATTTTTGTCATCTTCATCTAAATATAACAAGGCTGATTTTGCATATATCTTAATCAATTCTTCTTTTCTATTAGCTTTTCTTAGCAATTCAATTAAATTCAGATATATTCTTTTTAGATTTTTCTTGTCGTTCATACTAGAATAAATTTCTGAAAGTGTATAGGAGGCTTTTATGTGAATCTCTTCGTTAGGGTTATCCTTAAGTAAACTTAGGCCATCATATATGAGTTCCAAAGCTCCATAATAGTTTTCAAGTTTCATAAGGGCTTTAGCTTTACCTAAGTAAGTATAAGCTAAGTCATTTGGATTTTTATCTCTTCTTAATTCCTCTGCAAGACTATAGTATTTTATGCTTTTGTCTAAATCATTTAGATAAATATATAATTCGCCAAGGTTATTATATATATATCCTAAAAGATTTTTATTTTTATTTTCGCATTCTGTAATAAGGCTATTATATATCTTAACTACTTCATCATATTCTTTTTTACTCTCGTAGCAGTTAGCAATCAATATTTGAGCATAGGCATAGTTAACAAAGTTATCCGACTTATCAATTAAGTCCAGATATTCATCTAAATATTTTATACATTCATCGTATCTATCCAATTTTTTATAGCACCATGCCAAGTTATACACTGACTTTTTAAAGGTTTCACTATCTTTGTTTGTCGATGAATAGTAATAGGCCTTATGATAGTATGATAATGCCTCAAGGTATTGAAATGTATTTGCTTTACAGGCGCCTAATTTGTTATATATATAGGCAAATTCAACTTCATACTGCTCTTTATTATATAAATCTAACGCATCTACATAGTATAAAGCTGCCTCAAAAAAGTTTTTATCATTAAAAAGAATATCACCCTTTTGCTTGTTCTTTTCTGCTTTTACAATATTTAAATTTTTATCCTCATAATCTACAAATTCCATAAATATTCTACTCTCCTGTTATTGTAATAAAGTGATACTACTTTTTATTATAATTCAAAATAAAACTGCTGAATAGCGTAAACTAATCAGCAGTTTGTAAAATATGATTAAATTCTATTTGCTTTTTTCTTCAATCATCCTTGCAAGCGAATGAGCCATTTCATCTATTTCAGCTTGATTTTCTCCCTCAAGCATAACTCTTACCAAAGGCTCTGTACCTGAAGGTCTAATAAGTACTCTTCCGCAGCCATGAAGTTTCTCTTCTATTTTCTTTATCTCATTTACTATTTCTTCATCAGTTTCATGAATATCCTTTTTATCATTTGGAACTTTTGCATTTGAAAGTACCTGTGGAAGTTCCTTCATCATAGAAGCTAGTTCTGACAATGTCTTGCCACTTTTCTTAACAACTGCGGCAATCTGAAGACCAGTTACAAGGCCGTCTCCTGTAGTATTATGTTCAAGGAATATTACATGTCCTGATTGTTCCCCACCAAGCTTGTAGCCTTCCTTAACCATTTCTTCGAGAACATATCTGTCTCCTACTTTTGTCTTAACAGTTTTTATGTTTTCTTTAGCTAAAGCAATATCCAAACCAAGATTGCTCATTACTGTTACTACCAAAACATCCTTAGTTAGCTTGCCCTGCTCTTTTAAAAACTTGGCGCAAATAGCCATCATAAAATCACCGTTAATCAAATTACCTTTTTCATCTACTGCAAGACATCTATCTGCATCTCCATCAAAAGCAAGACCTAAGTCGCAGCCCTTTTTAACTACATATTCCATCAGCTCTTCAGGATGAGTTGATCCACAGTTTTTATTTATGTTTACTCCATCAGGATCATTATTTATCACAACTACTTCTGCACCAAGGCTTCTGAAGGTTTCAACAGCAGCTTCATAGGAAGCACCATTAGCACAATCTAAGGCAATCTTCATTCCTTTAAAATCCACGTCTATAGTTGATTTTGCAAACTCTATATAATCTTCTAAAGCAGCTTCTTCAACTCTTTTTCTTCCTAAATCTCCACCTGTAGGACAAGGCACACCTTCAAAATTACTTTCTATTACAGCTTGAATTCTATCTTCTAATTCGTCTGAAAGCTTATATCCTTGAGAATTAAAGAACTTTATTCCGTTATACTCAACCGGATTATGAGAAGCTGATATAACAACTCCGGCATCAGCACCATACTTTCTGGTTAAATAAGCAACTGCAGGTGTTGGAACCACCCCTAAACGAACAGCCTCGGCTCCAACGGAAAGTATACCGGCAACAAGCGCAGCCTCAAGCATATCGCCAGAAATTCTTGTATCCATACCAACTATTATTTTAGGTTTATGAGCTCCTTCTGTAAGCACGTAAGCTCCAGCCCTTCCCAAATCATAGGCAAGCTGTGCTGTCAGCTCTGTATTTGCAATTCCTCTAACTCCATCTGTTCCAAACATTCTACCCATATCTATAACCTCGCTTTTATATTATACATATTTACGTGAACATACAGAACAATTATATTACAAGTGTCATTTTATTACAATGTAAAAATTTTCAACCATGCTAATACAGCTAATATCTCAAAAAAAATACTTAGAGAATTGCATCTCTAAGTATTTTAATAATTAAACTATGCTGCGTATTCAGCACCTTTTTCTAAGGCTTTCTTATTAGCTTCATAGAACTTTTCTTTTCCATGTTCCTTTAAAGCTTTAAGTAAATCTTCCATAGAAACAATACCTGTTTTAGCAACTAATGCTCCTAGAAGCACCATATTAGCTATTGTCTTGCTGCCTATTTCTTCAGCTATACTTTGAGCAGGTATGCTTATAACTTCAACGTCGTTTCTCTCAGGAAGTCTATTTACCAAATCACTGTCTACTATTAAAAGTCCATTCGGTTTTATAGCATCTTCAAATTTATCTAGTGAAGGTCTATTCATAACTACAAGAGTAGTTGCTTCATTTACTATAGGTGAACCTACTGGGTCTTCTGCAAGTATTACTGAACAGTTTGCAGTTCCCCCTCTCATTTCAGGTCCATAGGAAGGAAGCCATGAAACATTAAGTCCTGCATCCATACCTGCATAAGCTAGAAATTTTCCCATAGAAAGAATGCCTTGACCACCAAAGCCAGCAAATAATATTTCTTGTGACGCCATATTATTTTACCTCCCCTGTAGTATCTTTTTTAACACCTAATGTATAGAAAGGTATCATATTATCTTTTAGCCACTTAAAGGATTCTTCTGTTGATAATCCCCAGTTAGTCGGGCATATTGATAAAATCTCAACCATAGAGAAGCCTTTTCCTGCTATCTGATTTTCAAAGGCTTTCTTTATTGCCTTTTTAGCTTTAATAACATTTGGAACACTATCAACAGATACTCTCTCAACATAGCAAGCGCCATCAAGAGTTGCTATCATTTCAGATACTCTTATTGGATGTCCTGCTGTTTTAACATCTCTTCCATATGGAGAAGTCTCAGTAACTTGCCCTGGAAGAGTAGTTGGAGCCATTTGTCCTCCTGTCATTCCATAAATACAATTATTTACGAATATAGTAACTATATTCTCTCCCCTTGTTGCTGCATGAACAATTTCTGCTGTTCCTATTGCAGCAAGGTCTCCATCGCCTTGATAAGTAAATACTACGCTGTCCGGATGAGATCTTTTTATACCTGTTGCAACTGCCGGAGCTCTTCCGTGAGCTGCCTGGAACATGTCACAAGCAAAATAATCATAAGCCAGAACTGAACATCCAACTGGTGCAACTCCTATTGTTTTGTCTAAAACCCCTAATTCATCTATTACCTCAGCAATTAATCTATGAATTACTCCATGAGTACATCCTGGGCAATAATGGGTAGGTACATCTAACAAAGACATAGGTGGTTGAAATACTATAGCCATTATTTTATCCCCCCTGCAACTTCATCTTTGGCTTCGCTATTGAAGCCTACTATTTCTTTAACTTTGCTTAAAATTTCTTCTGGGTGAGGAACCATTCCGCCTGTTCTTCCGTAGAAGTGTACTGGCTTTCTTCCGTTTACAGATAATTTGACATCCTCAACCATTTGTCCCATACTCATTTCAACAGATATATATCCTAGCTTAGTTTTTGATATAGTTTTTTCAAAAGCTTCAACTGGGAATGGCCATAAGGTTATTGGTCTGATTAGTCCAAGATTAATTCGGTTTTCTTTAGCCATCTTAACAACATTTTTGCATATTCTTGAAGTTGTTCCATATGCAACTATAATTAAATCGCATTCTTCCTCACAATTATATAGTTCATATTTTGCTTCATTTTTCTTTATAGCATCATATTTTCTTTGAAGCTTTAAATTATGCTCTTCAAGCTCTTCCGGCTTTAAGAATAATGAATTAATAACATTATGAGTCTTTCTTCCTCTTAAGCCGTTAGCAGCCCAATCTTTTTCAGGGAGCTCTCTTTTTGGTCTTTCTTTGAATTCAACTGGCTCCATCATTTGGCCAAGCATTCCATCCCCCATAACCATACATGGAGTTCTATACATGTCAGCAACATCAAAAGCTTCTTGTACTAAATCAACCATTTCTTGAATGGATGCCGGTGCATAAACTGGCATTTGGAAATCCCCATGTGCTCCGCCTTTAGTTGCCTGGAAGTAGTCTGACTGAGCTGGTTGAATTCCTCCTAACCCTGGACCGCCTCTAACTATGTTTATAATAACGCATGGAAGTTCTGCACCTGCTATATATGAAATCCCTTCAGCTTTTAAGCTTATTCCGGGACTTGAAGAAGAAGTTAAAACTCTAACTCCGCTTCCTGCTGCTCCATAAACCATGTTTATAGCAGCTACTTCACTTTCTGCTTGTACAAATACTCTTCCAAGCTTTGGCATCATTTTTGACATATAAGCCGCTACTTCTGTCTGAGGTGTAATTGGATAACCAAAGAAGCATTGACAGTTAGCTCTAATAGCTGCTTCTCCAATGGCTTCATTACCCTTCATTAATACCTTTTCACCCATTTGAAACCTTCCTCCTTTTAGTCGGAACACTGAGTAATTTAAAAACTCTCGCTCCGCTCGAAAATTACTCGTAAAAGTCCATTAAGGACTTTTACCTCCTTTTAGTCGGAACACTGAGTAATTTAAAGCTCTCGCTTCCGCTTGATAATTGCTTGTTAAAGTACACTTAGGACTTTAACTACCCTATTTGTTAGTTATTTTTCTACTACTATAACGCAATCAGGACACATTCTAGCACAGGATACACAGCCAATACATTGACTCATTCTGTCTTCAGTAACCTCTGCAGGATGATATCCCTTGTTATTTAGTTTTTCAGCAAAAGCAATTATTTTCTTAGGACAGGCAAGAATGCAGTTTCCACACCCTTTGCATCTCTCTTCTTTAAAAGTAACTCTTGGCATAAAATCCCCTCCATCTTTTTTATCTCCACGGTGGTTTCATATATATGTCTATCGGCAAAATTTCACCTTTCACTTTGCCCATTATGTCCAAAACCAAATCTTTTCTGCAAACCGTATATTTATAAGGTATGCCTGTCTTCTGTGATAACTCTATTACTTCTTTATCACCTTTTAAAATATCTTGAGCATTTGTCTCGTAAGATAAGTTTGTATTAGATATTAAATCCGTTACCTTAAGTCTTGAGGAATATTGAATATTTCTTATATATTCCTCTGTATCAATGGTATTAGAGGTCAGCGGTCTATTGTTATTAATTACAAAATACATTTCATAAGGCTCTTCCTTAAAAAATCTATTATACTGTCCTAATACAACTGCACCCGAATCATCTCCTCCTATGTCCATTACAACATCATAAGACTTATCATTAAAAACAGAAATTATCTCTGCCGGTACAACTGCGAGTTCTGCATTAGAGTAATGCGGATTAGAAGCTATTACTCTTATTCCATATTCCTTGTTTAAAAACTCACTTATGTCTCTTACACAGAAATATGGATTAACTATATCTATATCTACAATTGCTACTTTTTTTCCCTGTTTAGCTAAGTTTATTGCATAATTTATAGCTATCTCGGTCTTACCGCTTCCAAAATGTCCTGTAAATATTCTTATTCTGCTCATAGGTCACCCCTTACGCCTTCGAAGAATTAAGAAGGAAATTAGGAATAATTAAATTTAACTATTCATAGAAAGTCCCTAGAGACTTCCATTTTTAATGCGTTATTCTTAATTCTTAGCTTATTTATATATTTTAGCTTCTTCCTCACCTTTTAAAACTCTTATTCCCCCTTGAGCCAAAGCAAGAAGTTCATCTTCTCCCGGATAAACTACAACGGGAGCAATGAATTCGACTCTTTCCTTTATCAGCTCAACTATATCCTTACCATAAGCTATTCCGCCAGTCAGTAAAATTGCATCTACTTTTCCGTGAAGAACTGCTGCACATTTTCCTATTTCTTTTGCTACTTGGTAAGCCATAGCTTTTAATATAAGTTCAGCTTTCTTATCTCCTGACTTCATAGCCTCTGCTACTGCTTTTGCATCATTAGTATTCAAATGAGCAACAAAACCACCCTTACCATTTATCATCTTTTTTACTTCTTCTTGAGTGTATTTTCCACTATAGCACAACTTAACTAAATCTCCTATAGGAAGGCTTCCTGAACGCTCAGGTGAAAATGGTCCTTCTCCATCTAATGCATTATTTACATCAATAACTCTTCCATTTTTATGTGCACCAACAGAGATACCGCCTCCCATATGTGCAACAATTATGCTCAACTCTTCATATTTTTTTTCTATATCTTTTGCGTATCTCTTAGCCACAGCCTTTTGATTTAATGCATGAAAAATACTTTTTCTTTGAATTTCAGGTATTCCGGATATTCTTGCAACATCTTCTAATTCGTCAACGACTACAGGATCCACGATAAATGCTTTTATGTTTAATTTTTTTGCTATTTCATTTGCAATAATTCCGCCCAAGTTTGAAGCATGCTGTCCTTGAATACCTATTTTAAGATCATTAAGCATTTCCTCGTTAACTGCATAAGTACCACCCTCTATAGGTTTTAGAAGACCACCTCTTCCTACAACCGCATCCAGGGTATTTATATCAAAATTCTTTTCCTTTAAAACTTCTAAAATCACATTTTTCCTGAACTCAAATTGTTCATATATAGTTTTATACTTGCCTATTTCTTCAGAAGAGTGTCTTAAAGTTTCAACAATGATTGGATTTTCATCTTCATAAACTCCTATCTTTGTTGAAGTAGAACCCGGATTAATTATTAAAAGCTTATAACTCATTTTGGTCCCCCCATGATACTATTGATTTTCTATTTATTTAAGTCCGCTGCTAAGGCTGCTAAGGCTATTGAATAGAGTTTTGACTCTGGACTGTCTGCCCTTGAAGTCAATACAACCGGAGCCGAGGTCCCAACTAGTATGCCCCCATTTTTAGCTTCTGTAGTATATGTTAATGTCTTATACATTACATTTCCAGCCTCAATATTTGGAAGCAAAAGTATATCTGCCTTTCCTGCCGCTGGGCTGTTTATTTTCTTATGTCTTGCTGCTTCCTCTGACAAAGCATTATCTACAGCTAAAGGTCCATCCACAATACATCCCTTAATCTGACCTCTTTCATTCATCTTTGATAAGATTGATGCATCTATTGTTGCAGGCATATCCGGATTTACAACTTCTACCGCGCATATCGGTGCAACCTTTGGCATCTCTATACCAACAGCATGAGCAACTGTAACTGCATTATTTAATATATCTATTTTAGCTTTTAAATCAGGATACATATTAAATGCTGCATCAGTAATAAATATAAGTCTGTCAAAACCCGGTATTTCAAAAACAGCCACATGAGACATTAATCTTCCTGTTCTTAGACCTATTTCCTTATTCAAAACAGCCTTTAAAATTGTTGAAGTTTCTAAAAGCCCTTTCATAAGCATATCGGCTTTTCCTGAGGACACAAGCTGTACAGCTTTTAAAGCAGCCTTAGTATTATCTGCCTCGTCAATTATTTCTAAATCGTTTACATTAAAATTAATTTTATGAGCTATTTCAACTATTTTTTCTCTATCTCCGACTAAAATTGCCTCGATAAATCCCTCAGAAACAGCATCTCTTACAGCTTCTAAAACCGGTTCATCTTGAGCTGCTGCAACAACGATTCTTTTGCGTTGTTGCTTTTTAACTTTTTCCATTATCTCATCAAAACTTTTTATCATTAATGTTCTCCTTTCACTCGCAACTCTGGGCAATCTAAAATGCCCGTTTAAGTCCATTTAGGACTTAAACCTCCTTGATAAAAACTTCATTCTCATATATTTTAGCAGTTTCTTTATTCTTTAAAACTCTTACTGCGCCTTCATAAAGAGCCTGCATTTCATCTTCTCCCGGAACGATCTCAACTGGAGCAATAAATTTAATCATTTCGCTTATCCAGCCTGTTAACCTTTTATTGTGGGCAAGACCCCCTGTAAGAATAACAGCATCAATTTGGCCTTTTAACACTGTAGAATAGCATCCAATTTCCTTAGCTATCTGATAAGCCATTGCTTTTAGAACTAATTCAGCTTCTTTATCTCCGCTTTCAATAGCTTTATCCACAATTCTTCCATCATTAGTGCCTAAATAAGCTGTAAGCCCAGCTCCGCCAATTAGTTTCTTTTTCAATTCCTTCTGTGAGTATTTTCCACTATAAGCCATCTTTACAACATCGCCGATTGGAAGGCCTCCTGCTCTTTCAGGAGAAAAAGGACCGTCCTCATTTGCATTATTTACATCTACTATTCTTCCGTTTTTAATTGGTGCAATTGATATTCCCCCGCCTAAGTGTGCTACAACATAAGAGCTTTCCTCGAATTTTTTATTAAGTTTTGCTGAAACTTTTCTTGATACAGCTTTAATATTTAAAGCATGTACTAAAGAACGTCTTGGTAGTTCTGGAAGTCCTGATATTCTTGCAATATCTTCGAATTCATCTACTGCTACAGGATCAACTATGAATGCAGGAATATTTACTTTTTCTGCAATTTCATAAGCAATTATCCCACCCAGATTAGAAGCATGTTCTCCTTGATAACCGATCTCTAAATCCTTAAGCATCGCTTCTGTAACCTTATAGGTACCACCTGGCATCGGCCTTAAAAGTCCACCTCGCCCAACTACTGCGCATAAGTGTTCTAAACTTATCCCCTGTTCCTTCAGCCAATTTAAAATAACGTTAGTTCTCATATCTTTCTGATCGTAAATTTTTTCATACTTTTTAATATCTTCCACACTGTGCGAAAGACTGACTACTGATATACACTGTTCTTTACAATAAAGTGCTATCTTTGTTGAAGTGGAACCTGGATTAATAACTAATATATAATCCTTGTCACCCATATTGCTCCCCCATCCATAAATAATAATTATTCAGAAAATAAAAATTTCATTTATAATTCTATTTTATCAGATTATAAATGAAATTCAACCCTTCAAAAAATTATTCTTTAGGTGCCCAATCCTTCATTATTGTTTCAGCTGCTTTCAATCCATCCACAGCGGCAGATACTATGCCACCCGCATACCCGGCACCTTCTCCTGCAGGGAATAGCCCTATTAACGCTGTACTTTGAAAGTTTTCATTTCTTTCTATTCTTACCGGTGCAGAGGTTCTTGTTTCTATTCCGGTTAGCACAGCATCTTGTGAAGCATAACCTTTAATTTTTCTGTCAAAATTTATTATTCCTTCCTTTAAAGCTTCCGAAACATAAGAAGGCAGACATTGCCTTAAGTCCCTAAACTCATATCCTGGAGTATAGGAAGGTTTAACATTACCAAGGTTTACGCTGACTTTATCCTTAAGAAAATCACCAACAAGCTGCACCGGAGCAATATAATTTCCCCCTCCTAAGCTGTAAGCAAGAGCCTCATAATGCCTTTGAAACTCCATTCCCATGAGAGGGTTTTCTCCGCCAAAATCTTCTGGTCTTACTGTAACTACTAAAGCTGAATTGGCATTTTCCTTATCCCTCTTATAATAACTCATACCATTTGTTACTAGTCTATTGTTTTCGGAAGCTGCTGCTACAACCTCTCCACCAGGACACATACAAAAACTATAAACAGACCTATTCAACTTATCGCAGCTGTGACTAAGTCTATAATCTGCAGCCTTAAGCCTTTTATGACCTGCAAACTTGCCGTACTGACTTTCGTCAATCAAACTTTGCATATGTTCTATTCTTACACCTATAGCAAAAGGTTTTTGTATTAATGATATCTCCTTTTTATAAAGCATTTCGTAAGTATCTCGCGAACTGTGCCCTATAGCAAGAATTAAGTTATCACACGCTATCTCTTGACCATTTACTATTACTGCCTGCAGAATATTATTTTTAATAATTAAATCTTCTAATCTGCTGTTAAATTTAACCTCACCGCCGAGAGCTATTATTTCTTCTCTTATATTTTTTACCACAATTTTTAATATATCAGTTCCAACATGAGGCTTTCCTGAGTATAGAATTTCTGCTGGAGCTCCTGCCTTTACGAAAGATTCCAAAACATAGTCACATCTATTATCCTTTATTCTTGTGGTTAGTTTTCCATCTGAGAAGGTTCCAGCTCCCCCTTCTCCAAACTGAACATTAGATTCTGTATTTAAATTTCCTGTACTCCAAAACCTGTTTATTGCTTCTGTTCTTTCCTCAACCTTTTGACCTCTTTCGATTATTATTGGCTTATATCCTTTTCTAGCCATCAAAAGACCAGCAAACATTCCTGCCGGTCCCATACCCACGATTATAGGTCTATGTTCCATCTTTTTGCTGCCTAAAGAAATTTTATCAGTATACTGATTTTCTTCAAGTTTTATATCTTTATCATTAAGTCTGGTAACAAGTTTTTCCTCATTATCAGTGAAAACTTCTAAGGTGTAGTTGAATTTTATTGCTTCTTTTTTTCTAGCATCGATAGATTCCCTTAGTATTTTAAAGTTTTTTATATCCTTAGCTGAAATTTTCATTTTTTTTGCTGCTTTATCTTTTAAAACTTCAACATCTTCTTCTATATCTAATATAATGTTATTTATTCTTATGGACATAAAAATTATTGGCCTCCATTCGTTTGTGTGTTAGTTGGTTGTGTCGTTGTTGGCGTCGATGTATTCTGACCAGCCTTCTTCTTTAAAATTACCTTTACATTTTCCACATTAGCTGATATTTTTGATGTACCATCAGGTATAGCATAATTTACTTTGACTGAATACTCTCCTTCAGCTGATAAACTACTTACATCTATATTAGCATTAATATTTTCATTTTTTATAGTGCTTATAATGCTCTCAGGTCCCGATAAAGTTAATGTCAATTTACTATTGTCTAACGCTATTGTAAATGCATCATTTAACCCCTTTACCTGAATATCGGAAGAATAACTATTTTGAATTATTTTATCCATTGTTGCTTTTATCTTCACTGTGCCATCACTATTTATTAGATTTATACCCTCAGGCACTACCAGTTTGGCAGTAATAGTTTTATTAGGCGATAAAGTACTTAAATCAACAGCTTCGGTTTTCAGTTCAGTTATATTGTTAACAGCTTCTCCGCCTGCTATGTCTACTTTATCAGGCACAGTCACTATTGTTTTTAAAGAATAATCTTTTCCTAAATTTCCTTTTGTAACAACGCTAATTCCTACCGTTTTGGTTTTTCTAACCGGAATTGATAACTCTACAGCATCAGGTGTTATATCAACATTTTTAACTTCTCTTCCCGAAGAATCCAGAGCCTTTAGAGGTAGCTTTAAATTTAAATCTTTATCAGCATTTTTCAAGTCTAATGAAACACCAACGCTTGCTACTTGATCAACATACTTAGCAGCACCGCTTACAACAGCATCAGAAGGCGTTAAATTCTGGGTCATCGCATAGTAACCATCTTTCACCTTGCCATCTGTGTTAACTTTTATAGGAAGACTTTTCTGTTTTAAATCATCAAAGGCAACTCTTATAGATAAGATACTGCTGTTTAAAATAGTTACGTTAGCAGGCTGTCTTTCAATTCTGACAGGTATGTCTCTTTCGCCTTTTGTAAATACCCACTCACTAAGATCAGCAACCGCCTTAAATTGTTCCTTTCCAAGCTGCACGTCTGTCAATGAGCCTGTTACTTTAAGTGTTACAGTATATGGTTCAGAGGGTGGTAAAACCTTAAGCTTTTGTTCCGTCACATTATCAAGACCCTGCAGTGTTACTTGAACCTTAACCTGTTGAGGAACTTGACTCCCCTCCAAATTGGATGTATAAAGCCATAGGGAAAAAGCTGCGATTACACAGCAAACTTTAATCAGCCACGTATTTTTCTTATCCACATCATCACCCTCTCCCTAAAGGTCAATTTCTTACTCTGTCTGCTCTTTAAAATCCTAATTAATATATCTCTTAATCTATCTTTTGTATAATTCCTTGTTAAAGTTCCATTAACAGCTAATGAAATAACTCCTGTTTCCTCTGATACTATTATTGTAAGAGCATCTGAGTTTTCTGATATACCAATACCTGCTCTATGTCTTGTGCCAAGCTGTTTGCTTATACTGTCATTGCTTGTAAGAGGAAGAAAGCAGCCGGCTGAAATAATTCTATCATTTCTTATAATTGTTGCTCCATCATGCAAAGGAGTATTCACTACAAATATATTTTCTAAAAGTGCAGCTGATACCGCTGCATCAAGCTTTGTCCCAGTAGCTATAATATCCCCAAGTCCAGTCCTATTTTCTATTATAATGAGAGCCCCGGTCTTGGATTTAGCTAAGTTTTCAACAGCATCAGTAACTTCAGTTACTACCTTCTCCATTGCCTCAACATCTTCTAAAATATGAATTTCATTAAAAGCACTTCTTCCCAAATGCTCAAGAGCCCTTCGTATTTCAGGCTGAAAAATAATAATTATAGAAAGTACACCTATTGTTATGGTTTTGCTTAGAATCCAATAAAGCATATTCAATTTCAAAAGACTTGCTATAGGTATTAGCACAATTATAAGCAAAATTCCTTTTAATAGCTGCTCTGCTCTTGTTTCTTTAATCAGCATATAACCCTTATAAAAAATATATGATACCACTATAATATCCAATATTGAAAATACACTTATCGTTTTAATACTATCTATTAAAACCTTAAAAAATTCCGTCAAGCTATACCCTCCTCTAACATTTCTTGTAAAAAATCAAATATTTTTATTGTCTACTTACAATTATACACTAATAAACGATTTATTAGTATAAATCTAATATAAAATTATTGTAATTTATAATAAAACAAACTTTGAAGGAATTTTGGCCTATTAGGTAGAATATTAATAATGTAAGATAATCTGCAAAACATCTTAAATTTTAAAACTCTTTTCTTAAATATATTTAAGAAAATAATGTTTGCACAAATTTCAATGTAAACCTGTGAAATTACTGTCCAAAATAGATTTTGACGGATTTCTTATGAGCTAAGGTAAATTTATTAAGCCCATAAGCTTATGAAAGGTACTTGCTCTTTAGATTATCCGATGCTTCAAGTAAAAGGAGTTGCAAGGTTCAAATTACCTTGTACTGGTAGTTTGCCTACGACAACAAGCGTTTTAACTACCTAGTGGTTCAAATGAAAGGAGAAAAAAATGAAAAATAACAAAAAGAAAAATAGAACTGTGATTATTATTTTAGAAGTTTTAGCTTTTGTCCTTTTAACAGCTGGAGTTTTTTTTGGTACTTATTATTTATTCATAGGAAAATCTTCGAACTCTTATGAAGCAAATATCCAAAAGGTTGTAAAAAGTGTCAACGAACTTAATAGCAGTGTATCTTCCTTTAACAATAAAAGCGGACAAGCATTAAAAGATAATCAAGCTATTAGAAAAGATCTTCCTGGAAAAATAGATACTTTAACAAAGCTTAAAGAAGAAGCTCAAGGATTAACAGCTACAGATAAATATACTAAAGATAATGAAAACTTTTTACTTGGATTGGATAAAAACATACTTATATATAGACAGATAGATGCTATTCTTAGGAATCCTGAGGGAAAAGATATCAGCAAGGCAAGTGAAGACTTAAAAAAATATACAAATGACTGCATTAAGTATTATGCCCTAGTGAACATCAAAGATGCTAAAATTACTTTACCTCAAAGTACAACATCTTTTGTTGATAATGTTACTACTTATGTCAATGAAATGGTTAAAGTTGTTAGAGATAAAGAAATAAATCAATCTCAAAATTCTGATTTTCAATCAAGCATCGATTCCATTTTATCAAGATTTACAGCAATAAATATAGATCTAGGTCCTCAGTTAGAAAGAGTCAGAAAGGAAAAAGGAAATATAGATAATATTATCGCTCTAGCAAATAAAAATAAAGATGAACTTGATAGTATAAGCCAGGAATTTTCGAATATAGCTGCACCTTCTAGCGGAGTGCAATGCTACAAGCTTTTAAGTACTGCCATTGAATGTTACAACAATTATCTTGAAAGTTTTATATACTCTGTAAAAAATGAGAAACTGACTAGCGATCAATTAACTAATGATAAAATAAGTGAATTATATGCTGTACCAAATTCAAAGTATAGTGATGCAACAAAAGCCTTTAGCGATTTTACAAAGGCATTTAAAGAATTTAAACAGTCAAATATGAATTAGCTCCATGTATTTACATACTAGAAATAGTATGTAAATTTTTTATTTAAAATGGTATTATTTTTAATAATTGTGGAATAATACTCCTAGCCTAAGTTTTTTATAAAACGCGGGGAAACCACTTTTTTGGGGTGAATCGTTTTTTACGTAGGTTATGCCTTTACCGAACCCGTCAGCTAACCCCGTAGGTAAAAGGAGGAAAAATATATAAATATGAAAAAATTTTTTATTGTTTTTACACTGTTGTTAACTTTGCTCATAATACCTTGTTCCAAAGTTACGGCAGCTGAGGAAGAACAAAGCCTATATAAAGAACAAATAGGTGCTGTTCAGGTATTCAATGTTTCAGATAAGACCATATATATAACTGATGAGGATGTATATTTAATGGCACAAATAGTCTATGCCGAAAGCCGTTCAGAACCTTACGAAGGAAAGGTTGCTGTGGCCTCAGTTATATTAAATAGACTTAAAAATCCCAGTTTCCCAAAATCCGTGGAGGGAGTTATTAAACAAAGAGGCGCTTTCTCTTGTTTAAAAAATGGTGAAATAAATGTTGTACCGGATAGAATAAGCTATGAAGCTGTTATGGAAGCATTAAAAGGCAATGATCCAACAAACAATGCGATTTTCTTTTATAACCCTAAAATTGCAACTTCAACTTGGATGAAGCAAGTAAACAAATCTAATGTAAAACCTATTGGAAATCACGTTTTCTTTGTTGTAAATAAATAATGCTCATTAAAAAACTCTCGAAGGATTACCTTCGAGAGTTTTTTAATGAGTCTACATAAGATACAGCACTTAATGAAGCAATCTGTCCCTCGCCGGCAGACTTAATATATTGATATGGTTTTCCCACACAATCGCCAGCAGCAAAACATCCGGGGATATTCGTTCTCATATTTCTATCTGTTTTAATATGACCGTCTATAATTTCAAGTCCGGGTACTAACTGTCCGGGTGGCACACTGTCTTTTAAAATGAAGACCCCATCTGTCGCTATTGTACTATTTCTAAGAATAAGCTTACTAACAAAAATATCTCCTTGAATTTCTAACGGCTTATCTTTTAATATTTCTATGTTCTCTTTAAGGTTATAGCTTCCATTATACATAGGAATATAATATGTCTTTGAAGCAAGCTCGCTTACAAAGTTTGCGTCCTCTTCAGCCTCATGATTATAACCAATGATTGCTACAGTTTTTTCCTTATATAAAGGTGCATCACAGGTAGCGCAATAGCCTACACCTTTCCCTAAGTATGATTCTTCTCCATTAAGAGGTTTTGCATACTCTACTCCGGTGGCAATTATAACAGAAGTTGCTTCATACATTTTTTCATTAACCATAAGTGCAAAGTAATCTCCCATAGCATAGATTGCGTTTATTCTTTCATAACTTATGCTTATATCCATAGCCTTAATATGTTTCTCAAACTCTTCTTTTAATTTTTCTCCCGTAACATTATAAAAACCAAGGTAATTATTTATCTTTGGAGCTTTTGTCAACTTTGAACTAAGATCTTTGCTGCCAAAAACTATAATATTTTTATTTCTGATTTTAGCGTTTATAGCTGCTGACAGCCCTGCCGGTCCGCTCCCAACTATTGCTATATCATATCTATCAGCCAATTTTTTCACCTCATTCATTTATTTATAAATATATCCAAGTTCAGCAGTTAAAATCTGAACTTGGATATACGATTTAATTAAATATGTTTATCAATTAATTCCTTCAGTGAATTCTTTGGTCTAAATCCAACCATAGTATCTGCTGTAGAGCCATTCTTAAAAACCATAACTGTTGGAATGCTTGAAACTCTGTACATTTGAGATACTACGGGATTATTGTCTACATTAACCTTTAAAAATTTAACTTTACCTTCGTATTCATTTGAAAGTTCTTCTATTACTGGTCCAAGCATTTTGCAAGGTCCGCACCAAGGAGCCCAAAAATCTACAACAACCGGAGCATCGCTTGATGATATTTCTTCATTAAAAGTATTATCCATAACTTCTTTAATCATTTATTTTACCTCCCAATACACCTGTAACAGGTATTATGTACTTATATAATTATTATTTAAATATCAATAATTATTATCACATAAAATCAAGTGCTAGTCAAATAGCCAAATTATTTTATTTAACTTTAAAACTCACTATTTCAGCACCTCTAGTTCCAACCACAAGGATATCATTAAATGCTGCGGGAGTCCCTTCTACATTAGCCCCAAGCTCAATAGTATCCAGAAGCTTTCCTGTAGAGCCTTCAATGAGCATAGCCTTTCCCGTAGAATCACACTGAACTAAATAACTTTTACCGTTATTATTATAAAGAGCCACAGGTGAACTCCAGCAATAATTTTTCAGCTTATATGACCATACCTCTTTACCGCTGTTCTTATCAATTGCAACCAAAATGCCTTCGTTGTATTGCGGATGTCTTGCTATATTAAATATAACTAAGTTAGATATGTCATTTTTGCCCAAAACAGGTGTTGCCAAGGCTCCTCCATTAACTCCATCATTAAAGGAACATTTATATTTATTTTCCCATAATACTTTACCTGATGCACCATCTATTTTCCTAACGTAACTATATCCGTTATTGCCCTGATGGTCAACTTCACAGGCTGTATATAAATTTAAATTAGCATATTCTTTTTCTAAAACAACAGTAGAATCAGTATCATCATTTACATTTAATGCCCACACCGGAGTAAGCGTATTTATATCTACACATTGGAGTATTCCATCGTTGTCTGCGAAATATCCATAGTTTTTATATATGGCTATGCTGTTTTCAATTCCTCTTTTATCCTTACCTGGTACATCATAACGATATTTAACCAGCTCGGGGTTTATCTGAATTTTTTCATTTTCAAATTTTGTGTTTAATTTTCCTGAATAAAACAAACCATTTTCTCCGCAAATAAAAATCGAGTCAGTATTCTTATCAATTAATGCCGTAGAATCAAAAGCCCCCCAGCTTCTCCTAGAAAAGCTGTCGCTGCCCTTAATCTCATAAAGTTTCTTAAAGTCAGTCAAACTAAATATTCTGTATGCAAAATCTACAAATCTTCCTCCATTTTTATTTATACCTTGACCAACATATAATAATGGTATTCCCCTTGGGTCAACAGTCAAACTTCCTTTTATAGGTGCACCAATATTTAATTTGCTTCTTGTTTCCTTTCCGTCTTGTAAATCTAAGAAATATACATTTCCATCCAAGGTTGCATAAATGACCTCTTTTAAATTTTCTTTATTTTTTTTATCAGAGTTTATATTCATACAGTTAATGATCTTCTTATCCCATTGAACTATTGATGGCTGGCCATTCCATCCAACTCCTGTCCATTCGTCTATACTTCCTATCTTCTTTTTCCATTGTAATTCAAGTTTACCTTCCTTAATTTCAGCCGTTCCAAAACTTCCTCCGTCCCTCATATTGTTTCCTCTAAAGCACGTAACACCCTGCAATTCAGAATAAGCATCATCACTGACCATATTTATATCTCTTTGCTTGTCAAGATTTGAACTAATGTAATATTTCATACCTAGATTCGATATTCTAGCCTTTCCATCAGGTTCAAACTCTAAAATATTAGCTTTATAGTTTTGTTTTAAAGACAAAAGATGTTCTCTAAAATTATCTTCATATTCTTCTTTACTTGAATCAACTATTTGTATATTATCTGTTTTAGCAGAAGCAGATTCAACTTTTTTACAGCTAGTTGCAACACTTAACGTTATAATTGGAAAAGTGCATAAAATCAAAAGCTTTTTCCTCTTTCTCCCCATAAACAACCACCTCATTACCATATATTTCCACACACAATTACCATTTTATACCAAATCAATTCAAAAAAAAAGAACTCACGCACAAATATTTATACATAAGTTCTAAAGAATTTATTTAGTTATAATCGATTTAATAATTGAGTTATTGTACATTGATTTTGGATACTGTTTATTAAGACTTTTCGCATAGTTTACAGCAGTATCATTATCAATATTTTTATATAATAATGTTAGCTCATAAAGCACCGCATCGTTATAATCTCCATTAGGATATTTGGAAGTATATTCTTTATAGTACTTTATAGAATTTTCAATATCACCTGAATTTTTATAGCTCACAGCTATAAGATAAATTGCATGGGAATATAAATAACTCTTCTCACCGTAGTTATAAGCTATACTTAGGTAATTAATGGATTTATTGTACTCCTTAGATGATAAGGCTTGACTGCCTTTATTATAAAAGTACTCAATTCCCTCGCCTGAAATAATATCTTTGACTTTCATTAAAAGTGTTTTGTTATTTATATTCAACTCTTTGTCTTTCCAAGTATTATATATTTCATAAAGTTTTTCATAATCTTTTGAAGCTATTAATCTGTTAATATCATCTGACGGAAAAAACTCTATATTCTTTTTGTCTGCAGGTTGGTCTTTCTTCTGTTCATCAGGTTGTCTACTTTCATTTTGTTTCTCAACTTTTGCTTCATCAACAATTTTTAGTATCTGCTTGTTCTTTAATAAATTTTTATCAGCATATTTAGCCATTGAATTTTTATATACTATAGAAAATGAACCAATTAAAAGAATAATTACAAAAGCTATACCTAAATATTTATAATTTATTTCTTTTTTAATTACTCCAAAGCTTGTAAGCTCCTTCTTATTTTTTAAAGCAAATTGATCTTTCTTATCAATTCCTAAAACTATATTTATATGTTTTAATGCAGCAGCATATTCTCCTAGCTTAATATAGCAAAAGGCAATATAATTGTTTACATTTATCGAATTAAAATCACTTTCCCTGCACTCACTAAGCATTTTAAGCGCTTCTCTTATTTTTAACTCCTTAATTTCCATAAGTGCTGCATTATAAATAGCCATCTTTTTCTCATCATTTTTACTATCTTCCAAATACTTTTTTGACACAGAATCCTTATTTACCTGGGAGTTCATTTTCCATAAGCCTTGAGCGTTATCAAGCTCGCCCTTTAAGTAGTATAGAAGTCCCTTTAAATTAATTGAAGATGTATTTTTTAGGTTCTCAGATATACTTTTTTCACAAAACTCTAAGGCTTTCTCAATATTTCCTTTATTATAACATTCAATCGCTTTAGTATATAGCTTCATAGATTTATCCATTAAATCCTACCTCTTATAAATATAATATTCTTTATTTATTATAGTAAGATTTAAACATTTTATCTACTGGTAAGTTTAATAAACTGTTGTAGTTATACTTGCCTTTTCCGTATGCATTTTTGTATAATTGGAGTCTTCATATACCAAATATTCAAATTCAATAACCATCTCTTTATTAGCATTTATATTTACCGACAATATTTTAGTAATAGGTACCTTTTGGTCAAGCTTAATTACTTCCTGAGCATTTATTTTTTTTGTTTCGTTCTTGTTTATATCTAAGGTAAATAAATCACCACCATGACTTATGCTGCCATGACCGCTTCCAACTATGATCAAAAGTTTTTCATTATTAATCCACTCCAAAGCTAAAGGACTGAATTGATTAACTTCATTATTAACAAGTTCAAAGGAATATTGCGTATTTGTTTTTAGGTCTTTTACTATTATAGTTCCTATTCCTTCCTCTTGAGCTTTATCCCCTTTCCCCTCAATTGATGCACTATATTGCTTATCAGTTGAATTTACCCAAGGTGTGCCAAAGGAAACCTTAAAGTCATTAGGCATTTCCTTTTTTTCAAATTTAGGTAGATATAAAGATGGCTTGCCGGAAGTTTCATTTGCAGCCGCACTCTCTTTAGTTGCTGCTCTAGGAGTATCTATAGATAAATCTTTTACTTCTGCACCAGAAACAATAGATTCAGATGATTTACTAGAACTTTTATAGCTAGAAACTTTATTCATTGACCGGCTAAAATTCATCTTAGAAATATAAGGCGTTATAAAAACCACAACTGCTACTAATGCTGCTATTGAGGTATAGGTAACTCTGTATTTGTTTAAATGTTGAAGTATTTTTTTAATGGGACTCCTTCCATACCTATTCTTATCAATATTTTTCATTATGTCTCCACGTATACTTCTGAAAGAATGAGGTTCCACAGACAGCCCTATTTTCATAACTTTATCAATTTCAAGCTCCTGCTCATATACCTTTTTACATTCTTCACATTCCTTTATATGTTTAAGCATTGCTTCTTTTATGTCATAAGAGATATTATCTTCAACTAAATCTGGCAGTTTTTTTTCAAATACATTGCAATCCATTATTTACACCCCATTTCTTTATTTAATCTGAAATCTTTAAATTTTTCTCTTGATTTATAATATCTTCGTTTAACAGCTGACTCATTCAAGTCTAGAATTTCAGCAATATCTAAAAAGGTCATATTGTCATTTAAGTATCTTAATATAATTATTTGCCTGTCAAGATCATTTAACGTGCTAATAAAATTCTCTACAAGCTTTTTTATCTCCTTATATTCTGCACTTTGCTCAGGAGAAATTTCACTTGATACAATATTGTAGAAATCTTCTACGTTAGCTTCGTATACTCTCTTGTATTTCCTTATATAGTCTATACACTTATTTCTTGCTATCTGAAACAGCCAGTTTGAAAACTTATATTCTTTTTTAAAGGTGTACAGCTTATTATAAACAGTTATAAAGACTTCTTGTGCTATATCTTCAGATGCCTCCCTATCCCTTATATTGTTATAAATAAACCTCAATACCGTAAACTCATATTTATTTACCAATATATTAAAGCTATCTATATTACCTTTTAATACTTCTTGAACAAGCTTCAAATCTTCTTCCAAGGCAGCTACCCCCTTGCTTTCTTTTATAATCATAATTATATACGAAGTTTAAATAAAATAGTTACGCATAGGCCTCAATTTAAAACAAAAATAAAGCCCAAAAGGATTTTGAGAAAACCTTTTAGACTTTATTAAACTAATTATTTATTATGATCTGCTTCGCTCTAAGAATTGAAGATGCACTCATAGAAAATTCATCTAATCCATATTCTAATAAAGTTGGTATTGCAGTTTCATCTCCGGCCATCTCTCCGCACATACCACACCATTTTCCTTCCTTATGAGCAGCATCTATAGTCATTTTAATAAGCCTTAAAACAGCTGGATGCATTGGATCATATAAATATGATACCTTTTCGTTCATTCTGTCAGCTGCTAGAGTATACTGAATCAAATCATTTGTTCCTATGCTAAAAAAGTCTACATGCTTAGCAAGCTCATCAGCCATTACAGCAGCAGATGGTATCTCAATCATAATACCGGTTTCCAATCTTTCATTGAAAGCTTTTCCTTCAGATTTTAGCTCTTCCATACATTCAGCTAATATTTTTTTAGCCTCTAAGAATTCATTAACTGAAGATATCATAGGAAACATTATTTTAAGATTTCCAAAGGCAGAGGCTCTTAATAATGCTCTAAGCTGAACTTTAAATAAATCCACTTGGTCAAGGCATAGTCTGATAGCTCTGTAACCTAGGAAAGGATTCATTTCCTCAGGCATTGGCAAGTAGGTAAGCTTCTTATCTCCTCCAATGTCTAAAGTTCTTATAACCAATGTTTTTCCTTCTAATTTTTCAGCTACATATTTGTAGGCTTCAAACTGTTCTTCTTCTGATGGCATGGTTTCTCTATCCATATATAGAAACTCAGTTCTAAATAATCCTACGCCTTCCCCTCCATTTTCAAGGACCTTATGAACATCCTCAGGCTTACCGATATTTCCAACTACCTCTATTCTTTTACCAGCCTTAGTTTTTGTTTCAACATGAGCTAATTTTTTTAATTCTTCTTTTTCACCTTCAAACTTTTCCTTTTTAAGATTATACTCTTTAATTTGATCTTCAGATGGTTTTATTATAACTATACCTTCAATTCCATCTACTATAACCAAATCTCCGTTATTAACTGTATCAGTTATATCTCCCATACCAACTATCGCTGGTATTTCAAGAGTTCTTGCCATAATTGCACTATGAGAAGTTCTTCCTCCTATATTGGTCAGAAATGCAATAACTTTGTCCTTATCAAGTTCTGCTGTATCTGACGGGGTTAAATCATGCGCAACAACTACAGTATTATTTTCTAGCTGCCCCATTTCATTCATTGATTTACCAAGAAGATTATTAAGTATTCTATTTCCAACATCCTTTACATCTGCCGCTCTTTCCTTCATGTATTCATCTTCCATAGAATCAAATATAGAAGCGTACATGTCTACTACATCTTTTAATACCTTTTCAGCATTTATCATATTTGCTTCTATGCCGCTTTCAATAGCGCCAACAAATTCCGGGTCATCCAGCAGCATCATATGACTCTCAAATACTGCAGCCTTATCAGCTCCCATTTCGATTTCGGCTTTGTTTTTTATCTTCTCAAGCTGACCTCTAGACACTGCTAGAGCCTTTTGCAGTCTTTCCTTTTCTGCTCCTAGGTTATCAATTTTTCTTTCAATAATTATTTCTTCTTCCTTAACATTAAGAACTACTTTACCAATTGCATAACCCCTTGAAGCTGCAATACCTTTTTTCATACCTCTTCCTCCTATTTATGTAAATATAAAAATAAATGTTATATTAAAATAAAATTACATGTAAATTATTATTAGCAATTTTTATGCCAACTTCAAATCGCTTATTTTATTGGAATTTAAATTTACATATTGATATTTTTTAACAATCTCACTTCCTATATTATTTGTAAAGTATATTTTTTTATTAAACAAATAGCCTAGACAAGCTCTAATTACTGATGTATTATTAAATTGATATTTTTTATCAATATCAAAATTAATTCTGATACTTTTTATCATAAAGGAGAAGTTATGTACAGAAATAGTATTATTGTAAATATTACCTATGGTATTCATACAAGAATTGCTGCCATGATAGTAAATAAAGCCTCCGAACTAAAAGCAAGATACAAAATAAATTTATATATAAAAAAATTGGACAACAAAGAACCTATTGCCATAAGCATGCTTGCTCTTATATCTCTAAAAATTAAACAAAATGAGATTATTGAAATCTCCTGTTATGAAGACACTCTCTCCGGAAGAAATGCCGTACTTGAACTTTGTAATTTTATTACAACCCAAATTGAACCTAATAATTCTTTTATGTCAAATATTGATGAGTTTATTGAAGAAAACACAATTGCTAATGAGCAGGTTCTGGAGGCTCTTCCTTTAGGTATAATTATTATTGACGCAAATTCTAATATAACCTCTGCTAATGAATATGCATTAAGGCTCCTTAATAAAACCTCAAAGGAGGTCTTAGGGAGAAATATTAAAAATATAATTCCCGATTCAAAGCTGCCTGAGGTTCTTAACTCAAAGGAATCAATATCAGGTGAGTTTTTAAATATTAATGAAAATATAGTTATAGCAAATAGGGCTCCTATATTTTCAAATAATAAGCTTATAGGTGTTATAGGAGCTTTTCAGGATATATCTGAACTTGCTAAAAAATTAGAGCATTATCAAGAAGAAATTAATTATT
This sequence comes from Clostridiales bacterium oral taxon 876 str. F0540, assembly GCA_000466585.1. Lineage (GTDB taxonomy): Bacteria > Bacillota > Clostridia > Clostridiales > Clostridiaceae > Clostridium_AT. The sequence goes on from KE993505.1 coordinate 31,381, forward strand.
ATAAAGAGGAGCTTCAAAAACATACCAGATTGAACAGTTCTTTTAATAACATAATAGGATCAAGCGGAAGTTTAAAAGAGGCACTTTTAATAGCGGAGAAAGCATCTCAATCAACATCAACAGTTCTTATAAGAGGAGAAAGCGGTACTGGAAAAGAACTTATTGCAAAGGCAATTCATAATCACAGCTTAAGAAAGGATAAACCTTTCATTAAGGTTAACTGCGCAGCTATTCCCGAAAACCTGTTAGAAAGCGAACTGTTTGGATTTGAAAAAGGTTCATTTACTGGAGCAGTTAAAAGTAAACCCGGTAAATTTAAATTAGCAGATGGTGGAACTATTTTTCTTGATGAAATAGGAGACATGCCTAAACAAATGCAGGTTAAATTGCTGCGCGTACTTCAAGAAAAGGAATTTGAAAGCATAGGCGGAATTGAAACACACAAAGTAGATGTGCGAGTAATTGCGGCAACTAATAGAAATCTTGAAGAAATGATGAAAACCGGCGAATTTAGAGAAGACCTGTACTATAGGCTGAATGTAATAACCATAACACTTCCCCCTTTAAGACAAAGAAAAGAAGATATAAATTTACTTACCGAGTATTTTATAAAAAATATAAGCAGAAATCTAAACAAAAGTATCGATAATATAGAAGCTGAATGTATAGAACACTTCCAAAAATATAATTGGCCGGGAAATATACGAGAATTTCAAAATATTATTGAAAGAGCTATCAATCTTTGTGAAGGCTCAATAATAACTTTGAAGGATCTGCCTTTTTATATAACAAATTCTGATCAATCCGGTGAAAGACTTATTAACCTTAGAAATGGAGAACTGCTGCCATTAGAAGAGTACGAAAAAGAACTTATAACGCTAGCCATGCAAAAGTATAAAAGTTACAATAAAGCCGGAAAAGCCTTAGGATTAACTCATAGAACTGTATCATTAAAATGTGAGAAATATAATATTAAAGTTAATTAAAGCAACGGACTGGTGCAGACTGAACTTTTTAGGTAAATAAATTTCAATTTGCACCAGTCCAATTATATGTTGTTTTTCACAGAAATATATCTTTTTAAATATTAATTATTTGGAGTTAGCATATTAGTTATTATTGTACTAATACTGCTCCGGCACCTCTTGCTATTCCTACTGCAGATGATTGAGGAGCCTGTATTCCCTGCGCTCTCAATGAAACCTCGATTAACAATGCCCAAAACAATATACTGCTTGAAATTAAACCTATTGAGGTTCCAATTAGTTTTAAATTGTTAGCAAAGGTGGTTACTCCTGGAGCAATTTGCTGCTCATTAGCCTCCTGAACTGCTGCTTTTCTTACCAAATACGTTGACAGTAATCCAATTATTCCCGCTACAACAAAAATTTCATCCTGCTTTGAAAAATTAAAATTATTAAGTATAGAAGATATAAGATTTAATCTGCTTGCTAAAGCTGCAGTATCTGAAGATTTTGGTGTTTGCATATTCTGTTCCAAAAAATCCACCCCCTTTATTCATTATATGTATATTGAATAAAGGGGGTTCTGCATTATTTAATCAGCTCCTGAAATTCTTTGCTGTTTCTCACATTATTAAAGTCTACTTCATCCTTTGCAATATCTTTTACGGTTGGGTCCATATCTATAGCTGTCTTTAAATTTTTCACTGTATTTTCAACATCTCCCCTTCTGCCATAAATACTTGCTTTTCCATAATGGCTCCAAACAAAATTTTCTACTTCCAGAGCTTTGTCATACCACTTTAAAGCATCGTCATATTTTGCATAAAGTTCATACGCTAGTGCTTTGTTAAATCTAGCATAGCCGTATTCAGGCTTTAACTCTAAAGCTTTGTCTATATTTTTCATACCATCTAAATACTTTTTATCATAACACTGAGCAATTCCCTTTACATTATATGCTTTGTAAAATGTATCATCTTCAGCTATAACTTCATCCTCAATTTTAATTGCATCGCTGTATTTTTTATTTTGAAAAGCCTCGTATCCCTTTTGATATTTGTCTTCAATAGCTTTTTGCTTCTCAAGCTTTAAAGCATCCTCCTGTTTCTTTTTCTCCTCTTCCTCCTGCTGTTTTAAGCTACTTTCACTAGGTTTAATTACTTCATTTTTTACAGAAGAATTTTCATCTGCAAATTTATAGTTTTTGGAATTCTGTCTATTATTTATGGCTGTGTTTATTATTATAGCTACGGCTGCAACAGCTGCTATGGAGAATATAATAATCTTAGTTTTTAAAGACAACCTGCTAAACATTCTTTTCCCCCTTGTATAAGTGTGCATATGTTCAATATTTCTATTATACTAAATTTTTTGTAGTATTGTACAGAAACCTATACAAAACAAACCTCAAATAATTAATCATTAGATTTTGTTGTTCATTTTATACAACACTTATAATATTTTTAAAAATATTAATGCAATCGCTTGCACAAATGCTCTTTTTCGTGTATAATTTCCTTAGAAGTAAATACTAACATTGCTAAAATTTATTTTAATATAAGGAGGACACTATGGATAACAAAAACCTTCCTAGAGTTGCCTATTTCTGTATGGAATATGGACTACAATCTGATTTTAAAATGTATGCAGGAGGACTTGGGATTCTTGCTGGAGACCACTTAAAGGGTGCTAAAGATTTAAATTTACCTTTAGTAGCTATAGGACTTAAATGGAAACAAGGCTACGGAGATCAAGTGATTGGTGCTGACGGAAAGCCATATGATGCTTATAAAAATTATGAATATGATTTCTTAGAAGATACTGGAGTTAAAGTAACAGTTAAAATAAGAAACATAGATGTAGTATGCAAGGTTTGGAAAACTGAAAAGTTTGGAAATAACCCACTATATCTTTTGGACACAGACATTCCTGAAAACGGAGAAAGATGGATAACTGGACAGCTTTATGGCTGGTTTGGAGAAGAAAGAATTGCTCAGGAAATAGTACTTGGTATTGGTGGAGTTAAGGCACTTAGAGCTCTTGAAATACCAGTTGATGTATATCACTTTAATGAAGGTCATGCAGATTTAGCTGCAATTGAGCTTATTAGAGAAAAGATGTGTTCCGGAATGAGCTTTGAAGAAGCTTGGAAAGCTACAAGAGAAGAAGTTGTATTTACAACCCACACTCCAATAGTTCAAGGTAATGAATCTCACCCAATTGATAAGCTTGAATTTATGGGAGCTTTCAATGGATTAACTAAGGATCAGATGATTAGACTTGGTGGAGATCCATTTAATATGACTGTAGCAGGTCTTAGACTTTCCAGAAAAGCAAATGCTGTTGCAAAGCTTCATGCTGAAACTGCAAACAAAATGTGGAAAGAAGTAGCCGGCCGCTCAGAAATTATAGCAATAACTAATGCTATACATACACCAACTTGGGTAGATGAAAGAATAACAAAAGCTTATGAAGGAAATGGAGATCTTTGGTCTTCTCACATGGAAGTAAAAAAAGAACTTGTATCCTTTGTAAAAGAAAGAACAGGAATACAGCTTGATGCTGATAAGCTCCTTATTGGTTTCTCAAGAAGAGCAGCACCTTATAAGAGAAGCGACCTTATCTTCAGCAAACCAGAAGTTATCGAGCCATATTTAAGAGATGGAAAAGTTCAAATCGTATTCTCAGGAAAAGCTCATCCACTTGATGATACTGGAAAAGCAATAGTAGCTAACTTAGTTGCTATGATGAAAAAGTATCCAAATGCTGTAGTATTCCTTGAAAACTATGATATGACTATAGGTAGAATGTTAACTAGAGGTTCTGATATTTGGCTAAATAATCCTATAAGACCACTAGAAGCTTCAGGTACTTCAGGAATGAAGGCTGCTATGAATGGTGTTCTTAACTGCTCTATACTTGATGGATGGTGGCCAGAAGCCTGCATCGATGGAGTTAACGGATGGCAGTTTGGTGATGGAGTTTCAGAAGGTGAAGTTCCAGATATTAATGAACATGATAGAGAAGCTTTATATGACACACTTCTTAATAGAGTTGTTCCTACCTATTATGAAAATAGAACTAAATGGGTAGAAATGATGAGAGAAAGTATAAGAACAACTAGAGATGAATTTGCAACTAAGAGAATGCTTGAACAATATTATAACGAGCTTTATACTAAGTAATTTATAAATATTGCTAGTTTCTTTTTAAATATATTATACAATTTTCCCTTTACAGTGAAAGGCACGGATTTACTCCGTGCCTTTTTCTGCAAAATAACTTTCTGCTAAACTTAGAAATACTGTTAGTCCAAGCAGATCAGCACTTCCCCCCGGACTTATATTTCTTCTTTTAAATTCTTTATCCATTTCATAAACAGCATCTACTCCAAAATCTGTTTTCATTCCTCCTAAGGCTGTTATGAATTTAGCCTTAGCCTGAACTTCTTTAAGTACGTCTATGGAGTGCCTATGAAGTACTGTTGTATCTTCGCAAAACTGCATTATCCCAATTAGAGTATGTATTAGTCTATCATTTATATAAAGTTCTTTGGTTTTATTATAAAAGTCTATAGCAAAATCAAAGACTATAGGAAGACCTTTCTCTACTTCTCCTCTGATTCCTGAGATTCCATGCAGTTTAAATAATTTCTCACCATGTGATAACTTTTCATCTGGAAAACTTTTTTTAGCTTCTAATTCTCTTTGTGTCATCCCTTCTGTCATATCCATTATTATTTGTCTTACTTCTTTAAAATCTTTATTATCATATATAGCTTTAGACACAGCAGCACAAGCTATTCCCATCAAAAACAACATCCCTTTATGAGTATTTATGCCTCCTGTCGCTTTAAACATTTCATTTTCACCAATAATGCCAATCTGTCGAATAGATTCAAAAACTTTCTTTGGTTCATCATTGGTTAAGCCTGCCTCACAGCAGAGAATTAATGGTTTGATGAGTGAAACAGTGCTATCAATAAACATAAAATACTCCATGTCCTTATGAGCCCCGTCTGATACCGGAGAAACTAGACCAGGAGAAGGAAAACAGGCTGCTTCATAAGAAATAGCCTGTATAGCAAAACTACTGATTTTAAAAGCAATATCCGATATTTTATAAGCTTTATTCATAAAGAATCTCCGTATATAAATTTAAATTAATGTGGTGTATTGCTGATTTTAATTTTTTCAATTATCTCTTTAGCACCATCTGAATTTAAAAAATCCCAAGTTACATCTGGTACTATATCTTTCAATTCATGCATCCTATTCTGTCTTATATAATCTCTTACTTCAGAAGCACTTATAGCATGCTCATTATATATTTTACGTTGAATTACACGCAACTCTATTCCATTGCTACTTAGTGTTTCTCCTAAAGCTTCATTATATGCATTGGTTACCCTGCAATAAGGTTCTGTGCCAACATATCTTCTTTTTATATTAAGTTTTTTACAAAAATATTCTGCAAAAATACTCGCGTCAAGTTCTGTGTATGCTCTTAGTTTTTCTCCCTCTTCTCTTAGAAAATAAGAAGGAAAGGTGGCAGAAGAAATTATATATTCCCCACCAGGTATAACTTTAACGTTTTTTAGATGAGCTGTTCCCTCTTTTACTAACTTGTATCTTATATCAAAAGGAAATAAGGATTTATTTTCTTCTACTATAAAGACTAAAACTTCCTTATTTTCCTCTGATGCTTTTTCAATCAGATATTTATGTCCAAGAGTAAAAGGGTTGCAGTTCATGACAAGAGCTGCCTTTTCATTAGTACTTATATCGTATTTTTTAATCATTTTTTCAATATAAGTATTAATATTATACATTCCACTTTCAAGCAGCGCCACATCTTTAACCTGATACACAGTCTTAAATCCTAGTGATGAAAAAATTGATATATTTTTAGGCTTTGTAAAAATAAAACTATGATATATTCCTTCTTCAAATAACCTGTCAATTAAACTTGTTATTAAAGTGGATGTTATTCCCTCTCCTCTTAAAGCTTCATCTACCGCAAAGCATTTAAGTATATTTTTAGCTTTAGAACAAGTTGCTTTAATCTCACCTTGTTCTTTTATAACTAAGGAATAATCTATATCATTATCTAAACCTAAATCAAATTTATTCAAGAATTTTTCTAATTCAGATTTATCTTCTTTAGAATTTAAGTTTAATCTCTGGACTTCTAATCCATACATTTTACTCTCTCCTAATCAATTACCTTTCTAACGACATCAATAACTGTTCCGTCCCTGTACTCTACTACAGCAACTATGTCTTCAGATAATTTTATATTATTAGGTTTCCCTGTAATTTTTTCTGCTAAATCCTTTAGTTCTTTAATAGTCATAACAGGCAAATTGGTTTCCTTAAGCTTTTCAATTAAGTCAGTTCTCTTAGGATTAACTGCTATGCCTCTTTCAGTAACTAAAACATCTATGCTTTCACCAGGTGTAGTTACTGTTGTAACATTTTCTTTAATTATTGGAAGTCTTGCCTTTACAAGATTGGTTACCACAATAGCAAGCTTAGAGCCTGCAGCAGTATCGCTGTGTCCTCCTGAGCCTCCCATTATTTTTCCATCAGAACCAGTTGTTACATTTACATTAAAGTCTAAATCTATTTCAGTTGCTCCCAATATCATGACATCCAGATTATTTACAACTGCACCCTTGTTATGTGGATTTGCATACATGGAAGCTGACATTGATTGATGCTTAGGATTTTCTCTATAGGATTCAACAGCTTTTAAATCAAAGCATTGTACGTCGAGCAAGGAAATAAACAAACCTTCTTCAAGCATTTCTACAATGTATCCTGTTGTTCCTCCTGCAGCGAAGCTTCCAACAACGCCTTCCTTTTTCATAATTTCCTTAAGCTCTGCTGCTACTGCAAGTGAGGTTCCACCTGCTCCTGTTTGGAAAGATAGCCCCTCCTTAACAAGTCCTGAAGCTTTCATAACTTCTGCAGCCATTTTAGCAATTTTAAGTCCTACAGGATCCTTTGTTATTTTAGTAGTCCCAGAAACTATTCCTGCTGGATTTCCGATAGAATCTACTTTTACAACATAATCGACATATATTTGACTTATTTCAATTGGGCATGCTGGATACTGAACTAAATTATCAGTTATTGCAACAACTTTATCAGCATATTCTGCATCTGATACTGCATATCCTAGTGCACCGCAGGCAGATTTTCCTGTTACTCCATTTATGTTTCCATAAGTATCAGCTGTTGGAGCTGCGATAAAGGCTGCATCAATGTGTAAATCACCGCTTTCTATAGCTCTAGGTCTTCCCCCATGTGTTTGCATGACAGCACACTTCTTAAGATATCCTCTTGATACTGCTTCTGCTACAGGGCCAGACATGTAGTTAGCATATATTCCTGTTATTGTACCATTCTTTATAAGTTCCACCATAGGCGCATGTACAGGAAATATTGAACTTGCCGCTATCGTAAGGTCTTTTATTCCTTTCTTATGTATAACCTCTAGAACCATATTTAAAACATAATCACCATTTCTTAAATGATGGTGAAAAGATATTGTCATTCCATCCTTTAATCCTATCTTTTCTATGGCTTCTTCAATACCTTCCAATACCTTGTTATCATAAGGAGTAACAGTTGTAACCTTAACAGCCTTTTTCTCCTTTATTCCCATGTTTGAAAAAGCACCTTCAAAAGGATTAACTGATCCATATCCATTTATATATTCCGGAATTTCTCTTCCTAATACGTTCTTCATTATCTTATCACTCCCAACATCTTAGCAAGCTCCACTGTATTGGTTGCTCTATTTATTATTGGAGCATCTACCATTTTACCGTCTATTGAAAATACGCCTTTGCCTTCTCTCTTTGCTTCTTCCATAGCATCAAGAATTCTAAGTGCATGTTTAATTTCTGCTTCTGTAGGAGCAAATATGGAGTGTATAGTGTCTATTTGTCTTGGATTTATAGAAGCTTTTCCTGTCATGCCAAGACTTTTTGCTTTTGCAGTATCTAAAGCCAAACCTTCATAATCATTTGTATCTGTAAAAGGTGTATCTATTGCATCAACCTTTAGGGCTTTGCAGGCTGTAGCTACTTTATTTCTGGCATAGAAAATCTCTTCTCCTTCTTTAGTTCTTTTAATTCCTAAATCAGCAGTTAAGTCTTCACCGCCTAAAAGAACACCTACAACCCTTTTTGAAGCTCTTATTACATCATAGACTGTTTCAAGTCCATAAGCTGTTTCAACCAATGGTATTATTTTAATACTATTTTCCTCAAGACCTTCTTCTTTTTCTATTCTATTAAGCATTTCATCTACAGTCTTTATTTCCTGCTCATCTGCTTTTGGAACCATTAGTGTATCAGGTTTTACTCTTGCGATAACCTCAACATCCTCTGCTCCAAATTCGTTATCTAATGGATTTATTCTTACTACTACTTCTACATTTGAATAATCTATATTTTTTATTGCTTCTCTTACTAATATTCTTGCACTATCCTTTTCTGATATACTTACAGCATCCTCTAAATCTAGTATTACAGAGTCAGCTCCAAGTATTCCTGCATTAAGAAGCATTCCAGGATTATTCCCTGGCATGAAAAGCATAGTTCTTCTTAACTTTTTCATTACTCACTCACCGCCCTTTTAATAGCAGTTTCTATTCTTGCTTCAATAGCATAATCTAAAGCGCCCTTATCTTGAGCTTTAATTATAATATCTTCGATACCCATAGATTTTATTTTATCTAAAATAACTTTTCTTATTTGCTCGCCAAACTGTTTCATAACTATGCTCTCAAGTTCAAGCTCTATCCCACCTGCTTCATTTGGCATAACCATGATTAGTATATCATTAGATTCTAGTGTTCCTGCCTTTGCTACTTTGGTTATCTTCATAAAATCACCAACCTCATGTTTAATTATTAGTAATTAATAATTGAAAAAGGCTTTGCTTAGCAAAGCCTTAATTTAAGCATATAATAATTCTACTCAAAACTTTACTATTAAAATATTTAATCTGCTTTATAATTGTTGATTATTAGCTTACTTTAAACTGTCTAAGTATTGTCTTTGCCCTATCTCATAGAGATTATTTCCTTCTGAGTCTATAACCACTACAACAGGAAAATCCTTAACTACAAGTTTTCTTATAGCCTCTGCACCTAAATCTTCATAAGCTACTATTTCAGCTTCTGTAACTGACTTTCCTATTAGTGCAGCAGCTCCTCCTATTGCAGCAAAATATACTGCTGTATTTTTCTTTATGGAGTCTATTACTTCTGGTCCTCTTAGACCTTTTCCAATCATTCCTTTAAGGCCTATATCTAATAATCTTGGAGAATATGGATCCATTCTATAGCTTGTTGTTGGTCCTGCTGAACCTATTACTTCTCCAGGCTTAGGAGGAGTTGGTCCAACATAATATATTATTGCATCCTTAACATCTATAGGAAGCTTCTCTCCTTTATCTAAAAGCTCAACTAATCTTTTGTGAGCTGCATCTCTAGCTGTATATATAGTTCCTGTAATAAGAACGCTGTCTCCTGCCTTAAGGTCTTTAACCTTTTCTTCTGTAAGCGGAGTTGTTATTTTCTTTTCCATAACTTTTGTCCCCCTTATTAATTTTTATAGCTCAATTTCAGCATGTCTTGTCGCATGACAGCTTATATTTACTGCTACTGGAAGTCCTGCTATGTGAGTTGGATAAGCTTCAATATTGACGCAAAGAGCTGTGCTTCTTCCTCCAAAGCCCTGTGGTCCTATCCCAAGTGCATTAACCTTTTGAAGTAATTCTTCTTCAAGTTCTGCATAGAAAGGATCATCATTTCTTTTTGTTGTAGGTCTAAGAAGAGACTTCTTTGCAAGTAACGCTGATTTTTCAAAAGTACCGCCTATTCCAACTCCAACAATTATAGGAGGACATGGATTAGGTCCCGCTTCTTTAACAGTCTGCAAAATAAAATTCTTAACGCCTTCAACACCGTCAGCAGGCCTTAACATTTTAAGCTTACTCATATTTTCAGAACCAAACCCCTTTGGAGAAACTGTTATCTTAATCTTATCTCCAGGTACTATATCATAATGTATAACTGCTGGTGTATTGTCACCAGTATTAACCCTATTTAAAGGATCTTTTACTACTGATTTTCTTAAATATCCATCAGCATATCCCTGTCTCACACCTTCATTAATTGCATCTTCAAGCATTCCGCCTACAATGTGCACATCCTGCCCAAGATCTACGAATACACAAGTCATTCCAGTATCTTGACACATAGGCATGTTTTGATTCTTTGCTATACCTGCGTTTTCAAGTATCTTCTCAAGAATATCTTTTGCTATTGCCCAGTCCTCTTCCTTATAAGCCTCTTCAAGCTTTTGTTTTATATCATCTGATAAATAATAATTAGCATCTATGCAAAGCTTTCTAACAGCCTTGATTATTTCATCAACATGAATTTCTCTCATACTTAACACTCCTTTTTATTAAAAATATAAAACAAATGAAGAATGAAAAAATGAAGAATGAAGAACATTGGCGAAAAGTCCCTATGAGACTTTTTAATAATATTATTCATAGGAAATCCCCTAAGGGATTTCCATCATTCATTCTTCATTCTTAATTCTTCATTCTTCATTAACTCTGCTACTTGTTTTTTCTTCTATTAACAAGCGCAATTACTCTATTCATTTCATTATTAACTATCATATAACCTTCGTCAACACCCATACCTGGCTTAGCAAGACATTGATCTGCTCCACAGCCTATAGCAATATTTGTTGTAACTTCTGCAGAACGGTTAGTCTCATTGCAAGTTCCTCCGCAGTAAGCTCCAATACCCTTCTTTTTGCAGTATAGTATTGATTCGATTATATTGTTAACTCCTCCTAAATCCGGAGTTTTTATTTGAAGCATATGTCCTGCCTTGTTATCAGCAAAGAACACTACATCTTCATAAGTGTTGCACCATTCGTCAGCAACTAGTTCTACATTAATTCCTCTATTATCAAGTTCTGCTCTTAAGTCTCTTAAAGCTTCCATCTGTCTTTCTCTGTGCTCAACGTCCATTGGTCCTTCAATTCTCAAGTGGAATGGCTTTGCAGCTTCTTCTAAGGTTCCTAAGTAATCAGCCATAGCTTTAATATCATTATTAAATGCCACACCTATAGTTCCATATACGTCTATATGAAATACCGGAAGATATTGCTCGCTGGTTCTAAGCTTTAATACTCTATCTCTTAACCATCCAACATAAGCTAAAAGCTTTTCTCCTTTAAGACCTAATTTGTCTTCAACATGATTTATAAGTGCATGAGGCATAACATCAGCATTTTTAATTATCATTTTATCTGCATTATCATATCTGTCATCCCCAGATTGAGTAAATATAGGAATTCTCTTAATATCTACTCCAGTATTGTACTCATCTCTAACTACTTCTGCCATAGTAACTTTCTTAGACTTAGCTACAGCATCAAGTATAGCTTGAGTTATACCATATCTTATAGCTGTATGAAGTCTCTTTCCATCTATAGTCATGTGATCAAATTCTTCTGCCAATTCCTTAAAACTTGTTAATTCTCTTCCTATAAGCTTTGGAGCTATTTTTTCTTCAATAACTGGTATAAAATCACCTGCTAAGAATAAAGGATCTCTTCCGCCTGCACCTGAGTATTGAACTGCAGCACAATCGCCATGTGCAACCTGGCCATCTTCAAGTATAAGCATAACAGATATTGATTCTCCAGCTACTCTTACTGCCTTGAAGCCTTCTGTTACAGTTTCACCTACATATGTGAAACCATCATGCTTTGCTCCTTTTTTTATAGCTCTTTGGTCATCAAAATAAAATCCTGTTCTTCCACCAGAACAAACAACATCAATAATTTTCATAATAATAAACCTTCTTCCGTCAAAATATTAATATTATGTTATAGAAAATCCCCTAAGGGATTTTCTTCATTAATTTTTCTTTATTTTTCAGGTCTTCCGATAAGCACACCCTTACCAACTGCAAAAATATCATCTATTGTCATTTGGAAGCTAACATCTCTTCTTTCGTATTTTCCTCTTTCTTCAAGCTTCTTTCTATTGTATGACTTCAATTCAGCAGTAAATGGAATGTTACCAAATTCTAGGTACCTTACTGCCCCATTATTATCTCTTGCAGGCATCATCTTACCAGCATTATATTTGCTTGGTGCAAATGGGATATCTACAACTCCAGCAGCGAATGCTTTAACTGTTCCCACAGCTAAATCACCATTTCCAAGTTCATATACTTTATCAAGCATGCACTTAGTTTCTGCTTTTATTATAGCAATTTCTGTTTCAAGTTCCTTAGACATTGGCATTCTCTGCCCTCTCAGTAAATTTAACGCCATCTTTGTTGCCTTTATTCCCTGAGCATTAGCTTCTTTTGTAGGTATTCCTATAGCTTCATGAGGAGTTTTAACTATTACCTTTGTAGCTCCTGCAAGAGCTGCTGTAGCTGCACCAGTTGAAATAAGGCCAAAAGCCTTAGCTTCATCCTGTGGGAATCCTCCCATCCATTGATGGAAAACTGTAGTTATATAAACATTATTATATCCATATTGTCTTAAATATTCGTTTGCTTGTTCTTCAAGCGCTCTTATAGCAGCTACGTCTTGCACTATATTTCCGCATTGTCCGTATCCTATAGTAATATTTTTAACGCCTTGCTCTGCAGCAAGTAATGCTTCAATTATAGCTACCACATTGGAAGTACTTGGAGGTACCAATGTTCCTGTTAATGGTCCAAATGGTTCTCTATTTATAGCAATTCCTTGTTCTTCATAAAAACCAACAAGTCTATCGCAGTATTGCCAATCAAGTATAGATTTTTCCATACTTACACTCTTTGCATATGGAATATTGTATGATATTCCGCCACCCTCATTTGATGTCCATCCTGCCGCATGAATTATTTCTGAAAGCAATCTAGCATCAGGAGTACCATGTCTAGCTTCAAGAGGAAGATTTACTGCTTCATATACTCTCTTACAGCCTTCCACGCCATGATTTACTCCCGGAAATCCATTTAAAAGGGAACGTCCTGCTGCTATACTTTCCTTAATACCAACTTCGCATTCATCATATCTATTTTGTCTTGTATAACTATCTATAGTAGATGGAAGTAAATCTGCTCCGCCTTCATCTTGAAGAAAAGTTAAAAGTTCTATATGTTCATCAATTAATGCGACTCCTGCTCTTGGCTGAGCTAAAGTAATTCCTTCTTCTTTAGCCTTTTTAAGTTTAGCCGAAAAATTCTTATGTTCAGGAACTTTCTTTAGATAATCAACTGCTTTGTTTAAATCCACATCTTTTCCTGTTGGCCATTGGTTTAAAACTTCTTTTCTCTGACTAAAAAATTCTTCCTCTGTTAATCTTTTATTTTTAAGTTCCATTATTACCCTCCTGTAATCCTTATAGGTCCATAACAATTATTAATTGTTATGCCTCCTGTATTATGACAACTCAATTAGATACTTTTTCATAATTCTAACAGCCATATCTGGATATTCCTCTGCTAATAGTCCCATAGCAGACATTATATAAGTTTTATCTAATAAATATCCAGGTGCCTGCGGTTTCAAATATGTTGGGCTATTCACGTCGAAACTTCCTGCTTTAAGTATTTCAGCCGGATTATTACTGTGAACAAGTACTCCTCCTGTACCAATAAAGTATTTTACTGGAAGTAAGTCCTTACCAACCTGTGAATATATAATTCCCATAGGAGTGTATACGCTTTCAATTACTCCTACATGCCTCTCCATTGCCATATCAGTTGCTACCTTTGCCATGGCTTCATCAAATCTTATTTCTTCTTCTGTATCAGGTACCATCCTTATATTCTGAGAACGATGCTTACAGTTTTCTTCTACATTGATACTTTTATCCTTCAGATATTTCTGGATTTTCCTTGTTCCTGCGGCTTCCCAAAGAGAAAGTGCAGAATACCTCATTCCAAGATCTCCTTCAACGGTTCTTTTAGCAAAAGGTTCCTCAAGACCTCTCAAGGTAACTCCAGGTTTAGAAGGTTCTCCATCTGCGATGGAATGTATATCAGTTGTCGCACCACCTATATCCACTACAACTAAATCTCCTATACCTTCCTCTTTATCGCTGCCTTCACTTAAAACTCGTGCCGCTTTAAGCACAGCTGCAGGAGTAGGCATTAAAATTCCGCTTATAAAATTCTCAGCGTTTTTCATACCTTTAGCTTCTATAATCTTATCCATAAATATTTTTCTAATTTCTTCTCTAGCTGGCTCTACATTTAGTACATTCAATTTGGGCATAACATTTTCTGTAATTCTGTAGTATATATCTGTTTTACTAAATATATTTTCTATTTCATCAACCGCTACCTTATTTCCTGCAACTACTATTGGAAGCTTTATGCCTCCATCAGCCAACATTTTAGCATTATGAATTATACAGTCCTTATTTCCGCCATCTGTCCCGCCGGCTAAAAGCACAATATCTAGATTAGAATTTTTTATTTCTTCAATTTCCCTGGAAGTTAATTCATAACTATATACTTTAAGCACTCTGGCACCAGCTCCAAGAGCAGCTCTTTTAGCAGCTTCCGCAGTTAACTCTGGTACTAATCCTATAGCAACCATCTTTAAGCCGCCTGCTGCTGAAGAACAAGCTAGTTTCTTTACGAACTCTACATTTTTCCCTTCAAGCTGTTTCATTAGCTTATCGTATGACTTATTAAAGCCTATCATAATATCACTTTCTACAGTTGTTATATCTTTTGCAGTGGCTAATATTTCTTCATTTTCAATATCAACTGCTGTAAGTTTTGTATATGTGCTTCCAAAATCAATAAGCAAATATGCTTTCATTTTTATCACTCCTAAACTAAGAAATCAGTAACTAAGAGCTTTTGTTCATCTTTTTAGTTCTCTTCAGTTTTGTTAATCTTCATTCTTAATTTTTAATTACTCACCTAAGTCTTCTCTTAAATCCCTTACAGCTATTTCTGTTGATGTTCCTGGTGGGTAAACTCTATCAAATCCCATTTGTATAAATCTATTATAGACATCTTCCCAGTTTTGCTTTCCTACGACTATATTTCCACCTACATATAGCTTTATCCCTTTAAGTCCTGCTTCGTCACATTTTTCTCTTAATCCTCTGCAGTCAATTTCGCCATGTCCATATAGTGAAGATACTAGTATTGCATCTGCATTTGTTTCTACAGCTGCATTAATAAAATCCTCTTGTGGGGAAAGGACTCCTATATTTATAACGTTGTAGCCAGCTTCAGTTAATGCATGATTTAAAATTTTGTTTCCTACCGCATGACAGTCTGATCCAATTACACCAAGAACTATAGTTTTCATTTTATTCCTCCTGTATTATAATAACTGCGTGTTATTATTTTTGATAATTTATTTCTACAATTTTAGATTTTAGAGCTTTTACTGATCCATTATCTAAACTGTATAAAAATCTTATAATTTCTTTATTGTGCTCGTTATACTTCTTAACTTCATTGTATCTTCCTGGTGATACAATGAGTACATCTGAGTTATTTACTATTGTTTTTAATTCTTCCTCATTTTGCGTATTAGAATACACAATATTTAAATTTCCAAGTCCTGCTTCTTCTAAAGCTCCTCTTATTTTAAATTTAAATTCCTCTGATATACAAACAAATCCAAACTTAACCCCATCTGGGAATCTTGCAATTTTTACTATTGTTCCCAAATCTGGATTTATGGCTACTCCAAGTACATCTCGTCCAAAATTTCTCGTAAGCTCTTTGACTTCATTTACATGATTAAAAGTAGCTATTATAACTTGTGACTTTTCAATGGTTTCCTTAGTTTTATTATTCATTTCCGACAAATCTGCTAATGTAAGCGGAGCAATATTCATATTTGTACTGCTGCTTAACTGCTGACTAAACATTTTAGCTTGTTCAACATTACATTCAACATAAACCGCCGTCATCTTACTCATATGTTCTTTTTTCTCTTCTACCCTTTGTGCTACAATATCAAGAAACTCATCCGCATCCATTCCAATTTCTAATGCTTCTTCAAGTCCTAAATCTACAAATTTAATTATTTTTTCTTTGATGCCTTCAGTTTTCCAGGGTTTAGCTTCCTCAGCTACAAAGGTTCCTCGGCCTTGATAAGATTTTAGCACACCATCTTGTTCCAGTTCCTTATAAGCTGTACTTACAGTATTTCTGCTAAGCTTTAATTTCTCAGAAAGCTCTCTTTCTGTAGGCATTTTACTTCCAACCTTGAGAGAGCCATTTCTTATAAGGTCCATTATTTGTTTCTTTACTTGTAAATAAAGTGGGACTCCACTTTCTTTATTTAGTTGTATTTCTATACTAATCCCTCCAAACCTAATAATCCACTCACAAAAACTTTACTTATCTAGAGCACTTGTCTCTAACAAAAATGTTTTCTGAGCTGCCTCTCAAGATTAATGGACTAATGGATTAATCCATTGATCAACTTAATAATACCACATTAGAATACTAACTTCAATAAGTTTTAAGAGAATTTGAAATTTTTATTTCATTTTTTCAAGGTTATGATTGCAAAACATCAGTCTAATTTAAAAAGCGACATATTTCCAAGGAAATATGTCGCTTTTATAGATTGCTTAATCTTCATTAAAGTAATCTTCTATGGATTTAGTTAGAGAATCAGTCAGTTTATCTTGATATTTTTCATCTTTTAGTTTTAATTCCTCCTCATAGTTAGACAAGAAACCACACTCTACAATTACGGAAGGCATTTTATCGTTACATCTTAGTATTTTATAATTATCCTTAGCTGGCTTTTCTACTCTCTTATTATCTTTATCTAAATGGATTCTGAAGTTTTCTTGTATTATGTGGGCTAAAAGCTTGCTTTCCTTAAAATCAGAATACCATACTTGAGCCCCGTAATATTTGCCTTGAGGAAAATGATTTTGATGAATACTTATAAACATATCTACATCTGACTTTTCTTTAATTTTACATCTATTTGATAAGTCCTCTGCTTTCTTACTGCTATACTTTTTTGATCCATTTAATAGATCATTGTCACCTTCTCTTATCATTATAACATTGTATCCTTTTTTAACGAGCTTTTCTTTTAGTTTTAAACTTATCTGAAGGTTAATATCCTTTTCCTTTATACCAGTTTTGCCTTCAGCACCTCCGTCATAACCACCATGCCCAGCATCAATCAATATTGTTTTTTTAGTATCCTTAGTATTGATTTCTGCTTTTACATTACTACCACTAAAAATTATACTTCCCATTAGTGTTAATATTGTCAATGCTGCAATGAAACTATACTTTATTTTCAAATTTATATTATAAAGCAACAAAATCCCTCCCTTTAAAGCAATAAAATAATATTTATGCCGATTATTTTTATTGTATGCTATAACATAAATTTTAATTTATTAAACTATTGGTAAAACTAAAATTTTATTTATTCAAAAAAATAAAAAAAGAGGAAAATATCCTCTTTTTGTATACTATCTCTTTGAGAATTGTGGAGCTCTTCTAGCTTTCTTAAGACCGTATTTCTTTCTTTCCTTCATTCTTGGATCTCTTGTTACGAAACCAGCTTTTTTAAGCTCAGGTCTAAGATTTTCATCAGCTTTCATTAATGCTCTAGTAATACCATGTCTGATAGCTCCAGCTTGACCTGTGAATCCACCACCGTGAACATTAACTATTACATCAAACTTTTCTTTAGTTCCAGTTAATACTAATGGTTGATTAACTATGAATCTTAATGTTTCTAATCCAAAATAGTTTTCTATATCTCTCTTATTGATTGTAACTTTACCTTCTCCTGGTACAAGTCTAACTCTTGCTATAGATTTTTTTCTTCTACCAGTTCCGAAATATTGAACTTTAGCCATTATTAATCCTCCCTTTGCTTCCGATTAGTACTTTAACTCAAGTACTTCTGGTTTTTGTGCTTCGTGATTGTGCTCAGCACCTCTATATACCTTTAATTTTTTAAGCATATCTCTTCCTAAAGGTCCATCAGGAAGCATTCTTCTTACTGCTTCATGGAAAGCAAATTCAGGTTTCTTTGCTAAAACTTCTTTATAAGGAGTTTCCTTTAATCCACCTGGATATAATGAGTGATGTCTCATCATCTTTTGTTCAAGTTTCTTTCCAGTTAAAACAACTTTTTCAGCGTTTATAATAATTACGAAATCTCCAGTATCAACGTTTGGTGTAAATACTGGTTTATGTTTTCCTCTTAATATTGTTGCAACTTGGCTAGCTACTCTTCCTAGTGGCTTTCCAGCTGCATCGATAACATACCATTTTCTTTCAACTTCATTTTTCTTTGCTAAGTATGATTTCATCTTTTTCCCTCCCTGAGCTCTACATAAAAACGTTTATCTATGTCAAGATCCGGGGCTAGTGGATCTTATACACTACGTAATACAACATTATTCATTATAATACATTCTACCAGGTGTGTCAATAAATTTCCTTTAATTATAATATACAACTTCTAAACATAATCCTTTTGCAGGTGCTGTCTTACCTGCTTTAGTTCTATCTTTGGAATTTATAATATCACTGATTCTACTAGGAGTTATTTCACCTGTTCCTACATTTATCAGAGTGCCTGCCATTATTCTTACCATATTATATAAAAAACCGTCGCCTTCAACATAAAATATAATTTTGTCACCTGCTTTTATTAAGTCAGCCCCATTTATAGTTCTTATCGATGTCTTTACAGAACTTCCTGTACTTTTGAATGCTGAAAAATCATGAGTACCGATAAAATACTTACAAGCATTCTTCATACTTTCATAATCTAATAACTTTTTATAGTAATAAACATATCTTCTATCTATAGCTGGCGGTTGCTCTCTGTTTAAAATAGTATAACTATACCTTTTACCAGTAGAAGAGTATCTAGCATGAAAATTTAAGCTAACCTCTTCTGAATCAATTATTACAATATCTTCTGAAAGTTTGCTATTTATTGCATCTTTAAACTTATGCGGTGGTATTGTACTATTTGTAAAAAAATTGGCGCAAAAACCTCTGGCATGTACCCCAGCATCAGTCCTGCTAGAACCTATAACTGCAATTTTTTCACCAGTTAGACTTACAATACTTTCTTCCACCTTTTGCTGTATAGTAACAGCATTATTTTGTCTTTGCCAACCAGCATAATTTGTTCCATCATATTCAATAATAAGTTTTATATTTCTCATAATTCAGCTCCAGGAAAATATTATACTGACTTCCACCAAAATCTTCCGGCAATACATAGAGCTACATAAATCAAAGTTGCTAAAGAAGCTATGAAATCCTTACTTGTAAGTTTTAACTGCTTCATCCTAGTTCTTCCTTCTCCGCCTCTATAACATCTAGCTTCCATTGCCATTGCTAACTCATCTGCTCTTCTAAATGAACTAATAAACAACGGTACTAATAAAGGTATTAAGTTTTTTGCCCTGTTAAATATATTTCCACTTTCAAAATCAGCTCCTCTTGCCATCTGAGCTTTCATAATTTTATCAGTTTCATCCATAAGCGTTGGTATAAATCTTAAAGCAATAGTCATCATCATGGCAAGTTCATGAGCAGGTACCCCTATTTTTTTTAGAGGATTTAATAGTTTTTCTATTCCATCTGTAAGCTCAATAGGAGAAGTCGTAAGTGTTAATAAGGATGTTCCAACAATTAAAAAACTTAATCTCAATACCATAAATGCAGCTAATATTAGGCCTTCACGATATACCCTAAGAAACTTCCATTTAAATAAAAGAACATCACCGCTTGTCATAAATATATTTATCAAAGCAGTAAATATGAGAAGTATAAAAATAGGTTTTAAGCCCTTATATATATATCTTACCGGTACCTTTGATATTGCAATTGAAAGTCCAGTAAAAGCTATAATGAAAATATATCCTTCAAAATTATTAACTATAAATAATGAAGCTATATATACAATAGAAATTATTATTTTAACTCTAGGATCTAACTTATGAATAAAGGAGTCTCCAGGTACATATTGACCAATTGTAATATCTTTAATCATCTTTACCTCTCCTTATATTCTTTAATATTTGCTTCTTAGCTTGCTCTATTGTAAACGCATCTTCCGATACATCAAAGCCTCTATCTTTCAGTGCTTTCATCAAATATGTTACCTGTGGCACAGCTAGACCTACTTCTTCAAGTGTTTTAATTTCTTTAAATACTTCGCTTGGCTTACCATCCAGGATACATTTTCCTTTATGCATAACTAGAATTCTGTCCGCAACTTTAGCTACATCCTCCATACTATGAGAAACTAAAATTATGGTCATATTATATTCTTGGTGAAGTACCTTGACTTGATTTAGAATGTCATCTCTTCCCTTTGGATCTAATCCAGCTGTAGGTTCATCCAATATCAAAACATTAGGCTCCATTGCAACTACCCCTGCAATAGCCACTCTTCTTTTCTGTCCGCCACTCAAGTCAAATGGAGACTTATTTTTGTATGTCTCATAATCAAGACCAACCATTTCCATTGCACGCCTAACTCTTTTATTTACCTCTTCATCGCTTAATCCCAAGTTTTTAGGACCAAAAGCTATATCTTTTTCAATGGTTTCTTCAAAAAGTTGATATTCCGGATACTGAAATACTAGGCCAACTTTTTTTCTAATATCAGTTAACTTAACACCTTTTTCGGTTATATTAACATCATTAATAAGTATATTACCACTAGCTGGTTTTAAAAGTCCGTTTATATGCTGAATAAGAGTTGATTTTCCTGAACCAGTATGACCAATTAATGCAACAAATTCTCCATCATTAATAATTATTGAAACATCATCCAAGGCTTTTTTTTCGAAAGGTGATCCTTTCATATAAATATGTGATAGGTTTTCTATTTTAATTGACATATCTTTTCCACCATCTCATCTATTGTTAATATACTTGTATCTATATCAATTCCACTCTGCTGCAACTCATAAGCTAATTCTGTTACCTGTGGAACATCAAGTCCAATTTTTTTCATAGCCGGAACCTGACTAAAAATCTCCCTTGGAATCCCTGCCATAATTATATCGCCTTGGTCCATTACAATAATTCTATCTGCTTCTGCTGCTTCCTCCATAAAGTGAGTAATAAGAATTATGGTAATTCCATAAACTTCATTTATATCTTTTATGGTTTTAATAACTTCTTTTCGTCCAGATGGATCAAGCATAGCTGTAGGTTCATCAAAAACTATACATTCTGGTCTCATTGCTAAAATTCCAGCAATAGCTATTCTTTGCTTTTGCCCGCCTGATAACAAATGCGGTGCATGCCTTCTATATTCATACATATCTACATTTTTTAACGCTTCATCAACTCTGTTTCTTATTTCCGGTGGATCTATCCCCAAGTTTTCCGGTCCAAAGGCAACATCCTCTTCAACAATAGTTGCAACTATTTGGTTATCAGGATTTTGAAATACCATACCTGCTTTATTTCTTATATTCCAAATATTATTGGCATCTGAAGTGTCCAGGCCATCAACATAAACTTTTCCTCCGCTTGGGAGAAGTAATGCATTAATATGCTTTGCTAAAGTTGACTTTCCAGAGCCATTTCGTCCTAAAATAACAAGAAATTCACCTTTTTTAACATTTAAATCAACACCATTTACAGCAATCTTTTCTTGTTCTCCTTCATTAGCAGCATATTTATATGTAAGGTCCCTGCACTCTACCATATTGTCATTCATAAAAACACCTCTATTACAAAAAAGGGACTAAGCTAGTTAACTTAATCCCTTTTCTTATTATACTAACTCTAGTATAACTATTTCAGCTCCATCGCCTCTTCTTGGTCCTACTTTATACATTCTAGTATATCCACCATTTCTTTCAGCATACTTTGGAGCTACCTTTTCAAATAAATCAGTTACTACTGTTTCTTCAGTAACAAACGCAAGAACCTGTCTTCTAGCATGAAGATCTCCTCTTTTTGCAAGAGTAATCATTTTTTCAGCTATATTTCTAGTTTCTTTAGCTCTTGTTTCAGTAGTTTCTATCTTACCGTGCTTTAAAAAACTAGTAACTAAGTTTCTTAACATTGCTTTTCTTTGGTCAGTTGGACGACCTAATTTACGATAACCTGCCATGTCTTTACCTCCTTTTTAAAATCGTCGGTACACCATATACTTGTGTATTATTCGTCGCTCATTCTTAGGCCAAGTCCTAAAGCAGCAAGCTTTTGCTCAACTTCTTCTAGTGACTTCTTACCTAAGTTTCTAACTTTCATCATATCATCCATAGATCTTTGTGTTAATTCTTGAACTGTATTTATACCAGCTCTCTTTAAGCAGTTATAGCTTCTAACAGAAAGATCTAATTCTTCTATGGTCATTTCAAGGACTTTTTCTTTTTTATCTTCTTCCTTCTCAACCATTATTTCAACATTATTTGCATGATCAGTTAGTGTCATAAATAACTTAAAGTGCTCAATTAATATTTTAGCAGATAGACCTATAGCTTCGTCTGGTTTTATGGTTCCATTAGTCCATACTTCCAATGATAACTTATCATAGTCAGTAATTTGGCCAACTCTAGTATTTTCAACTGTAAAATTAACTCTCTTAACCGGAGTGTATATAGAGTCTACAGGAATTACTGTAATTCCCTGGTTCTCAGACTTATTTTTAGTCTGAGATACATAACCTCTTCCTCTATCTACAGATATCTCCATATAAAGTCTTCCATCAGAATCTAAAGTAGCTATATGTATATCTTTATTAACTACTTCAAGATCTCCATCAGTTTTAATATCTGCACCAGTTACTTCACCTTCACCTTTTGCATCTATATAAATAGTTCTTGGACCTTCTCCGTTCATCTTTAATGCTAAGCCCTTTATATTTAGGATAAGCTCAGTAACATCTTCCTTAACTCCTTGAACAGTAGAGAATTCATGAAGAACATTTTCGATTTTAACGGAGGTTGCAGCTACTCCAGGTAATGAAGAAAGCAATATTCTTCTTAATGAATTACCTAGAGTTATACCATATCCTCTTTCTAACGGTTCTATTACAAACTTTCCATAGCTACCATCTTCTTTAAGCTCGACACATTCTATTTTTGGCTTTTCTATTTCTAACATACTATAACCCTCCTTATTTTTTAAATTAATGTTATTTTGAGGGCAACTGATTCTAATTTAATTACTTGCTATATAACTCAACTATTAGTGTTTCATTTACTGGAACATCTATATCAGCTCTTGATGGTTCAGCAACAACCTTAGCCTCAAAGTTTTCTACATTACCTTGTAACCAATTTGGAAGAGCCTTTGGATTTTCAGCGAACATCTTGAATCTTTCGCTGCTTCTGCTCTTATCAGCAACTGTTATAACATCACCAGCGGATAATCCATAAGATGGAATATCTACTTTCTTGCCATTAACTAAGAAATGTCCGTGATTTACTAATTGTCTAGCTTCTCTTCTTGATGAACCATAACCTAGTCTGTATACTACGTTATCTAATCTCATTTCAAGAAGTTTTAACAAGTTTTCACCAGTCATTCCCTTCATTCTATCAGCTTTTTCAAAGTATCTTCTGAATTGTCCTTCAAGTAATTCGTAGATTCTCTTAGCCTTCTGCTTTTCTCTTAATTGAACACCATAGTTTGATAACTTCTTCTTACTCTGTCCGTGTTGTCCTGGTGCATAGCCTCTTCTAGCAAATGCACACTTGTCTGTATAGCATCTATCCCCTTTGAGGAATAGCTTCATTCCTTCTCTTCTGCATATTCTGCAGTGAGCTCCAGTATATCTTGCCATTAAATCTACACCTCCTGTATTATTCTATAAGACTAAGAGAAAAATTAAACTCTTCTTCTCTTAGGTGGTCTGCAGCCATTATGTGGAATTGGAGTAACGTCTTTTATTAATGTTACTTCTAATCCAGCAGCTTGAAGTGATCTGATAGCAGCTTCTCTACCAGCTCCTGGTCCCTTTACATATACTTCAACACTTCTTAATCCGTGTTCCATAGCTGCCTTTGCTGCAGTTTCTGCAGCCATTTGAGCTGCATATGGAGTGCTCTTTCTTGAACCTCTAAATCCTAATCCACCTGCACTAGCCCATGATAAAGCGTTTCCGTTTTTATCTGTAAGTGTAACTATAGAGTTATTGAAAGTGGATTTAATATGTGCAGCGCCATGCTCAACATTTTTTCTTTCTTTTCTTCTTCTAGTCTTTTTTACTTTAGACTGAGCTGCCATTCTCTTACCTCCCTACTATTTCTTCTTCTTAGCCCCTATAGCTCTCTTTGGGCCTTTTCTTGTTCTAGCATTTGTCTTTGTTCTTTGTCCTCTTACTGGAAGACCTTTTCTATGTCTCATTCCTCTATAACAACCAATTTCAACAAGTCTCTTAATGCTAAGAGCGATATCTCTTCTAAGATCACCTTCAACTTTGAAATTCTTGTTTACATAATCTCTAAGTGCATTAACTTCTTCTTCAGTTAGGTCTCTAACTCTTGTATCTGGATTAACTCCAGTTTCCTTTAGTATTCGTTGTGCACTTGGTAATCCTATACCATAAATATATGTCAGACCTATTTCTACTCTTTTTTCCTTTGGTAGGTCAACACCTGCTATTCTTGCCATTAACTCTTACACCTCCTAGGTATTAATCAATTGAAAGCAAATTTATTTATATATTTTAAGTTTTAGGCCAATAGTAACTTAATATGTTTTCTATCGTCAGCCGCTCCTAAAACATTATTAACATCTACTAACCTTGTTTTTGTTTGTGCTTAGGATTTTCACAAATAACCATTACTCTTCCTTTTCTTTTTATAACCTTGCACTTTTCACATATTGGTTTTACTGATGGTCTAACTTTCATGGCTAACCCTCCTTATTACTTTGCTCTCCATGTTATTCTACCACGTGTTAAATCATATGGAGATAACTCCACTGTAACCTTATCACCTGGTATTATTTTTATAAAATTCATTCTCAGTTTACCTGATATATGCGCCAATATTACATGACCACTTTCAAGTTCAACTCTAAACATAGCATTTGGCAGAGCTTCTAAAACTTTGCCCTGCATTTCAATAACATCATCCTTAGACATAAGGTAATCAAACCTCCTCACTAGAGTTCATATACTGTAAGAACTTTTTTACCATACTATTACTAACTCTCTTACCTGCTAAAAGCAAGCTTTTTATTTCATCTGCTGAAATATTAGTAATATTAAGATGTTTTATCTTTTTCTTTTTTGGCTTTTCGATAGTTCTTAAATCCCCATCTGAAATATAGACATAATTCTCATTAATTATACCTACAATGATAAAGAAACGACCTTCATCTCTTCCAGACTTTGATAAAGCAACATTGCCAATGTATTCAGCATTTGTCAATGTAACCACCTCATTAGATAAGAGTAAGTACTTCTGGTCCATTATTCAAAATGGCTACAGTGTTTTCGTAATGTGCTGAAAGAGAACCATCCTTAGTTACAACTGTCCATCCATTTGATTGTACGTCAACTTCATATTGACCGATGTTTACCATTGGCTCAATTGCTAGAACCATACCATGTCTTAACTTTGGCCCTCTTCCTGGTCTTCCAAAGTTAGGCACTTCTGGATCCTCATGCATATCCCTACCAATACCATGGCCTACAAAGTCCCGTACAATTGAAAAATTGAAGTTCTCAACATAAGTTTGTATAGCCGAAGATATATCAGTAAGTTTATTTCCAACTTTAGCAAATTCTATTCCCTTAAAAAAGCTCTCTCTAGTTACATCAATCAACTTTTGAGCCTCACTAGAAACTTTACCTACAGGAATAGTTCTAGCTGCGTCACCTTGGTATCCATTTAAAATAGCACCGCAGTCTACGCTGATTATATCTCCCTCTTGTAAAACTCTATTGCCAGGAATTCCATGAACAACCTCATTATTGACTGACGCACAAATTGAGGCAGGGAATCCATTATAACCTTTGAATGATGGCTTAGCATTATGTTTTAGTATGAACTCTTCTGCTATTTTATCTAACTCTTCAGTGGTTATTCCAGGCTTTACTATCTCTTCAAGTTTTGCCAGAGTTTCACCAACGAGTCTTCCAGCATGTCTCATATATTCTATTTCCATATCATTTTTTATAATTATCATTTATTATCTCTCCCTAGAATATCACAAATATTTTTAAAAACATCGTTTATTGCTTGAGTTCCATCTACTGCAGAAAGCATCCCTTTTGCATTGTAGTATTTTATCAATGGCTGAGTCTGTTCATCATAGATATTCAACCTGTCTTTAACGGTCTCTTCTTTATCATCTCTTCTCTGAGAAACGTCGCTACCACATATATCGCATTTACCTTCATGATTCGGAGGGTTAAATTTTATATGATAGCTAGCTCCACAAGAAAGACAAACTCTTCTTCCACTCATACGTTCAATAATAAAATCTTTTGGAACATCAATAAGTAAAGCAGTATCCAATTTTTCACCTTTATCTTCTAAAAACTCATCCAAAGCTTCTGCTTGAATAACAGTTCTTGGAAACCCATCAAGTAAAAATCCGATCTTGCAATCATCTTGCATTAATCTCTCTTTAACTATGCTAATAGTTAATTCATCAGATACAAGCTCTCCTTTGTCGATGCTTTTCTTTGCCTCTATTCCTAGTGGAGTCCTTTGGGAAATGTGATTCCTAAAGATATCACCTGTAGATATATGAGGTATGGAAAATTTATTGCAAATTGACTTAGCTTGAGTTCCCTTACCAGCTCCAGGAGGGCCTAATAAAACAATTTTCAACAGCACCATCTCCAATTTATTATTTTAAAAATCCTTGGTAATGACGCATTACTAATTGTGATTCCATTTGTCTTAATGTATCTAGAGCAACCCCTACTACAATTAGTAGACTTGTTCCTCCAAACTGTATCCCTTTGAACCCAGTATAGCCTTCAAGTATTACAGGGAACACTGCTATTATGCCAGCAAAAATTCCACCAATTATTGAAACCTTAGATAAAACTTTTTCTATGTGCTTTGCTGTTTGATCACCAGGTCTTATTCCAGGTATAAATCCAGAAGACTTATGCATGTTTTCTGACATTTCATCTGGTTTAAAGGTAATCTGAGTATAGAACCATGCAAAGAATAGTATTAGTATAAAAAATACTAACGCATATTGCCAAGAATTTCTTCTGAATGGGCTGTATATACTACTTGTGATTGCCTTAAACACAGGAGAATTAGGCCAAAATTGAGCAATAGTTTCTGGAAATGCCATAACTGATGATGCAAATATTATAGCAATAACGCCTGAACTATTCATATTTATTGGAATATGAGTAGTTTGGCCTCTAAAAGTTTTATTTCCTACTGTTTTCCCAGCATATTGAACTGGTATTCTTCTTTCTGCCAAACTCATTACAACTACTGCAACTAATAGTGCTGCAACTACTGCTATAAATATTATAACCTCTACAAAATTAACTGTTTCAGCGCTTTGGAGTCCCGCAATTTGATAACCTGTGAATGGAAGTCTCGAAATAATATTAACAAATATTAATAGTGAAATACCATTTCCAAGTCCTTTTACTGTTATTTGATCACCCAACCACATTAAGAAAATGGATGATGTAGTAACAGTAAGCATTATAAGAAATATACTTAATTTTGATGTATCTTTGAGTGCACCAAAATTATTTATTATAACATAGGTAGTAAAAGATTGTAATATAGCAAAACCAACAGCAGAATACCTTGTTATATTTTGTATTTTCTTCCTTCCATCTTCTCCTTCTTTAGACAACTGCTCTAAAGAAGGAATTGCTACCGTTAATAATTGAATAACTATTGACGCATTAATATAGGGTACTACACCCATAGCAAATATATTAAATTTACTAAATGCTCCCCCTGATATTAAATCGTAGAAACCCATTAAGGTACCTGATGTAGCAATATTTTGTAACTGATTAGTATCAACTCCAGGAACGACAATATGGTTTCCTATCCTGTAAATTGCTACTAAAAAAAGCGTGAATAATAATCTTTTCCTTAATTCGGGAGTTCTCCATGCATTACGTAGGGTTGATAACATTTATACCACCTCAACTTTTCCCCCAGCCGCTTGAATTTTTTCAGCTGCAGTTTTTGAAAATTTTGATGCTTTAACTGTCAAGCTTTTTTGTATGTCACCGTTTCCTAATATTTTAACACCATCATATAATTTGCTTACTACTCTTGTTTCAAGTAATAATTCTGGTGTTACAACAGTGCCATCTTCGAATATATTTAATCTATCTACGTTTATTGTAGCATATTCTTTAGCAAATATGTTAGTAAAACCTCTCTTTGGAAGTCTTCTGTAAAGAGGCATTTGTCCTCCTTCAAATCCAGGTCTTACTCCGCCGCCAGATCTAGCCCATTGTCCTTTTTCACCTTTACCAGCGTTTCTTCCAAGTCCGGAACCAGTACCTCTACCTACTCTTTTAGGTCTCTTTTTAGAACCTTCTGCAGGTTTCAAGTCATGAAGTCTCATTAATTACACCTCCTCAACTATTAACAATTATACTTCTTTTACTTCTAAAAGATAGTTTATTTTATTTATCATACCTCTTATCTGAGGAGTATCCTCTTTTTCAACGCTCTTTCCGATTGTTTTTAATCCAAGAGCTTTAGCAGTAGCTATATGACTGTCTAATCTTCCAATTAAACTCTTTTTTAAAGTTATTTGTAGCTTAGCCATGGTCAATCCCTCCTAACCTAGAATCTCTTCAACGGTTTTGCCTCTTAATTTAGCTATATCTTCAGCTGTTCTTAAGGAAGCTAATCCGTTTATTGTAGCATTAACCATGTTTCTTGGGTTGTTTGAACCAAGAGACTTAGCTCTAACGTCCTTTAATCCTGCAAGCTCAAGTACTGCTCTAGCTGGACCTCCAGCTATAACTCCTGTACCTTCTGCAGCTGGCATTATTAAAACTTTACCTTTTCCAAACTCTCCTACAATTTCATGAGGAACAGTAGTTCCAACTATAGGACAATTAACAAGATTCTTCTTAGCATCTTCAATTCCTTTTCTTATTGCTTCAGGAATTTCTATAGATTTTCCAATTCCTACTCCAACGTGGCCGTTTTCATCTCCAACTACTACAAGAGCACTGAATCTGAAGTTTCTACCACCCTTAACAACCTTAGCAACTCTATTTATAAAAACAACTTTTTCTTTTAGCTCTAGTGTGCTAGGATCTATTCTCATTGATTTCCCTCCTTTTTTAGAATTCTAGTCCTGCTTCTCTTGCGCCTTCAGCAAGTTCTTGTATTCTTCCGTGATAAATGTATCCGCCTCTGTCAAATACAACAGACTTAATTCCCTTTTCTATTGCTCTTTGAGCTACTAATTTTCCAACTTCTTTAGCAGCTTCCTTATTACTACCTACTCCATTAAAATCTTTATCTAAAGTTGAAGCAGATACTAATGTTATTTGAGCAACATCATCAATTATTTGAGCATATATATTTTTCTCGCTTCTGTATACTGATAATCTTGGTCTTTCAGCAGTACCGGAAACTTTCTTACGAATTCTTAAGTGACGTCTTACTCTTGATTGTTGTCTATCATCCTTATTAATCATGAAGTTCACTCCTTTCTATGTTGGTCAATACTCTAAAATTATTTTATACGCATTGACCTGTTGTAAACTAACTATTTCTTACCAGTCTTACCTTCTTTACGTCTGATAACTTCATTATCATACTTAATACCCTTGCCTTTATATGGCTCTGGCTTTCTCCATGTTCTTATATCAGCAGCTACTGCCCCTACTAATTCTTTATCGATTCCTTTAACAATAACTCTTGTTGGAGCAGGAGTTTCAAAATCGATACCTGCAACAGCTTCTATTTCAACTGGATGTGAATAACCAAGGCTCATAACTAATTTCTTACCTTGAAGTGTTGCTCTATAACCAACACCAACAAGTTCTAGTGTTTTTTGATATCCTTGGCTTACACCTGTTACCATATTATTTATTAAGGCTCTAGTCAATCCATGAAGAGCTCTTTGTTCTTTTTCATCATTATTTCTTGTAACAATAACTGCAGTATCTTCTACAGCTATGTTAATCTTCTTGCTCATTTCTTTTACAAGTTGACCTTTTGGTCCCTTAACAGTAACAACATTATCTGGAGTTACTGTAACTGTTACACCATTTGGTATAGCAACTGGAAGTCTTCCTATTCTTGACATCTATTACACCTCCTCTGTTAATTACCAGATGTAGCAAATAACTTCTCCACCTAGTCCTAATTTTCTTGCTTCTCTATCTGTTACAATTCCTTTTGAAGTTGATATAACTGCAACTCCTAAACCATTAAGTACCTTTGGAATTTCTTCCTTTCTGCAGTAAACTCTAAGTCCTGGTTTAGAAATTCTTCTAATTCCTGTTATAACTCTTTGCTTATTAGCACCATATCTCATGGATAATCTTAACATAGGTACGGAACCATCATTGTATTCCTCTATGTTCTTAAGATATCCCTCTTGTAGCATTATATTTGCAACTGCCTTCTTTATATTTGAAGACGGTACTTCTACTATTTCGTGTCTAACCACATTAGCATTTCTTATACGGGTTAGTAAATCTGCAATAGGATCTGTCATTGCCATTGATTTGTGCCTCCTTTCATTCAATAGGTAATATTACCAACTTGCTTTTCTGCATCCAGGTATTTCGCCTTTGTAAGCAAGTTCTCTAAAACAAATACGGCATATACCAAATTTTCTAAGTACTGCATGTGGTCTTCCACATATTCTGCATCTTGTATAAGCTCTAGTTGAAAACTTTGGTTCTTTGTTCCACTTTTCTATTAATGCCTTACGTGCCACGTTTTTCCCTCCTTAATTACTGAGCAAATGGCATACCAAGGAATCTTAATAGTTCTCTTGCTTCCTCGTCTGTCTTTGCAGTAGTAACGAATATTATATCCATACCTCTAACTTTATCAATTTTATCATACTCAACTTCTGGGAAAATTAACTGCTCTTTTATTCCTAAGGAGTAGTTACCTCTTCCATCGAATGACTTATCTGATATTCCTCTGAAGTCTCTAACTCTTGGTAATGCAACATTCATTAGCTTATCAGCAAATTCAAACATTCTGCTCTTTCTAAGAGTAACTTTGCAGCCTATTGGCATATTTTGTCTTATTTTAAAGTTAGCTATTGACTTCTTAGCTCTTGTTACAATAGCCTTTTGTCCAGTGATAAGTTGTAGATCTGCCACAGCTGATTCTAAAACTTTAGGATTGTCTTTAGCTTCACCAACACCCATGTTTACAACAACTTTATCAAGTTTTGGTACTTCCATTATATTTTTGTATCCAAACTTTTCCATTAAAGCTGGAACAACTTCTTTTTCATATTTTTCTTGTAGTCTTGGAACCATTAGTTAAACCTCCTTTCAAACGTTAAAATGTTTCTCCGCACTTCTTACATACTCTAACTTTAGTTCCGTCATCAAGTATCTTATGGCTTATTCTAGTTACGTTTTTGCAATTATTGCAGTATAACATAACTTTAGAACTAAATATAGGTGCTTCTTTTTTAACTATTCCGCCTTGCATATTTGCTTTATTTGGCTTAGTATGTCTGCTTACAACGTTAATACCCTTAACAACAACTTTACCAGTCTTAGGCATAACAGCTAAAACTTCACCAACTTTTCCCTTATCTTTACCTGATATAACCATAACAGTGTCTTTTTTTCTTACATGCACTTTAATATTTTCCATCATAGCCACCTCCCTGTCTTATAGAACTTCTGGTGCTAATGATAATATCTTATTGTATTCCTTATCTCTTAGCTCCCTAGCCACTGGTCCAAAGATACGAGTTCCCTTAGGCTGTTTATCTTCCTTTATTACAACTGCTGCATTTTCGTCAAACTTTATATATGATCCATCAGCTCTTCTTAGTCCTTTTACAGATCTAACAATAACTGCCTTAACTACATCACCCTTTTTAACAACTCCGCCTGGTGTTGCACTTTTAACGCTAGCAACTATTACATCACCAATGTTTCCATATTTTCTCTTGGAACCACCTAAAACTCTGATACACATAATTTCCTTAGCACCAGTGTTATCAGCTACTTTTAGCATTGTTTGTTGCTGTATCATGTAAATAACCTCCTTTCAGTATTAAAGCTTATTTAGCTTTCTCAACTATCTCAACAAGTCTCCATCTTTTATCTTTAGATAATGGTCTTGTTTCCATTATTAAAACTCTATCATTCATTTTAGCTTCATTATTTTCATCATGAGCCTTGAATTTTGTTGTTCTGTTCATTGTTTTACCATACAATGGATGGCGAACCTTTGTTTCAACAGCTACAACTATTGTCTTATCCATTTTATCAGATACAACTTTACCTATTCTTGTTTTTCTATTTGTTCTTTCCACTTGGACGCTCCTCCTTCCGGCATTACTACTTTACTGCCCTTAACTCAGCTTCCCTAAGGATGGTCTTAATTTGGGCTATAGATTTCTTTACTTCTCTAATTCTCATTGGATTTTCAAGTTGACCAGTAGCTAACTGGAATCTTAAGTTGAATAATTCACCTTTTAAGCTATTTAATTTATCTGTTAAATCTTGAGGAGTACTTTCTCTTAAATCTCTTAAATCATTAGCCTTCATTAATCTCACCACCCATTTCCTCAAAATCTCTTCTTGTAACAAACTTAGTTGCTACTGGAAGTTTGTGTGATGCTAGTCTCATTGCTTCTCTAGCAACCTCTTCTGGAACTCCTGATAATTCGAACAATACTCTACCTGGCTTAACAACTGCTACCCAGAACTCTGGTGAACCTTTACCAGATCCCATACGTGTTTCAGCAGGTTTTTCAGTTACTGGCTTATCTGGGAAAATCTTTATCCAAAGTTTTCCTCCTCTTTTTACGTGTCTATTTATCGCAATTCTCGCTGATTCTATTTGATTACTTGTAATCCATCCTGGTTCAGTTGCTTGAATAGCGTAATCTCCATAAGCAATAAAATTACCTCTTGTAGCTTTACCTCTCATGTTGCCACGTTGAACCTTACGATGTTTAACTCTTTTAGGCATTAACATAGCGAAATCCTCCTTCCTTATGCGTTTACTTCTTCCTTGTTAACTTTCTTTACTGGAAGAACTTCTCCTTTATAAACCCAAACCTTAACTCCGATCTTTCCATAAGTAGTATCTGCTTCAGCAAATCCATAATCTATATCAGCTCTTAATGTTTGTAGTGGAATTGTTCCTTCATGGTATCTTTCAGATCTTGCGATTTCAGCACCACCAAGTCTTCCTGAACACTCAGTCTTAACCCCTTTAACGCCTTGTTTCATAGCTCTTTGAATAGTTTGTTTCATAGCTCTTCTGAAAGCTATTCTCTTCTCTAATTGTTGAGCTATATTTTCAGCCATTAATTGAGCATTGGTTTCTGAATTTTTAACTTCTACGATATTGATAAGTACTGTCTTATCTCCAACCATTTTAGCTATTTCTTTTTTTAGTGCCTCAATTCCTGATCCACCTTTTCCAATTACGATACCAGGTTTTGCAGTAAATATATTTAATTTAACTCTTTTTGCGGCTCTTTCTATTTCAATTTTTGAAATACCAGATTGATATAATCTTCTTTTAACAAATTCTCTTACTTTATTATCTTCTATAAGATTATCAGCAAAATTCTTGTTATCTGCAAACCACTTTGCATCCCAATCTTTGATTACACCAACTCTTAAGCCGTGTGGATGTACTTTTTGTCCCACTATATATCCCTCCTTCTTAAGCTCTTTCCTTAACTACTAGAGTAATATGACTTGTTCTCTTCTTTATGCTAAATGCTCTTCCTTGAGCATGTGGTCTAAATCTCTTTAATGTTGGACCTTGACCTACGTGTGCTTCAGCAACGTATAACCTACTTGCATCTAAATTTAAATTATTTTCTGCATTTGCAACAGCTGATTTTAATAGTTTATTAACTACTACAGCTGCATCCTTTGGGGTATATTGTAATACAGCAAAAGCTTCATTAACGTTCTTATTTCTTATTAAATCAAGAACTATTCCAACTTTCATTGGGGACATTCTTATATATCTTGCTATAGCTTTAGCTTCCATTGTTAGCTACCTCCTTCCCAAAACTTATCTTAAACCTGACTTCTTTTCTGTTTTGTCTACATGACCTCTGTAAGTTCTAGTTAATACAAACTCTCCAAGCTTATGTCCTACCATATCCTCTGATATGTAAACAGGAACGTGCTTTCTGCCGTCATGTACTGCTATAGTATGACCTATCATTTGTGGAAATATAGTTGAACTTCTAGACCAAGTCTTTATAACTTTCTTTTCTCCTGCCTTGTTCATTTCGTTTATTTTCTTTAATAAACCTTCGTGAACGAAAGGTCCTTTTTTAACTGATCTGCTCACGGATTTTGCCTCCCTTCATACTACCTAATTATTTGTAACAATAAATTAGGAAGAGAATCAAAATTCTCTCCTAACTATTTGCTATTTCTTCTCTTAACAATTAATCTATCTGAATATTTCTTATGCTTTCTTGTCTTATATCCAAGTGCTGGCTTACCCCATGGAGTAAGTGGTCCTGGATGACCTATTGGAGATTTACCTTCTCCACCACCGTGTGGGTGATCTACAGGGTTCATTACAGAACCTCTAACAGTTGGTCTCCAACCCATATGTCTCTTTCTACCTGCATTACCTAAATTAACAATTTCATGAGTTAAGTTTGAAACTGTTCCTATTGTAGCTCTGCATTCAAGTCTAACATATCTCATTTCTCCACTTGGAAGTCTTAAAGTAGCATAATCTCCCTCTTTAGCCATAAGCTGAGCGGAAGCCCCTGCACTTCTAACAAGTTGAGCACCTTTTCCTGCTGTTAACTCTACATTGTGAATTATTGTACCAACAGGGATGTTTCTTAATGGCAATGTATTACCAACTTTAATATCTACATCTGAACCTGATACTACTACATCTCCAACCTTTAATCCAACTGGAGCTATAATATATCTCTTTTCTCCATCTGCATAAACTACTAACGCAATATATGCGGATCTGTTTGGATCATATTCAACAGTAGAAACTTTTGCTGGAATACCATCCTTATTTCTTTTAAAATCTATTAATCTATAATTTTGTTTTGCACCACCACCGTGATGTCTAACAGTTATTTTACCTTGATTATTTCTACCAGCCTTCTTCTTTAATGACACTAATAGAGATTTCTCTGGTTGATCAGTTGTTATCTCTTCAAATGTTGGCATTGTCATTTGTCTTCTGGAAGGTGTGGTAGGGTTAAACTTCTTAACTGCCATTCGTAATTCCCTCCTTCTTGTAGCTTTTCTGGCATTCAGCCAATACCTGCTTTATTAGATTACATTCCTTCAAAGAATTCTATTGTCTTGCTATCAGCTGTAAGCTTTACAATAGCTTTCTTATAATCAGGTCTCTTTCCAAAGTGAACTCCAACTCTCTTATTTTTTCCTAAGATATTCATTATCTTCACTTCATCAACCTTAACTCCAAAAACATCTTCTACAGCCTTCTTAACCATAGTTTTGTTTGCATGCACATCAACTATGAAGGTGTATTTTTTGTCTGTCATTGAAGCCATACTCTTTTCTGTTATAACTGGTCTTCTTATTATATCGTAGTTAGTTAGCTTCATTATGCATACACCTCCTCAATTTTTGATACAGCATCCTTTGTTACTATGAACTTCTCATACTTTAATATGTCATAAACATTTAAATTGTTAACAGGTAATACTGCAACACCTTCTATGTTTCTAGCTGACTTAAATACATTTTCATTTGTTTCAGCTGTTACTATTAAAGTTTTCTTTGCTTCAAATGCATTTAACATTGAAACTATTTCCTTAGTTTTTGGAGCAGCTATGTCTAAGCTCTCTAAAACTACTATGTTATTGTCAACAACTTTTGAAGATAAAGCAGCTTTTAGAGCAACTCTTTTCATCTTCTTAGGTATTGCCATACTATAATCTCTTGGCTTTGGTGCAAATACTATACCACCATGAATCCATTGTGGTGATCTAGTTGAACCTTGTCTTGCTCTACCAGTTCCTTTTTGTCTCCAAGGTTTGATTCCACCTCCAGAAACTTCAGCTCTAGTCTTAGCAGACTGAGTTCCCTGTCTCTTATTTGCAAGCTGTGCTACAACAACTTGATGCATTACATCAGTATTTATTGGAGCTCCAAATACGCTTTCAGCTAATTGAATATCTCCAACTTTTTGTCCTTCTTTATTAAATAATCCTACTGTAGGCATTCTGTATCCTCCTTTCTACCAAAACTTAAGCCTTAACGCTGTTTCTTATTACAACTAAACCTTTGTTTGGTCCTGGTATTCCGCCCTTAATTAGAATAAGATTCTTTTCAGGCATTACCTTTGCAACTTTTAGGTTTAAAACTGTTGTGTTTACATTTCCCATGTGACCTGGCATTTTCTTGTTCTTGAAAGTTCTTGATGGATCTGATGAACCACCCATTGAACCAACTGCTCTATGGAACTTAGATCCGTGTGTTTCTGGTCCTCTGTGGAAGTTCCATCTCTTTATAACACCAGCAAATCCTTTACCCTTAGAAATTCCAGAAACATCTATGCTTTCACCTGCTGCAAAAACATCAGCCTTAATTTCTTGACCAACTTGATATTCGCTAGCATTTTCTAATCTTAATTCTTTTATATATCTCTTTAGAGATACACCTGCCTTAGCGAAATGTCCTTTAACAGGTTTGTTTCTTAAATTCTCTCTTATGTCTCCGAATCCAACCTGAATAGCATCATAACCATCTTTTTCAACAGTTTTCTTCTGAATTACTACGCATGGACCTGCTTCAACAACTGTTACAGGAATCACTTTTCCATTTTCATCAAATATTTGAGTCATACCAAGCTTCTTACCTAGTATAGCTTTTTTCATTTCCTTGCACCTCCAAACATATTAGCGGACTGCTCTGCAATCATAATAGTTCATTTTTATATCGTACACCAATATGTACGTTTATAGTTTTATTTCGATATCAACGCCTGCTGGCAAATCTAATCTCATTAGAGCATCTACAGTCTTTGGTGATGGACTGATTATGTCTATTAATCTCTTATGAGTTCTGATTTCAAATTGTTCTCTAGAATCTTTATACTTATGTGGAGCTCTTAATATAGTAATAACATCTTTTTCTGTTGGTAGTGGAACTGGTCCTACCACCTTAGCTCCTGTTGTTTTAGCAGTTTCCACAATTTTCTCAGCGGATTGATCAAGTATATTGTGATCAAATGCCTTAAGTCTGATTCTAATTTTTTGTTTTGCCATTTTGATTTCCCTCCTTTTCATCGCACGCTTTACTTCCTACGTACAACAGCGGGTGTTCTGTAAACTGTTCCTGGTGTTGCATACATTTAAACACAACTTAACTGTTACAAACCCCGTCGCTCAGTTCATGACTAAGCATACTCAGCAAAGAATTTCCCGGAAGTCGGCTACCTCTTGCTTCATCGCTGTTACATCGCAACTTCTTTATTATACACTATGTATACTATTATGACAAGTATTTTTTTATTTATGTTATATTATCTTCTTTCTCTATATGCTTTGTATTTTATGTTTAATGTTAATCAATTTTAGTGAGTGCTGCTACAAATAAAAAGAATTCTTTATTAATAGTAATAAAGAATTCTTTTATTGGTGCAGATGAAGGGAGTCGAACCCCCACGCCGATGGCGCTAGATCCTAAGTCTAGTGCGTCTGCCAATTCCGCCACATCTGCATATAATGGTGACTCATAGGGGAATCGAACCCCTGTTACCACCGTGAAAGGGTGGTGTCTTGACCGCT
>KE993506.1 GCA_000466585.1 Clostridiales bacterium oral taxon 876 str. F0540
TATATAAATATAAAATAGATAATATAGGTATATATAGGTTATATATAATATGCCTAATATGCCTATATAAATATATATGGAAGAATGATACTGCAATGGTAACAAAAAGCTTGACCTGCCAAGGCGAATCGCCACCTCAGGTCAAGCTTACCACCTGTTATAATGTATTCTTGCTTTATTAAATCTATCTGCAGGCTTTCTGTCTTCGTCAGGATACCCAATTGGTACTATGATAAATTTAAATATATAACTATACATCTGACATACTAACTACCTTATTTAACGCTTGAATAAATTTTTCCTTCTCTCCACTTTCATTTGTGGCAATTCTCAGTATAGGCATATTTATTTGTTCCAGTATTTTATCTTTAAGAGTATCTCTAGTTCTCTGCCTTTCGTTGTTTTTATGAAACTTATGTCCATCTACCTCAATAACAAGCACTGGCTCTTTATCCAGTTTACTAAATATCAGAAAATCCACATGAGTCCAAGGGTTTGTAGCAAAGCTTCTTTCTTCAGCATTAAACTTTGAAAAATCCTTTACTATGGATTTTAATGGTACATGAAGTACACATTTAAACGAGCTAAACTCTGAAAGATTTAATACTTCTTCAATAACACTGTACATTAAATTCTCAGATTTATATTCAGAAACATGTCTTTTTGAATTCATAAAATTTATAAGTCTCTCGGAATAATCACTGTATAGCAGGTCAAATACGGAAACTTTTTGGCTTTCTACTATCGCACCATCAAAGGAATTATATTCTATGTATCTTATAAGGTCTCCAATATTAGTACCATGCTTCTTAAACACCTTGTTAGAGGTTACTACAACTAGCTCCTTAACAGCACGTGATACTGCAACATTTATCAGATTAGGATCATCTATAAATTCGTTTATCTCATTAGCAACTGTTGTAAATATTACTGCATCCTTTTCTCTTCCTTGAAACTTATGAACAGTATCTACCTCTAACTCAGGTATTCCAAGCAATTTATTAGTTTCAGCAACCTGCTTTCTATATGGGCATATAATTCCAACCTTTTTTGCGTCCACATAAGTATCTTCGTTTTTACCTAAAATCTCATCCTTAATTACTTCTATTTGTCTTATATTATATAAGCCCTTTTGACTTCCAATATTTTCTCTTCGTGCATGATTTCCAGGAGCTGTTTTATAAAGCTTTAAGGGTTTATCCTGCGGTTTTTCCTCCGTCATTATAGTTAGCTCATTATTATAAAACTTTTCATTACAAAATCCTATTATTTTAGGATGGCATCTATAATGTTCGCTAAGTAAGGTTTTGGGAAGTTCATTGTTATATAACTTCATTAAAGATGCTATTATACTATATTTGCTGTAATTATAAGCCTCAGGTACATTAGCCTTATAGAAAATTTCATTACTTAGCTTTTCTATTTCCGATGGCACAATTTGAGGCAATTGCTTTACATCTCCAACAATAACTATATTTTTGCAGCATATCATGGCTAAGGAAGCTGTAACCAAATCCACCTGTGAAGCCTCATCGATAATTATATAATCAAACAAGTAATTCTCTGTAACACTGTTTAGAATCGAATGCGTAGTGCTTAGTATAACAGGATATCTCTTTACAAACTCCTTAAACCTGAACTTATAGCTTTTTACGGTAAATCTTTCTTTTTTGTCATTCAAATATCTTTCATATAAAGAAAGCTTAAAGATCTTCCCGGACACCTCCGAGTATTTATTCATAAGGTCATTGAAACTTCTACTTTCAAGTTTAGATTCCAAAGCTTCTATTTTTTGTTTTCTTTCTTTTATAGCACTTTTATAGTAAACTCTCTTTAATGAAGAAGTAATGCTTGAGAGATTATTTCTATATAACTTAAATTTATAAATTCCAAATTTAAAAAATAGGTAAGCCTTAGTAGATAATTTTATGCTATTACTTTGCTCTCCCTTATTTTCTATGTATAGAAGAAACTGAAGTATGTCATCAGATGACCACCTTTTATAAAAAGAAAAACTAGATGGTTCTATATAGCTCTCTTGAAAGCTGTTTTCAAAATAGTTTTGCTCCACTTCAAGCTTTGATAGTTCTTCCTTAAGCTTTGCAATTTCATTTTGTATTTCGAGCAGCTCGTCCAGGGTCTTAGAGATACTCCCAAGCTCCTCTCTTAAAATTTTTGCTTCTTCTTCCTTTATAGCCCAATCTGAAATATTGGGTACATCACTTTGTTTATTCTCAAAAAACTCTGTCTTATTAGTTGAATTTCCAAGCAAGGAAGTTAAAAAACCATAGCCGTTTTTCTCTAACTTTTCCTGCACATTGGAGGTTGCAGAATTATTTCCAGATACCACACCTACAGTTTTACTCCTGGCAACTGCATTGGCAATTATATTTAATATGGTTTGTGTTTTTCCTGTTCCGGGAGGCCCTTCTATTATGCTTATTGAATTTTCAAGCGCTGCTATTACTGCTTTCTTTTGGCTAAGATTGAAGCCAAAGGGGAATATTGGAACATCCTTATTACTAAGTTTTCTTATAGGTGCAGCCGATAAGTAAGTTGCAAGCACACTTTCTTCACTTATTTTCCTTATCTTTTCATACTGCTCAGCCAGCATAGTTCTGCCATCATCCATAACGCTTGCATAAGAAGATAACTCTTTAAAATAGTCAAATATAAGTTTAGGCTGTTTATCATTAAGACAGGAACTTTCAAAGGTTACTTTCGACTTATGATATGCTTCTGATTTACCATTTTCAGTAACGACCTTTATATATTCACCAAAATCAAGTACTATTGAAGAGTTTTTTATAGGAAAGCCTTCTATAAGCAGAATGGTATGATCCATGTTTATTGGTTTAGGATCATTACATACAATTATATTTGAAGCTTTGTAGTTATAGGTTTTATTTGAAGATGTATAGGTAACTGAAACTTGTGAGCCTATATGCGTTAGGTTTCCTATCTCAGCAGTTTTATCTTCAAATTTGTTTGTTTTGCTGTTTTTTATTAGGATTAGAGTATTTTCTGTATTCATTATGGTACTCCTGATTTAGTGTATCTTATTTGTATTTTAACTTTTTCATACTATATTCTACCATAAATATAAATTTTAGGCGTGTTTTTTATAAACTAATAGATATGATCCATAATATATTCATTATTTTAATATCTAAGTACACAATCTTAGGTTTGTTATCATTCTCCTGTTATCAATGTTATCAAAGAAATTTTGAATGATAACAAAAGCCTGACCTGACAGGTTAAATCGCCGCCTCAGGTCAAGCTTTAAACACTTCAGCTTATTATGATTAGAAATTCTGTTAACATTCTACTGTTAACATTGTTAACATACATTTTTAGAATGTTAACAAGAATGTTAACGCCCTTAACCATTGATATTACTGGCTTTATTAATACTTGTTAACATTGTTAACATTAATATATATAAATAATAAATAGGGATATAGATATATATATAGTATATATAATATACCTAATATGCCTAATATAAATATATAGGAAAATACGTAGCAATGTTAACAAAAGGGTTAGACTGTTAAATCAAGCTTACCATCTGTCATAATGTATTCTTGCTTTATTAAATCTATCTGCAGGATTTCTGTCTTCGTCAGGATATCCAATTGGTACTATTGATAAAGGAATTACACTATCAGGCAGGTTTAATAGCTCTTTTATGGCTTGAACTCTTTCTTCTATTGGATAAACACCTAACCAAACAGCTCCGAGGCCCATATCCTCTGCAGCAATCCAAATAAGCCTCATGTCGTAAAACACGACGTCAGACTATCATATAACATAGCTTAATATTCTTTTATGTAACAGAGTAATTATTTTTACTTAGTGCACCTATTTATATAATAAGATAGTAAAGTTTTAGTTATACACTTAATCGTTCATAATAATCATATTATTTTAAATACAACTTTAATATAATTGCAACACTAACTTTCTAGGGTTTTATATAATGATAGTTCAAAAACTAACAGGAGGAACTTAATTCATCTCTTCCTGTTGTTTAATAACTTTAGAGTAATTTGATGTTAAACAGCAAACTTTTCAAATTCACGTTCAATAACAGAGTAACTTGCATCCCATGCTTGCCTTACATCTTCTGGGTCTAAAACTTGATAGAATATATTATTGGCAATCTTATCTGCAACTTCCTTCTGGATATTAATAGTTACGTGTGAATACAAGTCCGTTGTAATATTAATAGATGAATGTCCTAATCTTTCCGAAACTACCTTTGCAGGCATACGGTAGGAAAGCATTAATGTTGCATTTGTGAGGCGCAGATCATGCAACCTTATATGCTTCAACCATTTCTTTTGAGGAAATCACTTAAGTTCTTTAGTTGAATGATATTCCCATCAGGATAGCAGAGAACAAGGCCTTTATTAATATATACATGGCTAGCTTCATTTTGTTTTCCTCTTGTATCAATTTCTATCTTCATCAGGATATCCAATTGGCACTATTGATAAAGGAATTACACTTTTAGGCAGATTTAAAAGCTCTTATATACATTACTATATCCATAAGTAAAAAGTCTGTTATCAATGTTATCAAAGAAATTTTGAATGATAACGAGAATAATAACAGCTCAAACACTGATGAATACTGGATTTATATTATATTGTTATCTTTGTTATCATTAATTTATATATAAATATAAAATAGATAATATAGGTATATA
>KE993507.1 GCA_000466585.1 Clostridiales bacterium oral taxon 876 str. F0540
AGCTTTTAAATCTGCTGTTTGTTGACTTTTCTAACATCTTCATTATAACTCCTGTAATAACAGGTGATATATTAGGATTAGCTGTATGAGGATTTATAGGTTCACTAAATAAATGAGCATTTCTCCATTGTTCAACATCTGCTTCATTCATTACTTTATAAGGGTATTTAAGTGTTGCTAATTCATAAAATACTAATCCCATAGAATAAATATCCATCTGGGTCGTATTCTTGTCATTCATCCATGCCTCTGGGGCATAATATTTCAAGTGTCCAATACCTTTAAACGTAATAGTTCTTGTCCTATCTACCGATACCTTTGAAAGCCCAAAATCACTTATCTTTATTTCTGAATTACTGAGCAGTATATTATCAGGTTTAATATCCCTATGTACCAATACTTGGTTTACAGCTTTCATTCCAGCAATTAACTGAAAAAATAATGATTTTAACTCTTCGTTATTAAAATGTACTTTATCGGCTCTCCTCTTATCAATCAATGCTTTTAAAGTGCCATTATTTGCATACTCCATAATTATATACGGTGGCAATTCTGGATATATAGACCCGTCATGTGCAAAAATGTATTTAATAACTTGCGAATTATTAACTTTCATTGCCATATTAATTTCATTTTTAAATGCTATTAAGTTCTGTTCATCAGAAAAATTTGAAATTATTGTTTTTAATGCCCATGTTGTTTCGTCATTAACTCTCTTTATTTTATAAACATTTCCAAAAGCACCATTACCAATAAATTCTTCAACTATATATTCATTTTTGGCTTCGTCATATACAAAAGTTCCTGGAATAATAAGCACCTTACCTCACTCCTCACTAAATATTGAATATTCTCACATCTATATTAATATTTTACATCAATTTACATACTTTTTCTATTTTTATTATAAAAGATAAAATTTGTCATACAAAGTTTGTCTAATCTAAGTTCTCAAAAAAAATAAGCAGATTAAAAAAATAGTTAAATCTGCTTATTGAGAACAATCTATTTATCAGTAAATTTTATCTACTGAAACTTTAGCAATTAGTTGCTCTTGGTAATATTAAATTCTCATACCTATATATTAATTTTTTATCTCATGCAATCTTTCAATTACTCATAAATTCCAGTGCTTCTTTAAAATGAGGCTTACTTCCCCATAATTTTTTATCTCCAACAATCACTATCCTTACTTTAGCTCTTGTTACAGCTACATTTAATATATTAGGAGACTTTGAAGCCCAATTTACAGCCCCCTCATGCTCCTTATCTACGCCTAAGCAAAATATTACTATATCTGTTTCTTTACCTTGAAATGTATGGACAGTTCCTATTGACTCTTTTATCCATTGTTCCAACATTTCTTCATCAATAAAGTTGTATTCTTTAATGAGTTCTTTAACTCTATATTTAATTCCGCTAATAACTGTAGTGAACGGAGAAATGACATATAGTTCTGGAAGCTTATTATCGGTAATGGCTTTTTTTATTAAATCATAAACAACTTCTCCTTGTTCCACAATATAATGTGACTTGCCACCCTTACTTTTTCCTTCACTATCAATCCATTCATTTTTTTCAATAGATATTTTAATATCATATTTTTTAGTTCCATATATCATCTTATTATTATAAGCTATTTTATTACTGATACTAAACATAGGTTTTTCACATCTTCTATGTACTAAAAGTGGACACCCAATCCATAGACTTCTACGTTTTGTTCCATATTTATTGATATTATCCGCCATGACTTGAACAGATAAAGTTTTAGATACCACATCATCTACACCCCAAGCCTTTCCTATTACTTCAATCAAAGATAATGCAATAGTACATACAGGTTCAACTTGTAGTGGATCTCCTACAACAACTACCCTTTTAGATCGCCAAATTGCCCCAATTGCAGTTTGTGGCAACGCTTGACCCGCTTCATCTATTAATAACCATCCTATTTCTTCCTTACCTAAGTGTTTATACATTCTTCCAATAGAAGCAAAAGGACTTGATACAACTGGAACAATTAAGAATAATGTATTCCACAAATCACTAATGTAATCTAAATAGTTTCCTTGTATCTCATCTCCAG
Organism: Clostridiales bacterium oral taxon 876 str. F0540; assembly: GCA_000466585.1. Taxonomy (GTDB): domain Bacteria; phylum Bacillota; class Clostridia; order Clostridiales; family Clostridiaceae; genus Clostridium_AT. Next base: position 2,090 of record KE993507.1, read on the forward strand.
ATAAATAATTTGCAAAAATCGATAAGTTGCTTTTAATCGCTTTTCCCACATTAAGTATAAATGCCTTGTGTAGTTGCAACGCTAATAAAAATAACTCACATCTCTTATTATTCAATTCCTCAGTAATCCATAAGCAATTCAATTGTTGATCATCAGTAGACATTCTCCAATATTGTGAAGGATATAAATTTTTCACTTTATCTTGCCATTTCTTTTTCACGGTAATAATTTTATTAAGCTTTTTATTTTGAATTGCCAATAAATTTAGTAGTTCATTTTTATGATCTTGAAGTCCATTTAGATTTTTGCGTTCATTTTTCAAATCATTTTTTGAGTTAAATAATTCAGCTAACTCTTTTTGTTTCTCTGTATTATATTGCTTCAACTCCAAAGTATACTGCTTATAAAACTTTCTCTTAAATATTCTTTCAAATAACGATGGTTTATTAGCTATTTGACAATTAATTATTTCATTTAGTACATTCACTTGTTCTTCATGCGTTTTAATAATTTCCTCTATTAAATTACATACCTCTTGTTGTTTATTTATATCTTTCAATAATCTATCTATTTCGCTGTTAACACTATTTATTTTGTTCTGTACATCATCCTCTTCGTCTAATGCTTTTTAAAATTATCTAACTCTTCTTTATAAAACTCTATATCTTTATACAAATCCAAGAATTTTCTTCTTACATCTTGCCAATTTGGAACTTTGTTTTTATCGTTTAAGTCATTAGCAAAATCAGAAAAACCTGAACCCCAAAACTTGTTAGAGAAGTTTGTACAGTTAGCTTTCTTTCCTAATGTAGCTGATATTAGCCCCCATGTCTCCATCCCAAGTACATTATCAGCTATATTTTTAAAGTAATCTGCTTCTAAACAATCGTTAAATCCTTTGATTGCCTCTACCCCTGGTAATTCCCTTGATATATTCTCAACTGCATTATTATTATTTGATACAATTGTTACTCCATATCCTTTTAATTCTTTATCCAATATATACGGATTATATGGAAATTGTTTACCATTCTTCATCGTTACCTTAACAACACTATTCGATTTCTTAAATGCCTCTTCTGGGTTATTATACTGTGATAACTTTTTAGCCCTATCTACCACAATGTTTGCAATTATATCTCTTAACAATGTAGTTTTTCCAGTTCCAGGCGGTCCATTTACAGAGAAGACCCCTTCCTCATTCAGTTCTTTCAAGCTTAAATTAACTGATACCTGTTGCATTAAGCTTAATCCATATTTCGAGGGCCACTTACTCATAGGAATATTTTTAGGTTGCAATACCTTCTCAATAAATTCTTTATTATTTTCTATGTCTACTCTATCTAATTTTCTATCTTGTGATATAAAAAGTTTAAATGCTTTTCCATAATTATCATTTTTAACTTGTCTAATTATGTTCTCAATATCACTTAAATAAAAGCTATTTAAATATGTATCTGGTTCATCTTCATTTTCCAGCTTAATTACTTTTTCTTCCACCTTAAATTTACCTAAAGGTGAAAACCACTTTTTATCAAACCACTGAAAGTAATTTAATAGTTTACATAGAAATACGTCAATTATATAATAATCAACTTTCTTTAAGGTACTTATAGCTAATCCTTCTATACACTTACCAAAATCATCAAAATTACTTGAACTATTACTTGAATTTAGGTTGCCACTTAATAACTCATTTATTGCATAGGGTAATGTAGGCATTTTCAATGAATTTTCAATATATTCTCCATTTTCATCTACCTTAAAAATACACAAACACGAAATACCTGATACTCTCTCTGGCAATATATCCTTATCACCATACTTGTCGGTAATAAAGTCCACCAAACAGCAATTGTTATATAGCCCTAAATATATCTCGTAGTGTTTGTCTTTTCTTTCACTCAACCATGGCAATTTATTAAAGTATGATTTTTTATTAAACTCCACATTGAATGTTGAAAATTTTTCAACAGTATACCAATAATATAGCTTATCTATTATTTTATCCATAAACTCCTCCGTTGTTGAAAAAACAAAAGATGTATATTCCCTTTAAATTCTTCGGTAATCACATCTAAATATATTCTTTCATGAATCCAAGACTCTTAAATCTGAATAAAATAATTTTATCATACTTTAAAACATACTAATATCTAATTATCACTATAATAATGCTTTTAGCCTAAATTTGATAATAATGTCACTTATGAATTATACACATATACTTAAAAAGCTACTTCCTCAAATAAAAAATTAGCAAATAGTAAATAAAATATTATATTGCACTGCTACCTTAATATACGGTTTTGAGTTCCTATATATAAAATTATGTCTACGCTATATTAATTAAGTCTTCAATCATTGATTTAATGCTTTCATGCTTAACCTCACCAAATCCCGCATATTGATGAACCTTGTATACAGACAATTCAATACCTTTTACCTTCATTTCCTTGATTGCCCACAATATTTTTCTTTTCCTATAACTATAAATATCTTCAAGTACAGATGTTAAATACTCTTTAGTCTTAGTTAACTTATCGCTTTTAAAGTAACTCGGTAATTTACATCCACGCTTCAAGTAATTTTTTGTAATTCTTATGGGCTTACCTGGTCTATTTAATATATCCTCAACAGCTTTTTTCAATATTTCTATGCACTCTTTATCTCGTTCTTCCCAGTTAATTACATCTTCTATGCTTTTTCTTTGCTTATATACTGGCGTTACTTTATTATACCAGCCTCTATCATGCCTATAAACATAACTGTAAATTCCTTTTCCAATATTACCAAGCTCTCTTCTTGAAGTATTAGGATTATCATTTATAATTTTTATCCACTGTTCCTTTTTTTCATCTAAATCTAATCTTTGCTCACTTTTCCTAATAATAATAACTCTACCTTGTGTCGTACGCTCATTAAAGAATTCTTCTACACTAACATCTACAAAATTTAAGAGCAATAAATGTCTTAGCACACTTCTACTTTTATTTTCTTTTCTTACAAACAGCCTTAGCCAGTTATTTTTATTATCATTGTCAAAATTACTTTGCATTAATGTTAAGTACTCGCAAGTATAGTAATGCTTAAATTCCCTTAGAAAATCCCCCATATATATTACTCCACCTTGGGACGCTAAACCTTTCTGTCTGAGCTTATCAATATAAAACTCAAAAATAAACTTATTGTCTTTTCTACATAACTCATTTTGAAGAAGATACTGTACATCTTTTATATATTTGATATTTAAATCGAATAACTTTTCATTTAATATTTTACTGTCTTCACATATGTTATCTGATAATATTTCATCAGCATTTATATATTCTGTTGTATTTGCGTCTGCTGGAATGTTACTTTGTATTAACCTTACTTTATGTTTAAGACAATACAGGACTCCTGGTATTTGAAAGAGCCTTCTCCAGTAGCTTTCTCCTGAATTTTCTATATCTTCTTTACAACAATACCTACAATATTTAAGGTTACCATCAAACTTGACCCTACTCGAATTTACCCCTACCTTTACTAACGGACTTTCTCTTGCTCCTTCAAGCATTTTAGTATATACATCTTTAGCCCTCTCTGTAGAAACGAAAGCAGTAAGGTATGGAAACAAGGTATGCTTATTTATTAAGTATTCTGCTGTTATCTTCGAGGAAAATGGCAAATTGTTTATTAAAGCATTTATATGTACTGGTAAATACATTAAAATCTGCTTCTCTTGAACATTGCAAAAGTCTTGAAATAAAGCTTTCTTACTGCTCATTCCACACATTCTTTTATACCTACTTGCTATGCTATAAAATAATTCATCTTCATATAGTATCGGAAAACAATTAAACATAATCTGCCTCCTAACTCAGCCAAGCAAGATCATCAATAAGACCTGCTTCTTTTAAAGTTTCATACTCACTCTTACAATTTTCATATCCTTTTTTTATAACGCTTCTAAGGTCATCTTTATCTAATTCAATCTTCTTAGATTTATTTTCATTTATTCTTTTTACTATTGAGTCTGAAATATAATCTTCATCTGATAACTTATCCGTTTTTTCATTACTACTTAATGCGGTGTTGGCATCTATTCTCCTAATATCTTCATATTCATTAATCTTATACTCATTTCCCGACCTAATAGCTTCAATCATAGGCTTTATAAATTTAAATTGTTCTTCCGCTACCTTGTTCACTAAAGCCTCAGTAATTTTCTCAGAACCACTTTCAATTGCATACTTTTGAGTGTTAATAAAAAGTTTCACAACTAAATCTGATATTCCTTGGGTGAAATAATAAAATAAGTTCACCATATCATCCGTTAAATCTATAGGTTTTATTGTCCATTGGTATCTCCAAATACCCTTTAATAATAATTTAAATTGGTTATCGTTATCCATACTATTCCATATAATCTCTGAATTCCCTGTAACACGCCTTGCAATTCTAAGTTCATTAGAGAATATATCATAAGAAGCAGGAGTACCTACAAATAAAATTGGTACTCCGCATGAATTTATCAAGCCTGTTAAAAACCCCATTATTTGAGCTACACTATTTCTATTTAAGTTTTGTACTTCATCCAAAACAATAAGCCCTAATCCAATATTATTACAAACGACCTGCATTAAAGAAAGTAATGCGTCTGTTGATAAATTCTTAGTCATATATCTCTTAAAATTATTTGTTCCTAATAGTTCGTCTGTCTTTACAAAAAATTGAATAGCAAGAGACTTTAAGCTTGATGGTGCTTCTAACCTCAACCAAGTAAGTTGAAGTTGATTAAAATGGCCTCCTTTGTAGTAGTTATGACAGATAATTTGCGGAAAGTTACTTAGTACACGGTTAACACAGGAAGTTTTCCCCATGCCACTAAATCCTGCGAGTAGACCACAACTTGCTGTTGTAGTAAAACTTGACCTTGCATTTATTTCATATGCTCTTTTAGAAATATTTCCTCCAACTTCATTTAAATATCGTCTATATTCTTTATCATACGGATTTCTCGCTACATATCCCTGCCTTATTAAAGTATCTATTGTTCTCCATACCTCTAAATGAATTGGAAGTGGAAGAAATACCTTATAAATTCTTTGTAGTATATGAATTCTAATAGACGCGTCTAAATTTCTCTCCTCAATATTAAAAGGTTGATTTAATACTAATCCCCTTACTATCCCCTCCTTATTTTGCATTTCAGGCAATGCCTGAATAAAAGGATTACTATTATATTCTTCAATAGGTTGTACTTTATATTCTGCCTCTACAGCTTCCATCCCATTAGGTAAAAATACTTTACTCATATATATCCCCCCAATACTCTTCCTGTATATTTATAAATAAGTCTAAATCACCGCTTACCTTTTCACCTAATTGCTTTATTTCCGAATGGTTTGTATCTCCTGAATTAGCTTCAATAATTTCTTCGTATGAACCTTTTGCTACTAATTCTTTTCTACTCAGTTCCCTCTCTTTTTTATTATTTTCATCAATTCCTTTCAGTCTCTTTGTTTTGGATAAACTATCATCTCTACCTTCTTTGTACTCTTCCCTTGCTTGATTAGTTATAGCTTCAATTTCATTAAAGAGCTTTATCTTATTGGACAACTCTCTTTCCCTGGCAAAGTCATTTATTTCCTTTCCTTGTCTTAGATATTCACTAATCTCATACTCACTCCTATTGCTGTACTTTTTCAAGTGTTCTACTAAGGTTAGCTTATGAATAGTCTTTTTATCATCCTCTATATAAAAAATATTGGTAAGGTCTAATGGATTATATGATAACTTAATGCTCCAAGAACCTTTTGTTCTTGCTTTGGAAAACCAACCTTGTTTTAAGGTATACTCCGAAGCATACAGCATTTTTCTAAAGGAAACACCTTTAGAAGTTACTTGCCCAACATCAGAAGGATATAGCATAGTCTCTACTATATCTTTGGGAAGCTTACGCAATATTCCCTTATTATTTTCAATTCCATAGTTCCAAATCTTTATTGGAACTTTCTCTATGTTTTCTTCAAATATCATTTCCTTTGAAACTTCTTCTGAGAGAACGTGACTTGTGTTATAAAAAATAATTGATTTCAGCACAATGCTTGTTAGTTCCTGTAGAGTCAGATTTGACGTAGTCCTATACTCAGACTGACCACGTTCTTTGATATTTATACCATTAGTTACAACTCCGTCAGCAAATGGCTTAATCTTTAAATTCATTTGGTGGAAAGCTTGTTCTATGATACCTTTGTAATCAGCTCTGTAGGGCGGACTATTTTGTACTGAAACATTAAGATTTTCTATAGCTGTTTGAATTGAATCATTCATAAGCTCTCCTCGATCAGCAAGAATAATCTGAGGAATTGCATATGGCCAATCTTCATCATCTATTTCAACGCCATACCTCTTACAGAATTCAACTTTACTTGTCATTGAGTTTGTCAAAGCTAACATTGCTCCATTATAAGAATTAAAGGACTCCAATGTTAAGCTGAATCCCATTATTTGTCTTGAATACACATCCATAACCTGATAAAAGACTGGTCTTCCAACTATATTATTTCGATTTAGTGAACTTACTAAGTAAATATCAAATATGGTACTATCAATTTGCCAAAGCGTGGCAGGTCCAAGTTCTGCTTCTTGTGTTGAACTCCCTATAATACTCCTATAGTTTTGATGATATATTCTTTCTCCTTTTCTCTTTATAACTTCATTCTTCGTGTCATTTAACTTTTTAAACCAATAATAAAACTGCCCATAGGTAGGTATTAAATCATTATTTATTATTGGTATCTGTTCTCTGCCTTGACTTATATACTCCTGTACAAAGTTATCCCTAATTATAAGTTCATAAGTTGTCTTCAAGTTATTTTGTCTTGAATTGTAATAATATTTATTTAATCCAGCTATAAATATCTTCTTAATATTTTCATCAATATTTATTCCCTTTTTGTTTCCTAATGATGGTCTCCCCCTCTTCATATTTCCTACACTTTTATGCTTATTCCTTCCTCCACAATTCTCAAACATTCCTATAAGTGAGTTCTTAATACTACCAAACTTCCAGAACCTTATCATGTAACTCTTTATAGTATTGTAGCTTATTCCATACATCTTACTTGCTTCATTTATAATAGGGCTTCTGTACCTACTAATATAAGGTTGTATTCCTTCAAGCTTTGTCAATACAAAGCTTACAATTTTCCATGCGAAATCTCTTTTTTCTCTTGATATTTCACTAACAGCTTCTTCATCTACATTTTTTATATAAATATCTTCCACTATATTAGATAAGTTTAATTCTAAATCTTTGAAGATAGTTTCTAATGTATATAACTGTGGCCATTTTTCTTCTTTTATATTAACAGCAAATAAATTTTTACTCACATTATCCACATACAACACTCTTAATACTTTCTCACTATTGTATTGAATAATCATGTTTTCATAGATATACACCTTTATTCCTCCTCCGGAAATATAACAAGTTTTTTTACTATTAGCTTCAAATCAATTGATTTTGTCATATCAACCTTAATTTTTTTAATCGCCAGAAGATACCTAAAAACATATAGAGCCATTCCTCTATCCAACTCATTTCTTTTTTCAAGCCCCTTTATTACTTCATTAACTGCAATATCTTGATTATTAAACAATGTAAAATATAGTAACTCTGATGTGGACTTCATATCGCCAACAACTTCTAAGTTATCCAAAAATGCTTCTCTAACCCATTGAATGTTTTTACATAATTGCCTGTTTAATTCTTTATCAGTTATAACTTTAAAGTCTATATTTTTTGCTTCCCAATATCTCCTCTCAATTTCAAGCTTCTCCATTGTTATCTTTTTACATAGTTCTGGTGAACTTTTAACTGCTCTTGCTATATATTTTTTAGTTCCATCAGTTTCCTTTAAAGTTATTAAAAAGCTTGTTGTGATTATAAGCTGATCACCAGTCTGTTTATCAGTGAATTTACCCATAAACAAATTTTTTTTATCATCTATAACTTTCATTAAATCCAATAAAGGATAACACTCTCTAATATCTACAACCTTATCGCTCCACTCAAAAATAAGAAATGTACGTAATTGGTTATCTGAATGAAGATGATGTATCCTATTAGTTTTAATCCCCATTATTCGTGTAGCTCTTCCCTTAGAAGAAAATTCATTTATCTTTATCCAAGGTATATATCCAACCCCTTCTCCCAGCCCCCTTCCTTCTTTGAAATGCTTCTTATATTTTTGTGGAATTAAATCTGAAGTATCTTTTCTCATAACTTCCTCCTACTTTTACTATAAATAACAAAACAAAAAACCATATACTTTGGGCAACCTTAATGATTTTTTTTATCAGAAGTTGCTTTAGGTATATGGTAAAACATTTTATTTTATTGATGTTAAGTGATGATTCGTGTATATCTTTATTCTATCACCAAGTTTTGATTCAAAATAAAGGTCATTATCCATTTCAATTATTTTTCTAAATCCGCCATGGTAATAATGTAGGTATTTATGATGATAGCTACATACAACTATAACATTTTTATAGGTATCAATTTGTTGCTCCGACTCGTCCTCCCATTCTTTTGCCTCATGCATAGGAATAATATGATGAACCTCCACATATAATTCTCCACCTTCTTTCTCAATTGGCGGAACACAAAATCCCTCTCCGTCATTGCTACATAGTTGACATTTATAATGATATAATTTCTTAACGGCTTTTACTAATGCTCTGCTACGTTTAATCTTCTCATTTGTTGTTTTAGACTTTTCTAATCCACCCTGTATCTTTTGTAACTCTAAAATGTTTGAACGAATAAATTCACTATCATTCACCAGCTCTTCATGCCGATTATGAATTCTTCCAATTTCATGTTCATCCCATGCATATAATCTCTTAAAGCCAAGTAACTCAATTAGATCATTGATGGACATATCTCTTATATTAGCAATCTTCCACAAGTTCCAATAAGTCTTAGATGACGTGTCTAAATAAACCTCCCCACACTCGTTCGCTAACTTGTCCAAAACATCTCCTATACTATTATCACTGTACACATCTTTGAGACGCTCAACTTCCTCCGCTTTCCAGTCAAATTGTTTATAATTCTCTGGTAACTCTTTTGGACTTTTTATCCTTTCAAATCCTAACTGACTTATATATTCATCTGGTGATTTGCTATTTTTGTAAGAATATGAACATATTCTATTATAGAATGGGTCCAATGAATTTATATATATTTTATTTCCTTCAACAATGTAATTTCTTTTAATTATTTCCTGATACTTTTCATCTATATCTAAAATGTATCGAATTCTTTCATATTTAAACCCATAATCTTCAATAAATTTTTCCAAACCATTATAGCCTCTATTTTTAGCAATACGAAATATTCTTATGTAATCTCTGCTATTAACTGGTATCTTAATAAGATTATTACCTATTACATACCTACTTAAAAGGTTAACTATATCTTTATCAGAATATTTTCGTTTATTATTTACCTCAAACCCTATACTTTGTAAATAATCGGCGTATTTCATATTTAAATAACTTGCTCTTGTGATGATCTTGTTTTTTAGCTCAGTATTTAAAACATTTAAAATCCTATTCCCATATTCATCTTCTTCAATCTCACTCAATTTTTTTTCTGATTCGATAAGCTTAATGATTTCCATATCCTGCTCTTCATACTTATCGAACCCAGCTAATTTTAGCTCTTTTTCAATTCTAACTGGTATTTCAAACTTAAATTTCACAATACTATTATCTTTATACAAGATAGCATTCTTGCCATCTCTTTGAGCACTATGAAATATTTTAATAGTAGTTCCGTTGTCCATATCCTCATAATAATAGTCTCTATTTTTAATTACATTAATAACTAATTCAATTTGATTCTCGGTAAAATCAGCCTCTGGCCATGATTCATAAATTTTTCTCTTAGACTTAATTTTCTGGTCTAAGTTCTGCCTTGAAGTTCCTAATATTCTTGCTAACTCTGACATATTAACAATATACTCTTTGTTTAATTTGCATATAGAGTATATATCCAACCTTGTATTTACCATACCTTCGTATTTAAATCCTAAGTGTTCTAAATATTTTATTGTATCTATTCCTCTTGATTTTGATGTTTTTCTAATATAGCTATATAAAACTGTATTCTTCGCAATATCAGACACATTACGAAATCTACTATCTGGAAAGAATCCTTTTAATAGATTTATTGCTTCCTTTTCTGTAAGTTCTTCCTTCCATCCATTTATATAATTGAATCCTAATGATTTAATGTAATCTATCAATTCAATGTTTCGTTCTTTGACAACATTTCTAATTTCTGTATATAACTTTTTATTCTTCTGAGAAATATTCCTTACATTTTTATCAGGATAAGCTTTTTCCAATGCAATTTTTATCCTTAAATCCCTACCTTCCAATTTTAATCACCCACTAACTTACTATAAAATTATCTCTTTGGCGACATCTTAAATAGCTAAGGTCATAAATTCAGTGACATATAAATGTCATCCAAATCTTCCTGAGTAATTCCCAAATACCTCCTACAACTGGTTATACTGGAATGATTAAGAGCTTCCATTATTAATGCAAGTGAGACACCTGATTTATATGCCCAGTATCCCCAGGACTTTCGCATAGAGTGACTGGATATAGGGTCTTTAATTCCTATATAGTCGGCCGCTTCACTCAGTATATAGGCCGCTTGTTGTCGTGTTATCGGCTTATTGTTTCCCTTACGTGATTGGAACACATAATCGTCTTTCTCTAAATCATACTCTTTCATAAATAATATGATTGCCTTATTTAGATTTTTTGTAATTGGAAATCGCTTTGACTTACCCGTCTTTTTTTCATTAAGCATTATAAATTCCTGTGGTTTTTTTCCATCCCAAATATTTTTTACTTTCAGTGCTAAAATATCCGATATTCTCAATGCACTCGATATTCCAACCATAAACATTAAGTAGTCTCGTACATCTTTTCCTTTTAAAAAGTTCTTCATGGCCTCTAATTGTTTCTTATCTCTAATAGGACTTACCGTATTCACTTATATCACCTTCAATCTCACATAATACCTAATTTTCATATATTATGTCATATTCAAAGCCTAATTTTTCTATAGAAGCTCTGAAAGCCTTTAATATAGCCATTTTTAATCTTACAAAATATGATTCTGTAAAATTCAAAAACCTTAATAAATAATGCAGATACTATTTAAGTTATCCGCAACTAATTATCATTATATATTTTATTTTCTTGTCCTATATAAATTATATATTCTAATACAGCCCTATTCAATATCTTCCCCTCGCTATTGTTATTGAAGATAGTCAACAGTTAAAATACTCTCTAAAAATGTCCTAACTGATATTATTAATTTAGTATATAATATTACATGTATCTGGTTAATTATTGAATAACTTTAAATAATATAAAAATTAACAATGTCTATTGGAGGTAGATACTTTGAAATGCTATGATAAAAAAGTAATTAACAATAAGGAAATATATATTTCAGAACAACATCACCACGTCTTACTTCCTTGGGCTGAATGTAGAGAAACTCTTTTAAAAGCCCCAATACTGGTAACACTTGACCATCACACGGATACACATTCAGCATTTCTTCATTACAGTTATAATAGGAGGCTGGATGAGATAAATGAATCTTTAAGAAAACAACTTATACAGGATGTTAATTTCAAAAATAAAACCAGCATGTTATCAGCCATATGTAAACTAAAAAATGATGAACATATTGATCTTTCCCTTGAAACAGATATTATCTCTAAAGCATTTATAGTTTGCTATTCTGAGAGTTATGATAATCCACGCTCAATTGAGGAAAGCAGATATATGTCATCATGGCGTGAAAATATGTTCAACAAAATTCCTAAGCCTAAAAGGCCTTTTACATATCCAGAATCTAATACATATATCGTAGAAAACACATGTTATATCGGCTGTGAAGGACCTCATAACGATGATTGTATGATACCTCACTTTAATCAATCTATTGAATCAGATTTCTTAAAACATAAATTATCAATTATGAATGAAATGAAACCTGGTCTTATTATAAACAATAGTGAAATTACCGAAGACTATATATTAGATATTGATTTAGATTATTTTCATACAATGACTTCTATTTGTCCAACAGATACAACTACATTTTATGAACTTATAAAGAATGCCAAAATAATTACAATTGCTACCGAGCCAGATTTTGTTGATATGTGGAGAGAAGATTATGAGTATGATTTAAATATTAATAGTGAAATCTTACTTAAAAAATTGTTAAACCATATAGAAAATGCTCTTAATTAATGAAAAATATTAATGCTATAACTTAGGATCTTATATTCTGTCTTTCTATCAGATTGAAAAATCCTAATAAATAATGCAGATACTTTTATCTGCATTATTTCACTAACAACTACATGTAAATTATAACACTTTAAATTTAGCCTATTCAACAGCTGGAGTGTTGAAGATATTCAATGGGATATTTCTCTAAATTAACTTCTTACTTATCAATTCTTCAGTAACCCTTCTTTTAATCCAGTCCTGCACTTGTAAAATATCTAATTTTTGATTAACACCATTTATTTTAGCATAAGCTTCTCCACTATGAGTGAAGTGCATGATAGTTTTGTCAAAATATGTGGGAACATAAAACTCAAATACATACATATCTGATATTAACTGCATTTCTTCATTAAATACATCATGATAAACAATTTTATATACTGTAGGGTCTATCGAAGGTTTTAATGTCTGTAATTTAGCTTGAATATTCCTATTTAGCTCGTCTTTCTGCTCATAGTTTAACTTTAAGCCAATTGTTACACGATTATCAGAAATACCATATAAAACCCTACCTCCATTTTCACTATTGAGAAACCCTGAAGCATATTGTTCAATTGTATCAATTATTGTTTTTGAAGGATTTTTGCTCTTACTAAAATCCTTAAACTCATATTCATAATTTTCTTCAAAAGTCACCGTCTTATTTAATATAAATGTGCCTTGAATGGGACTTAACTGCTTAGCCTGTTCATTAGGTAATAGTGGAATCTTTAACCCAATTAAAACCTTGTCCATTATCGCTTTATCTAATGAGCCTAATTTTTGTTTTAATCTACTTTTATCTATTGACCTAACTTGTTCAGTTACTATGACACTTTCCTTTTCTATAAATTCTAATTCTCTTTCCTTGATTCTTATATGTGTCGGTAAAGTCCACCTTGTAGTGTTTGAATTAACGGGTACAACTTGGATAATATCGGAATTATTATTCATAAAACTATTTGAAACAACTACAGCAGGTCTTACCCCTGTAATTTCCGCTCCTTCACCGTCGGATAGATTAACAATGAAAACATCTCCATAATTAACTTCAAACATCATCTTACTCTCCTTATTGATAAATCATACTTCTTTTTCATTATAATTTTACCTACTAAAAAAGCACCATTGTAGGTGCTTTTCTTTTAATTCGGCTCTATGCTGATTTACTTTATCACATGCTCTACCACTGAGCTAACTCCCCGCAAACACCACATAGAGCTATAGTTGTGAATACAATATTCATAACACACCACATCCTTTCGTATTTTCCCTTGAAAAATCCTATTAAGTTACCAACAGTAACCTTTATAGCGGCCTCTCCAAGTTGCTTGATTGCATAAATACTTATGATGATTAGCGTAGGGAGTGAAGGATTCGAACCTACGACCTGGGCAAACATATTTCTCATGATAAATTATATCATAAAAATTAAAAGACACTAATTTGTTTTCTATTAATTATGTATTACTGTTATTAATATTGTTTTATTATGTTCATGTTTCACAAAGTTGCTCAGTCCTTTAACAACAAAGCTTGAGCAGAACATATTTCCAATTATGTTGTGTTGAAGATAGGCAATACCCTAAAAATAATATAATAACTTAGACTTTTAAACCTAAGCCATTATATTATAATCCTTTAGCTTTATACGAATTAAATCTTCTAATTCTTCTATTCTATACGGAGTCGTAGGAGGGTTTTTCCCATCATCTGTATATGATATTTCTACAAAGGCAACCTGCTTATCTATAAGAAATTTTTTCTTTCTCATATAATTACTCTTCAAGTTATCCTGGTTACTCATATAGCTCTTATGTTTGTTTTCATTTATCTCTATCCCCAATATTAATATGTAATCTTCTCCTGATTTAATATACACCTCTATGTCTATTATAAGTTCCTTTGGATTTTTTATAAACCTTTCTTTCTTTGCTCTCAATCCATCATGTGAGACCTGTGCTACAAAGAGTACATTGGAGAAACTATCCTTTATCTCTTGTATCTTTCTAATGAAGTCTATTTCACATTTCTTCTTATCTCCTCTAAAGATGTTACATACCTTACAAAATTCACCGTGGTGTTTTGCACTAAAGTATCTTTGATTTCTCATAAAATACAAACCACATTTCTCACAATGCCAAATAAGATGTTTTTCATCAATCTCTGTTTCATACTTTATTGAACCGTATGACTTAGTTTCAATTATTTTAATTCTCATTTCTTTGGTTAACATTCTCCACCTCATAGATATAACTACTAATTAAAAGTTAGTTACAGTTGAAATAAAGTTTGTAGAGCGAGATAGTATTTTATAAAGTAGTTTCAAAAATTAAAATATCTAAATTTATTTCACAACAGCTACTTGACGTTGTCTTTCTCGGGGCTTAACAATTTTTCTAATCTATAGAAAAACTTTTCTACTTCTATGTTAAGTCCATTAACAATTTTCTTAAAATATATAATTGATAAATCATGTCTTTCTCCGTTTGCTAATTTACACAGATAAGAATGATTTACAGTAGTCAGTAATTCTAAGTTTTTGAATGAATAGTTAAATTCTTTATTTAATAGCCTTAATACACTTATTACCTTCTCTGTGGCAAATAAATCATAACTATTCACTATTTCATCTATTTTTTCTAATGGTAAATTTTCTAATAATAACTGCCTATCAGCCTTCATAACCTTTAACTCCCCTTTCTTTTTTATAAACTTAGTATGTTTATTTATAAATAATTTATACATTTCTATGTATAATAGCACTACGAAAATCACATACTACTTAGTTATCTCTTTTTTGTCAATTATAATTGACAGCAATAACACAAACGTTGTTTACTAAACCTAAATTGTTCCTTAAACTTACAGTGAGTAAATAATTACACAATCTAACGATTATATAACATGCTCCTATTATATACTCCATTTCTCCCTTAGTCGCACTTTATTCAACTATCTTGGTGCTATATAGTAGTTATAAGTCGCCCTCTAAGTGCTTATTATATAAAAAACATTAAATTTTAAAAAACTTGGAGGAAATACAAATGAAAGATATTTTAGTAGCTGTTGATACAGGAAAGCATAGCACAAAGGCTCTTATAAACTTAGGGCAAAGAATAGAAAGGATTATATTTAGAACTAAAATTCAAAAAGTTAATAATCTTGGGGTAGATATTACCCCTAATTCATATTTGGTTGACTTTAATGGAAAATCTTACTTGGTGGGAAATATGGTAAGTGAAAATCAGAGTGATTACAATATAAGCAAAAGCTCAATTAACCACCAACTGTCTATATATGTAGCAATAGCTAAGCTCATAGAAAAAGCTGATGTAATGAAATTTGGTCTTCCCAATGTTCATTTGGGAATAAATCTACCTATAAATATATACAAAAATAATACATTAAAAATTCAATATCAAAACATGATACAAAACAATGGACAGATTATAACTCTTAAAGTAAATAATATTGCTTACTGCTTTAGAATAACAAATATAATCTTGTTACCAGAGGCTGTTGGAAGCACCTATTACAGACCCTCAGAATTTAGAGATACAAAGGCTACTGTTATAGACATAGGCTCTCTAAACACTACATATTGTACCTTCAAAAACCTAATTCCCGAACTGGATAGCATGGTAGTTGCAAACTCAGGTATAAGTATTCTAAGAGCAAAATTAGCTGAGACATTAAAAGCAAAATACGGCGTTTACGTTGATGATAATGATACAGAGGAGATTCTAAAAGATAAATGTCTATATATAAATGGAGACAAAGTTGAAGAAAGCACAGGAATTATTAATGAATTAATCAATACACATGTGTTAGAAATATTTAATTTTGCTAAGAGCAGAAATATAACCTTTAATAATTCTAAATTGGTTTTTGTTGGCGGAGGTTCGGCTCTTCTGCATGATTATCTTCTTTCTCATTATCCTTCTGCTATTATAGAAGATAACAGTCAGCTATCTAATGTTACAAGTTATCTAAAAGTGTTGGAAATAAAGTATAATGGCAAAAAATAAAATTTCTATAAGCTTCTCAGAAAAACATCTGCATATATATAATTATCTCAAAACCAAAGATAATATTAGTAGTTATTTATGTACCTTAGTAGAAGATGACATAAATAATGGACAAGATAGATTGGACTTAGATAATAAGATTAGAAAAATTATAAATGATGTCTTAAAGGATAAGCAAATCATTGGTTCTTCACCATCATCTATTGATACTACAAATAAGGATAGTGCAATTACAGATGAAGACATAGATACTATACTTAATCTTTTTTAATTATGTAAATATGTAAAAGAGGGCTATACCTAATGGTAATAGCTTCCGTTTTGAGGTGCAAGTCGCAAAAACCTCATAGCAAATAACATAAAAAACAGCATTAATATTCACATGTATTAATGTTGTTTTTCTTTCTGTACTAAATTTATTTATCCTTTGAACTTACCTTCTTTATAATGGCAACAATATTATAGACAATAAGTACAATAAGTGCTAAAACGACTATTGCATAACCAATCTTTAATGGCAAATTCATTGCTTTGTCAAGTAAGAAATACATAACTCCTACAAACAATGTTAATAGAATAGAAAGTCCCATAGATATATAGTTCATTTTTAAATTATCGTTCATAGTATGTCCCTCTTTTTTAAGTTTTAAATCATTCAATGCGTAGTTTATTAAATTATGCTTACCTTATATACAAATTATAGCATTGTTTTCAAGTAATTAGAAATATTTAAACAAACATTTGCTCATTTACAAAGTTTATTTATTATACAAAGAAACATGTAAAGGATTGTAAACAAAATCCACTATAATATAGTATTTGCATATAAAATCACAAAGATATTTATGAAAATATCCTGTAAAATCTCGATGGAATAAAGTTATTCCACTCAAATGATTCGTTAAGATATATGTGATATTTATGCTGTTATTTTGTTATATAAATACTCATAAACCCACTAAAATCAATAAAAAATAATTTGTGGTTTTTATAATAATACACAAGTTATTTATAATGTTAATTATTAAAATTGCACCTCAAAACGGAACCCGTTGACCTAATGGTATTCCCTCTTATAACTTTAAACTCTTCTCATTATATATATCTATTATCTTATTAATAAGGTCTTCATTTATATCTTCTATTGTTTTACACTTAACTATGTTTTCATCAAGATTTTTATAAGGGCCAACTGTTATATACCCTTCCTTAAACCTAATAGTTGCAATATTACACTGTGACTTAGGGTTACTTTCAAACATATTTCTTGCCTTTAAAACTATAGTAGGTTCATTTCTCTTTACAACAATAAAGTCTATAGATTCAAGTTTTTTAAATAAATCTAACAATAGGTCTTGTGACTTAACATCTAAATTATTAAAAATACTACTCTCTATAAATTCCTTAACATACATAAATACTTCTCTAACTCCTAACCCTTATCCTTTAATAACTAAACAAGCTTGGCTTAACAAATTAATATTATCTGATATATCTGCTCTTAATAGAGCGGCCGCTACTAAGTTGTATGGATTATCTACCTTAATAGCATTAGCTTGTACTATGTTAGGATATTTACTTATAAAAGATTTAACAGCAATCTCTGCGTCTCCATGGTGAGTTAGCGACTTAGATGATTTAGACACAAAAGCTTCCCATATGAATATATTTAAGGGTTTATTAATGAATTCATCCCAATCAAATGTAACCTTAATATCTATCTTTACTAATTCCTTAACCATATTTAATATCCATACACATTCAGTTAATCCAGTAGCTAATGCCCCACAACCAGCTCCTGTACTCCAAGCTCTATCTCCTTCTCCCTCTCTTTCACTTGTTAGATATAACGGGTTATCGGGTACAGGAACAAATAAAGGACATTCAAAACCTAATGCAACCCTATAACCATTTGATAAATCCTCAGCTATACCTGTAGCAAAGTCTTCAATGCTTATACCACAACTTCCACTCTTATTTGATCCTAATACAGCTCTGCACCATCCAAATCTTCTATTCTTTATTGAACCAATGTCCGCACACCATACAATAATACTTTGCACTATATAATACCTCTCAAATTATAGATTACATAACATCTGTATATTTTCCTCAATTACTATTCTTCTAAACCATTCCATTATTTTAGATGAATCTTCTTTATCAAAGTATATCCATGATGATGGTCCATTAAATTCGTTTCCCTTAATTGAACCTGTAAAATTCACCTTTTTTATATTATTAGCTGTATCGTTTATAAAGTTCTGAAAATACTTAATATCTATTCCTTCGATAAAAATCCTTAAAGTATCTGAATTTATCTCAAAATAAAAAGGATATACGTTGAGATCATCATTTTCTGTCTTTCTAATCTCAGAATTTGACTTACAGTAAGCTACTACTTTATATGTATAGTATCCCAGAACCTTCTCAGCCCTTAAAAAAAATATATCTTCACCAACATCAAACTTACTTTTATCGATCTTTCCATCACTAATATGAAACTTCCTATACGAACCTTTCAAGTAATCCTTAAAAGAGTTTATTGTACTTTCTTTTGTTTCATATTCTTTTTCCTTTGTAGTTGACAAATATATAAATCTCATAAATTTATTCCCCTAACTAATTTAAAGTAATGTATGTAAACCGCCATTAGGCGGTTTACTTAACAATTAATCTTTTATATTCATTAACCCAATACTTTATCAATAACGGCTTTAACATTATTAGAATTAAGCTGTCTTTTAAATACAACCTCATATCCACTAAGTTTCATAAGTTCAAAGAACCTTTCTGCACATTGTATCTTGTATTTTTCCTTACCTCTTAAATCACTTGGCAAATCTGCACTCTTTGTTTCTATAATCAAATTAAGTTGCTTTGAGCCATCAGCCTTTTCAATTATATACATAAAATCTGGGCTGTATGACTCTCCTACCACAGTTGGAATTCTAATGCTTTTATTTGGTATCTTTCCAAAGACTATAACTTCTTTAATACCATCAACCATTATATTATCTTTTTCAAGAGGTGAATCATATGCACACATATCATATAAATATCTTTCTGGAACTGATGAATTATCTGTTGTTTTTCCCAATCTTCCTTGTGCGATAACATCTTTTATAGTTCCTTTTTCATCTGTAAGTGCTGTTGGATGTATGGGAGCTGTAATCTTCTGATAGCTGAACCTTGCCATCAATAACTCCTGCTTTCTTTCAAAGAATTCAGTTACAAAGTTTCCTATTGTAGCCTCATTGAAAAAGATATCAGAAATTTTAATTTCCTTGGAATA
This sequence comes from Clostridiales bacterium oral taxon 876 str. F0540, assembly GCA_000466585.1. Classification (GTDB taxonomy): domain Bacteria; phylum Bacillota; class Clostridia; order Clostridiales; family Clostridiaceae; genus Clostridium_AT. The sequence goes on from KE993507.1 coordinate 21,791, forward strand.
CTTTACTAAAGCATTATGTACTATTTTGATTGGTAGATTAGTTTGCTCATAGATTTTATTTAAGAACACATTATATGGTAGCTTATCATCTATTTCCAAAACTGCTCCTGCTCTATCCTTCTTGGCAACACTATCTCCATATCTTTCAGTTTCTTCTCTAACACTTTTCACAGTTAAAATACTACTTACATCTTTTCTAAAAATATTATAGACTTCCTTAGTAAGTTCATCATCTGTTATATCATCATAGCTTATAAAATATTTTTCGTTTAATTTTTCCCATAAATCCGCAAGTTCCTTATATATATCAGGTCTTATCTTGACTTCCCCAGTCTCTTTTTTATTCTTATTTACAACCTTATCCTTTTGTAGTCCACTCGAAAGCTGAGGGTACTCTGCAAACATTTCCTGCTTTTTATCCTCATTAATATTTAAACCATTATCAATATAATCCTTAAACATCAACCCACCTTTGAACTTATCATAAGTATAGCCTAAAGATTCTGCCACCTGCCTTACAATATCCTCTTTTAACTTAAATGTATCAGGAGTATCACCATTTATTTCTTTAATCAACCTGTCAGCAAAATCTTTTTCAGAGTGGTCGATTATGTAATTCAAGTAGAATTGTTCATCAGATATTCTATTTCCATTTTCATCTACTGGTAAACGTAATCCTCTACCTATTTCTTGAAGTTTACTAATTTCACTACCGCTTGAACGAAGCTTTGCTATTGTAAATACATTCGGATTATCCCAACCTTCCCTCAGTGTCCACTTGGAGAATATAAATCTTCTTGTATTAAAACTGCCATCTTCATTTCTTAAAGAAAGTAACTTTTCCTTCTCATTCAGTATCTCATTTACTTCTTGTATAATTTCTTCATCACTGGTTGCATTATCTTGTGAAAAGTATCCAGCATGTGTTGCTCCTAAGTCAGATAATGAAACCTGTAGATATTCCTTATACTCACCATAGTTATATCCTTTAGAAATAAGTTTATCTATCTCCTCTATTTCATTTTGTATCTGACTTGAAAGTATTTTTTCAAAAGCAACTTTTAGATGTCCATCATTGTTATCTCCACGATAAGAATGTATACTATCAATAAAAAACAGTGCCAGTGTCTTAATTTTATTTTTTCTTAAAAAGTTTTTTCTCTCAGCTTCAAAATGCCTTGTTATTGCTAATCTTAACATAAGCTCTTGATAGGTTACACCAAAAGCAGAAGGATATATAGCGTCACCATTTCTTAAAACAAGCCCATTTGAAAGTACCACTTCTGTATTTGAAATAGCCTGAATTTCTACCCCACTAAACTCTTCATCAATACCTGAAAGCAAATCATTCTTCATTAATGCTATAGAACTAAGTTTTTGTGCTTTATCTAATTGAAAATGAGCTGTAAAAGGGTTTTTAGTTATAGATGTAAGTTTAACTTTTGCTTCTTTTTCATAAACATTTGAAAGATATTCAACTGCAACACCTTTTACAAGCATTTGATTAAAAGATTCACATGAGCCTAAATTATATATTAGGTTATGATAATCTTTACCTTTCTTCGTATCTGGAAATGTAGCACCATAACGCACTATACACTGTGGTTTTATATTGTCTATTAAAAATTTAAATGTCTTGTTGTTTTTATCAAATCTATGTGGTTCATCAATTATAACAATTGGAGCTGTACCCTTTAAGGATTCTAAAGGTTTTGAAAAACCCTCAAAAGATTGGTCATACTCTTTCTGCACTGTCTTTGATGTAAGCATTTGACTATTAACAAGCAATACATGTATCTTATTTGTAACAAGCTTTGAACCTTTTACAAACTCACTAACAGATGAAGGGAAATACTCTCTCCCCTTCTTTTTCTTCTGTGGACTTAATATATGAAGTTCAATTTCAGAGTTATATTGGTCTCTAAAGTGGTTTCTAACATAATTAGCTTTAATAAATTGACCTGTACCAGCCTTTATGGGAGTAGTTGGCACTAATATTATAAATTTATTAAATCCATAGTTTTTATGAAGCTCATACATCATTTTTGTATAAACATATGTCTTTCCTGTACCTGTTTCCATTTTTATATCTATATTAAGATAATCACCAAGGCTATCATCATTTCTCATAGTCGGATGTATTTTTTCCTGCAACATCTTTATATTTCTCAATAAAATGGGAGAATTTAAATCAATTCTATTATTCTCAAAATTATTTGCAGTTCTGAATATATTAACTCCTTCAAAAACACCATTTATATATTGGATTGCTTTTTCCTGGTGAGGTAATCCTGCTTGAAGAATAATGCTCATTATTTATTACCTCCTCTCTAATAGCGTGTAATAATATCTATTTTCCTGTAATCTGTTAATTGCTTTAGGTTATCTTTTAACTGACTTAACTGCGTAAAGTTAAAGGAATATCCAAATATCACAATTCTATTAGGAAAGAAGCTACGGTCATTTTGATATTTTTCTATTAGCGTTTTTATAGCTTGTGTTGTTATATTAGGATTAATAAAGTATAGTGTGTTTTCACATTTATATACTATATATCCACTTAAATTTACTTCTTCAAGCTGAGTATTAAATCCATAACCATCCTGTACCTTCCATGTAGTTAATACCGCTTCATTTCCAAACTCTGTTAGTATTGAAGTATCTTCAACTAATTTGTTAGGGTCAAAATCAAGCATTTTATCAAGTGTTTTCTCTTGTGGCGAAACAAGTTCATATATTTTAAATCCGTAATCTATTTCTTTTTTAGTTTCACTCTTTATCTTCTCAGCGGCCCGCTTAATTCTTTGAATTCCGATTTCATTTATAGTTCTGTAACCAGCTTTATAAGCGTCTCCATCCTCATTACACTTCTCTGGAATTTGAACCATAATATATTTTCTATTTCCACCAATCTCAGCATTTAATTGCATTACTGCATGTGCTGTAGTAGCAGAACCAGAAAAGAAATCCAAAATAATATCATTCTCATTAGCATTAGGAACAATCTTTAAAATTCTTATTATCAAGTCAATTGGCTTTGCATAGTCAAAGACTTTTTTGCCATCAAATAAGGCCCTTACATCACGTGTTGCTTTTTTATTACCATCTAAATCAGTCCATAAAGGAGACGGTCTTTTAGTTCTTCCTTCAAGATAATACTTTACATATGGCCACCAAATTTCATTATCCTCACGCTTGGTTTTCTTCCATAATATAATGTTCTCTTTGACTAATTGCTCATATGTCTTTCTTTCAAATCTCCAACAACTTTCATATCCATTAGGTCCTATAGGGTATACATCATTTCCATCGGGGTCTTTAACTGCGTAATACATATTAGGTCTATCTTCCCTGCGGTCATTGCTTCCTGTTTTTCTCATTTGATCATAAGCATATTTTCCTTTTTCATCTTCATTCTCAAATCTCTTTAAATCATGCTTAGTTAATGGAAGGCCACTTAAATCAACTTCTGGGTCTTTTGCATATGTAAGTATATAATCGAACGAACTACCTAACCCACCACTATCTTGCCCAGTTGTTTGTCCTGTTGAACGAACAATGCTTCCCAAGTAATTTTCTTCACCGAATATATCATCACATAACAATTTTAGATTAGCCTCTTCATTATTATCTATTGATATAAATATTACACCATCATCGGAAAGTAAATCTCTGGCAATATAAAGACGAGGATACATAAATGTAAGCCATGCTGAGTGAGACCCTGACCCCCTGGATGTCATATTTAATATTCTTTGAGCTTCTTCTTCCGAAATCCCTATCTTTTCTGATAGTTGCTCAGGAGTAAACTTAAAATTATCCATATATACAAATCCATCACTACCAGTATTATAAGGAGGGTCTATGTATATACATTTTATCTTTCCTGCATAAGACTTTAATAGGTGTTTAATAGCGTCAAGATTATCACCAGTAATATAAATATTTTCACTATCTCTATTTTCTTTTTTGCTGTTATGCTCTAAATTAGGCTTTACTATTGTCTCACTTTCAAGTGCTGTTAATAGCTTTGCATAAGACTTCCCTAAGAAGTTCAGCTCGTATCCTTCTTTAGTTATATCTACATTTCTCTCATTTAAAACATGCTCCAATTTTTTAACATCAAAGCTTCCTTCATTATTAAAACATGATGGAAAATATCTTTTTAATATATCTATTTGGTTTTGATTTATGGTTACGCTTTCGTTCTTCTCAATTATATCTTTAAGCATACTTTCTCTCCTTTAAAAGATAGTCGACATTGTACCATCCTCTATTTATAAGTAATCTGTTTAATTTCTAATATTCTATCAATAACCATCAATCTCCTTTTACCACATACCTGCTGTAGTATTGATGTATATTTTTCTTCCTTCCTGATTTTATCCGAATTATTACTATAAATTAAGTTTATATAATTAATTAACTCTTCTTCACTAAGACTATTTTCCCAATATTGGTCAATAATCTTATTTAGCACATTAGCAATTTCCCTTTGAGTCTTATAGAATAATTTAATATTCAAAAGCTCACCTCTCTACTATTAACTTTATTTATATCTAATTTATATTTTATTCTTACTTTTTGATTAAAGCAATAAAAAAACTCTGTGATATTCTTATTTGTCACAGAGTTTAAATTATATTTTTATTATCTTAAATTTTCTTCATCTATTATTCCGACTTAGCAGTGTTTTTATGAAATCTTTCTAAGTTTCCTCCACGATATGTGAACCACTTTATCGCCTCAATCTCTGCCATTGGTAGTATATCACTATTAGGTTTATCCCCATATTCCTTACATCTAAGGTACATATTTGAGTTGATTACCCTAAGAGACTCTTCTGTTACATATAAAAAATATCTTCCATCAAGGGTTTTATACAGTTCCTCTATATCTCTTTTGTGGTTTCCATATAATGAATAATCTTTTGTATATACTTTAATTAATGATGACCTATTCATATCATATATTAGCCTATTTTTTATGAAACAACAATTCATTTTAGAGGTTTCATATTTTTCTCCAATAACCTTATCAGCAAAAAGTTCTAACAATACTGTTGTAGCTTGTCTATATTCTAAATAGTCTAAAGCCTGTTCTTCATACATTACTACAACGCACTCAGGTTCTCTAACAAATATGCCCATTTCAGACAAATATGAATCCCCAGGTACAGTTATATATAAATAAAAGCGGCCACTTTCATCCATATACAAAGTCTCAACTTCGTCTACCCCATAAAAATTAGTTTTCTTTCTGGCTTTATAGAAATCATCAAAAATAACTTTAGCTTCTTTTTTATGTATAATGTCATCTAATATTTCTCCTACATTATTTACATATATCTCAAAATCCTTATTGATTACAACTTTGTTATTTATTAAACTACACATTACATTCTCTCCTTCATATTTATTATTTCTATTATTTAGATAGGGTACTTTACACAGAAACTTAAATTTTTATTTCCATGTAAAGTAGCTATATATATCATGGTAATTGACTTTTTCTAACCCTTAGCAATTATTCTTCTAACTCATTATAAAATTCTTCTATTCCAAGCCTGTAATTCTCATACTGAACATATTTCTTTAACTTTTCAATATCTTTATTAGTGCAATCCTTATCCAATCTTGCAATCAGTATTTCATTCCAACTTGTTTTTAAATCTTCTGAACAAGCATCGACTGCTCCATTTTCTAAATCTATATAGCACACTGAACCACAATCCTTATAATCTTGGGCTTTTAGAAGTAATTCCACAACTTCACTTACTTCTAATTCTTCAATTATCATAATTGCATTTTCTTTCCTTATAAACTCTCTCCCATCAACTTCGATCTTATCTTCAATTAAGGAAAGAAATCTTTTATATCTTATAGCGTCACATTCTAATTCAAAAACTACTCCGTGTTCCTCTCCGTATTCTACTCCATCTAACATTCCTTTTGCTCTGAAATCATATATGTGATGGGAAAACATTGTATCGTCCACATAGTACATGCTTCTTATGTATGCTCCTGCTTCAATAGCATTAAGTATATTCATATCTTTTTCATCAATATCTTTGTATATGTCTATTAATATACCTGTGTCTGTTAAGAAATAATGCGTTTCTGATATGTGTTTTCCTTGTAAAGCTATAATTAGCTGTTCTGAATAAAAATCTAATTCTCCACCTGTAACATCTGTTATTTGTAGTACCTTTAATTTCTTCATAATAATTTTCTCCTTTACCATTAGTTCTCTTTTCCCACCCCACCCATCCAAATTATATATTAATTATTCAATTGTAATTTTTATATAACTTATCAGATTATTTACTGAATGTTGCGTCTATTTTTTCCATTTTTCCCCTTACTTACCTTTAAACTAAATCACATTAGTATCTACTATTTCTATACTGTTTTCTAATGAGCCTTTAATATTAATTAGCTGGGAATCACTTATACTATTTGTCCCTTCATATGATGTTATAAAATCCAATATACATTCTACCTTCATCACGTTTAATGCTGTATTTTCTAATCCTAATAATCGGCAATTTTTATGAGCCATCGCAAGAATACTTACTATTTCAAATTCTTCCCCAACTACCCCTTTCAGTATCTGTTCATGTCTTTGTATCTGACCTTTAGGATTGTCCAATAGTTCATATTTATGTTTGGTAGTTTTCGTCCAATTTTCATTTCTATCAATATATATATATCCTGAATAACTTTTCGTTTCTATATGAAATATCGCATTAGGTCCTATGACTAAGTGGTCTATCTGTTGAGACCTTCCACCAGCTTTTACAATAATATTGTTGTATACCTTATAACTACTTGGATTTAGAAAGCTTAGATAATGTGATACCTTTCTTTCTCCGATTGTTCCTGCATTGATAATCTCAGTTTCTGAATTGCTTGTAGTTTTATTTTTCTTATCAAAAAAGTTCTTGTTGTATAGCACTTCTCTTTCAATAATTATTTTATCAATCTCTGCCCATACATCTGCTATTTTCATTACTTGAAAGTATTTCAAAATAGTTATATAGCTCGGTAATCTTTCATTTTTCTCAATCTCCATTTTTGTTAGATGCCTCTTCATTCTATAATATTCTTCTATAAGAATTTCTATAATGCTTTCTTTGCTATATTGGGACTTATTACCCCCATGTGCTTCTTCAAATCCTACTATTTTTCTAAGGTTGTTCATCCCCCCAAATCTCAGCGAAAATACAGTCGCACTATATATACCTTCAAAGGAATTTAGCTCCTTAGCTGAGACGGGCTTTCCAACTTTATTACTAATATCTTTATATATTTTAAGTAATTCCTTTTTACCTTCACTTACTTTTGATTGATATTTATTAGGTTCTAATCCGCACTCTCTCATAGCATTATTATAGGAACCAAATATTTTTGTTATAACCGTTGGACTATACCCATTATTACTAAACTCTTGTTCAGATGGAGTATGTCCTAATTTTTGATATAGATTATTAATTATTTCTATATATTCTTCTTTGTCTCTCCTAACAAAGTTTAGTTCTTTTTCATGTATCCCAGCCTTTAATAATATCTTATTGAATGGTACACCAAACCTCTTCTTTAAGTATGGTAGTGAAGGTGTCTTTTTTCTCCTTTTGAAAAAGTCCCAACATCCTGTTGGCTTTAACTGCATATATTCTTCTTTTAACATTTTAAGTAACTCATTATCGGATAACACTTTTGGTTTTATATTTTTCATCTTTGTTCCTCCTACCTTCACTCATACATTATCTGCAATACTTTTTTAAATTTAATTTTCGCTTTGTTTATTGAATATATTTTATTCAATAGTTAATTTATTGACTATATTCATATAATACACCTTTTACATATAAACGTCAACACTATATTCAATGTTATTTTTATATATTGAATATAGTCAACGTATTTGCAATAAAAAGCTCTGTTATAAACAATAATTTCAACCGCTTATAACAAAGCATTATTTACAGCAATATAGTTTTCTGTCTGCTTTTTTTTAATACATCCATTTGTTCTAAAATACTTCTTAAAATATATATAGTATCTGAATCATCTGATAATGTAAATGCAAATAGTAATTTTATTAATATTATTAATGTTTCCTTCTCCTTATCCGTCAGAGGCTTTTCTCTAACTATGTATTCTCCACTCATTTCTGATGGTACTTTTATGCTATTTATTCTAATAAGTGTATCTATACTCTCAAAACCATTTGCTCTATTTAATAAGTCTCCGTAACCAAAGCTATGTAGCACCTCTTTAAAATCAAGTCCCATTTTTTTTGTAATTTGACATGCTAATTTTATTGTTGGATTACTATTTTTTCCTCCACTTTCGAGCCTACTTAGATAACTTGATGTTATTGAAGTTTCCTCTCCCTCAGATATTAATTCAGCCAAACCTTGCAGTGAAAGATTTCGCTTCTCACGTTCTCTCTTAATTATATCTCCGAAACTCGTATAATTATCCATATGTATTCCTCCTATCATATTATTATAAATGATAGCATTAATATAAACTTCATTCAATATATCATTATTGATCTTGATTATATTTTATGTATTAGATGCAGTAGTCAAAGACTACTGTCATAGACTACTGCAAAAATATTATCATTATAATTAATCAATAATTTATTTCCTTGGATTTTCTTGAACTAAGGAATTTATTTGTTCTCCTTGGCTATATTTTTTAGATAAGTTATAATTAACTTTTTTATTTCTAAACATCTATTGCTCAGTTCTATATATTCTTCCTGAGAAATATATCCTCTATCTTTACTTCTTGATGTCCAATGTTCCGTCTCACAACAACTTCCAAGAGCATTATTCAAGAAAGAAAAGTATTTTCTTGGATACAGTTGTGATGCACCTTCGCAGACGTTTGCTCCTATACTTGAAACGCATCTTAAAATTTGGTCCACATATCGGTACTTTTCTTCGCTGGGAAATCTCTTACATAGCTCAAATATCCTATCCTCTAACTCAATGCTCTTCTTATAAGCTATTAGCCTCTTGTAATCTTGCACATATATTTTATCTGGACTTACTAATATATCTTCTTTACTCATTTCATCTTTCTCCTTCGCTATCTTTTATATTGTATTCATTAGTAACTATTTCAATAATCTATCTACTACTTTACTATATTTAGCTTCTCTATTATCCTTGAATTTCTACTTTTCTCTTCTTTGCTTATTGTATCAAAGAACAATTTTTTATCTCCTATTAAAATCACCCTACTTTTACTTCGAGTGATTGCGGTATACATCATGTTTCTATTTGCATAAATCATATTGCTTTCGTTTACAGGAATTATAACAATAGGAAATTCACTTCCTTGTGATTTATGGATGGTAATTGTGAATGCCAATTCAAGTTCATCAACATTACTATAATCATATTCAACTTTCCACTCCCCAAACTTAACTGTATATTTTGATTCTTCATCCTCTGTTTTAATCTTTACCACTTGTCCAATTTCACCATTCATAACATACAATTTGTAATTATTAACTGTTTGCATAACACTATCTCTAATATAGAATCTATTTATAGCTTTATTCTTATTGGTCTGTAAGCTATTTCTAATCTGCATATTCAAATTTTCTGTACCAAGTAGTCCTAATTTTAGAGGAGATAATACTATAATGTCGCCAGTATTATTTCCCTCAGACTTTAGAACATTAATAGTATTAATAATATTTCTCAATATCTTGTTGCTATCACACTCTATAAATCTAAACTCTCTATCATCAAAGCTTATCGCACCGAACTTCTTCTCTATAATTCTATTTGCATTAGCAAGTATGAGGCTATCTTCATTTTGCCTAACTACATCTATTAAATTCGTTACTGGTATCTTTCCACTTTTAATTAAATCACAGAGAATACTTCCTGCACTTACACTGCGGAGCTGTTCATCATCTCCAACAATTATAAGGTTAGTATTATCGCTAATATTAGTTATAATGTGGTGAAATAGTTTTGTGTCTAACATTGACCCTTCATCTATCACAAGATAATCAGCTTGAATCTTATTAATTTTATTCCTATGATTATCTCCTACTGATATATTAAAAAGTCTATGGACTGTCATTGCTTCTTTGTCTGAAACATCTTTTAACTTAATAGCGGCCTTACCTGTAGGTGAAGCTAATTCTACTGTTGCGTTTGGATTTAATTCCTTTAATACATCTATTAACTTGCCAATTACATAAGACTTTCCTGAACCTGCGTTCCCACAAATAATACTAATCTTATTTGTAAGAGCCATAATTATCGCTTCTTCTTGCCTTTCAATCAGTTTATGGTCATTTTCTCTACTCATTACTATAAGTTTTCTTATCTCTTCATTTTTATAACGATTTTTAGCCTTATTATTATTGTTTAATAGCTCCTTAACCTTGCTCACTATAGTCTCTTCTATAATGTGGTAATCCGCTCTATAAATGCACGTACTGCCTTTTAAATTGTCCTCAACAACTATTTTATTATCTATCACTAAGCTTTTAAGTGTTTTTTCTATCGTCTCTATTGAGACATTCTTGAATTGCTCCTTGTATAAACCAATCTTATCTACATATTCTGGTAACTCTAATTTAAGCTTTTCTTTTAATGTGTATAAGTCGCCATTTTGCTCAATTTCATTATCTATATAGCTCAGGATAAGAGCCTTAACTCTGTTAATATCATCAAACTTCATGTCTTGGTTGATAGCAATACTATCTGCAACCTTAAAATCTATACCTACCTCCTGGTTTATTACATATGGGTTATCTTTTATTATTTCCACTGCCCTTAGTCCCAATTTATCTATTACATTGCTTATAATTTCTTCCTTGGTATCTATCGCCTTAACATCTAAAAGCATATTATAAAGTTCATCAAAAACAATAATACTTTCATATACTTTTCGAGCTAAGTTTTCTCCTATGCCTGGTACTTTAAGTAAACATTTATAATCAGCTTTTAAAAGCTCCATTGTATCCTTACCTAATACATTTACTATCTTTTCCGCCTTGATTTTACTTAACACCTTCACCCTATATTTTAATATATCAGCTATTACTGTGTTATCTATATCAACTAACTCAGGTCTTCCATCCAATTTGCAAGTACAACTAATCCTGGAAATAGTATATTCCTTAATCAATGCTTCATAGGTGCAAAATTCTTTAATATCACCTAAGTCGCCTGAAATACTTATATTCTTTTTTATATTTCCTTGATAACTATGTTCTATTACCTCTGCTTGTATGAATCCAACATCTATAATTTTTTTAACCTTAAACTTTAGGCAATTATCTATCATTTGTATCAATCTCCTTTTATTGCTGTTCTGATGTATATATTGTTATATAAAGGACAGTACCTTTAATAAGAAAGTTAGAGCTGTAACCTTCTCTGAGACAATTACTATATTTATTTAAGTAACTCAATTGCTCCTCTGTAGTGCTAAATTCAATTGCTTCCCAAAACCCAGTAACCTGTAACATTTCTTCCTTGCTTAATCCTGAAAATGTAGGACTTGAAGGCTGTATATTTCCCGCATTATTAACATTAAAAGCAAATCGTCTTTTAATAGTTAACTCACTCTCTAACCCCTTGTGAAGATTGAGTTGTTCATATAAGTTCTCAAAGTCCTTAGCTTTCTTCTCAGCGGTTACATATCTATTTAAGATATTAAAAACTGGATTCCCAGTAGAGTTAAATCTGTCTTGTAAGCTCTTCTTACTAATATCCTTAATTTCAAGCTTCTTCTTAATTTCGCTTCTCCATTTATCATTTGAAAAGTCTATGTCTATTTTGAATGAAGTAGTCATTAGTTCATCTAATAACTTCTTATCTTCTCTATATTTTTTAAGCAAGTCCATAACCCTATCAATTTTAATCTCATATATCCTTAAATTCATATTTTCTAATAATTCATCTTTGGTATTAAACATTGTCTGCTTCTCCCTTTTCTTTTGTTTACAAGAATAGTTTACTTAGATTTGCAATGCTTTTAAATGCTTTAACTGCTCTATAGTGTCTTACACCTCATTTCGCCAAAGTGAGTCAATTAAATTGAGGCAAATAAAAAGACCTCTACTTTAGTAGAAATCTTAAAATTTAGGCTCTGTTAAAGAATAGTGTTGAAATTTAAGGCAAAGTTAAAGAAACATCTAATTTAGCTTTTGCTAAGTCTTTGATACATGGACTTATTTCAAAACTTCAAATCAGTAATTTTCTAATGAATTCATATTTTATCAATTTGTAATATTTATAAATATATTCTGTTCATAAAAAATTAATATACTTCTTACAGAATATTAATATATTTTTTCATTAGCTTTTTATCCCTCCTACTAATACCTTATTAAAAAATCAGATAATGTATATAGAAAATTTTCATCAACACTACAGTCACTATTATACGTATAAGGGTTATTCAGTACATGTATGCAGGCATTTGCCCACGCCTTCTCACAATGGCTTTTACCGGTTATACTTAATATAGAAACAATAATTTAGAGAGGGGTTTTTCATATGAAGTGTATTACTCTAAAAAAAATCAGGGAAATTTTAGAAAATTCAAATCTTTCGGGAAAAACATTACATGTTAGAGAGATTCAAGATTTAATTAGAAAAAACTATAAACTTTCTCCTGAAGACTATCTTCCTTATGTAAATACTCGTAAGACTACTTATCAATACTGGCAATCTCAAGTACAAAAAGTTTTATATTACTTATCCCGTGACAATAAAATAACCCATCATCATGACACAGAATCTTATACTTTTTAAATTACACCATTCTCTAAGTGGACACTTTAGTGTCCACTTCATTAAATTCACTTTTATTTTCTTTCGTATATGTACCATATATCATCTCACACAAATTATCCCCAAATTTTTCTCTACAATTTTCCTCAGTCATCGCAGTAGCCGAAACACTTCTTCCGCTATATTTTAATATTCTTACTCTTGCTTCAGCTTGTAACAGTAATTCGTCTGTATACTTCGGCACTATATAGTAGTTTATTTCTTTTTTACCCTCAACAACTTTTCTAAGCCTTTGAGGAACATTTTCTTTGCCTACTTTTATTAGAAATCCCAGAGCACAGAATGCATTTACTAATTTACATATTTGATTTTGCTTTATTGGTTTAATTTTTTTATCGTGTTCTTTTAGAAACATTAATTTGTCTTCTATGTATTCTCCTGAACAGAAAAATATATTTTCTTCATTAAAGCTGTTTTTATTAGTTGTTATATTCTTTTCTCCTTCTTCTAATAACTGTTCCAGCAGATATATATGCTTATATGTATACTTGTATAATGGTAGGTACATAGACTTTAGAAGTTCTCTGTTTTGAATTAATGTTCTATTAAAGCTATACTTTAATCTTTGTTCTTCTACATACTGTATCTTAATATTTAAAAGATCGCACAGTAAATTTATAGCAGTATAAGTATTGGTATTATATATAATTTCAAATAAGTTAATTATGTCATAGCTTTCTTCAATTACTTCTTTATTGTTAAAACCTCTAAAGAAGAATAGCTTATATTCATTGTTTACTAAGTATATATATACTTGCCTGTTTCTTATTTTATAATAGATACTGTATGTCCATATCTTGTTTTCTGCTTGGTCTATACTAACGTTTATAACTTCTTTTTTGCCTTTATCAAGTGCTTCAAGTTCATTATGAACCTCAAAATTAACTTCTTCCTCGGAATTACATAAGCCCTCAACAGCTTCAACAACCAAAAATATATTGCTCTCGAAACTCTCTTTAAAGTTATAATCTAAGTTTAGGATTTTCCTAAAATCTTGTTGCCTTATAACCTTTACTGCTTCATCATGGTCTTCTACAATTACGTTTAATCCGCATATACTCTTTATTTTTTCTTTATTAGCCTCAATATAGCCTTTATATCCACATTCTTTATTAACTAATTTTTTTTGCAGATCAATATCTTGTCTTAAAATGTTCGCAATCATTGATGTATAGTAGGCTTCTTTTCCTATTTCTCCAAGGTGATTTGCTCTTAACCTATTTACACCAAGTTCTATAAGTTCTCGTTTCATACTATTTTCCATAGTTTTCATCCCCTATTTTATACAGATGTAAAATTTGAATATATAAACTTACACTGCCTTTCTTTATTTAGAACTAACTATAAAATCAATAGGAAACATACATGAATTTTGTATTCTACTAAAACAGTAGTTATACTGTTTTACCATGTAACTCCATATTGGATAAGTTAGTATAAAGATCATACGAAAATAAGAAATCTTTTGCTATGGATAAAGTGTTCTACAATGCTCTACACTTGGAGAGAAGGTATTCGTTAGAATACAATTGTATATTTATAGGCTTTGCTAAAAGTTCATCTAAACCTACTACGAGCTTGGTCATTAAATAAAAGGATTTTACAAAATCAGTGGAGAGTATACCTTATTTAAAATACTTATCATTAAATATAAATACATATCTCCACCTGATTTTGCGGGATTTACCTGCAAAGCACTTTCGTGCTGTTGCTTTTTAAAAAATATATTATCTTTTATGTAATAATACTGTTAAGGACAGTATTAAGCAGTAAAAAGCTTTTATCTATAAATAAAGCATGACATTTTGAGTTAATATGATTAATAGAAATTAGGTATTGCGTTAGATGATATTGCTATATGAAAGTTTAACTCTTCTTGTATATACAATATCCATAAGCAAATTAAGACATTATATATAGCACTAATGTGCTATACAGTTATACCAACATAAGTATTCTGATTAGCAATTTTTATTAATTAAACTACGGGCTGTAAATTTATATAAGTGTTGTTTACATTATTGTCTTACTTACTATAACTTTTATATCCTTGTTGTATCTTTAATACCATATAATGTTCAATAATTTATATTTAACGTTCAACACTCGTTACAAGTTGTATATATATTAGCAAACTTCGTATAATGCTTAGTAATTTTCAAGCATTATTAGTACAACATATACAAATAAGCACAAGCCTTAGTAAATCCTTTAACTTTTTATTTGACTTTATATACTTTAAATTAAGTTAATGATATTGACATGTAATTCCTCTTTAATAATTTTGATTATATCTATATGCCAACATACTTTTTTGCTACATATAGGTTTATGGTTCGGAGGTAGTTGTGAATATTCTGAAAAAATAACAATCTTATTATCTACTTAAAATAAAAGAAGCTGAGTCCCTTAGAACTTAGCTTCCCCGTCTAATATCCACCCCTATTTAAATTATGCTATTACCTCTAATACGCAATATAAATCTCTAAACACATTTTTACTCACTTCCACAACTTTCATATACTGATTGAGTTTATCTGAATTACATATTAATTCCCAGCATCCATCATCTCAATATTGATTCCAGTATTTCGTTTATCTCCTGAATACCTAAAAAGAAAACATAATTTCTAAGAAATGATCACTACGTATTCTTCCCAACATCTCCATAAAATTACGTAAAGCTATCAACCAGTCCGTCTCCATCTTATGTCATGATCCTTAATAATTACTTATCTCTTTTAACCAAGGTAATCATTGCATCTATAGCGTGTTTTCCAACAAGTCCCATAATTACTATTCCAAAAACTGTTACTACAATTATCCCTACTGTCTCAGCCATTACATACACCTCCTTGTCTTAAAGTTGACTTAATAACAATACCAAAAAATACTAAAACACCCTTAAATTTTAAGGATGCTTCTTTAAAAATGTTATTTTTTTCTTTTCAAATATTCCTTGCTTTATCAAAACTATCACCTTTTCGTAAATGAACGCTATATTCACAGTTAATTATATCACAATTTAAATTTTTAATACATAAATCAGCCATAATTATTAGCTCTCATTAATGTTAATGTAAAAAGTCAGCTGAAATGCTGACTTTAGACTTAATTTATGCTGTTTTACCAACTTCTTCTTTTAGGTTGTCAATCTCTTTTAATAAATTACTTGTAGAATTAGCTATATGATTTTCTAACTCTTTAATAACTCTTTGTAAACTAAGCTTTATATCGAGATTGCTTTCTACACCTGCAAAGATAAATTTATCCTTAATTATTAATTCGTCTAATGTATCAGCTTTTTCTGAAACACCTTTTGTAAATGAATCTGGGTATAAGTCTACTATTATGCTGATAGGCAAATTATAGTGTCTTAATATCCTGGTAAGATACTCCAGGCTTATATTTCCTCTGTCTCCTGTCTCTAACCTCTGGATATAACTGGCAGAAATGTTAGTAGCCTTTTCAATATCGTAGAGGCTTTCATCCTTTTCCTCTCTAAGTGCTTTGATTAATTTCGATAAATTATTTACCTGATTATTTTTACTTGCCATAAACCATCATCCTTTCCTTTGTAAAATAGTTACATTGAATCATGTGTAACACCTGTATTTATTTTAATTCTTTATATCATATTCATTTAGAACTATATCAATAACTATAAGAAATGTAGTCAACTATAGTTACCGCTTGAAGTAATTACTTTTTCCACAGCATAAGCTTTTTAATTTTCTTAACAATGTGTCGGACAGTGTCCGACATTCAAAAGCTTATAATCATAGGAAAATCCATATATAATTAAAATATAAATTCTGATATTAAAGGAGATGGAGCAGTGAAAGACATCTTAACAAAGATTGAAAAGGATATATATTTGCTAACTCAAAATTATAATCTTCACATGGCTGATCTAAAAACCTACTATAGTATCCCAGAGAATTAACCCTAATATCTTGAACCCTAATCTAAGAATTCCTTCAAGCTTTTAAGCTTTAAGTTATAATCTTTAATCCATGTCTTATAAGCCTGATTATCCAGAAATTTTATCATCTCTTTTGTATCTTGCAAAGCTCTGTCATGCTCTTCTTCATCCGTATACCAGAATATTATTGGTGGGAGATTGTTAGCTATTAGAACATAATTAACTAACATTCTTGCTATTCTCCCGCCTAAAATACTATACATATTACAGTAGAACTCTCCTGCTACTTTTAAAGCATTATCTTCATTTAATTTTACGGCCTCGCCCTGTTTTAACACATTCCTGCAGAAACCTATGTAATCCTCTGTTAACTTGTTTGTATTATCTCCTGCGAAAACAGCCTCTACCTCTGTATACGTTATATTAACTCCGTCTAATCTTAATGAGGAATATACGAATTTACGTAAGAACTTATCTAATAATTCCTCTGTGTTCCCTCTACTCCATAATTTTAAAGCCTCTGTGTAAAACATATTTTAACACCTCAATTGTTGCCTATTACTTATTTCTATGTTTTCCTACTACTAAGAGCATATAAATATTATATATAAAAAATCCATATTTTTTAACTTTTTTCTGCGTAAAGGTATTTCTGATAGTATTTCGAATAAAACGGGCTTAGCTGGTATATTTGCTCGTTTTTACTGTAACCTTTATTTTATATTATGACAATGAATTATAATATTAATATTAGATTTTATCATTCCAGGCTTTACATCTGATTATTACTGAGGTTCTTTTTAACTTTATAGTAATTCTTATAGTGTAATCACTATTCTAATATATTTTAAGTTGTCAAATATAATTGACAACATTGCCTAAAGCATTGATATTACTGAATTTATTGACTATATAGTTCTTGTGAATATATATATTTTTTGCTATAATTAATACATAAACCAATACAACCAAAGAAGTCTCCAGCTCCCAAATTATATGTAATATTTAAAATTTCTACCAAACCTTAGAAAATTATTGTCATTGTTTACCTTAATATTTATTTGTGCTATATAATAAGCGATTGTAGTTAGCTCTATAATCGTTTTTCTATTATATTTCTGCTTCAAATTTTAATTAACGGGACATTTAAATATAAGATTAAATATAGATTGCTCTCTAATTTCAATATGATATAATAAAAGTGCGAAGGGTAATTTTCGCATGGCTAAAGGGTCATTTTATCGGAAAAAGAGACAGTCTAAGGGCTGTCTCTTTTTCTTTTACTATTATAGAGATATATTGCATTATATCATAGATAGGCTTAGAAACGATTTTATGAGGTTTTAGATGGGTTGTAAGCAGGGAATATCTATGGGAGAATGTTTGTAAGATTGTTGCTGTTTTATTTTAGAAATAGAAAGGGGTATAAGATTATGTGGGAAGTAAAGAGATACGAGGTTATCGAGTCAGACAAAAATGATGGGATCAATGTGTTTACAAATAAAGAGGATGCTTTTACTGAGGCTTTAAATAGATTAGATAAGCGAGTAGATGAAAACCTGGATTGTTTAGGATTTTTAATAGAAGAAATAAAGGACGAGGAAAAGGTTATTAAGTATTACATAGAAAAGCAGAATAGCCTCATAAGACAAATACAAAGTTGTGGTATCTCTATAAAATGATATGTTTTGTAATTATGTTTATCATATCTAAAATCAGAAATATAGCTTCTAATAAGAATTCATCTTTATATAGAAAAAGGACAACTTGCAATATTAAATCATATGAAAGAGTAGAAACAGAAAGAATAGCTAAGTTAGCAAGAGCATTATATAAATAGTTTTTAAAATTGTATCATATGGAGGTATTTATATGTCTCAAAAAATAGATAAGCCAAATAGACCAATCTTGAAACCCAAGAAGAAAACTTCTGTAAATCTAAAATCACAGACCCATGAGGAATTCGACCGCTTAGCTAAAATTATCTCCCCCATTCAATTATACTTTTCAGCAAATTGAACATCCTCAATCCAAACCTTCTTTATAAAATCAGAGTCCAACTTAGAATTCTCTGCTTTATTGAACTTTATATAGATTTTCTATCTTTTAAGCACTGTCCTATTACTCTTTCATTATCTCATTTGCTAATGCTTATCCAGTTCATTCGTGTGGTACACTATCCTAAATCATTTGTCTTTAGTATTCTATCCCATATAACACACATGTTTCTCCCAGCATCTTTTGCATAACTATTTGCCTTTTCTGCTTTATTTATAACTTCATCAATAGAGCTTCCATCGCTTGGATAATGTGCAATTCCTATAGATACTGTTGTAGGATAAACAAACTTTTTTGTTTGTTCTTCAATGTCTTTTCTTATTCTCTCAGCTAACTTTAAAGAGCTTTCCTTATTAATCCCTTTTGACACTACTAAGAATTCATCTCCCGATAGCCACCTAAATACCTTGTCCTTTTCTCTAATGCAGTTAGTTATTATCTGGCTAAGATTTCTTATCATCTGGTTTCCTGCCTCATAACTTATCTTATTATATCTCTTTAAATTATCGCCATCTATAAACATTACAGCAAAACCTTTCTGATTATATGCGTATTCATCAATTAAACCAGATAAGAATAACTTTCCTGCTCTATGATTAGAAAGTCCCGAAACATCATCTTTTAAAGCGAGACTACTGGTACTTCTTATGTTCCTTACAAATGTCCAAACAAAATGCTTAACTATTCTATCTATACTTTCTTCATTTTCACTCACTTTTAAAGCATTTTTTAATAAGAACTCATAAAAATCCTCAACTGTATTAATATTTTTATTGTATTCTAAATGAAACTTGTATAAGTCTATACCTGAAAGTTTTAATATACAAATATATTTCCTGAAATTTTCTTGAACCTCTGAGATGATTTCATTAACATTAGATAATTTGCAATTAGGCAATATTATGATAAAATCATTTTCACCAAATCTAAATCCATATAAGTTATGATGTTTTGATATAGCACTATTTATGGATTGTGTAAGGCCGCTTATACATAAATCTCCAACGTTATTTCCATATTCCTCATTAATCTGAAAAAGATTAAATACATTAAAAACAATAAAAAAACCTTTCTTACCAAATACCTTATTAATATCGGCTTCTATGAAGTCAAAAAAATTAGGTATTCCTACTAAGTTATTTATATTCATATCGCTCTACACATCTTCTTTCTAAGTATTTCTCCCACTAAACATAAACAGTTATATTTAGTGGCTTTAGCATACCAAGTATTAGTATGCTTTATAGTATTAGTCCTATAGTAAAGTACCAGTATATTATCCTTTAATAAGCTTCATACGCCACTTAACTTTAGGCTATGTTAAAGTATAATGTTGATTTTATATCATTACAAAGGGGAGCATTTTCGAGTTTCCTTAATTCATAATATGAGAATGTAAATTATATATATTAAAACCCTTTGCTAAATCGTGCCTATACTTGCAATAATTTTATCTGGTAAAAAAGGCTTTGTAATATACCCAAATGCTCCTAATGCCATTGTAGAGTCAATAATTTCCTTATCTTTTACTGCTGAACACATAATTACTTTAATGTTAGGATAGTCTTTCATTACACTCTGTAATGTCGTTATACCATCCATTCCAGGCATGTTAATATCAAGAATTATTAAATCTGGTCTTTTGTTTTTTAACATATTCAATAATCCCCCTCCTTCTGTAGCTTCACCGATAACTTCACATCCATTTTCGGACAGTATCCTTTTTAGTGAATCCCTAACAAAATCTACATCGTCTACGACTATAACTTTCTTTTTGGTTTTAGTCCTTCCAAGCAATTCATCAGTTGATACATCGAAAAATTCAGCAATTGAACATATCATTAAAACATCTGGTATGGAGTTTCCAGTTTCCCATTTTGATACTGCGGCCACGGATACTCCCATTTCAGAGGCCAAGTTTTCTTGTGTCATATTCTTTTTTTTTCTTAATTCATATATTTTTTTACCGATTACAATATTCATAAATGCCTCCATTTAATAATACAATGCTAACTGTTAATTAAAGTAAATGTTTACTGATATAAGAGTATCATTATATCCGCATATATTCAAACGAAGCATAGTAGAATAACTTAACTGTCAGTTAATATAAACAATTTTCTTTGTCCTATCCTACAGTTACTAAAGAAATTTATAAAAATTATATCATTATCAACAAATTTCTTAATCAGAGGCCAATTTCAAAGGACTGTTCTTAATTAGACAATAACCCTTTAATAAGATTCCATATACCTGTTTATCATACTTTATTTCTTATATCCAATTGGTAGTTAACCCCTTGACAAATTATAAATTAACTTCATATTCTTTACGGTTATATAATAAATTACTTAAAAACGCCATATCATCTCCCATCTTATCCCTTAATTTTTAAACCTTAATTATAAATCTAAGGATTTATAATTCCTACTATGTGAGTTTAAAAAATAGTTCTTGTTCCCCACCCCTCTCAACCCCGCATTCCTCCGTCACCGATTAAAATAAAGTTCTTGCTTTTCCCTTACTACAATCTGGTATTAAAAACAATATAGGAAGCAAAACTCTATTTAATTTAAAATAAAGTCTTGCTTCCTACTCTTTCTTTTCCTCTTGCTAAAACCTTGCTAAACCCTTGCAATATCTTGCTTTAACACTTATTCTTATCGTCTAAATCCTTGCACCTTTTCTCCCTTAACTCTCTCCAAAAGCAGAGCTTTATTTTAAAGAATCAGGAGTTTATTTTATTTTGCGGAAGTTTTTTTGAAAGTGACATAGAAATAGGATTAAGGATTAATCATTTGAATTCATTTGCTTTTCCCTACAATCATAACACGTTTTATTGTATATCTTTTTATATTTGACCTTGCATACAGGACATAAATCCATACCTTTCTTATCCCAAAGGAAAGCACATTTCTTGCAGAAAGTGACCGTATCTTCTAATGAAATGTATCTCAAATACTCGTCAATTACAGTAATTAATGTTTCTTTTTCAATTTGCTCCCCATATTCTTCAAATAATAATTCTCTACTTTTTTCTTTATATATTTTCCATGCTAATGAAGAGAACGTTACTACATTCATTTCTTGTGCCTTTTTTTCTTTTCTATCATCAATAAATATTGGTATTACTTTCGTAATTGGAACTTCAAATAAATCCTTGCAATAATTACATTTATATTTAGGAGATAATGTTTTTCTTGCTGATATATTAATTGAACCACAAGAAGGGCATACATCTCTTTCTTCTTTATCAATATTCTTGTTAAAGTATTCAACTACTTCTTCTTCATTCACTAAATTTTCCATGGGGTGCTTTTCGTTTATAAGCTGTCCATATTTAACACATATCTCGTTTTTTACAATTCCATAATCTCTTGGATGATAAGTATGTTGTAACGTAAGGACTTCTTTACTTCCACACTGTTCACAGCTATCCTTTATTAGTTTATCCCTTTTTTTCTTCCACTCTTTTGTATGCCATGACTTAGTTTTATTTGAAAATAATATTTCCCCTGCTTTTTTAGGCTCTATTTTATATTGAACTATTTCTTCCCTTAGTTTAATTAATTGACCTTCTGTCATTTCTTCCTCCACAATCAATATTTACTGAAAGCAGTATACCTTATGAAAACTCCTCACCAATAAGGGACTTTATGCTTCTACAAAATCCATCCCACTGCATTGGATATTCATTATTACCTTCAGAAAAATCATTGTATTCTTTCGTTATTATTGAAACACTCCAGCTTGTACCATCACAGATTGGATATTCTGGTTCATATGTAGGTTTCCAATTAAATACATCATTTTTATATAGACTTTTTACAAACTTTATCAATGAATCCTCTGATAGAGCTATTCTTTTTTCAGTCGTAGGAATATATCCATATTCCATATACTTATAATCAGCTTCTAATGTTAGAAGGTCTATACTAACTTCATATGATGAACCTGTATATCCCCCAACCCAAGCTGATACTTTAATAATATTACTATCAATTATACTATTCACAGGTGTCAGTATACCTCTCCATTCTTTAATCTTTTCCTCAAACTTGATAGCATTAGCAGGGCTTGAAGATGGCAAAACTGCTTGATATATAACACCATTACTTACTTCCTTATCAACTAACTTTAAATATAACTTTTCTGCTGTTTTTCCGTTAAAATATATTTTTTTTAGATTTGGATATTGAGTAAAAAACTTATTAAAATCATTTGCTTTTGGATTTCTTATACTTACATCACTACTACCATCTCGCTCACAACTCTCAAGCACATCCCAAACAGCAATATGATTACTTAATAGAAAATCTATCTTATCTTTATATTCCTCTCTTACTTCCATCCCGTACAAGGAAAATACTATCTTCCAAAATGCGTTCCTTTTATTTCCGTAGTATTCATTTCTTTTAATAGACTCTATACTTGGCATTGTTCCTAAAATTAACACTTGGCATTTATCATCTATTATTGGCTTAAACCCCTTCACCATTCTATATACCAACTTTCATTACTTTATTTAAGGTCATCAAGATTGTATCTATTGATAATAAAATCCCTAAATTGAATCCCACATTTACAAATGCACATATAATAAAATTTCATTGTGTTTACTTACATCATTAAGACTTTTTTGTTTATTTTAATTATTACAAAATATTATCCATTACTGAATGGTATTACATTTAACCAAAATTCCTCTATTTATAAATCTACTAAAATGGAATTACACTTTGCTTATTACATTCATTGTCAATTATTTCAGGGTTCTTATTATAGAGTGTTGTAAGTTGCCTTGCATATTCATGCTTAAAGCCATAAAGTCTCACATTTCCTTCACTTGTCATTTCTACTTCTGTTAACAGTCCTAAATCACAAAAATGATTTATAATATCTGAGTAAACTTCTGAAACTTCGCCTTCAACAGAATATACTGATGATATTAACCATTCTTCAAACTTACCAATTCCCTTATCTTTTTGCCATGCCCATTCAAATCTATATCTCCTTTTATGTACCATATACATAAGAAATAAACACTCATTTATATTCAATTGACCAGTCATTAATAAATCTTCTATATAATTTTCTTTTAGCTTATCCTCTACTATTCTTTTATCCTCAACTGCTACCTCGCACCTTGCTTCATTATAATTTGAAATACATGCTATTACATCTTTTGTATATGCAGAAACTTTTAGAATATCCTTTGAAAATAAAGATAAAATTGCTATAATATCATCTTCTTTATAGATACTTGCCAACCTTTCATTTGTAGTAAATATACCTTTCAATAAGTCTCTATAATCCTTATTCTCAATAGCTATAGGTGTTATCTTTTTATTAAACGCATATGCTATTCCCATTTCTACCTGGCATGGAATACTATTATAAAAATTATTAGATACCATAGCTAAAATGAAATCACTCTTCTGTATTTCTTGTCTTATTACATTATAGAAATTTTCTCCGAATCCTATTAGGTTAGTATGAGCCTTAGATGAATAGAAAACTTCACATTCTAATCGTTCCAGAGCCTTTATAAATTCATTAATTAAAGAATTATCATTGTAGGAATGACTAATAAAAACCTTCATAAAATACACCTCATATCTAATCCCAATTTAAAGTCTTTAAGAATTCATCGTATCTTCGTTTCACTTCAATTACCCTTTCTTTCTTGCAATCAAACAGTCCATGCTTCAATGGCCACCATTCATCTCCAAACTTATCAAGCTCTAAATTAACAAGATTTAATGGTGACTCTGTTGGATTGTATGCGTACCTCCAACGAAATCTACCAATAGGTCCACAAACACTTTTTTCATTTTCTTTAAACTCCCTATACTTTATATCTATATAAATGAGTCCTAACAAATACTCAAAGTAGTCAAAAGCTCTGTCATAATTTAAGTCTAACGGAATAACCGATTTCATAAACTCTCTTAAATAACTATGTAGATAATCACTTACAGGACTGTATCTATTAACCATATTAAGCACTCTTTCCGCCCTGGATTTTGTATCAAAAATACAGTAATTGTAAATATTCTTTCCTATTGAAGTCTGCCTATTATGCTCTGCTTTGTCCCTACATTTTGCCTCTATTGCAATGGCATATAAATTATGATAGTTTTTTGACGCAATACTTACTATCCCTCCTGCATAGAGCATTAATAATGCTGGATAGTTTTTTAGATTAAGCCAACCAAAATAACCATCACTTCTATTATCAAAGTTAGCAATTTGTTCTATGCTCTTTATCAATATATCTGAAAACTCCTTTGTCCCCCAGTAGCAACCAGTTATAAATAAATTTAAAAGCACCTCAATATTAGCTTCATACCTTTTAATCCTATCTAACATTAGTTGTTCATTTATAGTATCATTCATTCCAAATCTAATATTTTCATTACAAGCCTTATAAGTCTCTTCCATTATTAAATCATGTACAATTATCTTATTGTTCGGTAGCGATATATTTCTCTTTAATATCGAAACTGCCACCTTCGATGACAACGTATGTGGTTTGTAAATATCCTCTAATGCTACAACTTTTTGCTCTAAATCTTTAAAGAAGCTATCAGAGTTTTTTATATTTATTTTCTCGGCTTTTCTAAGCTCAATTAAAGCTTTAGCCTTATCGCTTGGATCATTTATACTTGTCCAATACGTAGTAAATCTATGACTTTTACATCTCTCAATACAAGAGCGTAATGCTAAATCCCAGTCACCAGACCACCCACAAATAATTAAACCAAACTCGTCAAAAACCCTATCTAATAGTAAATTCATTTTTTCTGAGTAACTCTCTAATTCAGACTTAGTATTCTTTATTCTGGTATCTAAGTAATCTCCATGCACTTTTATTATTGTACATTGAGAATGTATCATAGGCACTGCTCCATCAATATTATCGTCATTACTTATAACTGTAGGTGTGACTCCTACTTCTTCCAAAGCACGTTCCAAAAGTCTATCAAAGTTAGTTGTTATTAAAACCTTTATAAATCCATGCTTTACTAAGTTAGCTATGGCTTTATGTGCTGTGGTAGGTGTCTTTATACCTTGCTCCCGTTCTTCATCAGTTGGTTCAAAATACCCCTTTAAAATTTGACTTCTTTCTGTAGCAGTCTTCGCAATGTCGTCTAATAAAACACTATAATCTGGTTCTTTATTAAAGGTAGATTTATACCACTCTTCTGGTGAATTACCATAATCCTCACCCTTAATTTTAGCTATCCCCTTTATTAAATCTAAAACTACTTCCCATCCAGTAGGTATTCCAGCAGATCGTGATATGCCTGAGCCAAGTAATAGTGCATATACCCCTTTATTGGAATACATTGAATATGATAATGATAATATAGAATCCATCTACTCACCCCTGATAAAAAAATTGTTTAAAGGCTATTCATCAATTTAATAGTTATTACACAGAATACTGGATATATCGCTGGTTAATCTAACTCTTATAAATTATACATAGATATATACTCATAAATCTTGTTAATATTAAAATCTAAAATACTTGAATTATATATGTGCATTACATTTACATACTGGATTTCTTTTTCTAATTCATCTAATTGAAAAGCAAACGGCTCTGGTCTTCTACTTGTTGAAAGACCACTATTAGTATTTTCAAGAAGTACCCACTCAGCATAAATTTCGCCTTCCTTCTCTAATAGTAAAATGTTGAACCCTTTCTTATCATCTACATATAATCCTCCCCATGCTACAACCTTTCTTTTATTTAGATATGGAGTTTGATTTTCTATGACAGTCGCTAACTCTCCAAAAAAGTTATTTCGTTGAACTTTTCTAATAAAGTTACGTTCAATAATTGGTTCTAATACTACTTCAATACTTCTTCCTGATATTAAAGAAATTTTTATCCTATTACTCATGTATAACCTATCACTGTAAGTAATATTAATATTTCCTTGCGGATATAATTTATTAAAATTCTCAATAAATTGCTCAATTGGATTTAATATGTCTTTTTTAAATTGATAATTTATAAGCTTACAAAAATCTTCTTCCTGCTTTTTTTGCTTCTTCTCCTCTAATTCTTTTTGAGCTACACTGTTATCCTTAGCCAAACGGTTTTTTAGCATAGCTTCTATCACACCTGAAAATTCTGATTTATTATTAATATCATTTCCTAAATATTTTTCTATTTCATCCCAGCTTTTAAATCTGCTGTTTGTTGACTTTTCTAA
>KE993508.1:0-60111 GCA_000466585.1 Clostridiales bacterium oral taxon 876 str. F0540
ATTTGAATTTCACTGACTCACAATTCTTTTCTCCAATTTTTAATTTATTCTGCGCAACAGGAAAGATTGACCCACAAAGAGCCAATACCATTGTAAATTCATATATTCTAGATTTCTTTGATAAATACTTGAAAAATGAAAACGGAGGTTTGATAACTGAACCAAGCAATAGGTTTCCAGAGGTAGAGTTTATTACTCCCCTTTTAACTAACATGGATTGAGATTCCATCAAAAAAGTACTAAATAAAAGCCATTGTAACTATACAATCATTGAAACTTGAACAAGCTGAGACCTTAAAATATTAAGATCTCAGCTATGTTCAATCCTCACCACGGATTCTGTGTATAGAGTAAACAGAAACATATGCTATACAAAACAGTCCCAAACATTGATACACATTCCTACTTGCCTTTTTTCGCACTTACTTATGATAGGGTTCTCCGTATCGGTAGCAAGTTATAACATTTTTCACCTTAAGCTTTACTTAATAACCCGATGATTATATACTATAATTATTTAATTTTCTGTATAATTAATATTCATATATTTTCTTATACTTGTATCCTCATCCATTTCTTCTATAGTATTACTTTTTCCTATATCTCAAACATTATCTACATAAATATTTCATAGGCCAAAATTGTTTATTGCTAAAGCTTCCTCTAATCCACACATTAAAAACTACATTTTTTAACGATAATCTCTAAATAAAAACAATTATTTTTCCTCTAAGTTTAAGCTTATCTTTCTTAAAATTGAGTTTAAAATTTCTTTTTCCTCTTCTGTTAATTTTTTTAGCAATTCTTCTTCAACAGATACATGCTCATATACAGCCTCATTAATTAAGCTAAGCCCTTTTTCTGTTAACTTTACATATACTGTCCTTCTATCTTCAGTATCATTAACTCGATTAACTAATCCTTTTTTCTCTAAAGTATCTATCCTATTAGTCATGGCACCTGAAGTTACCATTAAAAGATTGTATAATTTTGTAGGCTTTAATTTAAATTCTCCCCCCGAACGCCTTAAAGTTGCAAGTACATCAAACTCTCCACTATTAAGAGTAAATTTCGAAAAATTCTCTCCGAGTTTCCTTTCACTAAATTTAACTATTCTCTGTAACCTTCCCAAAATAGCCATGTCCTTTGTGTTTAATTCTGGTATTTCATTTTTCCATTGTTCAATTATTAAATCAACATTATCTCTACTCATACTAATAATGTTAACATTATAAAAATCAAATATCAACAGGAAATTTATTCGACATTAACAATCTTAACATTAATATTGTTGACTTTGAGATACATATATTTTATAATACAAGTATCTTAATGTTAAGATACTTAATTTAAAGCCAATTATTCGAAACTAATTCAAATATAACAGAAAGGAGAATTTTAATGAAAAATACAAAAGACATCTTATTAACAATGCTTGCGCCAATACTTTGGGGTTCAACTTATATAATTACTTCGATGCTGATTCCTATAAATAAACCAATATTTGTAGCACTTATGCGAGGTCTTCCTATTGGTCTAATACTTTTACTTTACTATAGACAATTTCCTAAAGGAATATGGCTTATAAAATCTATTATTTTAGGTACTTTAAATATTGGAGGCTTTTTCTTATTTCTTTTTATTTCTGCTTATAGACTTCCAGGTGGTATAGCATCCATATTAGGAAGTGTTCAGCCTATTTTTACGATTTTCTTTAGCTGGCTATTTCTTAAAGAAAATCCAACTAAAAATTCTTTTATTGCAGTTTTAATGACAATTACAGGTATATCTCTATTATTATTAAAGCAAGATGCTGCAATAGATTTAGTAGGAGTAATATCAGCTCTTATTGGAGCAATATTTATGGCTTTAGGAATTGTGCTTACTAAATACTGGGGTAAACCCGATAAAATTCACAACATGGCATTTACTTCTTGGCAGCTATTCTTTGGAAGCCTTATATTAATTCCAATTACTTTTTTAGTTGAAGGAGGAATTCCAACGCTTAATAGCTCAAACATACTAGGACTTATTATATTAGGAATTTTTAATACTGGCTTAGGTTATTATTTATGGTTTAGAGGAATTGCAAAATTATCTCCTACTAAGGTCTCCTTCCTCGGCCCGGTTAATCCTCTAACTGCATTTTTACTAGGATTTATATTCTTAAAACAGACTATTAATCCTGTTCAACTATTAGGAGTTATAATAATAATTTTCAGTGTTTATTTTTCTCAAAATAAAACTTTACCCAAAATTAATTATCCTGTAAATAACTCTAAAAATATAACATTTTAATATTGGGTAAACAAAAATCACGATTACCTGTATAACGTTATAAGTATTCACACAGGTAATCGCGTATTTGATTATAATTCTATTTTTTTATAACTGAAATCCAAACCTCTTGACGATTTTCCTGCATATAACATTCAATAACTGGAAGGTCATCTAATTCATATCCTGAATTAGCAAGCCATTCACTGTAAAATTGTTTATAAACCTTTTGTGTTGCATCTCGTAATTCCCATTAACTTCAAAAATTACCCATGTTGCAGCAGGATAAGAAAATTCTCAAGGAATATTTTCATTGTTCCATCCTTCCACGAATTCTCCCAAATCTGTGGGATTATTTTAAATGCTTCTGATGTTAATATTTTATCCAATTTTAGTAAAGTTCGCATTTACTTATGATACTGTTCACTGCATTATAATCTAAATTTGTTTTGTGGTTGTATGAGGATATAATAATGAAACAAATTAACTAAATCTATTAGGACATATTAGATATTTCTTTCATTTATAATTAAATTTCTATAAATTAAATCATCGCGTTCATCAAAACCAAGTGCTTTCCAAAATTCATTTCCTAAATCATTTGAGGAAAATACAACAAGACTAACTTTGTTTATTTCTTCTTTTTTTAAAGCCTTAACCACTGTATTGACCAACTCTTTTCCTATTCCTCTTCCTCGATAATCAATATTAACAGCTGTGTGATAGATATACCCTCTTCTACCATCATGTCCACATAATATTACACCAACTATGTTATTTCCTACTTGTGCAACAAAATTGGTAGTAGGATTTCTTTTTAAAAATTTTTTAATACCTTCAAAAGAGTCATCTAAACTACGCATACCCATACCTTGTGTACATTTCCATAAATGATTTACTATGTCATAATCCTCAATGGACATTAATCTTATTTTCATATCTCATACCCCCTTAAAAGTTATTTTAATAGAACCATTCGTACGAAATATTCTACTGTTGTACAATATAAGAAAAGGATGCCTAACTAATCAAACAAGCTTTCTATAAATCATCCTCATTAATAAGCGTCTATAGGTATATAGTAATCCAAGATAATATCACCGTTCTCATCAGGCGTAGTATACCTTGGACAATTATATAACTCCATAGACCAGTTCATTTTGTCACACGTGTACCCCTTTTCCTTTAGGGCTTGTTCAGTCAGGGAATGAGCAGTTGAACAAACATCAGCTGTATTTTTACCTTTGATCCATCCAATAGCCACATCTGTTTCATCAATATCTCTGCAAAAGTAACCATCCGGGACAGATACACCATCTTTCATCAACATACCAACAATATAAGAGAAATCCCCATCACCTTTGTCCCAATCAAGCATTACTCCAACGTACGAATTATCGTAAACAAAATCAGGCTGATTTTCAAGTAGTGAAAATGTATTGTCAGCAAAACACTTATCCCAAAAGCTTGGAATACGGTTATCACCTTTCATATGTACTTCCATATTATACCTTAGTTCCTTACCTATGAGTTTAAGTCTTGGCAATTTCGTAACTTCCAATTTTATAAGTTCCCCCATTTTTTCTCCTCCTTTTTTATTTTTAACTCTTTATTTGTTATTCGTCACAAGCTACAATGATTTCCTAACCTATATATTGAACTAGCGAATCATATAAGAAGAATGTTACCTATACTCCATTAATAGTTTGATTTAAACTAATTTTGTGAATATATACATTATATAATATTGCTATGCTAATAGAAATGAAAAAGCTCAAAAAGATGATTGTCTTCTTCTGTTTATTTAATTTTATACCATCATCAAGAATCCTTCTATTCACAACTCCTGTTACCATTAACGATATTGTAAGTGCAGTTATTCTTTGATTTATTGAATATATAAATAAAATCATAGTCATGAAATTGATGGCAATTGCTGATGTTACAGGATTTCTATATAATATTGATTTCATAACAATTTTCCTCTCATTAAACTTTATTAATTCGTCCTATCATACAGGGTTACTAATCTTTCTGACTTGATTAATGCACATCATAAGATAATTCAGTTTTAAAAAAGTAGTTTTTATAAACATAATCCCAAACCATTTTATCTCGAAGTTGAATAAACTTTCTCTTATAATCATTGCATTTTTCTAATGATTGATCTAACAAGTTTGCAACTTTTTCAATGTCTATCATAACTGGTGTTACACCAAGTTTTATTTCATTTTCAGATAATTTTATTTTGAAAGTATCTTCAACTAATTCGCCTATAAACCAATTTGCCTTATGACAATAAGAAACTTCTTTTTTATGTTCTATAGTGAATCCAAGTTCATCTATTATCCTACAGCTCAAGCCACACTCTTCCAAGACTTCTCTTATTAAAGCGTTCTTTGCATTTTCACCTTCTTCTATTCCTCCACCCGGGAATACATAACATCCATTTGATTGTAAATACAACATTGCAACTTGCCTGCTGTTATTGATTATAATTCCTCTTGAACTAATACGATTAAAATTATCATAATATTGTGGTATCCCTCCAACCACTTCTTTATCTGTAATTTCAAATCTAAACATTTGTTTTCCCCTTTTAAATATTGTAAAAATATATTAAACTGCTCTTGCTTTAATAAGAATCAAAAGTTAACTGTAAATCATGCTTATAATACTGAGTTAATCCTCATATGAGTCTCCACTATTTTCTTTATTAAGTGTACCTTCTAACTCAATCATCAAGAATCTTGTTAGACTCTTAACTACAGGTCTATGTCTAGTTCCTTTAGGGACGATAATAAATTCACCTTCATTTATTTCAATCAATCCATCATCGGTTTCTATATGAAAACTCCCTTCAATTACATAGAACAATTCATCTGAACATTCATGAATATGAAAATCTAATGTACGATTTTCTACATTGACAACACTAAGAATATGCTCGTTTAATTGACCTATCTTATCATATACATATAGCTTATCAACTGAATTTACCGCTGATTTCAAATTTACTTTTTGTAACATAATATCACTCCTACGATTTAAATATTATTATTGCAAATTATGACAATACCAAAAATCAACCGTTTCTTTGGTTTCACCATCATTTCTCTCTCCTGATAACGAACAATAGATTATAATGTTTCTCTAAACATAGAAATATGATTAGAGAAACACCTAAGAATATCCTTTACCCCACTTTACACTTGCGAAACCAATGCGAAAAGGTTGTACTAATAGTTAAAAACATAAGAAGCCTAAATTATGCCAATTGTAATTAGCAATACCAGCAGAGTAATTATAATAATTAAGATCTCTATTTTATCACTTAATCTACCAAAGGGCTTCCAAGTATTTTTCTTTCTGCAGACATCAAAGAACCATATCAAAAACAAAATTGGTATAAAATAGACCAGAGAACTAACAAATCCGGATTTTATTTTTAGAGCACTGTTTTGAAGCTTATATAGAAATATAAAGCCGCCGTAATAAATCACACCAAAAACTATTTTGTGTATTATAAAAGCAATCTTTTCCCATTTATTATTGATATCCAAATTTATCCCCCCTTTAAATATTGACTAAAAATAGCGTTTTTTATGATATATTCACTTCTCACCTTAATATGTTAGTTCACCGTATAAGAAAAGTTTAAACTACTTATACGCCCATGGCATCTATAAGCCATGGGGAATTTTCATCCTTTCTTATAACAAAATACCACCAATCATATATCCTACTGTCCTGGGACCAATTCCATCTTTTTTGTACCTCACATCATACTTGACTTTATAAACCTTTAGGTTATTTTCTGATGTCCAATTTATGCTACCTCTTCTGTTACTCAAATATCCTTTCTTAATTTTTTCATCTTCTTGCTCTTCCATTTTTACAATCTTGATGCTATCCAAATTTTCAAGCCCCCAAACCACATTTGAAGCGCTCCAATGCTCTGTTAAAGTAGTTAATACTTTATCTTTATTCTTTTCATTATTATATTGAAAATAATATTCTACTACAGTTTGAAGAGAATCGCCTTTAGAATCAATTTTCTTATTATTCTCATTTGAGCATCCGACAAACATAATTAAAGTAATAATTATTATAGGAATATAAAACCTTAGATTTTTCTTCACAATAATCTTCTCCATTTACTCCCATGTGTTTGGCATTTTTTACAATTATTCATTTAATACATTTGTATGATTAGCGATCCATTAGGAAATGATGTAAAACTAATAATTTTGTTCAATTTCTTTCTGATTTTTTGCAAAGTCTATATGAGTTTATAAGAGTAGCTAAAATTATTATGATATATCCAACAGCAACTATAATTGCGACACTTGCTGAGACACTGGAGCCCTCATATTTTAAGTTATTGCAATACACAATAGCTACATTCACTATCATTAGGACAAATAATATAATTGCCATGTTCAAATGAACCGCCACCGAGTATTTGAATTTTTTCATTGCTTTTTTAGATATCGTTGAAGATTGTCTCTTTCTATTTTTATATTATAGTTTACACCTATTGGTTCAGTAACTTTTATTTCTACGTTTATGTGCTTAAATTTTTCAATATCTTTATTAGGATATATTAATTGTGCATTGTTTAGTATTGTTTTATAATCTTCATTACTTACTTTGGATATCTCTGCCTTGAATAATATTTTCGGATGTATAAGGGTTGAAAAACAAATTATAGCTGCAATAATGAATAATGAGGTTATTCCTAAGATAGCTATAATAACCTATTTCTTTTCATTAATAACCACCCATCCTTTTCAATATATATTAAGACACCATAAGTCACGGGTGTTCACTATATTTCAATAATCTAAATCACTCCAAAGCTATAAACAACCTTAGAGATTATTTATTTGTTTGACACTAACTTTTGTAATACTAGATTTACTTCTTTTATTAATTTTTCATCATCTAAATTACTAGATAAGCTAACTAAGTAAGGCTTAATACTATTAATATTACTGTTGATATATTCATCAGATTCCATTACAAAATACATATCTAAATACATTAACATTTCAGAAAGAGGTTTGCTCGAACTATACTTCGATAACGGTGCTAAATTTCTTATAGCTGCTACGGCACTCA
The DNA here is from genome assembly GCA_000466585.1 of Clostridiales bacterium oral taxon 876 str. F0540. Lineage (GTDB taxonomy): Bacteria > Bacillota > Clostridia > Clostridiales > Clostridiaceae > Clostridium_AT. The sequence goes on from KE993508.1 coordinate 7,402, forward strand.
CGCTATTTTTTATTGCACTTTCATTAGATAGCATAGATGTCTTACCATCATAGTAATCTAGACCTCTGACAAAGTTATCAAAACCATTTTCAACTTCGTCTGTGTAAAACTTCTTATCTGCATTATATTGCCTAATTTTACAAAATTGAAATACATTAGTTGTAAATAATGTTACGCAAATTAGGACTACTCCTATTAATAACTTTTTTCTCATTCAAAACCCCTCTAAATTCATAATCTTTTATAATGATTCCCTACACTATATATTGAACTAGCGAATCATATGAGAAAGTCGCGAATTACGAAATTAATATTATAATTATTTTTAACTAATTAACATTTATTTTAAAAACATTTGCTGTATTGTGGTTTTCATCCCAATTTCCATCTATTTCATAAATATAAATTCCTTTTTCCTTAGGAATCAAAATTATCCTATCTTCTCTTTTATCAGTATAAAATCTAAAATATCTATCTACTAATTTCCACTGCGAACCATCCCATTTAGTTAAAGCTATTGATACGATCCTTGGTGGTTTTTGCGGAAAACTATACTGAAGTGATTCATCACTCACAACGTCAACCGGTTTGTAATCTCTTAATGTTTCAATTGGGTCTCCAAAAATATTACTATTTCCGCTACTATCTTTATCAAACCAATTATAATCTACATTTTTTAAAACAATTTCACTATCTTTGTACATAATTTTAGGTGTAGGAGCACTGGTTGGTAGATAATTGTAATACTGCATTAATCCATACCATTCTAAAATCATAACTAAAATTACCACCAAAATTACTTTAAGGTTTCTTTTTAAAGTATTCATATTTACATCCCCCCAAAAGTTTAATCATTCGATTCATAATAATCTAACTTATTTTGCAATGATGTCATTAATTAGTTTCTTTGTAATTTCGGTAGGCTCATACTCTACATATTCAGTTGTTAGATTTACCAACTTATATGGTTCACAATAAATTTTTGGAATGTAAATATGATAATTTTTAGAATCTACATATAATGCAAGATCATATATACCTTTATTAGCATCTTTACCATAGAAGTCCTGAATGGACAGAAAAAATTGGTTCCGGATTTCCACCCTTTAAGTTATCTGCTATAGAAACAAAAACTGCCATTCAATGTATATTGCTATTGTATACCTTACCAATAGCATTTATATAAGTTAGGGGGGTTTAAGCGATTTATTAATAAGATATAAGTTAAGCTAAGTATAGTAATCAATAAAGCAATTTTTATTCGTAATACATGTTTTTTCTTCACTAAGAGTCCTCCAACATATTAAAAGTTACTTCACAGTAGTTTACAATTACAAATTAACTTTAACAAAATCATACCATATATTTGAAGCAATTACACTAATATACTTACTGTTAGGTTTAAAGTTTTATTTTTAAACATCGTATTGTTCAATTTTTAAAGAACATATTTATTATTAATCTCTTATTCCTTCTTTTACAACACACTCTTGTGCCACTCTGCCTTTAAAAGCAGCTTCGGAGAACAAGGCAACAGGCTGTCCAATTATATCAGTTACAACCTTTAAGTCAGCCTTATCCTTAAGCACATCCAGTATGCTTCATCATGTACATGAAAATAGGGCTGATACCCTGACGTCTCAAGACTTTTAAGGCTTTCTGCAAGGCAGTCTCTTGCTGTAGCCTGCACAATATTTTCAGTAAGCTTATCTCTATAGGTGGTATATTCTTCACGTCTTTGTTTCCTGTTCATTCCTCTAAAGTAAAGCGCGCCTCTTCCCATTGGTTAGTCTGAAGAAAAGGCTTTTCATAAACTGCTTTCTTTCTCGTTAAAGTCCGTTTATGACCTCAACCTCCCATCCTTCTATAAATTTTAGTTTTCAATGCCTGTAATTGCTTCGTGATTTAACTCTTTCAAATACTCATTTTGCTGGATAAATTAAAGCAAAAATATAATAAGTTATCTTCTTAAATTCTTTTATTGTTATATTCCTAAAATAATTTAGCTGCCTGCATCTACAAAAACCTCAGCTGCCGTCATTCTTTTTAAAGGCTCTCTCTTATCTTAGCTAACTGCAAGAGTAGGCTTGCCAGGTGGAGTATGTATATAAGCACTTTAAAAGCTTCCTCCTTCGAAATAAGAGGAGGCTTCATTATCATAAGAATATTATTATGTTATAAGTAATAAAATATATTGGAGAAGTCTTTATCCACTCGGCTAAAAAGCTTTTTTAAAAAGGCTAAAAGCCTTCTTTATCCTTCATGAACATCTTTTTCATCCTGCATTCTTACTTCATTAATAATTAGATTTATTATTTCCTCGGTTCTTCTCCAGTTGCGCTCATTCTCCTCAGGTGTGATGTCAGGTTCTACTATTATAACTTTCGCCATATCCAACCACCTCAATATAGTCTATTACGTAAGTACCTTGTACATTCATAAACTATATTAGTTTTTTAAACTTTTACATCATTCTGCTTTTTTAACTTTTATTACACTGTCTTTATCACATAAATATCCAGATGGTCTCTTTGGCACTCATGCCAGTGCTCTAGAGTTATAACTCTTATATCTGGAATAATTTTAAAAAGGAGAAAGATAAATAGTGTTCTTAAATGGGTATGAGGGAAAAGATAAGTTATATGAAATTATTAATGAGAAACTATTAAGCCTTAATTGAATGAATACAGCTACCCTCTTTATTCCTTCAAAGTAGCAGAAGCTTACAAAGAAAAACTTCAAATAGAATTACAGCCCTTTCGGAATCCTTTGCTTTGCGGTTTATTATATAAGGATCCAGACGATGTAATGAGTATTATGGCTATTAATTTCTTAAAATCAAAGCTATCTCAAAACTTTGAGACCTCTTATATAAAAGCAAAAGCTCATCACTGATTAGTATCCAGAAACCTAGAGATAAAGCATGTAGATAATTACTGCAAGATATGCGGATATGAAATATTTACTTTTGTCAAAAGTTATAAGTGGTCAGTTTATTCTGATGTATCTGCTGATGAGAACAGATGTCATGAATGTAAAAAGCATTTAGCTAGGAATTCAAGATACTGCAGCTGCTGTGGATTCACCTCCCTATTATTTAAGACCATGGTGCGAAGATATAATGTTACTAGGAAAGAATCCAAATGTTCTAAATTACCTTTAATCGGTAGTATATTAAAGTGAACATATATATTCAGACTAATGGGAGGTAAAAGTCCTTAATGAATAGAATTTGCATCTATCTTAGAAAATCTCGTGCAGATGAAGAACTTGAAAAAACTTTAGGAGAAGGTGAAACCCTTTCTAAGCATCGAAAAGCATTATTAAAGTTTGCTAAAGAGAGAAATTATAATATTGTTGAAACAAAAGAAGAAATAGTCTCCGGTGAAAGCCTCTTCTTCAGACCTAAAATGCTGGAGCTTTTAAAGGAAGTGGAAGAAAAAAAGTACGACGGTGTTCTGGTTATGGATATGCAGCGTCTTGGCAGAGGGGATATGCAGGATCAAGGCATAATATTAAACACCTTCAAACAGTCAAATACTAAGATAATTACTCCAAATAAGGTTTATGATCTTAATAATGATTTTGATGAAGAATACAGCGAATTTGAAGCCTTCATGAGCAGAAAGGAACTCAAGATGATTACAAAACGTATGCAGGGCGGCAGAGTAAGAAGTGTTGAGGATGGCAATTACATAGCTACCAACCCTCCTCTTGGTTATGATATTCAATGGGTTAAAAGAAGCAGAACCTTAACAATAAATCCTGAAGAAGCAGAAATAGTTAAAATGATATTCAAGCTTTACAGCGAAGGCAGTGGTGCTGGCAGCATAGCTAATACTATGAACAGCTTTGGCTATAAAACTAAATTTAATAATGGCTTCTCCTCCAGCAGTGTTCTTGCCATACTTAAAAATCCCATTTACATTGGAAAGGTCACCTGGAAGAAGAAAGAAATAAAGAAATCTAAAAATCCTGACAAAGTTAAAGATACAAGAACAAGGGATAAAGATGAATGGATAATAGCTGATGGCAAACATGAGGCTATCATTGATATGAAAACCTGGAATAAAGTGCAACAAATAGTTAAAGGCAAGTATCATATTCCCTATCAAATAGCAAACGGACCGGCTAACCCAATTGCAGGCCTAGTTATATGTGCTGTCTGCGGCTCTAAGATGGTCATGAGAAAATACGGCACAAGTCCGCCCCATCTAATCTGCCTTAAAAAGTGCGGCAACAAAAGCGCTAGATTTGAATATGTTGAGAATACAATTATAGATGCTCTTGAAGATTATTTAAAAAACTACAAAGCAGAAGTAAGGAAAGAAGAAAAAAACAATATAAAAGTCTATGAATTACAGCTTGCAAACTTAAAGAAAGAACTTGAAACCTGCAATAATCAAAAACTAAAATTATTCGATTTGCTGGAACAAGGAGTTTATGACAATGACACCTTCCTTGAAAGATCCAATCTTCTAGCAGATAAAGCCTCTAAGATTATATCAGGCATAGAAGGACTGAATAAACTTATTGAGCAAGAAAAGAGATTAGACCTGACCGAGTACAGTCAAAGGCTTAGGGAAGTTGTATTTGCTTACAAAGCCTCTAAAAATGTACAGCATAAAAACGAGCTCTTAAAAAGTGTTTTGATTAAGGCTGAATATAAAAAAGAAAAGTATCAGAAGAATGATGATTTTGAGGTGAAGTTGTATCCGAAGTTGAAGCGTTAGGCATTGGTGGCCTAACGCATTTGTTTATTTTATTATGTTTTAACAAGTTAAATTACTATTTTCTATTAACTAAACAAATAATCACTGAATTACAACAAATTACAAATGTGCACTATCCATTTACTTATCAGATAACGAATTACATACAACCTCCTAAGCGCAATTCATTGCCTTCCTTATCTACTCCAATAGGCTCCTGAAGATAAACTTCTCCCTTTGTCTTCTTGTTGTTTCTTATAAGCATAAGTATCTCATTTTCTATGCATCTTGCTGCATATGTTGCTAATCTGGTACCTTTAGAGTTATCAAAGGAATCAATAGCCTTAATCAGTCCAACGGTACCTATAGATATTAAGTCATCAACTTCCTTACCCGGATAGGAATATTTTTTCACAATATGTGCTACAAGTCTTAAGTTTCTTTCTACTAAAATACTCTTGGCTAATAAATCACCATTTTTTAACCTATTTAAGTAGTCCTCTTCTTCTTTTTCGTCTAGAGGTTGAGGAAATGAATTTCCGTTTGTTACATAGGCTACTAAAAAAGTCATACTACCAACCAAATCTAATAAACAATTTACGAAGTACACTGTTGTTCCTCCTAATAGTGCTTATTAATACAATATGCCTCTTAAAGAAAAAAAGTGCATGTACATCTAATATTTTTATATATACAATGCAAAAGTTCTAATACATTAACGATGTCCCAAAAATCCTTGAAGATTGGATATCCTGTTACAGCGTTAATGTAGGAACTTGTTAAAATATATATATTACAGGCTGTTGTTTATGGATTTAACGATATCTTTAAAAATAGGAGCAGCTGTTGTAGCAGCTTCATCGCTGTTAACGTCTATATCCTGAACATATACAACCATTGAATAATACTTATTTTTCACCTTAAAAAACCCTACAAACCATCCATCGGAAGTTGTGGTGCTGCCATTAATTCTAGTAGACGTACCTGTTTTTCCTCCAACTTCTATATTATCAACGCGGGCAGTTTTACCGGTTCCATTAAGTACAACTTTTATCATTTGATTTTTAAGTGTGTTCGCTGAAGTTTTAGAAATTACCTGTTTCTGCTCAGTAGTTAAACGTTCTAAAGTTGCGTTATTGTTATCAACATAAGCGTCAATCAAATACGGCTTTACATACTTACCTCCATTTGCTACTGTATTTGCAATAGAAATAGCCTGTATAGGAGTTATTCCCATGCTTTGACCAATAGCAAGCTGACCGGCTCCTTCTGTCTCTTTAGGAGCAACATAAGTTCCCTTTACTTCACTGTCAAAATTCAAAACTGTGTTGAATAATCCTTCAGACTGAGCAAGTTGTATAAAATTATCCACTCCAACCTTATCACCGATTTGAGCAAATATATTATTGCAGGATGCTACTAAGGCCCCCTCTGCATTTAACTTTCCATGATCTTTATTTTTACATTTATCATATATACCTGAGTACGTTTCTTGCTTGCAGGAATATATTTCATTTAAGGATAGTACCTTTTTTTCTAGACCTGTCTCTTCAACTATTACCTTGAAGATTGACCCGGGGTCAAAACCTGATGCTGTTGTAGAACCAAGATTAACATTGGGAAGCGTATCATCCTTTTGAGACATAGAAAGAATTTTCCCAGTGCTGCTTTCCATAACTATTGCACCTATTTGCTTGTAGTTTTTATACTTTTCATTTGTAAGTACCTCCTTTACCTTGTCCTGTATATTTCTGTCCACAGTGAGCCTTACATTATAATTGTTTTTTGGTTCTACAAACTCAGTTGATGTGATAGTTCCTTCAATATCTTTATTGAACTTTAATATTGGATATTCATTTTGCTTTGTTTTATTATAGATTTGCATTTCTATTGAATTATCACTTTTGTTTGAATCAACATTTGTTTTTCTAATTGTAGTAAGCATATTCTCTGTTTTCCATGCTTCATTTCTATTAATGCTTGAAGTTGAGTAAACATAAAAACCTTTAATATTTTTAATGTTTTTTAATTTTTTGTATGTTGCTTCGTCAATTTTAAGTATTTTTCTTTCAGATGAGTTTTGCAAACCTATCGAGGATAAGTCATACTTTTCATCATAGTTTTTTAATATAAAAATTAATGCAAATAAATCATCTGATTTTGTATTCATATCATTTCGCTTAAAGGCTATTGGATCTATAACTGCGTAGTAGTTATTTTTATAATCTAAAAGCTGCTTTCCATTTTTATCATAGAGCATATAGTTTAACTCTGAGGTCTTAACCTCATCGGTATACTGTGAATTCATCCATACACTAAGCTTGCCTGATTCATCTATCATACGCACTTTAAGTCTCCACCAAGCGGCACTAAATAATATAATAAATGCAATTAGTATAATTATAATTCGTTTATTTTTGTTCATAAAAACACCTCACCCTGTCTAAATTCTAGACCAAAGTGAGGTGTTTTATTCTGATATTGCTATTTTTGAAGAAATTGTTTTATATTGGCAACTATTATATCAATAGCTACCTTATTATGGCCGCCTTCAGGAATAATTATATCAGCATATCTCTTTGTAGTTTCTATGAACTGCATATGCATAGGTCTTACTACATTCAGATATTGATTTATAACAGAATCAACAGTTCTTCCTCTTTCATTTATATCCCTTATGAGTCTTCTAATTATTCTTACGTCGGCATCAGTATCAACATATATTTTAATATCAAGAAGGTTTCTGATTTCAGGTTCTTGAAGAATAAGAATTCCTTCTAATATAATAATATCCCTGGGTTCAACTCGAATAGTTTCTTTTTTTCTATTATGAATCTCAAAATCATAAATGGGTTTTTCAACCGCTTGTCCTATTAGTAAATCATTTAAATGCTTCACTAGCAAATTAGTATCAAAAGCATCCGGATGATCATAATTAGTTTTAATTCTATCTTCATAAGAAAGATTGCTTTGATCTTTATAGTAGGAGTCTTGTTCAATCATGGCTATGCATTGTTCACCAAATTTTTTATAGATTTCTCTTGCAATTGTGCTTTTGCCTGACCCTGTACCGCCAGTTATACCTATTAATATTGGGCGTTCCATTATTTATCCTCCTTAGCTTTAATGATCAAATCATCTTCTTGTAATATAACATTTGTTTTAACATTATATATCATTTGTGCTATTGGGGTTGACTCAATTTTCTTTCCTTCTATGTCCTTTAAATCTTCTATAATAAATTCAAAGTTGTCTCCAACAGGTCTTAATACTTCAACCTTGTCTCCTTCAAATATCTTGTTCCTTTGTTCAATAGTTGCAATTTTGTTCTCTTTATCATATCTCTTTACAACTCCAACAATATCATGGGTTCTGATATATGAGGAACTTCCATAAACTTGTTTATTTTTCTCTCCAAAATAAAATCCTGTATGGAATTCTCTATGGCTTGACATTTCCAGATTTTCCATCCACTTTTCTTCAAATTTGTATTCTTTCATATTGTCAAAGTATGCGTCTATAGCCTGACGATATGACTTTACTACTGATGCAACATAAAATGAACTTTTCATTCTTCCTTCTATTTTAAATGAAGTTATTCCTGACTCAACTAATTCAGGAATATGCTGTATCATACATAAATCCTTTGAGTTCATTATGTATGTTCCCTTGTCATCTTCTATTACTTGAAAGTACTCACCCGGTCTTTTTTCTTCCATAAGATAATACTTATATCTACATGGCTGAGCACATTCTCCTCTGTTTGCATCTCTACCTGTCATATAGTTAGATAACAAGCATCTCCCTGAGTATGACATACACATGGAACCATGAACAAAAGCTTCAAGTTCGCAGCTTTCCGGAAGTTTGCTCCTTATTTCCTTAATTTGCTCTAAAGAAAGCTCTCTTGCTAATACAATTCTTTTTATACCTTGCTTGTGCCAAAATATTGCAGATTTGTAGTTAACATTATTAGCCTGAGTACTTAAATGCAGCTCTAAATCAGGAACTACCTCTCTGGCAGTCATAATTATCCCCGGATCAGAAACTATTACAGCATCTACATTTAAATTGTATAATTCTGTTAAGTACTCTTCCAAGCCTTCTAAATCTTCGTTATGAGGAAAAACATTTAATGTTACATAAACCTTTTTCCCCCTCTTATGAGCATATTCTATGCCTTCTTTTAATTCATCATTTCCAAAATTATCTGCAAAAGCTCTTAAATTAAGCTTACTTCCGCCCAAATAAACTGCATCAGCTCCAAAATTAATGGCTGTCTTAAGTTTTTCTAAATTACCTGCGGGAGCTAATAGTTCAGGTTTATTCATTATTATTTCTCCTTTCATTCGAAGCCTGAGTAATCTAAAGCGCTCGTTTCCCTTTGGGCACTGGGTAACTTAAAACATTTGCTTCGCTCATAAGTTACCCGCTAAAGTCCATTTATGGATATAGCCTCGCAGATTACCCGTTGAAGTCCATTTAGGACTTCAACTTCCTTGTTGTTACAGCAATTCCGTCACCCATAGGGATTACTGATGTTATAAGTTCATCATTTGAAGAAACCATCTCTAAATAAGTTTTCATTCTTTTTACTATTGTTATCTTTCTTCTAATAAGCAAATCTCTAGATGCCACCATACCTTTAAAAAGGACATTATCTGCAACGATAATGCCATCTTTACTTAATAGTCTTAAACAGTGCGGCAGAAAATGATTGTAATGGCCCTTACCTGCATCCATAAATATAAAATCATACTGCCCTTCAAGTTTTTCCAAAACTTCTAAGCAATCGCCTTCAAGTATATTTATTTTCTCATTAAAGCCATACTTATTTACATTTTCTTTTGCTATTTCAATCATATGTGCATCTCTCTCAATAGTTGTTATATCACTTTTATAATTTGAAGAGATATGCATAAGTATTGCAGAATAGCCTATAGCAGTACCTAGTTCAAGAATATTAGCCGGTTTTTTTATATTTATCATTAAGTCTAGAAACTTTCCTACTTCTTTTTGTATTATCGGAACGGAGTTTTTAGCTGCATAACTTTCTAACTCTTTTAGTATACCTTCATTCTGAGGTATTAATCCTTTAATATACTGTTCCATGTAATCATAAGTAACTCCACTCATTAAGCTGCCTCCGTTTACTTATTCATTTTAGCATAGTTTGATTCGGAAACCTTTTTATCATTTAAAAACTGATTATAATTGTCTGAGAAAAAGTGTGCTTTAGTTCCATCAAACTTAGAAACAAAGTACAAATAATTAGATTTACCGGGCATTAAAGCTGCTAATATTGATTCTTTTCCGGGACTGCAAATAGGTCCTGCAGGCAGTCCTGATACATAGTAGGTATTATATACAGACTGAACGCTTATGTCTTTTTCGCTATATACAGTTTTGTGCACACCAAGAACATACTCGACTGTGGCACAAGACTGTAGTTTTATATTCTTATTTATTCTATTATAAAATACCGAAGCTACCGTAGCACGTTCACTTGATAATTCTGCTTCACGCTCTACAATAGAGGCCATTGTTATTTTTTCATCCAATTTATCATCAGACAAAGTAATATTATTCTTAGTTTTAATAGTATTAATAACTGTTTCAAAGTTTTTAACCATTACATCAATAATATCCTTTCCTTTCATACCTTTAGTAAAATCGTAGGTATCAGGAAATAAATATCCTTCTAAGCTATACTTTCTATTTGAATCTTTCTTTATATAGCTTGGCAAATTATACGAACTTACAGCATTTAAAAACTCCTCTTTACTTATAATTTGCTTTTCCTGTAATAAGGCTGCAATTTTATTTATATCATAGCCTTCCGGAATTGTTACTCTGACAGCATTTTCATTATACTTGCCGTTATTTAAACTACTAACAAAACTTTCTATAGTAACATCTTTAGGAATGATGTAAGTTCCCGGTTTAATATTAGTATTTAGATTATGCTTTTTTATATACCACTTTACCAGGAACATATTTCCCATTTTGTTATCACTTGAAAGATTATTAATTACATTATTTAGAGAATCTCCATTATTAACTTTAACTTCTATATTATCTCCGGTAGATATTAATGGATGTTTTATTACATTAGCCGCATCAAAATAAATCTTAGATCCAATTATAGAAATTACAATAAGCACAATAACCAATAATATTAACTTTTTCTTCATGGCCCCACCCCATAATACAAAATATAACTATTTCCTATTATTTGCCTTTTTTCTAAGCTCAGTATTTAATATTTTCTTTCTCATTCTTATAGTCTTTGGCGTAACCTCGACTAATTCGTCAGAAGCTATAAATTCAAGACATTGCTCAAGTGACATGGATTTAATAGGTGTAAGCTTTAATGCATCGTCTGAACCGGATGCTCTTGTATTTGAAAGATGTTTTTTCTTGCAAACATTAACTTCAATATCACCGGCTCTTGAACATTCTCCTGCTATCATTCCTTCATAAACTTCAGTACCGGGACCAACAAACAGAGAACCTCTCTCTTGAGCATTATACAGACCATAAGTAACAGCTTCACCTGTTTCAAAAACAACAACTGATCCTCTGCTTCTTTCAGGAATATCTCCCTTGAACTTATCATATCCATCTAAAACATGATTCATTATTCCATTTCCTTTAGTATCAGTCATGAATTCACTTCTGAAACCTATAAGACCTCTGGAAGGTATTAAAAATTCAAGTCTTGTATATCCGTTAATGGCAGATGTCATATTAACCATTTCTGCTTTTCTAGGTCCAAGCTTTTCCATTACAACTCCCATAAATTCTTCAGGAACGTCAATAGTAAGTCTTTCAACCGGTTCTAAACTAACACCGTTTTCTTCTCTAAAGATAACTGTTGGTTTTGATACTTGGAATTCATAACCTTCTCTTCTCATAGTTTCAATAAGAATAGATAGATGAAGTTCACCTCTTCCACTAACCTTAAAGCAATCAGCTGAGTCAGTTTCCTCTACTTTTAAGCTTACATTAGTTTCTATTTCCTTAAAAAGTCTGTCTCTTAGGTGTCTGGATGTAACAAAATCCCCTTCTCTTCCTGCAAAAGGTGAATCGTTAACCATAAAATTCATAGATAAAGTAGGCTCATCAATTTCAACAAATGGTAAAGCTTCTGGTAAAGAAGAATCTGCTATTGTTTCACCTATGTTAATATCCGGAATTCCAGCCACAGCAACTATATCACCAAGCTTAGCTTCTTCTACTTCTTCTCTCTTTAAGCCTTGGATAACATATAAGCTTGATACTCTTACATTGCTGATTGTATTATTACGTCTTATTAATGCAACCTGTTGGTTCTTTTTTAACGTACCTCTTTCAATTTTACCTATAGCTATCTTTCCAACATACTCACTTGAATCCAGAGTAGTCACAAGCATTTGAAGTGGTTTATCAATGTAACCTACCGGTGCCTTAACTTTCTTAATGATAGCCTCAAATAACGGCTCCATAGATGTGCTTTCATCATCAAGTTCTTTCTTAGCAATTCCATCTCTTGCAGAGCAGTAAACAATAGGAAAATCTAATTGTTCATCATCAGCTCCGAGTTCAACGAATAAATCAAAAACTTCATCAATAACTTCGTTAGGTCTGGAATCAGGCCTATCTATTTTATTTATAACAACTATAGGCTTTAATTTAAGTTCCAATGCCTTTTTTAGCACGAATTTTGTTTGAGGCATTGCGCCTTCAAATGCATCTACAACTAAAAGTACACTGTCGACCATCTTAAGAACTCTTTCTACTTCTCCGCCAAAATCAGCATGTCCAGGGGTGTCTACTATATTTATTTTAACTCCATTATGAAGAACTGAAGTATTCTTTGATAGTATGGTTATCCCTCTCTCACGTTCCAAGTCATTTGAATCCATTACTCTTTCCTGAACTTTTTCATTTGCTCTAAATACATTACTCTGTCTAAGCATAGCATCAACTAATGTAGTTTTACCGTGATCAACGTGAGCGATTATTGCTATATTTCTTATGTCGTTTCTTGTAAATAATTCCATGTATATTCCTCCGTGTTTTTTGTATAAAATCAAGTATATTACTAAATTTTAAACTATAATTTTAATATCCTAAACAAAAATTGGATACTATATAGTATCCAATTTTTATTTTATATCATACTTATTCTAATATTATGTATATAAAAAGTCAACTTAACAGAAAAATCTATTTTAAATTTCCATTATTATAGGCAAAATCATAGGCTTTCTTTTTGTTTTTTCATAAAGGAACAGCCTTAAGGAATCTTTTATGTTTGACTTTATAGTAGCCCATTCTGTGATATGATTTTCTTCACACTCTTTTAAGGCATCTTTAACAATAACCCTTGCTTCTTCCATTAGATCTTCTGACTCTCTTACATATACAAAACCTCGAGAAATTATATCCGGGCCGGCAATAACACTGCCAGTCTCTTTTTCAATTGTTACTACAACAGTTAAAATACCATCTTGAGACAAATGTTTTCTATCACGCAGTACTATATTTCCAACGTCTCCCACACCTAAGCCATCAACAAATACTTGTCCCGACATTACAGTACCATTCTTTTTTATAGAATCCCTTGTTATTTCAATAATATCACCATTATCACCGATAAGTATATTATTGCCGGGAAGCCCCAGCTTCATTGCAAGTTCAGCATGCTGCTTAAGATGTCTGTACTCTCCATGAACCGGAATAAAAAACTTAGGTTTTACTAAAGTATGCATCAATTTTAATTCTTCCTGACAAGCATGGCCTGAAACATGCACATCTGCCAATGCCTCGTATATAACTTCCGCACCTTTTTTAAACAACTGATTAATGACTCTTGAAACAAATTTTTCATTTCCCGGTATGGGTGTAGCAGAAATAATTACTGTATCTCCGGGCACTATATTAACCTTCTTGTGTTCTGAGGCAGCCATTCTGGATAATGCAGACATTGGCTCACCTTGACTGCCGGTTGTTATAATAACAATTTGATTGTCATTATACTTATTTATGTTATCTATACCGATAAGTATATCTTTTTCAGCTTCTATATAGCCTAGTTCAGCTGCTACAGCAACTATGTTTTCCATACTTCTGCCTGACACTGCAACCTTTCTGCCATACTTATTTGCAGCAGAAATTATTTGCTGTATTCTATGGATATTTGAAGCAAAAGTAGCTACAATAATCCTGCCTTTTGCCTGTAGAAAAATACTTTCAAAAGTTTCTCCTACTGTGCTTTCAGACATTGTATAGCCCGGTCTTTCAACATTTGTGCTGTCAGCCATCATAGCTATAACACCTTTTCTTCCGAGCTCTGCAAACCTTGGCAGATCTGCCACTACACCGTCAATAGGTGTATAGTCAATTTTAAAGTCACCGGTATGCAAAACAATGCCTAGTGGTGTGTGAATAGCTATTGCCACAGAATCAGCGATGCTGTGATTTGTTTTTATAAACTCTACAGACATATTATCTAGTTTTACTACATCTTTAGGGTTTATTCTAATGAGCTCAACCGTGCTGAGTAAATTATGTTCCTTTAATTTAGTTTCAACGATTCCAAGCGTTAGCTTAGTTCCATATACAGGAACATTTAGCTGCTTAAGGACATATGGCAGAGCCCCTATATGATCTTCATGACCATGAGTTAAAAATATCCCTCTGACTTTATCTGAATTCTTTATTAAATAGCTTATGTCCGGAATAACTAAATCAATTCCAAACATTTCTTCATCAGGAAACCTTAATCCGCAATCTATAACAATTATATCGTTCTTATATTCTATAGCTGTAAGATTTTTCCCTATTTCATTCAGTCCGCCCAGCGGTATAATACGTATTTTATCTTTTTCTTTTTTCATTGCTACCCTCCTTTTAAAAGGCTTTCTCATTTTATTCTTGTTTACATTCTGAGCATATTCCAAAGAATTTTACACTATGATTTTTTATCTGAAAATCATATTTTGTTTCTATTTCCTGTTCAAGAACATCCAGTAAATCTCCTTGAACTTCTATGACTTTTCCACATTCGCTGCATACCAAGTGATGATGTTGATGATTTTCATTTTCGTGGACTAGTTCATATCTATAACATCCATCGTTTAAATCAAGCTTACTAACCACTCCAAGTTCCTCTAATAGTTGAACAGTTCTATAAACAGTCGCTAGACCAATTTCAGGACATTCTACTTTGACTAGGTCGTATAATTCTTCAGTAGTCAAGTGATTTCCTTCATTTCTAATGATTATATCAACTATAGCCCTTCTCTGAGGGGTTAATTTGTATCCTTTTTCCTTTAAATTAGCTTTTAACTTTTCTATTTCACTCGGAGTTAGCTTTGACATAATAAAACCTCGTTTCTATTAGTTTAAATCTTCCTCTGAGAATATAAGCTCATAAGCTTCTGAAACCATAGCGAATTCGTCTTCATCCTCTATAGTCACTAAAATATCCTCATTGTTATCATCTTTTTCTATTCTTAATGCAATAGCATCTACTTCTTCTCCATCGGATGGTACAACAATAACATATTCCTTATCTTCAATATCTAATTTTGTTATAACATCAAATTCTCTTTCTTCTCCGTTTTCATCAGTTAACACTATTGTACTAACATCGTTTTCCATATTACATTTCTCCTTTATTATAATTGATATTTTACATTATATGTAAGCCTTGGTCAACATTATTTAGATAAGCTGTCAAGATAACCCTGAAGTATGTATGTGGCCGCCATTTTATCTACTATTTTTTTTCTTTTAGCTCTTGATAGATCTGCCTCCAGCATAGCACGATGAGCAGCAACAGTAGTAAGTCTTTCGTCCCATAGTTTTACTGGTAAACCTGTTTCACTTTCAACCAGATCACAAAAGATTTTAACTTTCTCTCCTTGAGGTCCTATTGTACCGTTCATATTTTTAGGTAATCCGGCAACTATAGTTTCTACTTCATATTGAGTACACAAATTCTTAAGTTCTTCTAAATCAGCCTTTTTGCTCTTTCTCATTATGGTCTTTATGCCTTGAGCAGTATATCCTAATGGATCACTTAAAGCTACTCCAATTGTTTTATCACCTATATCCAATCCCAAAATTCTCATTTGTTTTCTCCTCTATTATGTGTAAAGTTAAAATAAAAATGCCCTAATTGGGCATTTTTATTTTATTCCAAGATAAGCCTTTAACACTTCCTCAAGAATTTCATCTCTTTCCAACTTTCTAACTAAAGCTCTTGCTCCATTATAGTTAGTAATATAGGTAGGATCACCAGAAATCAAATAACCCACTAACTGATTTACAGGATTATACCCCTTCTTAATCAGGGCATTATATACTTCATTAAGAATTTCTTTTGTTAAATCTTTTTTATCTTTGGCAAAATCAAATTGAATGGTATTATCATTATTATACCCCATTGCTTTTTCACCCCTCTTTTTATCATTTAAGAATGATAATAGGTTAATACTTGATTACATTATAATTCATTTTATCTAAAAAGTACACTATTTAACCAAACTATCCAAAATAACCTTTACTTTATCGATAGCTTCATTTAATTTTTCTGGAAGCTTACCTCCTGCTTGAGCCATGTCAGGTCTTCCGCCTCCGCCTCCGCCGGCAATTGCTGCTACTTCTTTGACAATCTTTCCGCAGTGAACGCCTCGACTAACAGCACCTTTTGTAGCCATAGCAACAAATTGAACCTTATCTGAAGTTTTGCTTCCTAGAACTACAACTCCATCTTTTAGTTTATTTTTAGCTTTATCAGCTAGTTCTCTTAAGGAGTCACCATCCATATCAGCAATCACAGCTGAAATCAAAGAAATACCTTTAATATCAACAACATCTTTTAGAAGATCTTCTTCAAGAGATCCTGAAAGTTTTCTTTTTAATTCTATTATTTCCTTTTCTTTTTCCTTTAATTCAGTAATTTGAGAATGAAGTCTATTTAAAAGATCTTTTTCTGAACATTTTAATGTTACAGAAGCGTCTTTCAATAAATTATCCTTTTCTTCTATTAGATGCATTGCGTTAAATCCTGTAACTGCCTCTATTCTTCTTATTCCTGCAGCAACACCTGATTCAGACACAATTTTGAAAACACCAATCTCTCCGGAATTTTTTACGTGCGTTCCGCCACATAGCTCCTTGCTAAAATCGCCAACAGATACAACCCTTACTTCATCTTTATACTTTTCATCAAATAATGCAACGGCTCCGCTTTGCTTTGCTTCATCTATAGTCATAATGTCAGTATCTACATTAAAAACTTTCATAATATTTTCATTTACTATTTTTTCAATTCTTTTAAGTTCATCAGCACTTATTGATGTAAAGTGAGTAAAATCAAATCTTAATCTAGCTTCATCCACATAAGAACCTGCCTGATTAACATGCTCTCCAAGCACTAATTTTAATGCTGAATGCAGCATATGTGTAGCTGTATGATTTTTTCTTATGTTATTTCTTCTGTCTTCACTGACAGTTAGCATTATGGATTCATTCTGTGCTACTTCACCCTCAATAACCTTTACAAAATGAAGTATTTTGCCTGAAACATTCTTTTTACAGTCAAAAACTTCTCCTTTGAATTTTTCAGAGGATACAATTCCTTTATCTCCAACCTGTCCTCCCATTTCAGCGTAGAAAGGAGTTTCTTTTGTTAGAATAATACCGGTTTCTCCTTGTCTTAAAGATGATACAAACTCATTATCTTTGATAATTAGTTCAACAATAGACTCACATTTTAAATTGTTATATCCTACAAAAGTTGTATTTAATTCTGCAGGTATTTTATTAAGCACTCCATCTTCATTCCCCATATAATTAGATTCTTCTCTTGCTGCTCTGGCTCTTTCACGCTGATTCTGCATTTCGTTATTAAATTCTGCTAAATCTACTGACATGCCTTTTTCTTCTAATATTTCGAGTGTAAGCTCTAAAGGGAATCCATATGTGTCATAAAGTTTAAAAGCATTTACTCCGGAAAGAGTCTTAATTCCTTTAACTTCAAGCTCCTCAATAAATTGCTTAAGTATTTCAATACCGCTGTCAATAGTCTCTTCAAAACGTTCTTCTTCTAATTTTATTACCTTCTTGATATACTCCTTTTTCTCTTCAAGCTCTTCGTATGCGCTCTTTGAGTTTTCTATTACTACATCACATAAATTATAAAGGAAAGTATTATTTATTCCTAAAAGTCTGCCATGTCTTGCAGCTCTTCTTAGTACTCTTCTGAGTACGTATCCCCTTCCCTCATTTGAAGGAAGTACACCATCACTAATCATGAAAGTAGTACTTCTTATATGATCTGTTATTATTCTTAGTGATATATCCTTTTTAGAATCCGAACCATACTTAGTATTTGAAATTCTGCAAACTTCATCAAGTATATTTTTTATTGTATCTACTTCGAATATACTGTTTACTCCCTGCATAATAGTTGCAATTCTCTCTAAACCCATACCGGTATCAATATTAGGATTTGGAAGTCTATTATAGTTTCCTTCTTCGTCTTTATCAAATTGAGTAAAAACTAGATTCCAAAATTCTACAATCCTATCTTCTTCTTGGGCAGCTATAAATTCCTCAGTAGTATTAACCTTTCCCGTTCCTCTATCAAAATGAATTTCTGATGAAGGTCCGCATGGTCCGGTACCTATTTCCCAAAAATTATCTTCTTTCCCAAGTCTAAAGATTCTATCTGGATCTATATCAGTTTTATTCTTCCAAATTTCATAAGCCTCATCATCTTCAAGATATATTGTTGCATACAGCTTATCTTTTGGCACTCCTAAAACTTCAGTAACAAACTCCCAAGCCCATGGTATAATTTCATTTTTAAAATAGTCTCCAAATGAAAAGTTTCCTAGCATCTCAAAAAAAGTACCATGTCTTGAAGTTTTTCCAACATTGTCTATATCACCGGTTCTAATACACTTTTGACATGTTGTTATTCTTTTACTTGGCGGAACTTGAAGTCCTGTAAAATACGGTTTTAGCGGAGCCATTCCAGCATTTATAAGTAATAAGCTTTTATCGCTCTGAGGCACAAGCGGAAAACTTTTAAGTCGTAGATGATCCTTGCTCTCAAAATACTTTAAATAAGCTTCTCTTATTTCATTTAAACCCATCTTATTCATAAAATAGTCCTCCTAATAAATTAATTTTTTATATAAAAAAAACTTTCATTTCCCTAAAAAGGGACGAAAGTTTCCGCGGTACCACCCTAATTATATAGCCTTAAAACAATTATTACTGCTATATCACTTTACAACTATAGCTCAGGGACTGCTTCAAAATATTCACCAAGAAGTTTTCACCGTCCACTTCCTCTCTTAATGTATGAATATATTTACTCCTTCCCTTCATAGCCCTTATATTTATTTATAAAGATTATAATTTATAACTTTAACTCTTGTCAATACCTGTCAAAGTCTTTAAAACATGTAGTAATTTAAATCTTCATATATAACTTTTAATATAACACCAATCGGTACTGCTAAAACCATACCTATAAATCCTCCGATTTTTCCACCTATTATTAAAAGAATAATTACTATAACAGGGTGCATGCTTACACTGTCACCTGTAATTTTAGGTGATATCACATTACCTTCAATTTGCTGTATAAGATATAGCCATACCGCAGTCCAAATTGCAGTTTTTGTGGAAGTTAAAAGTGCAACTAATATTGCAGGAATTGCTCCGAACAAAGGTCCAAAGTATGGTATTATGTTAAACAGTGCATTTAATAAAGATAATATAATCGGATAGTCAACTTTTAGAATAACAAGTACAATAAAAGTAAGTATGCCAATAATAGCACAAAGTAAAAATTGACTTAAAATATATCTTCCAAGAATTTTATCTATGTCAAACCATATTTTTTTTATCATTCCTCTGGATTTGGTTGGAAAGAACACTAGCATCCTATTACCGATAATATCCCCATCAGCTAAAAAATAATAAACCACAATAGGAACTACAGCAATAGATAACAGGTTTTCACCCATATTTAAAATACCTTTAAACAATTTATTGAAAATATCTAAAAGAACTTTATTTGTATTTGAATAAACTATATCCAAAAAAGCATACATTGTCTTATTGCTGCTGATAGGTTTAATTCTTTCATAGAAGCTTTCAACAAATGCCTGTATTTTAATGAGAGTAGTGTTAACATTCAAGCTTTCTTTAAATAACGATGGAATTATAACTATTATTCCCCCAACTATAATTATTATGAATAATAATATAATTGCAATGGCTGAAACACTCTTATGAACTCCTCTTTCAACTAAAGCCTTATGAATCGGTCTTATAGAATAAGAAATAATAAATGAGATTAGCATAAGCGAATAAACTTCGCTTACTACCGGGATTTTAGAGGATATAATTATAATTAAAAGTATTATTAATGACACAATAATATATTTATATGTTTTTTTCATGATTTCCTACTTCCGTAAATAATTTGTGTGGTATGCTTATTAAATCTATCTTGCTGACATCATTAAAGCATAATATACTTTCTTCACCTAGTATCATATTTTTTAAGAGAAATACTCTTTTTCCCGAAATAAGATTCTTAATAAAGCCTGTGGAGACAATAACTCCATGGATTTTAAAAGAGAATTCGTGGAACAAAATATCTTCCATCATGCCTATTATGTCACCAGATTTATTAACGATATCCATGTTTTTTATATCGGAGAACTTAAGATATTTGTTATTGTTACATTTACTTATTACCATAGATTTATTAAAGGAAACAATATCTTCTTTAAGTACGCATATTGTGCTTTGAA
This sequence comes from Clostridiales bacterium oral taxon 876 str. F0540, assembly GCA_000466585.1. GTDB lineage: Bacteria > Bacillota > Clostridia > Clostridiales > Clostridiaceae > Clostridium_AT. Next base: position 27,947 of record KE993508.1, read on the forward strand.
ATATCTTATAAGAGGAAATAACAAAACCTTTTACTTCTCCATCATGGAAATCTATTATTATATCTTTAACAAAGCCTATTTTTCTGCCTTTAGTATTACACACATCCATTAAAATAAAATCTTTTGTTCTAAACATATCAGCCCTCTTATACATACAAGTATTTGATTTTTAAGTACACCTGTTAGTTTTTCCAAAAAATAAAAATATAACCCTAAACGGGTTATATTTTTATGCTACTCACCATGAACTTGATCATGTATATCATCATGTTCCTTGTAATCCCAAGGTTCAAGGCCTTTTGATATTCTATAATTATTTATTGCCTTATGTATAGCTTCCTCCGCAAGAACAGAGCAGTGCATTTTAACAGGTGGAAGACCGTCCAGAGCTTCGGCAACAGCTTTATTTGTAAGACTCCAAGCTTCTTCTACTGTTTTGCCCTTAATAAGCTCCGTAGACATACTAGATGAAGCTATAGCAGAGCCACATCCAAAAGTCTTAAATTTAGCATCTACCACAACATTGTTTTCAATCTTGAGATATACCTTCATTATATCTCCGCATTTCGCGTTGCCAACTTCTCCAACTCCATCAGCATCAACAATTTCCCCAACATTCCTTGGATTCATAAAATGGTCCATAACCTTTTCGCTGTACATTCTATTTTTCCCCTTCCTTTAAAAAGTCATCCCATAGAGGAGACATATCTCTAAGTCTTTGAACAACCTTCCCAACAGATTCTATTACATAATCAACTTCTTCTTCAGTGGTGTTATCACCTAAGCTTAACCTTAAAGAACCATGAGCAATTTCATGAGGAAGACCAATTGCAAGCAGTACATGAGATGGATCTAAAGAGCCTGAAGTGCAAGCACTACCGCTAGATGCACATATTCCCATGCTGTCTAAAAGTAGAAGTATAGCTTCACCCTCAATAAATCTGAAACAAATATTAGCATTTCCTGCTAACCTGTTGCTGCCGGATGGGCCATTTAATCTTGAATATGGAATCTTTAGAAGTCCGTTTATTAGCTTATCCCTAAGAGTTTTAAGACGGGTAGCATGTTCTTCCATATTTGATACTGCAAGTTCAACAGCTTTTCCAAATCCAACTATTCCTGCTACATTTTCTGTTCCGGCTCTTCTTGCCCTTTCTTGTCCTCCGCCATGAACTAAATTATCAATTTTAACGCCTTTTCTTATATAAAGAGCACCTGTACCTTTAGGGCCGTATATTTTATGTGCTGCCATTGATAATAAATCAATATTCATTTCTTTTACATCAATTGGTACATTTCCGAGAGCTTGAACTGCATCAGTGTGAAATAATACTTTTTTGCTTTTGCAAAGTTTACCTATTTCACTGATAGACTGAATTGTTCCTATTTCGTTATTTGCAAACATAACTGATACTAAAATAGTTTTATCAGTTATTGCCTTTTCTATATCCTCAAGTCTTACTAATCCATATTCATCAACAGGAAGATAAGTAACCTCAAAGCCATGCTTTTCTAAATACTGGCAGGCATGTAATATAGCATGATGCTCTATTTGAGTAGTAATAATATGATTACCCTTATTATAATTTGCAAAAGCTAATCCTTTTAATGCCCAATTATCAGCCTCTGAGCCACCACCGGTAAAAAATATTTCGTTGCTATCTGCATTTATACCTTTAGCAACTCTATCTCTAGCCTTGTCTATAGCTTTTTTAGTTTCTCTGGATAAAGAATATATTGAAGATGGATTCCCAAAATGCTCCGTAAAATAAGGAATCATTTCTTCAAGAACAGCTGGCTTAACAAATGTTGTCGCAGCATAGTCCATATAAATAGGTTTGTTCATAAATGCTTCACTCCTTCTTTAGTCACAGCTTTTCATACCTTTATAATCATCAAGTATATCCTGTAGTGTAGTTGATTTAGTAACGCTGTCAATGCTGTTTTTTATTCTTGCCCATAACAGTCTGGTTGCACAGCAGTCTACATTGTTACAGCTTTTATCATCTAAACAGTTTGATATCTCGATAGGTCCCTCTAAAACTTCCATGATTTCTGCTATAGTAATATCTTTAGGAGATCTGCTTAATACATATCCCCCTTGCGCACCCCTTATACTCCTAATTAATTCAGCCTTTCTAAGAGGTGAAAATAATTGTTCTAAATAATATTCCGATATATTTTGTCTTTCTGATATGCTCTTTATAGACACAGGCTCTCCACCATAATGAATAGCCAGATCTACCATTGCTTTTACTCCATAACGACCTTTTGTGGATAGTTTCATCAAATCACTCCCTTAAGTCCGAGTGCTTATATATTCAAACTCATAATAGCAAATCCGAGTAATACTGTCAACAATTACAAAGGTAATTATGAGCATACAAATTAAATTAATATAACTCTATTACTCTGTATAATATTTATCATGCAATATATAAAGCAACTGCAAATTGCAGTTGCTTTAACTTAAATAATATTTTTTTACATATGGAGAAGTCATAGTTCTTAAAAGGCATCCATAGTCCATTGTAAAGTCAATTACATCCCCAACCTTATACAAAATATTGCATCTGCTTACATCAAGGATCAAATGGTCACTGCTTCCACCTAGTATTTCAATGCAATTATCCACAGGCTTTAAGCCATCCGGGTCAATATCTTGTCTTCCTATAGCTACTATTGCTCTTTTAATAATCCCTTTGTCTATAAAATTCGGCACTTTTCCAAAAGCATCCATACCTATTTTTCCTTTTGGCACAGAAGGCTTATCCTTTATCTCTACTATCTCACCCTTTAGTATAAAACTATCTGAATAGCAGTCTGGAATTTTATTTCCATATGCAGTTTCTCGGCCAAGCACTATAGCCTCTCCTATTCTTAACTGATTAATGCCATTTGGAATAGTACCATTTAATACTAAATATAAGCTGCTGGAATTCCCTCCTGAAACTATAGGGAGAGATAAATTATTATTAATTTCAATTGCTTCCCTTATCTTAACCAATCTTCCTAAGTTTTCACTATCAGGAATTACCCCTCCATAGCAAGTTAAATTTGTACCAATTCCACATAATCTTATATTGGGCAGTTTTATTATTTCTTTTACATTTTCTAAAGTTTCACTCTCAAGCACACCTTCTCTTAAATCACCTAAATCTATCATTAATATAACATTATGGATTTTGTTTACTCTTTTTGCCGCCCTAGAAAGCGCTTTTATTGTGTTTATTTCAGAATTTAAGCTTATATCAGCATATTTAACAACTTCAGAAGCATGACTTTCCATTGGAATTCTAAGCAGCATCTTTCTGCATTTCAATTGTTCCAATTTCTTTAGATTTTCCATTCTTGAATCGCCAATAATCTCAATGCCTCCATTTAGCATTGCCTCAACTATAGGCAGCTTTGCACAATATACCTTACTTACTCCAACAACATGAATATTTTTACTTTTACATATCTCGTTTATAACTCTAGTATTATGAATAATTTTCTTTAAATTAATTTCTACACATGGAAAAATTTTTTTCATTTTACCCACCATCCAATAGGCCCATGTAATCTAAACGATACCTAGGCTTTGCTTAAGCAGAAGTGACGCAGCTTCTTTATTTTCTTTGCTTAACACTCCGGCACAGGCCATAATATACTTATTATCAAGAAGCACTTTCGCTTCTGATCTTGGAAGCATAGTTAAGTCCTCTTTTGAATATCTTATTTCTCGCAAAATTGTTTCGCCTTTTGGAAGTCTTGTTAAAGCTCCTCCTGTACCTACAATATACTTTACTTTAGATAAATCCTTTCCATAAGCAATAAAATTTTTAGATGATCCATAGGTTCTTTTCAAATAACCTACATGTCTGTTTAATGCGACCTCAACAGCCTTTTTTGTAAGAATCCAGCTACACTCAATTTGTTCATCTGTTTTTGGTATTGGCAATATATTGTCTCTAATATATTCTATTGATTTATTATCCAGGTCTCTATAATCTAGAAGGTTTATTAGGTTTTCGCTGTTTACGTAAACTCCAAGATCTCCTTCAACTGTTCTTTTAGCAATTGGTTCCGGGCTTACTAATATATCAAGTATATCTACACTTCCCTCAGTAACTGAATGGACATCTGTGGTTGCGCCGCCAACATCAAAGACTACAACATCTCCGATAATTTCATACAGCAGTTTAGCACTTTCCATAACAGCCCCGGGAGTAGGCATTATACTGCCGTCTATCATACTTTTAATCTTGTTCATTCCGGAGGCTTTTGTGATATTGTTTTCAAATGCAGTTTGTATAATCTTTCTTGTAGGCTCCACATTTAACTCGTCTATTCTAGGGTAGACATTATCAACTATATACAATTCCTGCCCTTGAAAAAGTTCCTTTATTTCATATTGGTTTGTTATATTTCCACAATATATAAAAGGTTTATTTAAATTCTCTTTGCTTAAAAGTTCTGCATTATATAAAGCCGTTTCCCTTTCTCCGTAATCTGTACCGCCTGCAATCATTATTAAATTAGGATCTATTTCCTTTATTCTTTTTATATCTGTATTTCGAAGTTTTCCGGCTGTAATAAGTTTTATATTTCCACCTGCGCCTAATGCTGCCTCCTTGGCTGCCTTTACTGTCATATCTTCTACCAACCCATGTACAGTTATTTTAAGACCTCCAGCAGCACTGCTCGTTGATAACATTCTATTCCATGTGATTTTTTCACCAAGCTGGAACTCAATATCCTCTATTGCCTTAATAACACCAATAGTTACATCACCCTCGTTTACAGTAGTATAGTTTTTACCCTGTGCTATAATGTCAACTCCTTTTTCCCCTAGCTTGAATGCTGTTACTACTGTTGTTGTGCTTCCGATTTCAGATATAACATAGTCTACTTTCATAAGAAATCTCCTTAAATTAATTTGTTTATAAAAGGGGTTGCCTCAAAACAGATACACTTAGCGTGGTATTTGAATATTTAGAAACTTTCTAGAGTTCAAATACCACGCGATAGGTTTAAACTATTTTGAGCCAGCGCCTTTTATATATACCTAAGCCTTTGAAAGAGTTTCCACAATAAAGGTTGCTACATTATTTCCGTGTGTTCCTCTTCCAAAACCTGCATCCATACCGTTTGCTTTAGCTATTTCATCTGCAACCTGTGTACCTCCGCATATAAGTATGAGCTTATCCCTTACACCCTTTTCAACACAAAGGTCATGAAGTTTTCTCATATTTTTAATATGGATATCATTATGTGTAATTATAGTACTAGCCATTATTACTTGTGCCTTTGTTTCTATAGCAGCATCAATAAGCTTTTCAATTGGACAGGAAGTACCTAAGTATTCGCACTCTATTCCATACTTTTCTATACCCCCATGCTTTATATCGATTATTTCCCTTAATCCTACTGAGTGTTCATCTTCGCCAACAGTACCTGCTACAATTTTTACAGGATGTTTCTTAATAAAGTCTCTTATTTTATCATCACTCATTACAGGCTTAGGCTCAGCAATAATGAGCTTGCTTTTATCTATTGAAAAATTAACTCTGCCCTTAATTTCAACAAGTGTTCCTTCAGCATGCTGCATAACTTGTTTATGAATTACTTCTACATCCCTTAAGTTCATGTTTTTACCCATTTCTATGGCTGCAGCCTCACTTATTAATTCGTTTTCAGGTATAAATAGAGTTACTGATACGAATCCATCTTTTTTCCACTCAACTTCCGGAACAATCTTGCCGTCATCTTTAACAGTCTCAAGTCTTTTATAAACATTATCATCTTCATCAAGCTCATCTATAAACTTTATCTTTCCTGAGTCGCAGAGCGTACATCCACTAATTGCATCACAAGCATGTTTATATTCTTTAGGCACATTATTGTAGCCAAAATGAGCGCATACAGGAGCAAAATAATCTTCTTCTCTTTCATAGATAGATTCTGCAGCGATTCCTCCATTGATTTTTCTTGCAATGCCATCTCCGTTTCTTTCCGGATATTCACCGGAGTCAACAAAGAATCCCTCTTGTACTGCTTTGAAATATCCTCCTATTTCTATAATTTCTTCTAGGAATAATACAGCCTTTTCTTTTAGTTCCCTAACTTTTTCGGGCAGATAGCCTTCTTTTTTCAGTTCTATCAAATCCATAAGTCCATCCATACCTATTAATGCCTGTTTTGCTGTATTAACTGCATGCATATTATTATAGTGCCAAGGAACATTTCTTCCTTCATCAGGAGTAATAGTACTTTGTATATCTGCAGAAGTAAGCTTTGAAATCATAAGATTTAAAGTATGTCCTACAGTAGCTTCTCTAGTGCAGGATTCTATATACTTTGTGTTCATCTGTGCTCTCATTTTATAATCCTTAAATAATTCTCTGAGTGCTACAGCATATGGCAGATCTATTTTCATGCATGGCGCCGGAGCTGAAGTTGGAGGCACAGTTGATAACGCAATATTTTCTTTTTTCATACCAACAAGCTCTGAAAACTTGCTATTTATTGCATGCTGAACCATAAGCTCAGGCATAACCTTATAACCTTTCATAGCTGTTGCATTGGCATTGTGTGCGCCATCAATTTGCAGCATATCCGCTGAAGCCATTATTCTCTTGGCAACTGCGGCATCTACAAATGAGCGCACCATATTTATATTTCTGTAAAGAATATTATATTGAGGATCCTGATGAGCTCCGTTGACACCTTCCTCAGCAAACATAACTGCAATATCAGGGCCGGCTACACCGGAAACATAGGAGTGAAAATTGATTTCCCGACCAACTTCTTCTTCAATCAGATCAAGAGCCTTCCTTGTAGCTCTAACCTGCTTTCTTGTAACTGCTATGCCTCCTATTCCTTCCGGTGTTCCTTCTATAAGTCCATCGAAATGACTTTGTCCTGCAGTACGTATTACCATTATGTGATCAGCACCATGCCAGGCTGCCATTCTCATTCTTCTTATATCATCTTCAAATCTTCCTGATGCGATTTCTGTGGTGATTACAGGTTTAGGCTGAGGATCAATCTGATTAAAGCTTCTAGCTGCAGGTAGGGGTATACTATTTTTTAATGGTTTTGATATTTCTTTATATTCAAATTCACCTTGTTTTCCGCTATATATTTCTCTCCAATGCCACCCTCTTCTCTTAGGCACGTAATTTTCTAAATCCTTTAAAACTTCTTCTATATCAATTTTTTTATTAGTTTCCAGCATAATTATCACCTCTTAATAATTCATGAACCTCACTCCAGCCTATTCCTTTGCTAAGTTCAGTTCCTGCTTCCAGATAGGAAATACTCTTTATCTTTGCGTAAGTCAGCACAACTTTTCCCATTCCCTTACCCATAAGATTCCACTTAATTCCTTCTTTAACTATGTTGCCTGCTTCAATGCTGGAAAATCCCATTCTAAGAAGTACAGATCTTTCAACTGAAGGTGAGGTGTGTGTATATGCTAAATCAACCAAAGGCTTAACTATTTCTTCAGTCAGACTCCAAAATCTATTGTATAGTTCTTCATCACTCAAATTGTTTAAATGTTCTCTTCTCATTTGAAAATCATCTTGTCTTTTCATAAATTTCTCCTTTCATCCAGAACCTACTCAACATAAATATTCATATCTGATATAATCTCAAGAACTTCCTTTTGGCTTAGCTTAGTTTCATCACATAAGAATTTAAAATCTATCTCGCTTATACTTTTAACGTTTCTATTTTTAACTGAGTTTGCTATATATGATTTTCTGTAATGGTTCAAATCAATTTCTTTTACATATAGCTTTGACGGATGACTAGGCAATACTATGTTTTTTCCCGGAATTTCATCTTGCGGATTTCCAATTTTTATTTCAATTCCATTCTTTCTTGCAAAGCTTAATTGTGGAAGTATATGCTTACCTGCACCGGTATATTCAGTTTCTTGGACTACAATTATTTGATTATTTTCCATTTCCTGGGCAATAATAAATGCCGCTGACAGTGAAGTATTTCCCGCCGGTCCTCTTTCCAGACCTTCTAATTGTGCAAGAAGTTCAGTTACATAAAAAACTTGTCCTTGTGGAACAGTCAGATATCTATCAAGATATCTTAATGGTCTGGCTGCACTTCTTGGCACATCTGACCTGTCTGGCCAGGTCATAAATGGTATTCCAAAACCGGTGTGACCGGTAGTAAAGGATTTTTTATTAAAATCGCTATCTGAAGCCATATGAAGTCCGGTCAAATCAACTGAAGCCCCAACTATTTTCGTATCTAAAGCTCCGGCTTTTATAAGCCCCCTTGCTGTTCCGGTTACATTTCCTCCTCCGGCATGAGTAACAACCACTACATCAGGATCTTTTGAAAACCTTTCTCTGCAGTCTGTGGCAATTTCATATCCTAGAGTTTCTACACCAGCAATTCCATAGACTGAATAAAGTGATGCATTATAGTATCCGGTTTCATCTAAAGCTTTTAAATAGGTGTAGAATAACTCAGGACCTACTGAAAGCCTTAATACTTCAGCTCCAAGGCATTCACATTTTCTTGTTTTTTCCAAAATTTCCGGCTGCCCAATTTTTTTTGAATCATAACATTCCTGAACAATAATGCATTTCAGTCCTCTCATAGCAGCCTGAGAAGCAACTGCAGCACCATAATTTCCAGAAGTGGCAGAGGCAACTCCCTTATAGCCTCTCATCTTAGCATCATATACAGAAACAGACGCTCTTCTATCTTTAAAACTACCTGATGGATTGCAGCTCTCATCTTTTATAAAAATACGAGCTGCCTTTCCTGTCCTCGATACCTTTCTGGCAAGTGCCGTTATGTTTTTCAGCTCAACGAGAGGGGTGTTTCCAACATTAGTTTCTTTTTGTATTTTCATAATGTCTGATATTGAATACCCTGTATTCCTCATCATTTCCTCATAATCAAAGGAAAGTTTTCCAGTTTCATATTTCTTGTAATCTATTCCAACTGATTTAAGCATTATTTCATTTTTTCTGCTTATAAGAGTTTCGTATTTATTCAATGTTATCCCCCCACAGTATTGATTTTGCCTGAAGACCTATATAACTGACTTCAGGAATAAAATCCCCAAAACCATGCTCATATGAAGGGTTTACTTCTGTTAATACTCCCTCTAAAACTCTTCCTGTAATAGTTCTTATTTGAGCTATCTCTCCAATTTTGCTGTCCTCTATAAGCCACCCTTTAGCCCATAGCTTTAAAGAAGTTTCCTTTGTATCCTCTGGTATATTAGAAGCTCTGTCCTCTGAAGATAAAATTTCCTGAACAATTTCAACATAACTGTTCTTTTCAATCATTATATATCGCCTTCCTTATAATACTTTACAGCATCACTAAAACTGTTTTCTATTGCATGAGGCATAGGCAAATCTACCATTGTTTTAAGCCCTGCTGAACTTGCTATTACTTGCGGTATCATATTTACAGCAACAGCCATTGTTCCAATACCTCCAGGTGTTTCTGGCTTAATTGACATATGCATATCCGGATCACCTTTTATATATATATAATCTCCTGTATCTACTCCTTCGCTTTCCGGATGAATTTGCTGAGGATGCTCAAGAGTTATAACAGCCTTTCCATTCTTCATTCCATAACCAATGTGCGCACAGCCTGCTACCATTCCGGGTTCAACTTTTACATAAGGTGTTTCTCTATAGGTGTTTGATACAATAGGTTCTCTAGTCTCGATAATTTCATCTATCTCGATACCTAAAGCTTTTGCAATCATTGGTATTGACTGTTTGAAACCAATGTGACCTACTATAGTACCGTCTTTAATTCCTTTCTCAAAATCTTCAACTGTTGTTCCAACTCCTTGTGTTCTCATTACAGTTGTTCCAAACGGAGAAAGATCATTTATTCTTGAAGCAGTTATTGAATGTACCTTTCTGCAAGCTGCTGATAACGTAATTATAAGTGTATCTAAAACAAAGCCTGGATTTACACCAGTACCTAAAATTGTTACATTATTCTCTTTAGCAAGCTTATCCATCTCCTCTGACAAAATCTTGTCGGCTGTATACGGATAAGCCATTTCTTCGGCTATAGTTATGCAGTTAATTTTATTTACTACTATATGCTTTATATATGGATAAACATTTTTAACAAATGAATCAATTGCAAGTATAACAACATCAGCTTTTGTATTATTTATAGTTTCTTCGAAATTGCCGGATACAATAACCTTTAAGTTATTATCTATACCCAATACTTCCCCTAATTCTTTTCCTATCTTATTTTCACTGCTGTCTATTGCAGCCACAATTTCGATACCTTCCTTATCAAGTATCATTTTAGCCATTCCGCTCCCCATAGCTCCAAGTCCGCACATAATTACTTTCACTTTATCCATTTGTAATTCCCCCTAATTTTAAATATATTTACACTTATACTTTCAGCAACAATCATGCCAATAGAAACAGTTTCCAATAGATAATTAATCTTATATTTTACCCAATATAAGTAAAAAACCTAGGTAAAGTGAATAAACTTTGCCTAGGTTTAATATTTATACATAATTTAACAGTTATTATAATATTTTGATACATATTTTGACTGGAAACATAAAGTGCAAACTTTTTTGCACATAACAAATTACAGCTCTTATATCGAGCTTGGCTTATATGCAGACCATGCCATCAGCGCAAATTTTTTTGCACTGAAGTGCCGAATTTAAAGCAGTTCATATTTTTTTATTTTATACTGCAGATTCTGTCTGGATATTTTTAAATATGCAGCTGCCTGTGATATATTGTAGTTATATTCTTTTAAAGCATTTATAAGGATTTTTTTTTCAATATCTTCTTTGTATTCCTCCAGAGATAATCCTCGAAGATCAAAAGCATTACTTTTTATTCCCAAAGCAGTAGCTTCTGTCCTGAAAATTCTATTCTCAACATATTCCTTTGATATATATAAATTGTTATCTATCATATTCATAGCATATTCAATAGTATTTTTGAGTTCTCTAATATTGCCTGGCCATTCATAATTCATAAACATATTTAAAACTTCTTCATCTACATCAATTACATACTTACCCAACATCTTATTATAATAATTGATAAAGTGTTTTTCCAAAATATGAATATCCTCTTTTCTTTTCCTCAAAGGTGGCACGTCTATTCTAATTACACTAATTCTATAGTAAAAATCCTTTCTAAGCTTTCCTTCCTTAATTAATTTTTCAGGTTCTTCATTTAATGTTGTAATAATCCTAACATTTGTATCAATTGTTTTACTGCTGCCTAAAGGTCTGATATAACCTTCCTGAAGAACCCTAAGCAATTTAGATTGAAGAGTTGTATCCATAGAATTGATTTCATCAAGCAGTATTGTACCCCCACTTGCCTCTTCAAAAAGTCCTTTCTTATTTTCTGCACCAGTAAAACTGCCTTTGACCGTTCCAAATAACATTCCCTCTAAAAGAGTACTGGGTATGGCAGCACAATTTACTGCAATAAAGGGCTTATCCTTCCTTATTCCATTATAATGAATGCTTTGTGCAAAAAGCTCTTTTCCACAGCCTGTCTCACCATATATAAGTACCGAAGAATTTGACAAACTTGCTCTCATCGCTTTATTTATTGATTCTTTAAGGTTTAAACTTTTTCCAATGATATCTTTAAATGTATAGACGCTTTCCCTAGCTGTATCTTTCGTTTCCAATCTGCATATTTTCTCACTTAATTCCTTAAGCTGCGTCATATCCTTTGAGATTTCAATTGCTGCTATGGTATCATTATTATGGAAAACAGGTATTGTCGTATTTATAGTTGTAACGTCCTTGCCATAATGACTGCTATAGTGCTGTATAACATCAATATACTTTTCTTTATTTTTTAATGCATTCATAAGCGTAGAAGAATCTTCTTCTACGCCTTTTAAATACTCTATTACCCTTTTTCCTATTACTTCTTCATGGTTTAAACCTTCTACTTTACTCATTGCATTATTATAGTAAATAGTTCTGCCTTTATTATCTACTATCTGAACACCAACGTCCAAATTATCAAGCAAACTTAATAATATACTTTCTATTTTGCTCATATATATCACCAAGTCATAAACATTAATATATAGGGAATCTGCTGCATATTTCATGAACCTTTTGTTTAACTTCCTCTATATCAGAACCTCTGGTTTCAATTACTTTATTTATAAGATACGCTATATCCTTCATTTCTTTCTCTTTAAATCCTCTGGTAGTAACAGCTGCGGTTCCGATTCTTATACCGCTTGTTACGAATGGACTTTGAGTTTCAAATGGTATTGTATTCTTATTTACAGTTATTCTTGCTTCATCTAATAGTTTTTCGGCATCTTTTCCTGTTATTCCTTTGTTTGTTAAATCTACTAACAACAAATGATTATCAGTACCTCCTGATACCAGCCTAAAGCCAAAACGTGTTAATTCATCTCCAAGTGCTTTAGCATTTTTCACAACCTGTTCAATATATTCTCTGAATTCTTCGTTATCAGCTTCCTTGAAGCATACAGCCTTTGCAGCAATAACATGCATTAGAGGGCCACCCTGCATTCCAGGAAATATGGACTTATCAATATCCTTAGCATATTTTTCCTTGCAGAGTATTGCTCCACCTCTTGGACCTCTTAAGGTTTTATGTGTCGTAGTTGTTACAAAATCTGCGTAAGGAACAGGTGATGGGTGTATACCTGCTGCTACAAGTCCGGCTATATGTGCCATATCTACCATGAATAATGCTCCAACTTCATCAGCGATTTCTCTGAATCTCTTAAAGTCTATTACTCTTGGATATGCACTTGCACCGGCTACAATCATTTTAGGTTTATTTAAGATAGCCAGATTTCTGACTTCTTCATAATCTATTTCTTCTGTATCCTTATTCACACCGTATGAAACAATGTTAAATAGCTTTCCTGAAAAATTAACCGGACTTCCATGTGTAAGGTGTCCCCCATGACTTAAATTCATACCTAAAATTGTATCGCCAGGCTTTAAAAAAGCAAAATAAACAGCCATATTTGCCTGAGATCCTGCATGCGGTTGAACATTAGCATGTTCTGCATTAAACAGCTTTTTCATTCTTTCTCTTGCTAAATTTTCAATCTCATCAACGACCTCACAGCCCCCATAATATCTTTTTCCAGGATATCCTTCAGCATACTTATTTGTAAGCTGTGATCCCATAGCTTCCATTACTGCCTTACTTACAAAGTTCTCTGATGCTATAAGCTCGATATTATTTTCTTGCCTTTGATTCTCTCTTTGAATTATAGAAAAAATTTCAGAGTCAGTATTTTTAATGTCATTAAACGCCATCAGTGTAACACCCCTTTATTAATATTATGAATATAAAACTAGATTTCTATATAAATATATAAATATGTAACTATATAAAATTATAAGTCTCCTTACCATATTTATCAAGCAATATTGTTTTTAAAGTATCTTATTTACAAAATTTTCAGATATATCTACTGTCTATGTTTATATGCTATAATAAAGTTTATTATATTTAACTAATTATAAATTTTTTAGGAAGTGATAATTATGCATAATAATAAAGTAATACACCTAGCCGCCTACGCAGGTAAGATAATTCTTGAAAATGGCGGTGAAACCTATAGAGTAGAAGAAACAATAATAAGAATTTGTGATGCCTATGGACTTAAGGATGCTGAAAGCTATGTTACACCTACAGGAATTATGATTTCAGCGGTAGACACTACTGGCAATACAATTTCCTTAATAAAAAGAATTAAATCCAGAACTGTCAACTTAGAAAAAATTTCTTATGTTAATGATTTATCAAGAAGTATAAAACAAAATAATTTATCCATTGATATTGTAAAGGATGAGCTTAATAAAATCGATAATCTTTCCAGGTATGGCTTAAAAACCACATTATTCTTTTCGTCAGTATCTGCAGGTTTTTTCACTCTGCTTTTCGGAGGTAATGTTTATGATTTTATTATATCCTTCTTTATAGGAATGATTATAAAATATATATCCATAAAGCTTAGCAGAATTAATATCAACGAATTTTTCATTAATGTTTTAGGCGGAGCAATAGCAGCGTTAATTGCCTTAATTGCTGTAGAATTTAATCTTGCAAGCAACGTAGATAAAATTATTATAGGTTCTATAATGCTTTTAGTACCCGGTTTAGCTATAACTAACGCGATAAGAGATACCATTGCAGGTGATCTTGTATCAGGAATATCAAGAGCCTTAGAAGCGTTTCTAATTGCTGTTGCAATAGCTGTTGGGTCAGGTATCGTATTAAAACTTTGGGTAAACTATTTTGGAGGTATAATAAGATGATAATAAAATCTACTTACGCTTTATTTGCCACCTTAGGTTTTGGTGTAATATTTAATATAAAAGGAAAAAATCTTATTTTTGCTTCTGTTGGAGGTTTTATAACCTGGTTTCTTTACCTTTTTTCTCTTGAAGTATCAAGCTCCAATTTAATAGCTTTATTTGCAGCTTCGGTAGCTGCAGGTTTATACTCGGAAGCTTTTGCACGCATCCTAAAAGCACCGGTTACAATATTTTCAATTTGCTCAATTATACCGCTTGTACCAGGGGGAGCAATGTACTACACTATGCTCGAATCCATTCAAGGGAATATAAATAAGTTTTTAAGCACTGGCCTTGATGCTTTATCTAGTGCCGGTGCCATTGCCGCCGGAATATTATTAGCCTCTTCAATAACTAAATTAATACTAGTATTTAATAGTAAAAAAAGAATCTCTAGCAGCCGCTAGAGATTTTATTTTATAAACATAAGTAAAGCATCCATTATTTCATCAACTTTATCTTTAGGAAAACAGTTGCTTTCTTCATCAGTAATACAATTTTTTGCGTAGTTTTCAAGAACAATTCCTCCAACCTTATTTAAGGCAGATCTTATTGCAGCAATTTGAATTAGAACTTCTTTGCAATTAGAATCTGAGTCAATCATTTTTTGAACGCCTTTTACTTGTCCTTCGATTCTTCTCAATCTGTTTTGAATATCTTTTTTAGAATTCATTTTTTATACTCCTTTATAGGGTTATGATAAAAATATATCTGTGCCCTAATCGAGCACAGATTTTTAAATATAATTAAATATCTTTTACATCAACTGTCAAACCAAGTTCTTTTAACTGATTACTATCAACTATATTTGGTGCCTCTGTCATAGGGTCAAAAGCATTTTGATTTTTAGGAAATGCTATTACATCTTTTATATTATCAGTTCCGCTTAAGAACATTATTAATCTATCAAAGCCAAAAGCTAAGCCGCCATGAGGTGGTGGGCCAAACTTAAAGGCTTCAAGTAAAAATCCAAATCTCTCCCAAGCCTTTTCTTTTGTAAAGCCAAGCACATTAAACATCTTTTCCTGTAATGAAGAGTCATGTATTCTTATACTTCCTCCTCCTAATTCTTCACCATTTAGAACAATATCATAAGCTTTTGCTCTAACTCTTGAAGGATCAGTGTCTAAATATTCAATATCTTCATCCATAGGTGCTGTAAATGGATGGTGTTCTGCCTGATATCTATTCTCTTCCTCATTATAAGATACTAATGGGAACTCAGTAATCCATACAAAATTAAATTCATTATTATCCTTTAAAAGCTCAAGTTTCTTTGCAAGTTCAAGTCGAAGCGCTCCTAAGGCCTGCAAAACAGCTTTATTTGAATCTGAAAGAATTAAAATTAAATCTCCAACCTTTGCATCCATCCTTGATATAATCTGATGCATTTCTTCTTCTTTCAAAAACTTAGATATAGGTGACTTTATTCCATCTTCTTTATAAGCAACCCATGCTAAACCTTTAGCTTTATATGTTTTTACGAATTCGCCAAGTCTATCCAGGTCTTTTCTTCCCATATTTGCACAATTGTCAACTTTTATTGCCCTAATGCTTCCGCCATTTTCAACAGCATCTTTAAACACTTTAAACTCACTGTTTAAAACAACATCAGTAAGATTAGTAATTTCCATTGCAAATCTTAAATCAGGTTTATCTGATCCGTATTTTTCCATAGCTTCTTTATAAGGCATTCTCTTAATAGGAGTTTCTACATCTACGTCTAAAACATCCTTAAATACCTTTTTTATAAGCCCTTCGTTTATTGAAATAACATCTTCCTGCTCAACAAAGCTCATTTCAATATCTACTTGTGTAAACTCCGGTTGTCTGTTTGCTCTTAAATCCTCATCTCTAAAACATTTTACTATTTGGAAATATCTATCGAAGCCTGACACCATTAAAAGCTGCTTAAACAATTGTGGAGATTGAGGAAGCGCATAAAACATTCCCGGATAATTTCTGCTTGGAACAAGATAGTCTCTAGCACCTTCAGGAGTACTCTTTGTAAGCATTGGTGTTTCTACTTCAAGAAAGTTATTTTCATCAAAGTAATCTCTAATTGATTTTGCTGTTTTATGCCTTACCATAAATATTTTTTGCATATCTGGTCTTCTTAAATCCAAATATCTATATTTCATTCTTATGTTCTCTGAAGCATCTAAATTTTCTTTTATGTATATAGGGGTAGTTTCAGATTCTGATAATACCTTAATACTTGTTCCCTTTAATTCTACCTGGCCAGTTGGAATATTATTATTTGGTGACTCTCTTCTTACAATCTTACCGGTTACTGCTATGCAATACTCTGATCTTAATGTATCAGCCTTTAAAAATGCTTCTTTATTGATTTCTTCTCCGAATACAACCTGTAAAATACCACTTCTATCTCTTAAATCAACAAAGATTAATCCACCAAGATTTCTCTTTCTTTGTACCCAACCCATTACGGTAACAGTATTATCAATATTAGATTCTCTAAGCTCCCCACACATTATGTTTCTTTTTAGACCTAAAAGTGCTTCACCCATTTTTACTCCTCCTTGTGTTGCTTTTATAAAAATATTTTTTAATATAGAACTTGCTTATTTGTATAACTCACTTAATAAGTTATTTTTTTTGCTTATCATTTCATCTATTCTATTTATGTATTCTCTTACATCCTTAACATTTCCATGTCTTTCTATTCTGTTTTCCTTTGGAAATACAACTTTTGATACTGCATCTGCACCAAGAGCTATAATAGTCTGCTGTTCTTCTATCATTTCAATGTTATATATACCTTCCTTAGAAGGTTTTGCATATCCAACATTCTCCATATTTCCAAACATATTTTTCTGTCTGTACATATAATAAGGCTTCATTTTCAGACTGCGAGCTAACTCAGTAGTTCTCTCATACATTTTGTTTATTTCTAATTGGTTAATTTCGTTGGCAATCTTATTATGAAGCAGATTTTCATGCAGCTTAGAAGCCCTTTTTACTGAAAGTCCATGAACAGTAATACTATCTGGATTCAGTTCATACAAAGCATTACATGTTTTATCTATATGACTTAATCTTTCACCTGTCAGACCAACTATAATATCCATATTTATGTTATCAAAGCCTAGTCTTCTAGCCATATTAAACTTATGAACAACATCATCAGCAGTATGATGTCTTCCAATTTTCTTTAGTGTCTCATCGTTCATAGTCTGCGGATTTATACTTATTCTATGAACGTTATATTTTTTCATAGTAATAAGCTTATTCTCTGTTATACTATCTGGCCTTCCGCATTCAACTGTAAACTCTTTAATATTTTTATCTAAGACTAAGTTTTTATAAATTACATTCATTATTGCCTCAAATTGCTGGTCGTTTACGGAAGTAGGTGTCCCTCCTCCAAAGTAAATACATTCTACTTTTAATCCCTTTTTTTCTATGTACTCTGAAGCACCTTGTATTTCCTTTGAGAGAGCAGCTAAATATGGCTCCACTAACGAATTACAGCTTACAATTGGATTAGATGCAAAAGAACAATAAAGACATCTTGTAGGACAAAATGGCATTCCTATGTATACACTTACAGTATCGCTATTAGCATTAACAAAATTCTTTTCTAGTTTTGCAATATCAATACATAATTGCGTTTTATCAGAACTGGTTTTATACATTTTGTCGTAGTAATTTATTATATTGCTTTCATCTACGCCTTTGTTGATAAGATTCAAAGCTATTTTGCTGGGTCTTATTCCGATCAATGTGCCCCAAGGAAATTCAATATTTGTTTTACTGCTTAAAAAACTATACACTGCAAGTTTTATAGCCTCTTTAAGCTTGATTTCTTTTTCCCTAAGAAATTCATAACTTTTATTTTGATGCTTTATTGTAATATATTCATCATTAACATCTATATCCATATCAGCATTTTCATCAATAAAAATTATTTCCTCCAAATTATAAAACAAATTAATAATTTGGTACACATCATATCTAAATTCCTGCTTGTTTAAGTTAACTTTTATAATAATCACAACCTTATAAGCTAAAACATATTATTTAAATAAATGGATTATTGCCTCTTTCATATTTTATACTTGTTTGAGGTCCGTGTCCCGGATATACAATTATGCTATCATCTAACATCAGCAGCTTATTTTTTATACTATCCATTAATGTTTCAAAACTTCCGCCCCTTAAATCTGTTCTTCCTATAGAACGTAAAAACAAGGTATCACCAGTAAATAAATTGTTTTCTACTAAAAAACATACACCTCCAAGCGTATGTCCCGGAGTCTCTATGCAGCTGATTTGGATATCTCCCAAGCTAAAAACTTTACCTTCTTTTATCTCTGGGTTAAGCTCCACCGATATGCCTTTATATTTTAACGGTCCAAACATAAATTCACCGTCGTCTATAAATTTTTTGTCTGCAGCATGAATATAAGCAGGCACATTATATTTTTCAGTTAATTCACCTACAGCTCCTGTATGATCCGCATGACCATGAGTTAATAAAACATACCTTACTTTTGCATTCATGTCGTTTATGTAATTTATTAAATCCTCACCATCTCCGCCCGGATCAATTACTGCGCATTCTTTTGTAATCTCATCGATCAATATATAACAGTTTGCAGCGTAAACACCAGCTGGAATTCTTTTAATAATCATATTAATACCTCCTGCTAGAATACCTTTTTACTATCTATTAAGAGTGTAACAGGGCCATCATTCTCGATTAAAACCTTCATATCGGCCCCAAAAATTCCGGTTTCAACTTTACCTAAAACTTGTGAGCACTGATTTACAAATTCATTATATAAGCTTTCAGCTTCTTTACCGGAAAGAGCCTCCATGAAATTAGGTCTTCTTCCTTTTCTACAGTCTCCATACAAAGTAAATTGGGAAACCACAAGAAGTTCCCCATTTACTTCTAAAAGAGATTTGTTCATTTTCCCATTTTCATCCTCAAAAATTCTTAAGTTAAGAATTTTATCTTTTAAATAACTAACATCTTCAACTGTATCATTTTTCTCAATACCAAGCAGCACATTTAAACCTTTCTGTATACTGCCTACAATATTGTTATCAACTATTACTTTAGAAGATCCTACCCTTTGAACTACAACTCTCAACTAGTATCACTCCCATTATGATTTAGTTCTATAAATTTCAATAACACCGGATAATTTTTTTATTTTCTTCATTAAGTCTTTCAAATGATCAATATCCGATATTTTAAGCTTAATATTAATAACAGCCATGTTATTACTTATAGCTTTTGCATTTACAGCACATAAATAAGTTTTTGTTTCCATAACAAGTTCCATAACTTCGGAAAGAAGTCCTTCTCTGTCATCGGCTCTGATTTGTATTTCAGTTATATAATCTGCGCCCTTAGCCTGACCCCAATTTACCTCTACAATTTTATGTTCCTCATCATTAGACAGTAAATATACATTTTTACAGTCTTTTCTATGAATCGAAACACCTCTTCCTTTTGTTACATATCCGATAATATCATCTCCAGGAACAGGATTGCAGCACTTTGCAAATCTAACTAAAATATTGCTTATCCCTTTAACAACCACACTATGAGATGATAACTTACCAGTACTTGTCTGATTTGTACCTTTTGCAAGGTTTTTATTTATTTGCTCTTCAACTAATTTGTTAGTCGGTAATTCCTGTTTACTATTTTTAATGAAAGAATCTTTTAATTTGGAAACAACAGTAGAGGCCATAATATCCCCTACGGCAACAGCCACAAAAATGTCCTCAAGATTATTTAAATTATATCTTTTTATTAAAAGATCTACTCCATCACCTTTAGCAATTTCACCAAAATTACAGCCTTGTCTTTTTGTCTCTTTTTCCAGGATATCTCTGCCTTTAATTATATTTTCATCTCTCTTTGCCCTTTTAAACCATGCTCTAATCTTACTTTTGGCTTGATTGCTTTTCGTTATGTTAAGCCAGTCAATACTTGGTCCTTTGGCAATAGCAGATGTTAGTACTTCTACAATTTCTCCTGTTTTTAATTTATAGTCAAGCGGAACCATACGACCGTTTACTTTAGCTCCAATACATCTGTTTCCTACATCAGTATGTATTCTATATGCAAAATCAATAGGCGTTGACTCGCTAGGTAAGTTTATAACAGCACCCTTAGGAGAAAAAACAAAAACCTCGTCTGAGAACAAATCAATTTTAAAACTTTCCATAAATTCTTCTGCATCAGAAGTATCCCTCTGCCACTCAAGCATATCTCTAAGCCATGACAGTTTTGAATCTAACCCGGTATTGGAACTGCTTCCGGATTCTTTATACTTCCAATGAGCTGCTATACCATATTCAGCAGTTTTATGCATTTCAAAGGTTCTAATTTGTATCTCGAAGGGTTTACCTTGTCTTCCAATTACAGTAGAATGTAAGGATTGATACATATTTGGTTTTGGCATAGCAATGTAATCTTTAAATCTACCTGGTATTGGCTTATACATAGTATGCACAATACCGAGTGCAGCATAACAGTCCTTTACGCTGCTTACCAAAATTCTAAATGCAGTAAGGTCGAAAATCTGATCAAGTGTCTTATTTTTGCTGACCATCTTTCTGTAAATACTGTAAAAATGCTTAGGTCTTCCTTCTATATCAGAAACTATAGATGCTTTAAGCAAATTATCTTTTAAATCTTTAGTTGTCTCAGCTATATATGCTTCTCTTTCAACTCTCTTTTCAGATATCTTTTGTACCAAATCATAATATTCATTTGGGTTAGTATACCTGAACGCTAGATCTTCAAGCTCCCACTTTATTTTTGATATTCCTAATCTATGTGCTAGGGGAGCATAGATATCAAAGGTTTCTTTAGCTGTCTGCTTTTGCTTTTCAACTGGCCTATACTTAAGAGTTCTCATATTATGAAGTCTATCTGCAAGTTTTATTAATATAACTCTTACATCTTTAGCCATAGCCAAGAGCATTTTTCTGACATTATCCGCCTGCTGCTCTTCCTTTGATTTAAATTTTATCTTATCTAATTTCGTAACTCCATCAACTAAATCAGCAACTTCTTGATTAAATTCTCTCACCAAATCATCATAATTATAAGGTGTATCTTCTATAACATCATGAAGTAAACCCGCTGCTATAGTATTAGTATCTAAACCCATCTCGGCCAAAATGCATGCAACTTCTAAAGGATGTATTATATAAGGTTCACCCGATTCCCTTTTCTGATCTTTATGAGCATCAAAGGCTAAATTATAAGCTTTTGTGATAAATTCCTTATTCACATTATTGCAATTTTTATCTATCTTATCCATTAACCTGTTAAGCATTTTGGCTACACTCCTAAAATCAAAGGCTGGTTAATTAAACCAGCCGTTATTAATATTCTTATTATATAATATTGTGTAGAAATTTGCAATTTAAAATTAATTTCTAACTCATAATACGAAAATAATTATACTTCGTATTGAACCAGAGATCTTATGTTATATCCCTTTAACTTATCTCTGCCATTAAGTTCAGTAAGTTCTATTACAAAATCAATAGAAACTACTTCTCCACCTACCTGTTCAACTAGCTTTGCTACTGAACCTATGGTTCCTCCTGTAGCTAATAAGTCGTCTACTATTGCAACTCTTTGTCCAGGTTTAATAGCATCTTTATGAATTTCTAATTCATCACTGCCATACTCAAGATCATAGCTTACCCCAATAGTATCATAAGGAAGTTTACCCTTCTTTCTAACTGGTACAAATCCGGCACCTAAAGCATAAGCTACAGGAGCACCGAATAAAAATCCTCTGGCTTCTGGTCCTATAACTATATCAACATTTTTATCTTTTAAATCGTTAACTATAGTATCAACTGTATATTTCAAAGCTTCCTTATCCTGTAGAAGTGTTGTAACATCCTTAAAACTTATACCTTGCTTTGGAAAATTATCAATCACTCTGATTTTATCTTTTAAATCCACTTATATTTCCCCCTTCAAAATCTATGTACATTTAAATATACGAACAATTAATAAAAATATACTAAATGTTTTAATAGTATTATGCTGTAATAATGCTGTTTAATAACATTTATTATTCCAATAATACCTTAACATTATACATTAGTTCTTCAATAATATTCAAGTTCTATTTTGTATTTTTCCAAAAATAAAGCTTCAGATTTAAAAATCTGAAGCTTTATTTATTTAAGCAGCATTACCTGCTCTTACTTTTTTAGTTTTTTTCTTCAATAAAACCCATATAGGGCTCGCAATGAAAATTGAAGAATAGCACCCGGAAGCAATTCCTATTATAAGAGGAAATGCGAAATTCCTAATCGAAGGTACAAATATATATACTGCAGTAATTGTAATCATAACAGTTAAAACAGTATTAACTGATCTAGTCATTGTTTGGGTTATACTTGCATTTGCAAGTTCAGTTACATTACTTCTTCTCATATATCTTTGATTTTCTCTGATTCTATCAAAAACAACAATAGTATCATTAATAGAATAACCTATTACAGTAAGCATAGCAGCAATAAAGGCAGAATCAACCGGAAGTTTAAACAAAGCATAAACCCCTAAAGTTATAAGCACATCATGAATAAGTGCTAAAATTGCTGCAACACCAAATTTAAACTCGAATCTGATACCTATATATATAAGCATAGCTATGGTAGCAAGTGCTAAGGCAATCATCGCCTTCTGTTTTAGTTCACTTCCTATGGAAGCTCCCACTGTATCCTGACTTATCAAATCACCAGATTCCAGTTTATATTTATCTTTTATTTCACTGAATAAGTTTGCAATATTTTCACCGGTTAAACTATTGCTTTTTATTTCAAGCTCAGGTGCTGTTTTACCCTGTGGTACTGATTTATTAGTTAATGCATCAACATCATATTTTTTTATTATTGCGTCTACATCTGCTTTATTAAAATCATTTTTCATGTCTATTCTAACTATTGTTCCGCCTTTAAAATCAATTCCATAATCAAGGCCGTTAACAGAAAGACCTACAATACCGGCTAAGATTACCGCAATTGATAGACCAAACCAAAGCCAAGTTTTTTCTATAATTTTAAGCATTTGTTTTACCCCCTTCTAACATCGTGAACTCCAAATGTTCCTATGGTCCATTTTTTATTAAACAATCCCATATTGACTGCAAGCTTTGTTAAATACCTTGAAACAGTTATAGCAGTGAACATACTTAAAAGTACACCGATAATTAGAGTTAAAGCAAATCCTCTTACTGAACCTGAACCTAACCCATATAGAAATATTCCGGAGATAATTGTGGTTATGTTTGAGTCCAGTATAGAAGACATCGCTCTGTGAAAGCCGGCTTCAATGGCGGATTTTGGTGTCTTACCGGATTTTAATTCTTCTTTAGTTCTTTCAATAATAAGCACATTTGCATCAACAGCCATACCTACAGTAAGCAGGAAGCCTGCTATGCCTGATAAGGTTAAAGTAGCTCCTATTGCTGAGAACACACCAAGAAGCAGCACAATATATAATACTAAAGCTATATTAGCTATAAGTCCAGGTACTCTATAATATAAGAGCATAAATAAGAACACAATGCCTATGCCTACTGCGCCTGCTAATATACTTTGAGGAAGAGCATTGGCTCCTAATGTTGGTCCTACTACATTAACTGAAGCTGTTTTTAAAGTTACAGGAAGAGCTCCTGATTTAATGATACCAGCGGTCTTTTTAGCTTCCTGCAAATCCTTGCTACCTGTAATAACAGCCTTACCATCTGTAATTACTACTTGAACTGTAGGATTGCTTATCAAATCCTCGTCCATATATATACCAAT
This sequence comes from Clostridiales bacterium oral taxon 876 str. F0540, assembly GCA_000466585.1. Lineage (GTDB taxonomy): Bacteria > Bacillota > Clostridia > Clostridiales > Clostridiaceae > Clostridium_AT. The sequence goes on from KE993508.1 coordinate 52,143, forward strand.
TGGTTGGCCTATAAACTTTTGTGTTGCATCCGCGAATTTCTTAGTACCGGCTGCATTGAGTTCCAATCCAACTGTTGGTTTACCCTGTTGATCTATGTAAGCCGTTGCATCTTTAACATCATCTTTTCCTGTAAGTATTTCACTTTTATCAGGCCCTACAAATCTTAGGTTTCCTGTCTTACCTACAGTATCAATTACCTCTTTAGTATCAAATTTTCCCGGTATATCGATTCTTATTCTCTTGCTTCCTTCTTCGGAAATAGAGGTTTCACTAACACCTAATTTATTAACTCTTAATGATAGCAGTTCAATAGTTCTATCCAAATCTTCTTTTTTTACAGGTTTATCGCTTTCCATAAGAACGGAAATCCCGCCTTGAAGATCTAATCCCCTATTGATAGTTTCAGAAAATGGTTTAAACCTATAGTCACCAATTACAATACCTTTGGCTCCACTATAAGCCAGAAAGAAAATTACTAATAAAGCCGCTAAGAAAATTGCTGTACTTTTTCCTTTTCCATTAGTTTTCATCATTATCCCCCTTCGCATATTTTCATGTGTTAATTATATAATCTTTAGAAAAAATAGTCAACTTTAGGTAATTATGTTGTTATTTTTCCATTGTCTTTGCCTTTAATGCTATTGCACATTCAATTCTCTTCTTTTGCATTTCGCAGCCTAATTCATATGGTACATGTATATCATTATTGAAATTGTAGTTATTTGCTTGACATCCTCCGCTGCAATAGAATCTTGCCCAACACTCCCTGCACTTAGGCTTATTGTAAATGTGAGCTTTTTTGAAGTTATCAGATATCTCCATATCAAGCTTATCTTCAAAAATAGTTCCCATCTTAAAAGACTCATTGCCGACAAACTGATGACAAGGATATATGTCGCCATCCGGGGTTATTGCTACATATTCATGACCAGCGCCGCAACCTGAGATTCTTTTATAAACGCAGGGTCCTCCCTTTAAATCTATATTAAAATGATAAAATCTAAACTCCCTATCCTGCTCGTATTTATTTAGAAGGAAATTATACAGCTTATCGTACTGGTCAAATATAACAGGAAGATCCTCTTTCCTTAACGAAAGCTCATGGTCTTCCGGAAGAACTACGGGCTCCACAGAAACCTCCTTAAAACCTAAATCAGCTAAATGTTTTACATCTTCATAGAAATCTGTATTTTCTCTTGTAAATGTTCCTCTAACATAGTATTGCTTTGATTTATCTCTTTTATCTACCATTTGTCTTATTTTAGGCAGTATTTTGTCATAGCTTCCGCTTCCGTCTGCTCTTACCCTAACCTTATCATTTACTTCTTTTCTTCCATCAATGCTTAATACTATATTACCCATTTCCTTATCAATAAATTCCATAATTTCATCATTTAATAAAGTTGCATTGGTTGTCATAGTAAATCTAATCACTTTATTATGCAGTTTTTCCTGCTCCCTTGCGTATGATATTATTTCCTTTATTGTTTCAAATACTATTAGAGGTTCTCCTCCAAAAAGGTCTATTTCAATATTTTTTCTCGGGCCGGATTTTTCTATAACAAAATCAATTGCTTTTTTTCCAACCTCCAGGGTTATAAGCTTTCTGCAGCCTTTATATTCTCCCTCATCAGCAAAGCAATATTTACATTTTAAATTACAATCATGAGCTACATTTAAGCATAGTGCCTTAATAAAAGATTTTGATTTGTCATTTAAAGCGATGTCTTCATATAAATCTTTGGTATAAAGCATCTCTTCATTAACTAATTCTAGTATCTCATTATAGGCCTCACTGATCTCCTCTTCACTATATTTATTCTTAAGAGTTTCTATAAGCTCTTCTTTTCCTTTTAAACCATTGTCATCTAAAATATCAAAGACAAGTTCATCTATTTCGTGTACAACTCCTGTATTTATATCAATAACATAATAGCTGTCACCCTGTTTGAATTTGTGTACTAATGCCAATTTAACTTCTCCTCCCCATCAATGTAAAATAAATGAAATTTCCTTATTATAAAGTTAAAGCAGTAACTTAATGTTACTGCTCATGTTTTATATTAATTTTCACAAGCTAGATTAGCTACTGTGCAGGAAGTTTTGCATGCTGATTGGCAAGAATTAGCACATTCCTTGCATCCTGGTTTCTTTAAGCTGTCCTTAATATTTGTTTTGTTTATCGTTGTAATATGTTTCATCCTTATTCCTCCATTCCTAAAACATTCCATCAAGATTATAGCATATGTATTGTCTAAAATAAAGTATTTTATAGATTAATTCCTAACATTCCTGACAGAGTGCCTGTGATCAGAGCCAAAAGTACTCTCCAAAGATCCTTTAACGCCAGTACATCTTTTCCTCCTACAACCGCAACTATGTATACTATAAGCATATATATTACAGATACTAAAAGACCCACCAGCCATCCTTTGCTGTTAATCTTTTTTGTCGCGTAAACGCATCCATATATTATACTTATCATTGATGTTATAAGTATACACACTGAAAGAGCACTTTCTCCTATGCTGCTAAAGGTTTGTATAAGAGCTAAGAGGAAAGCAATTATTATTGTTAACACACATCCTCTAAAAACCCCTTTTCCTATGTACACGAAATTTTTTCTAATTCCCTCCAATACATGGCACCCCCATAAAATTATTTAAAATAAAAACATCTATTATCTACTATTTATTTATGTAGAAAATAGATGTTTTATGATAAATTTATTATTTATCTTTTATTTCTTTTACTTCTTTTACATCAGATGCACTACTGTTTAGTACGTTTGAAATACCATTTTTATCCAGCTTAATTCTTGCTCTGTCAGGACCGGTTTCAAGTATTATATATGTATCTTGAATATTTATAATCTTGCCCATTATTCCTCCCCTAGTCATAATTTCGTCATTAACTTTTAAACTGTTAATCATAGAAGAGTATTTCTTTTTTCTTTTGCTTTCCGGCAGCAATATAAAAAGATAAAATAAAGCTATCATTAATACAAAAGGCAATAATCCAAATAAATTCATATCTTTTCTTCCTTTCTATCTAAAGTATACTAATTATACCATTTAGTTAATTATTTTTCATTCCAATTTGATAATTTTTCATTTTTAAATTCTTCAAAATAGTCGCCGTCAATTGCAGCTCGTATATCTTCCATAAGCTTATTGTAAAAATACAAATTATGAAGCACGCATAATCTCATCGCAAGCATTTCCTTAGCCTTAAATAGATGTCTAATATAAGCTCTTGTATAATTTTTACAAGTTGGACATTGGCAACCTTCATCTATAGGATTGGAATCCAATTCAAATTGTGCATTCATTAAATTAATTTTGCCATACTTAGTGAATACATGTCCATGCCTTCCGTTTCTAGCAGGAAGAACACAATCAAAAAAGTCTACACCTCTTGATACAGCTTCCAATATATTAGCAGGGGTGCCAACACCCATAAGATATATCGGCTTATCTTCCGGCAGGTACGGAACTACAGCATCTATAATTCTATACATTTCCTCGTGAGTCTCACCTACAGCTAAACCACCTATAGCATACCCATCCAGATTCATTCTTGAGATTGTCTTTGCATGTTCTATTCTTATATCCTCATATACACCGCCTTGGTTTATCCCAAAGAGCATTTGCTTAGGATTTATCGTGTTTTCTAAAGAATTTAATCTATCAATCTCATTTTTGCATCTCTCAAGCCATCTCGTAGTTCTTTCAACAGACTGAATTACATATTCTCTAGGAGACGGATTAGGAATACACTCGTCAAAAGCCATTGCAATTGTAGAAGCTAGATTACTTTGAATTTGCATACTTTCTTCTGGTCCCATAAATATTTTTCTTCCATCAATATGAGAATTAAAGTACACTCCTTCTTCTTTTATCTTTCTGATACCTGCTAATGAAAACACCTGAAATCCGCCTGAATCAGTCAGTATCGGTCTATCCCAATTCATAAATTTGTGCAGCCCTCCAAGTCTATTTACTACCTTATCAGAAGGCCTAAGATGCAGATGGTATGTATTGGACAGTTCAACCTGGCATCCAATCTCTTTTAAATCAACAGAAGATACTGCACCTTTAATTGCAGCTAGCGTTCCAACATTCATAAAAACAGGTGTTTGTATAGTTCCGTGTGGAGTCTTGAATTCTCCTCTTCTTACTTTACCGCTCTTCTTAAGTAATTTATACAAATTGCCACATCCTTTACTAAAACTATTTTAAAAACATAGCGTCTCCAAAACTAAAGAAACGATACCTTTCTTTTACTGCAGTATTATATGCATTCAAGATAATATCCTTACTTGAAAATGCGCTTACCAGCATTATTAAAGTTGATTCCGGAAGATGAAAATTAGTTATAAGAGCATCAACAACCTTAAACTTATAGCCAGGATATATAAATATATCTGTCCAACCGGACTGCTCTCTTACTATTCCATTTTCATCAGCGATAGTCTCAAGTGTTCTATTTGAAGTAGTACCTACCGCTATAACTCTTTTTCCATTGGCCTTTGTATTGTTTATTAATTCAGCAGTTTCTTTTGTCATTACATAATACTCTGAATGCATTGTATGCTCCTCTATTTTTTCAGCTTTTACCGGTCTAAATGTTCCAAGACCAACATGAAGCGTAACAAAGGCAATGTTAACACCTTTTTCTTTAATCTTTTGCAAAAGTTCTTCAGTAAAATGTAGTCCGGCTGTAGGAGCTGCTGCTGATCCAACTTCTTTAGAATATACAGTCTGATATCTTTCTTTGTCTGTTAAACTTTCCTTAATATATGGAGGCAAAGGCATTTGTCCAAGTCTATCTAAAACTTCTTCGAAAATTCCATTATACTCAAACTTTACAACTCTATTTCCTTCTTCACCTAAAGATATAACTTCAGCTTTAAGCTCCCCATTGCCAAAAACAAATCTTGATCCAATCTGCGCTCTTTTTCCAGGCTTAACAAGAGTTTCCCATGTATTCTTGTCAATTCTCTTTAGAAGAAGAAACTCCATTCTTCCTCCTGATCCTTCTTTAGCACCTATAAGTCTTGCAGGCATAACTCTAGTATTATTAAGAACTAAACAGTCTCCGTTATCTAGATAATCTATGATATCCTTAAAAATTCTATTTTCTATTTCTCCTGTATTTCTATCAACGATCATTAATCTTGATTCATCACGCTTCTCCAGCGGATGCTGAGCAATTAATTCCTCAGGCAGGTCAAAGTAAAAATCTTTAACATCCATATTGTCACCCTATTTCTTAGATATTATTGTTTATATAAAAATTAATTATCAAGCTTTATCATTGTCAAAAAGTGAACACTGATCCATGCTCTTTAAATTTCTGCTCCGTTTCAGATGTTCATAAGTCTTATCTGTAGCCATTCTTCCCCTTGGGGTTCTGATAATAAAACCCTTCTGAAGCAAATACGGCTCATAAACATCTTCTATGGTATCAAGCTCTTCGCCTATAAAGTAGGAGAGGGTTTCAAGTCCTACTGGTCCTCCATTAAAATTGTCTACAATAGCTTCCAGAATCCTATTATCTATCCTGTCAAAGCCTTCACAGTCAACATCTAACAGCTCTAATGCACCCTTAGCAATGTCAAAACTTATTGTTCCATTGCCTCTAACATCTGAATAATCTCTTACTCTTTTTAGAAGTCTATTTGCAATTCTTGGAGTTCCTCTTGATCGCCTGGCAATCTCAAAAGCAGCTTCATCTGAAACAGGTACTTTTAATATTTGAGCAGACCTTGTTATTATTTCCTTAAGTTCTTTATCTTCATAAAATTCCATTGAGCATAGAACTCCGAATCTATCTCTAAGAGGTGCAGTTAATAAGCCCACTCTGGTTGTTGCGCCTATTAAAGTAAATTTAGGCAAATCTATTCTGATAGACTTGGCTGATGCACCTTTTCCAATTACTATATCAAGAGCATAATCCTCCATAGCAGGGTAAAGTATTTCTTCAACATTTCTATTTAATCTATGTATTTCGTCAATAAATAAAACGTCAAAATCGCTAAGACCAGTTAAAATTGCGGCTAAATCCCCTGCTCTTTCTATTGCGGGTCCTGAAGTTATTTTTAAATTCCCCTTCATTTCCTTAGCTATTATGTTTGCAAGTGTTGTTTTTCCAAGCCCGGGAGGTCCATACAACAGAACATGATCTAACGCTTCATTTCTTTTTTTCGCAGCCTCTATAAATATATGGAGTTTTTCCTTAACCTTAGACTGACCAATATACTCTCTTAAATTCTTTGGCCTTAGACTGTATTCTATATCATTATCCTCTTCTTTATTTAAAGCAGTTAATATTCTATCTTCCATACATACTCCTTTAGCTCATTAAAAACTTCAAACTGTTTTTGATAATGGTCTCAATGGACTCCTGCTGATTAACTTTTTCAAGAGCTTTTTCTGCTTCTTTTTCAGAATATCCTAATGAAATTAGAGCCTCTAATGCTTCTGATACATTCCTATTAAATGACTCATTAGACTCATTTATATCAAATCCCTTTATAAACTCATCATTTTTTAATTTATCCTTAAGTTCCAGAATGATCCTTTGAGCAGTTTTCTTACCTATACCGGGAGCCTTTGTTAAAGTTTTTTCGTCTCCTGTCAAAATTGCATATTTTAAATTGCTCACATTGCTTATAGATAATAAAGATAATGATGCTTTAGCACCAACACCATTAATACCCAAAAGCAAATTAAACATATTCAGCTCTTCTCTTGTCAAAAATCCATATAATCCTATAAAATCTTCTCTTACTATTTGCTGTAAAAAAAGTGTTACCATTTCATTAACTCTCGGCATACTAGTAAGAGTGTTTCCTGATGTATATATCTTATAGCCTATACCATTGTTTTCAACTATTATATAATCCTTATTGATACCTGCAAATATTCCATTTATGTATTCATACAACTTACTCACACCCTTCAAATCAAAACCAGCTACTAAATTATAAAGCTTTAACTCTATAGATTCATATATTACTTTATCATTTTATTTAATTTAATTCAATAAAAAAGCTTGGGGACTATGAACTATATTCCCCAAGCTTTTCTTCTACTTCTTCTCTTGTGTTAAATTGAAAATATTTTGATCCTTTCACCAAAAGGTTATACTCTCCTTTTGTAGGAACTTTTACATTAGTTATATCTTTGCTTTCATCTTCGATATATAAATTTCCATTAGCATCCGTTCTATATATTACAAAACACTCACCTTGCACACCTAGCACATATTTATTCGGAGCGTAACTTTCAATTTTTTTGTATAATGATACAGATGAAGAAGTCATGGACTCAACAGTATATCCTTCTTTCTCTAGATCACTTTTAGTTTTTCCAACATAGTCTGCAGCATTTAACTGCTTGCTATCTGTATCACCACTTTTAGAATACTCTATTTTTAAAGTAATTTTTGTATTTGCCTTTATTGTATCTTCAGCCTTAATATTTGAGGAGGTATACTTATCAGAATTATCTGCTGATAAACTATTCCCCTTATTATATTTATCTTGTGCATGTGTAAACCTCTTTACACCCCAAGTAAAACTTAATATAAAGGCTACAGATAAAAAAGCTATAATTACGGATGTTATCAGTATATACTTTTTTTTGAACATAATATCACTCCCTACATGTATTATGTCCAATTATTGATTAATTATACAAATCTATACAACTATTGATTAGCAAAATCTTCAATAAGCTTCTCTATCTTTGGAGTACATCTTCTGCCACAACAGGATCCCGAGCCGGCACCGGTGGCAGCTTGCACTTCCTTTACAGTTTTAGCTCCATTCTTAATAGCCTTCTTCATTGTTGCTCTTGAAATCGCTTTACATAAGCAAACTTTCGTTAATTTATCTATTATTTCTTCATTTAAATTTTGTTCCATAATTTTCTCCTTTCAATCGAAACACTGGGTAGTTTA
>KE993508.1:60211-124591 GCA_000466585.1 Clostridiales bacterium oral taxon 876 str. F0540
TTTCTCCTTTCAATCGAAACACTGGGTAGTTTAGGGTGCTCATTTCCATTCGCTAGGCTGCCCGTTGAAGTCCATTTAGGACTTCAGTTCGGGGCACCCTTAACTCGCTCATTTCCATTCGCTAGGTTGCCCGTTGAAGTCCATTTAGGACTTCAACCTCCTAAAATTATTTTAAAAAGAAAGACATCAAGCTTAAACCTGATGTCTTTCATATTATGGCTGAGTAATCCTATAAGCCGAGTTCTGTATTAGACAGTCATCTATCTAGGCCTATTGTTACCAATAAGCTCAAGCGACACACCCGAAGGCGGAGCGGGCAACTCCTTCATCTTTTTAAAGATGATGCCTTCCTATTCGGTCTTGCTCCAAGTGGGGTTTACATAGCCGCAAAGTCGCCATTGCGCTGGTGAGCTCTTACCTCGCCTTTCCACCCTTACCAAAACAATCAAATATTGTTTTGGCGGTATATCTCTGTTGCACTTTCCTTAGAGTCGCCTCCACTGGGGGTTACCCAGCACTCTGCCCTATGGAGCTCGGACTTTCCTCCCCTTGATAACTAATATTTATTAGAATCAAGCAGCGACCATCTGGGTTACTCAACGTCTATTATATTATCATAAATATTTTTATAAAGCAATTAATTTTTATGGCATATATTCCTGCTGCCAACACATAATGTAAAAGTTAAGCAAATCTATACGGCGATTTGCATCTTTCAGAAAGAATTAAGGTATTAGAATAGTTCTCTTTGTCTAATTTATCCTTCAATATTTCAGCAAAAATTTTCATTGGAGTCCACTCGGTTTCAAAGTGTCCAGCATCTATTATCCCAATGCCCATTTCACTATAATCACTTACATAATGATAACTTGTATCACCGGTAATAATGCAATCGGCTCCCTTATCAACTGAATGTTTAAAATAATCTTCACCACTACCATTAATAACGGCAATCTTTTTAACTATCATATTATCGTTTCCTGAAAATCTAACAAACGGAATTTGCAATTTATCTTTAATAATCCCACAAAGCTCTATTAGCGTATGCGGCCTGTCAAGAATCACTAATCTTCCGATACCTTGATTATAAGTTTCTTCTCCCTTATTGACATAATCAATTATCTGCCAATCCGTATAACCTAAAACTCTAGTAATTATATCATTTAATCCGCCTTTTGCAATATCAAGATTAGTATGAGCAGAATAAACATTTATTCTATTTTCTATAAGTTTTATCACTTTTCTCCCAAGCAAAGTTTCTGTCGTTATATTCTCAGGCTTATTAAATAATAATGGATGATGAGTAATTACTAAGTTGCACTTTTTTGAAATTGCCTCTTCAATTACGTCCATAGTACAATCTAATGCAACAAGAATAGAAGAAACTTCATCATTCATATTACCTACCATAAGCCCTACATTATCATAGCTTTCTTTTAAAGAAACTGGTGCAATTTTTTCAATAATATTCTTAACATCAAGTACTTTAAGCCTCATTAATAAGCAGCTCCTTTAATTCATCTATTTTATTTAAAACTTCAGCTTTTCTGGCTTTGGCATTACTGGTATTATCAGCGATGCTATTATATATCTTATAATATTTTTCAAGCTTTAAGTTTATATACTGATTTACTAAAGGATGTTTTTTTTCCAAAAGCCTCTTACCAACTTCATAGTAGATAGGTGATATATGAAGCTTATTGTTATCATACCTAACTTTTATAATTTCATAAAACTTGCCTTCATCTATGCACAAGTCTTCCTCTAATATTGTAAATCCTTTGCTATAAATATACTCTCGTAATACATCAGGGTTTTGAACAGGCTGAAAAACACAGTAGTCTAGTTCTTTAAAAACATCAATACCTTCTTCAACTATATCTCTTATTAGGTTTCCGCCCATTCCAGCAATTACAGCACATTCTACTTCCTTAGGAGCAATTGTAGAAAACCCTCCCCCTAAGCGACATTGAATTTTGTCTTCCAGATTTTCAATAATAATATTTTTTAGCGCTTTTTCAACTGGTCCCTTATTAATATCTGAAGCTATTGCTCGCTTGCAGAGACCTTCCTTTACAAGATAAATAGGAATATACGCATGGTCTGTACCAATGTCAGCCATACTATCACATTTCTCCATTAAAGATGCTATACTTTTTAGTCTAAAACTTAATTCCATTTTTCCTCCGAGTACTATATTGTAATTGAATGTTTATCTAAAAGTAACAATAATTCTTATTTGTATTAGCAGAAATGCAGCAGCAATAACTAATGAAGCATAAATAAACTTATTTGCTGACTTCCTATCATATTTTGCATAAAAATGTGATGCATAATACATGCAGAATTGTATAGCCATATTTAATACACCATAAACCATTTGATTAAATGCAAACTGTTTTCCTGTTCCATATTCAACAGGAAAAAAAGATGAATCAAAATTTAACGGCATCTTAAGAGGAAGTTTATTCAATAAGTATAATACGAATGGATTTAAGGTCAAAATTGTGACGATAACGCTAACAATTATAAATGGAACCATAAAAGATTTATCCTTATGCAGGCTATTATCTTTGTTAAATTTATATTGCCAATCAAGAATATTAATATTCTTGTTTTTTAATAAATCCTCAAACTTTATATGCTCAATTGGTGAAACAGCATAATTTAGCTTTCCTGATTTTAAATAATATATATTCTTATTAGAAGTAACAAACATGCTGGTTGTACCAATTTTTTTTATAACGGATTTCCCGATAGCGAAATAATTGGTACCAAAGCCTGACAATTTTATTCCTTTAATATCCCCTGTATTAACTTTGTAGCCCTCTATATTCTCAAAAGCAATTTTTCTTTTTCTTACAATGCTATTAATATATAAATATTTATCATCAGCTTCATATTTTAATGTTCCTATTAAAAGCATATAGTATATTTCATAAATATTAAAAATCAAAATAAAAACTTTTAATAAGCTTGTAAGCACATAAGATTGTACAAATATTAATCCAAGAATTATTATAACATTATACAAGACCATAGTGCCTAAAATGTGATAAAACCCATATCCTTTTTCTGGTTTATAAGTTACCATTTCATCACCCCTTGAATACCATTATAACATATAAATTCAAATAATAAAAACCCTATACTATTTTTAGTATACAATTGACAAATATAATAGGAGCAAATTCAAAAAATGAAAAAGCACCAATGATGTTAGGTGCTTAATCTAGGTAATCCTTTAATTTTTTACTCCTGCTTGGATGTCTAAGCTTTCTTAATGCTTTTGCTTCTATCTGTCTTATTCTTTCCCTTGTAACATTAAATTCCTTTCCTACTTCCTCAAGAGTTCTGGCTCTGCCATCATCTAGCCCAAATCTTAGCCTTAACACTTTTTCTTCTCTTGGTGTTAGTGTATCCAGAACATTTATAAGCTGTTCTTTGAGCATTGTAAAGGCAGCAGCTTCTGCCGGAGCTGGAGCTTCATCGTCTGGAATAAAGTCTCCTAAATGACTGTCTTCTTCTTCACCGATTGGTGTCTCTAAAGAAACCGGCTCCTGAGCTATCTTCATAATTTCTCTAACCTTATCAACAGGCATTTCCATAACTTTTGCTACCTCTTCAGGCTGAGGCTCTCTTCCAAGCTCTTGAAGCAATTGTCTTGATACCCTGATAAGCTTATTTATAGTTTCCACCATATGTACCGGAATTCTTATAGTTCTTGCTTGATCGGCAATAGCCCTTGTAATCGCCTGTCTTATCCACCAGGTTGCATAAGTACTAAACTTAAAACCTTTCCTGTAATCAAATTTTTCAACAGCTTTGATAAGTCCTAGATTACCTTCTTGAATTAAGTCTAAGAAAAGCATTCCTCTTCCTACGTATCTTTTAGCAATACTAACAACAAGTCTTAAATTAGCTTCTGCAAGCTTCTTTTTTGCTGCTTGATCACCGGCTTCTATTCTATTAGCAAGCTCTATCTCATCTTCAGGAGATAGTAGAGGGACCTTTCCTATTTCTTTTAAGTACATCCTTACTGGATCATCTATGGCAATTCCTTCAGGTATAGATAAATCTAGTTCTTCTTCAGGAACATCAGCATCCTGCATATCACCTATTACGTCTATACCCATGTTCTCTAACACTTCATAAATTTTTTCTATTTGTTCCGGATTTAAATCTATCTCTTCTAATTCATCCATAATTTCCTTATAAGTCAAGGTACCGGTTTTTTTACCCTTTTCTATAAGTTTTTTTACCAACTGCATCTTTGCACCTTTATCTTTCATTATATTGCCTCCTTCCACAGCAACTACAGCTTAGAGAGTTCCTTTTCTGTTTCAACTAGCTGCATAGCTAATTGTATGGATTCCTCAAGATCACCACTTTTTTCACACTGTTTAATTCTATAAATGATGTTCTTTTTGTTTTCTTCCAGTCTATATTTTTTTAGTTCTTTAATGCAATCATTAACAAATGCAATATAGTCATTGTCTTTGTATACTAGTTCAAATTCTAATATATTTATCCACTCTTTAACTGACTCGATATCCGTACATCTAGCCTCAACATGTTTTTGTCTTTCCTTCACATCATAGTCATTATATTCACAAATAAGTGAATATATTTTTTTGTGGCTTTCATTTATTATATTATTTATATTAAAGTTATTTATAATATAATCATATACTTCTTTTTTTTCATGCATCAGTTTTAATATACTTCTCTCCGCCTTCATATATACAGGCTCTAGATATAATTTTTGTCCAAAATCACCCTCTATATTCACAACAATATCCTTATCTGAATTTTTTTGTATTTCTCCTCTAATTAAGTCGTAAATTGCTTGTTCTTTTACCCCTGTTTCCTCAGATATTTTCTTAATATATATATCTTTTGTTACAGAATCCAAATTCGAAATAATACTTGATGCACTTTTAGCATAAGATATCAATTCTTCGGAATCCTTTAAATTGAAACCTTCTTTTATTTTTTTTAACTGATAATCTATAAGTGGAAGAGCTTCATGAATCAGTTTTTCAAAAGCCTCTTTTCCATTAACTCTTATAAACTCATCAGGATCTTTCCCTTTAGGTACAGTTAATACTCTTAAGTCAAAGCCCTCATTTTTGAGAATATCAAGACCTCTTACTGTAGCATTTTGACCTGCAACATCAGCATCATAGGATATTATTACTTTGTCAACATACTTTTTTAGAAGTTTTGCCTGATAGACTGTTAACGCAGTTCCTAATGACGCAACCACATTAGTAATTCCATATTGATGAAGTGATATACAATCCATATATCCTTCGACAATAATAATCATTCTTTCTTTCAGATTCTTTATTGCAAAATTAAGTCCGTATAGATTGATTCCTTTTTTAAATATATTAGTCTCCGGCGAATTAAGATATTTGGGCTTAGAATCATCCAGCACTCTGCCTCCAAAGCCAATAACTTTTCCTTTATAATCAAAAACCGGGAACATAACTCTATTACGAAATCTATCATAAAATTTATTGTTTTGATTTTTAATTATTAGACCGGCATTAAGCATATCAAGTTCAGTATACCCCTTACGCTTAAGAAAATTCATAAGACCATTCCAACTGTCAGGTGCAAAGCCTAAACCAAAATGTCTTATTGTGCCTTCCTTTATACCCCTGTTGCTAAAATAATCTTCAGCTGTTCTAAATCTCTTAAGATTAGCAAAAAAGTATCTTGCTGCTTCAACATTAATCTTATATAATTTTTCGGCAGCTTCCTTTTCTTTAACAGCCTTAGGATTTTCACTTTCAATTTGAATATTGGCTCTTTCAGCAAGAAGTTTTACAGACTCTGTAAAATCCATATTTCTGCTTTTCATTATGAATGTAATTACATTTCCACCCTCACCGCATCCAAAACACTTATATATTTGTTTATCCTGAGTTACGGTAAATGACGGAGTCTTCTCATGATGAAAAGGGCATAATCCTGTAAAGTATTTTCCTGCTCTTTTTAATCTTACAGTTTCTGAGATAATGTCAACTATATCGTTGCTATCCTTTACTTTCTGGATGATTTCTTCAGATATTATCAAGAAAATCCTCCTACCTAACTTTATTTTCCGACAAGATTACTTATATTCGACAAAAAGAACTATATTCCTTCTTTAAATCAAATATTTTTTATTCGTATAATATATTCTTTAAAAATTTCAAAAATCCTTCCTCTTTAGACAAATATTATTTTACCCATTATATAGCAAATTTTATTCTTTAGTTTGAAAAATATTACAAACTTTGGCACATATAATTTTATAATTACCTAATAAGAAATATTCTATATTATTATCAAAATCCCTTTTTTTATTTAATACGTATATTATAAAAACTTTGCTAATATCATATAATGATATCGCTATTAAGGAGTGTTATTATGCCCTATGAGGCAACATCATATACTTTGAATTTGCTATCTGAAGATAATGTAAAAAAGAATGTTCTCCCCTATTACGATTTAGAAAAATCGGAGGTTACTCAAGTAAAATTTAAAGACACAGAAAAGCAAAGAGCTGTTTATAAGGTTAGCCATGAAGGAAAAAACTATTGTTTAAAGAAAATATATTTCCACCTAGAAGATTTATTATTTGTTTACTCGGCAATTGAATGGCTATACAGAAATGATGTAAAAGTACCTAGGATTCTTCCCACAAAAGATGGTGGTAGATTTGTATGTTATGAAGACATGCTATTTATACTAACACCTTGGATTGATGGAGAAAAATGCAGTTATGATAATATACAAAATGTTTTAGATGCAAGTACTAATCTATCTGATATACATAGACGCACGGAATCCTTTGTACCAATTGAAGGGAGCAGCAACAGAGAAGAATTTGAAGACATTTACGCTTCCTTAAGCAAGCATTTTCAGCAGCTGCTTATATGCTCAAATAATGCCTTTAAATATGGAGACAAATTTTCTAAATTATTTCTCCAATTTTTTGATGTAAATTTATTGCTAGCTCAGATATCTATGGATATTTCGGCAACAATAAATAATAGTAATCTTAAGAAGTGCCTATGTCATCTCGATTATGTAAATAAAAATATAATTTTCGATAACTACGGAAATATTTGGACAATTGATTTTGACAAGTGCAAGCTTGACTACCGGATACATGACATCTCATACTTTTTTAGAAGGCTTCTAAAAAGAGACAATACAAAATGGGATTTAGAGCTTACTATTAATTGTTTAAAACTTTATGAAGAGAAGAATCCATTAACTCTTGATGAGTTTAAAGCTTTAATTGTTTATTTGGCATTTCCACAAAAGTTCTGGAAGATATCTAGAGATTATTATAATAATATAAATAAATGCAACAAAAATTCATTCGTAACTCTATTGAATAAAACCTGCGCAAAATCAGATTTCCAATTACAATTCATTAGAGGATTAATTAGTTATGTAGAGGACAGATTTCAAGTAAAACTGCTATAAAAAAATCACCAGATTTCTCTGGTGATTTTTTTTATTAATTACTTTCTTGGGCTTTTAACTTGAGCTTGAGCAGCAGCAAGTCTAGCAACAGGTACTCTGAATGGTGAGCAGGAAACATAGTTTAATCCTACATTGTGGCAGAATTCAACTGATGATGGGTCTCCACCATGCTCTCCACAGATACCAAGTTTAATATTTGGTCTTGTTGATTTTCCTTTTTCAGCAGCCATTTGAACAAGTTGACCAACACCTGTTTGGTCTAGTTTAGCAAATGGATCAAATTCGTATATCTTCTTGTCATAGTAGTGCTTTAAGAAGTTACCAGCATCATCTCTTGAGAAACCAAATGTCATTTGAGTTAAGTCATTTGTTCCAAATGAGAAGAACTCAGCTTCTTTAGCTATTTCATCAGCAGTAAGCGCTGCTCTTGGTATTTCTATCATAGTACCAACCATGTACTTCATATCAATACCTTTTTCTTTGATGATTTCATCTGCAACTCTTACAACAACATCTTTAACATATTTTAATTCTTTTATTTCTCCAACAAGAGGAATCATTATTTCAGGAACTATGTCGTAGCCTTTTCTAGTCTTAACATCTATTGCAGCTTCGATTACAGCTCTTGTCTGCATTTCAGCTATTTCTGGGTAAGATACTGCTAATCTACATCCTCTATGACCCATCATTGGGTTAAATTCATGTAAAGATTCTACAGTAGCTTTTAACTCTTCAAAAGTTAATCCCATTTCTGCTGCTAATGCTCTTATATCCTCATCTTCATGAGGTAAGAACTCATGTAGTGGTGGATCTAAGAATCTTATAGTAACCGGTCTGTATTCCATTGCCTCGTAAAGACCAACAAAGTCTTCTCTTTGCATTGGAAGTAATTTATCTAGAGCTTTTCTTCTTTGCTCCTCAGTTTTAGCTACTATCATTTCTCTAACTGCTGGTATTCTATCTTCATCGAAGAACATATGCTCTGTTCTGCAAAGACCAATACCTTCAGCTCCAAACTTAACAGCTTGTGCTGCGTCTCTTGGAGTATCAGCATTTGTTCTAACCTTTAAGCTTCTGATTTCATCAGCCCATGCCATAAATGTTCCGAAGTAACCGCTAATTTCTGGTTCTACTGTTTTTATAGCCTGACCATATACATTACCAGTACTTCCATCTATTGATAGATAATCATTTTCACCTAATGTTAATCCTGCTACTTCTATAGTTCTAGCTTCTTCGTTAACTTTTATGTCACCACAACCAGCAACACAGCAAGTTCCCATACCTCTAGCTACAACAGCAGCGTGAGAAGTCATACCTCCTCTTACTGTAAGGATACCTTCAGCAGCAATCATACCTTCGATATCTTCTGGAGAAGTTTCAAGTCTAACTAAAACTACTTTTTCTCCTTTTTCAGCTCTTTCCTTAGCTTCTTCTGCAGTAAATGTTATTTTACCACATGCAGCTCCTGGAGATGCTGGAAGACCTTTAGCTATAACTTTAGCACTCTTTAAATCAGCAGAATCAAATGCTGGGTGAAGTAAAGAATCTAGTTGTTTTGGATCAACTTTAAGTATAGCTTCTTCTTTTGTAGCCATACCTTCTTCAACTAAATCAACGGCAATTTTTAATGCTGCTTGAGCAGTTCTTTTACCATTTCTAGTTTGTAAGAAATAAAGTGTTCCATCTTCTATAGTAAATTCCATGTCTTGCATGTCTTTATAGTGATTTTCTAACTTGTTTACTATTTCCATAAACTGCTTGTAAACTTCTGGATTTCTCTTTTCAAGAGTTGATATATCTTCTGGAGTTCTTATACCTGCAACAACGTCTTCACCTTGTGCATTCATTAAGTATTCAGCATATATTTTCTTTTCGCCAGTTGATGGGTTTCTTGAGAAAGCAACTCCAGTACCTGAAGTTTCTCCTTTATTACCAAATACCATTGACTGTACATTAACAGCTGTTCCCCAGCTTGATGGTATATCGTTTAATCTTCTGTAAACGATAGCTCTTGGATTATCCCAAGATCTAAATACAGCTGTAACAGATTCTATTAATTGAAGCTTTGGATCAGCTGGGAACTCTTCACCTTTTGCTTCTTTATAGAAGGCCTTAAATCTTTTTACTACTTCCTTAAGATCATTTGCATCTAATTCAGTATCAAGCTTAACGCCTTTCTTTTCTTTTATTTCATCTAATATGTCTTCGAAGTTTCTCTTTTCAACTTCCATAACAACATCAGCAAACATTTGAATAAATCTTCTGTATGAATCGTAAGCAAATCTTTCGTTTCCTGTAAGTTTTGCCATTGCTTCAACAGTCTCATCATTTAAACCAAGATTAAGGATTGTATCCATCATACCTGGCATTGATGCTCTTGCTCCAGATCTAACTGAAACTAGTAATGGGTTCTCAACACTACCAAATTTCTTGCCAGTGATTTTTTCAAGCTTTGCCATATTCTCTAGAATTTGGTCAATTACTTCTTGAGCAATTTTCTTTCCATCTTCGTAATACTTATTGCAAGCCTCTGTAGTTACAGTAAATCCTTGTGGTACTGGGATTCCTAAAATAGTCATTTCTGCTAGATTAGCACCCTTTCCACCAAGGAGTTCTCTCATTGAACCAGTACCTTCACTAAAAAGGTAAACATACTTTTTGCTTTGCATGTCTGTAACACTCCTTTGTATTATAATATTTATATACTAACGGGTTGTTTTTTGTCCCGGTTAGGTCATTAAAAATAAATTAGTTATTTTCGCCTAATTTAACAAACAACTTTGTAATATTGGTTTTTGAAATCTTACCTATAATTTTGAAGCTCTCTTTTGATCCATCAAATACTCTTTCAACTACAGGAAGGCTATCAACTTCATGCTCCATTATTCTTTGCGCCGCTAAATACGCGGTATCTTCTTTTTCTACAAAGATAATATTAGGCATTCTAGTCATAATAACTCCTACAGGAACCTTTTGCATATCAGTTCCTCCCATGGCTATTTTGAGAAAATCTTTTCTCGAAACAGCTCCAAGAAGAATACCATTATTTTGAATAAATAAAGTACCCACATCGTTTAAAAACAAATGAACTATTGCATCATAAACTGTAGTATTCTCATGTACAACGATTGGATTAGACATAACATCCTGCACTTTAATATTTCTTATGTATTCATAGACCAGGCTGTATGTAGGTTTCTTTGAGTAGATATATCCTACTTTAGGTCTTGCCTCTAAGATACCTGTCATAGTTAAAATAGCTAAATCTGGTCTTAGAGCAGCTCGCGTAACATTTAACTTTACAGCTAAGGCTTCGCTTGTAATGGGGCCATTATTCTTAACTAATTTGATTATTTCTTCCTGTCTTAGCGTAAGTTTAATGCTGTCCACCCTCTTTCCCAATAATACAACGTTATTATAGCATGTTAAAGAAATAAATTATACATTACTTTAATTATTTTTTCTCTAATTTCATAAAATATTCCTTTATTATTATACTTTTCTTCATATTACTCTTATTTACTTAAGTTTTTATAATTTGTAATAATGCATAATTTTTATCATGCTTTAAATATTTTACCTAAGTTTCTATACAATTTCAATATATATTTTAAAACAATATATTAAAGAAAACCAGCAATGTAATATTGCTGGTCATAATTATTTATTTTTGTTCATTATTATCTGTATCATCAAATTTAACAGTGTAAGTGTAAACAGTTTCATTTTCCTTCGGTGCTTCTTCAGTCTTTTTGCTTGTAAACTTATCTTTTACATCAGAAGCAACGTCTGTTACTTTTTCTTTAACATCTGATGCAACATCATTTACTTTTTCCTTGACGTCCTGCACAGTAGCCTTTATAACCTTATTTACAACTTCTACAGAACCATCTTTCTTGGTTATCTCTATTGTTATATTAGTAACAACTGCACCAATTACCCCTATTGCAATTAAAGGAGCCCATACTGCTGCAGCAACAATTCCAACAGCTATTCCCGCATTTACTGGCAAATCTACAATAGTTTTTTCATCCTTTTTCACTTTAATTCTTGTAACATTTCCCCTGTTTATCAGTTCTTTTATCCAAGCAAGAAATTCATCTTTAGTAGTATATATACTGTCAAGGGGAGTTTTTTTGCTCTTTTCAATATATATAATAGCATCGACAACATTTGCATTTGAAGCCTCTAACGCCTCTTTCGCTTCGGCATAAGTAGCACCAGTTCTTTCTCTTACGATATCAATTTTTTCTAATGTAATTTCATTCATTGCCTTCAACTCCTTTAATATAATTAAATATATCTAAACTATTTGGTTTTCTTGAAAAGCTGTTTGAAATAATATATGCTAGAAGCTTATAAAGCCCATCTTTTGTTTCTTTATTTAAAGAAAGCCTATAAATATTCTCTATAGGTGCGTTTATTAAATATTTCAGAGCATTATATCCTGAGTAGCTTATATTCATGCCATGGATTCTATTGCAATCCATACATACTCCACCAAGATATTCAAGACTTATAAAATTCGAACTGTCAATTTTCTTTCTGCATACTGAGCAATTATCTAAATTCAAACTAAACCCTGAAGCCATCAATAATTTTATTTCAAAAGCCCTTGCTAAAGTTTCAAAATCTACTGCCTTGTTCTCCATTAAATAGAAGACTGAAATAAGATTTTTGAATAACTCTCTGCTGCTTTCTTCTTCAACTAATGCTATGTCAATTAACTCGCAAAAGTAAGAAGCATAGGTTAGGCTGTTTAAATCGCTAAGCAGCGATTGAAAAGAACTAATTATTTCGCCTTCATTTATAGTGTATAAACTTTTACCTTTGAAAACTACATATTCTCCAAAGCAAAATGGAAGCGTCAGAGGCATTATTTTACTTTTACCTTTTTTAGCACCCTTAGCAACAGCAGAAATTTTTCCAAGCTTTTCAGAAAACAAGTAAACTATTTTATCATTTTCTTTTAAATCTATGGATTTTATAACTAGCGCTTTACTTTTGAAAATTGACAGAAAATCATCTCCTATACGTTAGTATACCCTATAAAAATAAATTATTTACAGTACCATATTTTTTAATTATAAAAATATGTTACTTATACCCTAACTCTCTTAAAAGACTGGAATTGTCCCTCCACTCTTTTTTGACTTTTACCCATAATTTAAGGTAAACTTTAGTGCCCAAAAATTTTTCTATATCTTGTCTTGCGTAAGTAGAAATTTTCTTAAGCATCTCTCCGCCTTTACCAATTATAATCCCTTTATGGGAATCTTTTTCGCATAATAAAGTTGCTTCAATATTATATACATCATTATCTTCTTTTTTCATCAATATAATTTCTACTGCTATTCCATGTGGAACTTCCTGAGTAAGAAGCCTTAAAGCTTTTTCTCTAATAACCTCCGAAACTATGAATCTCTCCTGTTGGTCTGTAATCATATCTTCAGGATAAAATTTAGGACCTTCCTTAAGGTATTTAGTCATTATGTTTAAAAGCCTATCCGTATTTTTTCCTTTAATTGCTGAAATAGGAATTATTTCTGTGAAAGGAAAAAACTCTGAATAATTCTTTATTGTTTCAGCTACTCTATTTTCTGTATTTTCATCAATTTTGTTTAATACCATAATTACAGGTATCTTAAGTTCTCTTAATTGTT
This sequence comes from Clostridiales bacterium oral taxon 876 str. F0540, assembly GCA_000466585.1. Lineage (GTDB taxonomy): Bacteria > Bacillota > Clostridia > Clostridiales > Clostridiaceae > Clostridium_AT. The sequence continues at coordinate 73,372 of KE993508.1, forward strand.
CCAATATATATTGATCGCCTTTTCCAACCTCAATATCGGGTGTGGTAAGAAAAAGGATTTCATCAACTTCCTTTAATGTATCTTTTGCAATCTTAACCATATATTCCCCAAGCTTATGTCTTGGTTTATGCATTCCTGGTGTATCAACAAATACAATCTGATAATCGTCTTTTGTAAGGATTGTTTGTATATTGTTTCTTGTTGTTTGAGGCTTACTTGATACAATTGACAATTTTTCTCCCATTAAATGATTTAACAGTGTGGATTTTCCTACATTTGGTCTTCCTATTATTGTTACGAATCCTGATTTAAACATTGATCAGCCTGCACTCCTTATAATTTCATTTGTTATTTATTTAAATTTCTTTTATAAATGCGTCCGAGAGAACGCCATCTTGAGTTTTAACTATAAAATGCTCCATCTTCAACTAAAATTGTTTCACAAATTATAATTTGAATAAGATACATTAGCTTTTTCTCTTGTCCCAAGGACTTTAGAAATTAAATGCTTATATTCCATGAAAGCTACTTCCTAGTATTAATTTACATTAAATTCTAAAACTTGTATATAAATTATAACACTATTTTCAAGTATTTCAACAATATTTATCCAAACTTATTCTACCCAAATATCTTAAATAGAAGAATTGTAAGCAATGTTCCAAATACTGCTCCTGCCAAAACCTCTAAAATAGAATGAATTTGAGAATCAACTCTGCTCTGAGCCACTATAAAGGCCAAAAGATAACTAAGTAAAATAGCTAATGGATCTTGTGAAATTAACGCTATAGTTGTTGCAAGACAAAAGGCAATTGCACTATGACCACTTGGCATTCCGCCTCTAAGCGGCGTGCCTTCTCCAAAGATAGCTTTTACAACTAATGTTGAAATTAAAACAATAATTAGTATTATAAATATCATATATGGATCAGATTGTTTAATTTTTCTTATAACAATAAGACTAAATTGATTAAGTCTATCCCAAAATATGATATATCCAACAACAACTGCATTTATTGCTGTTATAAGTACAGCTCCTGCAGCTGTATTTTTGGCGATTTTAGCTAATGGATGATAATAGTTCGCTGCTACATCTATAGTACACTCAATTGCTGTATTAAACATTTCAGCTACTATAACCATCGTTATAGTTATTGTAAGTATAAGAATCTCCAGCTTTTTTAAATCATAAAAAAAACATGCAGTCAAAACCAAAAGCGAAGCAATCATATGTATTCGCATATTTCTCTGCGTTCTTACTGCATGAATTATGCCGCTTATTGCATAATTAAAACTATCTAAAAGTTTTCTTACCTTCATAGAATAATCTCCTCAAATGTTTCTTTTGATAAAGGCAATACTATCTGTTTATATTAAATTTCTGTAAAATATATTCTTCTCTATTTCTCATTATTTCCTTTTCATCTTCTTCCATGTGATCATAACCAAGAAGATGTAATATAGAGTGAACAGATAAATAACAAACCTCTCTTAAAAATGAATGACCATATTCCTCACTCTGTTCTTTTGCCCTTTCTAGAGAAATAGCAATATCGCCAAGAACAAGCTTACCGTCATCAAAATAACTGTCGTCAAAATCGTAATTCAAATAAATATCTTTAAACACCTTAGATTTAGAATAATCAAGCATAGGAAAGGACAAAACATCTGTTTCCTTATCTATTCCTCTATATTCTTTATTTATAACCCTAATTTCATTATTATCTATAAATATCAAACTTATTTCATAATCTATCAGTACTTGTTCTTCTTTTAGCGCAAAATCAATTATTTTTGCCAATATATCTTCAAGTTCGTCTGTAACTTCAATTTTATTTTGTCTGTTGTCAATCAATAGCATTTCATTACTCCTTATAATTTAACTTCTACAGTTTTATCATGTGTTATATTCCATTTGTCAGTAGGATACTCAATTCTTTGATGATATATTCCGGTTAAGGCTTTTAGAAAAGCTTCCTTAATCTCATTCAAATCCTTTAAAGTTATGTTGCAATTATCTAATTGACCTTCATTTAACTTGCTTTTTATTATATTATTAACCATTTCCTCTATCTTAGTCTGAGTGGGCTCACTGATAGACCTTACAGCAGCTTCTACACTATCAGCCAGCATAATAATACCTGCCTCCTTAGAGATAGGGTTTCGGCCCTGATACCTAAAGTCATCTTCAAGTATTTCTTCCGGATTCTCACTTTTATTTTTTGCAGTTACGTAAAAATACTTGACCAAGGAGTTTCCATGATGCTGTTCAATTATATCATGTATAATTTGTGGAAGCCTATACTCTTTCGCAAGCTCCAGTCCATCCTTTACATGAGAAATAATAATCAATGCGCTCAAATTTGCAGTTATCTTGTTGTGAGGATTATCATTTCCTATTTGATTTTCTTTAAAGAAATATGGCCTTTTTATTTTTCCAACATCGTGATAATATGAACAAACTCTTGCCAAAACCGGATTACCACCAATAGCCTCTGCTGCTACCTCAGCAAGATTAGCTACTAATATGCTATGGTGATAGGTTCCTGGTGCCTCAAGCAAAAGTTTTTTCAGCAAAGGGTTATTAGGATTTGATAATTCCAGCAATTTAATATTTGTAACTATATCAAAAACGCTCTCAAAGGCAGGTAGAACACCAATTGTAAGTATTCCGGCCAATCCACTGCCTACTATAGAAAAACCTGCCCTCGTAAGGTTGTCCTTTATATTATTGCTAAGTAAAAAACCTATCGAAAGTGTAGTTATAACATTCATTACTGCAATATATAAACATGAAAAAAGTATGTCATTTCTCTGTTGAAGCTTTTGGATAACCAAAGCACCAACTACAGCATTTAGTATTGCAAGAATAAGAATATCCGAATTAAAGTTAAGAGCACCACTAATAAAAACAGCATTAATTACGCCTACTGTTAATGATACTTTATAGTTCAACAAAAGAGTTAAAAGAATTGGAGCAAAAGCAAAAGGAATCAAAAATGGAGAAACCATTCCTAAAACCCTTGCTAATATAAGAGATATACAATTGATAATATTCACCAATAGAAATTTGCTCCAGTCTTTATATATATCATTTTGATACTTATAAATATAAAAGCTCTCGATAAATAAAACTAAAGCTATAAGCACCCCCAAACTAATGTATATATACCACTCAGACTTTGTATTTGTATTTATCAAACCAAGGCTCTTAAGAGTAGCATATTTCTCAGGAGTTATCTGTTCACCCTCCATAACTATTATTTGATCTTTTTTTATTACTACAGGAGGGGTGTTATTTATTGCATTATTTTTCATTTCTTCTGTTTTTTCTTTATCGAAAAAAGAGTTATGTTTTACCAGCCTGACACCTATGGCAGTTCCCAAATCTCTTGTAGCCTTGTCAAACTTCGACCTGTTAAAGTTCATCTGAACTATATCCTGTGCTTTTTTTAAATTTTCATTGTTAACCTCTGCACTCAAGTTAGGATTGAACTGTATGCTTAAATCATAAACATCATTCATTGTATCAATAAGAAAGTTCTTCAAGTTAACCATATTCACACTATTCATTTTTATAAGATTAGTGATATCCTCTTCTGATAATCCTATATTTGAAGAATTAGCAACCTGCAAAGTCTTTTCTTTTATATCTATATTACTTTCATTAACCTGAGTAACTTTTACAAACAAAGTTGTAATTGTGTTTATAGCATTATCTTTAACATCAGTTTTTACAGTATATTGTGGTGGGACAAGACTTACGGCCTCTTTCTTTCTTGCAGATGTAGCAGCCTCGTCTATGGTATTTCTTTGAGCTCTTATGCTGACTTTAGCTATTTCCCCTTCTTTAATATCGTACGTCTTAGTGCTTAATGAGGTTATTAAAGTAAAGTATATAATTAAAAATGTGCATAAGTAAATTAAGATATGCTTTACTTTATTATCAGCTAGAAAGCCTCTTAAATTTATCGTACCCATAAATATCCCACCTTTTGTTTTTATACAATTTAATCATTGTAGCTTTTGAGTTACAGCAATATTTTCTTCTGCAATCACCAGTACACGAACCCTTATACTGTCCCCATTAGGTTCTGATTGTACTTGTTTATCAACTATTTTTATTGACTTATCTAAGGATTGAGTAATTCTCGAATACAATTCATCAGCTGTAGAATTAACTACTTTCTCTGAATCTAAATTATATTTTGTTTCTACAACCTCATAATATAATTCTTTTTTGATAAATCCACTATTTTCTACTATTTTATCATAACTTTTAAATTTGTTTAAACTATTTTTTAAATAAATTCTCTTTCCTAAAACTTCTATATATAAATTTTCTATTTTATTTTCTGTTCTTTCTTTTTTTATACCTTTAATGGGCACTTCTTTAATCTGCTCATAAAAGGTTCTTGCAATTACATCACCACTTGCATGAACAGTATATGTACTTCCCTCTTTTCCTTGCTCTCCTTTTACAATTATATCTCCTGCTTTAACTGTGTCACCTTTTTTGACAGTTGCCGAACCAGCAGAGGTATATACTCTTACTATTTGTCCATCCTTTTTCGCAACTAAATTACACGGTTCATTATCTGCTATAATACTAGGTGGAGTAACCTTGTCAATTACACTAACATAAAGCCTTGAACCATCTATACGAGCTTTAAAATACATAATATTTTCGTTGCTTTTTATCATATTATCCTGAAGCTGATATACATTAACTTTGCTTTTTCTTATTCCAGGCATAATACCATAATTGATTAACTGCTGCCTTATCTCGTAAGGAGATAAATTATTTTCAGTCTGTATATCTATTGTCCAAATGAATCCCGATAAAAAATATAAAATAAAAACGAATATAAACACGCCGCCTACAAGAGCAAAACGTCTTCTTATTTTAAGTAAAAAGAAGGTAATACCCTTTCTATTAATTATCTTCATTTTACTTTTTGTTTTTTGAGCAACTTCTTCAACTAAGTTAAAATCCTTTAAATTTATATCCATAATCATAGTAGTTATACTTTTTTTTCTTATATTTTTGACTTGAATATTATTCTTCCAGATCAAGTTTAAAAATTTTTCAGGAATGTGGGATTGAATTTCGATAGTTATTGTTCCGGTTTTATATTTTTTTATTTTACTCATTTCCTTCATACACCACCGATTTGAATTTTCCACTGACAGTTAAGGTACTGCCCCCCATGAATAATATTTCAAACCCACTTCCATATATGTCTATTAATCCCACATTTGAATTAATTTTTATTTCCCTTTCATCAAAAAGTATTACTCCTTTGTGATTTTCTATAATTATTTCGTTATCGCCAGTTATTACTATTTTCGGTATATTAAGAACAACATCTCTTGGTAAATCTAATTTTTCAGCTATCGTTTCCTTTGTTCTAGATAATCTGTCCTCCACGCTTTACACCCCTAGAAATTACTTCATACTAAATTTATGAATTTACAAGTTAATAAATGACAACAAAAAATAAAAAAGGTTCAGTTTCCTGAACCTTTACTACATTTTATTATTTATTTAAATGTTCTCTTACTATTTGACTAACAAGTTTGCCATCAGCTCTTCCTTTTACGCGAGGAGCTAATACCTGCATTACTTTTCCCATATCTTTTATGCTATTTGCACCAACTTCAACAGCTGCATCTTGAACAAAAACTAAAATTTCTTCTTCTGTTAACTGCTGAGGAAGGTATTCAAACAAGATCTCAATTTCAGCATTAGCCTTATCTACTAAATCCTGTCTGTTTCCTTTTTCAAATTCTAGAATAGCTTCGCGTCTCTGCTTAACTTCTCTGGCTAAAACTTCAATAACTGCATCGTCATCTAAGCTTATGCCATCAGTTTTTTCAACTTGTAAAACAGCCGCCTTAGCCATACTTATTGTATCAGCTCTAAATTTATCTCTAGCCTTTAAAGCTTGCTTCCAATCTTCTTGCAGTCTTTCTTTAAGAGACATTCTTAGTACCCTCTTTCAAAGAATTCTATTTAAATTTTCTCTTTCTTGCAGCTTCAGATTTCTTTTTTCTCTTTACACTTGGCTTTTCATAATGTTCTCTCTTTCTTACTTCAGAAAGAACTCCTGCTCTAGCGCATTTTCTCTTAAATCTTCTTAATGCACTATCTAGTGATTCATTTTCTCCAACTCTAATTTCTGACATATCTTATCCCTCCCTCCGCTAGCACAAATTAACTATTAAAAATTAAATGCAGCATCTGTGGGCTAAATAGCACATTTTTTATTATACAATAAAAGCTTATTAACTGTCAACAATTTCATTTTAAGCTTTTATTTAGCCAGGAGGCCAATTTAGGCTTCTTCCGCCTAAAAGATGAAAATGTATATGCTGCACTGTTTGCCCTGCATCTTTTCCACAGTTAGTAACAACTCTGTAGCCGCTTTCAGCAATTTTTAACTCCTGAGCTATTATTCTGGCAGCTCTGTATATAGGAGCTAAAATATTAATATTGCTTTCATCTAAAGAATTTATGCTTTCTATATGCTCCTTAGGAATAATAAGCACATGAACTGGTGCTTCCGGGTTTATATCCTTAAATGCCAGCACTTGATCATCCTCGTATACTTTATCACAAGGGATTCTACCTTCTATTATATCACAAAATATACAATTTTCCATATTTCCACCTCCTTTAGTTGAAATTTTTAAACTAGTGTACCTAGTAAATAATCATCTTCACTGCTCTTTATAAGCGCATCCAATATCTTGCCTTCTATACTTATTGTGCTTTCAGATACTACCTTTATATAATTTGAAGTATAGCCTTCATATCTGTTAGCATCATATACTTGTTCATATAAAACTTTCATCTTCATTCCTATATATTTTTTCATAAATTCTTTTTCTAATTCATTACTCAAGCTAATAAGTTTACTGCTTCTTTCTTCTTTTGCTTCTCCAGATATTTGTTCATTCATTTCAGCAGCCCTAGTTCCTTTTCTAGGACTAAACTTGAAGATATGCATTTTTGAAAGCTTAATATTCTTTAAAAATTCATAGGTTGTATTAAATTCTTCTTCTGTCTCTCCGGGAAAACCTACTATAATGTCAGTGGTAATTGATACATCTTTTATATTTTTTCTTAGTTCTTCTACCACCTCTTTATAATCCTTGGAAGTATAATGTCTATTCATCCTTTTCAGCGTTGCATCACATCCGCTTTGCAATGATAAATGAAAGTGAGGACAGAGCTTTTTCATCTTAACTATTCTTTCAATAACATTACTGCTGAAAAATGTAGGATCTATTGAACCTATTCTTACTCTTTCTATACCTTCTATATTATCAATTTGCTCTAAAAGGTCTACTAATGTTACCTTATCCTCCAGATCCATACCGTAGGAAGCAGTATGTATACCTGATAAAATAATTTCCTTAAACCCATGAGCAGCCAATTCCTTAATTTCTTCCATAACTTTATCCGGTTTCTTGCTGCATACAGCACCTCTTGCAAATGGTATTAAGCAGTAAGAACAAAATCTGTTACAGCCATCCTGTATCTTTAAAAATGCTCTTGTTTTATTTTGATATTCTTCAATGTTTAATTCTTCAAAAACATTATTTCTAAGCACATCATTAACCTCAACCATTTGAGATTTTACTTCTCTAGCCCTGTTTACCCAGTAAACAATATCACCTTTGTTTCTTGTACCCAGCACCACATCAACACCTTCAATTCTGGATACTTCATCAGGCGCTATCTGAGAATAGCATCCGACAACGGCGATTATAGCTTCTGGATTTTGTCTTCTTGCTCTGCTTATCATCTGTCTGGATTTCTTATCACCCATATTTGTAACTGTACAAGTATTTATAACATACACATCTGCGAAACTGTTATAGTCTACGACTTCATAAGCCTCTCTTATGAACTTTTCAGTCATGGCTTCAGATTCATACTGATTAACTCTGCAGCCTAGTGTAGCAAATGCAACCTTCATTAAATTAACCCTCCCTGTTAGCTGCGCCCCCCATGTCTCCTAATTCGTACATTAACATAGTTACGCATACAAATCCTGCTGTTTCAGTTCTTAAAATTCTTGGTCCCAAGGTAACTATTTGAGCTCCCAGATCTCTGAGGCTATTAATTTCACTTTCTTCAAATCCTCCCTCTGGACCAATTACTACTGCTATATTTTTTACTTCTTTGTTCAAGCTGTTAATTAGATTCTTTACTCCAAACCCATCTTCATTTTCATAGGGAACAACTATAAGATCCATATCCTTAAGGCTGCTTAAAAGTTCATCAAATTCTATAGGAGTATTTATAGACGGCAAAAGACTTCTCTTAGACTGCTTGCACGCCTCTAAAGCAATTCTATTCCATCTGTCTACCTTTTTAAACTCTGTAATTTCACTTTTAACAACAACTCTTTCAGTAACCACTGGAGTTATTTCTTTGATGCCAAGTTCAGTTGCCTTTTGAACTATCAAATCCATCTTGGCTGATTTTGGAAGTCCTTGGTACAAGTAAACATTAACCGGACTTTCATTATTAATGGGAAGTTTCTCTATAAGATTTACTATTACCTGTTTCTTATTTATTTCATGTATTTCTCCAAGATACTCATTACCTTGACAATCATTAATACTTACTTTGTCTCCACATTCTAAACGAAGAACTTTATATATGTGTTTTACATCATCGCCTTCAATAAAAGCGTTATCCTCATTTATAAACTCCCTTTGTACAAAAAACTTATGCATAGAATCTACTCCTTATATTTTAGCAACTATACATACCCATTCTCCAAGGGTATTAACCTCTTTTATATCAAAGCCTTCATCTTTTAATTTATTTACTACATCATCTTTTCTTTCTCTTATAATACCTGAGCATATGAAGTAGCCTTCCTTTTCAATAAACTTTTTTACATCTGAAGCTAAAAATATGATTACATCTGCAATTATATTAGCGACAACTACCTCTGCCTTTCCTGAAACAACCTCCATTAGATTTCCATGAAGAATCTCTATACTAGTTAAGTTATTAAACTTAACATTTCCAGCAGCAGAATCCACAGCTACCGGATCTAAATCTACTCCAACAACTTTCTTTGCACCAAGCTTTGCAGCAGTAATTGCAAGTATTCCTGAGCCAGTTCCTATATCAAATACAGTAGTATCTTTACTTACATACTTTTCTAAAGCTTCGATACACATTTTTGTGGTTTCATGAGTTCCTGTTCCAAAGGCCATACCGGGATCCATTTCAACAATAATTTCATCCTCTTTTGCTGAGTATTCTTCCCAAATTGGCTTTATAACTATTTTTTGTCCTATTTTTGTTGGCTTATAATACTTTTTCCAATTATTAGCCCAATCTTCTTCAAAAACTTCCTTAATTATTACTTTTCCTTCTCCAACATCAATTCCAATTTCTTTTAGCTCGCTTATTTTTCCATTTATGTATAATTCAATTTCAGAAATATTATCTTCTTCGTTAAAATATCCCTTAACCACAGCTGCATCTTTTCCGTACTCAAAAATATTTATATCAGCAAAATCCCAGCTTAAAGGTCCTTGCTCTCTTTCTAAAATATCCCTTGGGTCCTCAATAGCCACACCTTTAACATCTAATCCATAAAATATACCTGATATGGGCTCTACAGCCTCACTTGTAGTAACTATCTTTATTTCAATCCATTTACCCTGCATTGTATCAATTCCTCTCTTCTTACGTAACTTTATTATCTATTAATAAACAATAGAAAACATATCTTTTACACGATGAAAATACTCATCTTTAAAATATTTTTCAATTTGCATAAGTTAATAGTTAAAATTGTTTATTTATATTATACCAAAACAAACCCTATAGTAAACTTAAATAAATTTATATAGCATACAAAAACTTCGCTCTATAAATTAGAACGAAGTTTTGCTGCTTATTTAAAGCTGTCTTTTATTTTATTAACAAAGGATTTTTTTACTTCCTCTTTGCTTTCGCCGCTTGCTTCCATAAACATTCTTAAAGCTTCTTTTTGCTTCTCGTTTAAGGTTTTAGGAACATCAACAATAACAGTTACATATTGATCCCCTCTTCCAGAACTGTTTACTCTCGGAACCCCTTTGCCCTTTAGTCTGAATACAGTTCCAGGCTGAGTACCAGCAGGAATTTCATATTTTACATCTCCATCCACCGTTGGAACTTTGATTTCACATCCAAAAGTTGCCTTAGCGAAGCTGATATGTCTATCAATATGAATATCGAAGCCTTTTCTCTTAAATAAAGAGTGAGCCGCTACCCTTATATTTATATATAAGTCTCCTGGAGGTCCACCGTTAGCCCCATGTTCTCCATGCCCTCTAAGAGGTATTACATTACCTGTATCTACACCTGCAGGCACGTTAATCTTAATTTTTCTATTTTTTCTTTCTTTTCCAGTTCCTCTGCACGTAGGACATGGTTCTGAAATTATTTTTCCTTTTCCACCGCACTTATCACAAGTATTTACACTTACAAAGCTTCCAAGTGGAGTATTTCTTTGTACCCTTACCTGGCCGGAGCCTCCGCACTTATCACAGGTTTTAGGAGAAGTTCCTGGTTTTGCACCACTACCAGAGCAGGTCTCACATCTTTCATGCTTATTTACTGAAACCTCTTTTTCAACACCAAAAACAGCTTCTTCAAAGGTTAGATTAAGAGTATATTCAATATCTGCCCCTCTTTCCGGTCCATTTCTTCTCCTGCCTCCTGACCCAAAGCCGCCGCCAAAAAAGCTTTCAAAAATATCGCCAAAACCACCCATATCTGAAAAATCAAAGCCGCCGCTAAAACCACCGCCTCCGTTAAAGTCGGTAGTTCCGAACTGATCATATTGAGCCTTCTTTTCAGGATCAGATAATACCTGATATGCCTCATTAATTTCTTTGAAATTTTCTTCAGCTTCCTTATTACCTTGATTCTTGTCAGGATGATATTTAATAGCAAGTTTCCTAAAAGCCTTTTTTATCTCATCGTCGCTTGCACCTTTTTGTAAACCTAGAATTTCATAATAATCTTTTTTAGCCATCCCTATATTCACCACCTGCATTTATAAAACATTGTTTTTAGATATACTTCATAACTTAAATTAAGGGAGGGGCACTGTTACCCATCCCTTATATATTATACTGATTATTTATTATTTGTCATCTTCTACTTTGAAATCAGCATCAACAACATTATCATCCTTAGGTCCTTGAGCTCCAGCATTAGCTCCACCCATGTTGTTTGGATCAAAGCCTGCTCCTTCTGCTCCTCCATTAGCTTGATAAAGCTTTGAAGATATAGCATAGAACTCTTGTGTTAATTCCTCAGTAGCCTTCTTGATTGCTTCAAGATCATTTCCATCCTTAACAGCATTAACTGCTTTAATTTTATCTTCAATCTTTGTCTTATCTTCAGCTGATACTTTATCACCTAACTCCTTAAGAGTTTTTTCGCTTTGATATACTATTTGATCAGCATTGTTTTTAACTTCGATAGCTTCTTTTCTCTTTTTATCTTCTTCTGCAAACTTTTCAGCTTCTTTTACAGCCTTATCTATTTCGTCATCGCTTAGATTTGTAGATGCTGTAATTGTAATGTTAGCTTCTTTTCCTGTTCCCTTATCCTTTGCAGATACATTTACTATACCATTAGCATCAATATCAAAAGTAACTTCGATTTGAGGAATTCCTCTTGGAGCCGGAGCAATGCCTGATAAAGTAAATCTTCCAAGAGATTTATTATCAGCAGCCATTTGTCTTTCACCTTGAACTATATTGATTTCAACAGATGTTTGACCATCGGCAGCAGTTGAGAATATTTGGCTCTTTCTAGTTGGTATAGTTGTATTTCTTTGTATTAATGGAGTTGCAATTCCTCCCATAGTTTCTATTCCTAATGTTAATGGAGTTACATCAAGAAGTAATACATCCTTAACTTCCCCTGTTAAAACACCTGCTTGAATAGCTGCACCAACAGCGACACACTCATCTGGGTTAACTCCTTTTGATGGTTCTTTTCCGGTAAAGTTCTTAACAGCTTCTTGAACAGCAGGAATTCTTGTTGAACCTCCAACTAGTATAACCTTATCAACTTCATTTATTGATAGTCCAGCATCAGCTAAAGCTTTTCTCATTGGCTCGATAGTAGCTTCAACTAAATCATGAGTAAGTTCATTAAACTTAGCTCTTGTTAAATTCATATCTATATGTTTTGGTCCTGTAGCATCAGCAGTTATAAATGGAAGATTTATATTAGTCTGTAATGAGGATGAAAGTTCTATTTTAGCTTTTTCTGCTGCTTCTTTTAATCTTTGAAGAGCCATTTTATCATTTCGTAAATCTATTCCATTTTCCTTCTTGAAGGTATCAGCTATATAATCCATAACTCTTTGGTCAAAATCGTCTCCTCCAAGTCTGGTATTACCATTAGTAGACTTAACTTCAAATACTCCATCACCAAGCTCAAGTATAGATACGTCGAATGTACCTCCACCTAAGTCATATACAAATATTTTGTGACTTTCGTCTTGTTTGTCAAGACCATATGCAAGGGAAGCTGCAGTTGGCTCGTTGATAATTCTTAAAACTTCAAGCCCTGCTATCTTTCCGGCATCTTTTGTTGCTTGTCTTTGACTGTCATTAAAATATGCTGGTACAGTTATAACAGCCTGAGTAACAGTTTCACCAAGATATGCTTCTGCATCAGCTTTTATTTTCATAAGAACCATTGCTGATATTTCTTGTGGAGTATATTCTTTTCCATCGATATTTACCTTATGGTTAGTTCCCATGTGTCTCTTTATAGATATAATTGTTTTATCAGGGTTTGTTATTGCTTGTCTTTTTGCAACCTGACCTACCAATCTTTCTCCACTAGCTTGAAATGAAACTACCGAAGGAGTAGTTCTAGCGCCTTCTGCGTTAGGTATAACTACTGGTTCTCCACCTTCCATTACAGCTACACATGAGTTTGTTGTTCCTAAATCAATTCCTATTACCTTTGCCATTTTTATTCCTCCTTAACATTCAAAACAATCTTATATTAATTTGCAACTTTTACCATACTGTATCTCAAAACTTTATCTCCTCTTTTATAACCCTTTTGAAATACCTCTACAACAGCTTTTTCTCCAAAGCTCTCATCCTCTACATGCATAACTGCATTGTGCATATTAGGGTCAAAGCCTTGATCTGTAGGAATCTCCTCAACTTGAAGCTTTGACAAGCTGTCATTAAACTGTCTTATAGTCATATCAATACCTTTTTTGATATCCTCTATGCTTCCATTTACATTTGAAGCTCTCTCTAAGTTGTCTAGAACAGGAAACATATTTTTAAGAATATCTTCACAGGCATCAGTGTATATACCTTCTTTTTCTTTTGCTGTTCTTTTTCTGAAGTTATCATATTCAGCAGTAATTCTTACAATTCTTTCTTTCATTGCACTTAGCTCATTTTCAAGCTTCTTGTTTTCATCTGAAAGTTTTTTATTTGAGCTTTGGAGCTCTTCAACTAAACCTTCAAGTGAAACTATCTCTTCTTCATCAATACCTTCAAATTCTTGATCCTCTAGTATTTCTGCCTCTTGAGCATCATATTTTACATCATTTGAATTCTCCATTAATGTACTCCCTTCTATAATAAAACTATATATAAAAATTATCTATCATCTAAATAAGTTTGATTAAGTGAATCATTAATTTCTTTGACTATCTTGGTTAAAAGAGAAACTACCTTTGAATATGGTATTCTTGTGGGTCCTATGACTCCAATTGCACCCAAAGGTCTTCCCCCTAAGCTGTATACACCGGAAATAATACTGCAGTCCTTTGCCCCTTGTATAAAGTTTTCCTCTCCAATGCTAATAGAAATATTATTAGTATTATTAAGCAAACCTTTTATATTATCCTTGTTATTCAGTAAATATAAAAACTCTCTAGCTTTATCTATATCATTATACTCAGGATAGTTAAATATATTTGTAGTACCTTCTAAGTAAACTTCAGAAGTTTCAGCTGCGGTCAGACTCTCATATAAGGCTGGTATTATAGCATCAAATATTTCTGAGTGGCCTTCGAGGTCAACTTTTAAGCTGTTGATAACTGACAGATTTATTTCTTCAACAGATAAGTTTTTAAGTCTTGCATTTAGAAGATTAGTAAGTTTAACTAAGTTTTCAGTGCTTGCAGGCCTATTTACTCTTATAATTGTATTTTTAATAAGACCTGTATCTGTTATTATTACTGCAAGTACATTACTGCTATCCACATTTATTAGCTGTATTGATTTTATAAAACTTTTTCTGGCTGAAGGAGATTCTACAATACAAGTGAGCTTTGTAAGCTCCGATAAAAGCTGAGTAGCCTGTTTTACAATCTTGTCAACTTCAAAAATAGCCGCATTTAAAATTTGATTTTTAATCATAATTTCTTCTTCGATAGTAAGCTGAGGTAACTGCATAAGCTTATCTACATATAATCTATATCCTTTATCAGAAGGCTTTCTGCCTGACGAACTATGAAGCTGCTCAAGATAACCCATATCTTCTAAGTCAGCCATTTCGTTTCTTATTGTAGCAGAACTTATACCTAAATTATATTTCTTCGCTATGGTTCTGGATCCAACAGGCTCTGCTGTATTTATATAATCATTTATTATAGCCTGTAGTATTTTTATTTTTCTTTCATCCATTTCCATAATCTCACCCCACTTATTAGCACTCATCGTCAGTGAGTGCTAATCACTATGATTAAAACATATCATGACGCTTAATTTTTGTCAATTTAGAATAATAGGCCTTAACAAATCATATAGTGTCAATAGTTTTTTTTAAGTTTTATTTGCTTATTTTTTCTTTAGCTTTCTCCATATTACAATATAAACTCACACATAACTTGATTAGAAAGCTCTATACCTCTTGGAGATAAATATATTCTGTCATCATCTTCTAAAAGTAATTTATTATTTAAAAATTTATTAATAATTTTTCCATAAACTGAATGGATATCTTTGTTGAATCTTTCCATAAATTCAGCTTTGCTTATACCTTTTGTTTTTCTTAACCCCATAAACATAAATTCTTCCATATTATCCTTATCTGTATTTATATACTCATCTACCTGTGCACTTCCTTCTGAATTTATCATACAGATATATTTTTCTATATCTTCAATATTTCTATACCTTACTCCATTTTTAAACGAATGTGCACCAGTGCCGCAGCCTATGTAGTTATCCATACTCCAATATACCAGATTATGTTTTGATTCCATATCCTCTTTCGCAAAATTGGATATTTCATAATGCTTATAACCTTTACTCTTTAAAAAAATTAAAGCATATTCGTACATCTGCCTTTCTATCTCCTCCTCAGGCAAATCAAGCATATTTTTTAAACTCATACTATAAAATGGAGTTCCTTCTTCTACAATAAGACTGTAGCAGGAAATATGTTCAGGATTTAATTCTGTAACCTTATTCAATGTTTCCTTCCAATCTCCAATATTCTGTCCGGGAAGACCAAACATCAAATCAACATTTATATTATTAAAACCAGCTTCTCTTGATGATCTAAAGCTGTTTATAAAACTGTCTATATCATGAATTCTGCCAATACCTTTTAGTAATCTATTCTGCCAGGCCTGCAAACCTATGCTTAATCTGTTAACTCCCATACTTTTAAAAACTTCTAATTTTTCTTTGCTGAAACTTTCCGGATTTCCTTCTATAGTAAATTCTATGTTGTTAACCTTTTTTATTTCATCAAGACAATCTTTCAGAGCACTAAGGCATTCTAAAGATAAATAGGTGGGAGTTCCCCCACCTATAAATATAGTACTTACTTCATTTTTAACCTTATTCTTTATTTCGCTGCATAATGCCTTAACATAATCCATCATGAAAGCTTCTTTTCCAGCAAAGGAGGGAAAATCACAGTATAAGCACTTTTGTTTGCAAAACGGTATGTGAATATAAAGTGCTGTTTTGCTTTCCATAGCGCATCTCCTTTTTTTAATCTACTTTTAATACAGACATGAATGCTTCTTGAGGAACTTCAACGGTACCTATTTGTCTCATTCTCTTTTTACCTTCTTTTTGTTTTTCAAGAAGCTTCTTCTTTCTTGTAATATCTCCGCCGTAACATTTTGCTAATACGTCTTTTCTAAGAGCTTTTACTGTTTCTCTAGCTATAATTTTCGACCCTACTGCTGCCTGTATCGGTATTTCAAACTGCTGCCTTGGTATGATTTCCTTTAATTTTTCAGCAATATTTCTACCCTTGTTATAGGCTCTTTCCTCAGGAACAATCATTGATAGAGCATCAACAGTATCTCCATTTAGTAATATATCAAGCTTTACAAGCTTGCTTTGAGCATATCCTTTTAAGTCATAATCCAGAGAAGCATATCCTCTTGTTCTTGATTTTAATGCATCAAAGAAATCATATATTATTTCATTAAGAGGCATATCATAATGAAGTACAGCTCTTGTTGCTTCAAGGTACTGCATATCCTTAAAGGTTCCTCTTCTGCTTTGACAAAGTTCCATTACTGCACCAACATAATCTGTAGGTGTTATAATAGAAGCATTAACTATAGGTTCTTCCATATAGTCAATTTTTGAAGTTTCCGGCATATTTGTCGGGTTTGTCAAATCAATAACTTCACCATCCGTTTGAGTTATTTTGTATATAACTGATGGTGCTGTAGTTATAATATCTAAATTGAATTCTCTTTCTATTCTCTCCTGGATAACCTCCATATGGAGTAATCCCAAAAATCCGCATCTGAAACCAAAACCTAGGGCAATAGATGTTTCCGGTTCAAAATTTAGTGCAGCATCATTTAACTGAAGCTTTTCCAGTGCTTCTTTAAGTTCTTCATAATCTGCACCATCTACTGGATATATTCCGCTGAATACCATAGGCACAGCCGGTCTATATCCTTCTAAAGCTTCTTTCGCAGGTCTGTCGGCTTCTGTTATTGTATCGCCAACTCTTGCATCTCTAACATTTTTAATGGATGCTGTTAAGTATCCAACATCACCTGCTCTAAGTTCTTCAATAGGTACCATCTGCGGAGCAAATATACCCACTTCTACAACCTCATAAACCTTGTTGCTTGCCATAAGCTTTATCTTTGTTCCTGCTTTTACAGTTCCTTCTTTAACTCTAAGGTGGCATACTACGCCTTTATAGCTGTCATAATAGGAGTCAAAAATTAAAGCCTTAAGAGGAGCTTCTTCATCTCCAGCAGGTGAAGGAACTTTTTCAACAATTGCTTCCAAAACCTGTTCAATATTTAAACCTGATTTTGCTGATACAAGAGGAGCATCTCCTGCTTCTATTCCTATTACATCTTCTATCTCGTGCTTTACTTCGTCAGGTCTTGCACTGGCCAAATCTATTTTATTTATTACTGGTACTATCTCTAAATCATGATCTAAAGCCAAATAGCAATTAGCCAATGTCTGGGCTTGTATTCCCTGTGTAGCATCTACTACCAAAACAGCTCCTTCACAGGCAGCCAGACTTCTTGAAACCTCATAGTTAAAATCCACATGACCTGGGGTGTCTATAAGATTTAATATGTATTCTTCACCATCTTCTCTTTTATAAACAAGTCTAGCTGCCTGAGCTTTAATTGTTATTCCTCTTTCTCTTTCAAGTTCCATATTATCAAGAACCTGCTCTTCCATTTCTCTTTGAGTCAATGTTCCTGTTCTTTCTAACAATCTGTCAGCAAGAGTAGACTTTCCATGATCTATATGTGCAATAATAGAGAAATTTCTTATATGTTTTTGCCTATCAGTCTGCATATCTTTACCCCCGTTTATATTAAATCAAAATAAATTATACCATAACTGTCCAAGAATCTGTCAACAAATACTATAATATATTATCAAACTATAAATCACTTAATTTTTTAGCGAGAAAATACTCCATAAGGCCGGCTTTTTGGGGTATGAAATCTTTAAATAGTATTTTTCAGTTACTTATTTTAATAACCCTTATGGATTTCTGATTTCACCTTTTATAAAATCATGAAGAATGCTGTTATCTACAGTATTTTTAATTTTTCCGATGGTATTATCGCTAATGTTTCTAAAAGCATCGCTATTTATATAAATTATATAATTGCCAATATCAAATTTTAAATCAAAAGGATCTTCCTTAAAAGAAACTTTTACCCATGATCTGTTTTTTATAAAATCAGGAAGACCGCTGCTTATTTCAATAAACCCATATCCAACTATCATGAAGCACACAAAAAATATAGTTACAAATTTAATTTTTTTCATTCCAAAAAGTACCTCCTTTTTTTATAAGGATGTACTTTTTGTAGGTTTTCTATTCACTTTTTAAGAAAATCAATAATATTTGCAGATTGGCTAACTCATATATCTATTAATATCTTCAAGGCCTAACGCAGGTTGAAGTGCTATATTAATACCATTAGCAATTACCTTTGAAAGCGAATCAATTACTAAATCAACTTCTTTGGGTGTAACCATCAAATTTCCTATGTAAGGATTTAATATTTCTTCAATCATTCTCTGTTTTTCATTCTTGTCTATTGATTTTAACATGTTATAAAAATCTCCACCTTGTTTAGCCTGCTTTATCATTTCATCTATAGCTAAATCAATAGTATCATTTGCCATTGTAGCTGCATCAACCACCGTTGGAACCCCTATTGCTATAACCGGTATGCCTAAAGTTCTTTTGCTTATTTCCATTCTTTTATTTCCAACTCCGGAGCCTGGTGAAATACCTGTATCACCTATTTGAATTGTTCTATTTACTCTTTCCATCTTTCTTGACGCCAAAGCATCTATACATATAATCAAATTCGGTTTAATCTTTTCTACTACACCTTTTATTATTTCACCGGTTTCTATACCTGTAGTTCCTAAAACACCTGGAGAAATACCACATACAGGTCTTATATCTTCATCAATGCTGTCAGGTACAAGTTCCTTCAAATGCCTTGTTATCATAAGCTTAGATATAACCTTCGGTCCGAGAGCATCCGGAGTTATGTTTGAGTTTCCAAGGCCTACTACTAATGCTGTCATGCTTTTATCCAAACTTGCAAGCGGAGTAAGCACCTTAGCCATGGCTTCGCTTACATCGTCCATTGTGTCGCTGTCATAGTGAGTTACTTCAGGAATATCAATTGTTACATAGGTGCCGACTGGCTTTCCCATTGCTCTTTCTCCAATTTCATCAACTATTTTTACTCTGGAGATTTTTATATCACCTTCATTTTCCTCTTCTACCCTGACTCCGGGTATTTTTCCACCGCTCTCCTTTTGGTAAATTTCCTTTGCTTCTATAGCTAAATCTGTTCTTACATTTCTCATGCACCCTCTGCTCACGAATTAATATTCTGAGCAAATTCACCCCTTTACTAATATAATTAAAATTAGTTTTTCCATTATACTCTATCCTATTCAATTTAATAGGGTTTGCCAAAGTGCTAAATTTGTAAATTTTACTTGAAGTGCATATAAATAAGTGCTATAATATGCTTTGTTAATGTAGAAACTCGTACGCAGATTTCCCCAAACTGCCGAGACCCTATAATAATATAAGGGGGTGAATAACAAATGGCAAACATAAAATCAGCTCAAAAGAGAATAAAAGTAACTCAAGTTAAAACACTTAGAAACAAAATGGTAAAATCATCATTAAAGACTACAATAAAGAAGTTTGAATCTTCCGTTGTAGGAGGAAATGTTGAAGAAGCTAAAGTTGCATTCTCAAATACTGTTAAGGCATTAGATATGGCTGCTTCAAAGGGAATAATCCACAAGAACATGGCAGCTAGAAAAAAATCAAGACTTGCAGCAAAATTAAATGCTATGAACGCTTAATAAATAAACCGGTTTTTATACCGGTTATTTATTTTATGCGCTTATAGCATTTAATATTAACAGCTCCATTTCAGTTTTACTTTCAACGGAAGAACTTTTAAGCCTTTCTTCAGTACATAAACATAAATTAACTGCACTTTTTAGTCCGTTCATAGAAAACTTCTTACTTTGCGTTATCATTTTTTCACATATATATGGATTAAGCTTTAGTTCTTTAGCGAGAGTATCTTTGTTCTTACCCTCCTCTATACCAAATCTTAACTGAAGGAGAAGATTAAACTGCCTTTCTACCATATATAAAATATACGGTATCTTTTCACCTTTAAAAATAAGCTCATTTAGTATTTCAAGTGCCTTCTCTAGCTTTCTTTGAGAAATGTTATCTACAAGGCTGAAAATATCATTATCAGTTTTTTGAGGAAGCATATTGATTACATCTTTTTTTGTTATGTCTCTTCCAAAGGTATAACAACACAGCTTTTCAATTTCGTTTTCAACAATATTCATATCATTATTCAAGCCTTCACAGAACAATTTCAGTTCAATCTTTCCAATATTTTTTCCCTTTTCTTCAAATATAGCTTTTACTTTCCTTTCGAGGTTTGCTCCCTTAAGCTTATCGAACTTAACTACACAGGCTTTCTTATCAAGCTTTTTTATTTTTCCACTGGGCTTTTCTCTGTCATTTTCAAATACATAGTACAAGATGAAAATGCAGTGATCCGCTGGCTGCTCAATATATCTTCTTACTGCCTCAAATTTTTTATTTGACTCCTTATCCTCGGACTCTCCTAAAAAATTCGCTCTAAAAACTACTACTATCTTTTTCTCACTCATAAATGGAACTGTTTCGCAGGTATTAATGACAGCATCCATGTCAGCGGTAAGTCCGTCAAATTGAACATAATTCAAACTTTCAAAGTCAGAGCGCAAATTCTTATCTTTAATAATCTTTATATTCTCCTTTATTAATGCTTCGTCAGCCCCACAAAAAATATAGCAATTATCAAACTTATTATTCTTTATTCTCTGTTCTAAATCTAAAATTTCAAGCAACCGCCGCTACCCCTTTCAATCTAATTCAAAGTATATATTTTATTAAATATAACTCTATACTCTTTTATAGAATAATTTTTACTAAAACCTTTGTTAGGAATAAAATTCGCCTTCTTAGGCACTTTTATTATATCATACTTTTTTAAATCTATATCCATAAAACCCTCACTGTTCCTCGTTAAAATTATTTTAGAATTATTTGCAGCTATCTCAAGATTAATAGATTTATTTTTATCATTTTTTAGTTTAAACGCTTTTATTGCATAGTTCCTACCCAAGTTAATGTCTACTGTATCTTCAAGCTCAGGTATGCATTTAGTAAACTTAATTTTTTTCAAATCATTTGGATTTTTTACTTTGCTGCTGCATATAAGTATTTTTTCATATCTATAACTCACAATTACTGCATCATTATATTTCAAATCCACATATTCTACTTTAGGAAAATAACTGTAATTTTGAAATATTAGCATCCCAAATATAAATATAGGCATATAAATAAACTTGTTAAATCCTTTTTTAACTAAGATAAAAGATATAATCAAACATAAGATCGCTAAACAATCTATAAAAGAAACCTCACTTACCTCAGGAGTTATTTGCATCAGCAAATAATTGGCTCCATTTAATATAATTATTGTGAGTTCCATAAACTTACATATCAACTTGAAAATAATATCAAATTTTAAAACAATTAAAGCTGCATTTCCTGCAATAACTAATATCGTATATATCGGCAGCAAAATTAGATTTCCCGGCAAAAAACCAAAGCTTAAGCTTCCAATAGTCATTCCTGCATAAGGCATAGAAAATGTCTGTGCACTTAGCGTCAGACTTATGCTTTCGTTAACTTTAGAAGGTAATTTGTATAATGCTCTTCGTATTTTATTATAGTATAATATTATCCCTAAAGTAGATAAATAAGAAAGTACAAATCCTATATCTACAGCATAAAACGGCTGTATCACAATAATCAATACAGCTGATAAGCTTAACGCAGATAGACTATCATAATTTTTATATACCTTTTTAGAAAACTTTAATATAAAAATCATGACAAAAGCTCTAACTGTAGCAGGCTGTGAGCCGGTAAAAATCACATATAAAAGAGACACTGCAATAGATATCTCAATTCCTAAAAATCCCTCCAGTATTTTATAAATAACTGCCATATGAAAACCGGACACACTTATAGCATGTATAACTCCTAATTGTTTGAATTCTTCTTTTAGATCTTCATTTAAGTAGTTTGTGCTTCCAAAGCATAGAGACATTATCAAAGCTGAATTTTCTTTTATAAGATATTGATTGAATTTATTATAGGTTTTTCTCTTTAAATCATATATAGAAGACATAAAATCTTTATTAGCTGGCTTTATATCATCAATATAGAAAATACCAATTGTTCCTTTTAAACAGTCCATCTTTGGTTCAAATTTACCTCTAATAAAAACTTGTTCACCTTCTTGAGTGTTTTTCAAGTCACCATTAATAACAATTTTTCTTCCGTGAATGCCAGCGATAGAAGAAAACTCATTGATTTTAGTAATTCTTACATTTTCAACTTTATTTAAATTCATAGCTTTATAATATATTAAATTAGCACTAACACCAATTGCAAAATATAAACAAATTAATATAAAAAAGCGCCTATCAATTGTAAGGAAGATTATAATTAAAAAAGATGCAGCTGTAACTGCACCTAGAAATTTGTTTTCTGAAAACAGTATAAAAGATATGCACCCTAAATATAGTCCTACTGCATAATATACTAGTGGTCTAACCGGCTTCATTGCTTTTCATTATTCCTTGTGATATTTAATGAATCCGGAACTTTATAACCCTTTAGCCCAGAGTAATTATTGTCTTCCAAATCCACTTCCAAAGTTATCTTAACTCTATGACTCGGCTCATCGAATTGAATGTCTTTAACCTTAGGTACTCCTTCTCGAGCTCTCATAAGAAAATAATTGCTTGTTATTTCCTGTGCAGCCTCTCTAGTTACAGAATCATAGCTTAAAAAATAATCTTCTTCGGGTATATTTAAAAATACAATATTGCTTCCCATTACAGTTGTTTCCATAATATTTTCTATCATATTAATAATCCTCCTGTACTTTTATATACACTTAATAACTACTATGCTTTCATAATTATTTTATCCAAAAGCTATTAGTTTAATCAAATGTATTTAAAATATCTATTATGTATATATCACTTAGAACTATATAAGAATACCTTATAATAGAGACTTATCTTGGAGGTGGCTGAAATAAAAATAGGAATATTATCAGATACGCATATATCAAAAGACAATTATAAAATAGATGAGCTTTTAAAAAAATATTTTAATGATGTTGATCTTGTTATACATGCTGGCGATTATAAAAGCAGCAAAGTTATAGAAGCGATAAAAAAACATAAAAACTTTGTTGGAGTTTATGGAAATAACGATGGAAATGCAGTAAAAGAACTGGTTAGAGAAAAAGAAATAATTAAACTAAATGGATATAGAATAGGAATATACCATGGACATGGAGAAGGTAAAACTACAATCGACAAAGCCTATGAAATTTTTAAGGAAGATAAAGTTGATATCATAATCTTTGGTCACAGTCATATACCGATAATTAAAACCATGAATAAAACTTTAATGCTAAACCCCGGTTCACCAACCAGCAAGCGAAAAGAACGCTGGTATTCTGTAATAATACTGGAACTTGATAAAAATTGTGTAAATGCACAAATCAAATTTTTTAATAATATATAAATTATAAAAAGCACTATGTCTGAAAATCTTCATTTGCAGATATAGTGCTTTACAATAATTCATTATTAAATTTAACAAAAAAATGGTGCGAGAGACGGGACTTGAACCCGTACGGTCTCCCACACGCCCCTCAAACGTGCGCGTCTGCCATTCCGCCACTCTCGCATTTTCACAGCGCTTTACATCGCCTAGTTTATATTGAACAGCTTATCTGTCCTTTACATGGAGATTATAGCATAAAATATAAACACTTGTAAAGTATTTTTATGCAATCCTAAATGCTAGTGCAAAAATAGATTATTTCATATTACAACAAAAACTAAAAAAGTTGATTTTAAAAATCAACTTTTTTAGTATCATAAAATTATTTGTTTGGGATGAACTATTTCCTTCTCTAATTTATATAATACAGGTTAATTATTACATTTTAATTACAACTACATTACAAATATATTAATTTGATATACAAAATAAAAAACAGTTATCTATAAATCTATAGATAACCGTTTTTTATTGATAACTAACAAAAATATATTGGATTGGGGTTTTGTTTTGTTCAATATATATAATAAATTCAAAATGTGACAATTCAGTGACAATTATAAAAATTATATATTAATTAAGTTTTAATAGATAGTTAACAACATCCCCACCTTTTGCATGTCATTCATAATTTTAGTCAAAAATTCAAATAAGGGTTCAAATGAATATTTAAATCATCCGAACCCTTTATATATAAGTTTATGGCGGGAGTATGTAGGAATCGAACCTACCCATGACGTTATTAGCGCCACAACACAGTTTTGAAGACTGGCAAGCACACCAGCACTTATCTACTCCCATAATATTTTGTTACAACATCCATAACGATTTTATTAGAAAACAATATAAATGTCAATAACAAATACTGTTAAATAAGATTATTACTTAACTTCTTATCGCGATTCTTTCTTTTCATGATAAGAAGATATCGCGATAAGAAATTAAGAATCTAAAGCTTAAATATTAATAAAGTACTCTTACATCTTCAACACGCTTTGTAAGCTTAAGGCTGTCAAAGTTCTCAAGGAGAGATACAGCAAATTTTCTGCTTGTGTTGAAAAGATCTCTTGCCTCTGCAGCGGATATGCTTCCCTTTTCTTTTATGAAATCAATCAAAAGCTTCTTTGCCTCTTCATAATATTCAGTTAAGAACACACACTCCTCTGAGGCTTTTGATAGTTCACCCATGTCAAGAAGAGAGTCATACACCATTTTAAAGGACTTCTTATCTTTTTCTGATGCTGCTAAATCCTCATATTTAGGCGGATTGTATCTAGCATCCTTAAACGCATCAATAATTTTATCCTTAATTCTCTGCTGCTCTTTACTGTATTTGATCTGAAATTCTTTCAAAGAGATAAAGCTTCCATGAAAACTTATTACATTTCGTTCTTCTAAAAGCTTTAGCACCTCATCGTAAGTCTTCTGTTTAATATTTTTGCCAAATATTTTATTTTTAATTTCTTCTTTCGATATTCCTGCTTTTAATGGATTATCCTGATGATATTTTAAGAGCAGCTTCTCTAGCTCAGTAGTTTTCTGTTTAATATAGTTTTTATGAATATATAAAGGCTTATCTAAGGATGTCAGCTTTACAATAATTTTATCCTTTAATAAAACCTTTAGTTTTTCCTCAAGATTTTCTTCATTTTTCCCAAGTGCTTTCAATATAACTGCCTCATCAGGATATTCGCAGCTTAATTTTTCAATTGTCTTTTCTAATATGCTTTCCGCACTTCCGCTTTCTTTTATTTTAAGTTCTTCTATATAATTGCTGTCAAACCTTTTTGCCTTCTTGGCAGCAGGCTCAATTATTATTCCTCCGCCTATTGTATACATAGGAGAATAGTTTCTTATAACAAATCTGTCATTTCTTTGAGCTGTTAAAGTTTCTTCAAGTCTAAGCTGAACATATGCAGACTCTCCAGGCATTATTTGTTCCTGGTCAAGTATTATGACTCTACAGAGTATTTCGCTTGTTCCGTGATAAATTCTTACCCTCTGTCTGTTTTCTAAAGGCTTATCACAGGACTTTAAATAATTAAGCTTACAGTCTATCATTAGAGAAGATTCCATAACAGCTTCTTTTGATACAATATCTCCTCTTTTAATTTCTTCAACCTTAACATTTGATAAATTTATTGCACATCTTTGGCCTGCTTCAGCATACTTTACAGAATTCTCGTGGACTTGTATTCCCCTTACTCTGCTTATTTGCATAGATGGATATACCTGAACAGTTTCTCCCTCGCTTATCCTTCCGCTTATAATTGTCCCGGTTACTACAGTTCCAAAGCCGCTTACAGAAAAAACCCTATCTACAGTAAGCCTAAAATGTCCTTCAGTATCCTTTGCTTCAACTTCCTCAGTAATTTTATCAATATCTTGAACAAGCTCTTTAATTCCAGCTCCTGTTTTTGAGGATACAGAATGTATTGGAGCCTTCTCAAGAAAAGTTCCTTTAAAATATTCCTTAATTTCTTCTTGAACCATTGAAAGCCATTCATCATCTACTAAATCTGCTTTTGTTAAAACTATAATACCTTTTTTTATGTTTAGAAGCTGAAGTATATCAAAATGCTCCTTAGTTTGAGGCATTATACCTTCATCAGCTGCAATCACAAGCAGAACCACATCAATGCTGCTTACCCCGGCCAAGGCATTTTTAATAAATTTTTCATGCCCGGGTACATCTATGATTCCTGCTCTTTTGCCAGAAGGAAGATCAAAAAAAGTAAAGCCTAGATTTATTGAGATACCTCTTTCTTTTTCTTCTCTTAAAGTATCAGTTTCTCTTCCTGTTAATGCTTTTATAAGAGTTGTTTTACCATGATCGATATGTCCTGCAGTTCCTATAATAACATGTTTCATGTATTCCCATCTCCACTACATAATCTTTTTAAATGCATCAGTAATTACATCAAAATCTCTGTCAAAGATAGTTCTTAAGTCTAAAATAATTTCCTCATTATATATTCTCACTATGATAGGTGTATTATTTTTTCTTAGTTTTTCTTCAAGCTGCTTTGCTGTATAGTTGTTATTTTTAATTTTTAACACATAAGTTTGTATTTTCTCAGTAGGCATAGAGCCTCCACCTACCATAGAAAAGTCTGTATCTATATTAATTTCAACATTAGGTACTGCTTTTTTTAGTTTATTCTTAAGTCTTACAGCTCTTTTTTTATGCTCTTCTTTAGAGCTTAAAATCATATAAAGAGTAGGTATGTTTAAAACAGCCTGCTGCTCATCTAAATAATATTTAAGAGTACCTTCTAAAGCAGCTAAAGTCATCTTGTCAATTCTCAGTGCACGAGTAAGCTGATTCTTTTTTATTCTATCTATATATTCTTTTTTTCCTGCTATAATACCAGCCTGAGGTCCGCCAAGCATTTTGTCTCCGCTGAAGGTAACAACATCTATTCCTTTTTTTAGGCTTTCCTGAACTGTAGGCTCATAAGTGAAACCATACTTTGAAAAATCTATAAGAACTCCGCTGCCTATATCCTCAACTACAGGAATATGATGTTTTCTTCCAAGCTCAACAAGTTCTTCAATAGAAACTTCTTCAGTAAAGCCCATTATTTTAAAATTTGAAGTATGTACCTTTAAAAGAACACCTGTATCTTCACTGATATTGTTTTCATAGTCATATAGATGTGTCCTGTTTGTTGTGCCAACTTCAACAAGTTTTGCACCGCTAAAGGTCATAACATCAGGTACTCTGAATGATCCACCTATTTCAACCAGTTGTCCTCTAGAAACTATAGCCTCCCTGTCTTTACAAAGAGTTGATAGTACGAGCATTACTGCAGCAGCGTTGTTGTTTACTACCATAGCAGCCTCTGCTCCTGTTATTTTCTTTATAATATCTTCAACATGAGAATATCTTGAGCCTCTTTCACCATTTTCAAGGTTATACTCAAGATTGTTAAAATTTTCAGAGGCGGTAAGCACATTCCGAACTGCCTCTCTGGGCAGAAGGGATCTTCCCAAATTTGTATGTATTATAACTCCCGTTCCGTTGATTACTTTTTTAAGCCTTGGAGTATTTTTATCTTCAACTAAGTAAATAAAATAATCTAGTATATCTTCTCTTTTAAAATCTTCAAGCTTTTGATTTAGTATATCGTTTCTAAATTTATCAATTGTCTCTCTCAGAGCATCAATTACTAAAGGTCTTAAAATAGATTTCATTTTTTCAGAAACTATGTCTTCTTTTAAAAGTTCGTCTATTTTAGGCAGCTTTCTTAGCAAGCTTTTATTATCCATTATTGCTGTGAATCCTCCCTTTAAGCTATCTATAGCTTAAAATATACATCTTAAGCTATAGATAATCATTAGTTATTCAACCTTAATATAGCTGGTCTCTTTTTCAAATACCTCTCCTACAATTTCTGCAGTTATATTCTTCTTCCTAAGATCATCAACTATTTTTTCTCCCTCTTCAGCACTGCAGGTGAATAAAAGTCCGCCTGAAGTCTGAGGATCAAATAAAATATCAGAAAACCACTCAGGTATGTTGTTAAGCTCGTATTTTCCTTCAAGATAAGCTTTATTATTGTAGGTTCCTTCCGGAACAAGCCCTATCTCTGCATATTCTTTAGCTTCAGAAATATAAGGTATTTTATCCTTATTAAATTTAAAGGTAACCTCTGAAGCACTAGCCATTTCATAGCTGTGTCCTAAAAATCCAAATCCTGTTATATCTGTACATGCTCTTATTTTAAAATCAGTTATTGCCTCAGCAGCATATTTATTAAGCTCAGACATTACTTTTACTGCAGTTTTATATGCCTCTTCTGAAGCAATTCCACCTTTAATTGCTGTGTTTATAATCCCTGTTCCTAACGGCTTGGTAAGAATAATTACATCTCCAACCTTTGAACCATAATTTTTCAAAACTTTATCAGGATGAACAATACCTGTAACAGAAAGCCCATACTTTGGTTCATTATCATCAACTGTATGTCCTCCAACTACTACTGCACCTGCTTCAAGTACCTTATCCGCACCGCCTCTTAATATTTCTCCTAAAACCTCAATAGGCAGACACATTGGAAAGCAAACTATGTTTAAAGCTACAAGAGGCTTTCCTCCCATTGCATAAACATCGCTTAAAGAATTTGCTGCAGCAATCTGTCCAAAGGTATACGGGTCATCCACTATAGGTGTAAAAAAATCTAAAGTTTGTATGATAGCTTTTTCATCATCTATTTTATATACAGCAGCATCATCAGAAGTTTCTATTCCTACAATTAAATTCTTGTCCTGCATTAAAGGCAAACTACCTAAAATTTTTGAAAGGGTCTCCGGCCCTATTTTAGCCGCTCATCCTGAAGTTCTAGACATCTCAGTAAGTCTTTTAGTCATCTATTATCTCTCCTTTCAAAGGATATTACAAATTAATCCTGACAGTGCAGGTTTTGTCGTAAATTATATAAACTAACTTATATAAAATAACAAACTAATTGTATAATATTAATTATCTAATGTCTACCTTATCCCTTAATTTATCTATAGTCTTGTCCCCTATTCCTCCCAATTTTTTTAAATCTTCTAGTGAATTAAAGTTTCCATGTTTTTCTCTGTAATCTATTATTTTTTGAGCAGTAGAAGGTCCGACACCTGGGAGTTTGTCAAGCTGCTCTAAAGTTGCTGTATTAATATCAATTTTATCATTTACCTGAACATTTTGAGAAGCAGCATGCATCGAAGCTCCGTTACCAGCACTTTCTATTTTTCTTTCAACATAAATATAGTCTTCATCTTTAAGCTTCCTAGCTAGATTAAGCTTACTGTTTAGACTTGCGTCTTCGGTAAGACCTCCTGAAAGTTTTATTAAGTCATCCACTATACTTCCTGACTTTAGTTTATATACTCCCGGCTTTTTTACTTCACCTTTGATGCAAACAGTAATTATACTGGTGTTTGCTTTAACTTCACTTTTTTCTGTACTTTCAACAAAAATATCATCTTCATTTAATTTATGTGTTTTGACTTTGGTATTTAAAAGTCCTACAATCAAAAATGCTGTCAATAACAACACTATTACAATAGAGCCGATTATTTTCTGTTTTGTCTTCATAATGCTCCTCCCGTTTCTAAACATCCATTTATTAAATTATTGACAACTTTTTTATTTTTTTGTCGCATAATTAAATATTTTTTGTTATAATTTATTTAATTACGCTATAGCACTGTAATAAATATTAATTATAGGTCGCTTAAGTAATATAAGGGGGACATGATGAAGAAGTATTTTGTTTTTTTTCTTTCGATTATATTATTAGTTTCAAATATAAATTATAAAGTATCAGCAAAGGAAGCTGAGCCATCAGTTTCTGCAGACAGCGCAGTCTTAATGGATGCGACTACCGGAACCATACTTTATGCAAAGAACATGAATACTGCCTACCCTCCTGCTTCAACTACAAAAACTATGACAGCCTTGCTAACTTTAGAAAACACAAAGCTTGACGATGTTGTCAAGGTAAGTAAGAAGGTCCCTTTTGTTGATGGAAGTAAAATAGGTTTATACGAAGGTGAAGAACTTCATGTAAAAGATGTGCTTTATGGGATGCTTCTTTTATCTGGTAATGATTGTGCTGAAGCTTTAGCAGAACATGTTGGCGGGTCAATCGAAGGCTTTGCAGCCCTTATGAATAAGAGAGCAAAAGAACTTGGATGTGAAAACACTAACTTTGTAAATCCAAGCGGCCTTTATGACAGCAATCATAAAACCTCTGCAAAGGATTTGGCTCTAATAATGAGAGAGCTTATTAAACATCCTGAGTTTAGAGAGATATCATCTACTTTTGCTTATAAAATTCCACCAACTAATCTTCATCCTGATGGAATTAATCTGGCTAATGAAAACAAACTAATAAATAAAAATTCCATGTATTATTATGCTCCTGCAGAAGCAGGAAAGACCGGATATACTATTCAATCACAGCATTCTTATGTTGCAAGCGCTTCAAAAAATGGTCACAGATTAATTGCTGCTTTTGTTCATGACGAGCATAAAAACTTTTATGTTGATGCAAAAAATTTATTTGAATATGGTTTTAATAATTTCAACTTGGTAAAGCTTTACAGTAAAGGCGATTCAGTTACGACCTACAATGAAGATAAATTAAGCATCCCTCTTTTAGCTGAAGATGATTATTATTATGTTAAGGAAAAAAATACTACAGACGTGCCCGTTACAAATTTAATAAGTAAAGCTTTAAAGGATATTTCCTTTAAAAAAGGCGATGAAGTAATGGAAGCTTCAGTAAGATTTAAAAATAATAATCTCCCAAATTTAAAGCTTGTAAGCGGAGTTGAGCATGAAACCAAATCAGCATTAAGTTTTAATGTATCCTCCAGTAATAAGAATGGGAATATGACTCCTTACATTATTGACGCAGTACTGGCGCTAATTGTTTTAGCATTAATTATTAATATTATAAATAGAAAAAGAGCCTATAGAAGATAAGCAGGATTACCTGCTTATTTCTTTTATAAGCTCTTTCATATCTTCAGGAAGATTACTTTCAAGTTCTATAAGTTTTCCTGTTCTTGGGTGAGGAAAAACTAGTCTAAATGCGTGAAGCGCCTGTCTTTTTATTAGATTGCTGTCATCTTCAACTCCATATAAGCTATCACCAAATATAGGATGACCTAGGTGACTCAAATGAACCCTTATTTGATGAGTTCTCCCAGTTTCTAAAGTTAATCTAACCAAATCACCTTTATTAAAACTCTCAATTACTTTAAAATGCGTAATACTTTTTTGACCTCTTTCATCTACTATTCTTTTAATGCTGTCATCAGTAGGTCTGTAGATAGGAAGATCTATTGTTCCTTCAGAAGCCTTTATATTTCCATGAACCAATGCTAAATAGCTTTTTTCAAATTCTTCCTTCTGCATATCTCGTGCCAAAGCCATATGTGAAAATTGATTTTTCGCTATTATTATAAGTCCTGATGTATCCATATCAAGCCTGCTTACGAGTCTTACTATACAATCTTCTCCTTTTTCTCTAAAATAATAGATAAGACCATTAGCAAGGGTTCCATAGGGATAGCTTTTAGTAGGATGTACAACTATACCTGGTGACTTATTTGCAACTATCAAATCGCTGTCTTCATATACTATTTCTAGATCCATTTTTTCCGGTTCAATATTTTGGCTTTCTTCTTTATTAACTTCAAAGCCTATAATATCATTTTCTTTCAAAACATAATTTAGCTTTTGAACCTTATTATTAACTTCTATTCTTCCCTGCATTGCAGCACCTTTAATAAGCCTTGTTGACAGCTGCGCATTCTTTTTAAGATATTCCCTTAGTTTTATGCCCGCTTCTTCATTTTTCACTTCATACTTTAGTTTACTCATTAAGATTCACCTCAACAAAAAATTAACTGTGATAACAAACACAGTTAATCTTCTTATTACCTATCAATTATATCAAATAAAGCAGCTTTGTATATACTATTTTATTTTTTTGCTGTTTCATTATGCAGCTTCATTAAAACATCTTTATTTTTCTTTTCATCGTATATAAGATATGATACTCCGGATATATATTCAGCATCGCCCTTTAAGGTATACATATTTATCTTAGTTTTATCAAGCTTCACTAAAGAATACCCATTTTTGACCATATCCTGTGCGCTCATGTTAGTCTCAACATAGTTTGGTATAGAAGCCAGTATACTAGGTATCTTTGTGATAATTGAAGGATTTTTAAATTTATCAATAACCTTATTCAAAAATAAATGTTGGTTTTCTATTCTTCCCAAATCTCCATCAGCAAGACCTGTTCCATCATTATTTTTTCTCCATCTAAAAAATTCTTCAGCTTTTTTACCATCAAGCTGTACAGTTTCACCTTTTTTAAAATGAATATGAAGGTTTTGAGTTGGGTCATCATAATCCATTTTATTATTTATTTTTACCTCTATAGGGCCAATTATATCGACAATATTTCGAAATCCGGCATAATCAACCTTGCCGTAATAATTCACCTTTATATTGAGCATATTTTCTACAGCATCAATTAAAAATGCAGGTCCTCCTATAACATTAGCTTCATTTATTTTTTTATATTTTTTGTTAACCTCAATTAAAGTATCTCTTGGTATAGATATAACATTTGCTTCTTCAAGCTTTGGATTATAATTAATAAGAAGAATTGTATCTGTTCTTTTAAGATTGTCTTTGTCTTCTGCCCCAACAACACCTATGTCTACCCCCATAGCCAAGATGTTAACCGGTTCATCTTTACTTACTGCTTTAGGTTTTATCTTATCTGCTTGACTACTACCCTGGTTGCTTAACTTTAGCATATAATTATATAATGAAGTACCGGTAGCTAAACCTAAACATATAATAAGTGTACATACTACAAGTATAAAGTTTCTAAACCTGTGCCTTTTTTTTATTTTCCCCATGTTTTATCTCCTACATTTTGCTGAAAATTATGTAATTTCTAGCTTCTATGGTATCAAAATGCAGAAGCTGTCCTCTAGAAATCACATATTTTATTGTGTTATCAAAAGATAATAAAAGAGCCTCATCCAAATCTTTATATGCAAGTTCTCTAAGCTCTGAAACCCCTGGGAAGTTCCTCATTGGTTCTATATAATCAGATATATATATTATCTTTTCCAATACCGACATATTTTTTCTGCCGGTAGTATGATATGTTATGGAATTTAATATATCTTCGTCAGAAATCCCCATTAAGCTCTTCGCAATAATGCTTCCCACCAACCCGTGCATTATATTTGGAGTCTTTTTATACATAACATCTATATTATAACCATTATTTTCTAAAATATTAATAATTTCATCATCTTTCATATTTTTAGCTGAATCATGAACTAATCCAGCTATTTTTGCCTTGTTTATATCTTCACCGTAAAAAGCAGCAAGCTTAACAGCTGTATCTTTAACTCTTAAGCTGTGATTAAATCTTTGTTCATTTAAATTCTCTTTTAAATATTTTTGAATTTCAGCTTCATTCCACAT
The DNA here is from genome assembly GCA_000466585.1 of Clostridiales bacterium oral taxon 876 str. F0540. Lineage (GTDB taxonomy): Bacteria > Bacillota > Clostridia > Clostridiales > Clostridiaceae > Clostridium_AT. The sequence continues at coordinate 107,163 of KE993508.1, forward strand.
AATTTCACCTCTAATCTTTATATAATTCAAGCTCTAACATGATATTGTAGGCACCCGAAGGCATTAAATAGCTCGCGTCTCTTCCATCCCTTATCATTTTTTTTATAGAGGTTGAGGATATATCAAAAAGACCTAAATCTAAAAAAATAATTTCTTTTTTATATTTCTCTTCTACTATTTTCTTCTGATTAAGAATAATTTCTTTTGAATAACCCGGTCGATTGAATACCACTAACCTGCAGGCATTTAATATTCTGTCAACACTCTTCCAGTAATCAAGTTCTACCAAACAATCAGCTCCGGTGATAAAATACCACTCAGTTTCAGGTTCAAGCCTATTAAAGTACTCTAAAGTTTTATAAGTATAGCTTAGATCAGGACTTCTAATTTCATAGCTGCTTACAGAAAAATTCTTTTCACCTCTTATAGCTGCATTTACCATTTCATATCTTATAACAGCATCCGTCTTTTTCTTATCTGTTTTATGAGGTGGATTTCCTGACGGCATAAAGATAATTTCATCTAAATTAAGTTGGTGCACAGCTTCATGTGCTATGTAAAGATGTCCATTATGAATCGGATCAAAAGTTCCTCCAAAAATTCCTTTCCTAACCATAAATTCTCCTTTCTTTACAAAACTAGCATGTATTCATTATAAAATAAATACATGCTAGTTTAAAGTTATGGTAATTGTATTTTTTGTTTCTTTTCTGACCTTCTATAAAGAACAATTTTACTTCCTATTGCTTGAACTCCTTCACAATTTAACTCACTACATATTATATCTGATGCTTCTCTTGCTTCATATCCACTATTATTCAATACACTTATTTTAATTATTTCTCTAGCTTCCAAGGCATCATCAATTTGTTTTAAAAAACCTTCCTCAATACCACCCTTGCCTAGCTGAAATATAGGATCTAAATTGTTAGCTAAAGATCTCAGATAGCTTCTTTGCTTGCTTGTTATCATATTATAAAAATCCTCCTGTTTACAACTACAATAAGAATTCGAACTCAAAGTCATTTAATCTTACAGTATCTCCATCCTGAATACCCATTTCTATTAACTGATTTAATACTCCCTTATTTCTTAATACCTTGTGGAAATATTTTAAAGAATCCGGTTCGTTTACATTAACACTTGCAAGCAATCTATCAACAAAGCTTCCTTCTACTATGTAAACTCCATCTTCTACTCTTATATCGTAAGTAAAGCGTTTTTCTTCAGGAATAAACATTTCTGATTCGCTTATTTCTAAATCCTCTATAGGAATATTGCTTAACATCTCAGCAGCTTCTTTCAAAAGTTCATCTACTCCTGAGTTAGTAGCTCCTGAAATCTTGAACACCTTATTATAGCCAAGTTCCTGAACCTTTTTCTTGAAATCTTCAAAAATGGATTCATCGTAAAGCATATCCGCTTTATTTGCAGCTATTATCTGAGGCCTATCCCAAAGCTTTACACTATATTTTTTAAGTTCCTCATTTATCTTTAAAAAATCTTCAAAGGCGTCTCTGCCCTCTACTCCTGAAATATCAACTACATGTATTAGCAGTCTTGTTCTTTCTATATGCCTTAAAAAGTCTAATCCCAGTCCTATGCCCTCTGCAGCGCCTTCTATTATACCCGGTATATCAGCCATTATAAAGCTTTTTATTCCTTTAACATCAACTACTCCTAAATTAGGTTTCAAAGTAGTAAAGTGATAGTTTGCAATTTTAGGTTTGGCTTTAGAAACTACTGATAAAAGAGTAGATTTTCCTACATTAGGAAATCCAATAAGTCCAACATCAGCTAAAAGCTTTAACTCAAGCTCTATGTTTCTTTCTTCACCCGGCATCCCCGGTTCTGCAAAATTAGGAGCCTGTCTTGTTGGTGTTGCAAATTTTGAATTTCCTTTTCCGCCTTTTCCGCCTTTAGCAACTATAAAAGTATCTCCAGCATGTGATAAATCTGCCATTATTTTATTTGTTTCTATATCTCTTATGATAGTGCCCATCGGTACTTTTATGTATAAGCTTTCGCCGTTTTTCCCATAACAGTTTGAACCTGAGCCGTTTGTACCTCTTTCTGCAGAATACTTCTTCTTATAAGTAAAATCCAGCAGAGTAGTCATATTGGCATCTGACACCAAAACAACGTCTCCGCCTTTTCCTCCGTCTCCTCCATCAGGCCCTCCTAAAGGAACATATTTTTCTCTTCTAAAGGAAATTGCTCCATCTCCTCCGTCACCTGATTTTACGTAAATTTTCGCTCTATCAATAAACATATATTTCACCTCTTATTTAAACGACCTTTTTATAAGCTTTTGTAAAGATATACAAATATATTATTAACTAAATTATATTATTTAATTAATAAATTTTTACAATTTTAAAAAAGCACCCAAATAATGGGTGCTTTAAATCATTACTCAGCTATTTGTACTTCAACATCTACAGGGTAAACACTAGCTCTCTTTTTGTCTCTTCCAACTCTTTCATATCTAACGATACCGTCTACCTTAGAATAAAGAGTATCATCGCTGCCTTTACCTACGTTTTCTCCTGGATGAAGCTTTGTACCTCTTTGTCTAACTAATATGTTACCAGCTAAAACAAATTGTCCATCAGCACATTTAACACCAAGTCTTTTGGATTCACTGTCTCTTCCGTTTCTTGAGCTACCTACTCCTTTTTTGTGAGCAAATAACTGAAGGTTCATAACTAGCATGGTATTACACCTCCTCTACTTCCACATCTATATATTCACCGTAGCTTACTTCTACACCTTGTAATCCAACAAGCATAGTCTCAAGCAGTATCTGACATTTATTTATCTCTTCTAGAGAAAGCATTTGCAAATCCATGCTTAAAAACCCGTCTTCTAGAGAGATTGAAGGATTAATTTTCAGCACTTCTGTAATACCATTAGCAATAGTTAATGAAATTGCAGAAACAGCACTGCAAACCATATCGTATCCTTCATCAGCAGAGTCTGCATGACCCTTTAAATTGACAGATACTATTTTTTTTGAATCTTTTTTAAATTTTGCAATAATCATAATATTATGCGTTTATTTTTTCAATTTGTAGCTTAGTGTATGGTTGTCTATGACCTTGCTTTCTTCTGTAGTCTTTCTTTCTCTTATACTTGAAGACAATAATCTTCTTAGCTTTTCCTTGTCCTAATACCTTAGCAACAACATTAGCTCCTTCAACTACAGGCTTACCTACTACTAAACCATCTTCCTTACCAACGGCTAAAACATTTGTTAATTCAACAGTTGCGTCAACTTCACCAGCTAACTTTTCAACGTATATAACGTCTCCCTCTTGAACTTTGTATTGTTTTCCTCCAGTAGCTATAACTGCGTACATTAAAATACACCTCCTCTATCCAGTCTCGCCATCTCAGGTACACTTGTATAAAGTGATTTATAACCTTATGTGTGCGGTCTACAAAAGCCATTTTAACACAGTATGTCTTCTTTGTAAAGTAAAGTTTATCCATATATCTTGAATTTTTGTAAGTTTTCTATGTTATTTTTAAAAATCAGGGCTTCTAGTTTAAAAAAATCCATATGTTCTACAAAATTCACATAAAGTTTTTTATCTCTGCAGTCAATACTATCAGCAAAGCCTTCTATATCATGAAATATATCATCTTTATAAAAGCTTCCAAGCTCAATATAAATGTTTTCTATGCTAAGCTCTTTGCCAAGCTTAAGCATTTCATTTCTTATAAGTAAAGACAAGTAACTTAATTTAAGCTTGCTACCTAAGCCTCTGCAACCTCTGCAGGTGTCTTCTATGTATTCAGAGATAGGCTTTCCCCTTCGTCTTCTTGATATTTGAACTAAATTAAGTTCAGTAAAAGGATAAATGATATTCTTGCTTTTATCCCCTTCCAGGACATCACTTATCTCTTTTAATACCTTTTCTTTATGCAGCATATTATCCATATCAATAAAATCTATAATAATTATACCGGATAAATTTCTTAATCTAATTTGATGTCCTATCTCTCTTGCCGCTTCCATATTTGTATCTAATATAGTTTTATCAATAGACGTGTTTTTTGTATTTTTACCGGAGTTTACATCAACTACATACATAGCCTCAGTTTTATCAATTACTATGTATCCTCCGCTTGGCAGTTTGACCTTATTATCACGAAGCGCAAGTATTTGATTTTCTACCTTATAAGCACTGAATAAAGACATATTCTCATCTTTATAGAGTTTTAAAATACAATTATTGATTTCATTGTTTTGTTTTAAAAAATCATTCAGGTAACTGTAATCCGATTCATCATTAACTACTATACATTCAACCTTTTCATCAAAACTGTCCCTTATAATTTTGTCAAGTATTCCTTCACCTTTATATAAAAGCTTTGTTCCCAATGAATACTTAAAAGATTTCATTATATCTTTATATATAGTATAAAGTCTTTCAATTTCATTATTTATAGTATCAAAATCAACGTTCTCAGCATTTGTCCTTATCATGAGGCCCACATCTGCAGGTTTATTTATACTTTCTCTTATGTACTTTTTAAATCCTTCATCATTAATCTTCTTTGAGAAAGCTATTTCCTTGTTTAAGATTTCAAGAACCACATATCTCCCCGGAACGGTTATAGCATTTGTTACCTTTGCTCCTTTGTCTCCGATATTTTCCTTAAGCACTTCAACAATTACTTCATCATTTTTTTTAAGCTTGGTATTGTTAAACTTTCTGTCCAAATACATATAGCAGTTCTTACCTAATCCAATATCAATAAAGGCGCATTTAATAGCAGGTACAATATTTTTTACTATGCCTTTATATATCTCCCCCGGCTGAGGTTCTGTACTTTCTTCTTCTATTAAACATTCAATAAGCTTTTTATTTTCAGTAATAGCTGCCCTAAGTATTTTATTATTTCTTTCTATAAGTACTTCTTTCAAGGTAATCACCTCTGTTTTTTTGTTCATCAATAATTTATAAGTGGAGGAAATAAATCCTCCACTTTACTAAGATAAATATTTATATATCGCAATAAGGTTCTCTTTACTTTGAACAAACATTTCCTCTCTCATTATATCAACAAAAGCTTCTTTGCATACTGATGTAGTATTATCGATTATATATCTTGATAATAGCTCCGCAGATAAATTTTCCTTGCTTCCGCAGCTTATCACAGCTGTAATAGTTAAAACCTCATCCTTAATTTCAAAATTAATATTTTTTACTAAGGGTTTTATATCAACAAGTTTTTCTCCACTTTTGCTTTTTTTCATAATAGTCCATTGGCTATTTTCTTTTAAAAGTTCAATTTCCTTATTTAGCTTTTCTGTTTGTTCATATTTAATTTTTATAACATATTTTGCAGCATCAACTAAAGCCATGGATTGAGGAATCTTTCTTCCTTCATTACCTTCCTTTACTTTGATAACTTCAAATACTTTAATTCCCGAAGGCATATTTTCATTTAAAGCCTTCTTAGTATAACTTTCGTCAATTTCTTCTGTAAAGACCACATCCATGTAGTCACCTACAGAATACATTCCAACTGAAAGCGGCTGCGCTATAGAAAGATTCATATGAGGATTAAAGCCCTTTGAATAGTCTACAGGAAGCTTTGCTCTTCTAATAACTCTCTGAATTGTTCTCATCAGATCCAAATGTGAAATAAATTTAATATGACTTTCCTTACTGAACTTTATTAGATATCGCACCTGCAAAGCACTTCCCTTCTCTAAAGTTTACATTTACGCCGCATCTTGTACAGCCTAGTCTGCAGTCAGGTGTAAGACTTGCAGTTTTAGCTCTTTCATTTTCGCTTATCAGATAGCTCTTATCCACACCTATATCAATAAAATCCCACGGAAGAACTTCATCATAACTTCTTTCCCTATACGAATAAAAATCTCCACTTACTCCACATTCTTTAAGTGATTCTTCCCATATATTAAAGTCAAAGTACTCTGACCAGCCATCAAATTTTGCACCTTTCTCAAAAGCTTTTACAAGCACATCGCAAAGCCTTCTGTCTCCTCTTGCAAAAATAGCTTCCGTATAGCTTACCAATGATTCATGCCAGTTATAAGTAATAGCTCTGCTCTTTATTGTACTTCTTATGGCGGTAATCTTATCTCTTACAGATTCCATTGTGTCCTGAGGAGCCCATTGAAAAGGTGTAAAAGGCTTAGGTACAAAGATTGAAGTACTGGCAGTAACCTTCAGTCCTTTATTTCTAATTTCTTTTGGAACCTTGTAGTATTCTTCTACTACCTTCTCAGCCAAATAAGCTATTCCTTTAACATCTTCAATATTTTCATAAGGAAGCCCTATCATAAAGTAAAGCTTTATAGTTGACCATCCAGCTTCAAAAGCGCTTTTTACCGAGGTTATTAAATCTTCTTCATTAACTCCCTTGTTGATTACATCTCTCATTCTTTGCGAACCGGCTTCCGGAGCAAACGTAAGACCGGTTTTTCTTACCTTTTGAATTTCCTTTATCAAATCAACTGAAAAAGAATCAATTCTTAAGGAAGGAAGAGTTACACCAACATTATCATCCTTGTATTTCATAACTACAGAATGAATAAGATTTTCTATATCAGAATAATCACAAATGCTTAATGAAGTCAGGGATACCTCTTCGTATCCTGTGTTGCTTATTAAATCTTCGACCTGTTCCATAAGCTTTGAAGTACTCTTTTCCCTTACAGGCCTATATATCATTCCTGCCTGACAGAATCTGCAGCCTCTGGTACAGCCTCTAAAGGTCTCAAGCATTATTCTGTCATGTACTATTTCAGTATATGGGACAATCAACTTATCAGGATATATGTTATCATTTAAATCTGTTATAATTCTTTTTTTCACTTTTTTGGGCACATCTTCATACAAAGGTTCAAATTCCTCTATTATTCCATCTTCTTTATAAGTTACTTCATATAGACTTGGAACATAAATACCTTGAATTTTAGCTGCAGCTCTCAAAAATTCTCTTTTGCTTTTGTTCTTATATTGTTTATATAAATCTAAAATTTCGTTTATTATTTCCTCTCCTTCTCCTATTACAAAAATGTCTGCAATATCATATAAAGGCTCAGGATTATACGCACAAGGTCCACCGCACATAACAACAGGATGCGCATCACTTCTTAGAGAAGCTCTTACAGGTATACCAGCCATATCTAACATATTTAATATGTTTGTATAACTCATTTCATACTGAAGAGTAAACCCTAAAAAGTCAAATTCACTTAAGGAGTCCTTGCTTTCTAAAGCATATAAGGGAATATTGTTCTCTCTCATAAGCTTTTCCATATCTGGCCATGGTGCAAAAGCTCTTTCACAAAAGGTGTCCTCCCTTTCATTTAGAACATAATAAAGTATTTTAGTTCCTAAATGAGACATTCCCACCTCATATACATCAGGAAAGCAAAATGCATATCTTATATCTACATTATTCTTGTCTTTATTATAAGAGTTGAACTCACCGCCTATATATCTGGCAGGCTTTTCAACTTTATATAAAATATCATCTGTAATTCTATTCATCTTTTTCTCCTTTCATCCTATGCACCAATTAATTCTACTAAATGTATTATTCAATTTATAGCAAATTTTAAAGCTTTTCTTAGACAATATATTTTATCATAATTTGTGCTACTTTAACAATGTATAAGTTTTATTCTCTATTGTTTATGAATTCTTCTATTGTTAAATTCCCATATACCTTTAGTCCTTCAATTAACTCGTCTTCATAAATTATATCCATAAATTTCATTTCATCATCAAGTACAGTAAAAATATTAAACTTATTTTTATCTACAATACTTAACGCTGTTATTAAATCGCATTTGTAGTGGATAGACAGATTTTTATTTTCCATATATCTGTTTTTAAGAAATTTATATCTTTTCTTTACTATGTCTCCCATGATAATATAAACTATCCTTTCCTTCTCCTTATAGGATGAATAAATTATTAAACAAGCTATGACTGCAATATTTATATTATTTATTTTAAAGAACAGTAATAAAATATAAATAGCAATCAAACCTGCCCCTTGAATAATACTAAATTTTATCGTTAACTCATTTGCTTTTCTATATATCGTTTTATAACACATAATACTTCTTAAAACTCTTCCCCCGTCTAATGGAAAAGCAGGTATTAAGTTAAATAGTCCAACTGTAAGATTTCCTTTATACAGCAAGTATAAGATTTCATTAGGCATACTTTTGTTCATATAATAAAAAATAACAGCTGCTGCTATATTAATAACAGGAGCAGACAATGATATTATTATATCCTGCCTCGCTGAGGCCTCCTCAAGATCATTTAAAGATAGTCTGGCACCAATAGGCAAAATCTCTACATCAAACCCCGAGAAGCCCAAAAAAACCGCAGTTATGTAGTGAACTGCTTCGTGAAAAAGCACAATTAAAAAGGCCAGTAAAATTTGACCTTTGAAACCAAGAAATATTAATAATATAATATAGGGAAGAAAGAACTTATTTACCTTTACCAAACGAGGCCTCCAAAGAATTGCTGTTAGTCAAATTACTTTCTTGTAAAACTTATATAATCTTCCGGGTTTTTATTTTCTCCCATATAAAGTACCTCAAAATGAAGGTGCGGTGTTCCTGATTTAGGCATATCCCCTGTTTTTCCTATGACTCGCCCCTTCTCCACAACATCATCTTTTTTCACTAGTACCTCACTTAAGCTGCTGTATTTTGTTTCTATTCCTTTTCCATGATCGATTATAATGTATTTACCTAGTTGTCCATTTTCTCCGGATTCTTTAATTTTTCCTTCGCTTGGACTTATAACTTCAGTACCTGCCTTTACACCAATATCAATTCCACTGTTATTTTTGCTGCCAAAACTTGAAATAACACTTCCTTCTACAGGTAACTGAAAGTCGCTTTTCAATCTATCTTTAAGAGGTTTTATTCCCGTTAACTTTGTCTTAATGTTTTCCAAAAAATCTGTTGATTTATCCTCTAGCTTCTTCATATCAAAAGTTTTTATATCATTTATTACTAAATTATAATCATAGTTTTTATTTACAATAGCTTTTGAATAGTTATATACAGATGCTGTTTCAGGAGTTGAAACTAATTTGCATGCCACTATAAATATAAATAATATAAAAACTCCTATTAACTCTCTTACTAATCTTCTGAGAAAATAACTTCCGTACGTATTAGAACTGCCTCTTCCCGGGCTGCTATAGCCATAACCTCTATAGTTTTTTCTGTTTACTAAATTACTGTAATAACTTTCATATTGCGAATTATAGTTTCCCATCTTAACCCTCCTGTATTTATATATTTTTATCTGTATGCTTAATTTCTTATTTAATTATTATTTTTTCTACTTATATATATTTTTACAGAAGGTCATATATTCCAAAAATAAAAAAGCTGCACACTGCAGCTTACATTTAAAGTTAATTATTTCTATATTTTAAGGCCCTTATAAATACTTCTGCTGATCCTATATTGGTAGCAAGCGGTACATGGTGAACATCACAAATTCTAAGAAGTGCACTTACATCAGGTTCATGTGGCTGAGCTGTAAGAGGATCTCTTAAGAATATAACAAAATCTATTTCGCCCTCAGCAAGCTTAGCACCTATTTGCTGATCTCCGCCTAGAGGACCTGATAAAAACCTATGAACCTTAAGTCCTACTATTTCGCATATTAATCTTCCTGTTGTACCTGTTGCATATAGCTCGTGATCCTTGAAAACATCTCTATACCTTGTAACAAACTCAACAATATCATCCTTTTTCTTGTCATGAGCAATTAATGCAATTTTCATAGTCAATTCCCCCTCATATTAATGTAATTCATAAGTTAAAAATTAATTTTTTTCTTTCTCATACCAATATTTAACACTAACCCTAAGGAAATAAAATACGTAAGTATTGAACTTCCGCCATAACTCATTAAAGGAAGCGTTATCCCTGTAATAGGCATAATTCCAATTGTCATTCCTATATTTTCAAGTATAGAAAACATAAAAGTAGAGATTATACCCACACAGAGTATTGAACCAAATATATCTTTAGATGAATGAGCTATTTTAATAAGCCTATATATTAATATTCCATAGAGTAGCAATAAGAAAGCAGCTCCAGCAAGTCCCCATTCTTCACCAACTACAGCAAAGATAAAATCATTAAAAGCAAATGGAATAAATCCACCTGATACCTGAGTGCCTTTTAAGAACCCTTTGCCAAATAGTCCTCCTGAACCTATTCCTATAAGTGAGGATATAAGCTGAAGGCCTGAGCCAAGCTCGTCTGCCTCAGGATTTAAAAAAATGGTAAGCCTAGTCTTCCAATATCCCTGCATTATTGGTGTATTCCATAATATAGCTATAGCAGCAACTACTGCACCAAATCCCCATGCGATAACCTTAGAATTAAGTCCTGCTATATAAAATATACCTAAAACTATGAAAAAGCACACCATCATCATACCCATATCAGGCTGTATTACAATCAAAACCATAGGAATCAAAGCATAAAAGCATAATATAAGAAAGTTTTTTATGTTGTTTATATTCCCTTCCATATCTTCAAGCTTTTTTGCAAGCATGATTATCATTCCAATTTTTGCAAACTCAGAGGGCTGAATACCTCTGTTTCCAAGAGAAATCCATGATCTTGCTCCATTAGCGACCGTTCCTAAAGTATCATTTATTAAAAGGAATATTATTGACGCCCAGTATATAAGAGTAGCATAGTTCATTATCAATGAGTAATCAAAAATCATTATTGCATACATAATTCCAAGCCCAATAATAAGCCATAAAATTTGAAGCTTAAAATATGAATATCCATATTTGTTATGGGTAGCGCTAAAAATATTTATTGCCCCAAATAAGACTATTATTACAGCTACTATAATTACTCCAAAATCTAATTCCTTTAAAAGCTTACTGTTTATCTTTAGCTTATCTAACATCTCTATCCCTCCAGTAACACTTACATTATAACAGCAGCAGCAAAAAAAAGCTATGTATAACTTCTTAAATTATACACAGCTTATAAGGTTATATCTTCTTTTTCATATTTTTTATAGGAATACTAGCTACCAATGCCGGAGAGGATCCTTCGCCTTCTTCAGTCCTTGTCAGCTTAACCTCAATATCTCTATTGTCAAAATCAGCGTAGTTTGATAAAACCTTTAAGATTTCACCCTTAATAATTTCTAAAAACTCTGGGGAAACATCAGCTCTATCATGTATTAAAATAAGCTGCAATCTGTCTTTAGCTACTTCTTTAGGAGATGGCTTTGATGAAAAAAATTTAAATAAATCCATTTAACCTTCCTCCTATCTTGATTTAAAGAATAATTTCTTTAGGGAAGATAAGAATCCGCCTTCTTCAGTATCAAGTGATAATAGCGGTACCTCTTCTCCAGTAATTCTTCTAGCAATATTTTTAAACGCTTGTCCTGACAAAGCCTTTTCATCTAATACAATAGGCTCACCTTTATTTGTAGATACAGTAACATTTTTATCATCAGGAACAACACCTAAAAGCTTTACTGCCAAACATTCTAAAATATCATTAATGTCAAGCATATCACCTTTCTTAGTCATCTCATAATTTATTCTGTTAATTACAAGTTCTTGTCTTTCTAATCCCTTTGCATCAAGCTTACCAATTACTCTATCAGCATCTCTTACTGAAGTAAGCTCAGGATTTACTACAACAACTGCTCTATCAGCGCCTATAACAGCATTCTCAAATCCTTGTTCAATTCCGGCCGGACAGTCAATAATAACATAATCAAATTCGTCCTTTAATTGATCAATAAGCTGAAGCATCTTTTTAGAATCAATATCATTTTTATCTCTTGTTTGAGCTGTCGGCAGTAAAAATAAGTTGTTAAATCTCTTATCTTTTATTAATGCTGATTTTAATCTGCATCTATCCTCGATAACATCAACTAAAGTATTTACAATCCTATTTTCAAGTCCCATTAAAACATCTAAATTTCTAAGTCCTGTATCTCCATCAACAACTACAACCTTCTTTCCCATAGCAGCAAGTGCTGTGCCGATATTTGCTGTAGTCGTAGTCTTTCCTACTCCACCTTTACCAGAAGTAACAACAATAGCTTCTCCCATTTTATATTCCTCCCTATCTCTTTACACTACTATTTAAATAAATTTATTAAACAAGTAAGGTTCTACAATTATACTGTCATCCTTTACTTTTGCAACCTCCGGATATTGAGGTTTCATCCCATCTTCAGGCGATCTTGTCATTAAATTTGCAATTTGAAGTATTTCAGGCTGCAGACTAAACGCTGCAATTATAGCCTTATCATTTCCTCCGACTCCCGCATGAGCATGTCCTTTCAATGATCCTAAAACTATTATATTGCCACCGGCATAAACCTCTGAACCAGGATTTACATCGCCTATAATAACAATATTTCCCGAATAATTTATGCATTGACCGCTCCTGACTGTTTTTCTCAAAAACTTTGTACGCCCTTCGTAGATACCTGAAAATACCTTGCTTGGTTTCTCTTCTTTGTCTTCAAAAATACAATCTTTTATCATAAATTCATCGAAAAGAACATCTCTAAGCTTTGCTAATTCTCTCTCACTTATGAATTTTAGCTCCATAGTAATCTTTAGAGTACAACCCTTGTAAAATTTTTTACCTCTAGATAGCTTTTCCACTAAGTTTTCAAGCATTTCGTCAAAGTCCTTGAACTTATTCATATTTATAACTGCATATAAGCCATCTTTATTGCCTTTTATAATTATTTTGTCGTCTAACATAACAAACCTCCAAAGTATAAGAGCATACAGTGTATAATTCAACAAATATTAATAAAATCCTTCTTTAATATTAAAATAAGTGACCAAAAAATAAAATTAGACGGTTAATCCGTCTAATTTTATTGAACAGTTTTTTTTGCTACAACATCATTGATTGGAGTATAGCCCAGAGCATCAAGCTCAGTTTTAAAATAGGCTTCATAGATAGCTCTTGCTACAGGAGCTATAAAACCACCATGTCCTCCGTCGGATACAAGTACTGCTACTGCAATTCTAGGATTATCTGCTGGAGCAAAACCAACATAAACTGCGTATGAAGTTCTTCCTAAAGCATCTTGATCTTTATTAAATGTTGCTGAACCAGTTTTTCCGGCAGTATGATATGGAAATCCGTCAAACTTTCCTGCAGCAGTACCATCCTCTCCTGTAACCGCTTTCATTCCCTCAATTATAGCATTAGCCGTACTGGGTTTAATTCCTGTTTTTTCAACAATCTCAGGCTTAACCTGCTGAATTACTTTTCCGTTTGAATCTAAAACTCTATCTACTAAATGAAGCTTATATCTATTTCCTCCATTTACTAAGGTGGCTATATAATTAGCCAGCTGCAAAGGAGTAAAGCTATTCATTCCCTGACCTATAGATGCATCATACATATTAAATGGAGCCTTGCTTTGGAAGTTACCATCATATATTGTAATCATAAGCATCTCGCTAGCTACTGCAGAGATTTCCTCTTTAGAAATATTTTTTCCTTTATAAATTGAATCAGCTGCTATTAATTTATTGAGATATTCCTTATAAGACTTTATAACCTCAGCATCCTTTCCACCGTTTTTAATATACTCTTTTATTTGATTTTTAAAGTCACTTTTAATATCTTTTACTTTTTGTATATCACCATCATTATCATATAGATTTATAGGTGTGAAGTAAGCTATTTTATTTTTACCTTTCCCCGATTTCAACATATCCATAGTCATCTCTAAATAGCTATTTGCATAAATTTTTTTAACGCTAGTGGTATTAAAAACCTGACCGAAATTTTCTCCTATTTCTATTCCGGTTGAGTACTTTGCATCTGGCTCAGGTTTTTCACCCAAACCGAATTTCCATGCATATTTTGCCAATATATCATCATTATATGTTTCTCTGAGCCTTTGACCAACTGTCATAAAATATGGATTACTTGATTTCTCTAAAGCTTTTTTAAGATTAACTCTACCATTTCCATAACCATTATCATAAAACGTCTTAATTGTACCCTGTTTATCATCAAATATTGAATTGTCAACCACAATATCACTTGGTTTTATTACTCCTGCTTCGAGCCCAGCAACCGCAGTCATAGGCTTAAACGTAGAGCCAGGTGGTACAAGTGAATAAGTTGCATAGTTATAGAGCGGTTTTGGCACAAAATCATATTTATCATATCTTTTTTGGTTCTTTGGATCTTTAGGAAAAAGCGTATCTATTAGACCATCAGATAATTTTCTTGATTTTCCATAAGCAACATAATCCGGATTAAAATATTTATTAAAGGTATCAGTAGAAAGACCGCTTGGATTTGAAAAATCATTAGGATCAAAGCCAGGCCTTGATGCAAGTGCCAGTACTGCTCCAGTATTTACATCTACAGCCACTGCTGCACCTCTTGTCGCATTTGCAGTATTTACATCTTTAACTCTCCCCTGTTTTTGGAGTTCCAACATTGTCTTATCTAAAGCTGTTTCTGCAGCATACTGAACATTTCTATCTATTGTAAGCTGTATTGATTGCCCCGGATAAGGTTCCCTTCTTCCAAGTTCCTCAATAGCTCTCCCATTTTTATTAAGCTTAACTACACTTCCACCCTTGGAGCCTTTAAGACGGTCTTCAAAAGAACCTTCTATACCCTGAACACCTATATAATCAGTATTAACATCATAGCCTTTTTCTTCATATCTGCTGTCTGAACCAACCTTTGATATATAACCAAGAACAGCAGAACCAAGCTGACCATAAGGATATGTTCTCATAGGCTGCAAGGATATGTCTACTCCGGGAAAATCGTTAAGCTTTTGATATATAATATCCGCGGTTTCTTTACTTATATTACTTGCTATTACAACAGGCTTATACCCTGAAAAGCTCTGCATCTTTAAAGCATCTTTTACGAGAATATATCTTCTTTCAAGCTCTACTTGTTTTTCAGGTTTAAGCTTAGTTTTCTCAACATTACATTTTTCAATAAGCTGCTTTGTAAGATCATCCTTTGCTTGATTCTTAGAGGCTTTAGTGTATTGATTGAGTAATTCCTTTATACTGTCATCTACTGTTATTTTATATCTTTCCTGAAGCCTTGCTATTGTATCTTCAGGATACTTTTTGTATTGCTTTATAATACTTTCGAAAATTTTCACCGGAGATACCATATATAAGTCAACCAAATAATTAAAGGTTTCTTCAGGAGTAATTTTTAGAAGTTCAGTATTTATTTCATCATCCTGATCATCTGTTAGCTTATCTTTTACCTTTGGAAAAAGTTTCTTTCTAACCTTCTCATTTAGTCCTCTATCTCTTTTAAATCTAATCTCAAGAGCGTTCTTAGTATCTTCATCTGAGGCAGCAAACTGAAAATTATATGGATTTACCTTAAGCTGAAAATCATCCTTTTGATCGGCCTTATTTCCGTCTAATATCTTAAAAAGTCCATCCATCGTATCAAAAAAACTGTTGATACTATCTTCTGTCTCTGTAAAAGTAACATTATAGCTTTGTTTATTTTTTGCTAGTTCTTCACCAACATTATCTAGTATCTTTCCTCTCGGAGCGTTTTCTGCAATTTCAGTTACAGCTTTAGTATTAGCTTTATCCTTATACTCATCTGCCTTTACAATTTGAAGTATAGTTAGCCTGGATATGATCGCTGTAAAAATTAATATCATTATGATAAACAAAGATAAGTATCTATTAAATATTTTTTTCTTCTTCATAATATCACCCCATTGTTAAGTTATCTTTTTTAATAAGCACGCCTTTATATAAGCTAATTATTACAAAAAATAGTGCATCCCCATTATTATACTCATAAAGATATATTTTACAATTCAACAAATATTACTAAAATCCTTCTAAATATCCATGTAATTTGCAAAAAATAAAAATAGACGGATATTCCGTCTATTTTTACTGAATAGGTTTAGCAGTGACATCGTTCTTTGGTGTATATCCCTGTGCATCAAGCTCTGATTTAAAATAAGCCTCGTACATCGCCCTTGCAACCGGTGCAATAAAGCCACCATGACCACCATCAAATACAATTACTGCTACAGCAATTCTTGGCTTATCATAAGGCGCAAAGCCAATATAAACACCATAAGAAGTTCTGTCAATTTCATCCTGAGTCTTACTGTAAGTTGCAGAACCTGTTTTACCGGCAGTTTTTATTGGAAAGCCATCAAATACTCCTGCAGCTGTACCATCTTCTCCTGTAACGGCACTCATACCTTGTTTGATTGCATCAACGGTGCTTTGCTTAATACCTGTATTTTCAACCACTTCAGGCTTAGTTTGCTGAATTACGTTTCCATTTGTATCTAATATTTTATCTACAAGGTGAAGCTTATACCTGCTTCCTCCATTTACTAATGTAGCAACATAATTTGCTAATTGCAGTGGAGTAAAATTACTCATACCCTGACCAATAGCAGCATTGTACATATTAAATGGTGCTTTACTTTGGAAGTTACCATCATATATTGTAATCATAAGCATCTCGCTAGCTACTGCAGAGATTTCCTCTTTAGAAATATTTTTACCTTTATAAATTGGATCAGCTGCTATTAACTTATTCAAATTATCTACATAGGACTTTATTACATCATTGTCTTTTCCGCCATTTCGTATAAATTCTTTTATTTGATTTTTAAAGTCGGTTTTGATGTCTTTTACTTTTTGCGTATCTCCATCATTATCATATAAGTCAATAGGAGTAAAGGATGCTATTTTATACTGGCCTTTTCCGGATTTCAGCTCCTCCATTGTTACAAGAAGATAATTCTCCGCATAATTATTCTTTATGCTGTACGTATTAAAAACCTGCCCAAAATTTTCTCCTATTTCTATTCCCGTTGAATACTTTGCATTTGATTGAGGTTTTTGACCTAAGCCAAATTTCCACGCATAGTTTGCTAAGATATCATCGCCTTTGGCTTCTCTAAGCTTCTGACCAACAGTCATAAAATATGGGTTACTTGACTTTTCCAATGCTTTTGTCAAATTAACTATTCCTGAACCTGAACCATTGTCATAAAATGTCTGTACATAACCTTTTTTATCATCAAATATAGAGTGGTCGTTCACAGTATCTGCCGGAGTTATTACTCCAGATTCCAGTCCAGCAACAGCAGTCATTGGTTTAAAAGTAGATCCAGGAGGAACTAAAGAATACGTAGCATAATTATACAAAGGTTTAGGTGCAAAATCGAATCTGTCATATCTTTTCTGTGTTTTTGTGCTTACAGGGAAAAGTTTTTCAATTAAACTGGTTGAAAGTCCTCTGAGTTTACCATATTCTGCATAGTCCGGATCAAAATATTTCTTAAAAGTATCAGTAGAAAGACCGCTTGGATTTGAAAAAT
>KE993508.1:124691-208710 GCA_000466585.1 Clostridiales bacterium oral taxon 876 str. F0540
GACCGCTTGGATTTGAAAAATCATTAGGATCAAAACCTGGTCTTGAGGAAAGCGCAAGCACTGCGCCTGTATTTACATCTATAGCCACAGCTGCACCTCTTGTTGCATTAACTGTATTAACATCCTTTTGTCTTCCTCTTTTTTGAAGGTCATTCATAACTTTATCTAAAGCAGTGTCAGTAGCATACTGCACATTTTTATCTATGGTAAGCTGTATCGTCTGCCCTGGGTAAGGCTCCCTTCTTCCAAGCTCTTCTATAACTCTTCCGTATCTATTAAGCTTAACTATGCTGCCGCCTTTTGAGCCTTTAAGTCTATCTTCAAAAGCACCTTCTATTCCCTGAACGCCAATGTAGTCCGTATTAACATCATAACCTTTTTCTTCATACTTGCTGTCTGAACCAACCTTTGATATATAACCAAGAACAGCAGAACCTAGCTGACCGTAAGGATATGTTCTCATAGGCTGCATTGATATATCTACTCCTGGAAAATCATTGAGCTTTTGATATATAATATCTGCGGTTTCTTTACTTATATTACTTGCTATTACAACAGGCTTATACCCTGAAAAGCTCTGCATCTTTAGAGCATCTTTTACGAGAATATATCTTCTTTCAAGCACTACCTGTTTTTCAGTTGTAAGCTTGGTTTTCTCAACATTACATTTTTCAATAAGCTGCTTTTTAAGATCATCTTTTGCTTGCTTCTTTGAAGCCTTAGTATATTGACCAAGCAATTCCTTTATATTATCATCTACGGTAATTTTATACCTTTCCTGAAGCTTTGCTATCGTATCTTCAGGGGATTTTTTATATTGACTTATAATACTCTCAAAAATATCCTCAGGGGATACCTTATATAAATCAACCAAATAATTAAAAGTTTTTTCTGGAGTAATCTCCAGCAGCTTGTTATTGATCTCATCTTCCTGATCATCTGTGAGCTTATCTTTTACCTTTGGAAAAAGATCGTTCTGAATTTTTTCATGAAGCCCTCTATCTCTTTTAAATCTAATTTCAAGAGATTTTTTAGTATCTTCATCAGAGGCAGCAAACTGAAAACTGAATGGATTTACCTTAAGCTGAAAATCATCCTTCTGTATAGCTTTATTTTCATCTAATATTTTAAAAAGTCCATCCATTGTATCATAAAAACTGTTAAGACTATCCTCGGTTTCTGCAAAAGTAACATTATAGCTTTGTTTATTTGTTGCTAAAACTGTACCTGTATTATCTAGTATTTGACCTCTTGGTGCATTTTCTGCAATTTCAGTTACAGCTTTAGTATTAGCTTTATCCTTATATTCATCTGCTTTTACAACTTGAAGTATAGTAAGCCTAGATATAATCGCTGTAAAAATTAATATCATAATTATCAACAATGAAATATATCTATTAAATATTTTTTTCTTCTTTTTCATGATTTCGCCTCACTTAATTGTTATTTGTCATAAAAGCTCCATTTTCTTTGCATAAACTCCTTCTGGCAAAGTTTATATACTAGTCTGTAAACAAATATCGCAACAATCATGGAATAAACGCTGTTATATAATATGTTACTAAAAGGAGTAAATTCTTTTAATAAAAACAGCAGCGAAAATACAAGCACTCCCTTAATAAAGCATAAGACAAAGGATGCCGCTATCGGAATTAGACCTTTTTCTTTAAAAATACCAATACCTATAAATCCGGCTGCCAAACATATAAGCATGTTCGTAAATGCATTTATCCCAAATCCATTAAAAAAGTATAAGTCTTGAAGAACTCCTGAAAAAGCACCAAGCCACAGGCCTTCCCACATACCATTAATAATGGAATATAAAATTATAAAAATCAGTAAAAGGCTTGGATAATATCCTCTTATTGCAAAAAAAGGAACAAGTGTGTTATCAGCAACAAGTAGCAGCACACACAATAAAAATAGAGTAAAAATTTTTTTCATATTTTCTCACCTTAGTATTTTATATCTCTTATATCTTTAGGTATTATAACCAATACCTGCTCTAACTTATTGAAATCAACATAAGGTTCAACAACTGCATTTTTCATAATCTTTCCTTTATCTTCTTCTACATCCACAACTTGTCCAATCCTAATTCCCTTTGGGTAAAGATTTCCATAGCCTGATGTCAGTATAACATCACCTTTTTTTATCGTAGAATCTTCAGGAAGATTATAAAGTTTAGCTAAAAGCTTGTTGTCAGCATCCTTATAGCCCTTTAGTATTCCGGTAGTTTCATTTGTACTTTCTACCATAGCACTAACTGCAATGTTTTCATTTGAAATGGATTGTACGACAGACCAGTTGCTTGCTGTATAGGTTACTTGACCAACAAGTCCTTTTGCTGTAGCAACTACCATTCCTTTTCTCAAATTATCCTTAGTTCCTTTATCGATTATATACCCATCTAAATAGTTTCCGCCACTTTTACCTATAATATTGCATCCGACGTAACTATACTCTGAATGCTGTTTTGCAAAATTAAGTGACTCTCTCAGCTCAGCATTTTCTTTAACTAGAGAATCTCTTTCTAATGCTTTTTGTTCTAATTCGTTATTTCTGGCTCTTAATTCTTCGTTTTCCTTTTTTACCTTTGAAAAATTAAATATGAAACTCAAGTTATCTTTAACTATACTTCCCGCACTGTAACTTAACCCTTGAACTGTATTCAATGCTGTTCCCGCACCATTTTCTACTATAGATGCCTTTTCTCTCTTGACGCTTACACCAATTAAAATTAAAAAGCTAACTGACAGTACAATAATAGTTACTGCCAGTTTGTTCTTAAAAAATGTCATATTCTATCTTTTTCTACTCACTTTATCTACATTATCAAGTGCTTTTCCGGCACCCAAAGCAACACAGTCAAGAGGTGATTCAGCAATGTGCACAGGCATATGAGTCTCATGATTTATAAGCTTATCTAAGCCTTTTAGAAGAGCTCCTCCTCCTGCAAGCATTATTCCTTTATCCATAATATCAGCAGCTAGTTCTGGCGGGGTTTTCTCAAGAGTAGTCTTGATAGCATCAATTATTGCAGACACAGGCTCTTTTAAAGCATCTCTTACTTCACCTTCAGTGATATCAACAATCTTTGGAAGACCAGTTATTAAATCTCTACCTTTAATCTGCATTGTGCCTTCATTTTCTGAAGGATAAGCTGAACCAAGTTCCATCTTGACAGCTTCTGCAGTTCTTTCTCCAATAGCTAAATTATATTCTCTTTTTATGTAGCTTATTATTGACTGGTCTAATTCATCTCCAGCAACCCTCAAAGACTTACTAGTTACAATCCCTCCAAGAGATATAACAGCAACTTCAGTAGTTCCTCCACCAATATCAACAATCATGCTTCCAGTTGGTTCATTTACAGGAAGTCCTGCACCAATAGCAGCAGCCATAGGCTCTTCCATTAGTAGAACCTCTCTAGCACCAGCCTGTTTTGTAGCTTCATCTATAGCTCTTTTTTCAACTTCAGTTACTCCAGAAGGAAAACATACAACTATTCTTGGGCTTGTAAAAGCACTCTTAGGACTAATTTTTTCTATAAACTTTTTCATCATTGTTTGAGTAACATCAAAATCAGCTATAACCCCATCCTTAAGTGGTCTTATAGCAACAATATTTCCAGGTGTTCTTCCAATCATCTGCTTAGCTTCAAGACCAACTGCGAGAACTTTTTTAGTATCGCAATTTATAGCCACAACAGAAGGCTCTCTAAGCAAAATTCCTTTTCCTCTCACATATATTAAGGTGTTTGCAGTTCCTAAATCTATTCCCATGTCCTTAGACATTCCAAATAATCCCATTCAAATATCTCCTTCCAATTTTATAATATACCTTTTTCTTTCAAGCTTATATAGTTTCCATTTCCAATTATAATGTGATCTAAAAGTTCAATTCCTAGCAACCTACCGCTTTCCTTAATCCTTTGCGTAAGGCTTATATCCTCATTGCTCGGTGAAGGATCGCCGGAAGGATGATTATGGCTTATTATAATTGAAGCACTGCTTTTTTTAATAGCTTCACAAAATACTTCTCTAGGATGTACTATTGAAGAATTTAAACTTCCAACCGAAACAGTTTTAACAGTTATCACAATATTTTTAGTGTTTAACATGATTACTTTTAAATGCTCCTGTTTTAAATATCTCATATCCTCCATTAGTAGTTCTGCAGCATCTTTAGGCTGAGTAATCTTATATTCTTCACCTGATCTAAAGGTTCTGAATCTCTTTGATATTTCAGCTAATGCCATGAGTTGTGCTGCCTTAGCAGCTCCTATACCTTTTAAACTCAAAAATTCATGAGCATCCGAAGATAGAAGTCCATTAAGTCCTCCGGTTTCTTTTAATACTCTATTGCTTAAATTTAGTATATCTTCACTTAAGCTGCCTGTTCTTAATATTACGGCAATAAGCTCACCGTTTGATAGAGTTTCAGCACCATACTTTAAAAGTTTCTCCCTCGGTCTTTCATTTTCAGGTAAATCCATAATTTTAAGTGTCTTTTCCATACCTTAACTCCTTTATAGATTTACCCCCATCTCCCTAAGCATATTGTAAAGTTTATTTAAAGGAAGCCCTACAACATTATAATAGCAACCAATTATTTTTTCAACAAAAATACCGCCATATCCTTGAATTCCATAAGCACCAGCCTTATCCATAGGCTCGTTTGTTTCTATGTATTCATTAATTTGGCTTGAAGATATCTCTGAAAAATAAACTTCTGTGCATACATAATCTGTTTTTATCTCATTTGTAGCTGTATTCTTGACAGCAATACCTGAGTAAACCTTATGTGAAGTTCCACTTAAGCTCTGAAGCATTTTGTATGCATCTTTTTCATCCTTGGGTTTCCCTAGTATCTCACCATTATGATAAACTATAGTATCACAACCTATGATGACGCAATCATCGATCACATTTTTTGACACCGCATTTATTTTTCCTAGTGCTAGTTCTTTTACATATTCCCCACAGTGGCCTTGAAAGTTTATGGATGTTTCATCAAAATCGCTTACAATAATTTTAAATTCGTTTATAATTCTGCCTAAAAGTTCTTTTCTTCTCTCTGAAGCTGAAGCTAAAATAAACTTCATTATACCACTTCCTATATATTAAAATTTCCTATATAGTATTATTGCCACAATTATGCCAATTATAGACATCAAATTAATATTAAAATTAATTGCAAAAGAAAGGCTGATTACTTTTAAGTCCAAAAATAATGGTTTATTCATGCCTATAGAGTAAACACTCTTTAGAAATGAAAGCATTTTTATATTTGAACCTAACAAGTCTCCAATCAAACTCCCGCAAATAGAACCTAAAAGCACAATAAAAACAAAAAAAGCAGAACCTTTATTCGAACCTTTCAATGATTATCCCCACCTTGATTGTATATCGTTTATAGTTTAACATTTAATAAATGCATAAACAAGTAATTCGCAAATAATTTAAGAATTATTTAGAAATTTGGCTTTTCATGACATTCTATTTATTAAAATGACAAAAAAGCACCTCTGCATGAGGTGCATAATATTATTTATTATTTATTTTTTTAAGTATATTATAGATATATACATAGCATTCAGAAACCTTATCCCTTGTAATTTCTTTAGGAAGACTATTAACATGCTGCTTTAATTCTTTTAATATATTTATATTTTTGCTGTTTTGATCCGCCTCTTTTACTTCAGTTGAACACCATTTCTTCAATTCTTCTGTAGGTATTGATTTCACATTATTATCACTAAGCTTTGTCAAAATAGTGAGTTCTGCATCTATAACAGCAGAAATTTCTTCATCACAGGGATTTGAGGCTGTATTTATTTCAAAAATCATCTTAGAGTTATCAATACCTTTATCAGTTAAAGTCTTTATTGCTTTTAACCCTTCGTCTTCATTATATATTCCAAGGAATATTCTTGTGCCCTTCTGATCTTCATTAATGGTAAATGGATTTCCATATGGCACCAGCTTATTTTTTCCAGGTTCTAAATATTCCTGTTTTTGAAATAATCCATGTTGTACAGCTATATATTTAACAACAGCCTTTTCATTAGTTTTAGAAACCTGTACAGCGCCAGAACTTGGCTTTGGCGACGGTTCATTCATAGCAGTATTCTTAAACAGCAAATTAAAGACCGCTGTTCCAATAATAAATGCAAAAATAACAGTTGAAAGCATAACAATAATAAAACTAAGATTTCCATTCTTTTTTCTCTTCATATCATATCTTGTGTACTTCATTTTCTACCTCCCAAAATATAAAAAATTAGCACTCTTATTTCATGTACAAGCTTATTCTCTATATTATTATTAAATGAGATAGAAATTTATGATAAAAAAAACTCGGCAAAACCTGCCGAGAACAACCATTTATTTTAGTACTCTTCTTGCACCTGCATAATGCGATGCATAATATCCTTCTGATAAACTGCTTACAATTACTCCTGTTCTGGAGTTTGCAGCATGTATAAAGTTTCCATTTCCAATGTAAATACCAACATGTGAAATTGATCCATAAGTATTAAAAAATACTAAATCACCTTGAGAAAGACCGCCTTTACCTACTGACTGACCACTACCAAACTGACTGCCGGTATAATGATCAAGACCAACGCCGAAAGCTCTATAGACGTATGAAGTAAAGCCTGAACAGTCAAATGCGTTTGGACCTGAAGCTCCCCATATGTATGGTCTACCTAAAAACTTGTATGCATAGGAAACTACACTACTGCTGCCTGATGGAGCTGAAGGACCAGCTTGACCTAATCCGCTTCCTCCTCTATTTATGGTTGTTTTCTTAGATGTGTTGGTTTTTTGATTATCTTTTGGTACATTTCTCTCTGGAACCTTTATAACCTTGTCCGAATTTAAATCGACTGAACGGACAACCACACTTGGTTGATCTTTAATGGCTGCATCTGCCTTGACCTCATAAGAATTGATTTTAGCAGTAATGCCAAGAGCCACTAGAGTAACACCAAAAATGAATGGCTTTGATTTAGAGAATTTCATTAGTTCATCCCCCCTTCTTGCTTCCGGAGTTAGCTGACGGGTTCGGGTGAAGGTTCCCTACTGATAAAACAGATTAACCCCAACATTTTGGTTCCTCCGTACCTATAAAAGGATTCAGCATAAGTTTATTATAGTTTATCATTACTTTAGCTGTCAATGGTATTTAATGATATTTTGATTAATGCATCCAGTTTTTGGTATAACATTTTAACTTTTTCATTTTATTTTTATGAGTTTTTTAAAATAATCATATCTAGCTCTTCATCATTAATATTAAAATACCCCTTAGAGACACGACTGATTAGAAATTTATTCTTATTCCAGAATTTAAGGATCCTTAAGTCCTTTTCACAGACACCGGTATAAAAATCATATATCCCAAGTTCATTCATAAAGTAGTCTTTAACACTTTTTATTATATTACTTCCTAATCCAAACTCCCTAAGCTTATCATCCAGCATAAAATACCAAAACCAGACTTCATTATTAGTTTTAAATTCTATCCTGCCTTTTAAGACTCCAATTAGCTTCTCATCTTTTATTATCTTCAAAAAAAACTCACTTTCACTTACATAATATTCTAAAAACCTTTCATAAATTTCTTTAAGCCCTAAAGGTTTCTCATTTTCTATATTACTGCTGTTTTGCTCATTAATCCATTTTTGTATAATAACAATATCTTCTCTTTCAATACTTGAAATGCTAATGTCATCCAAATCTATATTTATATCAAACATAAATTCACCTCTTGACATAAATAATTCTACATTAGCAGATAAAATCCTTTTAAATGAATTTTTTTTATAATTAATTAATATAATTTTCAGGTAAACATTTTATAAGAATTATGTTATTATTTATTTGGGGGTGTATATATGATAGGCGTAAACGATACCAAAATGTACTCTAATTTATTAATTTTTAAATTTAAAAATTTTACATTGGAATATCCACATGAGCTTTTAGAAATACTTTCCTTTTCAGAAAATACAGGTGAGTACAAAGAGCTTGAAACAATTAATACTTTAGGTAGAACTGAATACAAGAAAATTTTTGTCCTTGGACTTGGTTCTACTGAAGAATTCAACTCAACAAGATTATTAAAGGCACTAGGAAGTTCAATCAAATCGTTAAAAAACTCGATTAAAGAACTCGATATTTTGGATAACTTTCATGAAGATTTAGGTTATATAATTGGACAGGCAATAGATATGTCATTATATAAATTTAAAGGTATAAAACAAAATGAAGATAAGGTTTTACTTCAAAACATAAATATCGTTTCTTCCTATAAGAACAGCATTAATAATGGCTTAATAGTAGGAAATGCTGTAAATTACGTTCGTCAAATTGTAAATTTACCTTCAAATTACGTTACACCTAAATATATTGCTCAGCAGGCTGAAGCTATAGCTAAAGAAGAGGAATTAGATATTGAAGTTATAGATAAATATAAGCTTGAGCAAATGGGAATGAATTCTATATTATATGTTGGCAAAGGAAGCTTGCATAGTCCAAGGCTTATTGTTATGCAATATTTTGGAGATTCTTCAAATAAAGATATTATAGCCCTAATCGGTAAAGGAGTAACCTTTGACAGCGGAGGGATAACTTTAAAACCGGGAAAAGGCATGGAAAACATGGTATCAGATATGGCTGGAGCCGCTTCAGTACTTGGGGTAATGAAAGTTTTAAATAAACTTAAGCTGAAGAAAAATGTTCTTGCTCTTATACCCGTAGTTGAGAATATGCCTTCCGGAAACGCGTACAAACCTGGTGATGTAATTACTACCTACAGTGGTAAAACTGTTCAGGTAATCTCAACTGATGCAGAAGGAAGATTGATACTTTGCGATGCCATCACCTATGCTAAAGAATTGGGTGCTTCCAAAATTATTGATATAGCAACATTAACCGGCTCCTGTGCTCAATTTTTAGGTGGAATTAATGCTGGTCTTTTAAGCAACTCAGATGAGTTGGCAGCAGATATTATTAAAAGTGGCGAAGAAGTTGGAGAAAACTTCTGGAAGCTTCCAAGCAACCCAGAGTATCTTGATCAACTAAAAACAAGCAGTGCTGACCTAAAAAATACCGGTACCTCCTGTGGAGCTATTGTAGCAGGCCTATTCCTCCAAAGCTTTGCAGAAGATGTAAACTTCGCTCACTTGGATATTGCAGGTTGTGCGGGTTCTTCTACTGGTTCTGATATACTTGAAGCGGGAGCTACAGGATTTCCAACCAGAACACTAATACAGCTGCTCATGAAATAAAAAACAATGGCAATGCTCTGTTGCTGCATGGCAGCATAGCATTGCCATTATTTATTCCTCGGTTTTAAGCTTGAACCCTTCTATTACTACATCATCATCAAGTTCTATTAATAAACAGTGTTTTCCATTTTCAGATTTAATCTGTTTAACCCCATTCAAATTTTTAGGATTCATGTTTATCGATATATTATCATTCCATATCTTTACCGATTTTGTATTGGAGGCAGGAAGTATATTCCCAATATTGAACTTATAGTCTTTACCGCAGGTGTCCTCAAATGCTGTCTCCAAAACTTCTATATCTTTAGCTTCAACATCCTTTAGCATGCTCTTTACATCAATCAAGCTTATAACAGGCTTTTCGTCTTCTTCATAAACCTCTTTCATAAGTTCAAGTTTTGAATAAATATCTTCAATTACTTCTGACTTTACACTTTCTCCTACAACGCTTCTCAATATATCAGTAAAACAGTTTTTTTCTTCTTCTGCAGTTAGTTTCATATTGCATTTTAGTACATTATCAATAAATTTATAATTAATATCTTTTGGTTTTGAATTGTAATATATAACTTTATTCACATTTGAAAATCCATTCTCAAAGCTTGGAAACATAAATCCATCTATTGGAGAATTAAGATTTATGAAAGTATCAAGAACACTGCTTGTCTTTATTTCCTTCTCCTCATAATTGAACATTAATGTCTTTTTAAAAGGCTCTACTTTATTAATGCTTCCCATAATAAACGGAAGTGAATTTAGATAGTCTTCTATAGCTTCATAGTCATCACCTTTTCTTCCTTTGCTGCTCCAGTAATCTCCTTTAATGAATGTGACTACTACATCTCCATCATAGGAATAGTTGTCTATTAACCCTTGAGCTAGAGTATCCATATGCTTTATTAAATCTTCATTAGTTTCTGAATTTAAAGCCTCTGTAAGCAAAATTTGAGTTTCATTCACTTCATTATCAGTTGTAAATGACAGTTCAAAAAGCTTTGTATCTATAGCCCCTCCAATTATTTTTTTGAAATTGTTAAGATAAATCTCCTGAGCCTCACTATCAAGCATTTGAAAATAAGTCATATCTGAATGTATAACTGATAAATTATCCTTTTTTATGTACAAATTATATATTTCTTTTATACTTAACAGCACGCTGTCTAGTTTAAATTCTTTTTTCATCTTGTTAAGTTCTTTTTTATTCATTATGTACCCCCTATATTAATATAGTGTATTAATATAAAAATTTAGAAAATCCATGACTGCTTTAACAGCCATGGATTTTTATTTCTAATTATGCTTCTAATAAAAATGCGTAGTAAGCCTTAACAGCTTCATAAATATCAGCTTTGCTTGCTACTTCCCATGGGGCATGCATATTCTGAAGAGCAACACCGCAGTCTATAACCTGCATATTATATTCAGCTAATATGTATGCAATTGTTCCTCCGCCGCCTTGGTCAACCTTTCCAAGTTCAGCTGTCTGCCAAATAACTCCATGTTTCTCCATCATAGCTCTAAGCTCTGCTATAAATTCTGGATTTGCATCATTGCAGCCGCCTTTTCCTCTAGCTCCGGTGTATTTATTGAATACTATTCCTTTTCCAAAGTAAGCAGTATTTTTTCTTTCCATTACGGATGGATAATTTGGATCAAAAGCAGCACTAACATCAGAAGAAAGCATCTTTGAATTAGCTAATGCTCTTCTTAGCTTTATTCCGTTGTATTCTCCTTTAAGTTCCATAAGTTCTG
This sequence comes from Clostridiales bacterium oral taxon 876 str. F0540, assembly GCA_000466585.1. Taxonomy (GTDB): domain Bacteria; phylum Bacillota; class Clostridia; order Clostridiales; family Clostridiaceae; genus Clostridium_AT. Next base: position 135,745 of record KE993508.1, read on the forward strand.
CTACTACATTTTCAAAGAATTTTGAGTGCATTCCTGTAGCACCGACACTGCCTATTTCTTCTTTATCTACAAATAATGCCACACAGGTTTTATCTGTATTTTCTATTTTCATTAATGCTTCAAAGGAAGTATAAGCACATACTCTGTCATCATGTCCATAAGCAAGAACCATACTTCTATCTAAACCGTAGTCTCTTGCCTTTCCTGCAGGAACTATTTCAAGCTCTGCGGAAACAAAGTCTTCTTCATCAGTTCCATATTTTTCGTTTAATATTTTCAGTACGTTAGCTTTAACTCTATCTTTAGCTTCTTTATCTTCAATTGGCATGCTGCCTACTAGAATATTTAGATCTTCACCCTCTACTCCTTTATCCAGCTTCTTTTGCAGCTGGTCAGCAGATAAGTGTATTAAAAGATCTGAAATTCCTATTACAGGATCATTTTCATCTTCTCCTATAACTACATTTACAACAGTTCCATCCTTTTTAACTATAACTCCATGTATAGCTAATGGTATAGTAACCCATTGATACTTTTTTATTCCTCCATAATAGTGAGTTTCCATCATTGCTAAATCAGTATCTTCATATAAAGGGTTTTGCTTTAAATCAAGCCTTGGAGAATCAACGTGAGCTCCAAGTATTTTCATACCCTTTTCAAACGGCTCTGATCCTATTACAAATAAAGCAAGGGTTTTTCCCATATTATTTGCATAAACCTTATCTCCGGCTTTTAAAGTCTTATTTTCAGCGATTAATGTATCAATATTTTTATAACCTGCTTTTTCAGCTAAAGCTATAAATTCATCAACACATTCTCTTTCTGTTTTGCAAACTGACATAAATTTCTTATAGTTTTCACTAAGTGAAAATACCTTTTCTAAATCTTCTTTTGAATACTTATCCCAAGCATATTCGTATTTTTTGCTCAGTTCCATATTTTTTTCTGCCATGTTTATTCCCCCTATCGTTTAAATATGTATTACGTTTACATTCTATCAAATATTAAAAAAAAATACAAATCATAACCACTTCTTTTTTTTAAATAACATTAACAGTCCAAAAGAAATTGTAATCATTATAATAGTTACAATATAATATCCATGCTCCAATTCAACAAAAGGTATATTTTTAAAATTCATTCCATACATACTAGTTATTAAATTTAAAGGTAGAAATATACTTGCAATAAGAGTGAAAACCTTCATAAGTTCATTTGTTTTATTGGATATTTCTGATTCAAAAGCTTCCCTTACCAAAGCTAAATCCTGAACCAAACTTTCCAGCGAAAGCATTAATTTTTCGATCTTAGCACTGAGTTTTTTAAAATATCCTATATTTTCATCCTCTATAATAAAATTTTCATTACTTATAAGGCTATCTCCTATGTATCTAAGCGGGTTTAAATATTTTCTTATTTTGTATACTTGGCGTCTAAGGTGAATGAGTTCTTCAAGGTGCTCATTTCTTGGACTCTTAAGTATGCTGATTTCCACTTTATCTGCATGAGCTTCAAGTGAAGAAATAACCTCATAATTTCTTAATATGATCCTATCAAGTATATAGTAAAGAACAATAGAAGCATCAGGCCTTTCCTTTAAAATAAAAGTGTTTCTGGACTCTTTTATATCCTCAATCAGGCTGCTTATAATACTTAACTCCTCTTTATAAACCGTTATAATATAATCTCTGCTCAAAAATATATTAAGTTCTTTTGAAACAACTTCCATATTGCTATAATCCAAGATATTAAAAACTATAAACATGTATCCTGAGTAAAAACTCAGTTTAGGAAACTGATCTAGATTCACACACTCTTGCAGACTCTCCTCATCAAGAACCAGAATATCTTTAATCTTATGAAGTTCATCAGCCTGTAAAATCAGCCAATAATGACTTTTCCCTATTTGAAGGTCCTCTTCAACCCGTTTAAAGTTATTTAATATATCAAGTACAAGCATAAACTCACCAGCCCAAACTTTTTTGCACTATTGTTCTGTAATTATCTCGTCAATAAAGACATCATAATCTTCCATGGGTACCTTATCTAAAATCTGAAAACTATATGCCAAAGCCAGCTTACGGGCTTCTTTTTTTACAAATTGTAAAAATCTATCATAGTATCCTGCGCCATAGCCAAGCCTGCCGCCAAATTTATCAAATGCAAGCCCGGGCATAATGAGCAAATCAATTTCTGCCGGATTTATTTGACTTTCAAAGCTAACCGGTTCCAAAACACCAAAATTTCCCGGCACTAATTCAGATAGGCTTTTTATCTTAATTGCCTTCATTCCTTCTTTTCTATTTATAACTTTAGGTACACATATTAATTTATTATCTTCTAAAGCTTTATTAATTATACGGTGAGTATCTGCTTCTGAGCCCATACTAACATAAATAAATATAGTTTTTGCATTTATATATGATCGGCTGGTTATGACTTTATTAAATATCTCGTCATCCTTTAACTTTTTTTCATTTTTGTTCATTGAATCTCTTAAACTTTTTATAGACTTTCTTATTTCGACCTTATTCATATATAACTACCCCAATCCGATCCTGCTATTTATAGTATCTACCGGCGTTACATTAGAGTTAAGACTGTATCTGTAGTTCGCAGCCGCAGCTTCAATAATGACAGCTAAGTTTCTGCCAGGTCTTATAGGAAGCACCATTCTCCTTATTGGTACATTTAGTATCTCAACAAAAGCCTGATCTATTCCTAACCTATCATAATTCTCTTCATCTTTCCATTGCTCAAGATAAATTACCATATTTATAGTTTTTTCATTCAGCACTGAACTTAAACCATATAAAGCTGGCACGTCAATTATCCCCATGCCTCTTACTTCCATCATTCCAGACGTAATGTACGGAGCTCTTCCCTTCAATATACCGTCAATTTCCTTTATATCCACTGCATCATCTGCTACCAGTCTATGTCCTCTCTTAATAAGTTCAAGTGCTGTTTCGCTTTTTCCAATACCGCTTTCACCAGTAATCATCATACCGATGCCGTAAACATCTACGAGAACTCCGTGCATTCTTGTTTCTGGAGCAAGCTTATCATCTAAGTAATTAGTAAGCTTGCTTATAAATCTTGTTGTAATGCTGTTAGTTCTTAGCACCCATCTGTTATTTTCCTTAGCGGCTTCTATAAGCTCTGCATGAGGTTCTAGTCCTCTGCTGACTACTACACAGGGCGTTTCAAATTGAAAAAACTTCTTTAGTCTTTTTTTTCTGAGTTCAGGCTGCATAGCATCTAAAAAACTCCATTCGGCCATCCCAACAACTTGAACCCGTTCATTAGCAAAATAATTATAAAACCCTGAAAATTGAAGTCCCGGCCTGTTCAAATCACTTAAACTTATTTCCTTCTGTTCTTTTCCTTGAACTATAATTTCAAGTTTTAAATCTTCAATAAGATTTTCTATTGTTACAGACATTCTTATCGCTCCTTTAATTTAGTCCTTTATCTGGTGTCTTTCTTTCTATTTGATTTAGCTGCGCCCTAAAGTTTAGTTTAACTCTTTCTACATATTCTCTTCTAAGCAGCTTCTGCTCTTCCTTTTCTTTTTCATTCAGGCCTTCTTCCTGACTTTTTTTATATAAATAATTTATCCTTGCTATTAGTTCTTCGATATTCATATTTTCCTCCATCTAAATGCCTTCTGCAGATTTTATATAATGTATGATTAATATTATACCATAGTATGTTGTTTTTGGGAGATGTTTAATAATGTTGATGTAAGGATGTTTTATATATTATAGAAATCAAATTTACTCCATAAAGAGCATAGTTGCGGTAAATATTTATATATTTAAAAATTTTTATAGGTTTATATTTAAATATTTGAATTAGAAAGAGGCAGTTATTTGTTTTGCATAAAATTAAGCATTTCAGCACATCTCTCTAATAAAAGCTATTTTTAAGCAAAAATAAAGGGCCTTAGATTTAACACTAAAGCCCTTTTATCTGTTATGTTATTTTCTAGAATCAATAGCCTTTTGAACAAGATCAGCAAAATTCTTTGAAGTAGTTGTTGCTCCAGCTACTGTATCAACTTTACCAGTTTCCATATACTTCTTTCCTAAAGTTTCAGCTGCTTCCTTCATTGAAACTTTTGATGCAGCTTTCATTTGAGTATTGTATTGAGTATCTTCAGTCTTTTTCTTGCCTTCTTTATTAAGTTCTTCATATACAACACTTGTTATTTTTCCATCTTTGTATGTTACTGATACTTGTGGCTTCCATCCACGTTCATCAAAATCCTTAGCTGTTGCTGTATAAGTATCATTCATTTGAAGTATAGTTTCGGATGTATCTCCCTTAGCTGCTTTTTCAAGAAGAGCTTTAGCTAACTGTTTCGCATTTTCAACTGAGTGTGTAGCACCAGTTACTGTATCGATTTCAGCTGCTTGTTTCTTTACAAAAGCTTCATTTATTTTTGGAACATATTCTACTGGACCTAGTCCATTTTTAGCCTTCATTGATTTTTCATAATTAGCATCGTCTGTCTTAAGCTTTCCATCTGGGCTCTTATAGTTGAAGTTTGCCTTCTCGATCTTTCCGCCTTTTACTTCAATCTCTAAAAATGGCTTCCAACCCTTGCCGTCAATGTGATCAAATGCTGCAGAATACTTTCCATCCTTTAAGTTTGCAGAAGCAGTAGTATTGTTTGAATTGCTGTTAGCTGCAGGTGCTGCAGTCTTTGAACAGCCTGCTAATACTGATAATGACATAGCTGCTGCAATTGTTAACGTTAATACTTTTTTCATAAAAAATCCCCCTAAATGTAAATTTATCCTTCGTTAATATTTTAACATCAGGTTGCCACATTGTCAACATGTTATCAAATTATACAATTCTTTTATAGTTTTTTATAATTTTATCTAATTTTAACTTCATCTTTGATAATTTATAAATTTCCTTCATTTTAAAGGTAGACACGCTTGGTATTTTTGTTTAAAATGATATATGAAGATAAGTGTTCGTTAAGAAACTTTATTAAAATATTATCAAACTGAGGAGGTCAAAAATGAGCGAGACAAAAAAAATTGTCATACTCGGAACTGGGTATGCAGGAGTTACTGCTGCTAAACAGCTTCATAAAAAATTTAAAAAAGATACCAACATAGAGATCACTCTAATAGGTAAGGACCCATATCATACACTTATGACAGAACTTCATGAAGTTGCTGGGGGAAGAGTTGAGCACGATAGTGTTCAAGTAAGTTTAAAAAGAATATTCAGCGGTAAGAGAGTTAATGTTGTACTAGATGAGATAAAATCAATTGATTTTAATAAGAGAATACTTTCTTCAGAAGAATCTACCTATGAATATGATTATTTAATTTTAGGCTCTGGAAGCGAACCTGCATTTTTTGGTGTTCCGGGAGTAGAAGAAAATGGCTTTACTATCTGGTCATTTGAAGATGCAATTAGGATTAGAGAACATGTTGAAGGCATGTTTAGAAAAGCTTCAAAAATCACAAATGCAGATAAGAGAAAGCAAATGCTTACATTCGTAGTTGCCGGAGCTGGTTTTACCGGTGTTGAAACTATAGGCGAACTTTTAGAATGGAAAAAGAAACTTTGCAGAAACTATGATATAAATGAAAGTGAAGTTAAGTTAGTTCTTGTAGAAGCGTTAGATAAAATACTTCCTATTTTAAATGATGGTCTTATTGCTAAATCAGAAAGATATCTTTTAAAACATGGTGTAGAAATCATAAAGAGCTCCCCAATAACTAATGTAGATAAAAACTTTATCAATTTGAAAAATGGAAGTGAAATAAAAACAAACACATTAATATGGACTTGCGGAGTTCAGGCTAGCAAATTTGCTAGAAATCTTGGTCTTAAGACTTCAAGAGCAGGAAGAATTCAAACTAATGAATATATGCAGTCAGTTGATTATGCTAATGTATATGTAGTTGGTGATAACTCATATTTAGAAGAAGATGGAAAAGGCCTTCCACAAATTGTTGAAACTGCAATTCAAACTGCTGAAACTGCGGTTAACAATATCGCTGCTGATATGGAAAGCAAAGAAAAGAAAGCTCATAAGTCTAACTATCACGGATTAATGGTTTCTATAGGAAGCAGATATGCAGTTGCAAGTTTGATGGGTATGTCTCTTTCAGGATTCATTGCTATGGCTATGAAGCATCTTGTTAATCTGCATTATTTGTTCGGTGTAGCCGGCTTTAATGCATGTTGGGCATATATCGTTCATGAGTTCTTTGATGTAAAAGAAAAGCGTTCAATAATTGGCGGTCATGCTTCTGCTAAGTCACACAGCTTCTGGCTAGCAATATTAAGAGTTTATGTAGGAATTATGTGGTTAATTGAAGGTATTAATAAAGTTAATGAAGGCTGGCTTAGAGAAATAAAAATACCTATGTTCATGGCTGATGCAACTTCTTCAGCTTCAGTTGCTGATGGTGCTGCTTCTGCGGTACAGCAAGCTCCTGCTATATTAAGTGCACCACCACAATTTTTCTCAAGCTTTATGAATTTACTTAAACCATTTGGTTTACAGTTCCAGATACTAGTGGTTGTCGCTGAAATCGGAATTGGTCTTGCATTAGTAGCAGGGTTATTTACATTCTTAGCTAGTGCTGCATCTGTATTCTTCTGTCTAAACTTTATACTTTCAGCTATGTTCGGTTGGGATAAAGTATGGTTTATATTCGCTGGTATAGCATTAATGGGCGGAGCAGGAAGATCATTAGGTCTTGATTATTATGTAATGCCTTGGCTGAAACGATGGTGGAATAATACCCCATTAGCTAGAAAAACATATCTTTATATGGAACATCATTTAACTGAAGATTAATATAAAATTCATGTAGAAATGAGGAATTCTTGTGAAATTAAAACCTCTTGATATAGTTATAGTAGTTGTATTAATATTTATAGCCTTGGGTTCCTCAGCAGCTGCTTTTATTAATTCTCACAAAAGCTTTAATAAAAAATATGTAGAGATTGAAGTTAAAGGGAAGCTTTATAAAAAGCTTCCCTTAGATAATAGCAGTAATGAGAGAATTACAATTGATACTGATTTAGGAAAAAATATTGTTGAAATTTCTAACGGCAAAGTTAAGATTTCAGAAGCAGATTGTAAGGATCAAATCTGCATAAAAGATGGATCAATAAATAAACCAGGAGATGTTTTGGTATGTCTTCCCCACAAAGTTGTAGTTCAAATTAAGGGGGAAAATAGTGATACGGATGTTTTATCATTTTAACGGAGGTATTCATGAAAAAGATACAAAAGCTTACTTTTATTTCAGTGCTTGTCGCACAGGCACTTATTCTCTATCTAGTAGAAAGGATGCTTCCCGTGCCATTTATAGCTCCAGGAGCAAAACTAGGCCTTTCCAATATCATTACTGTTGTATGCCTATATATTTTTAATTTACGAGACACCTTTACTGTTATAATTTTAAGGATAATTCTTTCCACATTGTTTGGAGGTTCACTTTCCAGCTTTTTATACAGCATTTCAGGTGGTATCCTGAGTTTTTTAGCAATGTATTTTATTAAAAGGTTAGGGAAAGATTATATTAGTATAATAGGTGTTAGTATAACCGGTGCTTTTTTCCATAACCTAGGTCAAATTTTAGTAGCTGCACTTGTTATTAATAATATGAATATTATTGTATATCTTCCTGTCCTTTCTATAGCTGGGATTGGAACTGGTTTTTTTGTAGGTATAACTGCAAGATATTTAATGGCTTATGTTAGGAAATTGCCTTTCTATTCTTCTATAAATAATAATAACTATTTTAAGGGTGATTAAATGAATACACTTTGGAATAAATATCCGTTTATAAATTCAGAACTTGAAAAAGTAGTAGCTATAATGAAACAAAATGCCGTAAATCGTGAAAAAACTATTGAGAGTGCACTAATTGATTTAATTAACTCAGGCGGTAAATTATTAAGGCCTGGATTTTTAATCATTTCCGGAAGTTTTGGAGAGTATGATTCAGATAAACTTTGCAATCTGGCTGCGGTTGTAGAAATGCTTCACATGGCTACATTAGTCCATGATGATGTAATTGATGATGCAGAAACCAGACGAGGAAATCAAACTATTCAATCAAAATATGGCAAAGATTACGCAGTTTTTATGGGAGATTTACTATTTAGCAGATGTTTTATGTCATTATCAAACAATACTTCAATTGAAAATATGAAATTGCTGTCTGAAGCAATTTTTAATATATGCACAGGAGAAATAGAACAATTTTCTTCTCAATTTTCAAAAAATGTTAGTGTAAAAAAATATTTAAAAAGAATTGCTGCAAAAACAGCTGCATTATTTTCACTTAGTTTTTATGTTGGTGCTTCTGAAAGCAATTGTTCTCAAGAACTAGTAAAAAATCTTTCAAAGATTGGCTATGACATAGGGATGGCGTTTCAAATTATAGATGATATTCTTGATTATACTGGACAAGCAGACTTAGTGGGAAAGCCAGTAGGAAATGATTTAAAGGAAGGTCTATACACTCTTCCCCTAATATACGCTCTAAAGTCTGATAGGTCTTTATCTTTAGAATTACTTTTAAAAGATAAATATACTGATAAAGAAGTACTCGAAATAATAAATATTACAAATGACCTAGGCGGTGTAGAAAAGGCCAAAGCATTAGCTGATAGATACACTAGAAGATCTTTTCACAGGATAGATATGTTACCTGATTGTAATAGTAAATTTATCTTAAGAGAGCTGGCTGAGATGCTCTTATCTCGAGAATATTAAAGCAGAGATTTAATTAAATCTCTGCTTTTATTTTATAAAAAATTATGACTTTCTTCGTCATTTACATATATTTCCTTATGGCTTTTTTCAACATTTGTAGTACTATTTCATAAAAACGGCCATTCTAATTCGTATCAATTTATTATAAGTATTTAGTATTTTTTGTAAGTTTATAGTTTATAATGGTTAATCATGACTTATTCTTTTTCTTTTCCATTGTAATAAACATGGTACAATATAAATACACCAAACAATAAAACAAATGAGGTGAATGCCATGGAGCTGAATATAGTTATATTAGTAAAAAAAATAGACCTATTAAGGAGCAAATTACATAATTTAATAAACAGCAATAGGGAATTAACAGATAAAAAAGTAGTAATTTGCAGCCAAAAACTAGACAAGCTCCTCACTGAGTACGAAAAGATGCAAAAGGAAATTAAGCCAAAAGATGCTGCATAAAAAACAAACCACAAGCTATAAAGCTTGTGGTTTTATTTACTTTTGTTTTACATCCCCAATATGCCGTTAGCTTACTTGTTCACACCCGCACTCTCGCAGGTGGGTTTTACTCATCTACTCTCTGCCTACTTCAATCTAAGGAAGCCTGACATCCTTTAGAACTATTGAAAATCCCTATTAATTACTGTGGTTGAACGATATAAGCCTTGCGAACATCTCAGGATTTAGTGTAATTTTATTATATCACTTTTTTATAATTTTTCAACTAGTATATTATTGTATTTTCAAATTACATTTCTAATTCATCTAAAATCTGTTCAATTTCTACAGCTTTACCTTTAGGGAAAAATACTGCTATAAATTCATTATAACTGTATTCTTCTTCATCTAATTCGTAGGAAATATACTGGGCATCTATTTGCATTTCATCCATCATGTTCTCTATAATTTCGCCTACATTATCTACTGCTAAATCATTTAAATAAGGAAGAAAGAATTCCTCGCTCCATGTATCTCCATTTTCTTCATCTTCGCTTTCATCATTAGCATATGCTTTTGCTGCTTCAACTTCATCATTATCAAATTCATATATAAAACTTAGCACTATTGCATTTTCTTTATATTCTATTTCTTCTATTTCAGACAGACCATTTTTTTCTAGTGTTTCTATTATTGCTTCTTTATTCATAATATGTACCTCCTAAAAATAGTTATTTAATTATGTTATTCATTATATAGTAATTTTTTATACTCTTTGTTAACCATTAAAAATTCATTATCATCTTCTACAAGGTTAAGCACTTCTTGATCATTTTCATTATCAACTCTAAAAACATAGGCATCCTCTTCATTACCTTCAACAGGAGCTAATATTAGATATTTCTTCTCTTCTAAATAAATTTCTGCAACTGCTTCAAAATCAACCTTTTCTCCATCTTCGTTTCTAAAAGACATTACTACTTTTTCGTCCATTATTTGCTCCCCTTTCTATTTATATAAGCCTTTTAAAGCTTGCTTACAAAAGTATCTATAAATTCTTCAGCTCTTATAAAGTCTTCCTCACTTGGAACAAAATTAAACCTCAACCCTGGTTCTGAAACTTTAAATTTTAAAGATTTTAACCTATCGGTCATCATTTGGACCCCTTCTCCGCTCCATCCATAGGATCCGAAGGCACCTGCAGCCTTACCCCTGTTTGTAATTGCACATACAAGAGACATAACATCCCATACAGGCTTAACCGCATCCTGATTAATTGTTGGAGACCCTAGCAATATCCCGGAGGAATTTTCTATTATATTTACCAAACCATCAAGTTTCATAGAAGTAATTTCATATGCTTTTGCAGCAATTCCTCTATCATTAATATTTTTTTCAATAAACTTAGCCATCTTTTCAGTATTGCCGTAGGCAGAAACATATAGTATAGCTGCATTCTTTTCTTTTGCAGTATCTGCCGCAGCCCATTCCCTATAAAGTTTTATAAAGTTATCTATGTTTTTAGTATGAATAGGACCATGGCTTGGGGCAACTATCTCAATATTTAAGTCCTTAATTTTATCCAAGGCACTAATAACAAACTTTTTAAACGGCCCCATTATCACATCAAAATAATATTTCATTTCATTTAAATATTCTAATTCATTGTAATCGTTGATTGAGTCTTCCATGCAATAGTGACATCCCATAAAATCACAAGTAAATAGTATATTCTTTTCAGAAACATATGTAAATATTGAGTCCGGCCAATGTAAATTTGGAGCTGACACAAATTTCAATGTTGTTTGACCAAGCATAAGCTCTGATGCTGCTTCTTCACTTCTAAAATCAAAGTTGGTAATCTGCTTGCTGTACATTATAGCAGCTCTTGAACCCACTACTATTGCTTCGGGATATTCATTAATAAGTTTAGCAAGTGAACCACTGTGATCTAATTCTGTGTGCTGAACTATTATGTAATCTACTTTACGGCTTCCAATTATTTCTTTTATGTTTGCCAGGAACTCATCAAAATATCCATCCTTAACAGTATCCACTACTGCAACCTTATCATCATCAATTAAGTAAGAATTATATGTTGTGCCCTTCTTTGTCTCCATAATAATGTCAAATACTCTAAGCTCCGGATTACGAACACCTACCCAGTAAATATTATCTTTTAATTTTACACTCCCCATCCATTATACCTCCTGCTTCACTGGTAATAACTTTTAATATAAATTTTGTTACCCTAGATATTCTAACACAATATGTAATTATATTAAATGAATGCTTTGATTTTGTACTAAAAAAGAGATATTGCAAAACCTTTCAAACCCGCAGCGTGTTTTTCCTGTTTTCCAACATCCCCTATAAAACTTATTTTAATAATTCAGAAAGCTCTCCATTATAAAATACGTATTGGAGGTGAAGAGCTCTTGTAAGAGCAACATATAAAAGTTTTTTGTCAAGTTCGCTATCAGCGTAATTTTCTTCATTGCAATTATATATAATGCTGCAGTCAAACTCTAAACCTTTTGTCATATAAGATGGAATAATAATATTCTTAAGATTTAACGTCTTATTTGTATCTTTTATCAAATCCCATTTGGTGCTGCTGAATTTCTTCATAATTTCATTTATAGCCTTACATTCTTCATATGTTCTGCCAATTATAGCTGTGCTTTTTTTACCTAAGCTTTCTACTTCACCAACTATTTTATCAATTTTAATTGCAAGCTCTTGTTTTGATGTAAATTCAACAATTTCCGGTACCTTTCCATGTCTCAAAACAGGCATTGCAGGCTTCAAACTATTGTGCTGCTTTTTAAGAACCTTGTTAGCAAATTCAATTATTTCTACTGTTGATCTATAGCTTTGTGTTAAAGGAGTATATGTTGCATCTCCCTCAAAGACTTCATCAATAACTTTCTCCCAATTTTCGATCCCTTTATAGTAATATATCCCTTGGCCTATATCCCCTACTATAGTTAAAGAATTACTGTAGGCCATACTTCTTAAAATATACATTTGAAACATGCTGTAATCTTGTGCCTCATCCACTACAATATGTTTAAACTTATACTTTTCGGGTATTCCTTCAATCTTGAACTTTAAATAGAGCATAGAAGACAAGTCGTCGCTGTCTATTACTCCACTATCGAAGTTTTTATTAAGATCTCCCTGCATATACTCAAAGAGCTTGTTTGGTATTCTGCCTTCACTTACCTCATCAAATATATCCTTATTATTAAATAAATTAATATATAATTTGCTAGTATCAATTTCTCTCCAGTATTCAAAATACTCATTGAAATTTTCCTTTGACCTTTTTCTTATTTCTTCTTTCTTAGTATCTCTTTCATTATAAATCTCTATCAGTTTTTTTCTTCTTTCTTCACTATCTTCCATAGTTTTTTTTGTTCTGGCAATCATATATTCATATGAAAAGTCTATTTTATCCAATATGTTATTAATTTTTTCATTCAGCTTTAATAAAAAATACCTTTTTATCTCATCTTTTCTTCTGTTTATAGGAAGGTTGACCATATCCTTGCCATACAACCTTTTTATTTCCTTTGCCTCAAACAGTGTATAGCCTTCAACCTGAATGTCATTTACTTCTATATCTTTTTTTTCAAGATATCTTATATATCTATCCATTATTTTTTTATATGCAAAAGTTCCTTTTAATTTGCTGGCCCCTGTTACGTATTTTACTTTTTCTTCGTTATTATCTTCAAGAACATTGGATAGCTTTTTGTCCTTTGTAATTACCTTTGATTTAATTCCCAGAACATCTAAACATATCTCTTCAAAGGTCTTCTGCTTTACCTTATCCACTCCAAGGTTTGGAAGCACCTCAGAAATATAATCCAAGAACAATTTATTTGGTGCTATTACAAGTATATCGTCACCGGAAAGCTTTTCCTTATATTTGTATAAAAGGTACGCAAGTCTATGAAGCGCTATTGTCGTTTTCCCCGAGCCAGCTGACCCCTGAACAATAAGCGCACTATTTTTATCCGCTCTGATTATATCATTCTGCTCTTTCTGAATTGTTGCAACTACTTCTTTAAGCTTGCTGCTGGTACTTTCTTCAAGATTAATTCTCAAAAATTCATCTATAAGAGCGCTGCCTTCCTGTCCTGAGTTACTTAATATTATCTCATTTATCCCCTCATCAAAAGCATCTTTGAATTCATCATCCTTAATTAAAAATTTTCTTTTAAGAGAAAGCTCGCCATTTATAACCCCAACAGGAGCTTTGTAATATGCTTCACCTTGGGTACCGCTATAATATAAATCTGCAATTGGTGCTCTCCAATCGATTACAACTTCATCCCCCGTTTTGCTGTCTCCTAATCCAAATTTTCCAATATAAAAGCTCTCTGTTTCTCTTCTATATTCCCTAAAGTCTATTCTTGCGAAATAAGGCTGTGATAAAGCTTCATTATAATTTTGAAGATTTTTATGAGTTATGTCGTACAATTTTTGAGCAGTTTCAAGTTCCTCGCTATATTTTCCTTTAGCTTGCTTTTTTAAGGCCGCGATCTTATCTTGCAAATATTTATCATTATTTTCTATAAGATTTATTTCATTAACAAGCCATGATTTTGTTGAATCAAATTTTTCCTTTTCCATAGAGAATTGCTTAGCTTCAATAGACATAAAACCTCACTCCCTGCATATTGAACATAAAATATAATTTTATATTTTATCCAAATATTTGTCAATATTAATAATGTAAATATATAGTGTTTCATATAATTTATAGTGTATAATTTTAAAATTTAGGAGGTATAAGATGAAAATCTTAATAACTGGAACTGATGGCAATGTAGGACATTATCTGTCCAAGCACTTTTCTGATAATCATGAAATATTTGGTGCAAAGAAAAACTCTTTAGATATTACAAATAGAGTTCAATGTACTGATATAATAAAAAAATTGAAGCCAGATGTTGTTATACATTCTGCAGCTTTATCTAATATAGATTTATGCGAAAGAGATGAAACCTCCGCCTATACTGTTAACACAATAGGAAGTTTAAATGTTGCTTATGCCTGCAGTATTGCAAATATACCAATTATATATATATCCTGTAATAATGTCTATGATGGCTCTAAAACAAGTCCTTATTATGAAACTGATGAATGTATTCCAATTAATATATATGGAAAAACAAAGTTAGCAGGTGAAAAGCTTATTAGAACAATATGCTCGAAATACTTTATTATAAGAACCTCCTGGGTATATGGGGGAAGAAACTGCTTTGTACAAAATATTATCGAGAATAAGGATATTCCTATATTTATGAGTTCAAGCGACATAGCTACTCCAACATACATAAAAGATTTGAGTTTAGTTATAGAAAAGATGATAGACTCAGATGTATATGGTACATATAATGTAGTAAATTCCGGTGCAGTTAAAAAATCCTTGTGGGTTAAAACAATACTTGATTATATTGGAATAAAAAAAGATGTAATAGAAATTCCGGATAATTTTATATCAAATAAGGCTCTAAGGCCTAAATGTACTATACTAAACACATCTCTTATGAGTAACTGCTTCGATATAGAACTTCCTCCTTGGGAAGTGTCGTTAAAGGAATATTTATGCAAATAACTTTTTATAGATATAATATTGATGTATAATATATGTTGTACATTATTAAGAAACTGAGGAGGATAAATATATGCAGTATAGAAAGTTTGGCAAGCTTGACTTTGAAGTATCTGTACTTGGATTTGGATGTATGAGACTTCCATTTCTAGACGGTGATGATTCCAAAATAAACGAAGATGAAGCAATAAAATTAGTAAGGTATGCCATAGATAATGGGGTTAATTATGTGGATACTGCTTACCCTTACCACAAAGGCAATAGTGAAATACTTGTGGGGAAAGCATTAAAAGACGGATATAGAGAAAAGGTTAACCTTGCAACAAAATGTCCAGTTTGGCTTGTAAAGAGCTACGATGACTTTGATAAATATCTAGACGAACAACTAGATAAGCTTCAAACCGATCATATAGATATGTATCTGCTGCATGCTTTAAGTAGAGATAGATGGGAAGATTTAAAAAAGCTAAATGTATTTAAGTTTTTAGAAGAGGCTGTTCAAAGCGGCAGGGTAAAATATGTTGGTTTTTCCTTCCATGACGAACTTCCTGTGTTTAAGGAAATAGTTAATTCCTATGATTGGGACTTCTGTCAAATTCAATATAACTACATGGACACTGACTATCAAGCAGGTAAAGAAGGCTTAGAACTTGCTGCTTCTAAAGGAATGGCTGTTATTGTTATGGAACCTTTAAAAGGAGGCAAGCTTGCAAAAAATCCTCCGGAGGAAGTGCAGTCTATATGGAATACTTCAAAAACAAAAAGAACTGCTGCGGACTGGGCATTAAGGTGGATTTGGAATCGCGAAGAAGTAACGCTTCTTCTAAGCGGAATGGGAGCCATGGATCAGGTTGTTGAAAATATAAATATAGCCGATACATCTCTTCCTAATTCATTAACTGATGAAGAGTTAATGTTAATAGATAATGTGAAAGATAAGTATAATGAACTTATAAAAGTAAACTGTACTGCTTGTAATTATTGCATGCCTTGTCCATTTGGTGTCAATATTCCTAGAAACTTTGCTCTTTTGAATGAATCTTCCATGTACAATGATGTTAAAGGTTATTCACATGCATATAAAAATTTTATGTCTGAGAGTGATAGAGCTAACCAATGTAAGGAATGTGGATTGTGCGAAACAAAATGTCCGCAAAATCTACCTATAAGACATCATTTAAAAGAGGTGCATACTGTCCTCGGATGTATATAATTTTAAAGCTCCTTCAAAAGTTTATATTTGAAGGAGCTTTTTATAAATAAATTTACCTTGCAGACAATTCCTTAACAATATCTTTTCTTGTTGCTTTAGAAATAGATTTAACCAACACAGAAGATATTACTGCATCTACACTATGATGAAGCAAAGTTCCTACCCCTACCACGACTAGTACACTATACATAGTATACCCAAATGGTATAACCACTAAAGCTTCTAAAACAGCATGGATAGGAGCTGTTAATATAAGAGATTTATTAAAAGATATTCCTTTTCTGATAGCAAAAGCTCCAACTAATGCCACAGCCACATGCATTAAAGCTCTTGCTGCAACTACTACCGGAGCTGAAATAAAAAATCCAAGCGCAGAGCCAAATGCAACCATCACTGCAGCTTCAGGACCCAACAGCATTGCAATAAATATGGGAACATGTGCTGTTATAGTAGCTGTAAAAGGTGGTATTTGAACCTGAAGTCCCTTAAAGTATATAGGTATTAGTATAACCCATGCCGTTAAAAGTGCAGTATAAGTTAATTTTTTAACATCTTTCATTTTACCCCTCCATTTACATATGTATATACACCAGTATACATAATATGCAGCCACTTGTAAATAGATAAATAAAAAGAATAGCATTTTGCTATTCTTCTAATTTATAAACTTTTTTTGCTCTATCTGTATAAAGCACTCCATCTAGATGGTCAATTTCATGACAAAAAGCTTTTGCTAAAAGTCCGTCTGCAACATATTCAACCTTATTACCATTTACATTCATGCCCTGAACCGTAACCTTTTTAGGTCTTATAACCTTTCCTTCATAACCGGGATAGCTTAAACAGCCTTCTATGCTTTCCTCTTTTCCAACCTTAGAGGCAATAACAGGATTAATTAGAATTATAGGTTCATCACCTTCTCTTAAGTCAACAATAATAACTCTCTTTAATACGCCTATTTGAGGAGCAGCAAGACCTATGCCTGTCGTGCTATATAATGAATCTTTTAAATCCTTTATTAAGCTTAAAACTTCCTCATCTACCTTATCTATCCTTCTGCTTACCTTCTTAAGCTTTGGATTCCCAAACTTTATTATATCTCTTACAGCCATATTTCCTCCCATTAGCTTTATTCAAATAAATTTAGTTTTTTCAAATCATTTGTTATATCTAATATATTATTATAATCATCTTCATCAAAAATCAAGTAGTGGATTTCTTCCTTAATAGTCATGTGTTTCATAAAACCTAACACATCTATATTAAATTTTTCCAAATGAAAGTTTGAAAATTCGATATAAATATCATTTTTCTTTGCTGAATCTTTTAGGTTTCTTTCCATAGTCTTATCAAATTCTCTAGTTAAAAAATCAGGCAGCCACTTTTTCCTATTAAAGCTAAGATAATCAAACTTTATAATTTCTCTTATTGTATCAGAGTTTTCCTCCATAGTTTCTTCCAGAAACTCAATGAATACTTTATAATAATCTACAGAAGTAATATTTCTTTTAAAATACCCTTTATCATGAAAGAACATTCCTAAAGATAGATAGAAATCAAATGGAGTATTGAATTTATTAACAAAGTATTTAAGTATATTAGAAAATTTATTTGAATTATAATACTTATCAACCATTTCTTCTACTCTTTTTAATAATATAAGTTCTTCGTAGCTTATATCATTTGTCTTTAGCACTTCATAGGGTGTATATGGAGAATGTATAATGCCCCATTCTTCTGCCTCTGCTTTCATATCAGTTCCTTTTAAAACCTTTAAAAACCCAAGCTGTATTTCATTTGGCTCTATGCTGTATAAATCATTAAAAGATTTTTTAAAGGATTCTAAGTTTTCTCCGGGAAGCCCTGCAATAAGATCTAAATGTTGTTTTATGTTTCCGAAATCTTTTAATTTAACAACCTGTTTTTTTATCTGTTCAAAGGCAACATATCTATTTATGTTTCTTAGCACCTGATTATTCGTTGTTTGAACACCAATCTCAAACTGAAATCTGCCTTTAGGCGCACTTTTTAAAAGCTCAAGCTGCTCATCTTTTAATATATCTGCTGATATTTCAAAATGAAAAGCAGTTTCAGTATCAAAACCTATCAAATATTTCCAAACCTCTATTGCAAATTTACTGTTGCAATTAAAAGTTCTGTCTACAAACTTAACAAGTCTAACTTTTTTATCTATGAAAAATTTCAAATCATTTTTAACTCTATCTATGTCTAAAAATCTTACCCCATGAACAGTAGAAGATAAACAATACTTACAATTGAAAGGACATCCTCTTGATGATTCGTAGTAAACTATCTTATTTTCTAAATCATCAACATCAGTATATGGAAAAGCAAGCTTGTTCAAGTCCATTAATTCTCTTCTTCCACCATATTTTATTAGATTGTAATCTCTATAATAAAGTCCTCTTACACCACTTAAATTATGATCTTCAATTATATTTTTTATAAACTCTCTGTATGTTTCTTCTCCTTCCCCTTCAATTATATAATCCGCACTGCTGTTTTCCATAGTCTCAATGCTATCGTAGGAAACTTCCGGTCCTCCATATAGTATTTTGATATTTGAATCAATAAGCCTGATAAGAGCTGTCAGTTGTTCCACAAAATACATATTCCAAATATAACAAGAAAAAGCCACTAACGCTGGCTTTTCACTTATTATTTCTTCTACTATTCTTTCAAGCCTGTCATTTATAGAAAACTCCATTACCTTACAATCATAATTTAAATCTCTAGTATATTCCTTTAAATATCTTAACGCTAAATTAGTATGAATGAACTTTGAATTTACCGCTGCTAGAACTACCTTCATTGCTGTTACTTCCTTTCATCATCGGTTCCTCTATAACTGCCTCGCTGGGCTTTGGGGATTTTTTCTTAGCCTTAATATAGTATATATTATCAGATGCTTTTAAATCAATTATTTCGAAGTAATCTTTCAAAAGTTTTATTGTACTTTCTTTAGAATTATCCTTCAAAGCATTAAAATCACTAATTTTAATATCCTTAAGCTTTCTTTCAGATACCATTACCTTAATATTTGCTCTAAATATCTTTGAATAGCCTTTATCTATATCCCAAATATGAAGTACCCCATTCTCCCTTAAGAAGGAGCTTATATCTTTTAAAAAATACTTCTTTTTATTTTTCAGCCATATATTTCTTAATGAGAAAAGCATAATGCAATTATCATATTCATCCTTAGCAATAAAATTCTTTTCTTCCTTTCCATGAACATATTCAACTGATCCTTCATCGTTATATTGCTTATACAAACTATAAATAATTCCATAATTATCTGTCCCTATATCAAGTACATTTCCTGTAAATATCTCATTCTGCATATTAATAAATATTTCTTTTTTTGACTTATTCAAAATATCTAACTTCATCAAAAACTTCCCCTTTTACATAGATTTAAGATTAAATCTTGCAGTATAATATTCTACAAATAAAAAATAATTCCTCCATATTATGGAAGAATTATTTTAACTGCTATGTGTTGGACTTAAAATGAATTTGATCATAAAAGTCTAAAAAAAATCCTGCTGTGCTATTTTGAGCTTCTTTAATTATTGCAGCAGCCATTTTTCCATATCTTTCTTCTTTACTCTGAACCTTTAAGTACTTTAAATACACATTATTTGCTGCCAAAGCATTATTTTTAATGTAGTCTTCTACTGCTTTATATCTTAAAACGCCTTTATCGATTAAGAAAGTATAGTCGGACATAAATCTTTTAATTATCCACATTTCAAATCCTCTATGACTATCTAAAAGCCTATTATTTACGTGATGCGGAACCGTCATATCTTGTATTAAATGACATGCAGCACCTAGATAAAAAAGCGATTTATCTATTTCTTTGAGCTTCATGTAAGCTATAGATTTATTATGATACTTCTTGCACTCAGTCATTGCGTCGGAAAATCCATATAAACCTTTGCCTCTGCTAAAATGATAAAAATGATTAGAGCTTTTAAAATCCTAGTCTGCCCACGTTACGCCTTCGTTGAGAGGCTTTATATGATTCTTAAAAAATTCATGCTGCTTCAAATAACCTTCATTCTTAAGAATTTCTATAGCCTGCATATTTATAAATTTATGTATAGTACAGTTAGTTTTTAATATTTTCTTTTTTATAGGATTAACTGCATGCATTATGCCTCTTAATGTTATACCATAAGTTGATTCAAATCTTTCCTTCATCTTAAGTTCTGTCCTCCCTAATTTGAAAATAGCAGATGTATATAAATTTATTTGTTGTTATTATAATTAAACTTCCATACTCCTATAATAATAGCAATTAATATTACTGTTATTAAGTAATATAAAACATCTTTATTAAGTGATACAATATTGTATGTATTTTGCTTATCTAGGCTGTATAATATACCATTTGAGCTGTCAAGTACTATTAATGAATTATTGGAAATCTTTAAACTCTTTATATGAGCGTTATGTTTAAGCTTTAACATCTCATTTAAAACGCCTTTGCTTGTCAATTCATATATAGTATTTTCGTTAGTATCATAAAAATATATACAGTTTTTTTCTCCCATGACTCCTCTTGAATCAACATCAAGTACTCCCAATGAAGAAAGAGATGTATGCTGATATATAGGTGCTGGCGGATTAGTTGTTGGATGATTATCTAAAACAAAGCTTAACTTTGTGTTGTCCTGCCCTTTAAATCTAGGTGAAGTAAGTGGGTCTCCACCGCTATAATCTGGCCATCCGTACCATAAACCTTTTCTAATTTCATAGATGTAATCTACATCCCCTTTTACAGGCCTTAATCCCCTATCTTCCATACCTCCTACAGAAGCAATTAACTTACCTTCGTTGTTAAAAGCCATACCTTTTATATTTCTTATCCCCCAGGCATAGGTTTCAGAGTGTCCATTTTCTATATTGTACTGAATAACTGATCCGTTGCCGGGAAAATGCCCCGATATAAGTTGCCCTGAAGCATTTCTAGTCATATAAGGAACAAATGCTCCTGTTTTTTCATTTCCATAGCTTTTCCCTTTTATTGTTATATCTTTAGGAGATATATCACAATAATATGGACTTTCCTTAATCCATAAATTATCTTGTCCAACAACACCTGAATTAGTTGCAGACCCAATAGAAACATAAAGCTCATTTCCTCTTATTTTAATTATGCTTTCCCTATAGTCGCCTAAGTTTGGGAGAGAATTAATAATAGTATTTTCCTGTTTGCTTGCTAAATCGTAGCTATATACTTTAGTGTCTGAAGAATAATATAGTTTATTATCCTTATACTCCAAAGACTTTATATTTAAGGACTTATTTTTTAAAACATCATAGCTTTTCCCCTTAGCATCAATTATCTGTATCCTGTCTTTATAGGCTATATAAATGTCACCTTTCTCATTTGAAACAATATCAATAGCATTTTTTAATCCTTTATACTTCTCATGATAAACAAATTTTTTATCCTTAAGAGAAATATCATTTTCTATGTAAAATTTGTTTAAAAAAATAAATAAAGCTAGTACAATTGCTGCTAATAAAATAACTTTGAAAAACTTTTTCATGTTTCCTCCAATAAAATACATACTTTTCTTATTAATATATATTTAAACTTTAAAGCGTATATGTATAATAATCATTAAATTAAATCAGTGTAAACCGACTTATTATGACTGATTTCTTTAAAACAACTTGTTTATTATCTTAAAATTCTATGTTATGATGTAGTATATACTACAAAAAAATAACGTAGCAGTTTTTAAGCATGTCGATAAGTTAATGTATAATAA
This sequence comes from Clostridiales bacterium oral taxon 876 str. F0540, assembly GCA_000466585.1. Lineage (GTDB taxonomy): Bacteria > Bacillota > Clostridia > Clostridiales > Clostridiaceae > Clostridium_AT. The sequence goes on from KE993508.1 coordinate 157,611, forward strand.
TAAATTAATTAACAAAAGATTAAACATAATCTAATACATATATAAAGGAGAATGTAAAATGAAAGATCCTAGAATTGTTACTTTAGCAAAAAATTTAATCAACTATTCCTGTAATCTTAAAGAAGGAGAAAAGGTTTTAATTGAGGCTATAGGTCTTGAGACACCTCTTGTTACTGAACTTGTAAAACAGGCATATATGGCTGGTGCAGTTCCTTTTGTAACTATTAAAGATAAAGAGGTTGATAGAGCTCTTCTTATGGATTGCTCAGTAGAACAGCTCGAAATGATGGCAAAGTATGAAGCTCAAAGGATGTCCGATATGGATGCCTATATTGGAATAAGAGCAGGACATAATATAACAGAAACCTCTGACGTTCCTGGGGAAAATATGTCTTCTTACATGAAGCATTTCTGGAGTCCGGTTCATGGATCAATAAGAGTACCTAAGACCAAGTGGGTAATTCTAAGATACCCTAACTATTCAATGGCTCAGGCTGCAGGAACAAGTACTGAAGCATTTGAGGATTTTTATTTTGATGTTTGTAATTTAGATTATAGCAAAATGTCAAAAGAGATGGATTCACTTGTTGCTCTTATGGAAAAAACAGATAAAGTAAGGATAACCGGAAAAGATACTGATCTTTCGTTCTCAATAAAAGGCATACCGGCTATCAAGTGCGATGGTCAGCTAAATATACCGGATGGTGAGGTTTATACTGCTCCTGTAAAGACCTCTGTTAATGGTTATATTACTTATAATGCCCCTGCAGCATATAACGGTTATACTTATGAAAATATAAGATTAGAATTCAAGGATGGTAAAATAATTAAGGCTACAGCTAATGACACAGAAAGAATTAATAAAATTTTTGATACCGATGAAGGCGCAAGATATGTTGGAGAATTTGCTATAGGTGTTAATCCATTCATTTTAAAGCCAATGAAAGATACTTTATTTGATGAGAAAATCGCAGGTTCCATACATTTTACTCCAGGTACTTGCTATGACAATGCTGAAAATGGAAATAAATCTTCAGTACACTGGGATTTAGTATTCATACAAAGACCTGAATACGGTGGTGGAGAGATCTACTTTGACGATGTATTAATAAGAAAAGACGGTCTTTTTGTTATTGATGAACTAAAAGGCCTTAATCCAGAAAATCTAAAATAGTAGAATATAATTAGAATTCCCCACATAATTATTAATGTTATTAATTATGTGGGGTTATTTTATGAAGAAAGATAATTTTTTTAAAGAGTCTTTAATTCTTACTTTGTCTAATTTGACAACCGGAGTTCTTGGTTTTATGTTCTCCATAATACTGTCCAAAGAGCTAGGCGCCGAAGGAATGGGACTTTATGGACTGGTTATGCCAATATATAATTTGTTCATTTGTCTAATCTGCGGAGGTATGGTAACTGCCATATCAAAAGTAGCTGCTGTCTACTTTGGAAAAAATGATTATAGAAATCTAAATAAATCCATACATACATCTTTAATATTCGATTTAATATGGGGTCTTATTATTTGTATAATATTCTACATATTCTCCTCCTTTATAAGTACTAGGATTATAAAGGATGCTAGGACCTTGTATTCACTTAAAGTAATAGTTCCGGCTCTACTATTTGTCGGATTGTCCTCTATTCTAAAAGGGTACTTTTATGGAATATCAAAGGTTAAAATTCCTGCCTTCATAGATATATTTGAAAAGGCAGTCAGAATTGCAGTAATAGTTTCTGTAATAAATATGCTTTCAGCTCCAACCGTTACTGAAACTGTTACAGTTGCTTACATAGCCTTATGTATTGGAGAATTCATAAGTTTAGTGCTGCTATACATATTTTATAAAATGAATAAAAGAAGAGATACCGGTTACAGCCCATATAAAAAAGAAGGAAGAGCTCAGCTTTTATTTGATATCCTGGTAGTTTCGCTTCCTCTATGTCTAAATGGTTTTTTATCAACTGCTTTAAACACTCTATCTACATTAATAGTACCAAGAAGACTTATAAGTGCAGGCTTAGAATATAGCACAGCCTTGTCGCTAATAGGTAAATTTACAGGTATGTCCATGGCTATAATATTTTTCCCTCTTATCGTTGTAAATTCTATGTCAACTGTCCTTGTTCCAGATTTGTCGCAGACTTTGGACAAGAAAGATTATTATGCCATGGAGATGCGGATATCGCAGGTAATGAAAATATCTTTTCTGCTTGGAGTTATAACTTTGATAATAGCTGTATGCATACCTGACTCCCTTGGAAAACTATTTTTTAGCAGAAATGACTTAGGTCCATACATCAAATTCGCAGCTTTATCTGCGCCGTTAAGTTATACATCAGCCACAACCTTTAGTATATTAAATGGTCTAGGGAGACAGGGAATTGTACTTAGAAACTCTCTTATAGTATCAATTGAAGAGGTAATTCTTCTTTACATATTTACAGGCATACCAAGTATTAATATATTTGGTTTTGGATTATCTTTAATAATTACATCATTAACTCTTTTAACCTTAAATATTATGGAAATTAAAAAATACTGTAGAGTTTCCATGTCTCCTTCAGAAATAGTTATATACCTTTTGCTAAGTATTTTAGTGTATTTTATTTTAACACTGGCAAATAATCTTATACCTTCTTCATCCTTTGTTTTTAAAAATGTACTAATAATAATTTTGGGATTTTCTTCATTTTTCTTTTCAATACATACAATCAGTAAAGGATTGTCAGATTAAAATACCATATTATTAAACTAAAATAACCTTCTCTAATAGAGTTTTTTTAAACTGCATTAGAGAAGGTTATTTTTCACACATAATTATTTATATGGCAAGTATAATTTCTGTAATAAAGTATAGTGGATATATAAAGTACTCTTATCTTATTCTCTTTAATAAGGTTTTAGGTATTAATCTTCTAATTCTTACCGGAACAGCTTGAAGTTCTTTTGATGTTATGCCTCCTATTAGAATTAATCCATAAAGATAGGTAAAAATCCCTGCAGCTATTGCTGTAACTGTAGACAGCATAGTTGTAAAATAACCTTTATGTATAAAACCCAGTACATAATCAATATCAAATTGAACAAGATAGCAAGTTACCCCCATTAATGCTGAAGCAATAATAGGTTTCACTGCCAATGCTATAAGATTATACTTTATCTTTAGGCTTCTTTTAATTATATAATTATTTAAAAGAAGTGGAATTAAAAATCCTACTATACTGCCAAAGACGGCTCCCAAAATATTAATTGATGGTTTTGCAATTAACACATAATTTAAGGCTATTTTAGCACCGATACCTACAACTATATATAAAGTGGATATATATAACTTGCCTATGCTTTGTAGTATTGTAACCTGAATCTGAACCAGGGCCATAAAAACTAAAACAACTGATCCATATTTCATAAGTACAGCACCCGATGAGTACCTAGCAAATATAGTATTAAATATAGGTTGGCTTAAAACAGCTAGTCCAACAGCTGATGGTACTGCTATCAACAGACAAGTTTTATAAGCATAATCTATTCCTTTTTTTATTTCATCTCTTTCTTTTAGAGCTGCAGCACCTGAAATCAACGGGAGCACAGCTGCACATAATGCAGATATTATTGTTATAGGTACATTTATAAGAACCTGATATTTTGCAAGATAGTCGTATTTGACATTTGCCTGCACATCAGAAAATCCGGCCTTTAATAATCTTCCCTTTGTATTTCCAGCATCTATGACATTTCCAGCATTTTGCAACCCCCAGCTTATTGTTAAAGGGACTGCATAATTAAGTAATTTTTTTAGAAGTTGTTCATTGCTATATCTTGTAACTACGCTTTCTTCTTGAAGCAGCTTTTCAATATTAAAACCTTTATTTTTTCTATAGTAATACATTAAATAACCAACAGAAACTAGCGCTCCAACAGTAGTTCCAACAGTAGCTCCTGCACATGCATAAACTACACCATATTTACTCCATAACGCTGCAAATATAAGCGACAATACAACATTTATAAGCTGTTCAAGTATTTGTGAAACAGCTGTTGCTGTCATATTACCTCTTCCTTGGAAATAGCCTCTATAAGCTGATGCTATGGAAGTTAGAAGAACTGCCGGAGCCAATGCCTGAATAGCCAGGTAAGCGGTTGGAAAATGTGTTAGCTTAGCCATGGTAGTTGCTAAAACAAGCATAATTATTGACATGAGGGTTCCAAGTATGAGCAGAAGCAGTCTTGCCATCTTGAAAGCTTTAACTGCATCTTTGTAATTTTTTAGTGCAATTAACTCGGAAACTATTTTTGAAATAGCTGAAGATAATCCTGTATTTGTAATAATATATATAAAGGTGAACACTGTATAGGTAGCGTAATAGACACCGTATCCATCTTCACCGATATACTTGTGCAGCAGTGGTACATAGAGCAGAGATAACAACTTACCTATCATCCCTGCTGCAGAAAGTATTGCAAAACCCTTTGTAGTGGATTGAGTTTTCATAGCTTTCTCCTTAAAATTTAAAACTTAAATACATCATTTTTAATTTTTTTAAAGATTGGCGGCAAACTTTCGGTTATAGTCTTATTTTCTAAGTATTCCAGTTTTTCAGGACAGTCTTTAAAAACTAACTTATAAGCATATAGAAACTGATAATTTAATCCATATTTATTGATAAAAAAACTATTAAGCTTCTGTTCTCCGTACTTTGCATCTCCAACAATTGGATTGCCTAAATGAGATAGATGTGCTCTTAGCTGATGACTTCTTCCTGTTATTAAATCTATTTCTATAAGAGAGAAAGTTCCGCAGCTTTGTATAGTTTTAACCTCCATGGCAATCTTTTTTGTGTTCGGCTTCCTGGAATCATATACCTTTGATATATTCTCATTTTCATCCTTTGATATATAGGCTTCATAAAGCCCATCTTTAATTCTTCCCTTTACAAGAGAAGTATAATATTTTTTTATTCTTCTCTCTCTTATCATTTCATTTAAAAGCTTTAAGCTTTCAAAGTTCTTGCCATATATAACTACACCTGATGTATTTCTGTCAAGCCTGTTACATGGTGCAGGAGTAAAGGTTACCTCCTTTTCAGGAAGATAATCTCCCTTGTCAAAAAGATATGAAAGCATATAATCAGTTAATGTTGGACTTCCACCTTTACTATCTGAATGCACTAAAACACCCGGCCATTTTTCAACAACTACCATATTCTCATCTTCATAGGTAATTTTAATATGACTGTTATCAACTCTCTCAAATTTATCTTTCTTGATTGTGCTTGTAATTTCCTTTGTTTCAACAATATCACCTTCAGAAAGAAACTGCTTTTCTTTTGCTTTTTTACCGTTAACCTTTATATCACCTTTTCTGATACCTTTATATATAGCACTTAAAGGCACATCTTTAAGCCATTTTCTTATGAATTTATCTAATCTTTGACCTGCTTCATTTGTTCCTATTTCTATTCTCATTATTTCCTCCTGCAGTATATAAATAAGACAACTAATTATATACCAATATTATTGCCTAAATCAACAATTATAGATTTATTTAGACAAATAATCGTAAACCGCTTGGCATTGTATTGCAACCCCAATTGGCAGCGCATCTTCATCTATATCAAATAAGCTTCCATGAGCTGGGTGTATTATACCCTTTTCCTCATTTCTCACACCAAGATAATAAAAAGCAGAAGGTCTCTCCATAGAAAAGTACGCAAAGCTTTCTACCCCCATACTTGGATTACTAAGCTTTTTAATATTTTCAGATCCTATAATTGTTTTTGCACCATTTTCTACCAAGTCCAAAATATCATCATTATTATAAAGGCATGGATAGCTCTCTTCTATATTTATCTCAGAAGTGCCTCTCATTGAAGATGTAATTCCAGAGACTACCTCAACAAGCCTTTTCTTGACATATTCCCTATGCTCGCTTCTCATTGTTCTTATAATACCTGATATAGTAACTTCTTCCGGTATTATGTTTTGAGCAGTTCCTCCATGTATGCTTCCTACAGTTATGACTGCTGGATCAGTTGGAGGTATTTCTCTGCTTACGATAGTTTGCAAAGCTATAATAACATTACTTGCTATAACAATAGGGTCAATAGTATCCTCTGGATGCGCTCCATGTCCTCCTTTACCCTTAATCTTTATTGTAAAAGGATTAGAAGCAGCATTAACTACACCTCTTTTAATTGCTATTGTTCCTACGTTTGTATTTTCATCTACATGCAATCCAATTACACAATCTACAGAAGGATTATCCAGAACTCCTTCCTTTATCATGAACCTTGCCCCGCCTACAGTTTCTTCGGCAGGCTCAAAAAATAATTTCACATTACCCTTAAGCTCTGATTTTATGCTATTTAGAACCTTAGCTGCTCCAAGAAGAATAGTAGTATGCCCGTCATGGCCACAAGCATGCATTCTTCCAGTTGTTTTAGATGAATACTCACAAGTTTTATTATCCTGGAGCGGTAAAGCATCAATATCCGCCCTGAGACCAATAGTTTTATTCCCATTTCCTCTAATAATAGCACAAATCCCAGTTCCAGCAGTTTCTCTATACTCTATGCCTTCTGCTTCTAAAATTTTTTTTATTTTATTTGACGTTTCATACTCTTCAAAACCAAGCTCAGGATGAGAATGGAAGTCTCTTCTTAAAGATACGAGTTCATCTTTAATACTATTTGCTTTGTCTAAAAAATTCATTATAAAACCTCCCACTTATTCCTTTATAGTTATTCCCAATATATTTCTATCTTATCGCCATCTTTAAGTTCATCATAATATCCAGCCTTTGAATTATTTAATAGCAAGATTAAATTTCCTCTTGATCTAGTTAAATCAAAATCAATATGATCAAATACATCTATAAATATATATTTATCTTTACTCTGTAAATATACCTTTTCATTATTGACTATAATATTTATTCCATCATTCTTGATGCTAGCCGTACCAGCTTTATTATCAAACTTTTCTATATCCTCTTTGGGCTCATTATTTTTCTCTGCATTTGTATTAATTTTCTGTAAAGTAGCTTCCTTATAAATTCTATCCCCTTCTTGTATGACATAATCATATTGAAGCAATTTTCCATCTATAAAAAAACTGCCTTCCTCTTTATCAAAGTAAGTTTTATAATCCTTAATTGTTTTAGCAAAAATAATGCTTATATCATCTCCATCGTTTATTATTGTATCAATATTTTTCTCAACACCATTTACTAAGGCCTTAGGTTCAATAATCTGCAGGATATCATTTACATAAAAACTTAACGCATCGACCTTTTGTATAAATTCATATATTTTAGGAGAAGCATCCATTCCATCTCTGGCAAATTCTATCTCGATATTGTCTCCTTCCTTTACTTCTGAGTCTATGTTACTTAAAATATTATTAATTTTTATTTCAGCATTAGTTGCCAAACTTCCAAAGGAAATCCTTTTACCTCCATTTAAAACGAATCTTATGCTTTTGCCATTTCTACCAATTAGAACTTTAGGATTAATTCCGGCCTGTACCATAACATCAGAAACTGTATGCTTATGTGAGTTAAAAAGACTAATAACTTTCCCGTTTAGAGTTACATCAATAAAATCATGCCCCAATCTCATTATTGAGACTAAAGCAATACCAAGTACAGTAACACCTGTACTCCCAAGCTCATTATCTATGCATACACATTCTGTTACAGCATCTCTGCCTTTAATTGCAATTCTCTGCATTGGAAGATTTAACTTTTGAGCAAGTGTATCCTTTAAATTAGGAGTATGAGCTCCTCCACCTACGAGAAATACCGCATTAGGTGCTTTACCACCATTTAATTCAATTACTTTTGAAGCAATCTCCTCACAAATCTTATCAACAACTGGATGTATTATCTTTAGAACCTCCTGGCTTTTTATTTCATTTTCAAGACCTAATACATCAACATATGTAATGGTATCTTCACTTACACATACTCTTTTAATTTTTTCTGCTGTATTAAAATCAACAAGCAAGCTTTGGGCAATTGCCTCAGTAACCTCATCTCCGGCAGTTGAAACCATACCGTAAGCACTGATTGAATCCTTACTGCTTATTGCTATATCAGAAGTTCCAGCTCCAATATCAATGAGGGCAAGATTTAAAAGTCTTAAGCTTTGAGGAATTGCTGCTTCCATTGCAGCTATAGGCTCAAGAGTAAGGTTTATTACATTAAGATTAACCTTGCTCATAACAGCGTACAAGCTTTCCACCACAGACCTAGGCAGGAATGTCGCTATAACTTCTACTGATATTTTATCACCTTTATGAGATAGTAAATTGCTGATTACATAATCGTTTAAGTAGTAATTTTTAACACTGTAGCCTACACAATATAGTTTACCATCCAACTGCTTATTTATCTGCTGCTCAGCGGATTTAACAGCAGTTAATTCCAAGCTTCTTATGATATCCTTATCTATTTCCCTGTCAGTGTCCAGCTCCAAATCTGCCCTTGATACAGAGGTTCTTAAAAACCTGCCTGCAGCAGCGATTGCTACATTGTTAAGCTTAAAGCCCAACTGTTGTTCTAAACTTTTTTTCACGTTATTTACTGCTATAGCTACCAGATTAATATCATGTATTTGGCCATCGAGCATAGCTCTCTCTTCGTGTTCTAAATACTGCTCTGCAATACAGTGAAATTTTTTTTCTTTAACTATGCCTACAGTTCCTATTAGTGAACGTGTACCTATATCTAATGCAAATATTATATCTTTAGGATTAATATTTGTAAGTTCCATCTTCTATACCTCTCTATACATAATTTAAAAGCCCATATTCTATGAATATGAGCAAGCTTCATATTAAAATTATATACCAATATTTATCACTATTCAACAAATTAAGACGTTCAAATTAGTAACTCAGCTTAACTTTTTTATAATACCTCTATTGTGAATTACTACAATGTCGAATTTTCGTATAATATTATTTTTAAATTGTATTTCAATCACATTATTATCTATGTCTAAAATTTTTCCTTTCCCGAAAGTATCATGCACTACTTCTTCGTCTTTAGTATATATCGAATGAAGATCTTCAAAATAATTGATCTCACATTCTTCAATAAACCTTGAAGGCTTTTTTAATTTTCCCCTTACATTTTTAGGTATATAAATAAATTCATTATCTATCGCTCTTGTTAGTGCCACAAAAAATAATCTTCTTTCTTCTTCTAAGCCATCTTCAATACTATTTATATGAGGCATATACTCTTCAACACAATTAATAATAAATACATTCTTGAATTCCATGCCCTTAGCGCCATGAACAGTGCTAAGCGTAACAGCATTTTTATTAATGTTTTTGCTGTTATTGTGAAGCTCCTGCTCTACCTGCTCAACATGTGCCAAAAAACTTATTATTGAGTTATATGGTAGGGTCGCCTCTTTAAATTCAGCAATTATATCGTCAAGCTCAGTTAGTTTTATTTTAAATTTCTGGCTGTATTCTAAAATATAGTCATGATATCCTAAGTCAGAATAAATAAACTCGATTGCCCCTTGAAGAGACATCTTATTGAGTCTGTTAATATCCTTTTGCAGCTTCTCCAAATTTCTCATTTGAAAAACTGGTGTGCTTTCAAGATTTTTAATAATTTCAAAACAATCTACTTTTATTAAAGAACTGCTAACTTTATCTAGTGCTGCTTTGCTTATAAACCTAAATGGCTTATTGATTATTCTTTTGAAGCAAACGGCATTCTCCGGATATATACTTAATTTAAGGTAGGCAATTAAATCCTTGCAAATAAAATGCTCGAAAAAATTATACTCCTTATCTAAAAGTTTGAAGGGTATTTTCTTTCTTATGAATGCATCAATAAGGCTTCTGCTTTCAATATTCGTTCTATATAATACAGCTGAATCTTCAAAGCTGTAATTTGCTAATGCTTTAAGTTTTTCAATATTTAAAGCAATAGCCTCCGCCTGAGAATTATCATCATAACAGCTTATAATTTCAAAACTCTTCTTTTCATCCCTACATGCAATCATAATCTTTTCATTTCTCATAGAGTTATTTTTAATTAACTTTGCTGCAGCAGAAACTATGTTCTTAGTGCTTCGGTAATTTGTAGACAAGTGTATTTTTGTTCCTCCCTTAAACTGCTTATCAAAATCCACCATGTAGTCTGGCCTTGATCCTCTAAAGGAATATATGCATTGGTCTTCATCTCCAACTGCAAATATTGAATTGTATTGATTTAAGAGCTTTAAAATCTGAAGCTGTATATCATCACAGTCTTGAAATTCATCTATAAGCATATATTTAAAGCCTTTATTGTAATAATCACAAATCGTTTTATTATTTTCTATAATTTCTTTAAACTTGATCTGAAGGTCATCAAAATCCATAAGATTTTTTTCAGATTTATATACTTCATAAGCTGTAAAGCACTCAGTAAATATTTTATTGTCTAGATTAGAATCAAAATTTTCTGCAACAGCACCAGTGCACTTAAATAATGAAATCTTGTTTCTTACCTCTTTTACTTTTTCTTCACTGATTTCATCCATATGAGATAGCAATATATTTGATATTAACCTGTAACTGTCGCTACCATCTATTAAATTGACTTTTCCAAAATGTCTTAATAGAATTTTATAAAACAAGCCATGAAAAGTTCCAAAAAAAGGGCTTCCGGTTTCTCCACTGCTGAGTTCCTCAAACCTTTTTTTCATATTAACCGCAGCCGCTTTAGTAAAAGTTATAACAATGATATTATTTGGGTTAACCTTTTTATATCCCAATAAATATCTTAATCTTTTGTCTAATTCAACTTGGTGGTTAACTTTCTTTTTCATAAGATAATTTTTCAAGATATTTATATCACCAATACTAATACTTTCTGGAATATAATTGCTTTTATATATCTCTCCGTATTTAACTAAATACATAACCCTATTTATAAGAACAGTAGTTTTTCCTGAGCCAGGACACGCAAGAACTAACGAATTTCTATTATTATTAAACACAGCCTCTCTTTGCTGAGCATCAAGATGGCTAAAATCCATCTCAAGAATTAAATCTCTTAATTTAAAAAATTCTTCATTTATACTGTTTTCCATCATAGCATCTTCACCTTTAATTAATTCACTAATGATTATTGACACAAAATCTATTTTACATAATAAAATGCATATAAACAAAAATCTATTGTAATAATTACTTTAGAGGATTAAAATAAGAATGTCTATAAAAAACTATTTTTTGGCATAGGAGAGAAGCATAATGGAATATATAAAAAACTTCAATGTTAGAAATGAAAGAAATCTTACAATGCTTGTAGATTTCTATGAACTAACTATGGCAAATGGATATTTAGATAATAACGTAGGGGATAAAATTGCCTACTTTGATATGTTTTTCAGAAGGGTGCCTGATGGCGGAGGCTACTGCATTATGGCTGGTGTTCAACAGCTTATTGAATATATGTCAAACCTCAGCTTTACAAAAGATGATATCGATTATCTAAGAAATAAAAATATATTTTCCGATAAATTTTTAAGTTATCTTGAAAACTTTAATTTTACCTGCGATGTATGGGCAGTTCCGGAAGGCAATCCTGTTTTCCCTAATGAACCTTTGGTTGTAGTAAAAGGGCCTATAATTCAGGCTCAGTTTGTAGAAACAATGATACTTCTTACTGTAAATCATCAGACCTTAATTGCTACAAAAGCAAACAGAATATGCAGAGCTGCTGAAGGAAAGCCGGTTATGGAGTTTGGATCAAGAAGAGCTCAAGGCTACGATGGAGCTATTTATGGAGCCCGTGCTTCAGTTATCGGCGGCTGTTCATCTTCTGCATGTACTATTGCTGAAGAGATGTTCGGCATACCGGCTGCCGGAACTATGGCTCACAGCTGGGTGCAGTTATTTCCAACTGAGTACGAGGCATTCTCTGCTTGGGCTAAAACCTACCCAGATAACTGTACTCTTTTGATAGATACTTATAATGTATTAAAATCAGGACTTCCTAATGCTATAAAAGTATTTGATGAGATTTTAAAGCCACAGGGCTTTAGGCCTAAAGGTATAAGAATAGACAGCGGTGATATAACTTATCTGACAAAAAAATGTAGAAAAGCTCTAGATAACGCTGGATATCCTGATTGTAAAATAGTTATTTCAAATTCTCTCGACGAGTATATTATAAGAGATGTGCTAAGCCAAGGAGCAAAGGTAGATGCTTTTGGAGTTGGAGAAAGACTTATAACAGCAAAATCGGAACCAGTATTCGGCGGTGTCTACAAACTAGCTGCTATAGAAAACAATGGTGAAATTATACCTAAAATAAAAATAAGTGAGAACGAAGAAAAGATCACTAATCCAGGCTTTAAAAAAATATATAGAATATTCGAAAAGAATACTAATAAGGCTTTAGCAGATGTAATAACTTTAAGTGATGAAATAATTGATGAAAGCAAACCTTTAGAAATATTTAATCCAGTTCATACCTGGAAGAGGAAGAGACTAAAAAATTACTATGTGAAAGATTTGCTTGTTAAAATATTTGAAAATGGCAAACCTATTTATGAAAGTCCAAGTGTAATGGAAATAAAAGAATATGCCAGACAGGAAAGTGAAAAGCTTTGGTCTGAAGTTTTAAGATTTGAAAATCCTCATACCTTCTATGTTGACCTATCTACAAAACTTTGGAAATTAAAGCAGAGTCTGCTTCACCAATATTCTGATATATATGAGGAGTAATTATGAGCCAAATTAAGATAAGAATATCTGAAAAAGCTTATGAAAAGTTATTAAATGTACTTACTGACTGCCCTGAGTTCTCTCATATAAGACTTAAATATAAGGACGGTTGCTGTGGAAGTTCCAAATTAGATATACTTCTTGATAATTATAACCTCAATGATATTGAAGAAATTATAGATAAACTTCCTATATTATATGACAATGAGGTTTTAGAAAATATAAAGGAAATTACTATTGTTTACAGAAATCAGTCACTTATGATTAAAACTATTTTAAACAAAGAACCGATCAAAGACTGCGGTTCTTGCGAAAAAGGCGGCAGCTGTTCCCATAAGTGTGGGCATAATAAAAAGATGGCATAAAGCCATCTTTTTACATTAATTCCGGAAACCAAATTTTCATCTCACGTTTTGCACTTTCTATACAATCAGAAGCATGCACAAGATTTCTTGTTTTATTAGAAGAATATTTTCCTCTGATACTGCCCATATCTGATTTCAAATGATCCTTATCTCCATTGACCTTTCTAATAATATCTATTGCATTATTTCCTTCTATAACCAAAGCGCATATATTATCCTCTGTTATATATTCAATGAGTTCTTTAAAATACTCTCTTCCTCTATGTTCCTCATAATGTTTTTCAGCAATTTCTTTAGTTGCCTTAAGCATCTTTAATCCAACAATTTTTAAGTCCTTTTTTTCATATATGCTAATTATTTCACCTATAAGCTTTCTTTCAACTCCGTCTGGTTTTATAAGCACTAAGGTTCTTTCCATAAAAATTACCCTCCCTTTCAAAGTTAATTTTGCGTATTCAATATTTTACCATATTTTTCTCAAATCTATTCATAAAAAGTAAAAATACACTTGTAAAAAAAGCTAACAAGTGTATTTGACATATTTATTAAACAAACTCTTCTTCTACGTAGTAATCCTCAATTTCTTTAATATTCAATCCTTCTTCACCGAATAAATTATATTGAAACAAGTCTTTGAATTTACCCAGCCTGTTTCCTGTTAAATTTTTAAACGGGCAAACTCCCCCATTTTCTTCCCAATTATAAAAAGCGCATTCGGAAAAACATTCAGTTTCATTTCCTGAAGTGGATAAAAAAGAACATAGTCCCATGAGCTCCCCTCCCCCGTCTTTTGACCTTTTATACCATTATAATGTAAACTGCCGAAAAAATGAAGTAATTTTTTGAATATTAACTTATTATTAAATAAATACCTATTTAACTATCAATTTGATACTCCATCCTTTAGATACTTCCATTCTAATATATCACCCTTATTTAACGAATATGTTCCAGAACTTACATTCAATTTCTTACCATTCACATAATAGCACCAACCGCTTGAAGCACCGGCTCCTCGTTCTCTTAAACCATTTATTGATGAAAAATATACAGACTCTCCTAAACCGCTTATTTTATAACTTTTGCCAGCAGAATCTAAAGCTTTTTGGGTTGCTTCCGCGGCAGTTACTCCTTCAAAATCAGCTTTTATATTTAGTATTTTATCTCCTGTTATAGTATTTGTAATAATTAAATTAGGTTTTTGTTCCACTGGCTTTTGAGTATCTATCTTTGTATTATTATTTGTTTCAGTCTTACTGTTTACAGTACTGTTGCTGGCAGCTGTATTAGCCTTAGCCGCTGGCTTAGTCTCATTTGCTTTATTTTGTTCTTGTGTTTTACCTGTATTACTTTCAACATTACTAGCTGTACTGTTTTTTGTTGAATTTTCACCAGCAGTTAATGTTTGATTATCTTTATTTTCCTCTTGTTTATTCTCTTCCTTTTGAACCTCTGTTTTAGCAGTGTTGTCACTGACAACAGAATTGTTTTGTACTTCACTTGCCACAGGTGTTTTTTGAATACTTTTTATTCCAAAGAGTATTCCAAAACAAATAACAAGCATAATTCCAATTAACATAAACTTTTTCTTCATATAAAGCTGCCCCTCTCTATTATTTCAAGACATAAAGTCCCGACCCAAAGGATCAGGACTTATCTTTAGTAAATTATTTTATTACTGATTTTGTTCGTATTACAATAAATAAACCAGTTAATGCTACAATTGAACCTAACACATATAAAATGCCTGAATCTAGTGGTGAACCGGTTTGAGGAAGCATTTCTTGCTTTGTAGATTCTACTGAGTTGGTTTTAGATGCTTCTTCTCCGCCCAGCGTAAATGCAGCTAGCTTAGTGCTGTCTGTACTGCTGCTGTAATAATTATAAATACCCTTAGCTTTAAATTCCTTTAGAGTTATTAATGCCCTTAAAGCCTCTTCAGTAGCAATAAAGTCATTCTTTCCATCAATGCTGTGCTTAAACTGTCCGTCAGTTCCCTTAAACGAAAGCATAGCAGATACCAAGTCACCTTTAGATTTTTTAAATTTATCACCTTCAGGATTAACGCCAACAGAGGTTAATCCAAGTATTACTACATCCAAGCTTTCACTTGAATATCCATAACTATCAGCTATATAACCGCTTTCAGTCTGAAGCTTTGATAAGCTGTCAACAGCAACATCAATTGCAGTCTTTACACTTGCATTATCCTTATAGTAAGGTGACAAAGCATTAATTGCAAGTCCTGTTATATCCGGATTTATTGCATTGCCGGAAAGTGCCCAGCCTGTTATATCAGTATTATCCTTTTTATAAGCAAGCTTATTTTTTAATATTAAATCAATTAGCTTATCTTTACTAATAGTGTAATTACCTGTTATGTTTGCATAGTTATAAGCCATTAATCCGTATATAGCATCGTTAATTAAGAAGGAATCTATATCTCTATTATAAAGTTCAGATACAAGATTATAACCCATAAAACTATATGGTGAATATCCTGCAGCAGTTAAAACCATAATCAATTTTTCCAAATCAGTATTAGTAAAATCAGCAACACCTTTATTCTTTTTTATATCTGCAGCACTTTGATTAATAAAAGTCAAATCAGGTTTTAAACCTAATTTAGCCATGCTTAATATAGACCAAGCGTCTCCAGCACTTTTACTTTTTATGTAGTTAGAGGTGTTTGTCAAATCAGTTTGAACATCTTTAACTATTTTTGTATTGTCTCTGTCATATGGACTGCTTGGAGTATTGTTTGAGTTGTCGCTAGGTGTATTCGTTTGTGGTGCAGCAGTTATTGTAAAATTAAAACTGTCTGCAACTACATTAGGTATCTTGTTACCAAAGTCACTAAGTTCAATGACATAATTTCCTGGCTCAAGTCCATTTGGCAACGTTATTTTATTTGTAGTTATTCTTTGTTCAAATGTTGTAGTGCCTTTGTCCTTATTTACTAACTTTACATTGATGTTTCCTATTGGCGTAACATTAGGATCATAGTACTGCTCGAAAGAAATATCTAATTTCTCATTTGAATTCTTAGTTGAATATGTTATTTTATTAGCCAAAAGAGTGTTCGGCCATCCACCATAGTAGAAAACTATTTTATCTCCATTTTCCAGTTGAAAATCAGGACTCCATGGACTGACTTGATATTCACTATTCCTATTAACAGCGTACGACCAACCATTATTGCCACTTGCAGAATAGCCATCAACTACATTTATATAACTATCTCCCTCAAAGTGAGCATTGTTATTACTTAGTACCTCTTTTATAGCATCAAGCACTTTTGTTTTACTTGATGTACCTTGGTATAAAACTTTATCGTATGCTTCAACAACCACATTTATGTTAAAGTTGCTGCCAGCAGCCTTAACGCTAAAGCCACCTATCCCCACCATCTGACCAAGTATTATACTAAAAACAAGCATCATACTAAATATCTTTGTCTTAAAATTATTTTTCATATTTAATCTTCCCTCCATCACTTAATGTAGCTCACTTCCAGCCTTCTTTTAAATCTTTTTAAAACTTTAAGAAAGCTGTCGTAGAAAATAATACAAAATATAAAACTTGAAGCTGCGTGCATTATGTCAAAGGTAATCCCGGACAAATATGCAGCTGCTATTGTTTTTAAATTTAATGGTTTTATAAAACCAAGCACATGCCATAGATTCATTATCCAATCAAATAAAAATCCATATGCAAAGCATAAGCATGAAAAAACTTCTGCAGAAACTTTTTCATTTCTTTTTCCAATGCTTCCTGAGATGGCGCCGATTAATCCCCATGAAAACATCTGCCATGGAGTCCATGGACCTTGTCCTAAAAATATATTAGATATAAAGCCGGCAGTACTTCCTATCAAAAATCCTTCGTAAGGACCGAATACATATCCTGATAAGGCTACCAAAAACGTAGTAGGCTTAATATTTGGGAAAGCTGCAAAAGCTGCTCTTGATACCGCTGCAAATGTACTTAATGTGGCTATCAAAGCTATCTCTTTTGTTCCCATTTCACTCTTTTCAAAGTAAAAATAGCTTAAAACAATTACTGAAAATACTGCTAGTGTAAATATAAGAGGCAGTTTATCACTGCTTTTATTTGTAAATGATAAAACCAGAAGACTAACTATAATTAAGGAAGTTATAAACACACTTATTTTTTTCATCCCTTTATTTCTCCCTGCAAAGCCTGATCTAATGTAAAAATATTATTATCTACATCTCTTAAAAGCTTATTGATTACAGTAGTATAATATATTCCATTACTTAGCACTTCCTCTTTGCTTCCCTCTGCTGCTTTTTTTCCATCAAACATAAGCAGAAAATTATTGCAAAATTGCGCTGCAAACTCTATATCATGAGTAATCATAATTATTGTTGTTCCCTCTTCATTTAACCTTTTTAGAGTTTCTCCAAGTTTAAACCTGGCTTTACCATGAAGCCCCCTTGTAGGTTCATCTAAAAGTAAAATCTTAGGTTTAAGCACAAGAATAGAGGCAATAGCTATTCTCTGCCTTTCTCCCCCGCTTGTATCTCTGGGATTAGTATTCTTTAAATGAAGTATATCTAAATTTTTTAGAGTTTCTTCGATTAATTTATCATCATCTATTTTATAATTGCCCAAGGTAAATTTTAATTCCTCATATACCGTATCTCTTGATATATAATCATTAGGATTTTGCGCAACATAACCTATAATCTTAGTTAATTCCTTTAATTTATATTTTTTCACTTCTCTATCAAAAACTTTTATACTTCCTGAATAATCAACAAGTCCCATTATGGCTTTTAAAAGCGTACTTTTACCAGCTCCATTTGATCCTATAATTCCTAAGAAGTTTTCTTCTTTTATATTTAAATTAAATTCTTTTAAAGCCTGAAACTTACCATATCTGCACTCCAAGTTTCTTATCTCTATTAAATTATCCTCAGCCAGCAGTTTTTTACTGCCTTCAAAGTTTGTTGCGTGATAATTTTCTAGAATTTTTCTTCCTTCTTTAAGATTATTTGGATACTTTTCAATTTTAAAAGCTTTGAAAAGTTTTAGATATGTTGGAAGAAATTCTGATACATATTCTTCACTACTTTCATAAATTGATTTTTTATCTCCGCAATGAACAATTTTTCCTTCTCTTAAAACAACAATCTGATCAGCATAATCAAACCATTTTCCTATCTTTTGTTCAATGATTATAACCGTAATTCCTAGTTCCTCATTAATCTTTTTTACAATATTAATTACTTCTTCTGCTGCAGAAGGATCCAATTGTGAGGTAGGTTCATCAAGTATAATACAACCGGGCATATATGCTACTGCAGAAGCTATTGCCACCTTTTGCTTTTGCCCTCCTGACAAGGTACTTATATCTCTATAGGCCAAATCCTCAATATTTAAAAACTCAAGAACCTCCCAAATTTTTCTTTTAAACTGATTTTCTTCTATGCCAATATTCTCAAGTCCAAAGGCAATTTCTCTATGTACTTTATCCATAACAAGCTGTCTTTCGGGATCTTGGAACACCATAGTTATTTCTTTTGCTCTTCTTACATGTTCCATATCTTTTATATTAGTTTCTCTAATTAATATATTCCCGCCTAAAGTTCCACCATAGAAATTAGGTACTGCACCTGTTATACATTTAGCTAAAGTAGATTTTCCTGATCCTGAATTCCCTAAAACTAAGAGCATGTCGCCCTTTTCAATATCAAGGCTTACATTTTGAAGAGTCCAGCTGTCTGAGTCCGGATACTTATAATTTAAATCTTGAATATTAATATATTTCATATGTCACCACTAGCTTTCTCCAAAATATCAAAAGTTCTATAAATAATAGAATAAATGTTGCACTCATCATCAAACTGCCTTTATTGATTAAGAATGTTTTAATATCACAGTTATATATGTCATAGTTATCAAAACCTAAAAAACTTATACATAAGTAAACCACCATAGTAAGTAAACTAGAACAAATAAAAACATAATCATACAATCTGTACTTTTGCTTGTCGTAAATACTCCTCTTTGTACTTAAGAAACCTCTAACATAAGCCGCTTCTCCAATATCAAAGGATTTTTCAAGTGAATCCTCAAGAAGTACCGATAGTATTGGAAGGTAGCTTAGTATTTTATCTTTTTTGTTCTTTGCATCATACTCTATACCTCTAATGCCGTATATTTCTCTAAGATTACCAAGCCTTCTTTTCATAGCAGGGAAAAGTTTTAGCGCTATCATAAAAGTTAATGTAGTTTTAGGCATAATCATTGAAAAATATGATACAGCTCTATCTGAATCCATCATTATCCCCAGCATAGAAAATATATATATGATAAGCAACAGCTTAAATGATAATATAAGTGCATATATTAAGGATTCTAACGTAAAGCTTCTGCTTCCAAAGGAAAATATTATTATTCTTCCTTGTTGAACAAATATCATATTTATGATAATTGTTATTATAGAAAGAGGTAGAAACATCATAAATCCCATTTTAAATTTTTCATAGCTTTTACTAACTGCAAATATTAATGCACTGATACATAATACACAAAACAATATTATTGGATTATTAGTTGAAAAAGTTATAACCAACAGCATTATGCTGAATATTATAGTGCTTACCACATGAAGACTTTTATAAAAATTATCCATAATTTCACCAATCAAACAATTAATTAATACATAAAAAAACCAAGCTTTGGAAAAGCTTGGCATAATAATCCTTATTGATTAAATTACCATTGCCTTCCCACCGAAGGATGTTACCTACAATCGTATAAGATATCCTGACTCGCACTTCTTTCTCCTGATACCCTTCCCTGATAACTATCAAGTGGCATTGTATCAATTGTCCGTGCCTACAGTAGCGGGGGCTGTTGCGGCATTTGACCACATTCCCTTACACAATCTGCTATTAAGTTCATTTTTAGTTTAACATCTAATTATTATATTTTCAATATAAACTTTTGAAAATATAATAATATTAAATGGTTATACTATATGTACAATATAAAATGATTGGAGGAGTGTACATATGTATATGACAAGTTCATCACTCTCATATTTTTTCCTTGCAATTACAGTGTTATCAATAATTTTTTCATTTTACTTTAAAGTTATTGTTTTAAATACTTCTGAAGGAAATTCACATAGAGGCAAAATAATTGGAAAAATGAAAGATCCTGATGCTTGGAGAGATAAGAATAATATAATGTCTTATATTTTCTTATTTTGGTCTATAATTTCCCTAGGTATATTTATTTACTTAAAATATTATTACGGTACTGGATTAGTATCATTAATTTATGTCATAGCATATTTGATTTTAATGGTTGTTTCAATCGCAATAGCAGGAGCAAAAAGGAAGTCTAGAACCTAGCTTCCTTTTTTATTATATCAATAAAATTTTTTACTATCATGGCTGTAAAGCCCCATATGATATATTTGTCGTACTTATAAAAATACTGATCAAGCTTTCCCCTACTGAATTTATAGTTTCTTCCGTCCTTTACAAGATCGTAAGGAAAATCCTCTTTCAAATTCGGACCTATTTCCATTTCATAAAGCTGTGGTTCTTCTTCTAAAAGATATTTTAAAGGAACCTTAAAAATATGATCCACTTCATCATTGTTAGGATTAACTACCTTTGTATTGAGTTTTGCTACAAAAGGATACATTATGCTTCCATAAGGGCTAATAAAATAATCCATTTCACCTATATATTCTATATCATTTTCAATTAGATTAAGCTCCTCCATAGTCTCCCTTAATGCTGCTTCTCTGGGAGTTTCTCCTGATTCGATTTTACCTCCGGGAAGGCATATGTCTCCTGGCTGGTGTCTTAAGCTAAAAGCTCTAACTTCAAAAATTATATAAGTTTCATTTCCTTCCTCACAAAGAAGAAGCATTACTGCATTTCTTTTATAATTTCCCATTATATTTGCAGGTCTATTATTAAATACGTTTCTAATTTCATTAATCATTAAATCACCTCACAAAATATCTAAACTAGTTCCTTAAATTTATCTCTACTAAATTTGTCACCATAGCCAACTAAAAATACACCTAAAATTATAACTACGGATCCAATTATCTGCCAAAAATTAATATCTTCTTTTAAAATAAGATAGGCTGATACTAGACTTATAATAGGCTGAAGATTTATATAAGTTGAAATTATCGTTGCCCCTAGGTGCTCTAAACAATAAATATACATTACATAAGCAATACATGAGCAAAATATTGCTAAAAACAACAAATTGATGCCAGCTTTTGCAGAAGGCATAGATAGTTTACTAAATAACAAAGAAGGACTTAAAAATAAACATCCCCATATTCCTTGATATGTAGTTATAGTTATACTTTTATAGCTTCCTTTGAATCTGCTCGTAATAACGTTGTATATAACCCAACATAAAGCTGAAGCTATTGCCATCATGTCACCTAAGGTTCCTTTAGAAAACAAACTTATTTTTTCCTTTGAGGCTATTATTATTACTATTCCAGCTGCACTTAAAGCAGCACCAGCCACCTTCCATATAGTTAGCTTTTCTTTAAACAATAAACTTTGTACAATAAGTGTAAAAAGTGGTATAGAGGATATTAATATAGCTACATTTGATGCCGATGTAAAGAGTACAGAATAATTTTCAAAGAAAAAATATAATGCTACTCCAAAGAGGCCGCCTAAAGCCATTCTTAATCTGTCTTCTCTTAATATTTTTTCATCAGGATATTTTTTCTTTAAAATTACAAAAAGTATTACCGAAGCTATTAGAAACCTGTAAAATGCCGATAAAACCGGATTTATTTCTAAAACCACTACTTTGATACTTAAATAAGAGATTCCCCAAATAAGCATTATTAGTATAGCCAATACATGTGAAAGTTTTTTGTTATTCATGCTAGCCCCCCCCTTATAATTCTTCGTAAAACTTTGCAAGCACAATTATTATTATATAACATATATAAAATGCAATAAAGTTTCATTACTTTTTATCTTTAAGTTTGTTTAAAAATTACATATAATTTAATTATATATAATTCAAAAATTTTTGAAGTTTTGATGTTTTTTACATTATTAGCTCAAGAACTGTTCTGAAATATATATCTACAAAGGTAAAGGCAGGTAAATAATATGAACGCTAAAAGAATTTTTATTAAAGTTTTTGGAATTGTTCAGGGCGTAGGTTTTAGACCTTTCGTTTATAATCTTGCTTCTTCATTAGATTTAAAAGGCTGGGTAAACAACAATTCAGAAGGAGTTTACATTGACTTAGAAGGTTTATCCTGTAATATAGATAAGTTTCTAGTTGAACTTAAAGATAACCCTCCCCCACTTTCTCGAATTGAGAATATTATTATTGAAGAAATGACTCCCGCTGAATACGCCGCATTTACTATAAAGGAAAGCGAGAGGGATGAAAATAGTATTACCCTTATATCTCCTGATATAGCAACTTGCGATGAATGCAAAGCTGATATACTAAATCCAAATAACAGGCGATATGGGTATCCTTTTACAAACTGTACAAATTGCGGACCAAGATTTTCAATTATAAAGTCTATCCCCTATGATAGAGATAAAACAACTATGAAGAAATTTAAAATGTGCAGGTTGTGTACAAGCGAATACAAAGATCCATCAAACAGAAGGTTTCATGCTCAGCCAAATGCTTGCGACGATTGCGGACCTCATATTTGGGTTACTGATTCGATGGGTTACGAAATAAATACAGCTTATGACTCAAATATACCTAAAAGCTTAAGCACTCTAAAATGGGTTATTAAAGAACTGAAAGATGGTAAAATTTTCGCAATAAAAGGCTTAACTGGTTTCCATTTGTGCTGCGATGCTTATAATGAAAAAGCTGTAAAACTTTTAAGAGAAAGAAAACATAGACCTCATAAACCTTTTGCTGTAATGGCTAAAGACTTAGATATTGTAAAAAAATATTGCAATATAAATGATAAAGAAGAAAGTTTGCTAAAGAGTATAAGAAAACCAATTGTACTGTTAAATCAAAGACAAGATTACTCACTATGTGAGGCTATTGCGCCAAATCAAAAGACATTAGGCGTAATGCTTCCATATACTCCGCTTCACGAATTGCTGTTTAATGAAGGCATGGATATCATGATTATGACAAGTGCAAATTTTTATAGCTTACCTTTAGAATTTAATAATAATTCCGCGATAAAAAACTTGTCTTCTATAGTCGATTATTTTCTTTTTCATAATAGGGATATATATATACCTGTAGATGACTCAGTGGTAAAAATTAATGATGCTGAAGAAATGATTATAAGGCGAGCAAGAGGCTATGCCCCAGATCCTTTTAAATATGAAAATATAGAAGAAATTTTAGCTTGCGGCCCAAATATGAAAAATACCTTTTGCATAGGAAAAGAAAACTTTATATTTATGAGCCAGCATAACGGTGATTTAGAAAACCTAGAAACAATTGAACATTATAATAAAAATATAGAACATTTTAAAAGTATTTTTTCTTTTAGTCCAAAATACTTAGCCTATGATTTACATCCTGATTATGCTTCAACAAAATATACTGATAATTATGATATACCTAAAATTGGTATTCAGCATCACCATGCGCACATAGCTGCTTGCCTTGCAGAAAACAAGATAAAAGGTAAAGTAATTGGTATTGCATTCGACGGTACAGGCTACGGAACTGATGGAAACTTATGGGGCAGTGAATTTTTTGTATGCGATATTTTAGATTTCAAAAGATTTGCTCACCTTGATTATATAGGTATGCCCGGTGGAGAAATGGCTATTAAAGAGCCCTGGAGGATGGGAGCTGCTTTTGTTTATGAAGCCTGCAAAAGACTATCAAATATCCAAAATAAATGTGATTATGAACCCGATGTAATTATTAATTATTTATTTGGGGAAAAAGGTTTAAAACTCGTTAAAATAATTGAAAGTTCTTTAAACAATATAAGAACATCAAGCATGGGAAGATTATTTGATGCAGTATCCAGTATAATAGGGCAAAATCATTATGTGACTTATGAGGGTCAGGCTTCTATAGAACTTGAGAACGTCATAAATAGAAATTGCAAAGAAAGTTATCCTTATAACATAACTTATAAAGATGGTATTTACATCATAGAGCCCTATGAAACAATAATATCAGTTATAAAAGATAGCTTTGATAATATCGGATATGGAGAAATCAGTGCAAAATTTCACAACACTATAGTTGAAATTATTGTAAAGGTTTGTTCTTTAATAAGCAACAAAACAGGATTAAAAGAAGTTGCATTAAGCGGTGGTGTCTTCCAAAATTCATATCTACTGGAAAACACACTAGAAGCACTTAAAAACAATGGATTTTCTGTGCACACAAATAAAACTATACCTGTTAATGACGGCGGTATTTCCTTTGGCCAAATTGTTATAGCCAACGAAAAGCTTAAGTATATGGTCAAATAAATCTATAAAAGCAGTAGCAACATAAATTTTTCAGCATACTATACTATTATGAAATGAAGATTTCAATTAATGTTGCATTTGAAATATATCATTTTCATATGTTCCTCCCCATTATATACACCCTTACTTAAAGCAGATGACTGGTGGTGAACCCCCTTTTGTACTAATCCACCAGTCCTTTGCTTTTTTGCTTTAATATAATAAAAAAAAGATTTATAATATTATTGTAATATTTTTAGTGAGGTTTAAGTCCTAAATGGACTTAAACTGGTAATCTGCAAGGAAGCGAGCACTCTAAGATTACCCAGTGTTTCGAATGAAAGGAGAATTTATTATGAGATTTATAGATTTAAGAAGTGATACAGTAACCTTGCCTACTAAAGCAATGAAGGATGCAATGTATAATGCAGAAGTTGGAGATGATGTATACGCTGATGACCCGACAGTAATAGAGCTTGAAGCCTATGCAGCAGAGCTTGTAGGTAAAGAAGTCGCTATATTTGTTCCAAGCGGAACTTTTGGAAATCAGCTAGCTCTTATGACTCATTGCAGGAGAGGCGATGAAGTTATAGTTGGTGATGACAGTCATATAGTAGTTCACGAAGTTGGTGCCGCTTCTGTAATTGCAGGTGTCCAGCTGAGAACTTTAAATAGTATAAAAGGTGAGCTGAATCCTTTAGAAGTAAAATCTAAAATACGTGGAGAAGATATACACTTTCCAAATACAGGTCTTATTTGCCTGGAAAACGCACATTCAAATGGAAGAGTAATACCTCTTGAAAATATGAAAAGTATTTATACTATAGCGAAAGAGAATAACCTTCCAGTACATCTCGATGGAGCAAGATTATTTAATGCCAGTACATATCTTAATGTGAACGTACGCGAAGTAACTAAATATTGTGATTCAGTAATGTTCTGCCTATCTAAGGGTTTATGTGCTCCTATAGGTTCTATATTAGCGGGAAGCAGAGATTTCATTGATAAAGCAAGAAAAGGAAGAAAGCTTATGGGAGGTGGCCTAAGACAAGCTGGTTTCTTGGCTGCTGCAGGACTTGTAGCTCTTAGAGAAATGACAGGAAGACTAAAAGAAGATCATGATAACGCAAGCTATCTGGCTGAAGAACTTTCAAAGGTCCCAGGCATAAAGGTAGATATGGAAGATGTTCATATCAATATGGTTTTCTTTAAAGCAGATGAAACAAAATACGATTCTGATAAGCTTGTTCAAGAATTTTATAACAAAGGTATCAAGATTAATTCATCTGAAAATGGCGAATTTAGATTTGTTACTAATTACTGGGTTTCAAAAGAAGATATAGACTATGTAATTACCACCTTAAAGGATACCAGTAAAAACATATAGTAATTAAAACAGCTGAAGCACTTTGTACTTCAGCTGTTTTTTATAAATACTTACTTTCAAATTTTTCAATCAAGGATAAATATTTCTCCTGTCTGTTTTCCCCCTCAGCTGATACCTCAACCTCTTTGCATCTTTTTTCCACTTCCTCCAAGGCTTCTTTACTCAGAGCTCTCTTAGCAAAAGAATATATTGCTGTGTCTTCCTTATCAATATGTCTGTTTAATAAATCCGTATAGCATATAGAATTAGCTATTATATCTACCTTAGAATCTTTATCTCCACTATTAAATTTTTTTAGAGCTGCCTCCAAATTTGACATATAAAGTCTGCCCTGATCATGTTCAACAAACATTGCGGCTATAGGGCCTTTTGCAATTCTTTCATCAAGTTCTTGCTCCATTTTTTTAAACAGTATAGTTTCTTCCTTAGCATGGTGGTGTTTATCAGCATAATTTCTGACAAAATCAATAACACTATAAAAATCATTATAATCAATTTCATCATCGGTTACTGCTTTAATGCACATGCTTCTAATAACTCTAAGCATTTTTTTGATATTTTTATGTTCGTTTATCATTAACTCTATTGCATCCATATTATTCCTCCTTTTAGTCGGAAACACTGAGTAATTTAAAACTCTCGCTCCGCTCGAAAATTACTCGTAAACGCCCATTTAGGGCCTTTACCTCCTTATCAATTAAATATTTACTTAATATAGTTTTTATCAGTATGGCTTAAATATTCTTCTATTGCAAGATTAATATTAATTATTTGTTTTTTAAATATGCATATTATTTATTTTCTGTATATCACTTTATGAACTTTTATAGTTAAATATATTGCTTGTACATATATAATATATTACAATTAATCAGTAAATAAATATATTTATCAATAATAGTATTTATTGATACACTATTAGGTATATAGTATAGCACTTTTGTATTTTGGAGGAGATATAATAATGAATAATTGTTTAGTTGCTCAGTCTGGCGGCCCTACAGCTGTAATTAACGCTTCCTTTATGGGTGTATTAGATGAAGCTTTGGAATGCAATTCTTATGACAACATCTTTGCAGGTATTAATGGCATCGAAGGAATATTGAATAAAAATTTGATAAATTTATCAAATATTCCATATGAAAACTTAAAAGGCTTAAAATATACTCCATCCTCAGGATTAGGTTCCTGCAGATATAAAATGAAAGATTATCATTCTGACAACTCTGAATATGAAAAATTATTTAAAATTTTTGAAGAATATAATATTAAAACCTTTTTCTATATCGGCGGCAATGATTCTATGGATACACTTAGAGCCCTTACTGAATATACTAAATTAAAAGGCATAGAAGTTAAAATATTAGGGATTCCAAAAACCATAGACAATGACTTAATGGAGACTGATCATACTCCTGGTTTTGGAAGTGCTGCAAAATTCATAGCAACCACTGTTTTAGAAAGCTATCTTGATTCATCGGTATATATAAATAATGGTATATTCATAATAGAGACTATGGGAAGAGATACCGGATGGCTTACTGCCAGCGCTGCACTTGCAAAAATAAACGGTAAAAGTGTTGTAGATTTTATATATGTTCCTGAAGCACCATTTTCAATAGAGAATTTTATATCCGATGTTAGGCAAAAATTTAAAGAACAAAATCAGGTTTTTATAGTTGCCTCAGAGGGAATTAAGGATGAAAATGGTGAATTTGTTGCTAAAGCATCATCCAGCCAAATTCATGATAAATTTGGTCATGCACAACTAGGAGGTGTATGCGGTACTCTAAAGAATATTATAATAGAAAGTGGAATAACTTCCAGAGTTAAAACCTTAGAACTGGGAGTAACTCAACGATCAGCAATGCATTGTTCTTCTTTAACAGATATCAATGAAGCCTATATGGTTGGGAGAAAAGCAGTACAATATTCCTGTGATGGAGTATCAGGGTATATGGTTGCCATAAGAAGACTTCATAATAATCCTTATGAAGCTGATACAATTTTAGTTGAACCTTCAAAGGTTGCGAATCATGTTAAATACTTTCCAAAGTCCTGGATTAATGAAAAGGCAAATGGAATAAAAAATGAAGCTTTAGATTATATTTTTCCTTTAATACAAGGTTCCCCGATTCTTCCTGAGGAAAATGGTCTTCCTATTTATACAGTACTTAAAAAATAAGCTAAGGGACTACCTGGTCCCTTAGCTTATTTTATTCATACAGTTCTTCATCCTTTAATATGCTATTTAAAACTAATTTAACCTCTCCCCAAGAATATCCTTTTCTTAACATGAACTCTCCTAGCTTTTTATATATCTTTTTTTGATCATTTTCACTTCTGGAAAGGCTTCTATATTTCTTTTCCGCAATACTTAGAGCTGCGCTTTCTGATATGTGTTTATCAGAGTTTTCAAGCATATCTTCAATGATATGCTCTTCTATCCCCTTTTTAATCAAATCATATTTTATTTTATTTCTTCCCTGTAACTTAATTTTATCATTGATATAAAGCTTGGCATATTCTCTATCATTTATCAAGTTATAGTTTTTTAAAAATTCTATAACTTTTTCAACGTAAGCTTCTTCATATTCCTTTTGGATTAGCTTGTCATACACCTGCTTCTCTGTTTTATAACCTCTTTCTACTATCTTCAACGCTGCATTTTTACATTTCATGAAATTATCCTGATCAATAACTTCTTTAAGATCATCTAAATCAACTTTCTCATTCACCTTAAGCTTATGAATATAAATAAGCTCTGCACTGCAGGAAAAAGCATATTCATGATTTATATAAATGTTGACTCTATCAATATTTTTCTTCTGTGTTTCTATCTTAGTTATAATATTTTTCATTTCCATATGTATTTTTCCTACTCTAATTTGACTTTGAGGTTAAAATATGAACTGTGGGTTTATTAAATATCTTATTTGCAACCTCATAAATATGCTGCATTTTAATTATCTCTATGTTTTTCATATCATCTGAAAATTCATATATACTTTCGCCTTCCATACTCTGATGAAGCACATAGTTTCCAAGATCAGTCGAATCTTCTAAGGTAGCAGCTACTGCTGTCTTCAAAACCTTTTTCATCAAGTTTACTGTTTCTTCATTAAAGTTAATTTTTTTACTTTTGATCTTATTAATACAGTTATTAATGGTTGCTAAAGCCTCCTGTATATTTTCAGAACCGACAGCTGTATAAATATAGAGAGTTTTTACATAGTTTGTCATATCTAGGTGGGAGTATACGTCATAGGCTAACCCCTTTTCTTCCCTAAGCTCTCTAAAAAGAATGGAGTTTGCACTTTCTCCAAACTTATGGTTCAAAATTTTTAACGCGAGTTCTTCTAATTTATTAAAGCCATGAAAGGTGAAGGCATAAATAATTGTACTCTGCTCTATGTTTTCCTTATAAGTTGTTCTAATTATGTCTATATTATCTTCTACTATAACTTTTTCCTTTTCTAACTCTTTATATTCCCAATTGGAAAAATATTTGCTTACAAGTTTCAAAACTTCCTCATGCTCGTATGGAGATACAATTGTTATGTTACAATTATTAGGAACATAATATTTATTATAAAACTCAACAAGCTGCTTTCTAGTAAGCTTTTTCACTGTCTTTTCTTCTCCTAAAGTATCATACCTAAGAGAACTTTTGCTAAAAGCAATCTCATTTATTTTGTTAAAACTATAATCTTCTATATCATCTTTACTTGTTCGTATTTCAGCTAATATGACTCCTCTTTCCTTTTCAATTTCTTCCTCTGGAAATGTAGAGTTTTGAATCATATCAGAAATTATTTCAAGAGAAGGCTCCAATTCTTCACTTAATGCTGTAATACTAAAAACTGTACATGTATAGTCTGTATAAGCATTGTATTCTCCTCCTCTTTTCTCAAGAGCATCATTAAGTTCCTCATTGTTTTTGCTCTTAGTACCCTTATAAAGCATATGTTCAATAAAGTGTGAAATCCCCCTGTTATTTGCTTTCTCAATAACGGAACCAACATTTATTCCTACATGTAAAGAAGTTATCTGAGTATTTCTCTTTATTGTTATTAACTTTAAACCATTATGTAAAACTTTTGTTTCAGCATCAAATATCTTATTTTCCATACTATCTCCTCAACTAAAAAATTAACAAAGCTGTAATGAGATAAACAATAAAAAACTTAACTTATGATCTGGAAAGATAGCAAATCTTCACTGCTTTTTCTCGCTATATAAGTTTATAGTTAAAGTTGTTTATCATAATACTTTTTTATTATAATACAATATAAATAAAAATGTTATTAATTTCTTAATAAAATTGACTTAACTTTAAAAGCTTGCTAAAATGTACAAGTATTAAAAACCATAAATAAGACAGTTCGTAACCATCCTGTCTATAAACAAAACTAGGAGGTATATAAGATGAATTCGAAAACACGTAAAATTGTAACCGCAGCTTTAATTGGGGCTGTATATGCTGTACTAACTCTTTTCTTAGCACCCTTTAGCTATGGAGAAATTCAATTCAGAGCATCAGAAGCTCTCACAATTCTGCCTTTCTTTTCAGCTTTTCCTATTTATGGGCTTTTCGTAGGTTGTATTGTTTCTAATATTTTAAGCCCTATAGGACCGCTTGATATGATTTTTGGATCCTTAGCTACGCTAATTGCTGCAGTTATCACGTATTACATTGGTAAAAGCAATTTAAGTTTTAAAAAATATCTTGCTCCTCTTCCAGCAGTAATTGTTAATGGTATTGTTATTGGTCTGCTCATAAGCTATACTGCAAAAATACCTTTTATAATACCAGCGCTTCAGGTTGCTTTTGGTGAACTTGTTGTATGTTATGTTCTTGGATTACCGCTCCTTGTTGTTATAGAAAAGAATCCAAAACTTAAAAAGTATTTTAGCAAGGCTTTTTAGTTTTAGAAATTTTTATCTCTTCATTATAAATTGTATATATAATTGAAAACTCCCTCATAAACTGTATTAATTAACACTTTAGTGAAGCACTTTTTAGGGGGAGTATAATGTCCAAATTTTTAAAAATAGTAATTGCACTAATTTTAATTCTAATTTTGGAAGTTGTATTTATTTACTTTGGTTACAGTAAAAACAATAATGCAGATAAAAAGTCTTTTATTAATTATGACAATAATATAATTATTTTATCTCATCCCTAAAAAATCCGATTGGCATAATGCCAATCGGATTTTAACTATACTTGAAGTGCAAACTTAAGGATGAATAATATAGCAAAAATATACATAATCGGATGTACTTCCTTTGCCTTTCCTTTAACTATTTTCACTATTGTATAAAATATAAATCCTGCTGCTATACCATTAGCTATGCTATAAGTAAACGGCATCATAACAAGTGTTAAGAATGCTGGCAGAGATTCTTCAAAATTATCAAAATCAATTCTCATGATAGAGCTTATCATAAGAACACCAACTATTATTAGAGCCGGTGCGGTTGCCTGAGCTGGAACTACTCCTACAAGCGGGGATAAAAATAGGGATAATAGGAAACAAATAGCTACAACAACTGAAGTTAAACCGGTTCTTCCTCCTTCACTTATACCTGCAGCACTCTCAACGTAGGTTGTTACATTGCTTGTTCCAAGCAGGGCACCTATTGAAGTAGCAGTAGCATCAGCAAATAATGCTTTATCAATTTTTCTTGGAAACATTCCTTTTTTAGGAACATCGTTTTTTTCATCAAACATGCCTGTTTTAGCGCCTGTTCCAATGAAAGTTCCAATTGTATCAAAGGTATCAACCAAGCTGAAGGAAACAATTATAGTTATTGCTGTTAATATTCCTGTCTTAGCTGAAAATAGCTCTGTGAAATCAAGTTTTAAGAATGTATGACTTAAACTTGGCGGAAGTGAAACTATATTAAATGACTCCGGAAGGAAAATATTTAGCTTAGCTCCAAAAAAGGCCTGTGCTATAACACCTGTTATTGTCGTAATTATAATTCCAAGAAGTATGGATCCCTTTACTCTTTTAACCATTAGAGCGGTAGTTAAAATTAGTCCGAATACAGCGAGCAATGTTCCCGGGTTTCTTAAATCTCCAAACTTAACTAAAGTCGCTGCATCAGAAGCAACTATGCCTGCTTCTTTAAAACCTATAAGTGCAATAAATAGTCCTATACCTGCTCCAATAGCATTTTTCAGTGATTCTGGAATAGCATTTACTATTGCAATTCTTATCTTAGTAACAGTAATAAAAATATTAATAAGGCCGCAAATGAAAACTGCTGCTAAAGCCGCTTTCCATGAATACTTTGCTGCTCCAACTACATAGAATGTAAAAAAAGCATTCATACCCATACCTGCCGCCTGTGCGAATGGTACATTAGCAACAAGTCCCATAACAAGAGTTCCAATAATTGCTGATAGAACAGTTGCTACAAAGACAGACCCTATAATCGGATCATTTGCTACTGTTAAGCCAGCTTTAGCCACATCCCCAAACATAATACCTTTTCCATTCATACCTGCCTGCCCTAATATTTGAGGATTTACAAATATAATATAAGCCATTGTAATAAAAGTTGTTATTCCTGCAATAATTTCTGTCTTTACTGTGGTATTGTTTTCTTCCAACCTAAAATAATCTTTCATCAAAACTCCCCCTAAATAATTTTCCTATAATACAGTTTTCTACCCTCCTTCTTCTAAATAAGCTGTTTTCCACAAGTAAAAGCAAGCAATCAATACATGTCCCCATTAAATTATATGATTCAATTTAATGAAATAAACCACTAAATAGTTTATCCAAACTGTAACCTTGCCAAAATATTATTGTTGTCGATTCAGAAAGGTTATTGTATAATTTCATTATGTATTTGTATAAAGGAGTTGAAATTTTGTTACACACAATTAAAAAATTAGATTATGATTCTAAAAGCGGTTTTAAACATAAACTTAAAGAAAATTTTTTGTACCTTGCTAAGGATATATTCTTTTATATAACCTTAATAAGCCTGTTTCTAAAATCAATCTTCTTTGTATTGCTTATAAATAGTGATAAAGCAATAAAATTAAACACAGCCTGGGCTTTTTATGGAGATCCTCATATATTGGTTTATATCTGTTTTATAACAATATTTTTATCTTTCTCATTTTTATTTAAAAAAAGAGCTCATGTATGGTATTTAATCATTATTAACTTATTATTTACTATACTTTTAGTATCTGACTTATGGTATTACAGAGGTTTTAATAGTTTTATTACATTGCATGTGTTTGATCAAGCAACAAATTTAGACAACTTATCCAGTGATATAGTTTCAATGATGAGAGGTATTGATATACTATTTTTTATAGATATATTTATAATTGTACCTTTTGCATTAATATTTAAAAATGCCTATAAAAATCACAAAAGACTTCCGATATTATTTTTCACTGTATCAATAATATCAGTTGCCTATATATGGTTTGCCCATTATAAAATTGACATAGTTGAAAAAGGACAAAAGACAATACTTTTTAGAATTTGTTGGACCCCGAATCAAACTATGGCTAATTTATCTCCTATTGGCTACCACATATATGATGGGTATAATTTCTGGCTGGATAATAAACCATTTGAAATGACCGAAAAAGATAAGGCGGAAATAAATAATTGGTTTAGTGCCAAAAAAGAAAATTTGCCTGACAACGAGTATAAAGGTTTATTCAAAGGAAAGAATTTAATAGTTTTGCAGGTTGAATCCCTTGAAAACTTTGTTATAAATCAAAAAATAGATAATCAAGAAATTACACCAAATATTAACAAATTACTTAAGAGCAGCTTATATTTTAGCGATTATCATGAACAGGTTTATAATGGTACAAGCTCAGATGCTGATTTGATGACAAATACATCAATTTATCCTATTAGAAGAGGAAGTACATTTTTCAGGTTTCCAAATAACAGTTATAATTCTCTGCCTAAGTTACTTGAAAAAGAAGGCTATAATACAACTGCAATACATCCGGATAAAGGTTCTTACTGGAACTGGCAACCTGCTCTTAATTCAATAGGTTTTCAAAAGACTATAGATTCATCTCACTTTAACATGGATGAGACCATCGGGCTCGGGTTAAGTGATGGTTCATATTTAAAACAAATTGAGCCTATTATATCTAATCAGAAGCAGCCTTTTTATAATTTTCTGGTTACATTGACTAGCCACGGTCCATTTGATCTTCCAAAACAATATAGAGAATTAAAACTTGATCCTAAGCTTGATGAGACAAAAATGGGGGGATATCTTCAAAGTATCCATTATGTTGACAAGCATATAGGTATATTAATTGATAAACTTGAAAAGCAAGGCACTCTGGATAATACAGTATTAGTTATTTATGGGGATCACACCGGCATTCATAAATACTATGAGGATGAAGTTTCCAAAATAACTCCACAAGAACCTTGGTGGAATGATAATAACTGGAGAATACCACTTGTTATGTATTCAAAAGACCTAAAAGGTCAAGAAATAAAGACTATAGGGGGTCAAGTGGATTTGTTGCCAACACTTGCCTACCTTATGGGAATTAATTCTTCTGAATATGAAAATACTGCTATAGGTAGAAATCTATTAAATACAAAGAAAAATTTTGCTGTTCTTGCAAGCGGAAAATATATAGGTGACAAATCAAGTGAGCAGGATGAGCAAGAAGCCATAAAAGGTATAGATATAGCTGACAGGATTATTAGGAGCAATTACTTTAAGAATTACAGCAAATAAAGAAAAGCCTAGATTAAACTAATCTAGGCTTTTCTTTATTTTCACTTTTTAATAGCATAGTCAGTATAGTTATAGAAACCATTATTATAATTCCACTAACTATGAATGCCCATGCTGCACCTAATTTGT
Organism: Clostridiales bacterium oral taxon 876 str. F0540; assembly: GCA_000466585.1. Taxonomy (GTDB): domain Bacteria; phylum Bacillota; class Clostridia; order Clostridiales; family Clostridiaceae; genus Clostridium_AT. The sequence continues at coordinate 192,459 of KE993508.1, forward strand.
CTGCAGTTGTTCCGGAAAAAAAGTTTCCCACAGGAGTGCTTCCGGCAAATACCAAAGCGTAAACACTCATTACTCTTCCCCTGTATTTATCTTCAGAATTAATTTGAAGGGTTGAATTTGCAGTTGTTGAGAAATAAATATTGAATATTCCTGTAGCTGCTAAAGTTAATGCAGTCAAATACTGATATCTGCTAAGCCCTGTACAAACAAGCAGAATTGATACTATAATAGAGCTCATAATTAAAATTCTAGTTCTAGGACCTGATTTACTTTTTAGTGATACAGTTAACGCACCTACCAAAGAACCAATCCCCAGAGACGACATCAGGAAGCCATATGTTCCTTCAGATTGATGAAGAACATTTTTAGTGAAAACAGGAAGGAGTACATTGTAGTTAAATGCAAATATTCCCATAACAGTTACCATTAGTACCGTTTTAAATAGAATAGGAGTTTTATATATATATTTTAAACCATCTTTAATCTCATCTATAATTTTACCTTTATCATTATCTTTTCTAACATATGGTATAGGCTCTATATGAAGCAATCCAAATATTACTGCTACAAAACTTAAACCATTTAAAAGGAAACACCAGGCTGCCCCTAGCTTGCTCATTAAAACAGCTCCTACCGCAGGGCCTAAAATTCTTGCCAAATTAAAGGTTGCGGAATTTAAGGCAATAGCATTCATCAGATCCTTCTTACCTACTACTTCAACAATGAAAGTTTGTCTTGTTGGCATATCCAGCGTGTTTGTAAAGCCTAATAAAAGCGCAAGAATAAGAATGTGCTCGTACCTCACCTTATGAGTAAAAACTAAGAATGACAAAATAAAAGCAAGTACCATTGATATACTCTGTGTCATAAGTAATATTCTCTTTTTGGGAAATCTATCTACAACAACTCCTGCGAATAGTGAAAAAACCGTTACGGGCAAAAACTGTATTGTCCCTACAAGCCCAAGCAGGAATGGCGAACCAGTTAAAGTAAATACCAGCCAGGATTGGCCTATATTCTGCATCCAAGTTCCAATTAGTGACACACACTGTCCAGACCAATAATATCTAAAGTTCTTATGAGTCAACGCATGGAAATTTGTTTTACCAAAGTTTTTAACACTTGCAGAAATCTTCTTCATTCTATTCCCCCCAAATTAAAGTTTATGCAGTTTGCGACTTAACAAAGGACATACTCTCCCACTTTCTAGATCTCCATCTCCAAAGCATTAATAATCCTCTCAGCCACTCATCGCAGGCAAAAGCTATCCACATACCTATAAGACCTAACCCAAAATAAATTCCTAAGATATATGAAAGCAATACACTTACCCCCCACATAGACATAATGCCCATATAAACCGGAAATTTTACATCTCCCGAAGCTCTTAAGGAATTGATAACCACAAGATTGAAAGCTCTCCCTGGTTCAAGAATAAAATCAATTATAAGTATGGTTCCACCTATAGTTATTATGTCTTTGTTATGCGTAAATATTGACAAAAACTGAGTTCTAAACAGTGCAAAGCCTCCTGCCATAACAAGCGAGGAAATCATGGCAAGCTTCAAACTCTTCAAGCAGGTATTGTAAGCTTTTTCCTTTTTGTTTTCGCCCACCAGATGACCAACAAGTATTTCTGTTCCCTGTCCTATTGCTACAGCAAATAAATAAGCAAACATAACTATATTCTGAACGTAAGCCTTTGTAGTCAGCGCCTCATTACTGAGCATGTTTATAAAATATGTTACTACAAGCTGAGACATATTATAGGACAGCTGCTCACCTGCAGTTGGTATGCCTATCTTTAACAAATCCCTTAATATATCCTTTGGAAAAGGCCTCAAATATTTAAAGCTCAAATTTGTTTCTACTTTTGTTAAAAGTATATAAAGCATTACAGCAAGGCCTAAAAACTTACTTATATTAGTAGAGACTGCTACTCCTTTTACTCCAAGTATCGGTAGTCCAAATGGTCCAAAGATGAAAATATAATCTAAAATCACATGAATTACATTCATTCCTAAAGTAACATACATGGATATTTTTGTCAAACCATGGTTTCTTACAACAGCTGTTATAGTCATAAGCACTGATTGAAAAAATAAGAACCCCCCGACTATACCTAAGTAATCCTTACCATATTGCAGTAAATCCGCCCTAATGTTCATAAGCCTTAAAATTGAAGTGCTTCCCAAAAACATAGTTAAGCTCAAAACTACACCAATAATAAGATTTAAACATAGAGATACTAAGGTTACCCTACTTGCTCTTTCTCTGTTTTCAGCACCTAAATTTTGAGCTACCAAAACCGCAGTTCCGGTGGAAAGTACTCCGAAAAGAATATTCATCATTCCAATAAGCTGATTAGAAACCCCAACTGCAGCTACAGCATTATCAGAATATTTTCCAAGCATCAATGTGTCCACACTTCCCAGAAGCATAAATAATAATATTTCTATAAAAATTGGCCACGTTAAACTGACTACATTCATTTTTCTTTTTTTAGATTTATTCATTACTGTCCCCCTTTTAAAAGGTATATATATTATTTATTAGGATTTCCGCCACAAGTCTCTGAACCTTTTTCAAAAGAACTCCCTATTAATATATCCTCTGTAACTATGTTTTTGTTATATTTGTTCTTTAACTTTAAGAGATATATATCATGATGTATATGTTCAGATATAATAGAAACCATAAGAGAATTCCCAGTAAAAGTTCCAAATATCTCTTTATTCTTATTTTCATTTGCAATAAAGGCCTGCTTGTTATCTACTACCATCATCCATCTTTTATCACTACAGTATATAGTTTTTGCTTCGTGATGATAATATTCTGCTATAATTTCTGTCATATCTAATGGTTCAAATGAAAATATTATTATCTTTACACCTTTTTCTGACAGAAATATTAACTCATCTTTAAATAGTTGAATTTGAAAGTTTGTAGATATATATACTTCGCTTTCAGCACTAAGCAACAGCCTCTTAGTATTATTGATAAAATTATCGTAGCCTTTAATATTCCAATACTGCTCCTCAGAGCCTCTGCTTTCAAAGCTGGATAAATATTTCTCCAAATAATCTATGGAATTTGAATAACCTCTTTTAATTTTATCAATAAGCTGTTTTGGCTCCTCAGCTTTGTACATTGTAGGTTCACCGGACAACATAAACACGTGTCCTTTATTGTATAAACTTTCGAGAGCTGCATAAACGGATGTTCTTGATATACTCAAATATTTTGAAATCTGCGATCCATTTAGCTGCCCATATTTTAAAAGACATATGTAAACTTCTGCCTCAATCTTAGTAAAGTTAAAGCTTTGCAAATTCTCAAGTATTTTATCCATATTAAAACTCCTTTCATAATCTGTTGTATCAATTGTACAACATCAATATTATGAAGTCAATTTTACTCCTCTTTGCAGTATTAAAGCCGTGAATTTCCACGGCTTTAATACTGTATCTAGTTTAAAATATTTATTATATCCTTATAATTCTTGCCTTCAGATATTGCTTTCATAACACTTTTCTTAACAGTATCATATTTATGAAATATATTTTTAGCTCCCTTAACATCTTCATATACCTTCCAATATCCACAGTATAAATAATTCTGGCCAGAATTATTTATAAACCCTAATACATCATGCAGAGGTATTCCTAAAAATAAACCAATCTCATGAGGACATCCATTTTCATAGTTTTTTCTTAATATATCCAGCAAATTGCTGATTGATCCTCTATTATGATATCCCTCACCTTCCAGAAATTTTGCACTCTTATACTCACATAGTACATTCTCTAAAAGCTGCGTATCATAAAATAGAACAGTATAATTTTCATCTGTAATATTTACTTCATAGTACTTTAATGGAATATTTTTAATAAATTCACTTTTGTTTTTCTTCCATAAACTAAAACTATTCCTATACTTATTAGATAAATTTATTAAAGTTGCACATTTATCTCCTGAAATTGTTGGCGATATGCCGTATGTAATAATATTATATAAATATTCTTTTGGATCTAGGTTCTTCATCTTATCTATAAATTCGTTTGCAAGCGCATTCATAATTATTCACCTCGTCAAATTACTATGAAGCTTAAAGTCGCTGATACAGTTTTTTATAGTATCCCCTTGATGTAATTATAAATTCAGATGAGTTGGTTATTGTACAAATTTCTATTTTGGTGTAGGATTAAAATGCTTTAATATTTTAATCTGGAGGTTTTATATGATTAAAAATGTTATATTTGATATAGGAAGAGTTTTACTTGATTTTGAACCATTAATATATCTAAATAAAGTGTATTCAGGAAACAATTTATCTAAGTTGCTATACGAAGAAATATTTTGCAGCAAGGAATGGGTAATGCTGGATGAAGGAAGTATTACTGATAATGATGCTGTGAATATTTTCTGTAAAAGAAATCCTAATTATAATAAAGAAGTAATGCAGATAATGAATAATTGGACAGATATCTTATATCCAATAGAAGAAACGGTACAAGTTCTTGAAACTTTAAAGAATAATAATTATAAAATCTATTTGCTTTCTAACTTTCACTATAGTGCCTTTAATCAAGTATACAACAAGTATAAATTTCTAAGACTAGCTGACGGTATGGTCATATCTTCACATATTAATTTATTAAAACCTAATAAGGAAATCTATAATCATTTATTAGATAAGTATTCACTAAATGCTTCTGAAAGCATATTTGTCGATGATACTATTGCAAATATTGAAGCTGCCAAGACTATTGGTATAACAGCTATTCACTTTAAAAATCCCAACCAGTTAAAGGATGACTTAAAAAGATTAAATATACTTTAACTTAATAGTTCTCTAGGCTGCATATGAAATTATATATGCAGCCTTATTTATTATATAAATATCTATATATTTGAAATTCTGCTATTTATGTTACTGCGATGCCACATATTTAGTATAGATTTGTCGAATTGTGTCTGTTACAATTGTTCATGTAATGACAAGCCGAATCTCCATAAAGGAGTACGGGGGATATCCATTGGGGTGAATCTTTATTTTAAAGAAGGGTACCTCTTACCCTAACCCGTCAACTAACCTCGGAGGCAAAAGGAGGAAATTTATGATAAATTCAAAGAAACTTAAAGTATTGTTATTTACTGCAGCAATGACTCTTTTCTCAGCTCATTCAGCAAAAGCAGCAGGCTATACAGTTTCATCAGGCGATTCACTGTATACAGTAGGTAAACTTTTCAATACAAATACCTATACTCTAAAGGCAGATAATAAATTGTCTAGTGACATAATTTATCCTGGACAAGTAATAAATGTTCGTGCTAAGGATTATACTGTAAAATCTGGTGATACTCTATATCTGATAGCTAAAAATAATAGTATTTCATTAAGTTCCTTAAGAAAAGCTAATAACTATTGGACCGATTATATATACCCAGGACAAAGATTGATAATACCTGGTACAAGCTATTCTGTTGATTCTACTTCTCAAACTCATTATGGTGTAATACCATACACAGATAGCGATTTAGACCTATTAGCCAGATTAGTACATGCTGAAGCTCAAGGTGAGCCTTATAAGGCTAAGGCTGCAGTTGCAGCTGTAGTTGTTAATAGAGTTCAAAGCTCTGCGTGGCCTAACACTATAAGAGATGTAATTTACCAAAGAGTAAATGGTTATTATCAATTTTCACCGGTTTTAAACGGAATGATAAATCAAGCTTCAACTTCAGAAGATAGACAAGCTGCTATTGATGCATTAAATGGCTATGATCCAACAAATGGAGCTCAGTTCTATTTTGATGATAGCACTAAAAATACTTGGCTTTGGTCAAAGCCAGTAGCACTAAGAGTAGATAATATGGTTTTTTCATACTAATTGTGTTTTGAAGGTTATTTGTTTTTACAGATAACCTTCTACCTTTCTTTAGCACTAATAAAATATCTTATTAAAAAATAAATTTATAGGAGTGATTATTATAAAAAAATTGAAATCTTTCGTAGCTGCAATTATAATTTTATCTACTTTAACAGTAATTCCTAAGTACAGCGCCAGCGCAGCTGAAATCCCTTCTATAACTAGAGCGCAGGCAGAAAACAGAGCACTTCAAATGATAAACCTTACTTGGAACTATGACAGAAATAAGAATTCAAATATAAGCACAGCTTATGTTCCTTATGTAACTCAGCCTAATCAGATGAATGGAATAACCAGTGGTATAATGACTGGAATTCCATATAATTGGGGCGGACATGATAGTCTTGATTCAATCTCATACAACACACCTTGGACTAATTTTTTAGATGCAGTAAACAAAGGTGCTTTTATAGGAAATGTTAATACTGATGCTGGTTATGGGCTTATCCCGGGAACCGCGGGAATTGACTGTTCCGGATTTGTACAAGCTTCCTATAATATACCTGGTACAAAATTATCAACCTACTCTATGTTTGACACTTATTTTAAGAAAATAAGTTTAAGTGATATAAAGCATATGGATATTCTTGATAGACCTGGAGATCACGTTTTAATTTTTGATAAATGGGGAACTTTAAATGGAATACAAGGTGCCTTTACCTACGAATCTACTTGGGATCAAGTATTTGGAGGAATCCAGGGCACAAAGAAATACTTTGTAACCATGGATGATATAAATAACGGGTATATTCCAGGAAGATATGTTAACATTATTGAGAATACTTCAGAAACTTCTCCATCAACCAATCAGACTATAAATTTTGTAAAGATAGCTAATGTAAACTATTACGCTAACTTTAGAGCAAGTGCTTCAACTTCTGCAAACATTATAGGCAGAATTCCGAAGGACACTGTCGTAAAAGTACTCCAAAATTTAAACGGCTGGTATCAAGTTTCTTATAACGGACAAACCGGATGGGTTTCTCAGAATTTAACCACAACAATTTCTTCGCGTAAGTACATTGAACTTTATAATGCTTATATGCTTAATATAAGGGTCAGCCCATCAACTTCGACTTCAATAATCAGCACATTGAACAAGGGGCAGTATGCAGAAGTAATAGATTCTACTTCTAATCCGGATTGGTTTAAAATAAGTATCAACGGAATTCAGGGATGGGTATCTAATGATTATGTAAAATATATATATTAATACAGTGTACAGCCACTAGGCTGTACATTTTCTTTTACTAATGCTAATATTAAATAGAATAATTTTATTAAATTGTAATTATGGGGATGATTAGTATGAAAAACAACGATGTAAAAAAATTAGTTCAAAGTTCTCTTTTATTAGCTGTTGTTATAGTTTTTCAGATTATTGGCAGCAGAATTCCTGGCTTAAATCAATATATTGTTGGCTCTGTAGTCAATGCAGCTTTATTGGTTACTGTATTTGTAAGCGGTACCTTTTATGGAACAGCTGTCGGCGTATTAACACCTTGGACAGCTTTGCTTGTAGGACAGCTAAAACCTGCAATGGCACCATTTATACCATTTATAATGCTTGGTAATGCTATTTTTGCTATTGCTTTTGGAATTATATATAAGAGAGAACCCTTCGGAAAGTATGCCGGTATTATTATTGGAGCTATTCTAAAATTCGGCTTCCTATATTTATCTGCAAATAAAATAATTTATGCTTTAAACATGAACTTTCCTAAAAAAGTTGCGGAAGCCTTATCTGTTGCTATGGGAGCAACTCAGCTGGTTACTGCATTATTAGGAGGCTTGCTGGCATTTGTCCTTATTGAAATAATCTTCAAAAGAATAAAGCTTACAAATGAAACAAGATCAGCTCTATAGCTGATCTTGTATTTCTATAACTACGGGACAGTGGTCTGATCCGGTAACCTCGTTTAGAATCTTTGCATCACTAACATATGGCAGCAGATTATTAGATACAAAATGATAATCAATTCTCCAACCTACATTTCTTTCTCTTGCTTTAAACATATAACTCCACCAGGAATACTGTATTTTATCCGGATTGATATATCTGAAGCTGTCAGTATATCCGTTTTTGATAAATTTATCTAGCCATGCCCTTTCCACTGGAAGAAAACCTGAGGTTTTTTCATTTGCCTTGGCATTTTTAATATCCATCTCGGTGTGAGCAGTATTATAATCACCGCAAATTATGATTTTTTTCCCTTCATTAACGAGTGAGTTGCAGTATTCTAGCAAAGCATCATAAAATTCCATTTTATAGTTAAGTCTGTCTTCGTTCATTTGACCATTTGGAAAATATATATTAAGCAAAGTAAAAGTATCAAATTCCGTTTCAAGAATTCTTCCTTCACTGTCAAACTTCTCAATTCCTATCCCATGCTTCACACTTATCGGTTTCAGCTGTGTATAAGTTGCTACCCCGCTGTAACCCTTTTTTTCAGCAAAACTAAAGTAAGAATAATAACCTTCAATGTTTGTAAAACTATCCTCAAGCTTATCCTCTTGAAGTTTAGTTTCCTGTATACATAATATATCTGGATTTTCTTCCTTTATCCATTCTAAGAAACCTTTTTTCATTACTGCTCTAAGTCCATTAACATTCCACGAATAAATTTTCATTTCATTTCTTCCTTTACTATTAATTATCTGTTGTAATCCACTTTGTAAGTTGTGATGAAGGCTTTCTTGACACTCCGTGTTTCTCCATATCAGCATATCCTAAATATATTAGTGCTAATACTTCATCTTTTTCCTTAAGTCCAAAAAACTCTTTCATTTTTTTGTGGTAGCAAGCTTTACCAGTTTTCCAATAGGTTGCTACACCTAATTCATGAGCTGCTAAAAGCATATTCTCAGTAGCAGCATAAACCGCTCCTAATTCTTCTAGTCTGATTACCTTTTCGTTTTCAGTTACTTCTGCAGCTACTGCAATTATTACAGGCGCCCTAAAAGGTTTATTTCTTTCTTTTTCAAGCTTTATCTTCCCCTGTTCTGTGTCTGGACTAACACCCATATCTAAAGCGATATCTTCCATTATCCTTGAAAGGGCTTTTCTTCCGTCTCCTGTAATAACAAAAAACCTCCAAGGCTGAGTCAAATATCTGTTTGGTGCCCATGTTCCTGCATCGATTATTTGCTCAATTAATTCTTTTGGTATCTCATCGTTTTTTACCTTTCCTATAGACCTTCTGGTTTTTATTGCATCTAATACATTCATTTATATCATCCTTTCATTTAAAACTATTGAATTTTCACCAATACTTATCTTTATATTAATTTTTATGCTTTTATTATTAATGAAAATCACATATTTTATTTTATTAATCAAATAATAATCAAGTAAGTAATTACAATAAAGTTCTTATAATCATGATGCCACAAAACATCTATTTATTAAAGGTTTTTAGGACATCATGAATGTACTACTACTTTTGTATCTTATACAATCATTACTTATATTTTGTGAAGGAGGCATTATTATAAAACGCAAAAACCTAATTACCATTTTATTCTTTTTATTTTTTATAATACACCCTTTTCGTAATATTGTAAAAGCCGAAAATTTGTATGATCATAATTCTAAACATAATAAAAATTTCTGTATATTAGTTGATTTAGTCGATAACAGATTATACTTGATTGATCAAATAAATAACAAGATCATCAAAAATTATCCAATAGCTGGCGGGAAGCCTTCAACACCATCACCTCTAGGAACCTTCACAATTATTAGCAAAGGTGAGTGGAGTGCAGGTTTTGGTACACGTTGGATGGGGCTCAATGTACCATGGGGAAGATACGGCATCCACGGCACAAATAAACCCTTATCTATCGGCGGCCATGTTTCCCTTGGATGTATACGAATGTTAAATAAGGATGTTGAAGAGCTTTATAAACTTGTTGGGTATGGTACCCCTGTCTGTATATACGGCGGTCCTTATAATATGTTTGTAAATGAATTCAGAACTTTAGAGCCTGGTAATACCGGCTCAGATGTATATGAAGTTCAAAGACAGCTTAAAGATAGAGGATATTATAGTGGAGCCTTAGATGGAAGATATGGTGAAGGAATGAAAGCACAGGTAATTAAATTTAGAAAAGATAATAATTTAAGAATAACTCATACTATTGACAAGGAATTTTATAATGCTATGAAGATGAAACCTTTCGAATAAAAAAACCCGGAAATTCCGGGTTTTTTTACTGCTTAACTTCAGACCATATATTGTCATACAATTTTATTGAATCACCGATATCTTTTAAATGCTCTCCTTTTTTCACTTCTTCCTCTGGAGGATAAATACCCTTATCATCTAAAATTTCCTTATCTATATATTGATAAGCTGCTGTATTCGGATTCCCATAAGGATAAGCTTCAGATATTTCTGCACTTATCTCAGGCTCCATAATAAAGTTCATAAATAATTCCGCAGCTCTCACATTTTTAGCGCCTTTAGGAATCACAAAATTATCCTGCTGTAGAAATAAGCCCTCTTTAGGTATTACCATCTTAACATTTTTATTTTCTCTACCTGCAAGACTTCCCTCTGCTCCCCAGGCAAAAATCATTTTTGCTTCACCATTTATAAGCATAGTTTTGGGGCTGTCACTGTCATAGGCTTTTACATTAGGCTGAAGCTTTTTAAGTTCTTCCTTAGCTCTGGCTAAGGCCTTTTCATCAACTTCATTCATTGAGTACCCTAGTTTCTTAAGAGTCATGCCTATAATTATTCTTTCATCATCCAATAGTGCTATAGAACCTTTAAATTCAGGCTTCCATAAATCTGCGTAGGAGGTAACAGTTCCATCCTTAACCTTTGAGCCGTCAACTGCAATTATCCCTGCAGTCCACATATAAGGTATGCTATACTTATTCCCAGGATCAAAAGATTGGTTCATAAACTGTTTACCCATATTATTAATATTTGTCAAACTATCTTTATTTATTTCCTGCAGTAGGTTTTGCTTTCTCATTATCTCTACCATATAATCACTTGCAACAGTTAAATCATATTGCGAACCGCCAGCCATTATTTTAGCCAGCATTTCTTCGTTAGAAGAAAAAGTGCTATAGTTAACTTTGATGTTATAAGTTTGCTCAAATTTGTCAATTACAGATTGAGGCAAATATTCTGACCAGTTAAATATGCTAAGTTCCTGCTTAGTTGCTTCAGACTGTTTGGCAAGTACCCACATTCCTCCGCTTATGCTTGTTATACAAACAGCAATTGCAGTAAAAACTGCACCGGCTTTTTTCATGTTAATGTTAGATTTTCTAAGAACTAATGCAAAGCTTACAACGACTATAGTAAATAAAATTATTAAAGTTGAAAGAGCATTTATCTCAGGAGTTACTCCAAATTTAACCATTGAGAATACTTTTAGCGGCAATGTAGTACTGTTAGGCCCTGCGGTAAAGAAGCTTATTATCATATCATCCAAGGATAGAGTAAAAGCAAGAAGTCCTCCTGCTATTACTCCTGGCATAATAATAGGCAAAGTAACCTTAGTAAATGTTTGAAACGGTGTTGCACCCAAATCCATAGCAGCCTCCTCAACAGATTTATCAAATCCATCAAGCCTTGCGCGCACTACTGCTATAACATAGGAAACACTAAAAGTAACATGTGCTATAATTAAGGACAGCATTCCCATAGGAACCTTTATTATTGAGAAAAATGCTAAAAGAGATATTCCCATTACTATTTCAGGTATAACTAATGGAATGTATAAAATACCATCCATTACGTTCTTGCCTTTGAAATTATACTTATACATTCCTACAGCGGCTAAAGTACCAAGCATTACTGAAATAATAGTACTTATTACTGCAATGATTAAACTGTTTTTCACAGCTTCAAGGATCCCGGCATTATGGACTAAACTCTTGTACCACTTAAAAGTGAATCCCGTCCATACAGCATTAAGCTTTGAATCATTAAAAGAAAATGCTACTAAGATAATTATTGGAATATAGAGGAACATGTAAATTAAAAAGCTATATAGTTTCGCCAGAAAACTCTTCTTTTTCATCTACTAAAACACCCCCATATTCTCTTTTTTAGAGCCATGTTTTGAAGAAAATGCTATCAATAGAGCCATAATTGTTATCAGAATAACAGATATAGCTGAACCTAATGGCCAATTTCTTGCAGTCAAAAACTGATTTTTTATAAGATTACTCATTAAAACAACTTTACTTCCTCCCATTAAATCCGTTATAAAGAAAAGACCTAATGTAGGAACGAATACAAGCATTGAACCGGATACTATTCCGCTTTTTGTAAGAGGTAAAGTAATCCTTAAGAAAGTTTTTATTGGAGATGCACCTAAGTCCGCCGCAGCCTCAACAAGTCTTTTATCAAGCTTTTCAATAGAAGCGTATAGAGGAAGTATCATAAAAGGAAACATCATATAAAGCATTCCAATCATAACGGAAATATTATTATATAAAAGCTTCAAAGGCTCTTTGATTAAGTGAAGCTTTATTAAATAAGAATTAATTATCCCTTCGCTCCTTAAAAGAATGATCATAGCATAAGTTCTTACTAATGAATTAGTAAAAAAAGGCAGTATAATCAAAAGCAAGAGCAATGGCTTGTATTTTTTTCCTGATTTAGCAATTATATAAGCAAAAGGATATCCGAAAATCAAACAAAGTACTGTAGTAAAAACTGAGATTACAAGTGAGTTAAAAAATATTTTAGCATAAAGAGGATTTAATAAACTTTTATAGTTTGCTAGTGTAAATTTATACACTAAGTCTCCAGTTTCTCCCCTGCTGCAAAAGCTTACTACTACTATATACAAAACTGGCAAAACAAAAAAAGTTGTCATCCATAAAATAATTGGAGCTAAAGAGGCAAATATGCCTGAATTCTTTCTTGAAAAAGTTTTTTCTTTAATAAGCGGTTTGGTTATGCTTAATGCTTTGTTTTGCAGCATCATGATTTCATCACCACCAAATTCTCAGTTTGCCAAGTTAAATAAACTTCACCTTCGTCATTTGAAAAATTAAAACTTTCACTGATTGGCTCATTTACGGTTATAATATTTCCATTATGAAGCTCTAAAATTGTCTTGTAATAAATTCCTGTGTATATTCTATCTTTTAAATTTGCTTTTAGATAAACATCTTCATTTTCTGGCGTTTTTTTGATTTTAATCCTTTCAGGTCTTAAGGCTGCAAAAATTTGCTCTCCTGACAATAGATTATTTGCTCGTACCTTAATTAGTTGTTCTTCCCCGTTAATATGAAGTAAAGCTTCATTACTGAATACATCTTCTATTTTTCCTTCAAGAAGATTAGTATCTCCAATAAAATCCGCTACAAATTTTGATACAGGTCTCTCATAAATCTCATCAGGAGTTCCAAGCTGTTCTATAACTCCGCCTTTCATAACAACAATTCTATCTGACATTGTAAGTGCTTCTTCCTGGTCATGAGTAACAAATATAAAGGTTATCCCAAGCCTCTTCTGGAGATGCTTTAATTCTAGTTGCATCTGTTTACGAAGTTTTAGATCAAGGGCGCCCAGCGGCTCATCTAAGAGCAAGACCTTAGGATTATTTATTACCGCTCTTGCTATAGCCACACGCTGCATCTGGCCTCCGCTCAGACTAGAAGGCATTCTCTTTTCATAACCTTCCAATTGAATCATTTTCAACATTTCAGAAACTCTTGCTTTAATCTCACTATTAGAAACCTTTTTCATTTTTAATCCAAATGCAATATTGTCGAAAATATTCATATGAGGAAATAGTGCGTAGTTTTGAAATACTGTATTAACGCACCTTTCATGTGGTGACTTATTCGTTACATCTTCACCATCGATGATGACACTACCGCTTGTAAGTTGCTCAAAACCGGCAATCATACGAAGAGTAGTAGTCTTTCCACATCCGCTAGGTCCGAGTAATGTTAAAAATTCACCTTTTTTAACATTTAGGGACAAATTACTTATAACTGCACCCTCTGCCCCATCATACTTTTTGTAAACATTTGACAACTGAATAAAAGCATTCCCTGTCACACCTTAACAACTCCTTTTTTATAAATTCATACAAAATAAAAAAACCTTCCACTAGTCTTGTACCAGCATAGAAGATTTTATTAATTAGGTGATTATAATAATGCAAATTCAACGCATAATTATAACCAAATTTAATATAGCACAATTGTATTGTAATTACAAACATTTTTTAGATATTTTTGCTAATTATTTTATTAACAAATTAATAATAATATATGTGTCCGTTCGAGTGTTTTCAATGATTTGCTATTCAAGGCCCATATAAACGTTTTCATGCAAATATAAAAATATAACTTGTTCCTATAAAATATTTAATGAACTCTTATTTAAATGTGTTTATGCATAATTATGCTCACGTTACAGCTAAATGCATATTAAATGGAAAGTTGCAAATCATAAATACAAAATGCAAAAGGAGGCTCATATTGTGCTGAATACTACTTCGAATATTAATAATTTAGTAAACGATCCTTTATCCTACTGGATATACTCAACTCCAATTACTAATTTTCCTTCTCTTAATGAAGACATAAATGTTGATGCCGTTATTGTGGGAGGAGGTATGGTAGGTATAAGCACAGCATGTCTACTAAAAAAGGAGGGTCTTAAGGTAGCTATTTTAGAAGCGGATAAGATTTTGATGAACACCACCGGTCACACAACTGCAAAAATAACCTCGCAGCATGGGTTAATTTACAATAAGCTTAAGCTTCAATTCGGAGAAGAAAAGGCTAAACAATATGCTGATGCAAATGAATATGCCATTAAATTTATTCACGATTTGGTTAAAAATGAAAATATCGATTGCGATTTTTCCTTTCAGCCATCCTATGTATATACACAAACTACTGAATATATGAGTGTCATTCAATCTGAGGTTGAAATTGCATCAAAGCTTGGGATAAAAGCCTTTTATGAAGAAGAAATCCCTCTTCCCTTTAAAATTAAGGCTGCGGTTCGCTTTGACAATCAAGCGCAGTTTCATCCAAGAAAATATCTTCTTCATCTGGCAAATAAAATACAAGGAGATGGATGTTATATATTTGAGGGGACAAGGGCAGTGGACGTTGATGAGGGGCAAAAGGTCAAAGTTAAAACCCATAAAGGTTTTACTGTAACTGCAGACAGATTGATTGTAGCTTCACACTTTCCTTTTTATGATGGACTTGGACTTTATTTTACAAGGATTTATCCTCATCGTTCCTATGCAATAGGTGCAAGGATAAAAGAAAAGTTTCCCACAGGAATGTTTATTAACGCTGAAGAGCCTAGTCGTTCACTTCGCTCTCAACCCTATAATGGCGGAGAACTTATAATTATAGGGGGAGAACATCATAAAACAGGACATGGTGAAAATCTTCTAGAGCATTATAAAATTCTTAAAGAGTTTACAGAAGATAATTACAACGTAATAGATATTCTCTATAGATGGTCTGCTCAGGATTATAATACTATGGATGGCGCACCTTATGTAGGACATTTGACATCCCGCACTCCCAATATATATGTAGCTACAGGTTTCGGAAAATGGGGAATGACAAACAGTACTGTATCTGCAATTATGATTAGAGATCTTATAGTTAAAGGTGAAAACCCATGGACTGAAGTATATAATCCTTCAAGATTTACCCCTTCAGCATCTGCAAAAACTTTTGTAACACAAAATCTTAATGTGGCAAAAGAACTCTTTGAAGGAAAACTTCAAGCTCTTCCGGAAAACCTTGATATAAAAAATGGAGAAGCTCAAGTTATTAGAATAGACGGCCATAGAGTTGGTGCTTATAGAGATGAAGAAGGGAGTCTCCATATTATCGATACAACATGTACTCATATGGGCTGCGAACTTAACTGGAATTCTGCTGAGAAATCCTGGGATTGTCCATGTCACGGCTCAAGATTTACATATACAGGTGATATTATGGAAGGCCCTGCTTTAAATCCACTAAATTATTATAATAAGGGTAAGAATAAAATAGATCCAAATATCTTCTAAAAATATATACAATGCAAAAGTTCTAATACATTCGTACTGTCCCAAAAATCCTTGGAGATTGGATATTTTGTGACATCATGAATGTAAGAACTTTATTGCATTGTATAATGATATCGCCATAAGAAGATATCTTCTTATCGCGATATAATATTACCTACATAGTTTCAATAATAAATCACTATATAAGTATATAATTTGCATAGATAAAGGGTGTGCCTCAAAATAGCTAAACTTAGCGTGGTATTTGAAAACGTAGAAGCATTTGAGCAAGCAGTAATAAGACT
>KE993508.1:208810-463039 GCA_000466585.1 Clostridiales bacterium oral taxon 876 str. F0540
GAAGCATTTGAGCAAGCAGTAATAAGACTTTAATAAAAGATTTATAAAACCGTTAAGAATCCTATATTGTTTGAACGAAGAGAGTTTATAGGATTTAGGATTTATAAATCTTTTAATTATTAGTCTTATCTGCAAAGCGAAAGCTTCCTAGAATTCAAATACCGCGCTATATGTTTAAGTTGTTTTGAAACACACCATTATTTTTCAATATCAAGCTCTTCAATTACAAATCTATCGAAATCAATTTCTTCCATAAAATTATGATAGTTAAATATTGTCTTATTTCTTTTATTATACTCCTCCAAATTTATAGGGAGCCAATAAGGTTTTTGTATATCGAATTTGTCGCAAAGTTCATTTATACAGGCCTTTAAATTATCTTGATAAGAGGCATCTAAGTTTGATGTTACTACAGCATCTTTAACTATCTTATTGTTTTTCATTATTTTTCCCCAAATTTTTATCATGAGTTCCTCCTATGATTTATAATAATATTATTATAAATCATAAATAAAGCTTCATAAACACTTTTTGGTTTATTTCTTCATACCATCAAGAGTTATATGAACATCTTTTTCTCCATCTCCATTTTTAACTCTAAGCTTCACTATTTTTCCTGCCCCGGCGCTATTCAATGCCTCCTTAAGCTCAGCTACTGTGTTTACAGCCTTTCCATCTACAGAAAGTATTGTATCACCTTTTCTGACTCCTGCTTTATGTGAACATCCTCCATCTTTGCAATCATATACATAAACTCCTTTATCAATGACGAAATCAAAAATTTTTCCTAATTCCTTATCAAAAGCCTGAAGTCCTATATTAGGGGAGCCATAATTTCCTCCTGTAACAACTTTTGCTACTACTGGTTTAACGACATTCACCGGAACTGCAAATCCCATGCCTTCAGCAGTAGTAACCTTGATTGTGTTAATACCAACTACCTCGCCCCTCTCATTTATTAGTGGTCCTCCACTGTTTCCCGGATTTATGGAAGCATCCGTTTGAATTAAGTCTTCCATAAAGGTTCCTTTCTCAACTTCAATAGTTCTGTTTAATGCGCTTATTATGCCTGCTGTTACTGTTCTTTGAAAAGTTAATCCAAGTGGATTTCCAATAGCTATTGCATTTTGGCCTACTTTAATGTTTTTTGAATCCCCTAGAGTAGCTACTTTAAGGTTATCAGCATTTATTTTTACTATAGCCAGATCTAATACCGGATCAGTCCATACAGCCTGACCTCTTACATTTCTGCCATCATATAGAGATACCATTAAAGATTCCGCATTTCCGGCTACATGATTATTAGTTAATATGTATCCTTTATTATCTACTATTACTCCAGAGCCGACACCCTGCACTCTTTGATTCTGAGCATAAAGATCCTTTTCTATTCTTGTTGTAGTTATACCTACAACAGCAGGAGTTACCTGTTCTGCTGCTGAAGTTATTGATGTATTAGTAATTGAAGTGGTTGTTCCTTGATGCACTGATGTATTGTTTTGATTTTCAAATCTGCTCTGCTGAGCACTTAAATTGCTATTGCTGCATCCCATTAAACAAACACCAATTAATGCTGTTACAGCTGCTATGCCAGCAGCTTTTTTTGTAATATGATTTTTTTCGTTCAGTATTTTCACATTTTACACCCCTATTCTTAAAACTCTTATTTCTTCTAAAATATTATTTGCAACTACAGGGGTATAAAATACAAAAAGAGCAGCTTTAGCTACTCTTCATCATAAAACTCTAAATATGAATGTTTTTGTCCATCTTTTTTAAAGCCAAGAATCGCGTCAAGATTAACATTTTCAGCAGCCTTAAATATGGATTTATCTACATCATTGAAATTTTTCTTTAATTCTTTTATAAGGGCCTTTATTTCATAACGCTTATTGCCAATCTTCTTAGCTGCTACCATGCATGCACAGTTTAATGGCCATATTCCGCTGTTCTGCGTAAAACGTTCTATATAAGTTTCTTCCACATAAAAAAGTGGCCTTATAAGCTCCATATTTTCAAAATTATCAGCTTTAAGCTTAGGCAGCATTGTGCTGAAGTTTCCTGTATAAAGAACATTTAAAAGTGTTGTTTCAATAACATCATTGTAATGATGACCAAGTGCAAGCTTATTGCAGCCAAGTTCCTTAGCCTTTGAATATAAAGCTCCTCGCCTCATCTTAGCACACATATAGCAGGGATAATCCTTTGCTATTTTATCTACAACTTCAAATATACCGGAATCAAAAATTTTAATTGGTATATCTAGATATTTGCAGTTATCTATTAAAAGCTCCTTAATATTGGGATGATATCCAGGGTCAGCAACAATAAATTCTAAATCAAATTTCACCTTGCTGTGCCTGTGTAAAAGTTGAAACAGCTTAGCCATTAATAAACTGTCTTTACCGCCGGAAATCGCAACAGCAACCTTGTCTCCATCCTCTAAAAGCTTATAGTCATTTATTGCTTTGATAAATTTAGCCCATATATGTTTTCTATAGGTTGTAGTCAAGCTTCTTTCTACAACATCAAGAGGTTTCCTTTCGTTAAAAGGAACTAATACCTCGCATCCTTCTCCTGCAATTGAACTCATATATACACCTCTCCTTTTCAGTAGAATTATAACATGTTTTGTGAATTTTGTCTTTGGAAGCTAATAACAAAAAGATGCTGCAAATAAGCTCAAACCTGCTTCCTATTATTTGCAACATCCCTTTATTAAATTAAATATTTAATAAAATATCATTAATCTGATTGCTTATTTTTTCTCTGGCTTCATAAACCCACTTATCATCAAGCTCAAGCTTAAAAGCCCTTGAAAATGAATAATAAAGATTAATTTTTTGATAATAAATTTCTAAATCATACAATTCTTTTTTCAAAAATTCCGGTTTCGATATGACTTTTCGTCTTGCAACAAAAAGTTCGTCAATATAGCTTAAAAAGGCATCCATCATATCGCCGTTTGATACATCAAAAGGTATCTTTAACAATCTCCACTGCACAGCCTCATCAAGCTTATAGCTTTTAATGCTGTCTAATACAATAAGATACTCGCTTATATCCATTTTCCTATAATAAGGTTTTTTTTCTTCCCTTGTAATCCAAAGTGCCAGTTTTTCTTTTAATGGAAGTCCTCTTATTTTTAATATTTCTTCACTTGGGCCAAGCACAGCTTCTTCTATGGAATAGTCCTCACTTTTTAAGTTTTCCTCTAAGAAATCCTGTGTACTTCCTGCACCAGCTACATAGCCTACATCATAAATTCCTTTTCTGCCTGCTCTCCCTGCTATCTGCTTTACTTCTTGAGATTTTAAATATCTAACTTCTGTACCGTCAAATTTCTTTATATCCATAAATACGATCCTTTTAATAGGCAGGTTAACCCCCATTCCTACTGCATCAGTAGTTATAAGTATAGTGTTCTCATTATTAATAAACTGCTCATATTGCTTTCTTCTAACCTCTGGAGGCAAATCACCATATATTAAGCTCGCCTTAATTCCCAAGTCCGAATAAAAATATGCCAGTTCCAGCACCTTTTTTTTGGAAAAGACCACTAATGCATCTCCTGGTTGTATATCTTTGCTGGTAAAGGATTTATAAACCACTTCAAGAGGTATCTCTCTTTTATATTCCTTTACTTCATATTCCTCTCCGCAGTCCTCAAGTATTTTAATAAGAAGTTCCTTTGTATTTATAGCCCCGCAAACATGAATTTCCTTGCACTTTAGCCCTAAAAGGGCCCTTGTCCAGGCTGCTCCTCTTTGATCATCATCAATCATTTGTATTTCATCGATAATGCCTACTTCATACTCCTGACTAATATCCAGTTTTTCAATAGTGCAGGCTGTATGCATCGCCTCCTCTATAATAACTTCTTCTTCACCTGTGATTAGATTACACTTAGTACCTTCTCTATTGAGCCTCTCATAGTTTTCCAGTGCAAGTATTCTAAGCGGAGATAAATATACCCCATTAGAAGCGTTTTTAAGTCTCTGAACAGCATTATATGTTTTTCCTGTATTGGTTTCACCGAGATGAAGATAAAACTTTCTGTTAAATCTTCTGGCTTCTCTGTATTCATCCTTTGGATTTGCCGGAAATACCTTATCAAACTCCTTTGAAGCCAGGTCCGGTATGTGATGAGTTATAAGTACACTCATTATACCTGACTTTACATAGCTTTCAAAATGCTTTCTAACAACTTCATCAAAATAAAAATCAGTATTATTTTTTTTATTATAATCATCTACAAGCCTCACTGATACATATTCAAGCAGCTCTAAATAAGAGTTATAAACCGCCTTATAGTCTTTTAGTTGTGCATCCTCATACTCTCTTAATTCCTTAAGTTTTTTCCTTAAGGCAGCTTCATGCTCCCATAAAGCCTTAGTCTTTGTATGTCTTACTATTTCCTCTATTTGAGAAAGCTGATTTTTTAACTTTCTAAAGTTCCTTTCAACTGCTCCTCTTTTCATAATATACCCCCTAAGAAGGCTTCATTTTTATTTCATATATGATAATATTATTACCACAGCATAAGTATTTATTATAATATAAAAATAGAAGTAACCTTTTAATTTTACTAAGGCTACTTTAAGATATTTTATACTGCATAATTTTTTAATATAACTGCTTTAATCATATCAAAACTTATTGCTTCTGAAACCATTTTTTTAATAGGTGTAAGTCTTTCCACTCCAACCTCATCTATAGCTTTAATAACTTCTTTTTCTTCCTCTTCTGTAAATATTCCGTCAAAATTAATATTAGGAATATCTATATTTTCTTCTATACATTTTTGTATATGACCTACAACCGTTGATATGGTAAGACTTCTCTCTTTTACAACCTCCATTATGCTCTTTCCGCTTTGAAGCATATTCAAGGTTATTTCATGAGTTTTCTGTTTTTTGCTTCCTAAGTCTGAAGCTTTTTCAACTTCATTATTTTGAATATTTTCCTTTGTACTTATTATCTTTTCATAGTTCCATTTTACTTCAATGTTATTTTCATCAACGTACTTTGATATAGTATCAGTAAATCTTGAACCATACTTCTCGTATTTTACCTGTCCAACTCCGGTAATATCCATAATTTCCTCTCTTTTTAAAGGGAATCTCGTACTCATTTCTTTCAAGGTTGCATCTGCAAAAACAAGATAGGGTGGAATATTTTCTTCCTTCGCAATTTCTCTTCTAAGCTCTCTTAATAGTTCGAATAATCGATTATCAGAATCAATCTTTTTAATCTTAACAACTTCCTTAAAAATTACTTTGTCTTGACCTTTTAATATCTTCATTGAATCAGTATTTAAAACTACTGTAGGATATTCTCCTTCTTTTAAAGATATGTATCCATGGGATATCAAAGTATTGATAAAGTTTGAGAGCTGCTCCTTAGAGTAATCCTTCATAATACCATAGGTTGATAACTCGTTAAATTTGTACTGCAGTATTTTCTTTTGAGCGGATCCCCTAAGCACGTCGACTATTGTATTTACACCAAAATCTCTTTTCATTCTATATATGCAAGATAGAACCTTTTGAGCATCTATAGTTTTATCTACATGCTCTCCTTCACTAAGACAACTGCTGCAGTTTCCGCATTCATCTTGAGTTTCTTCTCCAAAATAGTTAAGTATATACTTTCTTAAACAATCATTATGATGGACAAAATCCACCATATATTGAAGCTTTCTGTACTCATTCAACCTTCTTTCAGGAGACTGGACACTAGTCTCAATTAAATATTTTTGAGTTATAATATCCTGAGCTGAAAAAAGGAGAATACATTCGCTTGGCTCTCCATCACGACCTGCTCTTCCAATTTCCTGATAATAGGCTTCAATGTTTTTAGGCATATTATAGTGGATAACGTATCGTACATTTGATTTATCTATGCCCATACCAAAAGCATTGGTAGCTACCATAATGTTTATTCTATCATAAACAAAATCTTCCTGATTTTTTCTTCTTTCTTCGTCAGAAAGTCCTGCATGATATCTTGAAACCAATAACCCCTGTTCCAAGAGTTTTTCATAAATAGAGTCAACTTCTTTCCTTGTAGCAGCATATATAATTCCAGACTGTTCTTTATTTTCTCTAACATAATCCAAAACATAATTAAATCTGCTGCCGAGCTTTAATACGCTGATCTTTAAATTTGATCTGTCAAAGCCTGAAATAAATATATTAGGTGCTTTTAACTCTATTAGTCTAACTATATCTTCTCTTACCTCTTTTGTAGCAGTGGCAGTAAAAGCACTGATAACCGGCCTTTTGGAAAGCATTTTAACAAAATTTGATATATATCTATAACTTGTTCTAAAATCATGTCCCCATTGAGACACACAGTGTGCCTCATCAACAGCAAGCTGTTCAATATGCAAATCCTTTATCATATCACAAAAATCACTGGATTCCAGTCTTTCCGGGGCTACATATAATATTTTAATATTTCCGGATCTTAGATTATCGATAATATTCCTAACTTCTGCATTAGAAAGGGAACTGTTTATATATGCTGCATTTATACCTAGTTCTACAATATTGTCTACTTGATCCTTCATTAATGAAATCAATGGAGAAATAACTATAGTGATACCATCAAAAAGTAATGCCGGTATCTGATAACATATAGATTTACCTCCTCCGGTAGGCATTACTGCCAAGGTATCCTTTTTATTTATAATACTCTCTATAACTTCTTTCTGTGAGTTTCTAAATTCCTTAAACCCATAGTACTTCTGTAATGTCAATAAAGCTTCCTTCATTAGATTCACCTCTACTGAAAAGTTGTGCAACTAATTATAACATACTTATATATTTATAATCAGTATAATTATTGACACTTTATATAAAGTATTTCAAAAATATGTTATAATTAAATTTCATTGTTTTCACTAATAATAAAGGGACTATTGCAAAATACTTATTAAACCTGGGGTTGTTATTTTGCAATAGTCCTATAACCTTTAAATTTCACTGTAATTAAATATAGCTGTAACTTTTGCTGCTACTTCAATTTCACCGCTTTTTATATTGGTTGCAGAAGCAGGTGCCTCTAAAGCATACAAACTAGTTTTGGGAGTAATTGCTCCGCTGCTTTCTTCCAGAATTTCTGCCGGAGTTTTATCTACAACAATATTTAAGGTTTTTTCAACACTTAAGGCTTTATCTACAGCGTTTTTAATTGCTAATGAAAGAGCCCTGTTATAGACTTCTTCTCTATTTGATAATGAAAAATTAACGTTATAAACTGTATTTGCCCCATTAGCTACAGCAGTATCAATAACCGTTCCAACCTGAGATATATCTCTTATAGTTATTCTAAGATTGTTTGTCACTTTATAGCCTCTAAAAATTTGTTTTCCATCTACATAATCATACTCAGGGCTAATTGAAAAGTTCTCTGTTTTTATATCTTTATCCTTTATTCCTAAGTTCAGTAATGAAGATATTACTTTATTAGATATTTCAGCATTTTCACTTTGTGCATCAGCTAAATTTTTGTTTTGCGTTATAACTCCTAAAAAAGCAGCAGCAATATCAGGCTTAACCATTATACTTGAATTACCTTCAAGCTTTAAGCTTGATGCCTTTTTATCAAGTTTAACTTCTCTATTATCCTGCCAATTAAAATCGCCTAAATCACCATTAAAATATGGATATTCATATGGATAATTACTGTAATACGGCATAACTTTCTCCTTAAAATAAAAATCTCACTTTATTATATGAAAACACATAACTAAGTGAGATAGGTTTTAATAATATTATACAAACAGCAGAGCTACACCGCCTATAGTAATTAAGGCGCCTAATATTTCCTTAAGAGATATTTTTTCTTTAAAAACAACTATGGAAATTGGAATTATTAATATTCTTGATATTGAAGTAATAGTTGATGAAACTCCTGTTGTTGTATATTGCACAGATAGAAGTGAAAGAGAAACTCCTATAAAAGGGCCAAAAACAGAACCTATAGCTATATCTCTTAATGCAATATGATCCTTAAGTGCTTCAAATATATTTTTCCAGTGTTTCCTTGCAGTAACCACAATTGTAAAACCTACTATAGCTGCAATAATTCTAATCTGGGTGGCTGCAAAAGCATTATAGTCACCCATACCAAATTTGCTGAATATAGTCCCAAAAGATTGCCCTAGAGCACCTATAAAAGCAAAAAGGATACCTTTAATGGGGTGTGACAGCTTGACTTTTTTTTCATTCTTTCCTTTTACGAGTATAACCATTGCAATACCAGCTACAGTAATAAACATTCCTAATAAATCCATCAAAGTTAAAGTTTCACCTAATATTAAAAATCCTGCAAGTGCTGTTATAGGCGGTACGGCTGCCATAATTAAAAGAGAAATTCTCGCTCCAATCTGTACATAGGCTTCAAATAAAAACAAATCACCAATAACAAAACCTATCATTCCTGAAATAGTAAGCCATGTCCAATTAACACTTGTAGCATCCATTGGAAGAAACATTCCTCTTGTAACTAAAGTAAAAAGACCAATTAATATAAATGCGATTATAAGCCTAATAAAGTTAACAGTCAAAGAACCAACTCTTTTTCCTGCAGCTTCAAAAGCAATAGGAGTTGCAGTCCAGCATATTGCGGTAGCAAAAGCTGCAAGCTCGCCTATATGTGAATATAACATTTTTATCCCCCCAGCTTGAATAATTTATGCCATGCTTATTTTATCATTATTTAACATTAAAAACTATAAATTGCTAAGAAATTTTTTCTGTTATATACTTATATTGTATACGTTTAAGGGGGATTAACATTTTATGAGTTCAAACACAGAAATTACAAATAACAATATTAAAAAACAGTCTGTTAAAGCACATTTTCTTAATTTCTTGAGCGGACTTCACACTGACAGAGATTTCACCTTGTTTTTGATCGTTGGTATTTTTACCGGAATAGCAGGAGGCATAAACTCAACAATTTTTAACAACTTTCTAAGTGACACCTATAATCTTTCTGCATCTGCAAGAGGTATTGTAGAGTTTCCGCGTGAACTTCCGGGATCACTTATAGTTATCGTTTTAGCTATGCTTTCATTTCTTGGAGATATAAAGACCTCAGTTCTGGGAATGCTGTTTGCCTCTCTTGGCATGATAGGGTTAGGAATGTTCTCGCCTAGTTTTGCAAGCATGCTTGTATGGATGATGCTTTTAAGCCTGGGTACTCATATTTTTATGCCTCTATCCTCAAGTATTGGTATGTCTCTTTCCAAGAAGGAAAACTTTGGCTCGAGACTTGGACGATTCAGTGCATACAACCTTATGGCCTCAATTATGGGCTATGGAGTTGTGTGGCTTGGCTTTAAATACCTCGGACTTACTTATAAAATAGCTTTTATAATTGCTGCAGTCTTTTATGTTTTTGCAGCTGTAATCCTCAGTTTCATGAAAACGCCAAAACCTAAGAAAAAAAAGATAACCTTTATTTTTAGAAAGGAATATAAGTTATATTACATTTTGAGTATAGTAAATGGGGCTAGAAAACAAATTTTCTTAACCTTTGCGCCATGGGTTCTTATCCAAGTATATCATCTTAGCCCTCCTACTTTTGCAATTCTTGGTTTTATTATATCTGCGCTAAGCATTTTAACACGAACCGTTATAGGAAATGCTATAGATATTAAAGGCGAACGTTTTGTTCTTTCTCTTGAAGCAATAGTACTTATTGTTATTTGTCTTGGCTACTCCTTTGCAGCAGATATTTTTCCTGTTAGCATAGCTGTTATTATTATCGCGGCCTGCTATATAATTGATAACTCAATGAGTGTTGTTGAGATGGCACGCTCAACCTATGTCAAAAAAATAGCTGTTCATCCTGAAGATGTAACTCCCACCTTGTCTGCTGGAACAAGCTTTGATCATGTTATTGCAATGACTATCCCTTTCTTCGGTGGAATTCTATGGTCTAGCTTTGGATATAAATATGTATTTTTGGCTGCAGCCCTTATTGCTGTTTTAAATTTATTTTTGTCAATGAAAATTAAAATAGAAGCTTAACTTAATGAACTGTGTACTGATAATTTTATCAATACACAGCTTTTTATTATCTGACTTTTATTATATTAAAATGATCATTGCTGCAATGGTAGTAGCTGCAAGTCCTATTATAACAGGTTTAATATTTCTTTTAGCCAGCTCAAAGGCATCAACTCCGCATATAGCTGCAACAGGAATTACAGCCCAAGGAATTATGGTTCCACCTCCTACCCATATGCCGGCTATTTGTCCTAAAGCGGTTAGAGTTTCAACTCCCCCACCTATAGAAGTTCCAAATATTTTAGCAATAGATCCTACAAGCGATATTCCTGAAAATCCTGAACCATCAAGGCCAGTAATTGCACCAACTACCGTTACTGTTGTGGAGGCTATTACAGAGCTTAATGGTACTATATTAGCCAGCGCTGCTCCTAAATCATTTACTATGCCATGAGAACTACCAGGCAATATTTTTCCAAAGATATCGTTAAATGCTGAGTCGCCTAAATAGAAGAATGCTGCTATTGGTATAACAACTCCAAATATTCTAAACCCAAACTGCAAACCTTTCACAAGGTTGTCTGTAATTTTATTTAATGCCCTATCTTTATACGAAACTACGGAAACCAAGCTTAATATAAATACTGTAGTTCCACCTATCAACGCAGTTGCATCTCCACCCTGTAGTTTTGCTATATACATAATTATTATATCAAGAACAAATAGAATCAAAATAATCAAAGCTAATAATCTTCTTAGCTTTTTTGAGGCTATTAACTGCTCCGAAGTAACAGCTTCATCGGTATCTTCAATGTTATATTCCTTTGTAATGTTTCCGCTTCTAATATCCTTTCTCAAAAAATAAAAAGCAGCAAATGTTGTTACTAGTCCCATAGTTATAGTTAAGGGAATGCTTGCCGACATAACTCCTGATACAGAGACTCCTGCTGCATCTGCAGTTAGCTTTGGTGCTGCCTGTATTATATAATCACTTGATAAAGCAATTCCATGACCAAACAGATTCATAGTTACTGCAAGACCGATTGCAGGCAATCCTACCTTTTTGGCGAGTGGCAAGAATAATGCCCCTACCAAAGCTACTGCTGGTGATGGCCAGAAAAACCAAGATAAAGTCATCATCACTATACCAATTAACCAATATGCAATCCAATAATTTTTTATTATCCCTCTAAAGGGTGAAATAAGTTCATCATTTATACCTGATTCGATTAGTGTATTACTCATTGCGGTTATGATAGATATTATAAATATAGTTGGCATAAGCTCCTTTGCTGCATAAACAAAACTATTAAATACACCCATTACTGATTTATACGCTGATCCGGTACCTGCAACTCCCAAAATAAAAATACCTATGATACATATAAGTGATATGTCCTTTTTCTTAATCATAGCTGCAATAATAACAAAAATAAATATAAGATATATATAGTGAAGTGAAGTAAGCGTTACATTTAACATTAAGTCCTCCATTTTGAATTATTATGCTACTAGCTTATGCATTTAAAATTAACATTGTTCCTGCATAAGTTTCGTCATGAAGCTAATAAATTTCTTTAGTTGGAAACCATTTCATAGCTGTGTAATATAATAATAATATAACGTTATTATATATGGAGGTAAAAATGAGAATAATACTGCTTGGTCCTCCTGGGGCAGGTAAAGGAACTCAGGCAGACTTGATAAGTAAAAAATATGGTATTCCTCATATATCTACTGGAGATATATTTAGACAGAACATAAACAATCGAACAAAGCTTGGATTAGAGGCAGAAGAATATATTCATAAGGGTTTGTTAGTTCCGGATGAACTTACCTTAAGGATAATAGAAGAAAGACTTGTTAAAAATGATTGCAACAACGGTTATCTATTAGATGGTTTCCCAAGAACAGTTTTTCAGGCTGAAGCATTAAAAGAATATTATCACAATAAAAGTGAAAATATTGATTTGGTTATTTTCTTTGAGGTAGAAAGAGCCCTTATTATTGCTAGAAATACAGGGAGGCGTATATGTTCCATCTGCGGAAAATGCTATCATATTAATTTTACACCTCCAAAACTCTTAGATAAATGTGATTTCTGCGGAGGTAAGTTAATTCAAAGAAAGGATGATACTGAAACTATAATTCTGGAAAGAATGTCAGTTTATTATGAGCAGACAATGCCGTTAATCAACTATTACACAAATGCACAAGTTCTTTATAGAGTTAATGGTAACGGCGAAATAGATAAAATTTTCAACGATGTATGCAGAATAATTGATAAAATTAATTAATAAAAACCACATTGACCCCAATGTGGTTTTTATTTTATTTATCAGTTGTACCATCTATCTTATCAAGCACCTGCTCTATTATCCAATCAGGGGTAGAAGCTCCTGCTGTTACCCCGATTTTAGTAATGTTTTTATTATCAAATACCCATTCAGGAATATCACAGCTGTTTTCAACAAAAATTGTATTGCTGCAGTTTTTTCTGCATATCTCGTACAGCTTAGTAGTATTTGAACTATCTTTGCTTCCTACAACAAGCATTACATCAACCTTTTTAGAAGTTTCTTCGGCACTTGTCTGCCTTTCTTTTGTTGCACTGCAAATAGTGTTAAAGGTAACTACATCGCAGCACTTGCCAGAAACTATATCAACAACCTTATCGAAATTTTCCTTCTTTTCAGTTGTCTGAACTACAATACATACCTTTTGAGTCAAATCATGCAAATTACTGCCATCCTTAGTTATTATTGCAGAATCATCACACCATCCATTGCTGCCTATAACCTCTGGATGATTTTCATCACCAATTATAATAATTTGGTAACCTAAATCATAGTATTTTTTAATCTTTTTATGAATAGCTGAAACGTATGGGCAAGTTGCATCTATTACCTTTGCGCCTGTACTTCTTATTAGCTCCATAACTTTTGGAGTTACCCCATGTGATCTTATTATAACTGTATCACAACTGCTCAATTTATTTAGCTCAGATATATTAATTTCATTTATGCCCTTTTCCTTTAAGTTACTTGTAACGTTTTTATTATGAACTAAAGGACCAAAGGTATAAATGTTTGTACTGTTATTATTATTTAAATCAATAGATGTATCTACTGCTCTTTTAACTCCAAAACAAAAGCCTGCATTTTCTGCCATTATAACTTCTTTTATCATCCTAATCACACAATCCTTTCCTACTTGTACACTATGATATTTTACCATAAAAATTAACGATTGTGTATGTAATATCTGTAATTAAAAAATCACCACACATAACATATGCATGGTGATTTTTATCCCGTAAGTTTAATTACCTAATCTATATCTAAATCTTCATCCCACCTATTAGTTTCATATAAATCATCAAAAGGTACCATTTCATATGGCATCGAAGATTCCATCATAGGGTACTGCTCCATTATCATAGGATTCATCATCATATGACAAGGGTTATTTGTTATTGGACAAGGCATAACATCATAATACATTTCTTTTGATTTATTTTTCTTATGACATTTGCTGCAAGATGGCTTCTTTTGCTTGCAGCTTGGCTTTGGCTGCATCATTATTGGAGCCTGAACTGGCTGCATTATTGGTTCTATACATAACTTCATTTTTGTTGGTTCCATTATAGGTTCTATCTTTAATTGAAGTTTTATAGGTTCCATATAGATAGAACCCATCTTTGGCTGTATATTCAGTTCCATATTGCTGGGTTCCATCTTTGGCTGTATATTCAGTTCCATGTTTTGAGGTTCCATATTTGGCTGAATGTTCAATCCCATACTCTGTGGATTCATACTTGGTTGAATGTTTAATGACATATTCTGAGGATTCATATTTGGCTGAATATTCAAGGGCATATTCTGGGGACTCATACTTGGCTGAATATTTATCTCCATGCTCTGCGGCTGAACTTTAGGCTGTATATTCAGATCCATCATAGTAGGCTCCATCTTCGGATATATCTTCATCTCCTGTGTTTTTACCGGCATAACTTGTGGTACTGGCATAGGCTGAGCATGCTTTACAGGCTGCGGCTGCATCTGCGGCATTGTCTGTTGTATCGGCTTTGTTTGAGGTACCATTTTTCTTTCTGCTTCATCATCCATTCTGTACATCATATCTGTCATCATAGGATATTGGAAGGGAACAAACTCTTCCATTTCGTACTTTTGACTCATAACTAACCTCCGTTAAATATTGCATCAATTTATCATATGAAGATTTGATATACTATGTTCATTACTTATTGATAATTTATTTTTTAATTTCACCTTGCTTATATCTTTAGTAATATTAAAATTAAATAAAACAATCACACTGTATTTAGCCGTCTGCTATAGGCAGTTAAATACAGTGTGATTATTTTATGTACCTCAATATCACATATATTTCAGTCGTTACTTCAATATCAATATCCTTTTGCTATATAGAATCCGATATTTTGAAAATCTCTTCTAATTGTTTCAAACTATATACGGACTTTAATTCGAAGAAATTAGAATCATTCATTTCGTTACTTTTCTTTTTTAAAAAAATAAACTTATTAATTATATCCAAAGAATTATTGGAATTTATATACCCTATTCTGTATTCCTCAGGAACAGAAAATATTAACTTTTTAACAATACAATAGGCTTTATAATAGTAATTGATAGCATCAGCTAGTTTGTTGTTTTTATCAAAATAATCTCCTATGGAACAGCATATGTAAGAATAAATCATAGAATTACCTGTAAGCTTGGCTAGCTCCAATGCAGAGTATAACATTTCTAAATTCTCACTACTATTAAATTCATTCATTTTGGAAATAATATATTTCTCCTTTAATAATAAACAATCATTATCAGATTTTATATGGTTATATTCATTAATTAGTTTAAATGCTAATTCATATTTCTTAATGCATATCAATTCAATAGCTGTATCATATACTGAATCCAAAATTTCATCCTTGTTTATATATTTTGAAACAGTATATTTTATGCCTTCAACTATATCAATTATCTCAGATTCTGTTGAAGCCTTCTTAAGCTTTATATATTCATAGATCAAACCAATATTCCATTTAATCATTGTTTCATCTTTACTAACATAATTTAAGGCTTGTTTAATAAATTCCTCAGATTTATCATTCTCACCAAATTCTAAAAACAATTGTGCTGCAGATTTGTAATATTGAATTAACGTAGATTCAACATTAGCATTTTTCCCCACTTCATCTTTTGCTTTTATAAAGTAATAATATGCCTCTTGATAGTTATACAATTTCAAGCTTGCCAGTAATAAGTATGAATAATTATATACTAATATGTTATCCATATAAGCGCCGGCAGGATTTTTAAGGGCCTCAGTAAACCAAAAAACCGCATCAGTATATTTAAAGTATTTGAAATACGCTTCCCCTATATTGAGGTATGATATCTTATGAAACTCCACAAATATACTATTCTCACTAATACCTTTTAGCTTAAAAAAATAACTTAATGCTGTCTCATAGTCTTGCAACTTATCGCCATAAACAGCAGCAATATTATTAATAACTCCCAGCATTCCTCTTTTATAATCCACTTTTTCAAAGTAATCATAGGCTTGATTTAATAGTGATAGATGTTCTTCTACACTAGTTATATCTTTATATAGTTCAGCTAATGTCACCAGAATCCTGCCTTTTAAGAATGGATAATCATCATTGCAAAGCTTAAGTGCTTCATTACAAATATCACGTGCTTTATAAAATTGTTTTTTCACATAATAAGTTCTAGCCCAAAATATACTCATCTCAAGCCTACCTTTAGTATATTCGACACAGCTTAGAATATCCTCTGCCTTATCCGCATATTTTATACCTTCCTCAATTTTTCCTATACTTAAATAGCTGTCTGATATTTTTGCAAGGGAATCAATTTGAAAAAACTTATTTTCTAGGCTCTTTGCTGACTCATAAGCCATTAAAAAATAGCTTAATCCACTTTCAATTTTGCCAGTTATCTGATATAAATCCCCTATTTTTATTTGCAATTTAAATGCTTTATCATCTATACATT
The DNA here is from genome assembly GCA_000466585.1 of Clostridiales bacterium oral taxon 876 str. F0540. GTDB lineage: Bacteria > Bacillota > Clostridia > Clostridiales > Clostridiaceae > Clostridium_AT. The sequence goes on from KE993508.1 coordinate 224,901, forward strand.
CTTCAATGTATACATCAAGTACCTTTTTATAGCTTTCAATAGCTTTCTTTATATTATTTTGTTTCTCAAATTTTAATGCCTCTTGAGTAATTTGTTTTGCTAAATTTAAATTAACAGTCATATTATCACTTCCATAATAGGTATATTATAAATCTGAGAACTCTACTCGCACTCTCATAAGTATCTCATCTTGGAATTGTGAATATAGATTTACATTATTATGTTCATCAACCGTTGTTAACGGGAGCTGAACTATAAAACGGCTTCCTCTGCCATATTCACTTTCTGCACTAATTGTTCCGTTATGCATCTCAACAAGTGATTTCACTATGGATAAGCCTATGCCGCTGCCCTGTCTGTTTCTAGTAAATGACTTATCTACCTTTCTAAATCTTTTAAAAATAGTCTTCAGTTTTTCTTCATGTATACCTACTCCATCATCTTCCACATAAATACAAATCTGTTTATCTTCAGTTTTTATAGTAATATCTATATTGCCATTTTCATTTGTGAATTTGAGTGCATTTGAGAGCAGATTTAACAGTATTCTTTCTATTTTATCTGCATCACAGGCAATTACCTGGCTTTCTATTTCTGAAACAAATTTTATGTTTACCGATTTAATTCGAGCATATGACTCTATTGATTTTACAACATTCTTAACTATATCTACGATATCATAATTATGAAATTCAATATAAAGTTCATTTGCATCTATTTTAGTCAGATCAATAATATTGTTGATTAGCCTTAGTAGCCTTAAGGCGTTCTGCTTCATATTGTTCATATATTTCTCAAGTATCTTTTCAGAATCCTGTATTCTTCCATTAAGCATGTGAAGTTCTATAAGCTGCATGGATCCAAGTATTATATTTAAAGGAGTTTTTAACTCATGTGATAAATTCGCAAAATACTCTGTTTTCAATTTACTTTCTTCTAAATTAGCCTCACTATCTTTTAATCTTTGAACCAGGTCTTCTATACTCATATTCCTATAAATTTCATTAACCTCTATATCCATATAATAGCTTTCCTACCTTCTTTGGTGATACACTATGTCAAAATAATTAATCTATTATAAATGTTTTCATAAATACCCATGTCGTATTTTGCTATATTTTACAACTTAATTTAAAACATATTGTGACATATAAATTCTACATATTATGCTGAATTCCTTTATTTTCATTTAAATTTTAATACAATAATTATATAGTTGATTAAGCTTATGTCTTGCTAATTTCTTTATATGACAAATTACAATTTTAATTTAATAAAAAAATGGCAACTACAATGTAGTGCCATCTTTTATTAAAAATTTATTTTTTCTATATACCTACAGTTAACATCAATATGCTTTAAGAACAACAATAATCTCTCATAAAGTGGATAAGCTTTCTCTCCATACTTGATTTCCAAGCTCTCTCCAATATCCTTTATTGTATTGTTTCCGTCTATTTGCAAAAACACATAGCTTCCATATTCATCTAAAGATATTCTTTTATACTCTGGAATTCTGAATTTAAGCTTTCTAAAGAACTTTTGAATCTTGTGATCTTGCTTTTCAAGTATAGTTACAATATTTTCTTCATCTACTTCATACTGTAAATTATCGGAGATTTTAAATATTATCCTCAAAACATCTTCATTACTATTTAACATCTTTTACCTTACTGTTTATTATAGGTATTATTGTAGCTATTACTAAACCTACCAATATGATAAATGCCATTGCATTAGATGCAGCAAATCCAGTTGGTCCAGCACCTTTTATAACACCAGTTACTTGAAGTATTATACCTACAAGTCCTAGTATAGACCCCCCAGCAACAAGACCTGAAGATAAGCTTATACCGTTTGATACCTTAACTTCTTTTTCCTTTGCTGATTTGGATGTTTTTTCTATAAATACTCTAACCAGAGCACCTATTAATATTATAGAAGTTGTAGATATTGGTAAATAGAAACCTATAGCAACAGTCATTACCGGAAGTCTTAGTAAGAATAAAACAAGACCCATAACAGCTCCAACAATGATCATTACCCAAGGTAATTTACCTGACATTATGCCAGCTGTTAATGTTGACATTAAGTTAGCTTGAGGTAGTGCAAACGGAACATTATCACCAGTCATCGCAAGCTGTCCTGATAGCAGCAATATAGTACCAACAACTACTATAACGCCTACTATACCGGAAATAACGAAGTATTTATCCATTTCATTTTTCTCGCCACCCACAATAAAAGTTACCTTCTGTGATTGAGCGTATCCACCTGCTATTGATATAGCAGTAACTATAAATGTACCAAATAGCAATAATGATTTGTTATGCTCAGGATTTTTCCATCCCATTACAACGAATAACAAAGTAACAAGAACTATAGAAGCTATTGTCATACCTGATACAGGAAGATTTGAAGTTCCTATAGTACCAGTTAAACGTCCTGAAACTATAACAAATAGTAATGATAAGAACAGTGATAAAATAGAAGCAGTTACTGCCATCAATATATTACCACCAGAAACCACAAAACCAGCTATAAAGCCAACAACTATACCAGCAAGCAATATTAAAGTTCCGATAGATGATCCTTTACCACTGCCAGTTGACTTAGCATTAAGTGTTTCTTTAATGGAAGATATAATTGTAGGAATTAGCTTCACAGCACCTATTAAGCCACCTGAAAGCATCATTCCAGCACCTATATATTTTACATAACTACCTGCAATATGTTTAACTTGCATTGAATTAATAGCAACATTAGGATTATTCCATACAGTTAAGCCATCTTTTGCAAAGCCTGAAAAATACCCTATTAAAGGCATGATACCGAAGTTGGATAAAATGGAACCAGCAAACATAGTTAAAGATACTTCGATACCAACTATAAATCCTATTCCTAATAACAACGGGTTAACTTCTACTTCTAATTTCCACTTGTAAAAGGATTCATTAACATAGCTTATAACATTATTAACCGCATTCATAAATGAGCTTGTTATAACAGTTATAATACCACCTATTCCAAATCCAATTCCCATGAACTTCATTGAGTCTCCAGCACCTTCTGAAGCAACGAGAGTTTCAGATATAGCCATTGATTCAGGATACATTAATTTGCCATGTTCTTCAATGATTAAATAATTGTATACAAGTGAAGCAATTCCAATACCAAATAAAACTCCACCTATACCTACAGCAATTCCTTCAAAAAAAGTAACTTTAGAACCTATTAATAATACAGCCGGTAAAACAAATATTACACCACTGGCAACAGATTCTCCACCACTCGCCATACCTTGTACTAAATTTTTACCAAGTATACCTTTTTGCTTAGCAAATGCTGCTATGAATGCTGAACCTATTATAGATCCTGGTATACCTGCTGCAACTGTAAGTCCTGATTTCATGCCCGAATAAGCAGTTGATGCTGCAAATAGAACAGCTAAAATAATACCGATTATTAATACAGCAACATTCCCCCCGGATTTAGAGCCACTTGAAATATATGGAACATAATCTTTGCCATCTACTCCACCATATGCATCTTTTGATAACTTATTATCCATAAGCCATACCTCCTTATGTGTTTTGTCATTTAAATTATGACATAATACGATAATAACATATTTTTTTCAACATGAAAACCTTTTTATTTTAAATTTATTTAAGTTTTATTTTATAAATGTTCAATAATTTTCCAATTACTCGCAATTGTTTTATCTTTATCGACAAAAACTTCTAACATAAAAACTTATTATCTGTACAAAATAATTTGGAAGGTGGTGATTGCACAATGGCAAATAAAAACGATAATTTCGATTCGGAGCAAAAAGATACTTCTTTAAATTCTACAAATCAAAGCAAATTCTCTAATTCTAACTCTATTGCAGATAAATACAAAAATGTTGAGCCTCTACCAGAATCATCACGCCCAAGACGCGACGGCCCTGGAGGAGAAGATGGAGAGTAATTTGCATTAACTTAAATAACGAGTGATGATATTTATTAATACCATCACTCGTTTGTTAATTTTTCAGACTTCAGCTTTATCATTAAACATTTCTGTTATTATTAAAAGATATAACAATATCTTTCTCAGAAGACTTTAACATTCCTGAGAATGTACGTTACTTCATTTTTTACACTCTTAATTCCGCAAAAAACAGAACCACCTGCAAGCAGCTATTTAAGCTATCTACAGGCGGTTGTAGGTATTTATGTAAGGTGTAGGTGAAATATGACCTCAAAAATTCACCATCTTTATTGAGCAGTAGCACTAAGAGAAAATATAACAATATATTATCTATAATTTTTCTAACTTAACATAATAATCTTTTTCAGAGAAGTTTTTACAATACTTTATAATATTTTTATAACCTTTGCTGCTTAGCTCCATGTCATAACTTTTTCTTCAAACCACTTCAATATTTTTCTTCTAATTTTAGGAATATAGTCAATATAACTCTACTTTTTCACATGTGAAAAAATCTACAATTATTTAATAAAATATTTCTTTTCTTTTAGTTCAATAAACTAATTTGAAAATCAGATTACCATTTAATTGTTACAACTGGCTTAATTAAATCTTTAGGCTTGTCCTTCATTAACATTAAAGCAGGCTCTATATTTTCAATTCCTTCAAATCTATGAGTAATAAGTTTACTTGTATCAAGTCTGTGTGTTTCCATAAGAGAAGCTAGTTTTTCCATGCGCAATCTTCCGCCTGGCATTAAACCGCCCGCAATAATCTTATGACCCATTCCACATCCCCATTCATTACGAGGAATTTTAATATAATCCCCCTCTCCTAAATAATTTACATTACCAATTTTTCCGCCTGGCTTTAACATGGTAATGGCTTGTGCAAAAGTATCAACATCTCCTCCTGCAATAATAACTCTATCTACACCTTTATTTTTGGTCTTTTCCATTACTTGTTGTACAGTATCGCCTTGTCTGTAGTTTATTATATCTGTAGCACCATACTCTTTTGCTATCTGTACGCAGTTAGGACGAGAGCCTACAGCATATATATGTGATGCTCCTCTAATAGCAGCACCTGCTACAGCCATCAATCCAACTGGTCCAATTCCTATAACAACTACACTGTCACCAAATTGCACATCAGCAAGTTCAACACCATGAAATCCTGTAGGAACCATATCTGAAAGCATACACGCTGCTGCCGGGTCCATACCTTCTGGAAGCAATGCTAAATTACCATCAGCATCATTTACATGAAAATACTCACCAAATACGCCATCCTTAAAATTCGAGAACTTCCAACCTGCCAGCATGCCTCCTGAGTGCATTGAATAACCAGCTTGAGCCTCAACAGAATTCCAATCAGGTGTAATAGCTGGAATTATTACCTTATCTCCTGGCTTAAAGTCTCTTACCAGCTTTCCAACCTCTACAACTTCTCCCACAGCTTCATGTCCAAGTATCATGTCATGACGATCACCAATAGCACCTTCCCAAACTGTATGTATATCAGATGTACATGGCGCTACAGCAATAGGACGACAAATTGCATCTAATGGTCCACATTTTGGCTCACTTTTCTCAATCCATCCTGTCTTTCCAATTCCCAACATAGCAAAACCTTTCATAAACACAACTCCTCTCAATATAAATTAATAAGATTGTTAGTTAATTATCAAACAATCATTTACCTTATTATAAATCATTATGTTTCAACAGTCAATTAAAATTCATGATGATGTATTATTACGTTTATTAGTATTACATTATGTAATTTATATAAAAGCCATTAAACATAGTTATGTTTAAAATAAAAAAATCTGCCTAGCAGATTTTTAAATTCATAATATATTTTACAATTTTAATGTTGCATTCCTTTTATAATTTCAACGGCAGATTTTAATCCTATTCCAAATCGTTCACAACCTGCATCTACCATTTTAACAATAGTATCTAAATCTCGTATACCACCAGCTGCTTTTATTTTTGCCTTATTTCCAACAGCTGACTTTATTAATTTAATATTTTCAACAGTAGTAGGCTTAGAATACCATCCTGTTCCAGTTTTAACGTAAGAAGCCCCTGCCTCTACGGATATTTCACTTGCCAATACAATTTCTTCATTTGTAAGCAGCGCTACCTCAATAATTGCTTTTACTGGCTTACTTCCAGCTACATCTACTACTGCTTTTATATCTTTTATAACTGCTTCATAATTCTTAGATTTTAACTGCATTATATTAATTACCATATCTAACTCATCGCAGCCCATATCTAACAACTCTTTCGCTTGGAATACTTTGCAGGATGTTGTATCACCGCCTGATGGGAATCCTACTGTTCCCCCCACCATAATATGAGGCTCATTTTTTAATTGCTCAACTAAATATGAAGTAAAACTAGGTAAAGCAAAAGCACAGATGAATTCATATTTCTTTGCTGCTAATATCATTTGATCTATTTCTTCTAAAGAGTGATCTGCTCGTACACAACTAATATCTATCATTTTATTAAGATTTCTAATATAAATCCCTCCTTCACTTTTTTACTTATATCTTCCACTCATTGAAACTTCAAGCTCATAATGGTCAGCAAGCACACTAATTTGATCCACACAAACAGGTTTGTCATGATTATAGCAAATTCGGCGAATACAAAGAAGTGCCGTTTTGGGTGGCACATTAAGCATTTCTGATTCTGTAAAATCAGCAGATTTTGCATATATTTTATCACTTGCATTAGTAATTTCTATATTATACTGTTTCTCTAAAAATTCATAAAGTCCCGAGAACTTATCAGTATACTCCTCAATACCGGATACTTTATCATATGGAATATAGTTTTTCATAATAACAATTGGCCTTTCGTTTGCCAGTTGAATTCTTTGCACGCGTGCAATTAGCTTTCCTACATCAACTTGAAGCTCTTCAGCCAATTTTTCCGAGGCCGGTATTGTATCTATGTACATACTTTTTGTTCTTACAATATACCCTTTTCTTCTTAAAGATTCAGTTACAGAAGTAACCTTGTTAAGATCCTGCTTAGCTCTAAAGTCCACAACTGACGTACCTTTACCTTGCTTAATTTCAACTATACCCTCTTGTCTAAGCAATTCCATAGCACGACGAACGGTAGTACGGCTAACATTGAAAATTTTTTCAAGTTCTGGTTCTGTCGGCAATAATTCACCTACTAAATACTTTCCTCTCTGAATATCTTCCTTTAGTGCATCATGCATTACCATGTATACTGGCAATTTACTCATATAAATGGCTGTTACGTAAAATTATTTTAATGTCTACACAATTCATTAACATTATTATTTTACTGTAACTCCACACCTTCCTTTCTAATATCTACAAACTCATGAACGATAAAAATTCCCACTCACAAATCAGATTTACTATAATATTAAAATTATATTATAAATAATATTATTAAACAATATTTTTGTTTTCAATACACTTCATTACGTAATAAATAAAACCACCTACAAGCAGCTATTTAAGCTACCTACAGATGGTTGCGTATCTGTATGGTGGAGGCGAATTATTACCTTAAAAATCCACCTACCATTAAATATATTATACACTTAACTCTAAATATTCATCTATAGCTTTTGCTGCCTTCTTGCCAGCACCCATAGCTAAGATTACTGTTGCTGCTCCTGTAACTGCATCCCCACCAGCATAAACTGCTTCTTTGGTAGTAAGACCTGTTTCTTCTTCAGCGACAATACATCTTCTCTTATTGATTTCTAACCCTTGAGTTGTTGATGAAATTAACGGATTTGGTGATGTTCCAAGTGACATTATTACAGTGTCTACATCTATAACAAATTCTGATCCTGGTACTTCAACTGGACTTCTTCTTCCAGATACATCTGGTTCTCCAAGTTCCATTCTTACACATTTCATTCCTTTAACCCATCCATTTTCATCAACTAAGATTTCTATTGGATTAGTTAATACATCAAAGATTACTCCTTCTTCCTTAGCATGATGTACTTCTTCTACTCTTGCTGGAAGTTCTGATTCACCTCTTCTATATACAATGTGGCTTTCAGCTCCAAGTCTTAAGGCAGTTCTTGCTGCGTCCATAGCAACATTTCCTCCACCTACTACTGCAACTTTCTTACCCGCTCTAACTGGAGTGTCATATCCCTCTACCGCTGCTTTCATTAAGTTTACTCTTGTTAAAAATTCATTAGCCGAGCATACTCCATTTGCATTTTCCCCTGGTATTCCCATGAATCTTGGAAGTCCTGCACCTGAACCTATAAATACAGCTTTAAATCCTTCATCTTCAAATAATTGATCTATAGTTATAGTTCTGCCAACTATAACATTAGTTTCTATTTTAACACCAAGTTTCTTAATGTTTTCAACTTCATTTTTAACCACTTTTTCTTTTGGAAGTCTGAATTCTGGAATTCCATACTCTAGTACTCCACCTGCTTTATGAAGTGCTTCAAAAATAGTTACTTCATAGCCTTTTTTAGCTAAATCTCCAGCACAAGTAAGTCCTGCAGGACCACTTCCTATAACTGCAACTTTAATTCCATTTTTAGGTTCTGTTGCACTTAAGTCAACATTATGTGATGCTGCCCAGTCTGCTGTAAATCTTTCGAGTTTACCAATAGATACTGAGTCACCTTTTATTCCCAAAACACATCTTCCTTCACATTGCTTTTCTTGAGGACATACTCTTCCACAAACTGCTGGAAGTGAGCTGCATTTTGAAATCTCTTTTGCTGCTTCTTCAAATTTTTCATCTTTAACATAAGAAATGAATCCTGGTATATCGATTGATACTGGACATCCTTCTACACATTTAGGATTCTTACAGTTTAAACATCTAGCAGCTTCTCTAGTTGCTTCTTCTTCGTTATATCCGATACAGACTTCTTCAAAGTTTGCTGCTCTAACCTTTGGATCTTGTTCTCTTACCGGTATTCTAACTAATCTCTCATTCATGTCCATTATTTATCACCTCTGCAACCACAGCCACCGTGACTGTGAGTATTTCCTTCTTCAACTTCTAACTGTGCTTTTCCTTCTTCTGTTTTATACATAGCTTGTCTTCTCATTGATTCATCGTAATTTACTAAATGTCCATCAAATTCTGGTCCATCAACACAAGCAAACTTAACTTCTCCTCCAACGGTAACTCTACAAGCACCACACATACCTGTACCATCAACCATTATTGGGTTTAAGCTTACTGTTGTTGGAATTCCTAGTTCCTTAGTTAGCATAGAAGTAAATTTCATCATTATCATTGGTCCAATAATAATTGCATGATCATATTTCTTACCTTGATTATTAACTAATTCTTTAAGCATATCTGATCCAGTTCCCTTAAATTCATATGAACCATCATCAGTTGTTACATATAGATTTCCTGAAACCGCCTTTAATTCTTCTTCATATATTAATAAATCTTTGTTTCTGCTTCCCAAAATAACATCTACAGCTATTCCATGTTCATGCATCCATTTTACTTGTGGGTAAACTGGTGCTGCACCAACTCCACCTGCCACAAAGATGAAATTCTTTTTCTTTAATTCTTCTATATCCTCATGTATAAATTCACTTGGCACACCTAATGGTCCAACAAAGTCGGCTACATGATCTCCTTCATTAAAAGCAGCTAACTGTTTTGTTCCTTTTCCTACAGTTTGAAAAACTATAGTTACTGTTCCTTTTTCCTCATCATAATCTGCTATAGTCAAAGGAATTCTTTCACCTTTCTCATCATTTTTTATGATAATAAATTGTCCAGGCTTTGCAGATTTTGCTACTCTTGGAGCCTCTATATCCATTAAGAATGCATTATTTGTAAGCTCCTTTTTGTTCACTATCTTATACATTTACGTTCCTCCTAATTTAACCAAGTAAACTTGATTCAGATGATTTTTTCTATTCATCTGAATCTTAGTATAATTTTTGTTCTTGCGAGAATATACTTTATCTATAAATACTATTTAATATCTCTATTACTAATTAGAAGTCCATACAGATTAGGATTTAGATACAAGTTCTTTGTCTGGTGATACTAATATCTTAACATGTTTCTTCTTTTCTGGACCTGTTAATGCTCCGAACCCTTCTTCAACTATATCATCTAGATGTATTTTCTTTGTTACATATCCTTCTGCTTTTATTCTTCCATCTTTCATTTGAGCCATAGTTGCTGGGAATTCATGTCTGTATGCTAATGTTCCAATGATTTTTTTCTCAGTAAATACTAATACATTAGGATTAAATTTAACATCATTTTCCCATATGCTAGTTACAACTAAGGTTCCTTCAAACTTTAAGCTATCTATACCTGTATCAAAACCTATTTGAGCTCCTGTAGTTTCAAATGCCACATCAACTCCTAATCCGTTAGTAAGCTTCTTAACTTCCTCTGCTATATTTACTTCATTAGGATCTAATACTACATCTGCTCCTGCTCTTTTAGCATATTCTTGTCTTATAGATTTTCTTTGTAGTACTACTATTAATTTTGCACCAGCTGCTTTTAAGCATTCAATAGTTGCTAGTCCTATTGGACCAGATCCTAGTACTAACGCAGTATCACCTGTTCTAAAATTAGCAATTCTGATTGAGTGTAATGCTACTGCCATCGGCTCAACTAAAGCAGCTTGTTCATAAGACATTCCATCTGGTATCTTATGTACGAATTCTTTAGGGAAAACTGTATATTCAGCAAGTCCTCCACCACTTCCACAAAGTCCATGAAAACCTAATGATGAACATAAATTATATTTTCCTTCTAAACATGCTGGACATTTTCCACATGCAACTATAGGTTCAACTATTACTCTATCTCCTGGCTTAAAATTAGTTACATTAGAGCCAACTTCAACGACATCTCCTGAAAATTCATGTCCTAGCACTACTGGAGCTGTTGTCCCACTTAATGGGTGAGGTTGTCCTACTGGTATAAATATAGGTCCGCCTAAATATTCATGTAAATCTGATCCGCATATTCCACACCACTTTACTTTAATCTTTACACCATTAACCGTAACCTTAGGTTCTTCAATTTCCTCTACTCTTACATCTTTCTTTGCATACCATAATGCTGCTTTCATCTTAAAACTCCTCCTTGGATAAATTGTTAATTAATTCACATACATTTATTAAGCAAATTTTATGCCAAGTTATGAATAAGATTATGGTTTTTTGTCTTATTTAGGTTATTTACTTGATGTAATCAGATTTTATCTATTATGTATAATTAACTTTACATAAAAACTATTAAACCACAAAATAAAAATGTATCAAAATGATACATTTATTTTTCTCATTTTGATACATACCTTCTTCTTTTCTCATTTTGATACATCTATATGATATTTTTTTATCTTTCTATATAAAGTAGCTCTTCCTATATTTAAAAATTTAGATGTTAACTGAAGATTTCCATCACATTTTTGTATAGCATCCCTTATAGCATTCTCTTCCAATAAGTCAAGAGGAACTATTTTAATCTCCTCTTGCTTTATAGGCTCTTGAGGCAGTGTTTGCATTGTATTCTTATAATCTAAATTGTTTATATCTATATTCATTATTTCATCTTCACTTAAGTAATAATCTCGCTCAACAACATTCCTGAGTTCTCTTATATTTCCATCCCAATCATGTTTCTTTAATTCATCTATATATGATTGTTTTACATTTATAATTTTATTCCTATTTTTTATATTTAACTTCTGTATAAACTCATTTACAAGCAAATCTATATCTTCTTTTCTTTTCCTAAGTGGAATTGTCTTTATTTCCATTACACTTAATCTATAATATAAATCTTCTCTAAAATTTTGCTTACTTATTTCATTTTTTAGTATTCTATTAGTAGCTCCAATAACTCTGACATTTAACTGCTTCTCATAGGTTCCACCAACTCTTACAATCTTTCCATTATCTAACACTCTGAGAAGCTTACTTTGAATATCTAAAGGTAATTCTCCAATCTCATCTAGAAATATTGTTCCCCCATCTGCCAATTCAAATTTACCTGGATGCCCTTCTTTCGAGGCACCTGTAAAAGCACCTTTTTCATATCCAAATAATTCACTTTCAACAAGTTCACTAGGTATTGAAGCACAGTTTACTGCAACAAAAGGACCTTTTGCTCGATTACTGTAATTATGTATTGATTGTGAAATTAACTCTTTACCAGTACCACTTTCTCCTTGAATCAAGATATTACAATCACTTTTTGCAGCCTTTTTAGCAAAACTTATCATATTTTTCATTTCTAAATTGTTGGTTATTATATCTTTAAATTCATATTGAGCTTTATATCCTGCAAATTTATTTACAAGTTTATGTACCACTTCTACCTCTGTAAAAGTTATTACCATACCACTATTTTTCTCATTTTTACTTAATGGAAGTATATTCATAACACACTTTATTATGTCATTATTTATAGAAAAATCCCATTCTAAATTATACAAAAACTTATTTTCTTCCTTAGTAAGCTTATAAAAATCAATGCCGCTTAAAACCTGATTAATATCCATATTCATTGCTTCTTCTAAAGATATACTTAAAATTTTTAGTGCTCGTCCGTTTATTCTTTTTATCTTCATATGTTCGTTCATAACTATCATACCCTCTGATATAGACTCGAAAGTTATATTAAGTAATTTATATGAAGTAGCTAATTTCATTTGTTTCTGTATTGATTGAGCTGCAGCTGTTACTATACCTAAAGTATGAGAATGAGCATTGTAATAATTACCTGACATATTTATACATCCAATTAAATTATCATCTTCATCATATATTGGTGCCGCAGAGCATGTCCAAGAATGTTGGTTTGCTCCATAATGCTCTGCTCCAATGGTTTGAACTGGCTTATTAAGATATAAAGCTGTTCCTATAGCATTAGTTCCAACTACTTTTTCTGACCATAATTCACCTTTTAGAAAATTTAGTTCCTCAACTCTTTCCATTATATCTTTATCACCAATTACATCTATTATATATCCCTCTTTATCAGCTAAAAACAAGGCAAATCCCGACCCACGAACCATACTATAAATACTTTCTATAACTGGTCTAGCAACAGAAATAAGTTCATTATTTTTATTAATCAGCTCATATATATTAGGATGTTTAACATTCCCCTTTCCATTATAAGGATCAACTCCATACTTTCTACACCTTATCCATGAACCTGCGATTTCTCGTCTAACCTTTGAATCAACTTTCCCCGAAGAAACAAATTCCCTCCATGCTTCGGTAATAAATTCAATATAATCTCTCATCTCTACCTCTCCATTACTTATAAAATATTATATCAACATTATTTTGCTTAATTTAACTTACGGTGTACACTACTCTATAATATATAACTATTGTCTCCGTATCATTATCCAAAATTCTAACTTAATTATAACACACCAATATTTATCTAGATTAGTTACTTTATTTTTCAACTCTAAATAAAAGTTCAAAACTAAATCTGTTCTAGGTGTAATTACTTGTAACAACAAAAAAACACTACCACCTGTAGCAGCTATTTAAGCCACATACAAATGGTCGTGGATTTTATGGTGGAGGCCAGGGGTGACCTTTGAAATCCACCAAATTTTAAAAGTCTGCAATTTAATCTCTTCCGATAACTGTGAGCCTTACCCTTCTTTATTTCGTTTACAAGAACAGTTCCTGCAAAATATATTCAAATATTAGAGACCACATTGAATATTATCTCAATGTGGTCTCTTAATAATATTAGTTTATCAACAAAACATTGACTATTTCATTTCATCAACTGCAGTTTTACCAGCAATTCTTCCGAATGTAAATATATCAGTTAATGCATTACCGCCAAGACGGTTACCTGCATGGATACCTCCAGCAACTTCTCCAGCAGCATATAGATTCTTAATTGGTTTATCATTTTCGTCTAATACGTGGGCTTTAGTGTCTATCTTAAGTCCACCCATTGTATGATGAACTGCTGGCTTTCTAGGAGTAGCATAAAACGGTGCTTTTAAAACCTTTAAGCTAAATGTATCCTTATGGAATTCAGGATCAAAGCCTGCATCAACATATGAATTATATTTATTAATAGTGTCTATAAGAACTTCTGGATCCATTCCAACTTTTACTGCCAGCTCTTCTAGGGTATCTGCTCTAAATAGAGTACCAGCTTCTACCTGACGGTCTAGCTTTTCTTGACTTGTATTAGCTGCAGTTTTCTTTATTTCATCATCAGCTATAAGGTAGAATAAACCACCCTGGTCAATAGCAGCTTTTGTTAAAACATCTCTTCCAGAGAATTCATTAATAAATCTTTTTCCTTCTTTATTCACCATTACAAAGTTTTCAGGAGGTACTTGAACTCCACTGAATAATTCACCAGTTTCAGGATCGGCTACAGGCATCATTTGAGTAAAGCCCATTCCTGTAAGTGCAGCACCTACTGTTTTACCAAGCAATATTCCATCACCAGTCATAGCGTAGGAATTAGTAGTTTTTATATTATCATCAATATTACTCCAGTAAGTGTTGTATTCTTTTAGCATCTTTGTGTTTGCACCAAAACCACCGCTTGCAAGCACTACTGCTTTTGCATGAACAGTTATCTTTTGGCCATTGACACCAGTTGCTATAACTCCTTTTATTTCACCATCTTCTATGATAAATTCTTTTACTGGGCTATCAGTAATGATTTTACCTGAGTTATCTTGTACATATTTTGTTAGTGCAAGTATAAATGCTGTACCATAGCTTTTGGTAGGCTTATGACCACGACGCCAAAGTGCACCAACAGGAGCAAATACTATGCTCTTATCATACTCAACCCCTATGTCCTCTAGCCATTTTACACTTTCTAAAGCTCTGTCTGTAAGTATCTTTACTAGGTCATATTGTCCGTATATGGTGTTACCATTAAGATCAGTTCTTTTACCACCAAAATATGTTTGCATTCTGTGAAGTAGTGGAGAGTCAAATAGATGTCCCTTTTGTGTATCAAACTTTTTCTTATAATCAGAATACTCTTTTCTAAGTGCACGGAAATCATCTATATATTCTGGATGAATTAAGCTCTCATCTGTAGCTAGGAGTTCTTCAATGGTATGTCTTTCTCCTGGGTTTTCTTCAAACTGGCTCTGCCACTCTGGATCTGCAGCATTGACAGGACCACCTGAACGTATTGTATTTCCACCAACTGCTGGATATTTCTCAAGAACAATAGCGCTTGAACCATTCTGCAGTGCTGTTGCAGCTGCACTTAATCCAGCGCCGCCTCCACCTACAACTACTACATCACAAGTATATTCTTCGTCTTCTTTGTTTAGGCTGCTAGCAGGCTTTGGACGTCTCTTAAGGATGTCAGGGTTAACTCCTGCAAGCTTAACTGCTTTGGCTACACCGTCTAGTACAGCATTGCTAGTTTCAGAAGCACCAGAAAGAGCATCAACATTTAATGTCTGTCCTTCAATTATTTTATCTGGTATTCTTACAAAAACCACATCTGCAAGTCCTTCTGTCTCGCCATCTGTATTTATATCTATACTTTCTATTCTCTTTTCACTAAAGGATACTTTCATTGGAAGGCTTCCTCCGTGACCTATTGCATTTACCTCATATACTCCTGGTTCAAAGGAAAACTCTTCTTCTTCGTTTAGCTGATTTGAAATCTTTGCAAAACGCATAAAGCGTAGGAAGCATATTTCTAGGAAATCTATGGTTCTTTCATCTTTTAGATTGCCTTCCTCATCAAATGCTTTATGTGCGCTTCCAAGTAAAAATTCATACCCTGGCATTACACTTGCATCAACACCTGGTGCATCTAAGATTTGACGAAGATGCAGCTGTGCACGAGAAGAACCTTGAACATCAAGAGAAGCTCCAAGGATCATCACTGGTTTGCCAGCAAGTGGATGAAGATCAAAGCTTAGCCACTCAATTAAGCTTTTAAGGCTAGATGGGATTGAGTGATTATACTCAGGAGTAGCTATAATCACACCATCACTTGCTATAATCTTATCATTGAACATCTGTATCACTTCACTTGAGGACTGATTATCAGATTGATTAAACATAGGAACATCTTTAATATCAAGTATTTCTATTTCTGCCTTTGACTCAAAGTATTTTTTCATAAACTGAAGGAGTTTACGATTATATGATCTTTTTGCACTAGTTCCAACAATTGCTATAAATTTCATTGTTATTAATCCTCCTACTCTTGCCAAGTGAATTTTTTAACTTTTTTATTTAAAGCTTTTTCTGCTAAAAGTTTTGATGTAATATCCGTAAATAGAAGAAACTCTCTGAAAATTTCATCAAGCTCTGATAGCTTATCTGAATAAATAAGATTTCCTGCGCTATCAAATGCACCCTGTGATTTTCCTAAAAGGAACTCACTGCTTGGCATGATTCTGGCAGCAAGCTCAGGTGAATCAAGTATTTGTCTAAGATGTGCCTGTGCACGAGAGGAACCAAGTGTACCAAGAGAAGCCCCCACTATTAAAACAGGCTTGTCTGTAAGTGCTTGACTAGTGTAACTTATCCATTCAAGAGCGCTCTTTAAAACCGCAGGTATGGCATGATCATACTCTGGAGTTGCTATTATTACTCCATCTGCTTTAAGAATTTTATCAGATAATTCTGCTACCTTTTCAGGAACATCAGAATCCTCTGGTTCATTAAAGGCAGGTAAAGCCTTAATTTCGTATAGTTCTATCTCCGCCCTACTTAAAAAATGCTTTTGCATAAATTGAAGCAGCATACGATTAGTTGACACGTCTGAGTTAGTACCTACAATTGCTAAATACTTCATAGTAATCCCCTTTCTCTATTTCAAAATTTCATAATTTCAGTAATTGTTTGATATAATTTTAACATGTTGAATATATTATATCTAATAGTTATTTATTGAAGTTTGATAACATATTTGTTATAATCAAACACAATAAAAAATAAGTAAATTGTCTCACAAAAGGATGAATTAAATGTCAAAATACTATTCTCAAGATATTTTGTATTATATTGATGCCATTTTAAAGTACAGTAATTATGGCAAGGCTGCCAAATCTCTTTATATTTCTCAACCTTACTTGACACAGGTTATTAAAAGGGTAGAAAGTCAGTTAGACTGTGAGCTTATCAATCGTAGTGACCTGCCATATCGATTAACCGAGCAGGGCAAGATATATTATCAGTATTTAACTTCAATAGAAAATAATTATGCTAAACTGCTTAGAGAAATATCAGCTGTGTCAGATATAGATAGCAAGGTTATCAAGATAGGAGTGCTTCCCAGCCTTGGAACCTACCTTTTACCTCTTTTTCTACCAAAATTTCTAGATATGCATCCAAACTGCAGAATAGAGCTATCAGAGGCTTTACCAGAAAAAAATGAGAAACTAACTCAGAATGGTGAATTGGATTTTTGGCTTGGACAAAATTCAAGAAATATTTCTCCAAACTTAAACTCCATTACTTGGGGCAGACACAGATACCGCGCTATTATTCCTCGCTGCTGTGATCTATATAAGAAAGACGTAGCCGTTATTACAGAAGGAACTATCGACATAAATAAGCTATTGTGTCAAAAGCTTATACTGACTTCCAAAGGTTCTGCTATAAGAAAGCAGATAGATCAGTTATTAAGCCTTTATAAGGTAGAGCCCAACATCATAATGGAAAGCACCGAAATAAATACTGTACTTAACCTTGCAACGAGAAATTTAGGACTGACCTTTATACCAGAAAGCATCTATGTAAAGGAGTGTCCATCTGAATATAATATATATGAAGTTCCAATTGATGAGCTTAGTTTAGATTATTTTATAGCATATCACAGTGATAAAAAACTAACCGCCGTTGATGAAGACCTTATAGATTCATTTCTAACTCATGGTCAAAATAATTTCAATATAGGAGATCAAAATGAATGAGTATAAGAAAATAATATATCTTATGGGAACAAAAATCTCTCTATATATAAAAGCAGAGGCTGCTGAAAAGCTTGCAGAAAAGGCTGAGGATATGCTGATTCATTATGAAGAAGTCTTTAGCGCCAACAGTGATAACTCACAGCTTGCTATGCTTAAAAAAGAAGCTTCATTTGCTCCACAAAAAGTGGATGAGGAACTGTATGAGCTGATAAAAATAGGTAAAGAACATAGTCTATGTGAAAATACATATTTAAATATTGCAATAGGTCCATTAATAAAATTATGGAAAATAGGTTTTGAGGGGGCACATGTACCAGAGAAAGAAGCTATAGCATCGGTACTGGAACTTTTAAAGCCTGAAAATATACAACTAGATGATGAAAAAAAGACCGTGTATTTCTTGAAAAAAGGAATTGAGATAGACCTTGGAGCCATAGCTAAGGGCTATTTTGCAGATAAAGTTATGGAATTATTTAAGGAAAATGGGACTGTTTCAGCTATGGTAGATATGGGAGGTAATGTTCTCGTTTTTGGAGAATCACCATCGGAAGGCGGTGACTGGAATGTGGGAATACAAAATCCGTTTCTACCAAGAGGTAATGCGGTGGCACTTGTCAAAATAAAAGATCAATCCGTTGTAACCTCAGGAATATATGAGAGAGTGTTTGAAAAGGATGGAAGTAGATACCACCATATATTTGACAGCAAAACAGGCTACCCAATAGAAAGTAATATAGCTTCTTTAACTATTATTGCTGATAAGTCCCTGGACTGCGATATATATACAACAAAATTGTTTGGATTAGATGCTGCATCAATTATTCGTAGAGTTAATAGCATTAATGGTATGGGTGCTGTTGTAATAACTGCGGATGGTAAACTAGCCTATACAGATAATCTTATAGGAAGAATATATCCATTAACAATGTAGTATTTCAAAGAATAAGGTGGTATTCATTGTTGTAACCGAGAATATCAAAAATTTTGTGCGAATTATAAATTATGTTTGTTTAGTTTATAAACTGGTGAAGTTACCCTTATCGTTCAAAAAACACGAACCGCCTGTAAGTGGCATTTAAGCCACCTATAGGCGGTTCGTAAATATGTATGGTGGAGGCGAGGGGTGTCGAACCCCTGTCCGAAAGCAGACATACCTAAGCATCTCCGAGTGCAGTCCTTAGTTTTACATTCCCTCTACCAAACGCCTAAGGACAGGCTTTTGGTTTCAGTAGCTTCATAAATCCCGTTCCTGTGGCAAAGCTTACACAGGCTCGTTTCACCGCTGTCGGCGCCAGGCTCCGGTCCGCGGTACTACCGGTCTGACGTTAGCAGACTAAGCTGCTAAAGCTAAATTATCGTTTTTAGCGTTTATATTTAATCCTATAGTTTTTTAACGCGGGTCCACAGGTTCCCTCGACTCGCTTCCTAGATACCTCTTACCCCCGTCGAAACCAAGTACGCCCCCATATTATATGGAGTACATAGAGAGTCTTAAGCGTATCTTAAGTTAACTATTAAATTTTATTTTCCTCTCATGTCTCAACTACATTTACTATAATACAGTATATTATATAGATAAGCAATAATAAATATAAGGAAAAACTCTCTTAATTTATTTACTGTTTCATTCTTTCCTTCATCTGCCTATCTATATCTCTTTTAGCAGCCTTTTCTAGCATTGCATCTCTTTTATCATAATTATGCTTTCCTTTTGCAACACCTAAAGCAACCTTTACTCTGCCGCTTTTTAAATAAAGAGATAAAGGTATTAATGTATATCCCTGCTGAGATACAAATCCGGCAAGTTTGCTAATCTCTCCAGAATGAAGAAGAAGTTTTCTGTCTCTTAATGGATCTTTGTTGAATATATTGCCTTTCTCATAAGGACTTATATGCATATTTCTAACAAAAACCTCTCCATTTCTAACTTCTGCATAGCTATCTTTTAAATTAGCTTTTCCGGCTCTGATTGACTTTACTTCTGTTCCTACAAGCTCTATTCCTGCTTCATAGGTTTCCTCAATAAAGTAATCATGCCAGGCTTTTCTATTTTCAGCAAGAGTATTGTTGCTCTTGTCCTTTGACATATAACCACCATCTTTATAAGCTATTAGTAGATAATAATTATATTACAAAATGTGGAACAAGTCAACAGTTAAACATTTCTGTAGTTCTGTCAAGTATTCCATTTAGATATGCTAGGATAATGCCATAGTTTGTTATACTTACTTTCTTTTCAGAACACATATCAATTCTTGTAAGCATAGTCTTTTTGTTTAGCATGCATGAACCACAGTGTATTATTAAATCATACTTTTCTATGTCATCGGGGAAATCCTGTCCCATCTTGAATTCATAATTAAGCTCTTTTCCCAAATGTTTGTTAAGAAGTTTTGGTATCTTTATCCTGCCTATATCCTCATGAGAATGGTTATGGGTACAACTTTCAGAAATCAGTATTTTAGAATTTTCATCAAGCTCCTCAATTTTTCTTGCCCCATCCACAAAGGCCTTTAAATCCCCCTTATATCTGGCAAATAGTATTGAGAAGCTTGTAAGCTTTATATCTTTAGGGACAATTTTACTTACCTCTTTAAACGCCTGCGAATCTGTAACAACTAAATCAGGATTCTTAATATCCTGAAGTGCGGATTGAAGTTCAGTATCTCTAACAACATAGCTTTTTATTCCATGATCAAGACAGTCTCTTATAAGCTGCACCTGAGGAAGTATAATTCTTCCTTTAGGTGCTTCAGAATCAACAGGAACCACCATTATAACTTTACCATTGTAAGGCACTATATCTCCTGCAATAGTCTCCTCGACTTCACCCTGCTGAAGTCTTTTTATTAGTTCATCCTTTAAAAGTAAAATGTTTTTTTCTTCTTTTGCTGATACTAAAAGCGCTTCATTATATATGTTTTTTAACCTTACAATCATATCTTCAGAAAGCCTATCAATTTTATTTATAACAACCATGTAAGGTATTCTATATTTTTCAAATCTTTTTACAAACTCAGTGTATTCTTCTTTTTCATCATCCTCTCCATCAATAACATATATAGCAAAATCTGTTTTCTGAAGAGTTTTTAAGCTTCTTTTTACTCTAAGCTCACCAAGTACTGTTGAATCATCGAGGCCGGCGGTGTCGATAAATACTACAGGACCATATGGTATTAACTCCATAGCTTTGCTTACAGGATCTGTAGTTGTCCCTTTAACTGAAGATACAATTGAAACCTCCTGACCTATTATCGCATTTAAAAGAGAGGATTTTCCTGAATTAGTTTTCCCAAAGATAGCTATGTGCGTTCTCTCTGAATTTGGCGTACTAAACATATAAATCTCTTTCTCCCATCTTTATTTTTTCTATATTATTAAACAGAAGTTTCTTTATATCTTCTCTTTTTATCTTCTCTGCTTCTTCTTTAATAAGTGCTTCAGCCTTTTTATATAGCTCTTCGTCACCATAGTCCATCACAAATTCCATCAGGGTCATCATTGCATTTGGAGCACATACATTTTGTATTTGTCCTGATTTTGCAAGTCTCATGAATCTGTCACCTGTTCTTCCGCTTCTGTAGCAGGCTGTACAGTAACTTGGAAGATGCTTATCATCAATAAGTTCCTTTAAAACTTCAAGAGGGCTTCTGTGATCAGCCACATCAAATTGCTCTATGCTTTGGCCTTGTTCATGCTCCTTATATCCTCCTACTCCTGTATTTGAGCCTGCACTTATCTGAGATACCCCATATTTTATAAGCTCTCTTCTCATGTGAGCACTTTCTCTTGTAGATAAAATTATGCCTGTAAAAGGTACTGCAATTCTAAGTATAGTTACAATTTTTTTGAAGCTTTCATCATCTACTATATTAGGAAAATCAGTCAAATTCATCCCTTCAGCCTTCTTAAGTCTTGGTACTGATATAGTATGAAAGCCTACACCGTACTTCTCTTCTAGATGTTCATTATGAAGCATTAAGGCTAAAACTTCAAACTTGTAATCTGAAAGTCCAAATAAAACTCCTCCACCTACATCTTCAATTCCTGCTTCCATTGCTCTGTCAAAGGCTGTAAGATGATATTCGTAATCTCCCTTAAGGCTCTTTGGATGAACTTTTTCATAGGTAGGCTTATGATAGGTTTCTTGAAATAATATATAGGTTCCTATCTTTGCTTCTTTAAGCCTTCTATAGTTTTCAACAGTGGTTGCCGCAATGTTAACATTTATTCTTCTGATGTTTCCTTTTTCATTTTGAGTATTATATATTGTATCAATTGCTTCTAATACATAATCTATATTACAGTTAGCAGGATCCTCTCCCACTTCTAGAGCAAGTCGTTTATGACCCATTTTTTCTAAAAGCTTAACTTCCTCTTCAATTTCACTTTTAGTAAGTTTTCTTCTTGAAAATTTATTATCTCTTCTATACCCACAGTAAGTGCAGTTATTTACACAGTAGTCGCTTATATATAATGGTGCAAAAACAACAACCCTGTTGCCATATATGGATTCTTTTATGGCCCCGGCTATTTTAAACATCTCTTCTTCTTGGCTCTTATCCTCTATCTGTAGTAATACAGCAATATCTTTATGAGATAGTCCTCTTCTCTCTTTGGCTTTATTTAATACTTCAGCTATATCTTCTCTGGTAGCATTTTTAGCATCCTTAAGCAGACTCTCTATATATTCATGATTAATATACATATTTGCACCCCCATTAATTTTGTTATTAATTCCTCATAAGAAATCTTGATTTAATTATCGCGAGACCAAGCTATATTATCTCCTCTTGCCATATCAACTGAAAAACCGGCCCTTTTTATTCTTCCTTCTATGCACATTCTGCACTCTGCTGCTTCATCTCCTGTACATATTTTACCATTATATAAATCATACTTTTTTCTTACGCTTAAAGGCGATAAATTAGGCATAACTACATTAGCTCCTGCTTTAATCCCTTTCTCTCTTCCTATAGGGTCTATGCTTCCTAAAGCAGTAGTAGCAGGTAAAAGCACACTTGGAAGCAGGAGCCTTACTAATGCGAGCATTATTATTGTAGTTTCCACAGTTCCGCCCTTCTCATTTCCTAGAGGTGTATCTTTATGAGGTATAAAAGGACCTATTCCTACCATGTGCGGTTCCAACTCCTTCAAAAATATCAAATCGTTTACATAATCATCATTAGTCTGATTCGGAAGTCCTACCATAAAGCCTGCACCAACTTGATAACCTATCTCTTTTAAATTCCTAAGGCATTTTTTTCTGTTATCCAATGTCATGCCTGGATGAAGTACTTTATAGATTTCTTCTGAAGCTGTTTCATGTCTCATTAAATATCTGTCAGCGCCCGCTGCAAAATATTTTTCATAGGATTTATAGCTTCTTTCACCAATAGACAGAGTTACTGCACAATCGGAATATTTTTCTTTTATTTTTTTAACAATGGTAACAATCAAATCATCATTGTAATAATCGTCTTCTCCCCCTTGTAATACAAAGGTTTTATATCCCAAATTATAGCCTTCTTCACAGGCTTCCAATATCTCTTCAATAGTTAGTCTGTACCTGTCAGCATTTCTATTTCCAGCTCTTATACCGCAATATTTGCAGTTTCTTTTGCAGAAGTTAGTGAATTCTATAAGTCCTCTCATAAAGACCTTATCGCCATAATGCGCAATACGTGTTTCATGAGCTCTGTCAAATAGAAGCTCTTTATCTTCTTCAGTCATATTATCTAAAAGTGTTAAAAGTTCTTCTCTGTTCAAATAGTTATACTTATATAACTTGTCTATTAAACTCTTCATTAATAAATCTCCTTTTTAGAAACAGCAGTTTTTACTAATACGTGTTCGATATTGCCAAGCTTTCCCGTTAGGTTATTTATATCGTTCAACTCACCAACAACTGTCAGCGATATTACTGCAATCCCTTCTTCATCAAAGGGGATACCCATTCTTCCTTTAATTAATCCTTTAAAATTTGAAATTACTTCATTGAATTCCTTTTGACAATGTTTAGGCTCCTCTAAAATAGCACTTATTACAGCAATTTTTTTCATTTAGGATTTAAATCTCCTTTCACTGAAAATACTTCCTTGAAATGCAAATAAAAAAGCTTTCCTTTAGAAGGAAAGCTAAATTTACACATAAAAATCTAAACCTGTCTAGTTACAGGTAGAATTACTGTATAATATCTTTCCTTTCAGATCAGAAATATCTTTTCTGTTAGGGTCAACTTTTTTAAATAGTCACATAAATTAAGAATCAACTATATTTATATGACTTAAGCATGTTATTATTTTATCAATCTTTTTATATAAATGTCAAACTATTTTTACTATTTATAAAAATTAAAATAATAAAGCTGCCAACGGCAGCTTTAACTAATCCATATTTTCATTAAGATTCAATGTACTTTCTTTTTCAAATTCGTCCACAGATATTATAGGATAAACTTTTGGATCTATGCCTTCATTTTTTTCTGAAGCGGTATCTTCTTCATCGGTATAAAGCTCAAAGTAAATCTCTCTAAAATCAATATCTACCTTTGTAACTTTAATCTTCACATCATCACCAAGCCTATACATATTCTTTGTCTTTTCCCCAATTAGACTTAAGTGCTTCTCATCAAAAATATAATAGTCATCATCCATATTGCTTATATGAACTAATCCTTCAATAGTATTAGGAAGTTCCACAAATATTCCAAAGCTTGTAACTGATGATATAATTCCCTCATATACCTGACCAATTCTTTCTGACATATATTCAGCTTTTTTCAAATCATCTACTTCTCTTTCAGCGTCCTGAGCTACTCTCTCCATATCAGAGGATTGCTTCGAGGCATACTCAACTTCTTTTGTAAGCCTTGAATTTCTTTGCTCATCTATTTGACCATTTATATATTCTTTGATAATTCTATGAATAATTAAATCAGGATATCTCCTTATTGGTGAGGTAAAATGGCAGTAGTATCTTGCTGCCAAACCAAAATGCCCTATACATTCTGGTGAATATCTTGCCTGCTTCATGGAACGCAGCAGTAAGGTACTTACAACCGTTTCTTCTTTTTTTCCTTTAACCTTTTCTATAACCTCCTGAAGAGATTTAGGATGAATATCCTTAGTCCATTTTACTGCATACCCTAAATTATGAACAAATTCATTAAATATACTAAGCTTTTCTTCATCCGGGTCTTCATGTATTCTGTAAACGAACGGCAAGTTAGCCCAAAATATATGTTCTGCAATAGTTTCATTACATACAAGCATAAATTCTTCAATTATCCTGTTTGCAATTTCTCTTTCATAAGGCTTAATATCTATAGGTTTTCCTTTGTCATTTAGTACTATTTTACTCTCTTCGAACTCAAAATCAATTGCTCCCCTTAACATTCTTTTCTTATGAAGAATATTACAAAGATCTTCCATCGCTTTAAAATCTTCACAAAGGTAATCATATCTTTTTATAAGTTCTTCATCTTTATCTTTTAATATTTTAGTAACATCCGTATATGTCATTCTTTCACTTGTTTTAATTATGGTTTCAGCTATTCTGCTGTCTAGCACCTTTCCTGATCTGTCTATCTCCATAAAACAAGTTAATGCAAGTCTGTCAACTTTAGGATTTAAACTGCATATACCATTAGATAGTTTCTTAGGCAGCATTGGAATTACTCTGTCTATTAGATATACAGAAGTTCCTCTTTTTAAAGCCTCTCTGTCAAGTGGATTTTTTTCTCTTACATAGTGCGATACATCAGCTATGTGAACGCCTAATCTATAATTTCCATTTGGTAATTTTTCTATAGAAACTGCATCATCTAAGTCTTTTGCATCTTCTCCATCTATTGTTACCATTCTGAGATTTCTTAAATCCTCACGTCTTATATATTCTTCCTCCTGTATCTCACTTGGTATGTTCTCAGCAAATTTTTCAACCTTAGGAGGAAATTCTTCAGGAAGACCATGTTTTTTAATTATAGTCAGGATATCAATACCCTTATCACCTTTACTTCCCAGTATTTCCTTGATTCTGCCTTCCGGATTTCTTCTTTTATCAGGCCATGTGGTTATTTCAGCAATTACGATCTGGCCAGTTTTTGCTCCATTCCTATCGCTCTTTGGTATAAATATATCCTGATAAATTCTTTTGTCATCCGGTACAACAAAGCCAAAATTTTTACTGTCCTCGTAAGTTCCAATTATAGTTTTACTTCCTCTTTGAAGTATCCTGATAATTTCTCCTTCTCTTCTCTTTCCACCTTGTTCCTCTTTTGTTACTTTGCATATTACTTTATCTCCGTGCATAGCACCATTCATATTGGAAATTGGTATAAATACATCTGGCTCATTCACCTCAGGTATTACAAATCCATATCCCTTTTGATGTCCTTGCAGCTTTCCTACCACAAGTCCCATTTTCTCCGGAACTCCATAGTAATCAGCTCTGTTCCTAATAACTTCTCCATCCTTTTCCATTTCTACAATAACATCTTGGAACATATCAAACTCATTTTTACTTATTCCAATTGAACTTGCAAGTTCATATATAGACATAGGCTTATAAGCTTTTTCTCTCATAAATTCAACAACTGTTTCCCGAATACTCAATACAATATCACTCCATTTCATTATTTATTATTTATTTTTTGTATAATTCCAATATATATTCCTATTATGTAAACTAAATTTAAATAAAAAATAAAAAAGTACAGCCACAAGACTATACTTTAGTGTAGAATTATTTTATCAAATTTAGTGCTATTACATCTAAAGCAAATAATATAGCAGTAATAACTGTAACTCGCGCCAAAATGGCCTCATAAGTTTTAGTCTTGTTTTTACTGTAGTATGTATCTGTACTACCTCCACCTACAAGTCCGGATAATCCATTTGTTTTGCTTGGCTGCATAAGAACAGAAATTATTAATACTATAGAAATAATTACAAGGGCTACTATAAGTGCAATTCTCATGTCATATACCTCCCATAAAGTTATACAGTCATATTCTACCACAATGAACTATATAATACAATATTAAAGTAAAAAAGTGAGGCAAGCCTCACTTTAAAATTACTTCTTTATGTTGTAGAAAGCATTTATGCCTCTGTATTCAGCCATATCTCCTAATTCTTCTTCGATTCTTAGAAGTTGGTTGTATTTAGCAACTCTTTCTGATCTTGCTGGAGCACCGGTCTTTATTTGTCCTGCGTTCATAGCTACAACTAAATCAGCTATTGTAGTATCTTCTGTTTCTCCAGATCTGTGAGAAATAACTGCAGTATAACCCGCTCTTTCAGCCATTTCTATAGCATTAAGAGTTTCAGTTAATGTTCCGATTTGGTTAAGCTTTATAAGAATTGAGTTAGCAGTAGCTCTTTCAATTCCCATTGATAATCTTTCAGTGTTAGTTACAAATAAATCGTCTCCAACCAATTGAATTTTGTTACCAAGCTTTTCAGTTATAAGCTTCCAACCTTCCCAATCTTCTTCTGCCATACCGTCTTCGATAGAGATTATTGGGTATTTATTTACTAAATCAACATAGAAGTCAACCATTTCAGCTGGAGTAAGAACTTTTCCTTCTCCTTTTAAGTTGTACTTTCCATCTTCAAATAATTCTGAGGAAGCTGGGTCAAGTGCTATGTAAATATCTTTTCCTGGAACGTATCCAGCTTTTTCAATAGCTTCTATTATAACTGTGATAGCTTCTTCGTTTGACTTTAGGTTTGGTGCGAATCCACCTTCATCACCAACTCCAGTTTCATATCCTTTTGACTTTAAGGATGATTTTAAAGCGTGGTAAACTTCAGCACTCATTCTTAATGCTTCACTAAAAGATGATGCTCCTGCAGGCATTATCATGAATTCTTGAAGGTCAACATTGTTATCAGCGTGCTTTCCACCATTGATTATGTTCATCATTGGAACTGGTAGAACTTTTGCATTAACTCCGCCTACATATTGATATAAAGGTAATCCAAGATAGTTAGCAGCAGCATGAGCAACAGCAAGTGATACTCCAAGCATTGCATTTGCACCCAAGTTTCCTTTATTTTTTGTTCCATCAAGTGCTATCATAGCTTTGTCTATAGCTACTTGATCAAATACATTCATTCCTATTAATTCTGGAGCTATAACATTATTTACATTTTCTACAGCCTTAAGAACGCCTTTTCCATTATACTTTGTCTTATCTCCATCTCTTAATTCAACAGCTTCAAAAATTCCTGTTGATGCTCCTGATGGAACAGCAGCTCTTCCTATAGTTCCGTCTTCAAGAGTTACTTCTACCTCTACAGTTGGGAAGCATCTTGAGTCAAGAATTTGTCTTGCAACAACGTCTACGATGTCTACATGAATTTTCATTTTAAAAAAACTCCTTTCAAACTTTCAAATATGTATAGTCTCTGTGGAATAATAAATTTTTATTCCACAGTAGATTAGCAAAGTATTATTTTACAATTAATGATTTTCCAGTCATTTCTGCTGGTGCTTCAAGTCCCATTGCATCAAGCATAGTTGGAGCTATATCAGCTAATACTCCACCATCTCTAAGCGATCTTCCTTTAGCTTCCTTTGAAACATAAAGGTATGGAACTGGATCTGTTGTGTGAGCTGTCATAGGTTCTCCTGTTGAGTAATCTATCATTTGCTCAGCATTTCCATGGTCGGCAGTAATAAATACTGATCCATCTTTTTCTAATATCTTTTCTACTACTCTTCCAAGGCATACATCAACTGCTTCTATAGCTTTCTTAGCAGCTTCAAACACACCGGTATGTCCTACCATATCTGGATTTGCGTAGTTTAAGATTATCATATCGTACTCATCACTGTCAATTCTTCTTATAAGCTCATCAGTAAGCTCATAAGCGCTCATTTCTGGCTTAAGGTCATAAGTTGCAACCTTAGGAGATTGAATTAAAGCTCTATCTTCCCCTTCATTTGGAGCTTCTACTCCACCATTGAAGAAGAAGGTTACATGTGCATACTTTTCAGTTTCAGCAATTCTAAGCTGTTTCTTGCCTAGTCTACTTACGTATTCTCCTATTGTATTAGAGTATGATTCCGGCTTAAAGGCAACAGTAACATTCTCTAAAGTTTTATCATATTGAGTCATGCACACATAATTTAAATCTAAGGTTTCTCTTTCAAAACCATCGAAAACCTTATCGTTAATTGCTCTAGTAATCTCTCTTGCTCTATCTGGTCTAAAATTAAAGAAAATTACTGAATCTCCATTTTCTATTTTTCCAGTTGGAGCTCCATTTTCTATAATTACTGTTGGAAGAACAAATTCATCAGTCTTGTTATCGTGATAGGATTTTTCAATAGCTTCTAAAGCTGAATGAGCTGTTTCACCCTGCCCCAGTACAATAGCATTATAAGCTAATTGAACTCTTTCCCAGCGCTTATCTCTATCCATTGCATAATACCTTCCGGATAAAGTTGCTATTTTACCAGCTCCTATTTCTTTCATATAATCTTCTAATTCAATTATAAAATTCTTTGCAGATCCTGGCTGCACATCTCTTCCATCTAGAAAAGCGTGAACATAAATCTTCTTTAACCCCTTGTCTTTAGCTAGTTTAACAAGAGCCTTAAGGTGATCTATGTGTGAGTGAACACCACCATCTGATAGAAGGCCTAAAAGGTGAAGTGAATTTCCGGTTTTTAAAGCTTTATCAACAGCTTCATTAAACTCAGACTTATCAAAGAAATCACCATCTTCTATTGCTTTAGTTATTCTTGTCAATTCCTGATATATTATTCTTCCTGCACCTATATTAAGATGTCCTACCTCTGAATTTCCCATTTGTCCTCTTGGAAGTCCAACATCCATTCCGCTGGCACCAAGTTCAGTATGAGGGTATTCTTTATAATATTTATCAAAGTTTGGCTTGTTTGCTGCAGCTACTGCGTTGCCATCTACTTTGTCTGATAATCCGAATCCATCTAGGATCATTAGCATAACTGGTTTCTTTGACATCATTTTTCCCCCTTAAAAATTGACTATTGCTGCGAAATCTGCTGCTACTAAACTAGCTCCCCCAACTAACGCTCCATCTATGTCCGATTTAGCCATCTGCTCTGCTATAGTTGAAGGCTTAACAGAACCGCCATATTGTATTCTTGTCTTTTCAGCTGTTTCTTTACCATATACATCTGCTACTACGCTTCTTATAAACGCTATAGTTTCATTAGCTTGATCTGAAGTAGCAGTCTTGCCTGTTCCAATAGCCCAGATTGGCTCGTAAGCTATTACTATGTTTTCAACCTGCTCCTTTGTAAGTCCAGCTAAATCAAGCTTTACTTGTCTTCCAATTACTTCTTCTGTTATGTTAGCTTCTCTTTCTTCTAAGGATTCGCCAACGCAAAGTATTGGAACCATATTATGAGCAAAAGCAGCTTTAACTTTTTTGTTTACTGATTCGTCAGTTTCATTAAAGTATTGTCTTCTTTCGCTGTGTCCTATTATAACATAATCTACACCCATTGCCTCAAGCATATTTGGTGCAATTTCACCTGTAAAAGCTCCTTTTTCTTCGAAGTAAACATTTTGAGCTCCTACTTTTATATTAGTTCCTTTTGCTGCTTTAATAACAGCATCAAGAGCTACAAATGTAGGACAAACTACGACCTCAGCTTTTGCATCTTTAACTAGTGGTTTTATTTCTTCAACAAAACTAACTGCTTCATCAATAGTTTTGTGCATTTTCCAGTTTCCAGCAATTATTGGCTTTCTCATTAAAAACACTCCTTGTTTTTTATGAAAAATTAGGAATTAAGAATAAAGATTTGATTGATGAAAGTTTTGCTAACTTTCCTTAAAATTGATTCTAGAAAATCACATAATGGATTTTTAACCAACATTCTTCATTCATCATTCTTAATTCTTCATTATACTTTTATTATATCATTTTAATTTCGAATGTAAACTGTAATTAATAATAATTATCAATTACTATTTATCATTAAGTGCAGCTATTCCAGGAAGTTCTTTTCCTTCTAGGAATTCAAGTGAAGCTCCACCACCTGTTGATATATGAGTCATCTTATCTCCAAAACCAAGGTTGTTAACAGCAGCAGCGCTATCCCCTCCGCCTATTATTGTAGTAGCTCCTGATTCAGCCATTGCTTTAGCTACTGCTACAGTACCATCTGCAAAGTTCTTAAATTCAGCAACTCCCATTGGTCCATTCCATATAACTGTTTTAGCTTCTCTTACTGCGTCAGCAAATAATTTTTCTGATTTCGGTCCAATATCAAGTCCCATGTATCCTTCTGGAACGTTTTGGTCTTCTGTAATCTTAGCATCAACATCTGCATATTCTGGAGCAATTCTATTATCTACTGGAAGTAATAATTTAACTCCTTTAGCTTTAGCTTTTTCCATCATTTCTTTAGCATATTCAAGTCTTTCTTCGTCAAGAAGTGACTTTCCTATTTCATAACCTTGTGCCTTAAAGAAAGTATAAGCCATACCGCCGCCTATTATTAAAGTATCAACTTTATCTAATAAGTTTTCTATAACAGCTATTTTATCAACAACCTTTGCTCCACCAAGTATAGCACAGAAAGGCTTTGTTGGATTTTCAACAGCTTCCCCTAAAAACTTTAATTCTTTTTGTATTAAATATCCACAAACAGCTGTATCCACAAACTTTGTTACTCCAACAGTTGAGCAGTGTGCTCTATGAGCAGTACCAAATGCATCATTTACATATACGTCAGCAATAGAAGCTAAGTCCTTAGAGAAAGAATCTTCATTCTTTCCTTCTTCTTTTCTAAATCTTGTGTTTTCAAGAAGAATTACATCACCATCTTTAGCATTAGCTACTGCATTTTTAGCATTTTCACCTACAACTTCATCATCAGCGGCAAATACTACTTCTTTTCCAAGCATTTCAGATAATCTCTTAGCTACAGGTGCAAGAGTTAAACTTGGATCTGGACCCTTTGCTTTGCCTAAGTGGGAACAAAGAATTACCTTTGCACCATGTTCCATTAAATATTTTATTGTTGGAAGCGCTCCGTTTAATCTATTTTCATCTGTAATTTTTCCATCTTTCATAGGAACATTAAAATCACATCTTACTAATACTTTTTTACCTTTTACTTCAATATCTTCGATTGTCTTTTTATTGAATTTCATAGTATTATCTCCTTTATATTCTTAGTTTATTTATATGTAAAACTAAATAAAGGTCTGGGTTTATAGCCCTAACTACAAAACCAGACCCTATTTTTAATCTTTAAATTCTTATAATTGAATACTTAAATTACTTTAAGAAGTTAGCAAAGTGCTTTATAGTTCTAACCATTTGGCTAGTATATGAATTTTCGTTGTCATACCATGAAACTGTTTGAACTTGATATAGGTCTTCTCCGATTTTAGAAACCATTGTTTGAGTTGCATCAAATAATGAACCGAATCTGATTCCAACGATGTCAGAAGATACTATTTCATCTTCAGTGTAACCAAAGGATTCATTTGAAGCAGCCTTCATAGCAGCGTTGATTCCCTCAACTGTAACATCTTTTCCTTTAACAACTGAAACTAAAATTGTTGTTGAACCAGTTGCAACTGGAACTCTTTGTGCAGAACCGATTAATTTTCCTTTTAATTCTGGAATAACGAGTCCAATAGCTTTTGCAGCTCCTGTTGAGTTAGGAACTATGTTTACAGCTGCTGCTCTAGCACGTCTGAAATCACCTTTTCTATGTGGTCCATCAAGTACCATTTGGTCTCCAGTGTAAGCATGGATTGTTGACATTATACCGGATTGGATTGGAGCATAATCGTTAAGTGCTTTAGCCATTGGAGCTAAGCAGTTAGTTGTACATGAAGCAGCTGAAATAATATGATCCTCAGCAGTTAATATATCATGGTTTACATTGTATACAACTGTTGGAAGGTCATTACCAGCTGGAGCTGAAATAACAACTTTCTTAGCACCTGCATTGATGTGTGCTTGTGATTTTGCTTTTGATACATAGAATCCAGTACATTCAAGTACTACGTCTACTCCAATTTCTCCCCATGGAAGTTTTGAAGCATCAGCTTCTGCATATATTTTAATTTCTTTTCCATTAACAACTATAGAAGATTCTTTAGCTTCTACTGTTCCTTCATATCTTCCTTGTGATGAATCATATTTTAATAAGTGTGCTAACATCTTAGGATCTGTTAAATCGTTGATTGCAACGACATCAAAACCTTCTGCTCCAAACATTTGTCTGAACGCAAGACGTCCTATTCTACCAAAACCATTGATTGCTACTTTAACATTTGACATATAAGTACCTCCTAAAATTTTTAAATAATATATTTTAATATAATTATTTGACTAATAGTTAACATTATTAGTTTACTCTTTTTTACTAATAATATTTATAATTTCTCGAGCAGCTCCTTCATCAGTTATTAGTGTACTGTTAGAAAGATTTTTTTCTGCAGAAATAATAGCTTCTGCCTTGTTCTTGCCTGCTGCTACAGCTATGAGATTTTCGATATTTTTTAAAGACTCACTATCAACTACAATAGTTGATGTTGAACAAATAATCTGACCGTCCGCATTAAAATAATAACCAAAAGCTTCGCCAACAGCACCATTGAATCTTAACTCATCTAATTTTTCAGATGACAAGCCTCTTCTTTCAGCCATCTTGTCTGCCCTGCCTATGCCGTAAATCAATAGATTTGAATCCATTATATTATCTACAATTTCTTTAACGTCACTTTCATTAAGCATGGCACTTAAGGCATTATTGCTTAAATTGTCAGGAATATGCAGCAGCTTATATGAAGCTCCAAGCTTTTTAGCAAGGCTTGCTGCTAGACTATTAGCCTGAGTTTCCACACTGCTTCCCATGCCTCCCCTGGCTGGTACAACAAGAACGTTATTGAGATTTTGCACTTTAGGCATATTGTCTATTACTTCCTTTATGGTTGAACCACCAGTAATAGCAATTATAGAATTATCTTTAATAAGTTCTTTCAAATATAGAGCAGCAGCTTTCCCAAGTTCAGTAAAAACAGTAACATCTTCATCTACATTTCCCGGAACCACAATTATGTTCTTTAATCCTAGCTTTTCTCTTATGTACTTTTCAATCTCAGAAAGCCCTTTAAGCTCATGAACAAAATCTTTAAGCTTATTAATTATTTCTTCGCCTTCCTTTGTTACATTCATGCCGGGAGTATTAATTTCAATTAAGTTTTGTTCTTTCAAAAAACTTATTTCTGTTCTTACTATTCTTTCTCCCATTCCCAGGTTATTAGATAAAGTTCTTCTGCCTATAGGCTGATTATAGTATATTGTTCTTAAGATGTCATATCTTTTAAGAAGTATTTCTACATACTCGGGTACAATCTTCTGAGCAATTTTTAAAACGTCATGCAATAACAACACCTCTTTGGTCACTTAGCGTCCCAGTCATTCATTTCTTGTCCCACTACTATTATAAATTAAATACTAATTTTTTTAAATTAGTATTTTAAAAAAAATTGTTAATAAAGTGTAAACAAATTAAAACCTTTTTCTTTTACTGGATGATTTGATGTTTAATTCCTCTCTATATTTTGCTACTGTTCTGCGTGAAATATTCATTCCTCTATCGTTTAGAATATCACATATATTTTGGTCAGACAAAGGCTTTTCTTTATTTTCATTATCTATAAGACCTTTTATCTCTTTTTTAATTACAGAAGTTGATACATCATCGATATCAGTGTTAGATGAAAGTCCCGTAGTAAATAAATCTTTTAATTTTATTGTTCCTCTGCTTGTATTTATATACTTGTCTTTAACTGCTCTGCTTACAGTAGATTCGTGCATATCTATACTTTCGGAAATATCTTTAAGTGTCATTGGTTTTAAAAAGTTTATTCCACACTCAAAATAATCCCTTTGAAGCTCTACTATTTTTTCTAAAACCTTATATATTGTGCTTTTTCTATGTTCTATGCTTTTAATTAAGAACATAGCACTATTCATTTTATCTTTTATATATTCAACAGCTTCCTTATTGTTTTCATCATTTATTATTTTTTTATAACTGTCGTTTATGTTAAATCTAGGAAGCAAGTCATCATTCATTATAATATGGTAGTCATCGCCGATCTTCCTAATATATGCATCTGGAACAACATATCTTACTTCATCTCCAGTATAAAAACCACTTGATGGCTTTGGCTCTAAAGATTTTATAATGTCTCCATATTCCTGCGCTTCTCTTACTTCAATATTTAATGCTTTAGCTATAAGAGAATATTTGTTATCAGCTATATTTTCAAGATGCTCATCAATTATTTTGTCTAACTCCTCATTAAGCATATTTTTTCTTTTTAGCTGGAGCTTTAAACATTCTTTGATATTCCTTGCAGCAATACCTGGAGGGTCAAGACTTTGAACCAGGTTCAAGGCTTCAATCACTATTTCTTCCTTAATATTTAACTCTTGAGAAATATCTTCAATTCTAATATCCAAGTATCCTTTATTATCAATATTATCAATTATATATTCACATACAAACTTTAGGTAATCCTTTACATATAAGTCAATAATTTGATCAGCTAAATATTTCTTAAGTGACATTTTTTCAGAAACAAAATTAAAAGGGGATACCTCTTCGTCTTCGCTTCTTTCATAATGATGCTGACCATACTTGTCAAAATCTAAATACTTAACTAATTCCTTATAATCAACTCTATTTTTTACTTCCTCTTCTTTATCAAAATAAGGCTCAGAATATTCAATCACCGGATTTTCCTGTACTTCTTTTTCAATATGTTCCTGAAGTTCTTGACTTGACATCTGCAAGAGTTTAATAGAAAGCTGCATTTGCTGAGTCATTATTAGCTTTTGTTCTTGAGTTAAATTTAAATTAAAGTTCATATCCATGCACTATCACCGCACTTTAGTTAGTTTTCTATATTATATCATAAATTAACTAAAAAAACTAAAACCTGCGCAAAGCAGGTTTTAGTTTTTTATCTTTCACCTTTTTTATATGGAACACCATCATATAAAGGTCCTTGAGTCTTTCCAACAAAACCTGCAAGTACAAGCATTGTTAGAAGATATGGGAAAGCCGCAAAGAATTCTCCCGGAATTCTCCAGCCAAAAGTCTTAGCATATATTTCAAGTGCTTGTGCAAATCCAAATAAAAGACATGCAACCATCGCATTTTTAGGCTTCCAGTTACCAAATATCATGGCAGCAAGAGCTATAAATCCTCTTCCGCTAACCATATTTTCTCTATATAAATCCATTATACCTATAGAAAGAGTAGCTCCTCCAAGTCCTCCTAATATACCAGAAATAATTACTGACATATATCTTATACCATATACGCTTATTCCTAGAGTATCTGCAGCCTTAGGATGTTCTCCCACTGCTCTTATTCTAAGTCCTATAGGAGTTTTAAATAAAACATAGTGTGATACAAATACAAGTATAAAAGCAAGCCATACAAACCAATTTAATTCCTTTAAAACAACTCCTATAATAGGAATCTTTGCAAAGAAAGCTGATGGATATGGAAGCGAAGCAACATTACTTGTTTGTGATGGTGTACCAAAAAACGTAAATACTAAGAAGCTAACTAAAGCCGGAGCAAAAACGTTTATTCCGGTACCGGATATAACCTGATCAGCCATTAAGTGTATACTTAAATATGCATGTATACCTGCAAATAAAACTCCGCCCAATATACCGAGCAATATACCAATTAGAGGGCTTTTTGTTAAATATGATCCTAAAACAGCAAAGAATGCTCCTGCTGTCATAATTCCATCTAGAGCTATATTTACAACACCAGATTTTTCAGAAAACACACCACCTAAGCTAGTAAATACAAGAGGCGTAGCAAGTCTAAGTGTAGCAGCAATTAATCCTACTATTGCTAAAGTTGTACTATTCATTTAAAGCAGCCTCCTTTTTTCTTTTTTGAGCAAAATATTTAAACATGTATTCTGCAGCAATAAACAGAATTACAACACCTTGAATTAAAGTTGATATAGTTTTTGGTATTCCATAAAGCATTAACATACCTGAGCTTAAATTAAGAGCACCAAATAAAATTGCTGAGAAAATAACACCTATAGGATTGCTCTTTGCAACTAAAGCAACAGCTATACCATCAAACCCATAATTAGGGAATCCAAACAACTGAATAGATTGATGCTGAACCCCTGCAATGTGTACTGCACCACCTAAACCTGCTATAGCACCTGAAATAGCCATAGCTAAAATAATATTCTTCTTCATGCTTATTCCGCCGTACTCAGCAGCAGTAGCACTTAAACCAACAGCGCGAATTTCATAACCTATTGTAGTTTTCCACATCAAAATATACACAACAACTACCAATATTAACGCAATGAAGATACCAGTATTAAGCCTATAGTTAGCGCCTAAAAAACGTGTTAGGTTTGCACTCTTTTGAATTAATTCTGTGCTAGCACTACTTTGTTTATGAAATGGTCCCATTGTAAAATAATTTGATAAATGCATAGCTATAAAATTCATCATTATAGTATTAACAACTTCATTAGTCCCAAGCTTTGCCTTTAAGTATCCCGGTATACCTGCCCATATAGCTCCACCGATAATTCCGCCTAGTATAATTATAACTATATGAATTGGTCCTGGAATTCCAGGTATAAGTCCTAATAAAGAAGCTACAAGCATACCTATTATAAATTGACCTTCAACACCTATATTGAATAATCCTGTTTTAAATGCTACAGCATGTGCAAGACCAGTAAATATAAGAGGTGTAGCAAAAACTAATGTTTCTATAAGCTGTCGTTTTTCTCCAAAACTTCCCTTCCAAATTGATGTAAACAATAGGCTGGCAGAAGAAAAGAAGCCAGATTTTTTAGCCCACATTACAAAAAATATAGATATAAACAACCCTACTACTACGGAAAGTAAGGATATTAGAAGCGCTTTTAAAGAATTTGCAAATCCATTGCTATTTTTTTTGGAATTCATTATTTATACCTCCTTGCTTCCCTTGTTTAAAGTTCCTCCGGCCATAAGAATACCAAGTTTTTGCTCGGTTGCTTCTTTAGCATCTAAAATGTCAACTATTTCTCCATCGTATATTACTGCAATTCTATCTGCAAGTGAAAGAACTTCATCTAGTTCTAAAGAAACCAGTAACACAGCTCTGCCGTTATCTCTTTCCTCTACTAATCTTCTATGAATGTATTCGATTGCACCTACATCTAAGCCTCTTGTAGGTTGAGCAGCAATTATAAGTTCAGGGTCTTTCTCAATTTCTCTAGCAACTATCATTTTTTGCTGATTTCCTCCTGATAATGCAGAAGCAGCTACATCCTCATTTGGAGTTCTTACATCATAATTAGCAATTAATTTTCTAGCATGATCTTTTACCTTGCTATAGTTCATTATGATTCCTTTAGCAAATGGTTCTTTATAATGTATACCCAGTATAGAATTTTCAGCCAAAGAATACTTTAAGACTAAACCTCTTTTATGTCTGTCCTCAGGAATATGTCCAAGTCCAGCTTCTATGGCATCCTTTGGTGATTTCCCTGTAATATCTTTATTATTAAGTACTATCTTTCCACTTGTTGATTTTCTAAGACCTGCTATAGCCTCCACAAGTTCCGTTTGTCCATTACCATCAACTCCTGCTATTGCAAGAATTTCACCTTTTCTAACTTCCAAATTTACGTTTTTAACTGCTGGAAGTCCTCTATGATCAAGCACATTCAAGTTCTCAATTTTAAGGGTAGCGCCACCAAACTTAGCTTCCTTTTTGCTTACTACTAAATTTACTTTTCTGCCTACCATCATTTCTGCAAGCTCATCTATATTTGTATCCTTAGTATTAACTATATCAATTACTTTACCTCTTCTAATTATAGTTACTCTGTCGCTTAAACTCATAACTTCTTTTAACTTGTGAGTAATAAGTATTATAGATTTCCCTTGTTTAACTAAGTTTCTTAGTATTACACCTAAATCTT
Source organism: Clostridiales bacterium oral taxon 876 str. F0540 (assembly GCA_000466585.1). Lineage (GTDB taxonomy): Bacteria > Bacillota > Clostridia > Clostridiales > Clostridiaceae > Clostridium_AT. Next base: position 263,845 of record KE993508.1, read on the forward strand.
CAATTTCTTGCGGTGTTAAAACTGCTGTTGGCTCATCTAGTATTAAAATCTCCGCACCTCTGTAAAGAGCTTTTAATATTTCAACCTTTTGCTGCTGTCCAACTGTCATATCCTCAATTATTGCGTTAGGATCTATATTAAATCCGTACTGTTCAGAAAGTGCTTTAGTATCTTTAATAGCCTTGTCTATATCTAAGTTTAGTCCTTTTCTTGTTTCGTGTCCAAGAATCATATTTTGCGCTACGCTAAAATTATGTACAAGCATAAAATGCTGATGAACCATACCTATACCAAGTTTTATTGCATCCTTAGGATTTTTAATATTAACTTTTTGGCCTTTAATAAAAATGTCTCCGGCTTCCTGTTGATAAAGACCATAAACAATATTCATGAGTGTTGTTTTACCTGCACCATTTTCTCCAAGAAGAACATGGATTTCTCCTTTATTCAGGTCAAAATTAACATCGTCGTTTGCTATTACTCCAGGAAATATCTTTTTAATACCTTTTAGCTCCAAAACTTTGTCCATGCCTTATCTCCTTCCTTTTGACTAAATAGGCTAGATGCTTTAACATCTAGCCAATTGCTTTAAATTTATTTAATTGCTACAGGTTTAAATTGAAGTAGGTCAGCTCTTGTTCCAGGAACTACAATTGTTCCAGCTTTTATCAAGTCCTGAGCCTTATTTGCTAAATCAGTTGCTTCTTTAGGAACTACTGAATTTATTGTTGGAGCTAAACCAACAGCACTTTCTTTAATACCTAATACTTTTGTTGTTCCACCAGCAAAATTACCTTTTTGAAGATCTTGTATAGTATTGTAAACCGCTACGCCAACTTTCTTTTCCATTGAGAAAAGAATTTGATCTTTGTATCCAGGTGCTGTAACTGCTTGGTCAGAGTCAACACCGATAGCATATTTATTCATTTCTTTAGCAGCTTTAAATACTCCTAGTCCTACACCACCTGCTGCATGGAATATTATATCTACTCCACTGTTATAAAGTGTTTTAGCAGCTTCGTATCCTTTTCCTTGGTCATCAAAGGAGTCAACATATATAACATTTGGTCCTGGAGTCTTAGCATCTTTTGGCATTAAAGCTTTAGCCATATCTGCATTAACAGAAGCGATACCAGCAACAAAACCAGCTTCGAATCTATTTATAACGTCTCCTTCTTTTCCACCTATGAATCCTATCTTACCAGTCTTTGTTGCTTTAGCAGCAGCAACACCAGCTAAGAATGAACCTTCATTTTCTTTAAAAGAAACTGATAATACATTTGGATTTTTAACTTCTGAGTCAATAATAAGGAATTTCTTATCTGTTGACTGTTTTGATACATTATCCATTGCCTGCTGCATCATAAATCCGCATCCAACAGTTAAATCTGCAGTACTTGACATTGTTTTAAGATTTGGCTCATAAGCATCCTGTTGTTTTGATTCAATTGGGTTAAGTGATTCTATGCCTAAATCTTTAGCAGCCTTTTCAATACCTTCTCTTGCGGATTGGTTAAATGAACCATCATTTACTCCGCCTTGGTCAGTAACTAAACCAACTTTAACTTTTGTAGCTGGCTTGTTACCTCCACCAGTTGAAGGTGCCGGATTTTCTTTTGCTCCGCAGCCTGCAAATAAAGTTGTAACTACTGCAGCAGCTGCTAGCATTGATAGAATTCTTCTTTTTTTCATTAATAGTTCCCTCCCATTAATTTTAATATAAAATGAAATGTATATTTAAACTATTCTATAAAATAATTTAAATTCCTTCTTAATTATGTAAAATTGTTCAAAAAAACTTTACATTTACTTCAAAAATTATTAATTATGTACTTGCATACTAAATTATATTGTAAAGCTATACATATTATTCTAAAAATAATTGTCAATTACTACATTTTAGCATGTCCACTTACTAATATACTTCAAAATTATTATAAAATCAATGTATATTCGTTAAAAAAATATAAAATTTGCACTGTGCCTGATTTTTTATGTCAAGCACAGTATAATGCTAACTTAAAAAACCAGATTCTTTTAAAATCACTTTAGCCGAATTTAGATCATCTGTATTTACAAGAACAATTGGGCCCGTACATCCCATTCCGCTTTCAGAGTAAATCCCCGCCTTCCATAATGCTTTGCATGCATTTTCTAGTTCAAGGATATCTATACCAGTTATATCAGCTGTAACAACTTTTTTAGGAGGAATTTTCACCTCTTCAGCTGTCTCTACAGTTTTATCCACTGTATTTTTTGCAATTATGTCCTTTAAACCAGCATGATTGGCTTTCTCAAATTCAGCCTTTGCTGTTTGTAATGCATTATTTTTAGCACAAGCAGCGCAAAACTTTAAAGCTTCAGAAATAAGAGGAGCACCAGATGCTCTAGATACTATATTAATAAGCTTATCATAATTTTCTCCAATACCTGGTCCATATCCTGCACCAGATGTCTCATAATCTCCGCCTGTAGTAAAGGAAGAAAATATTTTTATTAGAAGGTTGCCAGTCAAGGAATCGCATACCATGACATCAGGTGTTCCTGCCAGCAGATCGTTTCCTCTCATTACAGCTCCACCATCTGCTCTTAAGGAATCTGCAAAATCAAATTTATATCCATTGTCTTTTAGTTCATTTAGTATTCTTTCTACTTTCCTTGCACCATCTAAGTTTAATATACCCACTTTAGGATTTTCTATTCCATTTGCTTTTGCAACAGCTATACCCGAAATAGCATTCATAACCATGCCAGCAACTCTGTTAGTGGATGATGTACCTGTTGTTGTAGCTATGAACATATCCTTTCCTCTTCCTGGTGTTACAACCTTTCCAACCGTTGAAACACCTATTGGGAAATCAAAGTGCTGTGTTACACAGCCTTGTATTTCACCACTTTCAAGAAGTTTAACCATAATCTTATGACCTTCTTCTGGAGTATTAGCTTCAACTGTGCTAATATCAGACGAGTTTTTAGGACCGATTAGAACTATATCAAAATCATTATATTTTTTCTTTGCCATTTCAGCTGCTTTTATCATCTCTTCTATACCGTGTTCTGAGCCTAATATGGTTAGACCTATTTTAACTTTTTTACCAAAGCTTCCGGACTTTATTCCATCTGCTATTTCGCTAAAGACTTCAGCTATCATTTTATTAGCCTGAACATTATCCATTATTATCCTCCTATCTTCCAATAGTATCTACTACTATTATGAAGTATTTCCATACTATTAACTGACACCCAAATTTATTTATTAAGAAGATATGAAGCAAAATCCTTCATCGCATCAGCAACCATGCTCTTTACTTCTTCCTTGGAGATTCCTGCATTTTCAGAGTTAGCTGTATTACTCCCATTATTTTTTTCTACAACAATTGATACTCCATCGAAGAGGTTAGTCATTCTGCCAAGGAATAGACTTCCTTTTCCTATTATCATGAAATTATCCATCTTTCCGTTTAGCATGTATTCTCTTCCATGTCCAATTATTGGAACACCTGAAGGTATGTGTCCCTGAGTTGGAGCAAATCCCGGATACCCATGATCAGTCACAAAGCCTGGAAGATCTTTTCTATCTATTTGGCCTTTTTTTACTGCAAGAGCTCCTATCATCTTGTAGTTTTGTGTTGGAACATCTCCAGCTCCTGCAGGTTCAGTTATATCTGGCGTCTGCATTTCTGGAGCAAACTTATTTATATCTGTTATTTTTAGTCCTGCATTATCTAAAGGTTCAAGTACTAACGCTTCTAAAACAGCCTGTGGTGATGCTCCGTGTCCTATTGTATGTCTTCCTATTATATCTGTTCTTAAAACTGGATTTACACCATCATTTTCAGATATTAAAATAGCAAATCCTCCTAAGCAGTCTTCTAGTATTGGAAGGTTTTTCTTTACATGATCTCTTCCATTCATGCCAAGCTTAGCAGTTGCTCCTCCAGCAACAACTACAACATTTTTATATATGCCCGACTTAACTAAAGAAGCAGCTGTTATAATTGCATGAGTAGGACCTGCGCAAAAACCTCTCATATCAGCGCCTGTTGCTCCTTTTAGCCCTGAAATTTCACCAATAGCTTTAGCTATATTGCCTCCACCTCTTTGATTCATATCTCCAATAGCTTCTTCAGAACATTCAATTATATATTCAATGCTGTTTACATCAATATCAAGCTCTTTAACTAAATGCATTAAAGCAAGTACTCCTGATGCCTTAACAGCCAAATTTTCAACCATTATATGTGAAGATAAATTTTTATCATGTTCATGAGCACGTCTTACGCAGCCAACAAGCTTTCCGTTTTCATAAAGTCCTTCTGCTACATGATTATCCACAAGCTTTTCTATATCAGCTATTTCTTCTCCTTCTCCTAAAGCATCTGACTTTGAATTAAGTACAGGATGCTTTGAAAACTTTTCCTTAACTGAAGCAGTAAAGCTCTTTTCTAATTTTACTAGATCGAATACGTCTGATATTTTTATTAAACCATAAAATTCGTCTTGAGGCATTATTTCTCCGAACTTACCGAATCTCTGAGCTCCTTCTACAGCCTCACTGTGCCAAGGTCTCTTTCTAAGTGACAATTCTTCAGGAGTTAAATTACCTATATAAGTTTGATTAGGAGCATATGAAACCACATCTTCAAAACTCCTTAAATGACTATTAATCTGCTTTAAATAATCTGAATCCGGATTAGTTTCTCTTTCCATAGTTTGGGTAGTACCATTGTGAATTACCATATCAGGTGTATTAACTAAAATATAGGATGCTTTTTTTATTACTGGAAAACTCATTTAATAATCCTCCCTTATATCATTAAATTAAAAATGGAGAATATGGAGAAGTTTACATTAATCTCTCCATTTCTCCATTAGATAAGCTATAAAAATTAGTCTTCAAATACCTTTTGACCATCAACTGGAGTTTCTAAAGCTCTTAAAGCTTTTTCAACCAATTTTTTTCTTAACTCATACTCATCCTTCTTATCAAGATTTGGATTTCCAAGAGGATGTGGTATAGCTACTGTAGGAACTATTCTGTTAGCTCCAACAGTTAAAGATATTGGAACAACTGTACACATATGAACAACAGGAAGTCCTGCTCTTTCAATTTCTTTAACAAGCGTTGCACCGCAACGAGTACAAGTTCCTCAGGTGGAGGTTAGTATAACTGCCTGAACTCCATCTGCAATTAATTGTCTAGCAATTTCTTCACCAAATTTCTTTGAGGAAGCAACTGCTGTACCATTTCCAACTGTGCTATAGAAGTATCTGTGAAGGGAACCTATTTTGCCTTCCTTTTCAAATTGTCTTAATACATCTACCGGAATAACTCTATCGTTATCAGCATTAGCATAAGTTGGGTCATATCCACCGTGTGCAGTTTCATAAGTTTCAGAAGTTAAATCCATAACTCCTTCAATGTCATACTTTCCAAACTTAGATGCACTTGAGGATTCTATGTGATCAGGATTTCCCTTTGGAACAGTACCGCCAGATGTTACTATAGCTATTTTAGCCTTAGTGATATCAGCAACTGGAGGGTTTGGTTCTACTCTATCAAATACAGGCATCTTAAATTCTGTAGTAAAGGCATCACCCTTTATCTTTTTAACAAGCATATCTACAGCTCTCTTTGAACCTCTTTCAGCTGCAAAGAAATTCTTTCTGATACCTCTTTCGATATAACCTTCAGTTTCAGGAGATCCTATTTCTTCCTTATTAGCTAGCTTTAATGCAAGGCTTGCTATTTTAGGAAGAGCATCCCTCATACCTACGGCGCTGTTTTTAGTAGAAACTATATATAATTGTTTTTTATACATATCAGCACCTGGATTTTCGATATACATACCGCTTATTACAGGAATATTAAGCTTTTCTTCTACTTCTGTAGCTATAGCACCACAAGCAACTCCGTATCTTCCAGCGTTAAAAGCAGGCCCTGCTATAAACAAGTCTGGATTATACTTCTTTATCATTTCTATAATTTCAGCTTTTGCTTCAGTCATGTTCTCATTAAAATAGGAGTCTCCACAAATAACTGTAGCAACTATTTCCGCACCTTTTGCCTTTAATAAACCATTAAGTCCCATACCAGGTCCTATGAAACCTTCTCTGATTTCTGGTTTAATATCAGCCTTTTCTTCTCCGCCTATTCCAGCGTAAAATTGATTAATATAGTGAACGACACGTATCAAGTGTGCTCCCCCCTCTCGGAGTATTTTATTAAAATTTAGAATATTGTTCTCTTACAGTTTTAACTTCGCTTATAATAGCATCTACATCAAGAACCATTTCCATCATTCCGCACTGTTCATCATAAACAGCTGCATCAAATTCATCCTTAACTTCAGGCTCAACAACGTGATATACTGCTAGCCCTAAAGCTATACCAGCTAGTGGTCCAGCATAAGTTGGGTCTCCTGCCGCAACTGTTTCAGCGGAAAGACCGGAAGCTTCAGCTTCAGCTCCACCTATGATAACAACTACATTTTCAGCACCATGCTTTTCAGTAAGGTCTTTAACTCTTTGTTGGATCTCCAGATCCATAGCACCTGCAGCTGTTCAAACGAAGCATTCTGTTGATGCAAATACAACTTCAGCACCAGCGGATTTAGCGCACTCTTCTATAGCTGGTCCTGGGATTCCGTCTCTATCGCCAATGGCAATTACTTTTTTACCCTTTAACATAATATCCTTCCTTTCAAAAATTAATTATATTTCATTTCGGTGTATTGTATTGTTTTATATATTTTTAGTTTTAGAAGCCCTTTGCAGTTAAATAGTTAAAGCCTACTTCTGAAGTTGCTCCAGTTATAACCTGAATTTCAGCGTTAATGGAACCATCTTCTCTTAAACTTCCTACATAACCGCCTGCTATTATGTTAGCAGCTTCTGGGTGTCCTATAACTTTTTTCATCGCTGGAAGTGTAACTACTTCGTTAGCATTTCCACCAGTTACTACTGCATCTCCCTTTGGAGTTGAATCTGCTAGTGACTGAGAACTTCCATCTCTTCCTGCATATTCATCAGTAACTAAAACTGTCTTTATTCCTTTATCAGTTATCTTATTGCAGTTCATAACTAAATCTGCATCAGGATTTCCAAAGCCTTCTTCTGAAATTATAACTGCATCTGCCCCTAAAAATTCTACAAGCTTAGCTGTCATATCAGAAGATCTTTGTTTGTCAGCAAGATAAACATTTTCGTTAGTTATTATGCAGCCTAAGAAATTGTAGTCTTTACCATGTCTTTCATAAAGATCTTCAATTATTGGCTGATTTAAGTGAACATAGGTTGGGTTCTTATCGCAGGCTGAAACACAGTTTCCACTTACGATAGCGCCATCAAATACTTCTGTTGGATAAATGTAAGTAGGTATTATTTTCTTAGCATCTACTCCGTAAACATAAGTATCGTGTAAAAGGCCTTGAGTTTGAAGCATGTAAACATAAACTACTTTAGGAAGCTCTGGATATTCCTTAACTTGTTCAAGCAATGGCTTTGTTTCATATACTTTAACTTCATCAGGTTCAATATTCTTTCCGGCTTTACCAATGTAAGTGGCAGCTTTGAAACCTACCATTCTTACAGCTTCTTCATGCTCGTGCTGAAGAACTCCTTCTTTTGGCTCACATATCACAACTAGGTTGTAAGTCTTTGAGAATGGTGTATATCTAGCTCCTTCACCACTCATGTCAATTATGCCTTCCTGGAAGCCAACTATTTTACCAGTAGTAACAACAGCAGCTCCTTTAAGCACATGAGTTCTTCCAGAACCAACAGTATCTACCTTGCTTATAAATCCAGGGAAAATACCACCTTTTCCTTCAACTTTAACTCTAGGCTCAATAACATCTTTTACAGGAATTATTCTAGTTTCCTCACCAGGCTTTGCTAAATCAAAATCGATGGATTTAAGTCTTTCATCTCCACCAACTTCCTTTAATAACTCTTCTTTGTTTACATAAAGAACTCCGTTTTCAACCTTAGTTGCTGGTCCAAACTGTATATCCTTTATATAAATTTTTCCAAGTTCTAGACGCAAAGCGGTCACCTCCCTATATTTTAAATTTTATATTTAAGACCAATATGGTCTTAATTAATAAAGCATCTTTTAAACACATAAGTTATAAAACTTATAGAAGATGCAGAAGAATCATGAGTATATTTTATAATATCCCCAACTCTTCAGTATTCCAAAGCTTCTTTTGTGTCTAATCTAAATTAAAGTGTGTCGTAAACTTCCTTAATGAAGCTTTCAACATCAGCTAAAGTTTTTAATCTGTCAGGAGTAGCTATATGAGCTCTTTCTCCGTTTTTGTAAATTATCATTGTTGGAAGGCCTAAAACCTTTTGAGAAATAGCAAGTCTTCTAGCACTTGATGTATTTAAGCTTGCAAATTTTATCTTGTCTCCATATTTATGTTCTAGTTCATGTACTCCTGGCATAAGTTCTATGCAGATTTCACACTTATCTCCCCAGAAATCTACAAATACAGGTTTCTCAGTATAGTTTGTAACTTCAGCATCAAAATTATCCTTGTTTAGTTCTAACATTTGCAGTTCCTCCTTTTATTAATTAAATAATTATAATTTTTATATAAATATATCTACTTAACTTCTTATCTTCTTATATAGATAGGAAGTTAAATATTTAAATTATATACATATTCTTATATATTAAACATGAAGTTCATCGAACTCATTTTCAATATAATGCTCTGCATTAGTAGCTGCTATCGCTCCATCTGCAGCAGCAGTTATAACTTGTCTTAAGGATTTCTGTCTAACATCACCGGCAGCAAATACTCCTGGTACATCTGTTCTCATTTCTTCATCTGTTAATATATAACCTGCTTCATCCAGCTTTATTTTGCCTTTAAATAATTCTGATATTGGAAGGTATCCAACGAATACAAAGCATCCATCAACTTTAAGGTCACTTACTTCTCCTGTCTTTACATTTTTAACTACTAAGCCTTCAAGTATTTCGTCACCTTTAGCAGCTTCAACTACTGAATCGTATATTATCTTTATTTTAGGATTATTAAACACTTTGTCTTGTATTGATTTAGCTCCTCTAAATTGATCTCTTCTATGAATTATAGTAACATTTTCAGCAAACTTAGTTAGGTAAATTGACTCAGTTAAAGCTGAATCACCTCCACCTATAACCGCTACATCTAAATCAGTAAAGAAATCAGCATCACAAGTTGCGCAGTAAGAAACACCTTTTCCTCTTAATTCTAATTCATTTTCGAAACCAGCAAGTCTTGGATAAGCTCCGGAAGCAATTATTATTGTTTTAGCTTCATAGGTTTCTTTATTTCCTATCAATTTCTTTATTTTACCGCTAAAATCAACTTCGGTAATTTCGTCCTTGGCAAACTTAGTGCCAAATTCTTCTGCCTGTTTTCTCATTCTCTCTATAAGCTCTGGTCCAGTACAATTTTCTATGGAACCCGGATAATTCTCAAGTTCATCAGTTGTAGCTGTCTGACCGCCAAACTTTGATCTTTCAATAATCAAAGTATCCATCTTAGATCTTGCAGCGTATAATCCTGCTGATAGTCCAGCTGGTCCACCCCCGATTATTATGGTGTCATAAATATGTGCCATATTTCTTCCTCCTTCAATTGTTAACATTTATTAATTTTAATTTTTTATTGCATTAAAAATAATATCATAATCTATTAATTGAAAATCTTCCAAAATTTTTTCACTCCAATTTGGAATTCCAAAATCTTTCAAGAACTTTTCAGTAGTACTTATACTGTTTTCTATCATATTAATAGATTCTATATCAATAGTATTATCTCTTTTCTTAGATATAATAACTGTTCTAAATGGTATTTCATTAGGTTTTATACTGCTTATAAGAGGATGTGTCAGAAGTCTGTGATTACTATGTATATAATCTCGCACTTTTTTGTATACAACAGCCACGGTACCTTCAACATATATTAATTCATATTTTCCAGTATATTTTTCTTTGCACATTGGATTATTTGTTATAATTATAAGTGGTTCTATCATTGCTATATCCTCCTATTTAATGAATAGGTTTTCAAGAATCAAACAAAAAAAGACAAAATACAAAAGCCCCTTGACCCTTGCACTCTGTCTTATTACCTGAGAGATTTACTCCTTCGGTGCCCAACTTTAAAAGTTAAGCTTTCCAGAGGTATGTCCATTTCCGGTACTTTTGCCTGAGAGCTTCACATAATATGGGCTATCATGCTTATTCCTTCGGCTATCTTATAAATAGATTATCTCCCGAAAATTTCATCCATCCTGATTATTATTTTTATTTCAAATTGCAGAAATTACTCGAATTGTGCAAATAATATGTTTACAATATTCATTATATATCAACCCATATAAAAATGCTATATTTTTCTTGAATTTTTTATTTTATTTATATAAATTAATGAATGAAAACCTTCATTCTTAGTGTTTTTCTATAAAAAATATACCACAGGCACCAGTTCCTGAATGAGTACCTACCACACATCCTACTTCACATTCTATAAATTCTTTATGTCTTTCTTGCATGCTCTCTTTTAGCGAATCTCTTATTTCTATATTTTCCGCCTGTAGTATTATGCTTGGTTCACCATCTTTAATTCCACATTTCTCTATATATTGTAGTATTGTTTTAATTGCTTTTTTAGTCCCTCTGACTTTATCCTTTACAACTAACTCTCCATTCTTAATTTCAATTATTAATTTTATCCCAAGAATATTTCCAATGGCTCCTGCAGTTTTCGACAATCTACCGCCTTTTACCAAATTTTCTAAACTTTCAAATGCCAGAGCACTTTTAACACGCGGTATAAAGTTTTTTATCTGCATTTCAATTTCAGATAATGAAAAGCCTTGTTCTTTCATCCTGCATGCCTTTAATACTAAAATACCTAGTCCTGAAGTAACATTAAAACTATCAATTACGACAATATCATGACTTTCAATCATATTTTTTGCAATACACGCTGATTGATACGTTCCACTTAATTTAGAAGATAAATGAATGGAAATAATTTTATAGCCTTCCTTAATATATTTACTGTAGCAATCGTAAAACACTTTAGGATTTATCTGAGAAGTAGTAGGAAACTCATCACTGCTTTTCATTTTATTTAAGAATTCTTTTACAGTTATATCTACACCATCCCTATAACTTTCATTACCAAAGTGTACAGTTAGCGGAATAACTTCAATATCGTATTGTTTTACTATTTCTATAGGCAAATCTGCTGTACTATCTGTTATAACTTTTATTTTTTCCACACTTGCTCTCCTTTTGCTATTTCATATTTGGAAAATCCATCTGTCTAAGTGCCTCGTATGCTAAAATAGCTACTGTATTTGATAAATTCAATGAACGTGTACTGGTTTGGAGCATCGGAACTCGGATTAAATTATCCAAGTTGCTGTTTCTTATGTAGTCAGGAAGTCCTGCTGATTCTTTTCCAAATATCACAAAGTCACCTTCCTTAAATTTTACATCTGTATAAAATTTCTTTCCTTTAGTAGTTGAAAAATAAAAGTTTCCCTCTTTATACTTCTCTCTAAAATCTTCATAAGACTCATGAACTTCCATATCTAAATACTGCCAATAATCTAATCCTGCTCTTTTTAAATGCTTTTCATCCAAACTAAAGCCTAAAGGTTTAATAAGATGAAGTTTTGAATTGGTAAGCACACAAGTTCTTGCTATATTTCCGGTATTCTGTGGAATTTCAGGTTCAAACAAAACAATATTTAAATTCATTATAAAACTCCTTTTTGATATTTTTATATATTATAGCTTACTAAGATATTATAAATTTTTCAATAACTTTTGCTACTCCATCCTCATTATTTGATTTCGTAATATAATCTGCTGCATTCTTCACAAAACTTTCTCCATTCTCCATGGCTACTCCAAGACCAGCATATTTAATCATAGATATATCATTTTCATTATCACCAATACATATAATATCTTCCTTTTTTATATTATAATATCCAGCTAGGATTTCTACTGCTTTTCCTTTTGAAACTCCCTTGCACATAACTTCAAAATTATTATAGTTTGAACTAACCACTTCTAAGCCTTCTTGTTGGAGTAGTTCCTCTTTTGCCTTAAATAATTTTTTAATATCGTCATCAATGCATATACATTTTAATATATCATCTTCATACTGAATAAAGATCTCTTCCCAATTTTCTACTACTCTAATATCAATCTGTTTATCTTTCGGTAAAATCTTGTTAGCTTTTTCATAATTTGCTGATGCATGACTTATCTTTCCAGTAAAAATGACTGATGGACTATTAAAATGAGGATTAATTTCATATTTTTTTAATACTTTTAAAACTTTTTTACAATTTTCGTAACCTAAAACTGATTTATAAATAACCTCATCTCTATCCTTCTCTCTTATATATGCACCATTAGCTGCAATTACAGGAACCTGAACTCCAATTAAGTCGGCGAAATAGCTTGCAGATGTATATATTCTTCCTGTACATATTGTAACTTTAACGCCCTTATCATGAGCCATTTTTATATATTTTAAGTTTTTTTCACTTATTTTACCTTCGCTATTTAAAAGCGTTCCATCCATATCTGTACATAATAATTTATACATTAAGTTCCTCCTAATAAATTATCCTATTAACTAAACTATAATTTTTACTCACATGGACTATTATAATAAAAACTCATATATTATGCAAAAAAACACGAGAATTATTCTCGTGTTTATAGTTCACTATAAATTTTCTTTTATTCAGCAGCTAAATAATTTGTAATTCCTTTTTCTATATTAACTCCAATATTTCTTAAGACTTCATCCTTTGATAGCTTAGCCTTATCTTCCTCATTGCTCAAAAATCCACACTCTATAAGGACACATGGTATCTGACTATATCTAAGAACAGCCAGATTCTGCCTTAGTATACCTCTATCTTCCCACTCATCGCTTTTTATTAGGTTATCCTGCATTATCTTTGCAAATTTCATTCTTTCATTTTTTTGGAAACCGTTTGGATCATAATAATAACTGGTTATTCCTTTAAATACGCTTGATTTGTTTTCATTTATATGTACTGATACAAATACATCTGCTGATGCAGCATTAGTTATATCCCCTATTTCTCTAAGTGATAAGAGCTTATCACTGTCTCGTGTCATAACTACTTTATATCCAGCAAACCTTAGCTCTTCTAATGCATAGTTTGCAATTTTTAAAGTTAAATCTTTTTCATATATATTTCCTTTATTAGCTCCCTTGTCCACGCCTCCATGTCCCGCATCTATAACTACAGTATTATGAAAAGGCTTTTCGAGCTTAGAAACTAAAATATTAATTTTTTTACTATTGTTTTTATCTAAATAGACAAAGTTATTCTCATTGAAATTTTTTTTAATTTTAATAACAAAACCATCTTTTAAATTATCATAAAAAATATCCTTTGCCTCAGATGGCTTGTCCCCTTTTAGGTTGACTTTAAGCAAATCATCCTTATTCAAGTGAATCTCTATAAAATCTTTTGTATCCTCCCATTTAATATCCTTAAAATCCTTTTGACCATCTATCACATATTTTTTAAAATATTTATTTTCTACTGAAGAAATACTTCCATCTTTATCTGCGGCCAATGCTACATATGAAGTTTTTACAAATTCATTACCTGCAGGTATGCCCTCAGAACGTTTACTTAACGCGAAAATAAGATTTAAAATCATTAATAATAAAACAACACAACCTATAGAAAATCTTTTCCTATCTTTAATTCTTACTCTCATACCCCACCTCACATACCCTTTTATTTTTAATAATATAATAGGTCTGTAAAAAAATCAATTTTTATATTAAAATAATAAAAATATTAAGTTTAAAGTTTACATTTGTTATTCAAATATTATAACTTATCTTAAATTGTAACCAAATAGCTTGTACACTATAAAATGTAATAGGAGTATCCCCTACACCCTAACATATTTTCCAAAAGGGGATGATTTCTATGAATAAACTTATTTTAAAAATTACACCATTAATTATCTTATCAATATTTATTACTTGCTTTAATATAAAAAATACAAGGGATAAATATATATTATCAACCGAAATTGTACAAGCTTATCAAAAAGATACCGGCAATATCTCAGCAAAAGATATAATAGAGGATGAATGCAGAAAGCTACAGGAAGAAAAAATAGAAAGTTATAAAGAACTAAAAATTATAAGAGATCAAGAATACATCAAATTACAAGAGTTAAAAATTGCTGAGGAAGCTCAAAAAAAACAAGAAGAGGAAAAGGTTAAGAAAACAACACCAGCGCCTAAACCTCAGCCACAGTCAAAACCAAAAGCTCCCTCATCTAATTCAAATACTCAGCAAGCACAAGGAGCAAAGTCAGAGCCAAATACAAATACTGCTACAAATTCAGCATCAGCTGGTCAAGCAAAATATCCGGTAGAATATTTGACTGCTATAGAGAACCAAATAGTTGCTTTATGCAACAATGAAAGAGCTAAAGTTTCAGCACCTCCATTACAAATAAATGAGACTTTGCGAAAGGTAGCCCGTTATAAAAGTAACGAAATGCTTCAAAATAATTACTTCAGCCATTCAAGCCCAGTTACTGGATATATGCCTTGGGACTTAGCAAAAAAAAACTTTGGTTATTCCTATTCCACTTTCGGCGAAAACTTATGGATGTCTAAGATGAGCTCTGAAGACGCAAAATACACTGAACAGTTTAGAGCAACTATAACCGCAGCACAGATAGTAAAAGATTGGATGAACTCACCAGGCCACAAAGCAAATATTTTAAATAAGAACTTTAGGCGTATAGGTGTAGGACTAGCCTTCAGTTCAAAAAACAAAGCTTATTCGGCTCAAGAATTTTCAAATTAATTAATAACACATCTTAATTATCTTAAGTAAATTTAAAAACCCATGGACAACTCCATGGGTATGTTTTTAGCTTTGTGTCATTTGCTCAATTTAGATGCACCCTGTTTTTTGGCTTCAAATCAACATTTCAAGCCAAAAACACGATACATTTATATCAAAGGCCACAAGAGAAAAATCATAGCTCATTTGCCATGATTTTTCTCTTGTCCCTATGTCTGACTCATAATGCCTGTTCAACCTCAAACCCACCCTTGAAGGTGATTTGTATTTTTTCTGCGGAAACTATGGTCACCTTAGCAATCAATTGTTTTACCAGTGCTTCGTCATATTCATTGAGATTGAAATTAGCCCGTCCCAATATCTCGAACAATTCTTTCATTCGGGCGTTATTGTTTTGGGTGATAAGCTGCCGCTGCTCGTTATCACGCAGCCTGTTCTGCAGCTCCGTGCGTTCATCGGATATTTCCTTGAATTTTGTGTCGAAATAATCCGCGCTTGCGGAGGATCGGGAACTTAATTCCACCAGATCCATCATGACGCTGTCCAGTTCCTCGATCCGGGCGCTGATGGCGGCGGTATCAATGGGGTTATCTTCTGCATCCAGCGCCACACGGAGGCTATGCTTCAATGTATCGATCAGCTCGTCCCTATCCTCAACAAACCCGCAGATGGCCTTCATAATGGCGTCCTGCAGCCTAAATTCCTCTATGGTAGGCGACTCTTTGCAGTATTTCGTTCCGTATTCCAGCCGGTTGATGCACCGCCACACAACTTTCTTTTTTCCGTTTCTGGCCCAAGTGACCCGGCGATACCGTGCGCCGCAGCCGCCGCATACTAGAAGCTCCGACAGGGCATATTTGCTGCTGTACTTGCCCTGCTCAGTTTTGGTGGCTTTCTGTGACACCTTCCGTTTGCTGGCTCTCCGGGCAATTTCCTCCTGCACAAGGTTGAACAGTTCTTTGGAGATGATCCCCTCATGATTGCCGGTGACATAGTATTGCGGGATTTCCCCTTGATTCTTCTTGCTTTTCTTGGTCAGAAAATCCGTTACATAGGTTTTCTGCAGCAGAGCGTCCCCGATATATTTTTCATTTTTGAGCATATACCGGATGGCGTTGGTCGACCAGACGTTTTTTCCGGTGCCGGAGGAAATGCCCTCTGATTCCAGTTCCTCTTTGATTTTAACGATGCTGTATCCGGACAGATAGCTTTGGTAGATCCGCTTGACGATGGCGGCTTCATCCGGCACAATCTTCGGCTTGCCGTCCTCGCCCTTTTCATAGCCAAGAAAACGGGAGTATTGAAATGTCACTTTGCCGTCCCTGAAACTCTGGCGTTTGCCCCATGTGACATTCTTGCTGATAGATTCGCTTTCAGCCTGCGCGAAGCTTCCAAGTAAACTGATGGTCATTTCGCTGGCCATCTGCATGGTGTTGATGCTCTCTTTTTCAAAAATGATGGGGATACCTTTTTCTTTGAGCTTGCGGATATAACCGAGGCAATCCAGCGTATTTCTCGAAAATCGGGAGATGGATTTGGTCAGCACTAGATCCACCTTGCCTTTTTCACACAGCTTCATGAGCTTCAGAAATTCGGTGCGCTTTTTAGCAGATGTCCCGGTGATACCCTCGTCCGCAAAAATACCGGCCAGCGTCCAGTCTTTGTTCTCGTTGATCTTCGCCGTGTAATAATCGATCTGTGCCTGATAGCTGGACTGCTGTTCCTCTTGGTCGGTGCTGACACGGCAGTAAGCGGCCACACGCAGTTTCTTTTTTCTGGCGCGTTCCTGTAAGGTGATAGGATTGGCTGGAATAATGGATACAGTTTTCTGAACCGGTGAAATGGTTTGTGTCAGCATATCGGAGTGCTCCTTTCCGTGGTATTTGTATCTATAATTTGATTGTTGATCAGCTTCAGATGCGCCGTACCGTCCGGCTCCAACAGCACCTGCTTGACGGTTTGCTCAAACAGGGCGGGATCAAATTCTATAAGCGGCGGATGGTTTTGAAAACATTCCCGAAGCTGTTCCGTTAAGTGTTCACTGCCGCAGTCGCTGCAAGAAGCATATTTCTCGGTGGCACAGTTGAAAATAAGCAGCTTTACATAGTCGCTGTCCACCTCGGTCTTTTCCAGTTCCCGATTGATCTGATTGTTTAGCTTAGTGACATCCAGCGACGGTTCGTAAGGGTGACGCTCAGACTGTCCCAAAAGTCCCGGTTGCACGATGATAGTGTTCAGGGCGGTACAAACGCTCTCCAGCAGAATTTCGTCCGAAATGCGCCGTCCTGTGCGCCCCTCGGCCTTGCAGCACCAGCTTTCATATTTAGGGTTGCGGCCATCCCGCTCATATTTGCTCCCGCAGTTAAAGCAGTACAGCTTTTTGCGGATGATGCTCAGTTCATCAGAAAAAGGTTGACAGATATTTTTCTGTTGAATGATTTCGGAAACGGCCTGATAGCAATCCGGCTCGATCAAAGTCGGGAAGCCCTTTTCGCCGGTGTATCTTGGATTTTCCAGTATTCGTTTTACCATGTGCTTGTTCCATACGGGGCTGTCTGCCTTATATGGGATAGCTCCTGTGGACATTTTCGCAGCTATGGATTGATAGGACTGACCGGATAAGTAATCGGTATAGATGCGTCTGACCGCTTCCGTTTCGGTTTCATCGATTGTCAGCACTCCGTTTATGATGCGGTATCCGAAGGGAAGATATCGGTTTTGCTTCATCGCCCGAACACCTCCTTGGGGAGCCTCTCGGTAAATTCAAGGCCGCCGATCATGCGGAACTTCAGCTTATCCTGCTCGGTGACAATGATTTTGTCCACGATGCTGTGAAACAGTACCTCATCAAAACCGGTGAGATAAAGCGCGCCCTTGTCAATGATTCCGATCAACAGCCTGCAGTCGGCAATCATCTTGTCATCAGCATCACGCTCTAAAAGTCGGCGGCGCTGTGTCCGCAGGACGCTGATCCGTTGGTTGATCTCATTGGATTTCTGCATAAAAAGAGCAGAATCCATGTAACCTTTCGACCGCAGTCGATTGAGTACAAGATTCTGCTTAGTAAGTTCCGCGATTTCCTTATTCAGTTCTCCGACCTTGGTGTTGTTCATAGTGAAAATGGATTGCAGCGCCAGAAGCTGGTCGAGAATCGGAGTGAGAATTGAGCGGCTGTTCTGTTTTAATTTGTTATACAGACAGGTGAAAGCCTGATAGATGGCATCTTCCCGGATTTGTCTGATTTCACAGAGAGCTTTTCCCCGGTCATGGGTTCTGCAAATCCAATAGGCTTTCCCATTGGTAACCTTGCGGCGGAAGGTAGCTCCGCACTTTCCGCAGTGGATTTTCAGCGACAGGTTGAATTGTATTCCTGTACCCTTATGGGGATTTTGCTGCTTCCTCAGTTTTTGAAGCGCCTTGACCTGTTCGAATTCTGCCTTGCTTATAAGCGGCTCATGGGAATCCGCCACATAGTAGCGGTCTTTCTGACCTGTGTTTTTCATCTTTTGAAACGGCAGGGTGTCAGTGGTGAATGACTTCTGCAGCAAGGAATCTCCGATGTATTTCTCGTTGGTGAGGATATATTGGATTGCCGTGTGGTGCCATTGGGACTCACCATCCTTGCGGGGGATACCCTCTTTTGTCAACTCATCGGCGATGGCATCCATGCTCTTGCCGGACAAATAGCTGCCGAAGATCCTGCGGACTACCGGAGCTTCCTGTTCATTGGGAATCAAAATATTACCGACAAGCCGGTATCCATAGGGAGCGTTGCATGTGATAAAATTCCCGCTTTGCATCCGGCGCAGATAACTCCAGCGCATATTGTTGGAGATGGAGGATGATTCCTCCTGCGCGACAGTGCTGAACATCCCCATGATCAATTCATCGTGCATTTCTGCTGTTTTGATCCGCTCTTTTTCAAATTCCACCTCGACGCCGAGGGCTTTCAGTTCCCGCAGGGCGGCAAGGCAGTCACGGATATTCCTTGAGAACCGCGAAACAGACTTGACGAGAATCCGGTCAATCCTGCCTTTGCGGCAGTCGTTCATCATTCTTAAGAAATCGTTCCGTTTGTCGGCTCTGGTGCCGGTGATACCTTCGTCGGCGTAAATGTCGACCAGTTTCCATTCCTCATTGCCGGTGATGAGTTCCGTGTAGTAGTCCACCTGCGCGGCAAAGGAATTGAGCTGATCATCCGAGTCGCTGCTGACTCTGGCATAGGCGCAGACACGCAGTTTTTCCGGCGCGTAATCATAAATCGGGTGAATTGGTTCTATAACTTGTACCTGTGGCATAATCGCCCACTCCTTTCGTGTGAGTTCGATACCGTTTGGTATCAGCTACATACACTACCACATAGATGCGGGAATAGCTATCACAATATCCACTAAATCGTCCGGAGCAAGGGATGATATTTTCCGGCTGCGTATTCCTCCGCTTTTTTATATTCCTGCGGGGTGATTTTTTTTTGTTCCAGAAGGGAGGAAAGAAAGTTCCGTGCCATTTGATATTTGATTTCTTCCGTCAATTTTTTCTTGGTCATAATAGCACCTCCTATCTGAGCAATTGTGAAAAGAATGCGTCCTGCCGCTCCATGGATATTTCACCTTCCAGCGGAGAATACACTTTTATACCACAGTCATTGAGCTGTCGGATGAAGTCAATGGTTTTCGCCGTATCCCGACCGATACGGCTGACGGAATGGACGATCAAAGCATTCAGTTCTCCTGTTTGGGCGGCTGCCATAGCTTCCTTTAAACCCGCGCGGTTAAAATCCAGACCGCTGCCAAAGTCCTCAGAAGCTCCCACGACCTCAAAGCCCATCTGACGGGCATAACCGTCCAGTTTTTCTTTCTGATCTTTCAAAGCGCCATGTGTATCCTCCGGCGCGTCAATGCGGCAGTAAAGCCACGCTTTTTGTTTTGTATCCATGAGAATTTCCTCCTTTTCAAAATTTAATGCCACATGCATAAGGACAGCCGCCATTTAAAGAGCGGCTGTCCTCATGGTATCTGGCATCAAATCGCCAGTTGTTCTTCGTTTTCTGCTGCTCCTATTCGACACTACTTCCCGGAGCTGGAGCTGATTGGCTCCGCAGGGCAGTCAGTTCAGACCGGCCTTGGTCAGTGACCGTCATGGGAATCTCACCCCAGCCGGGATCTCCGGCTGCCGCCCCCATTGAGATGTCTGTGGCTGGACGGAAGTATCATGATAGGCTGTTTCGGTCTTGGCGGTACGATCCACCACGGATCGTTTTCCGGACGAATATTGTCGCTTTGCACCTTTGATGTTATCGCTTTTACAAACAGCTCTAACCTGCCTGCAGGTGGTCTTGGCGTGTTCTCCGACGCCGCTTTCGCTTATCGCGCGAAACAGCTAACGTATCTGAACTGCTGGATATTTACTTTTCAAGGAACACGGGGAATTAGAAAAATCCCCCTCACTTCTATAAAGGAAAAAGTGAGGGGGTTGCACGGAGAAATTTTTAGTTTTCTATTATTTTTCTTAATTTTTTGAGAATGCGCTGCTTACGGTCATGAATAGTCATATTCGGAACATCGGTTTCCAGAGCCAACACTCTTTCACTTTTACCGTTGAAGAACAGTTCATGGATCAACAGCTTTTCTTCAGGGTCTAAAGCGGCAAGAGCCAATTTCAGCTTTTGTATTTGCTCCTGCGCTATGAGCTTGTCCTCAACGATCGGTTGATAAAGGGTAAATTGAAGCTCTATATGGACGCCATCCTCTTGAAAGCGTTCCAAGGAAAGCTCAAATTGACGAGCAACCTTGTTCTGATATCTTTCTGCCTCGCGGGCTTTATGGTAAGCGTAATAGACCGCCTTGCTGACATCCACGCGCTGGTGTTTCACGACAATCGTATATTTTTTATTTTCTGACATATGCTTGTCCTCCAAATTTTCAAAATGTGATTGAAAACGAAGGACAAGAAGGAGGTGACCGGCACTGAGGAATGATCCCCAAAGGCACAAAAAGAGCGTACCTACAGACATAACTGTCCGTTAGTACGCTCTTGTGGTATTGTTCATATTGTACCTGCTCTAATGGTTCGTGCCTATGACCGCAATACACCCATAAGCAGCATGTGCTTTTTTTGACAGTTTACCAATTAAAGCAGCGTATACAAAGCTGTCCGCTTCATCACGCCTGACCGCTACTTAATAGCGGCCATTCAAATTTTGAGACAAATGAAATGCACATAAAAATACCCTCCAAACCCGTAAGTTCGGAGGGCGATAATTGTAATCATTCAGGCATGGAAAGAAACCCGCCAAACTCACATTTTTTTTATTTGGCGGGTAACGCCTTTCATAAATAAAGATACCTTTCAAGAAAACCATTAGCGAAAAGTATAATCGCATCCATCAATTTAGTACTTCAATTAAAAATGTCGTACTATAGAATAGAATTGTTATTATCATGCGGATACCGTTCCAAACAGATTTACTATTACTACACCGCCCACTATTAAAATAATACCTAAAATTCCCAAGGCACTGATTCCTTCTTTAAAAATCAAGACAGAAATTATTGTAGAAGCAATTATACCAACACCAGACCATGTTGCATATGCGATACTTAAACTCATATTCTGTAGTGATTTCGACAAGAAAAAGAAACAGATAATAAATGAGATAATACACCCAATTGCTGGGGCAAGTTTAGAAAACCCATTAGAGTATTTCATTAACGTAGTCCCTACTAATTCCATTATGATTGCGCCTGCTAAAAATAAATAACTCATTTTAATTTACCTCTCTCAATTTAATTTATCTTCCTTAAAGGAGATGACATTCTTTCTCATAAGATAGGAGTAGACTTTTTATAAGTGTTTCCGTCCCTTCCAACATATCTGTTCTTTGTTGGTCATCCATACTTATAAAAGCATCCTCTTCAAAGCTATAAAGTTCGCCTAATAATTTTTCTGTATACTGTTTTCCATAATGTGTCAAAGAAATCAACTTATCACGTTTGTCACTTTCATCAGATGTCATTTGGATGTAACCATTCTTTTGAATAGTCTGCAATATAGAGTTAATTGTTTGCTTGGGAAGTAAAAGTTTTTCACTTATGGATTGTTGTGTACAAATCCCCTCATTCTCGTGGATTGTATAGAAAACAAAAAGTGTGTTTACTGTCAATCCATGTGCCTTCGCCCACCTATCATAAATATTGTTAAGGGAGAACCAAAAGTTGTAATATTTCTTTATGTCTTCTTTAATTGATCTAGCTATGCTAACCACCCCCTGTCTTAATTAGACCGAAATCGGACTAATATTATTATAACATTCATTCTATGACTTTTCAAGTTATTACAAGTTATTAATTTCAGAAGATAACTTATGTTTAAAAGTTATGCTTGCAAGAGCCAGTTCAATGTATTATAAATAGGTTCGGCAGCGACGGAAAGTGTAATGATCCCAGTTTCTAGCCATGACATTACATGTTGATAATCATTGTCAGTACGTTCACTTTTTTATATCTCCATTGTAAAATTTGATAGGAGGTGAACTGATAGTGGAGGAATTACTGAACATATTTGGCCAAACCATAAAGGATGCGCGTCAGTCCGCCAGACTGACACAAGATGATCTTGCTGAACAGGCTGGAGTAACTACACGGTACATAATGGCCATCGAAAATGAAAACAAACAGCCCAGCATGAAGGTTCTATTTAAGCTTATCCGTGCCTTGAAAATATCTGCAGATACAATTTTTTCCCTGAAATTCAACATACAGATAAAAAAAAAGAACACCTTATCCACATGATCCACCTGTGCGATGAACGGGATTTGCAGGTCGCTACGGCAACCATAAAGGCGTTGTTGGATACTAAACAAACAGAGAACCATCTTCATTTCGGAGGATGACTCTTTTTATATAGAGATAGTTGTTCTTTTCTGTTGATAAAGCTCTGTTAAAGTGAGTCCTTCCCTGCATGGCTCATGATGATCCCTGCCATAGCCCACCAAGAGGGCGCTTCTGTCCCTTGGCGGACTGGCTGGTTTTTCAAAGCTTCAATGTATAGAGCAGACTGCTCTTACCGCCGTTTTCACGCCACCGCTGTTCCTTGGAAAGATGGCCGGTCTTTTCAAGGTCGGCGATAGCGCGTTTGACGGTGCTGCGGGAGAGCCTCAATTCTTTGGCGATGGTACCGATAGCCGGATAACACTTTCCGTCTCTGTCAGCGCGATCTCGAAGGTACATGTAGACGGCCTTGGCACGGTGCGGCAGATCTTCCGCATAGATGGATGTAAAATAACCCACAGCGCCACCTCCTAATCCGTCCGCAGCGGAGGTATGTGCTCTGCCGGTTCCGGTGCGGGGGTATGAGCAACGCCTCCGGAGGCAGCATCAGGTGGCTCCGGGGATTCGTCATAATCATCCTCATAGGCACAGTTCTGCTGCAGGATTTCCTGCTCCAGCTCAAAGCGGTCGGCATAGGATACCTTTCGTGCCGCCCGTTCTTCCACTTCATATGTCTTATCAAAGGTAATGCCCCATTTGAGAAACAATGGCAGTTTGGTGCGCATAGGACAGCAGCCGGTCTTTGCAAGAATAAAATTTCCTTTGGGCAGTGTTTTCAGCTCGTCCGGCGTCATCAGCGGACGCTGGATCATCTGCAGACTCTGACTCGGATCGTTTTTGCCCCGGCTGATGGAACCTGACATGACCGTTCTGTTGCCAAGCGCCTTGGAGAGTATCTCGGCGCTTTCGGAATTGGGCGCGAAGCCGCCGAACAGAATATCCTGACAGTTATCAGAAATGATGGCAGAACCCTCTCTGCCATAGTTTTTTTCAAGCTGCGCGAAGGACTGAATGATTGGTACCATCGAAATACGGCGAGAGCGGCCTGCGGAGAACATCATCTCCAGCGACTGGATTTTCGGGATGGTGCCGATCTCATCGGCGAAAATCATCACACGGTTCGGCAGCTTGCCGCCATGCTCGTCTGCGATGGTCAGCATCTCCCGGTAGAGCTGCTGGAGAAAAAGACTCACCATGAAATACTTCGTATTATCTTCCTCCGGGAGTACAATAAAGATTGCCGACTTCTCCCGGCAGAAAGTTTCCGTATCCAGCGCGCTGTCAAAGCACAGGATTTGCTCCATTTCAGAATCCAGAAAGGCATTAAGACGGGACATGGCGGTAGAGAGGACAGAAGCCATCGCCTGATCCGCCGTGTTCAGCGCCGCTCCCGCAAACCATTTCGCCTTATGGTCGGATGGCAGCTTATCCATCAGCAGTTGAAACAGACTTTTGTTTTTCACCGGCGAAGGAGCAAGTAGATCTTGTATCATTTTAAACACCGAAATGATGTGCCGCTTTTCTGGAGAGCAGTATTCTGCAATCAGTAAAATTACTGAAGTCAGCAAGCCCTCGGCGGCATCGTAAAAAAACGCGTTCTGTCCGTAGTTTGCTGAGTCCTCGCCGCTGCTGGTGATGATGGTCCTGGCGGTAATCTTGGCATATTTTTCAGCCTTAGCCTTAAAGGACAGATTCTTCGGATTTTGTTTGTAGGCATCCATGTATTTGTTGACCAGATGCAGGATGTTATCACCATCTGAACGTGTAGGATTTCTGAAATCCAGCACAGAAATGTTGTAACCGTAGCAGTCTTTTGCGATGCCCGCATAATTCCGGAAGAGGTCGCCCTTGGTATCGGTGCAGAGGAAACTCATTCCGGACGCGCAGGCGTATTCGATGTTGGGATAGAGGAAATTCGCGGTCTTGCCGACGCCAGCGGCCCCAATCATCAGGCAGTGGATGTCGCCGGTATCCACCAGCGCAGAAATAGATGTTCCGTTCTTTTTGTAACCGACAATCAGTCCCTGCGGAAGCTGCGCCACAGGCAAATCTGGTGCAACGATGTGCTGCCTCCATTTCTTCGGCTCGTAAGGAACACAGGTGTAAGTTTGCCGGATTTCCTTTTCTGTGGCAAAACGCGCCGTGCCATGCTGACCGTCTCCGACCGTTTTGGATTTGATTCCGTTTAGAGTATAGTAGTGCGCCAGTAAGGAGATAAACCCGATGACGGTGAACATACCAATCCCAACCACGAGCAATGTAATGATTTGAGACGCTTGCATGATTTCTACCTCCGTTTTTACATAGTCATTTTCATACTGCAGTTTTGTTCTTCAACTTCCGGTTCCTCTGCATGGAGTACATCCATTCCATGCTGTGCCTTGATGTCCTCGTTCCAGTCCTTATACTGCGATTGAAGCACAGACACATTGGAATATCCATGTTCTTTCAAAATCCCTTTGAGGCGTTCCGTTGCCTTAATTCCAGCCTCATCATGATCCAAGCAGAGACATACTTCCTGAATGCAGGGGTTCTCCTGCAGCTGATGAAACAGTGCGTGTTCCGCAACGCCGCAGAGGGATACATAGCTGTGCTGTTGCCAATTCTTCGGGTGAAGCGTAATAAAAGACAGCATGTCAATGGGCGCTTCAAACACATAGATGCTGTTGCCGGTTCCTGTGTAATGAAAACTGAACCGGGGATCGCAGCCTTCCACATTTCCCTTGTAGCTTTTGCCTCCGGTGTAGGTACCACGCTTGTGGGCATGACGAGGGATTCCATCTGCGTCGCAGCCGACAAACACGGCGTTGTGAAATTCTTTGTCCTCATAGAGCAGCTTCGCTTTGGCAAAACAAGTCACCACATCCCGGTCAATAAACCGCTGTCTGATGAGATAGGCAAACACACGGCGCATATCAGAATTGGCCGGAGGCAGTTCGAAGGGCTTTTGCGGCTCCGGTTCTTTATTCCCGCTGCTCTGCCGGTATTCGATTTTCTGTTCGCCACCGAGAAGTAGAATGACAGCTTCTGGGAAGGACAGGTGATAGAGCCTCTGTACCAGATCAATGGCATGGCTACCTTCCTCGGAGGAATGGTCAAACCATTGACTGCCCCGGATCGTGATGCTGTGATCCGATGCCAGCCGTCTATCCCGACCGGAAGGAACAAGCTTTTCTCCCTGACGCTGCAGGAAGTCAACCAGATCCACAGAATTGGCCCTTTGTTTTTCTTCTTCTGTAAAATGCACATAGCCTGACATGGCAAAACCTCCAATCATAACGTAATTTGATGTTGCTGCTGGTCGTGATCGTCGCGGGCATGCCCCTGCGCCTCCTTTTTTTCACGCAGCTTGCGCAGTCGTTTCCGGTCGATACGGAAGGCAGCGCCGCCCGTTGCCTTGTGATAATCTTCACGGAACAGATTTTCCAGCCGGTGCATCAGCCTTGTCGCCGCCAGCAGTACGGACGGATTACGGTATTCGTTGATACGGTCGATGAGGAACTGCGCGTAGACGTTTCCCTGCTGTGCGGAAAGGGAAAGCCAGTATAGGCTTTTCTCCTTATCGCGGGGAACATCGCCGTCATAGAAATACAGCTTTCCGAGAATATATTGAGCATACTGATTTTCCTGTTCGGCGGATGCGGTGAGCCAGTGGACGGCGGCCTCCACATTCTTCGGAACATCTTCTCCGGTGAGATACAACTTCGCCAAGGTATATTGAGCGTACTGATTACCAAGGCCGGAAGAAAAAGAGAGCCATTTGACCGCAGCTGCCGCATCTTTTGGAATATCCGAACCGGAGAGATAGAGTCTGCCGAGCTGATAGGCTGCATACTCATTTTTCTGTTCTGCGGATAAAGTGAACAGTTCCACTGCTTTTCGAATATCCTTTTGCACATGGGTGCCGTCACGATAAAACTTGGCAAGCGCGTACTGCGCCGCAGCGTTTCCAGCGTCAGCCGCCTTGGTCAGCCATTCGATTGCCTGCTCCGGATCGCCGGTGCCGGTTCCCAGCCACAGCTTTCCGAGCATGTATTGAGCGTTTACATTTCCAACTTTGGCGGCTTCCTCAAAATAGGTCATGGCTGCGGGAATATCCTGCTTCGTACCGGTTCCGGTATAAAGCATCTGACCGAGACGGTATTGGAGCTTATCGTCATGTCCTTCAGCTTCCAACGAAAAAAAGCCGGTGAAGGCACGTTTGAAGTGTTCACCGGCTTTGTCCGTATTCTTTTGTGTTCCGATTCCGTCCCGGAACATTTTTGCAATCTCATAATCCGCATAGGGATTGCCTTGGTCAGCGGATCGTCGGTATAACTCGAAAGCTATTTCATAATCCTGCACAACACCCTGACCGCGATAATACAGACCGGCCAGAGAATATTGAGCATACTTGTGATTTTTATCAACCGCTTCCTGAAACCATGCGGCAGCCTGCTCATAATCCTGTGGAGTACCCAATCCGGCTGCGTACATTTTTCCAATGCGGTATTGCAAATAAGGCTTATGCTTTTCCGCTTCCACATCAAGAAAAGCGGAGAGTGCTTTTTCATGCCACTCATGGGCAGCCACTGAATCGATTTTCCTGCCGAGGCCATCTGCGAACATTCTGCCGAGATCGTGCATGGCAAGAGCATTGCCGGATTCCGCTTCTAAAAGAAACAACCGGAATGCTTCCTTGAAATCCTGCTCCACCGTATCACTGCCGTAGAGATATGCACGAGCCAGCTTGTAATCCTCGCTCCATTCGGCGCGGAACATAATGTCGGCAGGTTCATCGGGTACGTCATCATGCAGCTCGAAAGTATCGGGTATAGCTTCTAGTGGCGTTATCGGCTCCGGCACGGATTCGTCCTCAAATGTAAAATGGTGACCGTCGAGCTTTAATGCTTCGGCGATCACCATGTTTTTGATACTCTTAAATTGTTTCTGTTGTGAGAGGGGCGGCAGTGGAGGGAGCTTATTGGTATACGTCTTGAGAATTTCATTCTGCCAATCTCCCCACGCGGCATAGAGCTTTGCGACGCGCTCGTCCTTGGCCAGCTCATCGACGATCTGATCAACGATGGCTTTTACATCAGCCTTGAGATAGCCATAGACTTTTTTCCCTCCTGTGTTTTGGAGGCGCTGGGAAAGCAGCAGGATTTTTTCTTCGATGATCTTGTTTTCACAAATGCTGGAGGATATCTGCCCCAGCAGTTCTTCCATCAAATCCGCAGTGCCTTGCTTGAGGTTGCTTCGCGCCTGATTCTGCTGATCATAAATATTGGCGAAATCCTGACGGAAGATATCGTGCGCCAGCTCGGAACGCATGGCTTCAATGGCAGGCTCTGTTAGAAAACCGTCGTTATCCTTCGCGGAGTAGACCATGAGATGAACATGCGGATGATGGCTTTCATTATGAAAAGCGCAGTACCAGCGGAGGTTTTCGCTGTCGATCTTCATGTACTTGCAGAGCATGGCTCTCTTACTGCGGATCAGCTCCCGCCACTGTTTGCCGCTGTCATATCCGAGGCGGGCGGCGTCCTCGCGTCGGAGAGAAATTACATGCGTCCAGACCGGCCCTTTGTGATTGACCACATCACCCTGCACCTGTGACAGAATCACCGGAGTTCCGGCATCGGTGAATAGGCCATGCTCTCCAAGCCTTTCCACGCGTGGACGGTTTGCAATATAGTCCACATAGTTTTCCCTTTTGCCAACAAGATCAAGGTTCTGCTCCAAGGCGCAGGAGATAAACTCGGAGGCATTTCCTCTTGTGGGGTGTAGAAGGTAATCACTATATTCAAGCATATCTTTTGCGCCGGGAATGTCCCGAAGAAGCTGGCGAATCAGCTTCTGCTGATTTTCCGTCGCAGGGAACTGTGCCTTGCTCTCGTCAATTTTTTCTACGCCTTCACGGGTGCTGATGTATTTGACGTAGTTCTGTAGCTGCTCCGGCGGGGCATCCCGCATGTAGCGAGAGGTAAAGATTATCTTGGGCATAGCGGCCTCCTTTCTTGTTTTTAGGCAAAAGAAAAGAGAGGGGACACCTCTCTCTTAGTCAAATTTTATATATGCAGCTTTTCAAGTTCTTGATTTACTCTTATTAGTGTTTGCAAAGAATCCATTTTATTTGATGAAACATAACCCATAATTGCCTTGACCCTTGATTTAAAGCAATTATCAATTTTGACTTTTGCCCAAATGTCTGTTGGATCATATGTCATTATATATGATCCAACAAAGTTCCAAAATTCGCATGATGTGAGATACTCTATCATTTTATTCCTTAAAGAAGTAACTTCGCTGAAAGCATAAGCCTCATCATAATATAAATTGAATATCCAGTATAGTTCTTGCTGCACATCTCCATATCCAACATTGCCTTTATGTTCAGTGATCACATTGCCATTAAGCTTATTTAATAATTTAAGATAGATGTTTTCCTTTTTTTGAGGTTTTTCAAAGCTAAACTCTAACCATGACACAGTATTTTTAATATATGAAATTGCTTTACTTGTTTCAGACTTTTCAGAAGTAAGATAAAGAACATATTGCATGTCTAATAAAAGTTCTGATGCGACTGTTTTTAGTGATTTTATATTTGAATAAACATTTCCGTGAGCAACTTTATTTCTCAGTAAATTATTAAAATAAAATTTGAAATAGATTGTGGCTTCTTCCATATCACTTAAGTTGGTGTTCTTGTCAAACTTTTTTCTGAGATCATCACTTTCATATAGATCAAAATTTCCAACCAATCTATCTCCAATATTAGCGTCTATAAATAGGTCTTTAAACAATCCTTCTATTTGTAACACTGCTAAATTTATAAATACTAAATATTCGCCGTGTTTATAGTAATCTAAAATCAATTGTAATATTGAACGACGTCTTTGTAGGCAATATGTATGCGATATTACAAAGCTGCAATATTCTAAAACGTTATACTTTTGAAGAGTATCGTTGATCATTTCTTGGTATTCATCTTCATTACTTTGTTTTTTTCTTATCCATTCGTCGCTTGGAATTATTTGATTAACTTTATCTTGGCATATTGTAATGAGCTCATTTTCTCTATTATCAGAGTTATAGTAGTTATCGTTAAAGAAGGAAACAACATCTGCATGAAACTTTCTGTTTTTTATTTTAAAAAATGGTTTGTACAAAGATGTAGTAACGTCTTGCCACGCTTCCAAAGACTGCAAGTAGTCCTTATAGTAATTATAACTATTTCGTATTGTTGACGATTCTGTACAAATTTGGATAGTGATTTCATGGACATTATGCTTAAGCTCTTCGTCTGTTAGATTAAGTATTATTTTATCCAACATAGAGTTAATACGAGAAATCGCATATTTTAACGTTTCTTGATATACATAGCGGTTTTGCATTTCCTCTGTAATTTCTTCATATTGTGCTTCTATCTTTTTTAGATCTTTAGTCAGTTTTCTATTTGCAATATTTTTGGATCTTAATGATTCTTGCTTCTTAATTAGATATCCATTGTTTGTTGGGTTATCCTTATCATATCGGATTAAATTATCTATTTCATCCAACTTTTCAGATATGCCTGTTTTTATTTCCTCATATTTTTGAATTAATGCTCTTAGACTATTATTTACTTCTTCTATCTCAGCATTAGGAAGTGTTTGAAATCCCATTACTTTTTTGCTTATAATTTCGTACAATTGGTTCTCTGTGGTGGCATCAAAATCTTTTTTTGAATAATTCAAGCTAAGGCAGACAATCTTTTTCAGATCGTCAAATTTAACATTGGGGAATTTTTGAAATACTAATTCTGCCCCGATTCTTCCTATTTGAGTATGATTATCAAGGATAAATACATCTTCTTGATTAATGAGCAATTTACCTCTATATAAAGAATCTAAAACGTTCATATAAGTATCTTGTGCAATTTCAGACATATTAGTTCTCCTTTGCCAATGAAATTTATTATAATTATATCATTCTCTTGTAGAGATTTCACCACCAATATGTAAAAAAGCCCCTGCCGCAGCAGAGGCTTCGTTCACAGTAGCTCACCCTTTACAGCGCGTCGAGCTTTTTCAATAGCCCGATACAATCTTTTGCGCCCTGCACATAAAGGAACGCACACTCGTGATCCGCGATGAGATTGGTTTTCTCAAAGTAATCGGTGAGAATTTTCTGCTGCTCCTGCGGCAGTTCCTTGACAACATCGCGGGCCTGTGTACTCAATGCCCGAACCTCATCATAAAGCTGCTGTTCATCTTCGCAAAGATTTTCCTTTCTCTGCGCCAGAGCATTTTCCGTCAGCTCACGGATTGCCATTTCAAAAACTTCTTCCTTGTCCATACCAAAACACTCCTTTTTGACTACAACATAAACAATATCCGGTACGAAGTCCATACCCAAAGGCACTAAAGCAATCTTTCTTTTTTAGATTTCCCGTTTCTGATATTTATACGCGCTTTCAAAATCCACCGCGCCATTGATTCTTTTCACTTCGTCCAAGCATTTCAGGTGGAGCTTGTGCAGAGTTGCTTCGTCAATGTTGTGCGAATAAGCGATCACATGAGCCAGCTTGGAAAGTTCCACGGCTATTTTGAAATCCATCCGGGCGATCCGGTTCTCGCTGTCATGGACGGTGCCGGTCAGCACGGAGGACAAAACCTGCAGCAGATAATTTTCGGCTTTCTGAGAAGTCAGGTAGCCGCAGTAGAATTTGAGTGCCTCAGTGACAAACTCATTTCTGGATTTCACGTTTGCCGCAGTCAGCAGATCGTCGCACCGATCCAGAACTTCCTTTTCAATATAAAAGCCGGTGCGTACTTTTTCCGGTTCGTTTGCCATAATGCCTCCTTTCTCTGATCATGGTTACGGGTATACAAAGAAAACGCCCTGAATGCCCGGAACAGCTTGCGTTTCTTCAAATCCAGCATAACAATTTAGGCTGTCGGGTAGAAAGTTATGTCGCTTCGCAATCTCCGAACGGCTTTGCCGGTCGGTGTTTTCCGGCTTTAGGCTGCGAAAGCAGCATAAAGCCTTTAACCAGCACCACTTTCGACCCTGCCAGTCTGCCTCCGGAAAGCAGCAGTTTCAAGGAACTCAGGGCTTTTCTCACAGCTTCGTCAAACGTGCGCAACGCGGGGCAACTGCTGCCAACAGGTATACGGATGCCACTCGGCCTCATAAAACGCCACACGGGGCAACACAGCCGCCAACACGCGCCAACGGGTTTGTTCCTTATGCCAGACTGTCCGCAGAGCTGTTCGATGCAGCAGGGCGTACCGGGCGTTTGGGCTTCGGTTTCTCTGCGGCTTCACGGGAAAGCTTGTCGTCGATGTATTCACGGGTAGCCTGCGGGACATATTTTTCATAGAGCTTCTGAACGGTATCCTGCAGTTCCGTCTGCAGATCCGCGTCCTTTTTGCCCATGTGATAGGTCAGGGCGTCCAACTTTTCTGTATCAAAAGAAACGGTTAAATTTGTGTTTTTCATATTCATATCCTCCATTTCACAGCTTCATTTCCGGGGCCTGCGACGGCTGATCCCCCGGTTCGTTTACCCATTTTTCATAGTCCTGAACCGAGCAGTAACCGGCCAGCATAGAAGAAAACGCATCCAGTCGGCTGGCCTTCACACCGGCAAGCTCCATTTGCAAACCGTAATAGCCGGTATAAATCCGCAGGACATCCGCGTTCAGAACATCGACCCATGCTTCTTTTCCGGCTTCGGTCAACGTGGATTCATCCAGCTCCACAATGGTGGACGGCTCGTTTTCAATCTCGTGGTGGATGAGGTGGAGATCTTCCCATTTGGTATGGAGCAAATCACGAAGCTTGACAGCCGGAGCGGTTTGCGCTTCCGATTGCGGTGAATCTTTTCCCTGCTGGCCGTCGCACTTGGGGCAGTGATCAAGATAATAGGTGATGTCAAAGCTGTCCTCCATCGGTTCGATTTCCGCTACCTCATCACTGGCGGACAGCGCATTCAGCAGTAAGGTACCGACGCCGTACCGTTCCTCGATCTCGTCAAAGGAAATTTCCCAATTGCCGTTTTCAGTTTTCTGAGTGCTGTCCCTGATAATCTCATCAGCCAGCAGCGAAATCTGGAGGTTCACATAGGGTCTGAAGTTTGGAAGAAAAGCAGTATACCTGCCGTAGGAATAGCCGGAACTGTCCACCAGAACAGCATCGTCCGTATCTTCACAAAGTACCAGCAGCCCATGCTGCACTCCGTTTCCATCCAAATACATATCACCGATACGGTCGGCAATAAAGTCCCTGTCGGCCAGCATGTTCTCACAAAAGTCCTTGAATTTCGATGCCGACAGTTCCTCAATCGCTTCGATCACACAGTCCTGCGGCTGGAAACAATCCAGCTTTCTTTCAAAAACAGCCTTGGTTTTTAACATAATTCGTTCCCCCTTAAGGTAAATAATTTCTCGGATTGACCGCTTTTCCGTTGACGCGGATTTCAAAATGCAGATGATTTCCGGTACTGCGGCCTGTGCTGCCCACCGCCGCGATAAAGTCGCCCTGCTTCACAGTTTGACCGGAACGGACATAAACCTTGGAGCAGTGACCGTAAAGAGTGACCATCCCGTCGCCGTGATCAATAACCACATGATATCCGTAGCCGCTGCTGCCGGAGTCTACCACGCTGCTCACAACACCATCGCGGGCGGCATGAATGGGCGTACCTTTTGGTGCGCCGAGGTCAAGACCGGCGTGGCCTTCGCCGCCGCTGCCGCCGAACGGATTTGGCCTCCAGCCGAATTCCGAGGTGACCATGCCGCGCCAGTTCGCACCGATAGGACTGGCAAAATTACCGCCGCCCGTGTAGGGTTCATCTGTTCCAACACCTTTTTTCCATTCATCCTCGCCGATGTTTTCGTTTTCCGGCAGGCTGTGGCCATAAAGCACACGGCTGTAAATCTGAGCGGCGTTGACTTTGTTTTCGTTGGTGATCGTCCTGCCGAGAGTATGTTCAAGGTTGGTATAAATTTCATTCAGGTCAGAAATCGGAACCGCCACGGTGTAGGTTTCTTCCGTTTGCTTGCCATCCTTGTCGGTGACGGTGCGTGTCCGTTTCTCGTATTGGACGAAGCATGAAACGAACTTCTGCGCCGCAGGGCGCGATATGGATGCAGCGTCACGCTGCCCGAAAAACAGAGAATAAAAAATAGCTTTTACACGGGTGGCATCAACGCTGCCGCTTTCAATCTGAGGCGCGATCTCCGAAACACCACCATCCAAAGCGGAGAAGCTGTTTCTCATATCTTTGATGTACTGCCTGTACTCAGCGGGTACCTGTGCCGAGATGGAGCCGCCGTTGAAAACCAGATCCACAGCGGAGTCGTTGTGCTGAGCCGTTCCGGACAGCAAACTCATAATCATCACGATGATTAAAATGAAGGGAGTCAGAACGGCTGCAATCAGCACACCGACGGCTTTCCACGTCCGTTTATCCGACGCGGCAGCGATGGCCGTTTTTACCGCGAGAGCAATGGTTGCCGGATCAGCCATGGGGCATCACCACCATTTCGGGCCAAACAGGCTGCCCTGCATTGGTTCCGCTTCCTGCTGTTCAGCTGCCAATCGAACAGATTTCTCCACGGCCTGATCGAGAAAATCCGTATCAAACCCGGCAGCTTTATATCCTTCCATAATAGTGTTGAGGTAAAAATAGGAGGGAGCGCCAAGTTCATGGCCTCCGTTCATCACATAGACCATGCCCGGAACAGCCTTTCCGTTCAGCTCTACTTCCATCATTTCTTTCCGATAAAAGTGGGGATACCCCTCGTAGCGGTCGAGGGACTGTTCGTCACCGGGCCTGATCTTCCAAAGAAGCACAGGTACCGAGCTGCCCTCTAAGGGTTCCACAGTAGCCACGGCACCCTTGCGGCCTCCACGAAACAACAGCTCATACCCTTTGATTTCACTTGCGCCGACCACCTTGGCGGTCGGGCAACGGAACGCCATCTGCGGCAGGTTGAGGTTGCTGCCGTAGGCGATATACAACGTGTTTTTCGTACTCATGATCGATCTCCTTTTCTCACATGCGCATGACAAAGGCCGGGGATTCGTTCTGATCCCCGGCCTGTCCCTGCTCATTTTCGGTTGTTGCATCGGGTGCGGATACCTGCCGCGTCTGCTCCAACTCCTTTTCTTTTTTCTGTCGCATCCGTTCCTTCTGTTTCTCGGCCTGCGCCGGATCGCGCCACGCGATACAGCCGTCCAGATGTTCCAGAAGGTGAATCCGGGCGGTTTTAAACTCGTCGCCGATTAATCCCAAACGTAAAAGCCAGGTGCGGAAGGTGTATTTTTCATTGGTGGTCTGCGTCTTCTGGCGGCTCGCGCACCTTTGGTTCAGCGCCTGTGCGGAAATGGCAAGGCAGAACTGAATGTACGCCTTGATTTTCCCGGCATGGGTGGTGGAATTGAACAGTCTGAATTCTACTGTGCCTTTCTGGAAAACGCTGTGCAGATTGAGGCAGTGATATCGGCTGTCATCGTAGTGGACGCTGCTCCTGTCGCCGCCGTTGTACCAGATGCGGCTGACCTCATTCAGCGTTTTCGGTTTGCGCCGGTTCAGCTCCTCCAAAAAACGGGCGTCCACCGGCTTGCACCAGCGGTGCTGTCTTGCCACGGTTACCTGCAGCGCCTTATAGATGAGATCCTCCTTGCTGGCCATGATGTTGGTGATATTCCGAAGGGTATTCGCATTGAAAGGGGAAGCGTCCACATGAACATGGATGCCGCAGCTGTCATTGGCAATGGCTCCGGCTTCACGAAGCTTCCGGATCAGCTCCTGTACCTTTTCGATATCCTCCCACCGACAGATGGGGCTTACCATCTCGGTTTTATAATCATCGGATGCGGTCACGATCTGCCTGCCGGATTTTTTCTGTGCTGAGATGCTGGAATCGCTCATGAAGTTCCACTTGCGGCCTTGGCTGTCCAGCGCACTGTAGGTGTTATAGTAGGTACCGTCAAAATTGGCGGCGGTACCGAAATATGCAGCGGCGATATCGGCGGCAGCCTTGCGGGTAATGCCAGTCATTTCAATTTCGATGCCGAAGCGCTGTTCCTTCATGTCCATTTTTTATTCCACCTCCCATTAGCGCCCACCGGCCTTTCCAAACAGCTTTGCCTTATGCTCCGGCGCATTCACCATCAGGTTATACCGCTCGTTACCGCATTTATAGAGGCAAACACCTCGCTGCGGGTAGCGGATCAGATTGTATTCGCTTTGTTCAAGCTGGAGGGTATCGATGTAAAACTTGGCGTCGATGTTTCCGGCATTGAACAGAAACTGGTGCGTTGGGATGGAGAACAGCGGTTTTGTGTATTCGCGGATACCCTCAATATTGAAATCTTCGAGGTTCTGACTGGCAAGGATTACGGCGCTGTCCTTTTTGCGGACACGCTTCATGAAGTTACGGACATACTCCACAGCGGTGAGATTGGTCAGGAACAAATAAAATTCATCAATGCTGGCGGCGGTGTTTCCGGTAGTCAGAAGCTCATTGCTCATATAGGAAAGAACATTAAACAGCATGGCGTTGCGGATACTTTTACTGGCCTGCAGCAAGCCTTTCACCCCGAAGGTGATGAAACTGCCGTCCGTGATATTTGTTTGCCCGTCAAAAAATTTAGCCTCCGACCCTTTACACAGGGAGTGGAGACCAAGAAGAATTTCCTGCAGAAGCTCAGCGGTATAGAGTTGTCGGTGATTCTCATCAAATGCTTTATACTCATCCTCAATCAAAGTGTAAAGATCGGACAGGATGGGATAATCCGTAGGCTTCAGCCGGTCAAAATTGGAGTGATCTGTGATGCTCCATTTCTCATAGAGCTTCTGAAGCATGATTTCAATCACATCGATCTGCCGGTCTGTAAAGTCTTTATATGTCCTGAAAAAATCTTTGAGGAAGCTGATGTGCTGACTGAGTTTGCTGCTGATGCGAAAGGTCTGCGGCGCATCCTTATCCTCCGGACTGCCGGTCTCATCCCATGTTTTTGGTTCAAGAACATTGATGATATGCTCTCCGGACATTAAGTCGATGAAGCAGCCGCCGAGGTTATTGGTCAGATCCTCGTACTCCATTTCTGGATCGAGGCAAATCACATTCATGCCGGATTCCCTCAGATTGCACAGAATGAGCTTGAGAAGATAGCTCTTTCCCTGACCGGAATTACCGAGAATGAGGATGTTGGCGTTGGTCTTATCGTCGGCTCTTTTATTAAAATCCACCAGCACGTTGCTGCCGAATTTGTCCCGTCCGATGTAAAAGCCATGCTGATCAGTCTTGCCGGAATAATTGAAGGGATAGAGATTAGCGACCGATGATGCGGGAAGCACCCGTTCGAACTGGTCGCCAAACACGTTCCAGCCGCTCGGCATAACGCAGAGGAAACCCTGCTGCTGGCGGAGCATCAGCCGGTCGACATTGAGCTTGGATCGAATCAGTTCCGTCAATACTTCGGTCTGCAACAGCTTAAGCTGATCTATATCGTGAGCGGACAGTTCGATATATACGGCGGCATGGAGCAGAGGCTCACGGTTCCGGTGCATCTGCGTCACAATAGTCGCTACATCCTGAAGATTGCTTTCGGCAAGCACAGTCTGCTGCAGGTCGTTGGTGTTGCTCTTATTCATGCGATTCTTATTGGCGGCGTTGCTGATGATTTTCTTTTCCTCAACAGGCGTAACATGGCGGGTATAGATTCGCAGCGTGATGCCATCCTTTTCGCCGAGGTGCCGGAGGATTGCCTGCTCATCGGTGGATGTCGGATATTCCCGAAGCGCCCAAACACACCGGAAGGTATTACCGCAGATGAAATGGTCAGTATTAAATTTAATGATGGAAGGTGCGATCATATCAAGAAATTCCTGAATATGAACTTTTTCCGACTCCTGCTTCACACCATGTCTTTTCTCTTTATTCATTCAAAATCACCCATCTTTCTCCGTCAAAATCCTCAAACTTTTCCGTAGTCACGTTTTGTTCGAAGTAAACCGCCAGAAGCTTTTTAATGTCCTCACTGCCTGCGCGGCTGGCGATGAAGCCCTGCTCCTTGAGGGACTTTTCGATTCGGGACAGATACGGAAATACTTCGCTCTGCTTCTCATCACGCAGACGGATGATGATGAGAAATTCACGGGCGGTAGCCATCTGCACCTGTATCCGGTCGAGAAAATTCAGGTCTTTTTCAAGAAGCTTGCAAATAACCGAATTCTGTTCCTGCTCCATACGGCTGCGAAGAAACTGCTTGTTATCCTCAAAATTTTCACGGCTGTTGAGGCACAGCATCTCGATCTCGGCGATTCCTTTCAAAACCGTCATCAGGGCATAAATTCGTGCGCCAATGCTTTCCTCCGATAAAACGGAGATATTACTTGGTTTTATTAGAAAATATACAAGCTCGCCGTGACCGTAAGTCTGCAAACTGTAATCCGTTATGGCCTTGGTGTTCATGAGCTGTCTTGTGGATGCCTTTTGTTTAGGCTCTTTTTTCTTTCTGCTCATAGCTTTCCTTTCCGCAAAATCCGAGGCGCAGGAACCATGCCACGAATTCCGCAATGTTTATTGCGCGATTAGCGTGCAGGCTCAGCCTGCCCATTCGTAAGTTTGCTGTTTGCCAATAAAAAAGGCACAGGCATACCGGATAAAATCCAGAATACTTGTGTCCTCAAAACGGATGGTCAGAAAGGCATAAACGGCAGTAATTACAATCGGCGGTATAAACCTTATCTGTGTCAGTGCGAGGATGGAAATCAAAGCGCCCACACCGATGACGCCGATATCGCGGAGCTGCCATAGCCATAGCGTAGCCTTGGATTTTAAGTTATCGGGGTAAATATACATTCTCAGGCCTCCTTCAGAGCTTCATGCTCATGCCGGGAGATTGCTTCAGTTCCGGCTCCATTTCTTTCGGGTAATAATGAACATTTGGGCTGTACGCATTCTCATTCAGAGATTTTGCATGAGCCGCCGCCTGTTCATAAGCATCAAATTTGATCGGTTCGCCATTGTGCTTACACCAGCTCTGCGCCGCGCCGCACACGGAATTAGCGCTGCGAACCGCCCATACTCCATACTGCTTCATATCAATTCCTCCTTGGATTTCTGATTCCGGTATTTCTTTTACAGGAATTCCGAGACGCTTGGCGGCGGTCATCTCCGCGCACATGCCTTCGGAGATCCGGCTACCACACAGCCACAGCTCGTCGACGGCCTCTAAGACCCGAAGCCCCATACGGATGCCGATCTGTCTCTGGACGAGATCAGAATCATCCAAAAGCTGCGGATACAAAAGATGGACAGCCACCGGCGTACAATTTTGCCACATGGCATACCGGCAGGCCGCCTTTGCAAATTCGACATTTTTCTCTATGTCACCGGCGTATGGCGAACAGATATAGATCAGCTTATTCTCACTCATTTCGCCACCGCCTGTATCACGGTACGCGTCATATTCACGGCGGTCTGCGCCGCATAGACGGTTCCCATGAGGTTTGCCTTTGTGCTGGTGTCCAGTCCGAACTGTCCGGCAATTCGGGGAATTTCACCCGCCGCCAGCATCAGCCCAAGACCGAGGAGGGCGTGATCCTTGACCACCATCAACCCGGCAATCAGCACCGTAGCCTGCAAAAAAGCTGTCAGACACAGCCCGATGACCTGCTTACACCAGCCCACGAATCCGTCGATATATCCTCTCGGAACAGAGAACATGTAGAGGCTCCCCACGGCAATCTGAATGAGCAGGATGCCGCCGCGTTTCAGGTTGGCAAAGAACACTTTAATGACCGCATAGCCC
Organism: Clostridiales bacterium oral taxon 876 str. F0540; assembly: GCA_000466585.1. GTDB lineage: Bacteria > Bacillota > Clostridia > Clostridiales > Clostridiaceae > Clostridium_AT. Next base: position 303,380 of record KE993508.1, read on the forward strand.
ATCAGGATGAGAATAAAGATCATCATGATTGGACTCGTGATGGCGGTCAGTCCGCCGAACACGTTGCTGCTCATGGCCTGATTGACATCACCGGCGTTTTTGAGTGTGTTGATGATATTCGCGGCTACCGTCCCGAAGTCTGTACCACGTCCGGTAATGCCTGCGGTAAAGCTACCCTGCAGGGACACGGACAGCTTATACAGTTCCACCGGAACCGTTGTAAACAACCCCACAGCCATAAAACCTTTAATGGCGTTGAGCGCTGTGTCTCTGATGCTGCCTCTCCCGGACTGGTACTCAATGGCACATTCAAAACAGGCCACCACAAGGCCGACGCCATATAAAGCCCATGCGAGGTAGGAGAAGAACAGCACGATTGATTGCACCCATGGCATATCGAACAGGTCTGCGCCCATGTTGCCCATCTGCATAAAAAAATCGCCGAGAAAGCCCACGATCTGACTGTAGATCCAATCCACAATCTGGCCGAGGACAGTGTCGGCGACAAAGTCCCATATGAACATTTAAAGCCACCACTCCTTTCCCGGAAAAAGAAAATACCTGCGGATGCGAACCGCAGGTATTTGGTTTCTTTTTCTGTTTTTGATTTTATGATTCATTGGGTGTTTCCTGTTTCATTTTCCTTTCAGCGACAACGGCAGAGTTCACATAGTGAGTGGCATATGCATTTTCGATCTGTTCTTCTCCGCTTTTGGAAAACCGCAGTTTTACTGAATGGTTTTTACCTTTTTGCCCCCAACGCTTGTAAAATGTCCACGAATCCTTCAGGCCGCTTTTCCGGGCATAGGTACGAATTTCCCTCATGATAAAGGAGAGCTTGGAAAGGTTTATCTTACATACCCGTTCCAGATAATCTATTTTACCAAACCGCCAGCGTTCATAATCTTCCTTTGAAAGAACACCAACGTCCATCAATACCTGAACCGGTGTGGCGAAGCCATTCTTCTTTATTTGCTGGTACATGGAATTATGCACTTTTCCGATAAGTTCTCCTTGATTCATCACATACACCTCTGTTTTCAATTATATAGGATCGTTTCACGCTGGACAACCATAATGCCGTTACATTCCTACGACGCTCCAGATATATAACGGAGCAGTCAAGGTGAACACCAGACAAGCAAAAAGAATTGCTGGCGCGGCCCATTCGAACTGTCCGTGCTTGCGATAGTCGAAATAAGCCGTGCCCAATTTGGCAAAGAAAAACACAGCCAGAATCAGATCAATGGCCGGGAACACGACGCTGTTAACAACAGTTTTAATCTGCTGTGACGCCGTTTTCCATGTGCCTTCCACAGCTCCGGCGACATCGCCGCTGCCAGCGGCATAAGCCGTCACACAGAACATCGAAACCATAAGCGTAACGGCGCAAAAAATAATAAAGACCTTTTTGCTTTTTTTCATAAATCTATCCACCTTTCTATTTAGTTGATAAAAAAGAAAAGACCGCAGGGCTTTATACCTTGCGATCCTGTTCTTTTTCTGTTGATATTCTTCAGGGCCTAACCGGAGCTATGTGCCAGTCCGACCACAAGTTTCCGCTGATCGTTACCGAATCAGTCAGGTTCATACTGAGCATTCCGGCAGGCGTCCAGCAATCCTCCAGATAGGTGTATGGAGTATAGCTCCCGTCTGGCATCCAGATTGGCGTGAAATGGGTGCGCCGGTTATAGGTTGAATACCTGTTTTTCGCAAACTCAAACCTTGCGTTATATCCACTGCCGGTTCTGTCCAGCAGTCTCCAGTAGGTTTGATACTGAAACTCCGGAAAGTACGTTACGGCGGTCTGCGCACCTGTCACCGCCGAGGATTGATTAGTGCTGATGCCTGTGGATACCATCTCGTTGATACCATAGCCGCTTTTCATCGTTTTTCCTGACGCGGTCGGTACCTTGGCATCGGGCGTTATGCTCATGGATGCGGAAAGGCTCGCCGAATAGGAGTTATAGTCAAAGTCCCACCAACCACGGTCTACCCAATGGCCATCGTCACGCCAGTGGCCGCCGCCTTTTCCATCGCTGCACCAGTTCCAGTCGCTTTGCCAGATCCAGTTTGCATGCCATTTTGGCCGCCATACACTCCATGAGGCCGATGCTATCTGCGGATTGCTCGGAACATTCGGGCGGGAATAAGAATCGTTCCGGTCGTCGGCGACAGGATTTGGCGGGTCTTTCCCGGACAGATCCACAATATTGGCTGTGATAGTACCTTCGCTTGTCCTGCCGCCGCCTGTCACCGATACATGGATCGTCATGGCCTGAGGAGTGGCTGGTGTTGTCCACCGTACCCACGCCAACTGGCTGTCGCCGTCCGGGTAGTAAACATTGCCGACCGTATAAGTTCTGCCACCGATACTAAACTGCACAGTCACGGGGCGGTCAGGATCGGACTGCCCGCCGCTGACCGTAATCGAGGTGATGACTTCCGTATTGACGTGATAGGTGTAATTATGTGTGCTGACTTTCGGAGGCTCCGCTTCGGAAAACCTCACGATGCCAAGTCCAAGGGAAGAAATGATATCCCCGTCGGAAGCCGCTTTGGTTGTGCTGCCAGACCATGCTGGGTAACCTAGATCAGGCGTTTCCAAGAACATGGCCAACGGCAGGTTTTTATGGGAGAGGGACACCATTTTGCTGCGCAGTCCACCACCCAACTGTTGATCATAAAGCGCAGCCTCAGTCGCCGTCACAGCAATTCTGACTCCGTTAAATGTCATATACGCAATGGGTTCCAGCAGAATTTTATAATCACCATCTATGAGTGTATTGTAATTGAAGCCGGTAAGCTCGGCAATCCGCATCAATACATATTCTGAACAGAAATATTTCTTGATCACCTCAATACTTGACTGACCACTTCCGGAACTGATAATTTTGGGGATGGTTTGTGCTGGATTAATATAAGTGTAAGTTTGTATACTTGGAGAAAGATTTCTCCCGTTTGTATAGGATATTTTACATACTTTTCCGAAATGAGATTGTATGTTGCTCGGATGCCTGTTTGTAAAATCCAAGGGAGTAGAAACCACCGCGTGATCTCTTGCCCTGATTACCGTAACGCGGACGCCCTCGTCGCCCGGATTCCAGTAACATTCACCGGTTCCTTCTCCCATTCCGCCGCCACCGTGATCAATGTTTCCGTCACCATCCGCATATGCAGTAAGCGGAGACATCAGCGTCAGCATTACCGCAAGCATAAGAAAAATGCTGAATATTCGTCGTTTCATGCAATACCTCCCAACAAAAAAGCACGGCGTTTCCGTCGTGCTTTTAGCTGTAATATATTTTATAAGGGTTAATCCATGTTCCCGACCTGCTTGTTAATATCACCGCCACCATCCACCGTCGTTCCTGAACCTCCGGTATCCGTAACCCAGCCGAATCCCGGCAAATAAACCTTGCCATCCTTCTTTTCGCCGCCTTTGGGCTGTGCCGGTTCGCTGACGGTAGTATCTTTCGAATTGTAAGATGGAGCCTTACTTTGATTGTTAGTATCACCCTGTGGCTTTGGAGCTTCCTTGGGGGCTTCCGGCTTTGACACATCCGACTGGATGGTTTGTTTTGTCCCGCTGGAAACACCGCTACCCGACACCTGAGAGGATGACGCGGACGGTTCACTTGCCGGGATGGTTACATCGGTTTGATCTGTTATTTTATCGAATTCAGGTTTCACATTAACCTCGTCTGAAACCTTGGATGAAGAGACCGCCGTGTTATCCTTGGGTTTTTCTATATGAAATTGGGAAGATATCGCAATCACGAGGGCCACACACACTACGCCGAGTCCGGCGACGGTCAGCCATCTCTTGTTTTTGTCTGACAGTTTTTTCATAAAATTTGACCTCCTTTTGCACTTGCATCTGACATTTCCTTACAGCTCACACCATATCACAGAAGTTTTCCGAAGTCTATTGGAATCGCCAAAGTTTTTAGAATAAAGGCATATATTTTGCCTGCACTTTGAGATTGATGCGCATCGGCGGCAGCGATTTACCTCCGAAGGACACCGGAACCTCCAGCAGGATCGATGTGTCGGCAAGAAAAGCCCGCGCGTTTTTTGGATCGGAAGGAGCCAGCGGCGTGTTTCGGATATTTACCGACAGTTCGGAAAGCCTGGATTCCACAGTCTTTCCCGCGTATTTCACATGGTACCCGTTTTCATCCCGCAGGCCGAGCGTTTTGTCAATCCGTCCGTAAACATCGCCGTAATTAATACTTTCAGTCCACGAAGAGCCACCCGGCTTATATCCTCCGGAATAACCTTCCCGAGCACCCTGATACACGCCGTCGTAATTGTCGTTTACTGTCGAAATAACGGCAGACTGTACCGCATCCCGAACACCTGACGCGATAATCATCAGCCGCATGTACTCAGAAATCCCACACAGGATGATGACAAGAGCGAGGGCGACAGCTACGATCAGAGGAAAAGAAGTTCCTTTTTTATTTCTAATTATACCATATATTTTCTTCATCATTTCCAGTACACCTCGCTCTTACCCGTGGCCTGCGCCCGTAAGGTGATGGGAAAGGAGCCGAAGCCCCCAAAGAGGCCAATGTCTTTCTGGATAGATACTGTCACTGTGAATTCCTGATCAAGCTGAATTTTTCCTGTTTTCGACCATATGACGACGGGATCAAGCCCTATTTTCTCTTTCAGCACCTGCGCCCTTTGGGTGGTTTCATTGCCAACCCTGCCGCTGATCTCCACTTCCCGGCACAGTTCCGTGGCGAAGGTGTCCAGCTGATTTTTTGTGATATATACGGGAAACACCTTGACCGCAAGGGCGATAACCAGCATGGCGCAGAGCACCAGCACCGCCACATCAATATATCCCTCGCCGCGCTTGTTTTTAAGCTTTTTCAGCACATCCGCACCCCCTCGGGGAAAGCGACGCCCTGTGTTTCTTGCTCCGGCGCATAAAGTTGTTCCGCGTCGCCTTTATCGGAAATTGACCAGAGAACATGGCTCATTTCCTCATCGCGCACGGTGTTTTGCTCCTGCAACCACTGGTCGCGAACGACCTCCAGAGGGTTTTCAAACCGGAGCAGATATTCAAGGTTTTCCGCAGGAAAATCGCAGTCACACAGCTCGTCATAAACCAGCTTGGCGGCGGCGATTTCCGTCGCCTGTTCGATCAGATCCGGAGCGGATCTGCTTTGAAGCTGCCGGATATACGCCTGATAATTGGCTTCCAGCCTGTCCTGAAGCTTTTTCCTGATTTCTTTTTCCGTCATATCGGATACCTCCTTTCTTAGAACATCCCATTCAGAGATTTCATAATTTCAAGGGCGATGATCACCAGATAGGTAAACAGGAAGCACAGAAGCATAATGAAGGAAAACACACGAATTTTGGGAGGAATTTTCTGCGCCTCGCCCTTGAGCCTCTGCAGCTCCAGTGATTTGAAATCATGCGCCAGCATTTGAAAATAGATCGCGCCGTCATCCCCGCGAAGGACACCGATCAGCCCGCGTACCACGTCGGACAGCTGCGGCGAGTTGAGCCTTGCCTCAAAGCGGGTAAGCGCCGCCTCATAGGAGGACGAGCGCATGTCTGCGGTAACGACATCCAGTTCTTTAGCGAAGGCCGCGCCTGCGTTTTTCTTGAAGTGCTCCAGAATGGATAACACATCACGGCTGTTTTTCAGTTCCTGCTCGACGGTGGCCACAAAACGGGGCAGCTCACTTTCAATCTGTTCCCGCTTCGCTTTGAGCTGCTCATCCGCTTTTCGAATTTCCTTGAAATAGACCAGTACCGAAAGGAACACCAGCACTGGCGAAAGCAGCGGGAATAGGAGCAGGCATGGAATCACACCGAGCAGGATCGCCCCAGCCTTAACAATGGCGTAGGCTGTGTAGATCTCCGGCGTCATGGCAATACCCGCCGCTTTGAGAACATTCTGCATCCGGCTTCTTTTGTACTCGTCCATGCGGATGATTTTCGAGAGCTTTACAGCGCCGGACATGAGATACGCTTCCACAGTCTTGGAAGTTTTTTTGCTTTGTTTCCCGGCGCTAAGCATGGCCTTGGCCGCACCCATAGTCGGCAGCTTGAGCACATCAGCAAATATAAAAAACAGTCCTGCGGCAAGCAGGACTGCGAACAAAAATAACAATGTCATCATATCCGTTACCTCCTGTACTCAATGGGCTTGGTCAGCTTGATGACAAAGGCCGTAGAAATAAAAATCGCAGCAGCGCAGACCGCAAGGACAATTTGTCCAACAGCGGTGTGCATCAGCGTGTCATACCAGCTTTTGTTGAGAAAATACATCAGCGGAATGTTACCGACCACAAGCAGCGCCATAATAATAAATTCCTTGCGCGGCTCAAATACAAGGTACTCCAGCTCCGAGTTGACGATCCGCATGTCGGACAGCTTGCCGACGATTGGCGTCAGAGTAGTTTTGAGGCTTCGGTCGTACTGGCAGGCGGCCATAGCGTCGCACCATTCGTGAAAAACCTCGTTTTCGATCTTGGGCTTCATCGTCTTGAGAGCCGCGTCCACATCCGGATTGATGAGCTTTATTCTCGTGAGAAAATCCTTGAATACACCCTGAACAGGCGGGTTCAGATATTGAAGGTTTTCCTCCACGGCGGTCAGAATATCTTCATTTCTGAGATAGGCAGTGGTGATGATGGACAGTGCCGTTTCCAACTCGGCGGCGATGTTCTTTTTGTAATGCGTCGCGGTGAGCCGGATGTACCAGAACGGCAGGAACATCAGTCCGATTGCCAACACCGGTACAAGGAACATATTTTGCATCAGGATAGCGATGCTCGCGCCAATAGCAAACAGCAGCAGCGAGCATGCGCAGACGAGGGAAAAACGGCTGTTTCGTCCGGTGAGTGCAAGGATATCCTGCGCTTCCGTAATCTCCCGGCGTAGGAAGGATGGCTTTTTCCGCTTAGCCGCCTCGTTGATCTCATCCCGGATGCTTTTGGGACGCTTGATCATGAAACTGAACAGGCCGTCCGTGAATGCAATCGGTGAAAGGCCAAGTAAAATAAAAGCACCGGCGATCAGGCCGATGCAGGCGATTAACTGAACAGCGGTCATCAGGCAATCCCTCCCTTCGCAAGCCGGTCGAGCACCTCCTGCGGCATACCGTTTTCAAGGAAGCGCTTCTGCAGGCTGTCGGAAATCCGGCTGACCTGCTCATGGTGACCGTTGATGATGAATTTATCGCCATCCATGCGGTTCTCCGTGATGCGGAACCGGAACAGGGTGCGGAAATTGCGGGTGCCGTCCGGTGAGATTTCGCATTCCATGATCTCCATCATTTTTCTCTGCTTGTTTTCAAGCTGCTTTGTGAAAACGACAATCGGGAAAGCCTCGGTCACCAATTCCATGAGGGTATCGTCGGCCATGTCGTATTTTCGTTTGCACAGAGTTACCATCCTGCGGTAGGTGGCCTCGCAGCTGTTTGAGTGGATGGTGGTCAGCACCGTATGCCCGGTTCGGGCGGCCTCCTGTGCGGAATAGGCTTCCGCACTTCGCATTTCGCCAACGCAGATGATTTCCGGATTGAAGCGGAGCGCCATGTCCAGAAGCAGATCCTGATCGATGTCCTGCTTTTCGTTTTCGCTGGAGCGCGTGAGCGTATGGATAACACTGTTTACGACCTTACCGTCTTTTTCCCGAACCAGCGACAGCTCACGCGAACCGTTTTCTATGGTAAAAATCCTTTTGGTGTCGGGGACGGTGGTCAGGAGCCAACCTGCCACTGTTGTTTTGCCGGATGAAGTCGCGCCCGCCACGCACACCGAGATGCCGTATCTCAGGCATTCCGAGAGGAAATCCAGCATTTCTCCGGTAGCCGTACCTTCGTTTACAAAATCTTCTTTTTTAAGGTTCTGCGGGTTGACGATACGGATGGAGGCGCAGACGCCGACGTCCTCGTCTACAAGAGGCGTTTTCAATACAGCGATTCGGATATTCTTGGACAGGTGTCCGAGGATGGCGGGGCTTGCGTTGTCCAGCACCATGCCGGACACATGAAGCATCCTTCGGATGACATTGACGGCATGCTCCGGCGAGTTAAAATGTTCGTCAAGCTTCACGGTATTACCGTTGCTGTACTGGACTTCGATGTCATTCCAGGCGTTCACGTCGATTTCCTCAATCCCCGTACCAAAGATATATTTTGTCAGAAAGCTGAATTCAGCCATTTCGGTATAGAGGGCGTCGACAAGCTGCTGATCCGTCATACCTTTCACGGCAATGCGGTGATCCATGAGGTATTTGCCGATGTATCGTTTGACCTGCGCTTTCCCATCTTCTGTTTCTCCGTCGATGATGAGAGAAGAATATTTACCGGAGATATACTCCTGCACTTCATGCAGAACAGTTCCGAAATCCTTGGTTCCGTCACCGGGTGAAAAGAACAGACTGTGGTTGTCCGTCATGTTGATAGGCCGGATGTTTTTCATCGTTTTTTCCGAAGGCATCTCCGGTTCAACGGTTTGAGGCCATTTATATTCTGTCGGCTTGCATTTATTTTTCATACGCCAAACACCTCCTTGCTGATTTTTTGAATCTCCTTCCGAAAGCCACGGCTGTCCCTGAGAGCCAGCTCGCGGAACAGATCCCCGGCAAGGGTCTGATTCTCCAGTTCATCGGAATGTGGAATTTTGAACGCCACGCTGCCCAGCACCTGTTCGACGTTCTCGCTGGCTTCATTGGCTTTTATATTGCTGGCTGCCTTGTACTGCTTGTCAGAATCCCATTTTTTATCTTTCAGCAATGGCAATTGAGAAGACAGATAGCTGACGGATTTCAGGTCGCAGTTCACAAGCCGCAAAACGGAATCGGCTTCCATGAGCGCCACAGCGGACAGGATATCGTTGGCGATATAGCTGCCGCAGTCGATGACGACATAAGGCGCGATATTCCGCAGATGTTCGATCAGATCTGTCGCCAGCTCCGCGTTATACGGCGGATAGGTGAACACATTTTCACCTTTAAGCATGCCGATCATGGTCAAATAGCTGATTTTCTTATGCGTGACGCAGTTCTGCCGGATCAGAGAATCCGTCACATGGGTCGCCGCGAGGATGCTTCCGAGGGACTTCTCGCACTCAAGATCGGAAGGGGGACAGACGCACGGCAGCATGGGCGCAGTCATGTCGCACAGAAGCAGTACCACATTTTTGTGTTTGTCGGCGAGGTATTTCGCAAGCTTTACACTGACTGTGGTTTTTCCGCTGCCGGGGCTGCCCCATACAGCCAGCACCTGAACGCCTTTTTCCGGCTCTGTATCCTGCGGCTCGCAACCGGAGCTTCGGGAGAAAATACTCCCTGTTTTGAAATTGAACATATTACCTGCCTCCCTCGCCGGAAGCAGCTGCGGCAGAAGAATCACTCTTTTCTTTTGCCGTTTTGTCCGTAACAGATGGATATAACCCGGCCAACACCTTGTCCTGCGACGCTATGAATTTGGCGGCGTTTTCCTTGCTGCCCCGGTATACAAGGGAAAGGTGCAGCTTTCCGTCCGACTCCAGTTCGGCAAGAATTTTGCTCTGTTCCGGTGTTGCCAGCAGGGTAACGGTACTTGGCAGGCTTTTTTCTTTGTCTGTTGATTGATCCGATGACTTATCATCACTGCTTTGCGTGTCTGTATCATAACCGGTGCTGGCGGTCACTCCGATCACCTGCACATACTGCAGCTCCGGAGGAATGACGGTCGCGCCCTGCTTCTTGTAATCCGGGGCGATGACCGACACAATGTCGCCGGATGTCAGCTTCCCGGACAGGCCGTTGGCCAAACTTTTCACCGTTACGGATATGGCCTGTTTTTCCCCGTTGAGGTTGTATAGATAGGCGTTGTCGGCAGCGGGCGTGTCGGTGAGCTTGGAGTTCAGAATATAGTCACCGACGGATAAGTCTGAGGCGGCGTATTTTCCGACAACGCTGTCTTTGTTTTTCAATACATTTTCCGGCAGGTTGTAGCCACCGACTTCGACAGTCTGTACCATGTCCTTGGTAATCTGATCTCCGGATTTGATGTCCTTCGTGACGCGCACGATACTTGTCTTTTGCGAGATTCCGGCGTTAAAAAGCGGCGTGACCGCAAAGCAGATCAAAAGCGACAATACAATGCAGAGCACGCCGAGAACCGTTCGATTCTTAAAAAAGCTCATAGAATAATCCCTCCGTTCATGAAATAGGCGGCGATACAGCCGACCGATAAAAAAGGCGCGAGGGGGAACGCTTTCTGACATTTCCTCCCGCGCAACTTTTGTACAATGGAATAAAAGAAATAGAAAAGAAGCAGGGCGGTAAGGCCGATCACCATAGCCGCCAAGCTTCTTTGAAAACCGAGGACAATCCCTGACGCCGCTATCAGCTTGATATCCCCGCCGCCCATACCGCCCCATATGAGGGCGGCCAGCAGAAGCGGCAGGGCTGTAAGGATACCGAACAGCCTTACCGGTTCAAACCCGATTAGGCCAGTTAGGGCAATCAGCAGACAGACGATATCGGGAATCATCCTTTTTCTGATATCAAACACAGATGCTGTGAGAAGCAGGATAATAAAAAAGACGCCCTGAAACAGGAACGGCAGATCACCGAGGTTAATGTAATTAGCCTGCATAGTTGAACATATCCTTAATACGCTGTGTGAGCGTAGGCAGGATCGTATTGCCAAACAAGGCATACAGCCCCGCGAGGATCAACGCGCCGATCACGACGGCCATTAAAATTTTAATGGCCGTATCCACAAAACCTTCCCCGCGATGGTCTGAAAGAGCGGCTTTAACAGTCAAAACTTTCATAGTAACAGCACCTTTTACGTTTCTAAACATTTTCATATTGAGTAACCTCCATTAAATTTGTTTGGATTGAAATTTACATACCGCCCATCTGCATGGCAGGCTGAGAAGCCTCCTGCTGCGGGGCGGCATTTTGTCCTTCCCCCTGATGGGGAGCGGCATTCTGACTTTGTGCGAGAGCCTGATTGTAAGCACCAATGACGGCCTGATTGAGCTGCTCCCTGAATTCCTTGGTGACCGGAAAGCAGATATCCTTGTACTCACCGTTTCCAGTTTTATAGCTGGGCATGGCCACAAACAGTCCCTTGCTGCTGTCCACCACCTTGACATTACGGATGGCGAAGCAACCGTTCAGATTGACGGATGCCATAGCCTTTATACTTCCTTCCGGGCGGATGGCGCCGATCTTTACATCCACTTTCATTGGAAGCTGCGCCGTATTTTTCGGTGCGACGGCTTTGCTGGTTCCCATTTCTTCCATATACTTTTCCTCCTGTGATTGATTTTGAATATAAAAAAGACAGCCTGCGCTGTCGTTGAACCTTAGGTTATAGCTGCATGGTCTGGGCTTGGGCGAGAGGCTTGAAGTTAATCTGTTTGAAACCGAAGCGATCAACATAGTGGAACTCGCTCCCGGTATCGTCGTAAAGCTCCACCACATCGGACATGGAGAGGGAGTGACCGGTAAAACCTTCAGGATGCTCCACGTTGAATTTGGTGTAGGTGCTTTCCAGATCGTTGGTTTCCACCTCGCCGTCATAGACAGCCTCGTAATCCCGCATATTGGGTTCCCCGAATTTTTCGACCATCTCATCGTAGCCGATAAAACGCATCCGGATATCCGATTCCGGCTTGAGCTGCCAGATGCGGCAGTTCTTCATAGGAGTGATTTCCCGATTTTCCCTTTGTCCGTTCATGAGCCGGTCAAACACACCGTCCACCCATTTCACCTCGGACACATCCTTTTGCCGGGAGAGAAAATCCTTCAGCTCCTGCGATTCAAACAGCGGATCAACCACAGCCTTGCCGCCTGAAACATATCCGGCTGCATTTCCGTAATACAGGATGATGTCCTTTTCCATTCGAATACCGCGCATGGCGATCCCCCTTTCTTATGTCATTTTGATTCCTCCGTTCTGCGGGTTGCGGAAGGCTTCCAGTTCCTCTTGGGACGGATGCAGGAGCCTGCCGTTCGCCATTTCCAAAACGCAGAAATCGTCCCGGTCGCAGATCATAATGCGGTGCTGATAGGACTTCTGCATTTCCACATAGCCCAGAACTTCCTGTTCGCTGCACAGCCAGACACCAGCGGCGTACCGGCCATCCGGCAGAAAACAGTAGCCACTGTACTTCGGTTCATGATCTTTCAAATCCAGCGCCCCAACTGGCCTGATTTGGGAAAGCTGCAGTTTTGCACTGTCCGGCAGCAGTTCCGTTTTCAGAATTCCGATTACTTCATTGCGCTTTTTCAGAGAAAACTCCCCAGTACGTAGGGACACCAAAAACACGGCGCATCCGCTTGGATTGGCACCGGCCCCATTTCCACAGAGGCAAAAATACAGTTGATTTTGGTTGCATGGCGGCAGCGCCTCGCGGTTCAAGACTACGACTCTGCCTTTGATGGAGCAGGAAGAGCCTGTTTCCGCACAATCGCTTTCCATATAGATTTCTTTTGCGTCCAATTCTCACACCTCCTTTTTCTGCTTCAACAGCTCCGTCAGTTCGGCAATCAGACTGAGGCGGGTATCATCCGGCATAGTCTTGAAGGCCGCGCGGACATAGGCTTCCACGGCCTCCTGCGACTGATCGCCGACTTCGATAATGTCTACCTTCCGCACACTGACTTTGCCGTTTGACATTCCAAGACGCACAATGTCGCCGTAATCCATGCCTGCGGCGATACGCAGTTCCTTGGGAATCAGGACGCGGCCTTTGCCGTCGATCAGTTTATACACGGGTTTCCCGTTACTCATTTGGCAGCCCTCCTTCCATCAGAACACTTCGGACGGCGGCATCGCTGATTCCCAAATCATGAAATAGCGTCATAAGCGGCGCGGGGATACCGTCCAGTGCATCGCCTGCGGTAATGATTATCACGCCGGGAACGCACTGTATCTCCAAGTCACAGTTTCCGGTAATCTCTGCAGCTTCCAGAAGGCATCTTGGAATGACAAGATCATCAAGCTCGCAGAGGTCGGTATTTTCTGTTTTCATAGGCCTTCCTCCTTCAAATCCCCATTTTGGGGGCGGTTGTTTGTTGTTCTTCTGTCGACTTCATTTGGCTGACAAAGGTATTCAGTTCATCTCCGGTGAGTGAGATTTTGGCTATTTCAAGCTGACTCAGAATATCCGTGATGTTCTGATACTCGTCGGCCAACGCCTGCATTTTTTGCGCTGTATTGTAACCGCCGCAGGTGCGGGTGTATGCTTTAAACAAGCAGTCATACAGCCCGGTTTCCCGGTTGGGCAGCACGGAAAGATACAGCCCGACCGTTGCCTTGTCCGATGTGCAGATATAAAGCTCGTCATGCATGCTGCCGACCGCCAGCTCCTGCAGACCGTTTGTTTTTTCTGAGATCAGGCTTTTAGCCCATCTCATTTGTTCGATACCATTCATCCTCATCACCTCCGTTCTCATCAGAAAAAAGATTAAGCTGCTTTGGTTCGGCGTTCCGGCGCTCCTTTGGATCGTAATTGGTGATGATTATCTCCGGGTATTCACAGCCGCTGTCATACCGCTGCGCGAGATTGTTGATGCGGGTAACGGACAGAATGTAAAATCCGGCGTATAGCTCACGGATGTACTCACAGTCGTTGTAGGACACCATCCATTTTCCTTTGCAGCTTTTAAGCGTATCCCGGAGGCGTTTATGATCTTCCTTCCGGAACACTACGGCATAATGCCCTTCGGTTTCGTAATAGGGCGGATCGCAATAAAAAAAGGCATTGTCCCGGTCGTACTGCCGGATCAATGCCTCAAAATCTTTATTTTCCACAACCGTATCCGCAAGCCTGCGGGAAGCTTCCCATATGAGAAAGAAGGTTTTCCGCACATCACATGGCTGGCAGCTGTAGGAAGTACAGCCACTGCCATAGCTGTACCGGATGAGCTTATAAAAGGCGGCGGCTCGGCGCACATCGCTTTTTTTCGCGTTTCCCAGCATCAACTCCTTCATATCCTCAAAATCCGGAGGGGGCAGGTTGTGCCGCGCCAGTTCCAGCTCTTCCGAGAGATATTCCTGTGTAAATTCTTCCTTTTCAATGAATTTGCGGATAACATGGAACTCATCTCTTGAATTGATGGGGAGAAAGCCAAGGTGCCGTAGAAATTCCCATGTGCGGGTTTTGACACAGTAAAAAAGATTAGCCAGATTGGAATTGAAGTCGTTGTAAACCTCCATTGCGTTTTGATCCGGCTTTTTACCGAACAATACCCAGCCGCCGCCACCGAACACCTCAATATATCTGCCGTAATCCTTGGGGAAGAGCCGGTATATAACGTTGCGGAGCGCCTTCTTGCCGCCGATCCAACTGATAAAGCTATTGATAAGCATCACCTCACTTTCAAAGCAGCCTCACATGACTTCAGTTGTAACCGGAAGCCCTGTGATTGCTATTTCTGTTCTATGTTAGAACTGCCGCGATACCGTGCCGCCTTATTAGAAAGGCGTTAATGATCAGGCGGAGCAGCTTATCATTAATCAGTTCCGGATCGCTCAATTCCGAAATAGCGATCAGGTCTGTACCGTGGTACAGATCCCTTGCTGTATGGAATATGGCGTAGCCATCCAGATCCACACCGTGAATGCGAATATCTTTAAAGTGGATACTGCTCTGATTGATGAAGTCTTTTGATTGCTTCCAGAGGAAGGCATCGGAAGTCAGCAGGAAAACAGCCGCCGCATAGGCTTCGGAAAGGTTCAAAAGCGGAAACAATCCGCTTTTTCGCAGGCTTTGAAATCTTCTGCGGTGTTCCGTGTTTCTGAAAAACATTGGATTCGCCTCGCTTTCTTTGAGCAGCTTCTCAATCCGCGAAGCAAATGTCCGAAGCTGGATTTCACTTAGGAATAGCTGGAGCAGTTCCCCGTAGGATACGCAACCGGCTGCGATTCGCTCCGGAAGGCATATACAGCCTGCAGAGCCGCAGCATTTTTTCTTTTCTGTTCTTTGTGTGCAGAACAGGCAATCACAGTCGGTGCCGGTATATTTGTAACGGCTTCTCATAACTCCGGTGCTTCGGGAAGAAAAGCCGGGAATTAATTGCATTTCTATTTCAGTTAAGGCGAGAGGCGTGCCTCTCATGAACCTCGCTGGCATTGTTCTCAGTCCTTTCGTCGCGCTCTGCAGGGCAATACTTTTTGAAAAATGGCAATAAAAAAAGCGGCTGTGTTTTTCAGTTACGAAGAACACAGCCGCTCAAAGATTACCCGGCCGGGTGCGTTATTTTGTTTTCAAATGTATGGAAAAGAGGCCATACCATTTTGGCATGACCTCTGATCTCTTTATGCTATATATGATTTAGCCCTCAAAAAGAGGGTGTGCATCTATGAAAAACGGGAGTCTTGAATTTCTCATTCAAAACTCCCGCAACCCGCATAAACACTGGCTTTATGGGCCATGAATCTATATTGGGCAATTGTCTTGGTGCGGATAACAGGATTTGAACCTGCATGGTTTCCCGCTAGAACCTGAATCTAGTGCGTCTGCCAGTTCCGCCATATCCGCAATTTAATATTGTTTTATCTTTTTATATAATACCACAACTTTATTTTTTAGCAAAGACATTTTTTTAAAATAATAATATTTTTTAATATAATACTCCAATTTTGACTGATTAATCTTAATGCGATTTTCAATAAAACTATAGTACGCCTTTTTATCGAATTCTTTTGGTTCCTTTTGCCCATAATATTCTCTGTAAGCTAAGACCGATACAGCTTTAACCTTTTCAGCAAGGCTTTCATCCATTGTGTTAATAATATTGCTATCCGGTGCAAATTCCGAATTTCTATAACCTATAGTTTCTAATCTGGAAAGAGAATACTTATAAATAGGAATTGAACTTTTATTATTAAGCATTAGTTTTCTCTTTATATTAAAATATAAAACCGCACTAATATTTATTGCAATAATTATGATTAATATATAAATAATTTTTAAGATTACTGGTGGTATAGTTATGCCATTTGCTTTATTTTCACCTATTTGATTAGCATTTGAAGAAGGTCTTTTGGAAGGATCATTTTTATTCGAACCTAAATCTATACCAGGAGTATTCCCGGTTTTTATCTTATCAGCTTCTTCTTCATTATGAATTACTTCTACTGCATTAGGTACCGCGTCAACAGTATACCACATTCCTTTTTCTGCACTGTCCATATATAAGACTTCACTCCAGGCATGTGCATTTTCATTTCTAACTACATACAGTCCATCGCCGTCTTTTTCATTTGACATGTTAAAACCTTCAACATACCTTGCCGGTATTCCAGCAATCCTGCACATTATGGTTTCAGCAGTTGCAAAATAAGTACAGTAACCCTTTTTCTCAGTGAAAAGGAAGTAATCTAAAAATTCTTGTCCTTCGGGAACTTGAGAAACTTTTAAGGTATATGGATAATTTTTATTCAAATAATCCCTTATGGCATTAACCTTTTCAAAATTATTCTTCTTACCTTTTACCAGATTATAAACCAAATCATAAGTTCTTGAGCTTATATTATCCGGAAGCTGTAAATATTTTTTATAGTTTTCAGAATAATATACTCCACTTACTTCATTCACTTTATCAGTATTGTTTTTTAATAACTGCTGGCCTTCATAATTAAGACTATAAAAATAAACTGAGTAGGGACTTACCAAAACCTCGTTACTTATAAGGGTTGGTATATCATCATAGTAAATATACCCCTTTGTAATCTCTGCATTATATGGAAGAGAGGGGGTAAAAATAGTGGACGTATTTAATTCTTGAGGAATTATTTTAATTACCTGATTTAATTCACTATATGACTTATAAAACTTATCTTGAGATACTACCTCCTCCTTAGATTTTTTAACCTTATATTTCTTTTCATCTTGCGACCAGGAAAAGCCATCATAAACTTCCTTTACAGTACCTCTTAAATAATAAGGTTTCTCTGAATTGACTTTAAAAGCTGTAAGCTTATTTAAAACTATTGGACCTCCAAGCTTTTTCTTATTATTATCATAGCCTGAAAAACTCAAATCATATTTATACTTTTTGCCCATCTCTTGCTGGGTTTCACTTGAATTTACGAACTTATTATAGAACTTGCTCTGCAGCTCCGACGAGTATTTACCGGAGTAATTTTGAGGTAAAATATTTGAAACTCCGGCTATCATTAAACTTACTATAATTGTATAAATAAATATCTTATAGGATTGTATCTCTATCTTTATACCCTTTTTAGATAGTTTTTTAGTATTTATAATAAAGCTATTAATACAATATGTACTAAGTGTTATCAATACATAATAAAACAAAGTTATCTTGATTTCTTCCGTATACCCTAAATACCAAAGGGTAACTATTAAAGCTAAATTCAAAACGAGTACGGAGTTAGGAAAACCTTTTGAGCTTAATGAAATAGTTATTATAGTGATAATAGGAAGAATCATGATAAAGATGGGTTTAAAGTTTGCAAAATCAGTTGGCATTGCTTTTGCAACCAAGCCATTGATAAAATTAAAGTTATCAATAATCTGCTTAAGAAAAACAGCTTTAACATAATTAAAATTAAGAAAGCAGTATACTACTACAGACCCCACTAAAAGCAATATGATAATTGTTTTCATAAGTTTGCTTTTAACACTTGAAAAACACCAATAAAATAAAATCCCTATAAGATATAGCATAGTTATAAATAGATAATTAAAGTTTTCTATCTTATAACATATCTTAGTTAGGGCTACTATAAATATAATATTGATATAAATTAATATTATAAAAAATTTATTCTCTTTAAGAAAATTCATATTTTCACCCTGTTTCCTTGTTTCTTAATAAGTTCATTAAAACTAAAACAGCTTATCCCTATTCTCTTTAAAAGTTCCATATTGCTTAAGTCTTTTAAAGAACTTGCAGAATAAAAAACCGTAATATTATATCCTTTATCCTTCATAGTTATAAGATTATCCTTTAATTCTCTGCTTACACCTATTGTAATTATTCCTATCCAGCTTAATCTTGGTATTTGATTTAAATTTGAATTTATGAAGCGGACAAAATCCTCTTCACCATCACTTTTCTGTGATATAAAAAACTCCATTAGTTCATTGAAATCTTCTCTACTGTCTACCTCAAATCTTCTTTGAACTAAGCTATTAATAAAAAGTTTGGTTTTTATTCCTCTAAGCTGCATAAAGTTTACAGTGGATACACACAAATCTATAAGCTGCTCTTCGTAAATGCCTTCCTGATCCAACGCAAAATTGTTCTTACTCATATTAAGAAACAAATTGCTTTCTTCTCCTGAAACAGTATCTAAATTCCTTACATATAGTTCTCCGTGCTTAGCGCTGACTTTCCAATTAACTCTTTTCAGATTATCCCCTTGATTATACTTTCTTATTTCTTTTGTGCTGTACAAATCCTCAATATTAGTTGTATTACTTATCGCATTTTTAAAAATATCACTGCCGTTTGCAGGGAACTTTGTTAATTGATATATTTTTGGATATACTTTAACTAAAACACCTAGGTTGGTTTTTTTTGTTCTTTCAAATATTGAAAAAAGGTCCTTAACACTAATATCAAATTCGCCAAAATTATAGATGCCCCTATTATTAAATTTAACCGCATTTCTAAGCCACTTGCTTTCATCAGAATTAATAAAAATTACATCCCCATTGTATTTCTGGCTTATTTTTGATAAAGTTCTATTGTTAATAAGAACATAAGGAATGGGAAGAATCCCATAATTTTTTATTATAGAAATAAATTCTTGTTCATCCCCGGCTCGATAAACCTTTTTATCGAATTTTATTTGTATATGTATATTTTTTTCGATTAGTATTATGTATAAAAGACTAATCAAAAAAGTTAGCAAAAGACCATGAAAGATTCTATAAGGCAGATTTCCTCCCTGTATCCAAGCAAAAACATAGGAAAGAAATAAAAGGATTACAAATTTAATACTTATCCTAAACTTAAACATTTTATTTCACCTTTGGTACAGCTACTGTTTTTAAAATATCGGATATAACTGATTCGCTGTCAAAATTATTAGCTCTTGCCAATGCTGAAACAACCACTCTGTGGCCTAATACCAAAAGTGCATTTTCTCTTATATCTTCTGGTATTACATAATCTCTTCCATTTATTAGTGCACTTGCCTGAGCAATTCTTAGTAAAGCTAGTGACGCCCTTGTGCTGCTTCCCAATATTAAGTATTTATTATTTCTTGTAGCATCTGCAATGCTTGCAATATATTCATTAATTTCGTCAGTCACATTTACTTCTCGGCACTTTTTCTGCAATTCCAAAATATCATTTGCATCCGCAACACTTGTAAGATCTGTAAGAGGCTCTGAATTTCTGTACCTCTTTAAAATATTAGCTTCTTCCTTCTTTTCCGGATAACCTATTCTTACCTTAATCATAAACCTATCCAGCTGAGCCTCAGGAAGTACAAATGTACCTTCACTTTCAATTGGGTTTTGTGTTGCTAAAACGAAAAATGGCTTATCTAATTTATAAGTATTATTTCCTTCAGACACTTGTTTTTCTTCCATTACCTCTAACAGTGCAGACTGTGTTTTAGGTGAAGTTCTATTAATTTCATCAGCTAATACAATATTTGCAAACACCGGCCCTTTTCTAAATTCAAATTCCATAGTTCTTTGATTGTAAATTGATATACCTGTAATATCTGAAGGCAGCAAATCAGGAGTGAACTGAATTCTGCTGTAAGATAAATTGAGTGATTTGGCTAAAGCTTTAACTAATGTTGTTTTTCCAACTCCCGGGACATCCTCAATTAGTATATGTCCGTCAGCAATGATACCTTTCATAATATTAAATACTTCATATCTTTTCCCTATTATTACCTTCTCAATATTGTAAACAATATTTTTTATAATTTGCTCAGTTTCCATAAATATCCCCTCTCCATTCTCAAAGCTTATAATACTCCCTTTATTTTTCATTTATTCAATAATTATATCATAAACTTATATGCGCCTACAATTGTCTTTCATTTTTTACAAAATTATACTAAGAAAGAACAATAATAAAGACAGGCAATGCCTGTCTTTATTATTGTTCTTTCTTTTTTGTACCTCTTCTAATGACTCCATCAACCTTATTATAGGTTTCACTGGATATGGTTTCTTGTCCGATTAATTTTCCATTTTCATATATTTTTTTATATACTTTAACCTTGTATCCTATAGATGATGGTTGCTCAATCTTAGTCTCGCCTTCATACATGTTTGGATCATCTATGTATTTTGTATTAGGCTGCATTGTATCAGTTGTTTCACTTACCAGATCATAAGTTCTACTGGAAAGACTTTTATCTGAATAAACATTAAATGCTATATTATTTCCAGAGATAATGCCCTCAATAAATATTGGAAAACTCAGTGTATTTTTAAATTTATAGTCCAAATTGCCATAGTCAACTGTGGCATCAAGCCCTAAAGCGACATAATGAGAAGGCAGAGAATGATGCGATCTCTCAGTAGCATTTATATTAGCCCTCATAACAGCATTATAAAGTGTAGTTGAAACCTGACATATACCTCCACCGAGACCGGAATCAAGCTTGTTATTAACTATTACAGGAGCTTCCTTGTAACCTTTAGCTGCAGTTCTCTGTCCAACTACATCGTTAAAACTAAAGCTTTCTCCAGGCATAAGCAGCTTGCCGCTAATCGATTTTGTAGCCAGACTTATATTAGCTATCCTATTAGCAGAGGAGCCTGAAAAACTAGTACTGAAACTTGATATTTTTGTATTAACCTTAGACAGAGCCTCGGACGTAACAGAAGCTTGTACGACTTCTATTGGAGCCTTCACTTCAATATCTCCGCTTAAATCACCGCTTATTTTATCGTTAATTGATTTCTCCAACTCATCTACGTTTAGTTTTAAACCGTTTTTCTCGGGTGTTACTGAAAATTTTCCGCTGCTTACCATTGCTATTTTAGCATTAACCGGTGACTTGTCTGTCTCCTGCTGAATTGCCGTGATAATGCCTTTAACTGGTTTAGCATCATAGCTGAATTTAAGCTTATATATCTTTTGCTCCGGTGTCTTTATAAGCCTGTATCTTTCAAATAATCCAAGATTTTTTCCATAAGCCATAGCTTCATTTACAGTTTCCTCAATATTATATTTCGCATTAAGTTTTGAATAATCAATTGTATAAGTTTTATCAGCACCTGTGATAGTTATTTTTTTCTTAACAACTTCACTACCGTATTTCTCTTCCAAAAGCTTTACAGCCTCATCCTTAGTTTTACCTGATAAATCTATACTTTCTACAGCAACTTTCGGATATATAACATTTGAATAGTCTTTAGTGTTGCTACTCATATACCCAACTCTAGCACCAACTGTACCGCCTGCAAGAAGTACAATGGAGGTTATAGTAATTATAATTGCATTTTTTTTCATGTACTTTCCCCTCTTTCTCTCCACTTCCCTATTATACTATAAAATCATATTAGTTTATACACATATTTACGTTTTTTATGAAAATTAGTTTTAAAAAAAGCTCATATATGATAATATAATTTTGAATAGTAAAAATTATTAGTAATTTTACCTATGACAATCTTAGTTACAGAAAGGGGTAAACCGCTATGAATTATAGTAAAGATACTATCAAATATTATTTAGAAAGTATTCTCAATATTCTTAGTCCTACAGGTTACACAGAAAAAATAATGAATTTTATAAAGGATGAACTTAATAAAATAGGAGTTTCTTACACAATCACAACTAAAGGTGCTGTTATAGTTAGCTTAAAAGGAAAAGATGACAGTTATCAAAGAACTTACTCAGCTCACGTAGATACCTTAGGAGCAATGGTTAAAGGAATTAAATCTAGTGGTACACTTTCACTTGTTCCTCTTGGAGGCTTTATGATGGGAGCAATTGATGGTGAAAACTGTACAATTGAAACAATGGATGGAAAAACCTATACAGGAACTATACATGCAATTAAGCCTTCAGTTCATATAAGTGGACAAGAAGCCTATGACTTAAAGAAGGTTCCAGAGAATATGGAAGTTGTTCTTGACGAAAAAGTAATTTCAAAATCAGATGTAGAGAGTCTTGGTATAGATGTTGGTGATTTTATCTGTTTTGATACAAGGACTGCTATTACAGAAAAAGAATTTATAAAAAGCAGACATTTAGATGATAAAGCAAGTGTCGCAATATTGCTTTATACTATAAGGTTCATAGTAGAAAATAACTTAGAACTTCCTTACACAACTAATTTCTTTATAAGCAATTATGAAGAAGTTGGACATGGAGCTTCCGCTGCACTTCCTTCTTCAACAAAAGAATTTATTTCTGTTGATATGGGCGCACCAGGTCTTGATCAAAACTCAACTGAATATGCCGTGTGTATATGCGCAAAAGATTCTTCTGGACCATATGATTTTGAGCTTAGAAAAAAACTCATTACAACCTGCAAAAATAATAATATTGACTACAAAATTGATATTTATCCTTTTTACGGTTCAGATGCTTCAGCAGCACTCAGAGCTGGATGGGATATAAAGACGGCGCTTATAGGCCCAGGCGTATTCTCATCTCATGCTTATGAAAGAACACATATGGATGCTGTTTTAAATACTTTAGATCTAGTAATTAAATATTCTTTAGAAAAGTAACTTAAACACACTGGAAAATTCCAGTGTGTTTTATTATTTATTATTTATTATTTATCTTAAATTTTAATAGTTCAAAACTAGCTTTATCTCCGTTGTAAGCTGATACATATATTTCCTCATTATTATTTGACCATACACTGTCAAAATAAGCTAACTTAGACACAAGAAGAAAATGTTGCTCTGATGCTGTGTCTTTAATGTCATTCGCCCAGTCTGCAATTTCCTTTTCTCTATCTTGAAACTCTTCTCTGGTTATTTTATACTTGTTTTTTAAGTTGTCAACATCTGCAATATATATATTAGAATATTCGTTATCTATGTATAGGTTTTTCTGCTTTTTAACCTTAGTATAATGCTTTATATCTCTTTCAAATTTTGCATAGCTTATATGTTTTCCATCAGAAGACCAGGCCGCATATTTTCCTGAATCAACTATTTTAGAATTTTTACTATCTAAATCCATAACGTATATATTGTCATTCAATTCATAAAGCAACCTTTTCCCATCTTTTGATAAAACAGGATTATATCCATCTAATAGCTTTTCTTCTTTTTTTCCATCAGCGGATATTTTATAAATTGCAGGCTCTTTCTCAATAAATCCATGTCCATCAGACTTTGGTAAAATAGTAACTTTAAAATATATGATATCCCCCTCAGGAGTAAAGTTTGGTTTTGCATATGAAATTTCAGGATTTTCACTTCCTGTAACTTTTTTTATTTCTTTATTTTTTATATTCATAATAAATATACCGTTATTCCTGGCAAAAGCTATAACATTATTATCATTGTTAGCGTATATAGGATTATAGCAATTATTTAAAGTCGTGAGTTGTTCTGTTTTATTTTTTATTAGATCCAGTTCGTAAATATTGTCACCAGAACTATATAAAAGCCTTGTTCCGTCAGAATTAAAATAAGGGTTAAAATAAGTTCCTTCGTAGACTACTGAATACCTGTTTTTTTCATCCTCAGAAACGCTTGCGCTTACTTTATTTGAATTTAGCTCCCGACTCGCTGATTGTTGTTTATTATATTTATCACTGAAATTAATATTTATCAAAACAGCAGAATAAGTAATAATAATAGCAGCTAACCCGTATCTTATAAATTTCTTATTCAAAATATCACCTTAACTTTCCATAAAGTTTACTATTTATTAATAGATTCCCTAGTATAGTACAATTTTATCCATAAATTTTTATTATTTTTCAAATGTAACATTTTTGTTAAATATGTTTTTTATTAATAAATAACAATTGTTATTTATTATAATGTAAATACTAGGATTTAAGAGTTACAATGTTGGGAAATATATGTTTATACTAAATAGAGCTGCTATCGCTATGGAACAATTAACGGTATTGCAGTATTAAACAATATTTTCCGGTGAAAGGCGGTTTACTTAATGGATTTTAATACTGATTTATCATGTGTTCTAGTAATTTTTGGTGGAACAGGCGACCTAACGCATAGAAAACTATTGCCTGCAATATATAATTTAAAACACAGTGGAAAACTCCCGGATAACTTTGCTATTGTTTCTATAGGAAGAAAAGAAATAAGCAATGAAGATTATAGAGACCAGACTTATGAATCTATAAAAAGTTTCTCAAGATTCAAAGATATTGATAAAACCTTATGGGAAGACATCTGTAAAAGAATTTATTACAAAAAGTTTGATTTTCATGATAGCTCGGGTTATGAAGAACTCAATATTTTTTTATCAAGTTTAGACGATTCATACAACACAAAAGGTAACAGACTATTTTATTTAGCTGTTGCTCCCGAATACTTTTCACTTATTAATGATGAATTATATAAACAAGGTATGGTTAAAAATGAGGGTTCCTGGCAGAGACTCATAATAGAGAAACCTTTCGGCAGGGATTTGAGTTCAGCCAGAACTTTGAACAAAAAAATTACGGAGGTTTTTGGAGAAGATAACACCTACAGAATAGATCACTACTTAGGCAAAGAAATGATTCAAAGCCTCATGGTATTGAGATTTGCAAATTCGATATTTGAACCCTTATGGAATAATAAATATATAGACAACATTCAAATTTCTTCCAGCGAAACTGTTGGTGTAGAAAATCGTGGAGGATATTATGAAAACTCAGGAGCCTTAAAGGATATGGTGCAAAATCATATGCTGCAGCTTTTAACACTTACCGCTATGGAAGCTCCAGTCAACCTCTCATCTTCAGCAATAAGAGATGAAAAGGTAAAGATACTTCGTTCATTAGAAGATTTTACGCCAAGGAAAATAAGACAGGATATTGTAAGAGGTCAATATGGTGAAGGTATATTTGATAATAATAAAATTTTAGGTTATAGACAAGAGGATAAGGTTTCCCCAAATTCAAACACAGAAACTTTTGTGGCATTAAAACTTCATGTAGAAAATTACAGGTGGGCAGGAGTACCATTCTACATAAGAACCGGGAAAAGAATGAAAAAGAAATCTACTGAAATAATCATTCAATTTAAGTCCATACCTAAATTCCTTTATTCTAAAGAATTTGATAATCTGAATTCTAATCTTTTAGTTATTGGAGTTCAACCACGTGAAGGAATTTATTTAAAGTTCAATACAAAAAAACCCGGTACAGAAAATTTTATCATACCTGTAGAAATGGATTTTTGTCAGACCTGCCAGTTTGAAAGCAATACTCCTGAAGCTTATGAAAGACTATTGTTTGAAGCTATGAATGGCGATAATACTCTATTTACAAGCTGGGATGAAGTTGAATATTCTTGGAAATTTGTTGATAATATATCTTCGCAGTGGGGAAGCGAAAAACTTATACTTCCTAATTACGCTGCAGGAAGTTTTGGTCCAAAAGAGGCTGATGAGCTTCTTCTAAGGGAAAACAGGCATTGGTGGAACTTATAAGATGAAAATCAGCTTTTGTATGTATAATGATCAAAAAGAAGAGGTAATTAAAACTTTAAATGAACTTTATCCTGATTTTGAAACCTCCGTAGCAAAATGCATTTATTGCTGCGGAGACTGCGCTGAAAAACCTATCGCAAGAATAAAAGGCAAATTGTTTACAGGCAGCAATTGCGAAGACTTAATTGCTCAAATCCTAAGCTATGCTAATAGCTTAGAAAATAAATAAAGGCTGGTATCTAACTACCAGCCTTTATATTTACGCTTTTTCTATATTTAAAACTGTATATCCAGCTTCGTCTACAGCCGCCTTTATATCGCTGTCCTTTACTTCGCCATCAGTTTCAATTACTGCTCTCCCAGCACTTAAATTTACATCTACATTTTCAATGTTGTTTAACCCCATAAGTGCTTCTGTAACATGTTTTACACAGTGGTCGCAGCTCATACCTTCAATATTTACAGCTTTTTTCACTTCTAAGAACCTCCTTTTGGCACTTTAATATTGCAAATATATTATTTCCATAAGAGAGGTTTCAGCATACATACTATTTATGATAATTGTATATTATCTTATTAATATTAGCAATAATTTCATTGGCATTAGATAAATTTTTAGTATAAACCGCTATTATGTATGGTTTACTTGAATATACAATACCCACATCATTTATAAACTCTCCATAATCTCCTACCTTATGAGCAACTATATTTTGCGGAACATATTTATCTAATCTATCATGAAATACAGTTGTCTTCATTATACTTATAAGTCTAGCATAATACGTATTATTACCTTTATTATTATACAGCATTTTTAGAAAAGCTAATTCTTCGTTTGGAGTAACAACGTTCTCATCTTGAGGAATAGAATGTCCAAGTTTATCTGCAAACCTTTTTTTCATCTCGGAATACCCGATTTTTCTTATAATCATGTTAGTAGCAATATTATCAGAGTACATTATGCTATAATCACTTAGTTTTTGAATAGGTATTGGCTTTGATTTATCTTCACCTTGAAGAACACCTGTACCTCCCTCATAATCATCTTGACTATATTTAACAGTCTCATCAATATTAATTTTCCCTTCTCTAATCATATCAAATAATATCATATTCATTTGAACCTTAACTGTACTTGCAGCTGTAAAATATTTATCTCCATTTATTGAAAAGCCTTTTCCAGTTTCAATATCATAATAACCAATACCGACCTTCGAAATATTATTTCCTAAGTATTGTTTAACTTTCTGCTGAATATCATCCTGTAACTTTTGTGCCTCTTCTTCTGATTTTTCTTTTTCCATCTTCTTTTGCTCCTGCAAAAAAATTTCTTTTCTATTTAAAGCCGCGGTTTTCTTGACAAAATCCATTTGCTCTTTACCATACTCATCAGTATCGTAATAATTATAAGTTGTTTCCTTCTCATTATTAGCTGCCTTTGACTTTTCAGAATCATTTTGTACCCAAAGAAATAATCCTACAATCGTTATTACAACAAGCATAGCTAAAGTTTTTAGAAAGTTTCCCACTCTTCTCATTATGTGTTTCAATGCTTAGTCCCCCAATAAAAATATTACTACCGTTTCTCAGGCAATGCATCACATGATGTGTCATAAATGTAAAAAAATGACTTTTATAAACATTATAACATAATATTTGTAAAAGTCATTTTGAAAAATTTGTTAATTTTGTTTTTTGTATATTCTAGTGTTTTCATTAAATTTACTAAAATAATCTATGCCACTATTTTTATCATTCCCTCACTTTCCCCTAAAACCAGGAATCCGCTAGTTTCTATAGAGTTATAAAAGTTTTTCAACACTTTATGCTGCAGATTATTATCAAAGTATATTAGAACATTTCTTTACAAAATAAGCTTAAATTCATTTGGTATTTATTGAAAAGTCTAAAAACAGCTGTTCAAAATTGCTGGAATTTTTTAAAACTAAATCTCTGAAATAACTGAAATCATCTGTACACTCTCTAACAATTGCAGTATTTATTTACTTCATCATACTGTTACTTTTCTAAGTTCTGATCATTCATATATCAATTTAAGTAAAAAAAATCTCTCACATGAGAGATTTTTTCTACAAATTATAAGTTTCCATATTATCTATTGCATCCTGCACCAATCTATCTACATCTAAAACACTTTCAGCTTTTCTCATCATATCTAGAGCAGGCCTTGTCTTAGGATGTTTAGGTACAAATATAGTACAGCAGTCTTCATAAGGTAAAATTGAAGTTTCGTAGGTTCCTATACTCCTAGATATATCCATTATATCTACTTTATCCATGGCAATAAGAGGTCTGAATACAGGTCTATCTGCTACATCGGTACTAACTATAAGACCCTCCATAGTCTGACTTGCTACCTGCCCTATGCTTTCCCCTGTAGTTACAGAATCAATATTAAGCTTATCAGCTAAAGCACAAGCAATTCTCATCATAAACCTTCTCATAATTATAGTAAGCTCATCTTCCCTGCATTTATCAATTATAGACATTTGAATATCTGTAAATGGAACAACATATAATTTTACAGTTCCGGTGAAACCACTTAATATAGAAGCTAGTTGTTTAACTTTTTCTTTTGCTCTTTCGCTTGTATATGGATGACTGTGATAATACACACAATTAAGTTCTACTCCCCTCTTGGCCATCATATAACCCGCAACAGGAGAATCTATTCCTCCAGAAAGCATAAGCATGGTACTTCCATTCATTCCGTATGGCAGGCCACCTACAGCCTTAATTCGCTTTGAATAAACATACGCTTTATCTCTAATTTCTATATTTACAGTAAATTCAGGCTTATTTACCTTAACAGTCAATCCAGGAACATTTTTTAGTATATGCGCACCTACTTCTCTACTAACATCCATGGAATTTCCTGGGAAATTTTTATTTGCTCTATTTGTTTCTACCTTGAATGTAACGTGACCTACTTCCTTTATTTCTTCCACAGCCTGGCTTTTAATAGCTTCCATAGAAGGTTCTACCTCAGTAACAACACATACCTCAGAAATACCAAACACTTTTCTTATTTTATCTACAACTTCTTCGATTTCTTCTGAATAAATAAACCACCTGCCTTGATCAACAACAAATTCATACTTTGTCTTACCAAGTACTTTTTTTATATTATCTTTAAGTTTTTTTTCAAATTTATTTCTATTTAAACCCTTAAGAAATATTTCCGGGGCACTCTTAACTAAAACAAGCTTTCTCATTTTCCAACTCTCCTTAAAAATTTTAGTGATTTATCAAGTATATTCATTGTATAATCGACTTCTTCCATAGTATTATATTCGTTAAAGCTAAACCTAATAGTACCTTTTACTTCTTGATCCTTTAATCCAATTTCTTTTAGCACATGACTATCTTTAGTATTCTTTGATGAACATGCAGAGCCAGTAGATACATATATACCACCCTCTTCCAGTAAATGAAGAAGAACTTCTGATCTAACACCTATAAATGAAACACTTAGAATATAAGGTGAAAATCCGTCACTTAGTGGACTATTAATTTTAATATTATTAATATTTTCTAATTTATTAATAAAATAGCTCTTTAAATCTGCAATTTTATTATAATTTTGTTCGCGATTTTTATAAATCATTTCTGCTGCCTTTGCAAAGCCCGCCATAGAAGCTAAGTTTTCTGTACCCGATCGCAAGTTCCTTTCTTGTCCTCCACCAAATATAAGAGGCTTAGGTATTAATCCTTTTCTTATATACGCAAAACCTATCCCTCTTGGGCCATGAATTTTATGAGAACTAACAGACATTAAATCTATGTTAGCCTTTTGCACATCAATCTTAAATTTTCCATAGCTTTGCACTGCATCGACGTGAAACTTAACTCTGCTGCTTTTTTCCTTTATAAGCTTACCTATGGAGTATATATCCTGCAGAGCCCCAATTTCATTGTTGACATGCATAATGCTTACTATTTGAGTATCTTTATCAATAGCCCTGTCCAGCTCACTCATATCTATCTTTCCATTGCCATCTACACTTAAATATGTAACTTTTACACCTAAGGTTTCAAGTTCTTTGCACATATTCAGAACACTTGGGTGTTCAATTTTTGAAGTGATAACATGTGAGCCTTCTTTAACAAAGCCTCTTATTAAAAAATTATTACTTTCACTTCCACCTGAGGTAAATACTATTTCATCTCTTGAGCAGTTTATACTTCTGGCTAATATTTCCCTGCTTTCATTCATCTTTGTTTCTGATATTAATCCAAGTCTATGAGCAGACGAAGGGTTACCATAGCAATTCTTCATCGTTTCTGCTATAACATTTATAACTTCATCATAAGGTTTCGTTGTAGCGCTATTATCAAAATAAATTTCCATAACATCACTTCTTTCTATAGTATATAAAATATAGATATAAAATCCAAGCAACAATTCCTGAAAGACTAACAAGCTGAGCAACTCTAATTGGTCCAAGCATAAGGCTATCGGTTCTTAAGCCTTCGATCACAAATCTTCCTAATGAATACAATCCTATATATGTAAAAAATACAACTCCCTTTTTCTTTGTTCTTCTTATTAATTGAAGCAATACCACAAACACTACTATATTCCATAAAGATTCATATAAAAAGGTTGGATGATAATACGCTCCTTCAATATACATGCCTTTTTGAATAAATTTAGGGAAATGGCTAATGAAATCAAATGATACTTGACCTCCGTGCGCTTCTTGGTTAAAAAAGTTTCCCCATCTTCCTATTGCCTGCGCTAATATTAGTGATGGTGCTGCCGCATCTGCATAGCCAGAAAGATTCAGTTTCTTCTTTCTAGTATATAAGAAAGCTGCTATCAACGCAAAAATTACTCCACCATGAATTGCTAATCCGCCCTGTCTTATATTTAATATTTCAGAAGGATTAGCAGAGTAATACGAAAGATTAAAAAGTACATAGTAAAAACGCGCCCCTACTATGGCAGCCGGAAGTGCAATTAGTATTATGTCCATCATCCTGTCATAACTTAATTGTTTTATCCTACAAGTATAATAAGTAAGAATTATACCAATTATCATGCCGATAGATATTAATATACCATACCATCGTACATCAATTCCAAACAAATTAAATGCTATTGGATTCATTTTGAGCCTCCTTAAAACTTTAATGCTATTTTTTATAATACCATAAAAACATAAAAAGTTTATACTAATATTATTTTGTTTCTAAAGAAAAAAATTAACCCTCAATTTAAACTTGAGAGTTAAAGACCTTTTTATAAATAATTTGTGATAACCTGAAAATCAACTCTGCATAAATTATACCAAAAACTACATCCAAAAGTACATGCTGTTTAATAAATAATGTAGATATTATTATTAGAACTGCTGTGCTGCAAACTACTAAACAATTCTTCCAATTTCTTGCTGAACACGCCATAATGCCTTTTACCATTAAATGGCTTGTTAAAACATGTATGCTTGGAAAACAATTATATGGTTGATCAGCGCTATATATTATCTGAACCATATAAGTAAGCAGCCCATTTCCTGCCAACTCTGGTCTTGGAACTGTGGTCTGGAAGAAATAAAAGGTTATAAAAGAAGATATAAGACCCATTCCATAACTGATCAACGTTTGAAAGTAGGTAATCTTATCTTTGAAACACAAGTAGGCCATTGTAAAGAAGATAAAACCATACCAAGCTACATATGGAATAATAAATATTTTCACAAAAGGTATTGCATTATCTATAGAAGTTATCAAACTGTGAACTTCTCTTTTTGAATTATTTAAAGCAACATAAAATATATTCAAAGGCATAAGCCCAAGCATTGCACAGAACGCTAACATATTTTCTTTTATCTTCTTAATATTGCTTTCCTTTTGCAGGACCTTTTCCATATTATGCTCCTCCATTATAATAGAATACTTATATCTTTAACTATTATGTGAATTCTATTATGTATTATTTATTGAATATCATATTAATGTTTACTTTATCTCCATATAATACTATTGCGACCTGGTACGATATACCAATTATAAATCTTTTTCACTAAAAATCCTATACTTCTATTTATACAAAACTTTTAAAAAATTGTGCAAGTATATTAATTTTTTCTTAAATCGTATTTTTTTCCATGGCTTCCAAAATAAATTTATATATAATTATGTTAGGCTATTTAAATATTTTTTTAAAATGATACAATATTAATTGGTGAATTTGGGATAAGGGTGATTAAATGAATATGCAAGTACAATTTACTTCCTTAAAAGATGTAAGAAGAACAAACAAAAACAAGAAACCAAAATTAATAATTTATTCTATAATTATAATATTATTAGCTGCAAATATAGGTGGATTATATATTGGAAATACTTTTTATAAGAAAGCATTTAATATAGATACCAAAAAGGATATTGATCTTTATGATGCTAATAAAACAACTTTCAACGAAAGACGATTTGTTAATCTTCCAAAAGAAGAGGTATCTATAGCTTCTAAAAACAATTATAAATTATATGGAACCTATATAAAAAATCAGAAAACTACCAAGGATACTATTATACTTGTCCACGGTTTAGCCGGAAGCAGGTGGACCGTACTTAAATATGCTGACATGTATTTGGACAAAGGATATAATGTGCTAGTTTATGATTCTAAAAATCATGGTCACAGCGGTGGAGATAATGTTACTTACGGCTATGATGAACAGAATGATTTAGACAGCTGGGTAAGATGGATATATTTAAGAAATAAAGGCGGAGTTATCGGAGTACATGGAGAATCTATGGGGGCTTCTACAGCACTTTTACAAGCAAAATTGAACGAAGATAAGAAAAGAGTAAGTTTCTATATAGTTGACAGCCCTTATTCTGACTTAAAAGATCTATTTACTCTAAGAATAAAAGAAGATTACAATATAAAAAACAAATTAGTTGTTAATTTACTTTTGTTTTATGCTGAGAAAGTAAATCAATTGAAAAATCATTTTAAATTTAGTGAAGCTTCTCCAAAATATGTTGTAAAAGATATAACTACACCTGTTCTATTTATACAAGGTGATCAAGATAATTTTATACCTAATAACTCTTGCAGTGATTTATATAAATTAAAAACCGGTACTAAGGAGCTTTTTATTGTTCCTAATGCCGCACATGTAAAATCTTATGAAACAAATCCTGAGGCTTATAAAGATAAAGTATATAATTTTATTGATAAAGTTATAAGTGTTAAATAAAAACTCGGCTTACAAATAAGCCGAGTTTTTATTTATATTATGTACCTGAATTCACATGATCTTACGCCTTTTTATATTGTTTTTGCGGAAACAGCACTGATGCTATTACACTTAATATTAATATCGCTAATATTATAAGAAGTGAGGCTAAAATAGGTATTTCAATATTAAAAAATAAAATTAGTAGCTTTACCCCTGTAAAAGTAAGCACTAAAGCTACTCCATACTTTACATAGCAAAAGGCGCTGTGAAGCTTCTGTAGAACAAAATAAAGACTTCTAAGCCCCAAAATGGCAAATATATTTGAAGTATAAACAATGAATGGATTTGTAGTTATTGAAAATATAGCTGGTATCGAATCAATAGCAAATAATATATCTGATGTTTCTATAAGAAAAATAATTGCAAATAGTGGCGTTGCGTATAATACATTATTTATTCTTACAAAAAACTTCTCCCCATGTATACTGTTAGTTGTTGGTATTATCTTATCTAATATACTTATCAGTCTACTACCATTATATGTATTTTCATTATCTTCTTTAAACATCATTTTAATACCGCTTACTAAAAGTATTGCTCCGAAAATGTATAATATCCAGTGAAATTTATTGACAATAGATACACCAAGTGTAATAAAAATAAATCTAAGTATTACAGCACCTATAATTCCGTAGTTTAGAACTCTTCTTTGATAAATTGCTGGTACCCTGTAAGCTTCAAATATCATAAGAAACAAAAACAAGTTGTCCACACTAAGACTAAGTTCAATTACATAACCACCCAAAAATTTCAATGCGTTATCTTGTCCTAAAAATACATAAATACCTATGTTGAATAATACTGCCAACAGCATCCAAAACAATACCCAAAACACTGCATTTTTTGTTTTCAAAACCATCTCTCCTTTTGATATAATTTTTAAAGTCTCTAACCCTATATTATTATGATTTATAATCAAAAAATAAAACTCTGCATAAATACAATAAAAATGTATCTATGCAGAGTCTTGCTACTTTATAAACAAAACCGGGTTTTTGACCGTATTGACGATTTTGTTTCCTGTATAACAGGAAGCTACTCCCTCGTGCAATTTTATTATAAGATAACAGTTTATAAAATACAATAAAAAAATATTATTTAAATATAGTTTGTTTACTTGCTGAAAAGTTTTATATTGATGCTTATAAGAGAGTTATTTACTTTCACTTGACTCTTATTCTTATTTTTAGCTTTCTTTTCATCTAAATCCAAATCCTTTATTATATCATCTAATCCCGAATTTTCATCTACTGCATTTTCGGCAGTAGAGTTATTTTTTACTTTTAGCTTCATTAAAGTGGATACT
Organism: Clostridiales bacterium oral taxon 876 str. F0540; assembly: GCA_000466585.1. Classification (GTDB taxonomy): domain Bacteria; phylum Bacillota; class Clostridia; order Clostridiales; family Clostridiaceae; genus Clostridium_AT. The sequence continues at coordinate 337,538 of KE993508.1, forward strand.
GCACATAAACCAAGAACACTTGCTAATACTATAGCATTTTTTCTCATTAATATTACCTCCTTACTTAATATGTAATATATTTATGCTGTTATAGATAATTTAATGAGTTGTGCTTTCAGTTATGCGTTTATTATCTCTCCACCATTTACATGTATTGTCTCTCCGGTTATATAGGTAGATGCATCTGAAGCTAAAAACACATAGGCTGGAGCAAGCTCAACTGGCTGACCTGGCCTCTTAAGATTTGTATTACTGCCAAACTTTGCAACCTCACTCTCATTAAAGGATGCCGGTATTAGAGGTGTCCAGATTGGCCCTGGAGCAACTGCGTTAACTCTTATATTGCGCTTGGATAAAGAAATAGACAGTGAACGAGTAAAAGTTGTTATAGCACCTTTTGTAGAAGAATAGTCAATTAGTGTTTCATGACCTTTATAAGCAGTTACTGATGATGTATTTATGATTATGCTGCCATCCTTCATATGAGGAAGGCATGCTTTTACCATGTAAAACATTGAAAATATATTTGTTTTAAAAGTTCTCTCAAGCTGCTCTTGTGTAATATCTTCTATGCTGTTTTGAGGATGCTGCTCTGCTGCATTATTAACTAAAATATCAATTTTGCCGAAGGCATCAATAGCCTTTTTCACGGAATCAAAACAATTCTTTTCATCTCCTATGTCACATGCAATTGTTATACATTTTCGCCCTTTAGCTTCAATAATTTTTTTAGTTTCTTCTGCATCCTCATGTTCATCTAAGTAGATTATTACAATATCAGCTCCTTCTGAGGCATAGGCTACTGCAACAGCCCTCCCAATACCGCTGTCTCCACCAGTTATAATTGCTGTTCTTCCAAGCAGCTTATTTGAAGCTTTATAATCGGAATCCTCAAATATAGGTCTTGGATCCATTATTTTTTCTATGCCCGGCTGTTTATTCTGTGCTTGCGGTTGTAATTTTTTAGGAAACTCCTTTGATGCATCCATTTAAAATATCTCCTTTCATTATTTTCATTAAAATTATCAAGTATCCATACAATTTAAAAGATCTATTACATCTATAGAGATGCAAAAATTTCAAATATTAGATTTCTTATGACACTATTAATATAAAAACTTAATTGCATTGTATATAGTATCTATTTTTAAAATTTTATTATTCAATTAAATAACCCTTATACTTTTATCTGCATTGAAGATAATAAATAGTGAAGAAAATATGTTAAGACATGACACTATATTTGTTGTGTTTATTAATAAAAATAGGAGGGATTATTGTGAAAGAATATCATTATAAAGAAAAGTTTATGGCTATGCCAATTGAAAATCATGAAACAGCTGCATGGGCTAATATCGAAAAAACAAAACCTCTATCAAACGTTAATATCCCGGATGAATGGATGATTGCAAATGCCAAAGAATACGTAGACGAAAATGAAAAATAAAAAAATCCCCGAGCAAATCGGGGATTTTTATTTTAATACTGCATATCAGCTAATCTCTTATAGTTCATATATCTCTCTTTTGCATTCTTTTCAGAAATACCAAACAATTCATCAGCTCTTTCAGGGAAGGTGTTCATCAAGGATGAGAATCTTATTTCTCCTTCTAAGAATTCTCTGTAAGAACTAATTGGTTCTTTCGAGTCCAATGTAAATGGATTCTTTCCTTCATCCTTAAGCAATGGATTATACCTGTATAAATGCCAGTAACCTGCATCTACAGCCTTCCTTTCTTCTTTGATTGAACTTCCCATGCCGACCTTAATACCATGGCTTATACATGGAGCATATGCAATTATGAGTGATGGTCCCGGATATCTTTCTGCTTCAACTATTGTCTTAATAGCATGATTCATATTGGCACCCATAGCTATTTGAGCAACATATACGTAACCATAGCTCATTGCCATCATTCCAAGGTCCTTCTTTCTGGTATTCTTACCTGCTGCCGCAAATTTTGCAACTGCTGCAGCTTGTGAGGACTTAGAAGCCTGACCTCCGGTATTTGAATATATCTCAGTATCCATAACAAATATATTAACATCTTCACCTGAAGCAAGTACATGGTCAAGTCCACCATAACCTATATCATAAGCCCAACCATCTCCGCCTATCATCCAGAATGATCTCTTTGTCAGGTAATCCTTCTTTTCAAGTATTTCCTTACAAATTTTATGATTTGAATACCTTTCATCGCTTATTACATCGATAACTTTATCGGAAGCAAATCTTGATCCTTGACCATCATGAATATTGTCAAGCCAGTTTCTGAATACATCTCTAACCTCATCCGGAAGGTCAGATGATAAGCCTTCTTCCATAAGATTTCTTAATCTATTTCTTATTTGGCTGGCACCTAAATACATTCCATAGCCAAATTCAGCATTATCTTCAAATAATGAATTTGCCCAAGATGGACCTTTACCTTCATGGTTAGTTGTATATGGTATAGATGGTGCACTTGCTCCCCAAATTGATGAACAACCTGTAGCGTTTGCTATCATCATTCTTTCCCCAAATAATTGAGTCAAAAGTCTTATATATGGAGTTTCCCCGCAACCTGGACAAGCACCGTTAAATTCAAGCAGAGGTCTCTCAAACTGGCTTCCCTTTAGAGTAGTTTTATCCATTACATTTTGCTTTGGCTTTAAGCTCATTGCAAATTCCCAGTTTTCTGCCTGTTCAAGTATCTGTTCTTCAAGAGGCTTCATAATAAGTGCTTTTCCTGGTGCAGGACATACATCTGCACAATTTCCGCAGCCAGTACAATCAAGAGGTGTAACCTGAATTCTATAGCCAAAGCTTTCAAGTCCCTTTCCGGCTGCCTTCTTAACCATGAATTTTTCCGGCGCTCTCTTCTGTTCTTCTTCATCAACAAGGAACTGTCGTATAGTCGCATGTGGGCACACGAAAGCACATTGTCCGCATTGTATGCATTTATCAATCTGCCATTCAGGAACATTTATCGCTATACCGCGCTTTTCATAAGAAGCTGTTCCAAGCGGGAAAGTGCCATCTTCCATACCAACAAAAGCACTTGTCGGAAGCTCGTCACCTTCGTGTCTTTCCATTGGTCTTGCAATATCTTTAATAAAGTCTGGCTCATTCTTTATGCTGCCTGGCTCATCCTTTGCATCTGCCCATTGTGCTGGAATTTCCACTTTTCTAACTGCTTCAAGCCCTCTGTCAACAGCTGCATGGTTCATCTGAACTATCTTCTCGCCTTTTCTTCCATAGGTTTTAGTGATAGATTCCTTTAAATAGTTAACTGCATCTTCGATAGGAATAACATTTGCAAGTTTGAAAAATGCTGTTTGCATTATCATATTTATTCTGTTGCCAAGACCAATTTCTTTTGCAATTGAGACCGCATCAACTATGTAGAAATTTATCTGGTTTTTTGCCAAATATCTCTTCATATTGGCCGGAAGCTTTGTTTCAAGTTCTGTAGGATCCCATGGACAGTTCAATACGAAGGTGCCATTTTGTCTTAATCCCTTTAAAACATCGATATTATATATGAACGATCTATTGTGACAAGCAATATAATCTGCATTGAATACCAAATATGGTGATCTTATAGGACTTCTACCAAATCTTAAGTGAGATACTGTGCTTCCTCCTGACTTCTTACTGTCATATGAGAAGTAAGCCTGGGCATATAAATTTGTGTTGTCTCCTATTATCTTTATAGCACTCTTGTTAGCTCCAACAGTTCCATCAGAACCAAGTCCCCAGAACTTGCAGCTAATTGTTCCTTCTGGAACTGTATTTATTGCTTCATCTTCAGGAAGTGATGTATTTGATACATCGTCAACTATACCTATGGTAAATCTATCCTTAGGCTGTTCCTGCATTAAGTTCTTAAATACTGCAAGTATTTGTGAAGGCCTCGTATCTTTTGAGCCTAAGCCGTATCTTCCCCCAACTACAAGCGGACTATTGTCTCTGTTATAGAATAGTTTTGTTACATCAAGGTATAAAGGTTCTCCAAGTGAACCAGGTTCCTTTGTTCTGTCAAGCACTGCTATTTTTTTAACACTCTTGGGAAGAACATCAAAGAAATACTTTTCAGAGAAAGGTCTATATAAATGAACCTTTATCATACCTACCTTTTCTCCCTTGCCTCTTAAGTAGTCTATAACTTCACTTGCTGTATCGCATACTGAGCCCATAGCTATTATTATTCTTTCAGCCTCTGGATCTCCGTAATAGTCAAAAGGATGATATTCTCTTCCAGTAATATTCTTTAATTCCTTCATATAGTTTTCTACTGTGTCAGGAACAGCAAGGAAGAATGGATTAGCAACTTCTCTTCCTTGAAAATATATATCAGGATTTTGTGCTGTGCCTCTAACAACTGGATGGTTAGGACTTAAAGCTCTGTCTCTGAAGGCTTTGATAGCATCGTAATCCACCATTTTAGCTAAGTCTTCATAATCTATAACTTCGATTTTTTGAATTTCATGAGAAGTTCTGAAACCATCGAAGAAGTGTAAAAATGGTACTCTTCCCTTTATAGCGCTCAGGTGTGCAATAGCTGCCATATCCATAGCTTCCTGAACGTTTGAGGATGCTAAAAGCGCAAAGCCGGTTTGCCTTGTAGCCATAACATCTTGATGATCTCCAAATATTGAAAGAGCATGAGTCGCTATAGCACGAGCACTGACATGGAATACTGCAGGTAGAAGCTCTCCAGCCATTTTGTACATATTAGGAATCATTAAAAGCAATCCCTGAGCTGCAGTGTAAGTTGTAGTAAGCGCGCCCGCCTGCAGTGAGCCGTGAACCGCCCCTGCTGCCCCTGCCTCTGATTGCAGTTCAACAACTCTCACCTGCTGACCAAAAATATTATGTTTTCCATGGGCAGACCATTCATCAGCCGCTTCTGCCATAGGAGTTGATGGAGTTATCGGATATATAGCCGCAACATCTGTAAAGGCGTAGGATACATATGCAGCTGCTTGATTTCCATCCATTGTTTTCATATTCTTTTGCATGAAACTAATCCTCCTCGTATGTATTATAAAAATTACCACAAATGTTATTTACTCATTTATTATTTGAAAGTTGAGGAATAGTATACATATATTTAGTAAAATTTCCCTAGTTTTTCGAATTAAAAAAGCGGACAGCCTTATTAATTAAAGCACCCGCTTTGAACTTACATGAATTAAAATTAGATATATGATATAAGGCATTAAATTTTATGATTCCTCCATTAGCCTATCCTTTAAACTTGAAGGGTTCAAAATGTAAGGTATTTCTATTCCCCTAAGCTTTGAATCATTCTTGCTTTGTACTAAATATTCAAGGTATATGCTGCCTGCATTAACTGTTCTGTCTATGGACTTTTGCAATATTTCTGCACCAACAATTCTATTAAACTTCTTTTCTAGTATTTCCCTCTCAAAAGGAAAATCATATTTTTGGATTATAATTTTTTCTCTGTCAAAATCTATTGTGGTAACTCTTTTTAGCTCATAGAAAACCGTTAACAGCTTAAATACGGCTATAGCAAGTAAAATAAGTAAAATACCTAAAACTATATAAACAAGAATCATAGAAATAGTCCCCATTATATCTCCTTTAAAGATTGAACCATTTATATGAAACTTATCAGCTACATAGTTCCTAAGTTTATTAGCAGCTATACATACTGCTGATACTAACAGAACCACAAATAATTTTTTTATTAATTCTCCCAAAATTCCTTTAAAGTTCGTTTTTAAAACAACAGCACCTTTGTTCATTTGTTTACCCCCCATATTTTGCTGAAGCTAAAATTTCATAAAAAAAGCCTCATCCACTTTAATTCTTTTTTTCTAAATTATGCCACATATATATTATATCATAAAAAAGGTAAATACAATAATAAACTTTTATAATTTTGAAACCATAAATTCAATTATTCGAAACAAATTATGAACAAATTGTAAATTAGTAATAATCATTATCATTTGATATTGATTTTTATTTAAGTTGTGTATATAATTAAATCATCAACTAGCAAATATTACATAAAAATGATTTTAAATAAATAACTTGTGAATGAAAGGAAGATTTTAAAATGAAACATGAATTACCAAATTTAAATTATGCTTATAACGCTTTAGAACCATATATAGATGAGTTGACAATGACAATTCATCATACTAAGCATCATGCTGCATATGTAAATAATCTGAATGCAGCTCTTGATAAATATCCTGAGCTTAAGGAAAAAAGTCTAGAGGAGCTATTGGTTTCAATAAATTCTCTACCTGAAGATATTAGAGCCGCTGTTAGAAATAACGGAGGCGGACATTACAATCATTCAATGTTCTGGACAATAATGTCTCCTAATGCTAGTGGAAAGCCTTCAGGTGAACTTGCTGAAAAAATTAATGAGAAGTTCGGAAGCCTTGAAGCTTTTAAAGAATTGTTTGCCAAAGCTGCAGTATCTAGATTTGGAAGCGGATGGGCTTGGCTAGTAATTTCTAAAGATGGCTCACTAGAAATTGTTTCTACTGCTAATCAGGATAATCCAATTTCTGAAGGACAAAAGCCACTTCTTGGTCTTGATGTTTGGGAACATGCTTATTATTTAAAATATCAAAACAAGAGACCGGATTATATTAATGAATGGTGGAATGTTGTGAACTGGGAAGAAGTATCAAAAAGATATGCTTCCTTAAAGTAACTTAATTAACGTTATCCCAAATACCCAAATATAGGTAGCCTCTGTAAAATTTTTTCCTTACAGCAGAGGCTACTTTTTTATTCTAAAAAAATATTTTCTAAAATATAAATGTATTAGCAAAAGATTATCTTATGTAACTAATAACTTGAAGTGTAAGGAGGTAAAATTATGGCAAAAAATAAAGATAAAAAGCAGCCAAAGAAAAATGACGGTAAAAAAAGTTCTTCAAGCAATAACTCAAAAAACAACTCAAAGAAAAAGTAACTTTTATTTATGGAATTTTATTAAGAAGCTGTATTAAATGCACAATTTGCTCATTGTATTAATACAGCATATATAAAAATCTCTAGTTGAACTCAACTAGAGATTTTTAAACTAATAATAGGTTCTTGAACTTCTTCTTCTCGTATTTTTAATTTTAAGAATTAGAGCAAGCAATCCAAGTATAATTATTATAACAGCTAATCCCAATCCAATATAAAGAGCAATGTTTTGCTTTACTATATCCTTTGTTGATACTGTGCTGTATAACTTAAAACTTCTGTTTGCTTCTCTTTCTTTTACATTTAGTGTTCCTACAGACTTATCAGAACTTAAATTCCAAACGTTTATTTTATCAAGATTATAATCCTCTTTCAATTCTTTTTTATTAATCTCATTATCATAATATTTTATATCTTCATGTATAACAAAAGGAACATCTACCTTTTTTTCCGGACCAAAGAATCTAAAAGGCTTATAACTAAGAGTTTCTGTTTTAACGGTATCACCGTTTTTATGAAGTTCGACTTGCTTTGCGTTGTAACTCCAGTCAATTATCTTTTTCATATCTTCAAATACAACAGAATCCTTACTGTCGTATACTGACTTCATAACAACCCCTACCATCTTCCTTCCATTTCTTTCATAAAAAGCAACTAGAGCCCTTCCTGCTGGTTCTGTATACCCTGTTTTACCTCCAACACATCCATCAACACCTATAAGCTTATTTCTGTTTTCCAGCAATAATATTGTACCGGTTGAAGTAGTTATTTTACTGTTTTTCTTTGCCATTGTCTCTCTAACCCAATCATTTTTAAATGCTTCTCTGGCAATAACGCTTAAATCATATGATGTTGTATAATGTTCTGGATCATGTAATCCATTAGGTGATACAAAATGAGTATTTTTTAAACCTAATTTCTTTGCCCTGTCATTCATTAATTCAACAAACTTTTGAGTATTACCACTTACATTATCACCTATCATATAAGCAACATCATTTGCTGAAAACAGAAGCAGTGCATCCATTGTATCAGAGGCAGACATACTCTCTCCTATCTGCATCTTATGTAAATTTTTATCCAAGGAATACTCTGGCTGTTGTTTTGCGCTATCTGTATACTTAATTTCATCATTTTTATTTTTATTTTCTGCAAAAAGAAGTGCAGTCATTAACTTAGTAGTACTTGCTGGATATTCTTTCTCATCTATATTGCTATTATAAATTATTTCTCCTGTTTCAATATCCATTGTAATTCCAGCTTTACCTTGAATTTTAGGCATTCCATTGTCAGCAGCCTTAACTTGTCCCACATTTGCAACAACTAATAGTGAAGCTAGCAAAAAGCTAATAGCAGTACGTTTCATTCAGCATCTCCCCATCTTTTGATATTTTTCACCTTTATTAGTGGTTTTTCACCTTTATCAGTATAACATTAATAGCATTTGAGGACAAGCAATTGAACCTTGAAAATTATAGAAAAAGCAAAAGGCCGAAGTTATTGGTTTTCGGCCTTTTTGTTTACTTCTTATTGAAATATTCTTACAAACTTTATTGAGTATATGTCACAAAGAAGCTGTGTTCCTTCAGGTTCTCTTAAAATAATATAGCTTATTCCCACTCTTTCCAGTACACCAGTTCTATCCTGATAGGTGTTGGTTCCAATCAAAAAACTAACCAGCATCCTCTTTCCTATTTGTGTTCTTAAAAATCCCTGTGTATAATTTACATCCTGCTGAACAGGTGCTCCCGGCTGCATTTCAAAATTATCTTGAAATTGTCCAGAGGCTGCATTCATTCCTTGAACCTGCTGCGGAGTAGGAAATGGCGGAACTGCAGTAGTCCCTCCTGGTGCTAATGCTGGCATACCTGCAGAGATAACCGGCATTCCTCCAGGTCCTTGTTGAAACATAGGCATTTGCATATTATCGGAAGTCATTGGTGTTTCATCCATTTGTCTAAATGGACAATCATATAGATACTCAGAATTCATAAAGCTCCTCCTCTTTATATTAATTATTTAATATAAATCTTAATTTAGAAAATTGATTAATTATCAAGTTTTATAATAAAGTGCAGTTGGATTATAAAAACAATGTTGGTTCACTCTTACCTGAAAACTTCCTGTTCCATTATAAGGAAATGTATATGGACAAGATGGATTAAATGGATTAAAGTACCATAGCGATGCTCCTACCGTAAATAACCTATTTCCGGATAGCGCCCAATCTGCAATTTGATAGTGTATATCTTCCGGAGGATTTGCCCAAACAGTTTGTGGGTTTTGGGCACCTCTTAGCGTTGGACGTACGCAGTCAAATTGCCCCTTTTGGTAGATTATGTTTCTAAGACTCCCCTGTCCTATTCGTTGATATTCACCTGAAGCTGCATTTACTCTATTCATTATTACGCTAGCTACTGCCTTCATTCCATTTTCGCCTTCTCCACCAGCTTCACATTTTAAAATCCTAGCAAAGAGTTCTCTATTATCATACGCCAATCGTACTTCACCTCATCAATTCAACTCATACTAATATCTTATTAAGCGGCCTTCAAAATTGTTCTTATTTTTTAAAATTTTTTAGAAATTTTTATGATTTAGATTTTTAAGAGTAATTAATATATACATGTCCAGAATGTATTGAAGGTCTGCTATCTTTATCAATTTATAAGTTGATTTTCATAATTTAAGAACTATAAAAGGCCGTCTGAAAATTTCAGACGACCTTATGTAGTTAAAATTACTCATCCTTCCTTAAAATTTTGGAAACTCTAGGCGCCCTAATTCTATGGGCTGATTCTAGTCCCGAACCTAAAAGCGGTCTTACATAAAATTTGAAAGCATCCGTAACATTATTTCCTTCATAATTGATAAACTCATCGCTCATATGCTTTGTTTTACCTGCAACTTCTTCAAGAGGTGTTATTTTATAGTCGACAGAATAATAACCGGTCCTATGAATAGTTATTGATCCGTCTATATTATGCCAAATAGCAAATTGAGCAGCTTTTTCCCCTACTTCTCTTGCCTCATGTTGATCAACGTCAGAAACACAGCCCATAAAAGATCGCTGAAGATACCCAAAGGTATCTGATCTAACTCTTTTTATATTCAAGTTCTTTTTAATATAGTTTGCTAGTAGATCTCCTAAAGCGCCAGTTCCTGACAATTGTATATTGCCATGGGCATCTTTTTCAACATCATCTACAAGCTTTGTTATTATAGGTACTCCATTTTTATCTTTTATCCCTTCTGAAACAGCAATAACGCATCGCCCATATTTATCGTAAACCTTTTTAACATCACGTAAATATTTTTCCATATCAAAAGGCCTCTCTGGAAGATATATTAAATGAGGTCCATCATCAGGATATTTTTGTGCTATTGATGATGCAGCTGTGAGAAAGCCCGCATCTCTTCCCATTACAACACCTATATAAACACCTGGAAGAGCTCTATTATCAAGATTGGCACCTACGAATGCATTAGCAATAAATCTAGCAGCAGAACCGTAACCAGGAGTATGATCATTTACAATTAAATCATTATCTATTGTTTTCGGTATATGTATGGCTCTAAATTCATAATCAGATTTTTTAGCTTGCTCATTAACAATCCTTACAGTATCTGCAGAATCATTGCCTCCAATATAAAAGAAATATCTTACATCATGTGCCTTAAGTACTGAAAATATTTCCTTACAGTATTTCTCATCAGGTTTGTCCCTCGTAGAAAACAGAGCTGAGGAAGGTGTAATAGCTACCTGTTCTAAATTATGAGTAGTTTCTTGAGTTAAATCAAAAAAATCCTCATTAATAATACCTGTTACTCCATTTACTGCTCCATATACCTTTGTTACCTGCATAAATTTTCTCGATTCTAAAACCGCACCGACTAAAGATTGATTAATAACAGCAGTTGGACCTCCTCCCTGAGCTACAACTACTTTTCCTTCCAGCTTCATAGGTATCTCCTCCAAAAATTATTCATTATGTTTATGGTATAATTTTACAATATATTATTTTTTAAAACAATAATTATTTAAATATAAAATAGCATGTTTTAGAATCAAATCTAAAACATGCTGTGCTGTTACTCTAATATATCTATTTGTTCTTTTCTATTGTTTTGCTTTGTCTTTAAATTTTGAAGAGCTTGCGGATCCATATGCTCTCCATTGTGCTCTAAATAACCTTGTGAGAAAGTATAGTTTTTCTTTAAGCTTTCAAGCTGATCCTGTGTATCATTTTTTGTATTATCTCCATACACTATTGCACTTTTAAGGTTTTCAATTTGTTCTTCTCTTGCGCTTTGAACTTCATAAACATGAGGAAGTCTATCCGGGTCTCCAATATCTGAATGCTGCTCTAAATGCCTCTCTGTTCGAGTTTTATTTTCAACTAAATTTATTAGATCATCTACTCTTCTTTCGTTCTCTTTCTGCTGTGCTTTTTTTTGTCTTTCTGCATCTTTATTGCTCATAGTAATTCCTCCTATATATAAAGTTAACATAACTATAAAAATAATCATTGTTTTTATTTTATAGTTTCAATAATATTGTTGCTAACTTTTAAAGTTAAAATACTATTTAAAGCTTGCCAAATTGAATAGCTATATTTTCCATGATTTTTTACTAGTTATAAACTAAATGTAATAGAATATAATTCATAAATAATAATATAAAAACTCTTGTTATAACTTTTTTAAGCAAATGTAAAATTAATTTTCATAAGGAACTTTATTTAGGATATAATGATTTTATAAAGTTATAAATATAAATGGTGGTGTTACAATGAATGAGACAATAGATTTAATTAAATCTCATAAATCTATAAGAAAATACTTAGATAAACCTGTTGAAGACAATATTGTAAGAGAAATAATAACTTCTGCGCAGGCTGCATCTACTTCAAGCTTTATGCAGGCTTATACAATAATTAATGTTACGGATATAGAAAAAAAGAAAACCATAAGAACTTTATCTGGCGACCAAGCTTACATAGAAGAATGTCCTCTGTTTATTATTTTTTGTGCTGATCTGCATAAATTTGAAATTGCCTGCGATTTAAATAGTGAACAAATGCAAAACGGATATACAGAGGCTTTTATAATAGCAACAGTTGATGCAGCTTTAGCAGCGCAAAATGCTATGATTGCTGCGGAATCATTAGGACTTGGAGGTGTTTACATAGGTGGTATAAGAAATAATCCAAAAGAAGTATCCAATCTTCTGGAATTGCCTGATAATGTTTATGCTGTATTTGGCATGTGTCTAGGTTATCCAGCTGAAAATCCTGAAATAAAACTCAGGCTCCCCTTTGATGCAGTATGCTGTAATAATAAATATGATCTAGACAGCAAAATAGGCTTACTTAAGCAATATGATGAAAAAATACGTGATTATTATATTGAAAGAACTAATGGGGTTAGATGCGATACATGGACAAACCAAATGTCTAAACATGTAAGTAAGCCTCTAAGGCCTCATATGAAGGCCTTTTTAAACAGTAAAGGTTTCTTAAATAAATAATTGAAAGGAATTATTTAATGAGTCAAAAGATTTACGAGATTCCTATTTGGGAAGCTTATGAAGATGATAATTGCGAATGCACTCTTTGCAGCATTGAAAAGAAATGCGATGATAATTTTATAGAAGCTTTATTTGCTGAAATGGTTATGGATGTTCGATTGAACCCTCATCTTGTTGAGAATTATGATTTTTGTCATGAGCACTTTGAAAAGTTATACAGATACCCTGATAAGTGCGGCTTGGCTGTACTAACTAACAGAATTTTATACTCAAAAAAAGAAGGTATGAGTTTAAAAGTAGCACCTCGAAAAAGTAACAACAAAAACCTAATTAAGAAACTATTTTCGAAAAATAAAGAAACTGCCAATAACAAAAAACAGTGCTTGCTTTGCACAAAACTGGATGAAAGCATGAATAATTATATTAAAGTTCTTATAACTCTTTGGGTAAAAGAAGAAACTTTTAAAGAAAAATATAAAAATTCAAGAGGTTTTTGTTTAAAACATTATAACGAAATACTAAAGCTCTCCTCTGATATAATTAACAAGAAAAATAAGCAGGAAGAATTTGTTGATATTACTTCAAAGCTGCAGGAAGAGAATTTAAACAGAATTCAGCAGGAATTAGAATGGTTTATTTCAAAATTTGACTATCGCTATGCAGAAGAACCTTGGTATACTTCAAAAGATGCTCTTAAAAGAACTATACAAAAACTAATTGGAAATTATAATACAAAATTATAAGTAATGATAATTATTCTTATTTACAAACATATCTCAATATGATATTATTATAAAGGCTGTTGGCGCCAAATTACCGCAATATAATAAAATTATATTGGAGGTACACTATGGCAAGATATTTAGGACCTAGATTTAAAGTAGCAAGACATTTGGGGATAAATGTATTTAACCACCCAAAAGCCTTAATCAGAGGTGCAAAACCTCATAAAAATCTCTCTGAATATGGAGAGCAGCTTTTAGAAAAACAAAAGCTTAAAGCATATTACGGAGTTCTTGAAAAACAATTTAGACGATATGTATTTGATGCACTAAATTCCAAACAAAAATCTGAGGAGTTTTTAGTACAAAACTTAGAAAGAAGACTGGATAATATAGTATATAGACTTGGCTTTGCTTCTACTCTTAGACAGGCAAGGCAAATGGTTGTACATGGCCATATTCTGGTAAATGGAAGCAGAATAGACATTCCTTCCTACAAACTTAAGGTAGATGATGTTCTCTCATTAAGAGAAAAATCAAGGAAGAACGAAATGTTTACTCAAAATTTTCTTTCTATAGAGAATGTATACAACTACCTTGAAAAGGATAAAGATAATTTTTCAGGAAGATTAATTAGACTTCCTATTAAGGATGAAATTCCAGTAAACCTAAAGTTTTCTAAAATATTAGAGTTTTATTCTAAAAATTAATGTTGATTAGCCTATATTTGAAACCGGGCTGCTTTATTAATTCAGCCCGGTTTTTATATTAAAACAACCATCATTTCGTAATAATCTTCAAGCATTTGATCATCATATAACCTTTTGCCCATTAAAGTATAAATAATATCTTGTTTTTTATATCCTTCCTTATATAGTCTTAAATCCTTAAAAAACTTTTTCGCTTTAGTTTTATTAAGATCTAATAAAGAAATTAGTTCTTCCATTGTATAAAAATCTTTTTTAAGAATACCTTCAAGTTTTTCCTGCATTTGAAGCTTATATTCAATATCTACTTTATTGCTTCTATGGGGTCCCTGTTTGCCTCTATGGTGTTCAGGACATAGATACTTATAATTTAGAGGAAAATCTAATCCCCCTTCATTTTTATGAACTATATGATGAATATCAGCTTGCCTGCTGCATATTTCACACTTATGCAATAAGAATTTCCTCCTTCTTTTAGTCTTCATTCTCTATAATTCTTATCAATAAGAGTATTTACTAATTTATATGATGCTTAACTTCATATTATAATAAGCAGCACCTTTATCTTTATTATAACATACCTATGCTAATATTTTGACATTATTAATAAAATTCCAACAAATTAATATTTCTTCTACATATTGTAATTACAATTTATTATTTATGAAATCCTTTATAAGTAAAGATACATATCCCGGTTTTTCTTCCTGAGGACCATGTCCACAGTCCTCAATTATTATAAGTTCAGAGTTTTTTATATCTTTTTTTAATCTATAACCATCTGATAGGGGTATCCACTTATCATCTCTCCCCCAAATAATAAGGGTTGGAATCTCTATATTTTTAACCTCATTATAATTAAACTCCGTAAAACTTAAATTCTTTACTAAATCTATAAATGCTTTTAAGCCCCCCTTAGTCTTCATAGGCTTGTAGTATCCATCTACCATGTCATAATTTACAATTTCATCATTGTATAATCCCCATTTGATAATTTTTTTTACAAATTTTCTGCTCATACAAAAATTTAAAAGCCTTGAAGTAATTTTAAATCGGCTTAACCTTACTAAAAACTTTGTAACCTCTTTATTTTCCTGATATCCTGCACTGTCAATAAGTATGAGTCCTTTAACCATGTCTGGATATTTTATGGCAATATTTAGTGCTGCTTCTCCTCCGAGAGAATTACCTACTAATATACACTTATCCATATTAAAATAATTCATAAGATCAATAATCTGTTCTGTGAAAATGTTTATGCTGTATTTTCGTTCTTTTTTCTCGGATAATCCAGTGCCTGAATAATCTATTCCAAACACATGAAACTCTCTTGAGAGTATATCTATTAAATGCCTCCAGGTAAATATGGATGCAGCAATACCATTTAATAAAATTATATTATCTCCTTTTCCTTTTTCTACAATATATGTTTTTTCTCCTTTTAAATTTATAAACCTTCCGTTATCTTTAAAAACACTTTCAGCTGCCAATTTTTTCTCATCATAGTATATTTTCTTACCCACTTCTTTCACCTATTTCATTTAAATTTAAATTTATTTCTTCTATATTATTCTCAATATGGTAAAACTAAACCTGATGTATTTTATAATATAATTTATTATAAAATAATATACTATTTATATCTTAATTAATTTGATTTTAAAAAGATGAAATACTGACTTTAGGTAAAATGCTGTAAAGAGTTAAAATAAATATCATAATGAGAGGAGGAGTGATGTTGGCAAGATATAAGACTAAAAGCTTTCTAAAAAGCATTATTTTTAGATATATAGATGATGAAATAACAGCTATGGGCTCTCAGCTTGCCTACAGCCTATTACTAGCTTTCTTTCCATTTTTAATTTTATTAATGACACTGGTAGGCTATAGTTCTGTAAAAAGTGAAGATGTCATCGCTGCATTAGGGACAATTCTTCCAATTGATGTTCTTAAGCTAGTAAAAAATACTGTTGTAGAGGTTGTAGACACAAGGCGCAGCGGACTTTTATCAATAAGTATGGTTTCAACAGTATGGACCGCATCCAACGGATTTAATGCAGTAATACGAGGGCTCAATAAAGCCTATGATGAAAAGGAAAAAAGGCCTTATTGGAAAGTACAGTTAACAGCTATTTTGTGTACAATTGGATTAGTTCTTATAATAATAGTAGCCTTCGCCCTTTTGGTTTTTGGAGAAATTGGTGTAAAATTTTTAATAAGCAGATTTCATGTTACTCCTAGAGTTGAATATATAATTGATTTTTCAAGATATATTATCGGCTTAACTGTAATGATAATTGTGTTTAATGCAGTATACAGATACACGCCCAGTAAGAGACTTACTTGGGGCGAAACATTACCTGGAGCAGTTTTTACTACTATAGGATGGACCTTAATATCGGTTGGCTTTTCTTACTATGTAAATAACTTTGGCAGCTATTCAAGAATTTACGGAAGTCTTGGTGCAGTTATTGCATTAATGTCCTGGCTTTTTATCAGCTCAGTAATTATACTTATTGGAGGCGAGATAAATGCAACCTTAGCATATAGAAAATTGGATTTAGAAAAGCATAAGGGAGCCAAATATTAAAAATTTATAAAAGCAGCACTCGTTATAAAAACAAGTGCTGCTTTATTTAACTACATATGTGAACCATTTTCGCTCTGTCTTACAGCTCTAGCTTTTCCATGAACTTGGGCATCGTTTCCTGTATCTTTATACCCGGTTTCAGAGTTCAGACTATTAAAAGTTTTATCCATCATAGATTGATTTTTAGCTTCTTCTATAATATTTTTTCTTTTATTCTGAGCCATTAAATCATCTCCCTTTAATTAAAAGTTTTCACTATTAGGTTGCCCAGAAAAAATGACTTTTAATACTACCTTTATCTTACCAGAAATAATATGAAAGCTTATAAATTATGTAAATTTGTATTAATAAAATAACAGGAATTCCAAACACAAATTTAAAATGCCTAGTCTTATGATTAAATAATCTCATTCCAATTAAAATTCCTATGCTTCCAAATAAGGCAGCAATTATAAAAAGTCTTTGCTCAGGTATTCTCCAATATCCCTTCTTAGCTTTTTTCTTATCAGAATACATAACATAAACAGCAAAGATATTAATACTAAGCAAATATAAAAATAGAAAAACCATTACATTCCCCACATCCTATCCTATACTTCAATACTAATTATATTATAGCAGATCACCGATTATTTACTTTCTTATAATGTAAACAGCATAAAAAATTAAAATAGCACCTAAAAGCTGTATAAGAGTGATAGGTTCTTTTAAGATAAAAAATGCAAGCAGCATAGCGGTTGGAGTCTCAATATTTCCTATGATTGATGCTTTTAAAGATCCTATGTATTTTATTGCCGCATACATTAAGGTCAAAGGAATAATCTCGCAAAATAATGCTAATAGTACTGTATACTTAATCATACTTAAAGAAACATTTCCTTTTAAAATAAATAAAGGGAACTTGTACACAATTAAACTCAATAGCGAAAACAAAGTTGAATATGCATTGATTGCCAGTGGTTCCACATTTGTTAATCTATGTTCGGAATATATATTCATAAAAGCATAAAATACAGCAGCCAAAATACCAAATAATATACCTATAGGTGAATACTTAAATCCTCCCTTTGTTAGTCCTAAAGCAAATACACAACCAATAAACGCCAATATAACTGCTAATATCTTATACATACTTATGTTTTCCTTGCCAAATACAAGGGAATAAAAAAATACAATTATTGGATAAGTATAAAGCAAAATAGTAACCATAGCCATTGGCAAATAACTGTATGACTTATAGTAAAATACAGTCATGAAGGTATTTCCAACTACGCCCAACACAAATAATTGCAGAAGTTCTTTTTTTGAGACTTTTAATTTGCTTTTATGAAAAACAAGCAAAAGCATAAACATGAGAGGTACAGCAATAAAATACTGTAAGGTCAGCAAATCTACAGATTCAGTTCCTTCTGAAAATGCAAGTTTTACAATAAGACCTGCACTGCCAAAAAATATTGCAGAAATAATAGAGTATAAATATCCTTTTTTCAAAACAATCACCATATATCGAAATTCAGCATAATTACAAAAATAATTATGAAATTTTTTCTTTCCTTTTAATTAATCTAAATAAAGTTAATATAATACCTAGAATACATATTGAAGCAGCTGTTCTATATACAAACTTCATAGCATATACAAATACATCTTCTCTTCCTTCCACAAAGCTCACAACAGTATATCCTATTTTAGCACTCATTCTATTATAAAGTAAGGTTAATGAAAAAGCTATCCCAAAAACCATACCAAGATTTCTAATAAGCGCATTTATACTAGCAGCAATTCCAAGTTTATTTTTAGGCGCAGTTGACATCACCAGCGAATTATTAGGAGACTGGAAAAGCCCATTTCCCATTCCAAGCACTGACATCCTTAAAATAATTGATAAAAAACTTGAATGTATATTTAAAAATGATAATAGAAGCAACCCTAGAGCTGTCAATCCGAGTCCTAAAAGAGTTAGCACTTCACTTCCTATAATATCAGATAAATACCCGCTTAAAGGAGCTACCAATGCTACTGTTATTGGATAAACCATCATAAGCATCCCAGCTACCTGTGCATTAGTTTTAAGAGCATTTTGAAGGTAAAAAGGATGGATAATATTTGTACAAAATATAGTTAAAAATGAAATAAAAGCACACAAAATGCTTATAGTAAAAAGTTTGTTATGGAATAGCGAAAATTCTAACATAGGATGCTTAGCTCTTTTCTCCCAAAAGTAAAAAATTATTAGACTTATTGCAGCAGCAGCAAATCCAATTAATATGTAAATATTTTTCCACCCAAGTTCTTCCCCTCTTAGCATTGCCCAAAATAATGATACAATTGTTACTGAAAAGAAAATCGCTCCTAAAAAATCAAAATTTTCATTCATACCTTTGCTATCTTTAGGCAGAAGTTTAATTCCGGATAAAAATGCAACAATTCCAATTGGCACGTTTATTAAAAAAATTGATTCCCAGTTGAATAATCCAACCATTATTCCTCCAAGTGGAGGACCTACCATAGTTCCAAGAGCTACAGTGGTTCCAGAAAGTCCAAGGGCCCTGCCTCTTTCATTTTGCGGAAATACGCTTGTTATTATAGCCTGACTACAGGACATTGTCATAGAAGCACCAATAGCCTGTATTATTCTTGAGATAATCAGAGTGCTTATACTTTTTGAAATACCGCAAAATAATGATCCTATTGAGAATATTAAAAAACCATACTGGTAAACAAGCTTTTTTCCTTTTAGGTCCGCAATTCTTCCAAAAATCAAAATCATTGAAGATATTACTATTAAGTAACTTGTTACCACCCATTGTATTGCAGACACTCCTACACCGAGCTGTTTTGCAATAGTAGGAAGTGCAACGTTAACAATACTGCTATCCAATGTAGACATAAATGGACCTATTAAAACTACAGCTAAAATAAGCCACCTATTTTGAGCTTGTTGCTTTTCAGCATATATCATAATTTTATCTCCTTGCTGTTATCCTAATTATGAATATATTCTTCCACCCAATTAATTAAAAATTCGCCTGCTTTTTTTATATCTTCTAAATTAAGCTCTAATTCGTACTGATATTTATTAATCCCATTTATATACATTGGATCATAATATTTAGTCATGAGTTCCTTAGCAACCTCTTCAAATTCACCCTTTTGTACCAAGTTCTTATACCTTTCGATATTCTTGCTGCTTATATATCTACTTAAGCTATCTAGAGATAATAGTATTTCTTCTACTGAATTTTCTGAGTTTGTATATTCTTTTATAATTAATTTTGCTCTGAAGTCTAAATCTGCATCGGCTAAAACATGAACTCCTCTTTCCATACTTTTATATATATAATCAGGTATTATAATATTACCTATCCTTTTACTTTCTCCCTCTACAAAAACATAATCTGTTTTTCTGCTTTTTAAAGTTTCATAAACTAAAGACTCAAACTGCTTTTGACTCCTTCCTTCTCCAAGTCCCACATTACCTAAAAGTGATCCTCTGTGGTTAGCAGCTTCCTCCAAGTCAAGAACATCCATATCATTTAATTCTAAATACTTTAGAAGCTCAGTCTTTCCAACTCCGGTTTTTCCATGAACAACTATATACTTTATATTTTCATTTACTTTGCATAATTCTTCATTAATGAATTTCCTATACCCTTTGTAGCCTCCGCTGAGCTTATAGGTTTCAAGACCTAGGGTGCTGAATAAGGAGCATAGGCTAGAACTTCTCATACCGCCTCTTGCACAAAATAAAACAAGTTTATCGTATTGCTTATCAAACTCAGAAATTTGCTCGTATATAAATGGCAGCTTCTTCGATACTGCTTCTACCCCTATCTTTTTAGCTCTTTCTACACTTTCATTTACATACACGTATCCTATTTCTTGTCTTTCTTTATCATCAAAAATAGGAATATTAATAGCTCCTGGTATACTTGCTTCCTTGTATTCTTCTGGACTTCTTACATCCACAAGTAAATAATTTCCCTTTAAATCATTATAGTTAACTGTCCTAAACATTTTATCTCCGTCTTTCTTTAGTTTATCGTCATAATAATATAGTAGACATTTGGAAGAAATATTAAACACGGAAAAAGAAGGTGCCTTAGAAGACATAGCGATGAGCTAAACATATGCATACTCTACCATGTTCCCTGTGCTTTCCATATTTTCCGTGTTTAAAAATATGCTTATTACGTATTTATATTAAAATTCTGATGTTCCAGGAGTTCTTGGGAATGGAATAACGTCTCTTATGTTAGCCATTCCAGTTAAATACATCAGTATTCTTTCAAATCCTAACCCAAAACCTGAATGCACTGTTTCCCCATACTTTCGTAGTTCTAAATACCACCAGTAATCTTCCTTTTTAAGTCCAAGCTCTTCCATTCTAGCTTCAAGTACGCTTAATCTCTCTTCCCTTTGACTTCCGCCGATTATCTCGCCTATACCTGGAACTAAAAGATCTGTAGCAGCTACAGTTTTGCCATCATCATTTAGTTTCATATAAAATGCTTTTATGTCCTTTGGATAGTCAGTAACAAATACTGGCTTTTTAAAGTGCTTCTCTGTTAAATATCTTTCGTGCTCAGTTTGAAGATCTACTCCCCACTTAACTGGGTACTCAAATTTTTCTCCACATTTTTCTAATATTTCTATAGCTTCAGTGTAAGTAATTCTCCCAAAGTCTGAGCTTACTACATTATTCAGTCTATCAAACAAAGTGTTGTCAATAAACTTATTGAAAAACTCCATTTCTTCCGGAGCATTTTCCATAACATAGTTTATTATATATTTAACCATGTCCTCAGCTACTTCCATATCATCCTTAAGATCTGCAAAAGCCATTTCCGGCTCAATCATCCAAAATTCAGCTGCATGCTTAGTAGTATTTGAGTTTTCAGCCCTAAAGGTCGGACCAAAGGTATAAACGTTTCTAAATGCTAAAGCAAAGGTTTCTACGTTAAGCTGTCCGCTTACTGTAAGGTTTGTTTCCTTTCCAAAGAAGTCTTTAGAAGTATCTATTTTCCCATCTTCCGTCTTTGGAATATTGTTTAAATCCATAGTTGTTACCCTGAACATTTCTCCAGCACCTTCGCAGTCGCTTCCGGTAATTATTGGAGTATGAACATAAACAAAGCCTCTTTCCTGGAAGAACTTATGAATTGCAAATGCTGCTAAAGAACGTACTCTAAATACTGCTGAGAAAGTGTTGCTTCTCGGTCTTAAATGAGCTATTGTTCTCAAATATTCATAAGAGTGTCTTTTCTTTTGAAGCGGAAAATCTGAATGAGATAATCCTTCTATTATTATTTTCTTAGCCTTTATTTCGAAAGGCTGTTTAGATTCCGGTGTTAACTCTATAATACCTTCAACTGTGATTGATGAGCTTATAGGAAGCTTAGATACATCCTTATAATTATCAAGCTCACTCTCAAAAACTATCTGTACATTTTTAAAGAAGCTCCCATCATTTAATTCTATAAAACCAAAGGCATTAGAAGCTCTAACCGTCCTTATCCATCCAGAAATGCTTACCATTTGACCGGCATATTTTTCTGTTTCTCTGTACAACTGTTTGATTACAACTGTTTCCATTACAATTCCTCCTTATATTACTCGTTAAAGGTCATTTAGACCCTTAATCTTTTTATACTTATTTTTAAATACAAAAAACCCCTCATCCCATAAAAATAATGGGACGAAAGGTTAACTTACGCGGTGCCACCCAAATTGCTTAAAAACAAGCCAGCTTACAAAGTACGTATAATACTTTCCAACTAATAACGTGTTGGCCTCGTCTAAGCCTACTTTAAACAATTTCGGTTAGAAACTCAGAGATGTTCTTCACTATAAGCTTCATACCAGACTTCCACCAGCGCTGGCTCTCTTTAAATCCATCCTATAGCTACTCTTCTCATCAATGTTGATAACTTAATTAAATTACTATATATTATACTGTTTATTGTAGTATATGTCAATTATTAAAATTTAAACTAACTTTTCTAAAATTTTATTGCTTCTTTCAATAAAATCTGACATAGCATCAGCATCCATTTGTTTGTTTCCTATCAAGGCTAAGTCATATACATGCTCACAAATCATCTTAACATCATCTTTTCTGTTCTCATCTTTACTTATTGAAAGCAGAGAATTAATCAGTGCACTGTTATTATTTATA
Organism: Clostridiales bacterium oral taxon 876 str. F0540; assembly: GCA_000466585.1. Lineage (GTDB taxonomy): Bacteria > Bacillota > Clostridia > Clostridiales > Clostridiaceae > Clostridium_AT. The sequence continues at coordinate 360,214 of KE993508.1, forward strand.
ATTAAAGTTTCTTCATTTGGGAACATATTCTTAACATCCATTCCTCCAAACATAGCACTCATTTCCTGCATTCTTCTTGACTGCTCAGATAAAAGCATCATAGCAGGTATTCTTGAAGCTTTAAGACTTTCCACCTTAATAGTTATCTTATCATTTTGTATATTTGCCTTGAACAGTTCTTCCAATTCCTTTACAGCTGTTTCATTTATTACTTCTTCCTTGTTTTTAAGCACATCTGTAAGGTCTGAGTCAATTCTATTAAATTGAACTCCACTTTCTTTCATTTCAAGGAAATTGATAAAGTGACTGTCAATTGCTGAATTTAATATTATAGCTTCAAGGTTATTTTCCATAAAGAGTTTTATATACTGAGCCTGCTGATTTTCATTATTTACATAAAACACCTTTTTATCATGCTTATCCTTATTATTTTCAAGATATTGTGAAAGTGTTTTGTATTCACCATTAGTAGTCTTGAAAATTAATATATCCTTCACCTTGTCATAAAAGCTTTCATCTCTCATACAGCCATATTTAATGAAAACATTGATATCATCCCAAAAGCTGTTATACTTTTCTCTTTCCTTCTTGAAAAGCTCAGTAAGCTTATCAGCTACTTTCTTAGTTATATGCTTTGAAATCTTAATAACATTGGCATCCTTTTGGAGGAAGCTTCTTGAAACATTAAGAGGAAGATCTGCACAATCTATAACTCCTTTTAAAAGAAGTAAAAATTCTGGGATTATTTCTTTTATATTATCTGCAACGTAAACTTGATTATTATAAAGCTTTATTTGTCCTTCACTTGCATCAAGTTCATGCTTTAACTTAGGGAAGTATAATATTCCCTTTAGGTTAAATGGATAATCTACGTTTAAATGTATCCAGAATAAAGGCTCATTAAAGTCCATGAATACTTTTCTGTAGAACTCCTTGTATTCTTCTTCTGTGCAGTCTTTTGGGTTTTTCATCCAAAGAGGATGAGTATCATTAAGCGGAGCATTTTCTTCCTTCTTATCTGACTTATCATCTTCCAGATAAATTTCAATAGGAAGAAACGCGCAATGCTTCTTAATTATTTCTCTTAATTTATATTCCTCTAAAAACTCTTTTCCTTCTTCATCAACATACAAAGTAATAGTAGTGCCTCTTTCTTTTCTATCAGAAGCTTCCATTTCATACTCTGTTCCCCCGGAGCATATCCATCTTACGGCTTCAGCACCTTCCTGATAAGATAAGGTATCAATAACTACCTTCTCTGCTACCATAAAGGATGAGTAAAAACCAAGTCCGAAATGACCAATTATCTGATTTGCTTCATCCATTTTATCCTTGTACTTTGCAATAAAATCTTCAGCTCCGGAAAAAGCCACCTGATTTATATATTTTTTAACTTCTTCATCAGTCATTCCAATACCGTTATCTATGAATTTAATTGTGTTTGCATCCTTATTAAAGACTACTCTTACTTCATATTTTGTATTTTCTTCTACTTTAGCTTCACCAATAGAAGCCAATCTTTTTAGTTTGCTTATAGCGTCGCTGCCATTGCTGATAAGCTCTCTTACGAATATGTCCTTATCTGAATACAACCACTTTTTAATAATTGGAAAAATATTTTCTGTATGAATAGATATATTTCCATTTTCCTTATTCATTAAAAACCCTCCTTCTGCTGTATTCTAAATATTCTTTTGTATTCCATGAAATATTTTATTACGGTTAAGAAATAATGTCAATATATGGGCAAATATCTATTCGTCAAATTTGATCCCAGCCATTTTCATAAGATATATTGCATTTCTTGTTGTGGATATACCTTCTCTTAACTTATAGTCAAAGTATATTTCATTATCCTTGTAATGCTCTAAAAAATGATAATTCTTAACCTTATTATTTTTATCTTCAAGGCTTCCTAGTTCTAAATCATGTGTAGACACCAATCCTAATGCATTATCTTCGCTTAACCTATTAATTAGTGTTTCTGCTCCTAAATGTCTGTCTATAGAGTTTGTTCCTTTAAAAATCTCATCTAAAAGGAAAAATATCGGTTTCCCCTCACTTACAGCTTGAACAATCATTTTAATTCTAAGTATTTCTGCATAAAAAGAGGATATGCTCTTTTCAAGATTGTCTCCTATTCTCATACAAGTGTATATGCTCATAAGAGAACAATTAAACTCCTCAGCACAAACAGGAGCACCTGCATAGGCAAGCACTAAGTTAATACCTATAGTTCTTAGGAAAGTGCTTTTTCCCGACATATTAGAGCCTGTTATTAGAAGTATGTTTGCTTTATCTCCCATTATAACATCGTTGCTTACTCGGCTGTAAGGCAGAAGTGGATGGGCAAGTGATCTTGCCTTTATCTCCATAGTTTCATTGAATACAGGCATGCACCACTCTGGATTATCAAAGAAAATTCCTGAAAGGCTGGATAAAGCTTCAAACTCTCCAATTACCTTTAGCCATCCTTCTAAATCCTTGCCATATTGTCTCTTCCATTTCTCCAAGCTTATAATCAAATTATAATCCCATAATAATAGAACATTTAGTATTATACTGAACAAATTTTTTCTATCGGAAATCTTACTGTTAATGTTAGTAAGCTTCTTTATAGCTTCTGAAGCTCTTATTCCATTTCTGCAGTTCAAATTGCCTTGAAGGTCTTTTAGAAGCTTAGATTTGTATTTATGCTTTTCAATTAGTTTAATCATTCTTTCGTAGGATTTTATATTGTTCTTATAATAAAATGCCGTTTCTAAAACTTCATCTCTCACCTTTTCTCCAAGCTTAAGAATAACTATGTTAACAGCTATAAAAATTAAAGGCAACGCATATCCTGTGCCCGGTTTCAAAAAATAATATGCTATAGAGCCACATGTAATTATCGGCATAATTATAAGCATCAGCTTAAAATAGAATTTATCAACAAGCTGTACTTTTAAGCCGGACCATACAAGAAGTTCTTGAATGTTCTGCTTGCTTATATTTATTAAATTCCCTTCTGCATTAAGTCTTTGTCTTAAGCTTATTTTATTAACTAATTCTTTTATAGACTGCTGCCTTTGTATTATTTCATCTTTATTTAAATCCGCATTCGAAAGCAACTCACTAAGTCTTTCTCGACCACTAGTGGTTGATGCTGTATTTAACCACTGAAACAGAGAGCTCTTTCCAAAAACATCAAGATCATCCGAATAACTATGTTCAGGATTGTTAAATTCTTCTCCGGTATCTATAAATTCCTTCCACTGACCTTTTATACGTTTAATCGAAGTTTCATTAACATCATATAAAGCCTGTGTTAAATTTCTATTCATAATTATTTTTCCATGCTTATCAACCAGCAGTACAAAACTAATTAAAGAAACTATTAATATTGCACTTGAAATATAAAAGTGCTTGTGAAAAATAAAAAATATCGAAAATCCAAAACCTGATAAAAATATAATAAGTCTTAAAGCACTAATAAAATTAATAGTATTCTTTTGTTTCTTCAAAAAAGTATCGTAATGTCTTTTTCTTTTTTCGTATATGTTTTCTATGTTATGCAAAACATTATCCTCCTTTTACTCGGATCACTGGGTAATTTATGAGTGCTCGTTCCACTCGCAAATTACCCGCTAAAGTCCATTTAGGACTTTAGCCTCCTTTTACTTGGATCACTGGGTAGTTTATGAGTGTTCGCTCCGCCCTCAAGCTGACATCCAAAATCAATTTTGAACTTCGACCTACCTCAGGCTAATATTGCCAATTTTTATATATATTATATCTGCTTTTTGTAAAAATAAAAAGGGCTCTCTAAAAACAGCTAAACTTAACGTGGTATTTAAATCTTAAAAAATAAAAGCTTCATAAGATTTAAAATACCTTGCGATAGGTTTAGGCTGCTTCGTGACAGCCCCTTAAATATTCTAGTTTTTATACTATTCCCACTCCTCTATATTTTCAACACCATCAAATTGGAGTACTGCCCATTCTATAGCCTCTTTTGCATCTTCAAATTCCTTGTTAGTATTGCTTACATAGGAATATCCTTCTTTATCATCAACAGTTTGAATGAAAATTTCCAAGTCTTCACCTGTAATAGTTATTTCTCCGTTATCCTCGAGAGCCTCTGCCATTTCTTGAATAAATTGTTCGTCATCCATATATGTTCCCCTCTTTCTTCATTTTCTTATATATATTACATATTATTTCTAAAATTTATGCATATATAATCATAAAAAAATTAATTAGTGGCAAAATAAATTATGTTAAATTTTATATTATGGAGGATTAAATAATGAAAAAACACTACAGCGTTGTATTGATGTTTGATCAAAGTAATTGTGCAGTTAAGCAGATAAGCAAAAATACCTATGACCAAATTCAGGACATGAGAAAAAGAGGTCAGGATGATGAAACAATTGTAAAAAGCTTGACCGAAATTAATACTATGGAAGATAACATAGTCATAAATGGAATTACAATTCAAGAGGCTGAAGAACGAGCTCAAGGAGAAGGTGAAGATTACGTTGTTCTTCAAGCTTTTACAAGCTAAAAATAATCCGAGGCATTGTGCCTCGGAATTTATTTATTTCAGACAATTTAAAACTTTAGAAGTTAAAGAGTCTATAACTGATTTATCAATGCTGTAGATTTCTGGATTTCCTGAAAGTTTGAAAGCTAGACTTTCTTCGCTTAAATCTTTTCCAAAATAAATATGCAGCTCATTTTTGCTATCCTTAAGCAGAAGTTCCGAGCTAGGTTTATCCAATCCATATTTTGATAAGGATTTATTATTATCTTCAATAAAGTCTTTTATTTTCAGCCCTGTTATTGTGCTTAATAAATCTTGAAAATTATTGTCATCAACCTTCTTGTTATTAGTATTAGGAGTAGTTATAACCAACTCATTTTTGTCATTAGCTTTTATTTCAATAACAGTATTATTTGCATTTATAAACTTCAGATATTTAATATCAGAATTATTTAAAGAAGTTATATTTCTATCCCTGATATCATTTAAACTATAATTAAGACTTAAGCCTGCAGAACTAGAAATAGCATAAACGTTTGGATCATCCTTAATCATAATATAATATCTTGAATTATCTGAAGTTTCATTTCCCAAACTTATAGTCTTTGAACTTCCATCCTCCATATAAGCTGTTGCAACTGCTTTTGGAGTCTTAAGACCATACTGCTCCAAGTCCTTTGAATCCTTATCTACAAGTCTGTCAGCACTTAAGCTCACAAAGTCCTCCACAATATTTCCTAAAAACTGTTCATCAAGCTTTATGCTTTCCTTTTGGCTAACTACCCATTTTGAAGACTTTCTTTCAAGTATGATATTTCCCTTTTCATTTGTAATATTAATTTTATTAATTTTACTCTGATCAAGTTTCAACAAATCAATCTTATTCTCAGATTTTTTATCTGCAGCACTCTTATCCTGAGGATGCTTAGTTAGATATGCATATGCGCTAATTAAAGCTGCTAGCGTAATTATTAAAGCGATTATGCTCCAAAGCTTTCTCATCTGTGTCTCCTCCTGAACCATACAGTAATTCCCAAAACAGCAACAACAAGAGGAATTAATATTACAACAACACCAGACCATGTAAGCTTCTGAAGCTCATTTATCATCAAAGTTGAAGCCTCAAAGTTTTTAGGTCTTATTGTTACAGAATCCTTTTTATCCTGAAGCCAGTTGAAGGAATTCATTACAAAATCTAAATTGGTACCGCTCGTTGCTGAGTTTATATTTGAATTCATAAAGGTGGAACCACCTACCACAATGAGCTTTGCAGTATTTCCTGAGGTTTTGTCCTCATCTGTAATTGCAACTGCAATGTTAAATGGACCATTAAGATCCCCGGTTTCTTTTGACATTTTAGTGGAATTCAAATTAGTCTTAGCCCAAGAATTGCTTGAGGAACTCAAAAGAGGCTCAATTTTAAGAGAACTTTTATTTATGTTTAAATTTTCTATTCCCTGCATTACAGGCATATAAAGTGGAGTCTTATTAGATTTTATTGCATTAACTATGTCATGGCTCTGGATTGAAGGAAGCAGCTCAATAGCACTGTTTGCAATCATATCTGTCTGACCTTCTACAACCAAGGCATTTTGAGTTTTTACTCCATAAGCTGATAAAACACTTTGAAAGTTTGGAAGAACTTCTTTTGTTATATCAACAAAAAATGCTGCACGGCCTCCGCTGGCCAAAAAGCTTTTTATTTTATCTGCTTCCTCTTTTGATATGTCCTTTAAAGGGGCATTTACTACAAGAAGATTATCTTTAACTAACTGAGCATTTCCCTGCAATAAATTAATATCCTTAACTTGGTAGTTTTCCGCATCCAACTGCTTCTTTATATCTGCATCAAGTTGTTTTTCCTGATGTCCCGTTAAAGTATATAAAGTGTGCTGAGTTCCTGAAGTAACATAAATTATTGCATTAGTTATTTGCTGTTCTGCAGCAAAAGAATTAATATCTGTCTGTCTATATTGGTCACTAGAATAATTGTATAAATCATTGTAGTCAACTGTCTTAAATTTACTTCCGCTTTCTACTACTATAGAACCTGCACCAACAGTTTTATCACTAGTGCTGTATTTTTTAGCAAGCTGAGGTTGTTTTATTGGATCTCGATATTGCACAGAAACTTTTTTGGAAGAAGACTCATATTTATCGAGGACCATTTTCACATTTGGGTCTTCATTTCCTGTTTCAAAAAATGCATATATTATAACGTCATTTTTTAAGCTTTTGACTATGTTTACGCTTTGATCGGTAATAGAATATATTTTGTCTTTAGATAAATCCTTTTTAATATCAAGCTTTGAAGCTACCAGGTTTACTGCTACTAATACAGCTAAAACTAATATTGCAGAAAGTGCAGAGTATCCTCCGTATTTGAATCTGCTATTATTAAAGGACTTGCCAATATCAAATTTTTTCATTCTCATTTCACCTTCCTTAGCTCCATCTTCTTTTTTCCATCATAAGTATTGTTAAATACACAAAGGCTATTGAAAATGTAAGATAAAATATAATAGAACTTACATCTAAAATCCCAATGCTGAAATTATCAAATCTCTTAATCAAAGAAAACCATTCAAAAGACTTTGGGAGAAAGCCTTCATACAAAGTAGAATTTTTAAAGAATATAATCAGCATAATAACTGCACCTATTATAATTTCAGCAGCTGTAACTATTATATTTTTTGTAGACATATAAATTAATGTGGCTAACAATAATACTAATATGGCAGCAAAAACTATTCCCGAGTTTTTGCCAGTAGGTAGTCCCTTCTGAATCCAGTCTAATATCCATATAAGCAGTAATATCCCAAAGGATGAAACGGCTGCAATGACTTGATTTTCAGTTAAAGAAGAAACAAACAGCCCGACAGCTATAAAGCTTGCACCCATTAGCGCAAAACCTATATAAGCAGTTACAATTTCTCCTGTGGGCAAGGTTCCAAACTGACTTAAAATTAATGGATACAAAAAGGTTACTGCTAAGGTAATAAAAAATAACACAACAGAAGCCAAATACTTTCCTATCACTATCTCAGCAACACTTAACGGTGAAGTAAGAAGCAGCTGATCTGTCTTCTGATTTCTTTCCTCAGCCAAGAGCTTCATAGTAAGTATAGGTACTAATATTAAAAATAAAAATATAATACTTGAAAGTACATTGCTATAGGCTGTACTCGCTGCTAAAAGATTATAATTAGCAAAAAATATTCCGCATATTAAAAGGAATATTCCCATAAACACATAACCGGTAGCAGAATAAAAATAAGACCTTAATTCTTTACCAAGTATAGAAAGCATATATTAAACCTCCTCCTGTGTAGTAACCTGAAGAAATACTTCTTCTAAAGACAAATCAACCGGTTTCATTAAAAGCACTGGCACTTCTGCTTTGCAGAGTTTCCAGAACAATTCCTCTCTTATATCTTTGTCTTGCTTTGCTACTATTATAATGTCTGAGGTACCTTTTTCTACCTCTCCTTGAATATGTATCTTATCTACAATGTTTAAATCCTTCAAAAGATTTAAGACTTCTTTAGAATCTTTTTTAACTCTTATTAAAATTTTACTGCTATAGCTTAATTTTTTAGAAAGCTCTTCTGGTGTGCCGCTGGCAACTATTTCACCTTTGTTAATAATAACTACTCTGTCACAGACTGCACTTACCTCTGAAAGAATATGAGAACTTAAAATAACAGTATGGTTTTTACCAACTTCCTTTATAAGATTTCTAATTTCTATAATCTCCTTAGGATCCAGTCCTACTGTTGGTTCATCCAGTATAAGAACCTCGGGAGTACCAATTATTGCTTGTGCAAGCCCTACCCTTTGCTTATATCCTTTTGAAAGATTTTTTATGAGCCTATTTTTATGCTGGCTTACCTTTACTGTGCTACAAACCTTATCTACAGTTTCTTTTATATTTTTTGATTCAATGTTTTTAATTTTGCATGCAAATTTAAGATACTCCTCCACTGTCATTTCCAAATATAATGGAGGTATTTCCGGTAGATATCCTATTTTCTTTTTAGCTTTTTTAGGCTCTTTTAGAATATTTATACCATCTATTGTAACTGTACCCTCGCTTGCACCTATATAGCCTGTTATAATATTCATAGTTGTAGATTTACCAGCCCCATTTGGCCCTAAAAACCCAAGTATTTCTCCTTTATTAATATTAAGACTGATCCCTTTAAGCACTTCATTATTTCCATATTTTTTCACCAGATTTTCAATTTCTATCAATTTGTTCCCTCCTATTCACATCATAACGGAATCACTTTAAGATGACTCCTTTTTTTTAGTTAGTGACTTATAGTCTTTTACTTTACGTGTAAGTTATAAGTTAAAATTTATTTCGTGTTTAGTTTCCTAGTACCCTTAAAATTATTTCCAGTAAAATTCCTTTTAGTATAAATTAACAAAAATCATTTTATCACAATTTTTTTATATAAAAAAGTTTATAATCTGGGCAAAAGTAAAGTTATTTTTTATATTTTATTACTATTTTGTAAACTTTAATAAATGAAAAACAAAAGCTTCTGCAAAATTCAATGCAGAAGCTTTTGTTTAGTAATAAAAATCATGATTTCCTATTGATTTGAAGTAGGTTTTATTTTTAATAACATATGAGCTTTCAGCCTTTTTAGGATTTATAAAAAACAAAATTTCAGATCCGAAACTTCTATATCCGTTTAATACCATATCGACTGCTTTCTTAGCACTTGCACTGGCAGGCTGATTTATTCTGCCATCTAGAACAGGTGTAAATTGATAACCCCAAGACTTGTCCATTATCACTCCGGTAATAGAATTTGAATAGTTGGGGCTTTTAACTCTGTTCATTATAACAGTTGCAACAGCTAATTGTCCTTCAAAAGACTCTCCTGCAGATTCTGCTGATACAAGCCTTGCAAATAAGTCCTTCTCGTCACCTGCAGCAGCAACACTTGCGGCAGGTGGATTAGATGCTGGCTTTGGCTGAGCTTTTGCTTGAGGTTTTTGCTGAACTGCTGTCTTAGGCTTGACCTCACTTAGTCCGGTCCCACCTCTTGAATATTGCTTGTCCTTAATTTCAATATTCTTAACTTCATCTTTTACAACTACTAACTTATCACTTTGATTATTATTAGCTATTATATAGGCCTCAGAAGCTCTTATACTATTTGCCATCTCAGCAGCTTCACTTTTTAAGGCATCATCATTAATGGAATATGTATATAAGTTAATTTCACTTGTATGTTTACCTTTTTGTATGCCATATGTCATGACTGTTAAAGCACCTGCTGCAGTTATTAGTGTTGCCGCCAATATCAGTCTAGTCTTTTTATCCATTTTCATATGCAAAATTCCTTTCATTGTTAGGCTTGTCTGTTTTCATTATAATTGCATATGAAAATGTAGACAACACAAACATATATCCAATGTGGGAAAAACCTGGATACTTAAATTATCCAGGCCTCACATCATATCATATATTGATAGCTGTCTTGTTCCTTCTGCTGGTTCAATCTTAAGATCGAACCAATCACTTTCCTGAAGCTTTTTATGCAGCACCTCTACACCATGTGATTCTTTTGAAAGCCACATTTCCTCTTCGTCCCTGTTTAGGAAAACAGGCATTCTATGATGCAGCCTGCTCATGGCTTCATTTGCAGGACGAGTTAATATAACGACTCCTGTATAGGGATTACCATAATTGTCTAAAAAGGTTTCATAAAGTCCTGCCATAGCAAATAAGCTCCGATTACTGATTGAAATCTTGTACTTTATCTTGCTCTTTTCTATAGTTTCCCATTCAAAAAATGCGTTTGCAGGAATAATGCATCTTTTGCTTTCAAAGGCCTTTTTAAATGCAGGCTTCTCATTTACTGTTTCAATACGTGCGTTTATTACTTCTCTCCCGAGTCCCTTAATTTTAAATCCCCATCTTAAAAAAGCTAATTCCTTAAATTTATTCTTTAACACAACCGGGATATTTGTACCCGGGAATACCTCGCCTTTAATTAGTGCTTTATTATTAACTTTTATAATATTAAAGCAGCTTATAATATCATCTATATCACTTTCTATATAAAAACGTCCGCACATAGTATATTCTCCTTTTCTAAGGATATTTAAACTTTTGTGATATTTATCTTTCCATCTACTATATCAATTAATGCATTTCCTCCGGAAGATAGCTGTCCAAAAAGTACTTCATCAACAAAATAAGGCTTAATTTCCTGCTGAACAACCCTATTTATTTCCCTCGCTCCATAATGAGATAAAAGTCCTTTGTCAGCAATCCATTTATAACACCTATCTGTTACCTTTAAGCTTATATTCTTATTTTTAAGCTTATCTTCAAATTTTCTCACTGCTTTTTTAGCAATTGATATTGCCATATGTTCATCCATTTTGTTAAATACAACTATATCATCAAGCCTGTTTCTAAATTCCGGAGAGAATATTCTTTCTACTTCTTTATTTATAGCTTCTTCCTGAAGTACCCTATCTCCAAAACCTATCATACTTTTCCCTACTTCTTTTGCTCCTGCATTAGAGGTCATTATTAAAATCACATTTTTAAAGTCTGCTTTCTTTCCAGTATTATCTGTAAGTGTAGCGTAGTCCATAATTTGAAGCAGAACATTCAAAACATCCGGGTGCACCTTTTCAATTTCATCAAGCAGAAGTACACAATGAGGTGTTTTTCTAATTGCATCTGTTAAAAGTCCTCCTTCCTCATAGCCTACATAACCCGGAGGAGCACCAACCAATCTAGCTACAGTATGTTTTTCTTGATATTCACTCATATCAAACCTAATTAGGGGTACACCTAAATGTTCCGCTGTCTGCTTTGATAATTCGGTTTTTCCAACTCCGGTTGGACCCACAAATAAAAGGCTGGCAATAGGTTTTTCCCCATCATTAAAACCAGCTCTAGAGCGTTTGATTGCTCTAACAACAGTATCTACTGCAGTATCCTGTCCATATATTACATCCTTAAGTCTTGCTTCAAGAGTTCTTAGCTTATCTACTTCATTTACAGAAACACTTTCTGCGGGAATCTTACCCATAAGAGAAACAATTTTTTCTATTAATTTTTCATCTATTACATTATTTTTTTCTACTTCACTATAATGAAGTCCAGCATAAGCTCCCGCTTCATCAATAACATCAATTGCTTTATCAGGCAGATGTCTGTCTTGTATATACTTTGCAGAGAGTTCTACTGCTAACTTAAGTGCTTTTTCAGTATACTTTACCTTATGATAACTTTCATATTTCTCTTTTAGCCCTTCAAGTATCTTAACAGTATCTTCTATGGATGTTTCAGGAATTTCTATTTTTTGGAACCGTCTTGATAGAGCTCGATCCTTTTCAAATACCTTCTTATATTCTTCGTAGGTTGTAGAGCCAATAACTCTAAGCTTCCCCCTATCAAGAAAAGGTTTTAATATGTTTGACGCATCCATTGAGCCTCCGGAAATTGCTCCTGCTCCTATTACGGTATGTATTTCGTCAATAAAGACTATAGCCTTTTCTTCCTTTACTATTTCATTAAGAACTTTTTTTATTCTTTCTTCAAAATCCCCTCTATATTTTGTACCTGCAAGCATTCCAGCCATATCTATTGAATATATCTTATAGCCTTTTAACGCTTTTGGAACCTTTTCTGAAACAATAAGCTGAGCTATTCCCTCAGTTATTGCAGTCTTTCCTACTCCAGGATCTCCTACGTGAACGGGATTGTTTTTAAGCCTCCTGCATAATATCTGAAGAGTTCTTTCAAGTATTTCTTCCCGTCCGATTAATGGGTCCAACTCACCTTTTAAAGCTTTTTCAGTAAGTTCAACTGCAAAATTATTTAAAATGCTTTTATCATTATTTTCTTTTGCATCAGCTTCCATCTCCACTTGGCTTATGCCCTCAGAAAAATTTCTTCTAATGTCAATCTTTGATACGCCATGAGTAATATAATTTAATATATCAAGCCTTGTTATTCCTTGTTCCTTTAGAAAGAAGCTTCCAAAGCCTTCTTCTTCATCATATATTGCAACTAGAATATCCCCGAAAGATATTACTTTCTTTCCACTTGAAAGCACATGACTAGCTGCAGATGATAAAATGCTGTCTACTCCTAGTGTTTGCACTGGTTCCTTATTATCAATCTTATCTACGTACGCGTCCAAGTAATTTTTTATATCTTTTTTAAGTTCATCTATGTTTGCTCCGCAGCTTTCGACTATTTCTTTGCTTTCATCAAAAAATAATGCTGCATATAGGATATGCTCCGGAGTTATGTACTGGTGTTTCTCAGCTTTTGCTTCGTTGTAAGCAGCCATAAAAATTTCGTTTAAAAGTCTGTCAATATCCATATTTATTCCTCTTTCAAGCTTAATTTTAACGGAAAACCTTTTTGGTTTGCTTCATTATGCACTTGAGTGATTTTTGTAACTGCTATATCGTAAGGATATACTCCTGCTATTCCAGAACCTTTTTTATGAACGTCAAGCATTATCATAGTGGCTTCAGGTACTGATTTGTTGAATATGTCCCTTAATATTTCTACTACAAACTCCATAGTAGTATAATCATCGTTATGCATAATAACCTTGTACAGCTTAGGTCTATTAACTTTTATCTTTTGTTCTTCCTTAACTAAAGTCTTTTCTCCCATATTAACAACTCCATATATAATATATACTTTTATATTGTTGACTTTATAATTGAATTTATCACAAAATATTGCTAAATGCTAGTAATACCTTATTTTTTTACTTTCACTTGATACTTATGAAAATATAGTATAAATATTTCCTCTCAGATAAAAATAAAGTAGAGCATTAATAAATTGAGGTGACTAAAATGAAGCCAAAAGAAGAGTTTAAAATTAACCCCAATAATATAAATTTTATTAATTACAGGCCTCAATCAACTAATACATCTGCTGATATGGAGGATAAAGGCAGCATTACCTCCAGAGAGGCCGGAAATGAAGTTAGAAATGCGGTAGAAAGCTTCGAGCGCCAAATAGTGAGCCGCAGCAAGTTTTACTAAAAGAAAAGGTGCAGCCACTTCTGCTGCACCTTTTCTTTTAGTAATCTATTATATTATTGTGCGTTAACCTGTATAGCAACTGCTCTTGGGTATTTGCTTGTGTCCCACTGGTGATCTTTAGCTAACTGACTATCTGACACATCAAAATAGTTATAGTAAACTTTACCCTTTTCATCCGGTACAGGATCATCCCAAGTGGCATCAACAAGTGTATAGACACCATTTATCTTAACCATGTTCCATGCGTGGGGTATTTTGCTTGCCCCATCTATCCCATACCCTGTAACAGATTTAGCTTCAAGCCCCGCCATTCTCATAAGTTTAAGCATAGCTTTTGAATATCCTTCACAAACTGCACTGCCGTTTATCAAAACTCCATAATCATTAAACACAGTTCCAGGAAGCGTTCCATTTATATAATCATTATAGTCATAGGCTGTATGCGAAACAATATAATCATGTATTGCTTTTTCCTTATCTAAATCGCTCATTCCAGGTTTAATTATCTCAGAGATTATCTGCTTTGCCTTTGATTCCGAAGCATCTCTCATAGCCAAAAGCTTGTCCCTAGTATATTTATATTGAAATTGAATATTTAGCACATTTATATTGCCCATTGAATATATTCTGGCCTTAACAGATGAAAGTCCATAATCAATATCGTAATTATCAATCATTAGGCTGTCAATAACATTAAGATTGTACACAGTGCCGTCATAATTATTAATCTTAATGTAAACACTGCTTTCAAAGTTTTTCAAAGAATTATACACTGCTTTATAATAATCATTGTAACTGTTAACTTCATAATTGATTGCAGGAAGTCCTGGTATGCTTGATGTACTGCTTGTTTGGTTTTGTACAGCTGTCTGAGGCTGCTGCCCCTGTACCGCTGTATTAGTTTGCTGATTACTAGATTGAGCTGGAGTAGGTACAGGTATTTGTACCTTTTCTACAGTATTTACTACCTGAGGCTTTGCTGGTGGATTAACTTTAGGAGCCTCTGCTACAATTTTCTTAGAAGTATTACTGCTTTTAGGAAGAGTGCTTGTCTTATTATTTGAAGAAGTACTGCTTGAAGAAGCATTACTTGATGGCTTTTGATTGCTGCTTTGAGCGTTGTTTGCCGCAGTATTAGCCTTATCGTTTTCTTCCTTTTTTTCTGCTTGCTGAACAACATTTGTCTGCTGCTTGCTGCTGTCTAAGCTTGCATCAATTCCTTTTGCTGATGCGCTGCCTACAGGCTTTGCACCACATCCCGACAGCAATGAGACAGATAATAATATAATAATGCTTTTTTTAAATCTATTCATAAAACCCATCTCCCTTATAATAATAAATTAATAATACTACAAGATTGATTTATCGACAAGATTTTACATGATATTTAACAATTATATAATAATTAGAAACTTGACCATTCAAGCATTCTGTATTCTTTAATGGCATTTGGAGCATATTCGTATTCTCTTTCTTTTTTCTTTGTATTTGAAAGCTTTTTAACTACTCCGTAAGTTTTCCTAAGTGAAAGTTCCTCGCCTTTCCCTGTTAAAACCCAAATTGTATTTTTGTGAATAGGGGTAATTCCTAATTCCTCTTCTCCTAGACCATCTGTAAAATATATGAGCACATGATTTCTAAACCTGTTCTTAGCTAAATACTCAAAAACAGGAGTAAATTTTGTGTTTCCTCTGGTATTTACCTTTTTTCTTACTTGTTTTATATTATTTACCTTATAAGCCCTTCTAACATCGCTGTCACATTCAATAATTGTTATATCAGAAGGATAATTTCTAACTATAGAAAACACTTCACTCATTATTTCTTCAATTTCTTTGTCAGTTACACTTCCGCTTATATCTATAGCAACAGCAATCTCAGCAATATGCTTTGACAGTTTCCCTCTCAAATCTAAACGTTCCGGCTGCCTTCTATCTCTTCTTGTTATTGTTTTTTTATAGCCTTCAGGAAGTGTTCCCAAAAGTTTTTTCAAATAATCTTTCCAGGTAATCTCTGATCTTCTATTTAATTCTCTATAAAGCTGCTCTATGCTGTCAGGCAACTTTCCTTTTGATGCATTTTCAGCAAGTTTTTTAACCGCCTCTTTTATTGCTAGTTCGTCAAAATCTTCATTTAGATTCCAAAAATCATGAACAGTCTCTTCATCATGTTCTCTTTTGATATAACCTTCTTCAAAATCCAACTTATCGTTTTCACCATTTTTATTTGTTTCCTTTTTAAGCTTATCTATAGCGTCCTGAATTTTATCTGCATACTGCTCCATTGTTAACTCATCTTTTAAGTCTACATTATAGGAATCTCTAACGCTTTCTATATTGTTCATCCATAAAGGCAAATTAACTATATATTGATTTATGGAGATATCCATAGCTAAGCTTACAGCAAGGCTGCTGTATCTATGCCTAAGTGCTCTTTGTCTTATATGATGACCGCTCATTATGTGATAAATCTCATGCTTTATAAGAGCTTGCATTTCAAGCAGGGAACAGCTTAAAAATACAGCAGGGTTAAAATACATCACAAAGCCCTCTTTTGTCATTCTTGTTCCCATAGCTGAGGGTAAATCAAGCTTTATCTCTCTTTTTAACTGAATTAGAAACCGAGCAAAAAAATTATCGCCGCCGTTCATCATAGAAAATGTACATAGTTCAATGAGCCTGTAAAATTTCTGTTTGAATTCCTCTGTTAGTTCATTCTCATAATTTACATTAGAAATATATACAAATAATTCGTCTTTTAGTTCTTGAAACTTGCTTGCTTCCATAAAACTTCCTAACCCTCTATCTCATTATAAATTTGAAAAAAGCCCTCTATAAAGGAATCCTCATCTAAGAAGTCCTTATAAATACTTTCTTCATATCCTTCCTTAATCTCTCTCATAATACCCAGCTTTAAATCCTGAGGATAGTTTTGAATAAACTCTGAAAATAATCTTATCTTATCTTTTTTATCTTCACTATCTTTTATATAATGTAGTATATTTTTAGCTGCCATATATAGTCTTGAATGACTTTCCTTCTTCACTCTGGCCTTCATCTCTTCACTGACTGAAGTTTCATTAAATACATCTTCAGGAGTAATTAACGGATTTTTACTATTTTCGATAAAATTATAAAATTCCTGTGCAATGCTTACACCAACATTTCCTCTTATAATGTTTAGAAGTATCCTGGAAGGAAATCTATCCTTTTTATCAAGATATACCTTATAGGAATTTGACACCCTTTCCCAGCTCCTCGGAGTTGCTTTTACCATCTCATTTGAATAAGGCGTATGAATATATTCTGGAAAGGAGGATATAAAATCAAGTATATCCCTATGTATATTTCCTTCCTCAATGCCCCAGGCTAGCCAAGATTTAACCTCAGCTTCAATCTCAATCCATACAAAGCGATCCTCCTGAGCAGGATCCATATCTACAACCTGATAATCACTCCCCGAGTATTGTTCGTACTTATTTGAAGGATTCATAGCAGCTGCCACAAATACATTTTCAGGCAGTCTATATCCATTTATTTCTCTATTTAAAATTATGTTCATAAGCTCCTGCTGGACAGTATGCTCACAACGGTTTATTTCGTCTATAAAAAGAAGTATAGGTATTTTAGGCTTTTCACTTAAAGCTTTATCAATTTCCTGAAGCTTTGTATGAACAGCATACACCGTTCTTTTTCTTCTCTCCTCTTTTCCGTTTACATATATGTTGTATTCTTCAACTGTAGGAAGCCCACCTATCTCCCCTTCCTTAAGCATATTTCCGTCTATAACTATATTATAATATTCCTTTTTGCTACACAGCTTTTTTATTAAGGCTGTTTTTCCTATGCCGCTCTCTCCGATTAAAAGCGGAACTGCTCCACTTTCTAACGCAAGTTCTGTTGTCATTAACGCATCTGTAAAATTCATAAATAAAATCCTTTCTTAAAAAACTATATATGTCTCCAGGTAAACTGCTGCTCGAGATTTTCTTAAATCTGCATAACGCCGAAATTTCTACCCACTCAAACAGCAATTTACTGATTGAAACTACTTAGCTTATAATCTACCAATATTTTTTTCGCTTCTCTGCTTCCATAATTATAAATAAACTTTACTTTATTTATAGTAAGGGAATCACAGTTAATAAATTTAATAATATACTCTTTATCTAAAGCTTCATCCTTAAGCTTTTCTTTTAATATTTCCTGAACTTTATTTAAATCAATATCTTTAATATATTTTACAACATCTATATTATCATTAATAAAGATTAATTTAGTTTGTTCATCAATAGTTTTTATATATAAAACCGCTTCGGCATTTTTTAGTATTGCTGCTTTTTGTACAGTTAAACTTGGACCATTAATATATTTGATTGCAGCAAAATATTTTGAAACTGCAAGAAGCTGAATTTCTTCCGAAGGATTCTTAATATACTGTATAGAATCCCAATCCTTGTTTACAGCTATAGACTGAAGCTTTTCTGAAGGATTATCAATATATTGTATAGCCCATCCTTTTATGGCTACGGCTTTCTCAAGAACTGCTTCAGATGGATTTTTTATAAATTTGATTGCATTCCATGCTTTTTCTACAACATAAATGCACATCTCTTCTTCTGGTTCGTCTATATACTCGATTGCCCAAACATTTGATTTTAATGCCTCCCATTTTATATCGGAAGGTGGGTTATTAAAATATTTTATCATTATTCCATTTTTACTAACCGCCAGCTTAAGCATTTCTTCTGTTGGATTCTCTATCATCTTTATATAACTTGGATCTCTTTCAATTATTTGTAGGATTTTAGTGTTATCCATATAGTAATCTCCTTAAATATTTATATAACCAATAATCATTATTAATTATATTATAGTACACTTTTAGAAAAACGAAATATGTAAATCAAAATTCATTCAATTATTTTTAAACAATCAATATTATCTTTTAATGAAGCTGCTTGATAAAATTTTGTATACTAATGTAATAAACAATATAGTATACTTGTATAGAAGTTATTGATTTATAAGGAGTGTATATCTAATGGAAAAGGTTAATGATCTAAAAATTCATGTGAATGATTACATAATCTATATGATTAATCAAGAAGATTTTAAACTAAAAATAAAAAACCTTCTAATTGATGAGATAAAAAATATAATATTATTTAAAAGCGAAGACTTAATTCACGCAGATATTTATATAAATATAAAGTCTAGAATCAAAAAAAATATAGCTGAAATTATAAAAACAAAGAATTTCAAAGATGGAATATATAAATTTATAGATAATAACATAACGGTCTTAGAAAATTCTAATCGAACTTTGGATACAATAATTCCTCCTGCTGCTTTAAATAGTCTTAAGGTTTACATCTATAATCATAAAGATGACATTATATCTTCTCTTAAGGATTTTTTAAATAGTGAAAGTATAGATAAAAAGATACGTTTAGAGTTAAACAATGTGTTAAATGGCATCAATCCTATGGTATCTAGATTCATAAATACTTCAAATATTTATACAAAGCTTAAAGATTCTATTAATAGTTATCTTGAAAATCCATCAAATGTAATGGAAGTTATTAATATGATTAATTCTCAGATCGACACCTTGACTAAAAAGAAAATTTCCGACTTTTCTTCAAGCTTTCCCACTGAGGGAAGAAAGGCATTAATAACTTCGATTACGGAAGGGGCTATTCAAAATATTTTTTCAAATAACTTTATTGATATGTCTATGAATCTTATCGATGACAAATTAATGTTTCAATTATCAAATTTAAAAAGAAATACTGATAAGCTAAATAATGACTTGAACAATTTAGTTACAACATTTATGAGTAGTTACTATACATCTATAACAGCTAGTGACAGTTTTAAAGAAATAATATCCATTATTTCAAACAATTTAATTGATGAGCTGCTAAGTAAACCACTGATTGAATTAATTTAATATATTTCTGCAGCATAAAAGACTTTTGGATTATTATTTCTAAAAGTCTTTTATGTTGCAAAGTTATATAAATATATAAATATTTACATATTTATATATTTATTTGTTTTGCTGCTGGAGTATTTGGGAAGCCTCCTGCATATCCTGCTTAATCTGCTGACCAGGACTTGCAAAAGCATTATACCATCCCTTTTGCATTGCCATATCTGAGAGTGCAAAATGCTCGCTGATACTTGTATTTAGTTGATTGGTAAGTATTTGTCTCAACTGAGGATTGGCGGCTTCTGTTACTGCCTTACTGAGCATTGTTATGTCATTTTTTGAACTTGTAATCATATCTAAAGCTAATTCTTTATCAGGAAGAAAACTGTTTTTATTGTTATTATTGTTATTATTATTTTCATCTTCTGATAAGAAATTGTTTAACCATGACATATTTATTCCTCCTTTCAAAGCCAGTTAACAATTCGTATTATCACGGACCACTTAATAATTAATCTATAAGTATATTTATACTCTATTGATTTTGAGAGTTATTTCCACCACTGCTTTGGTTATTATTTTGGTTATTAGTCTGCAAATTAACTTGTGTATTAACAAAATTTTGGAGTTCTTGTATTCTTGCCTTTTTATTATTTAAAGAATTTTGAATAATAGCCTTTAAATTTTCATCCTGTACCATAGAAACTGTTGCATTTAATTTCTTAGAAGCTAAAATATTTGAGTTTAAAAGTTCATGAAGCTCTAAAATTTCATGAGGAGCTATCTGACTATTCATTTCTCAACCTCCTTATTCTTTAAAAAAAGAGCCGAAACCCGTAGGTTTCAGCTCTTTACTTATAATATGGAATTTAATCCTAACCTTCAAGTATATGTTGGATTATAGATTTTTTTCGTAAGCTTCAACCATTCTCTTAACCATTTGTCCGCCTACTGATCCAGCTTCTCTTGAAGTTAAATCTCCATTATAGCCTTCTTTAAGATCAACGCCTACTTCTCTTGCTGCTTCCATCTTAAATCTATCTAAACCTGCCTTAGCTTGTGGTACTAAAACTCTGTTACTTCTGCTTGCCATAATTAATTCCTCCTTTTATTTTGAAATTTTTATTTGGTGTTGCTTTGTAATATAAGTTTGCGCTTTTTTGAGAATAATACACTATAAAAATATAGGCAAGCATAGTAAGTTTTAAGTATATTAGTTTCTTTCTACAATTTTGCTAATTTTTTTATTTTCTTTTAGCATCGCTGTCATAAAGCAATATATCTGCACCTAAAGCCGCAAAGTCACGTACTATATTTTCATAGCCTCTTTCTATATGCTCAACTCCTGTTATATATGTTGTTCCTGCAGCAGTAAGTCCTGCAAGCATAAGACAAATTCCGGCTCTAACATCTGTTGCTTTTACCCAATCTCCAACAAGAAATTTTTTGCCTGGGATTATCGCCTTATTATCTTCAATTGCTATCTTAGCTCCTAACTTATTTAACTCTCTGCAGTGGTTAAACCTTCCCGGGTATACTTTATCCACTACTGTACTGACTCCATTAGCTTGAATTAGCATTGCCGTCAGCGGTTGCTGAAAATCAGTTGCAAACTCCGGATACATACCTGCCTCCACATTAATTCCCATAAGTCTGTCATTTACGTATCCATTTATACTATCAAAATTTACATTTATTTTTAAATTAGCCTCTCTGAGCTTTTGTATACAGGATTCAAGATGCTCAGGAATTACATTCTTTATAGTTATATTCCCTCCTGTTGCTCCTGCTGCCATTAAAAAGGCTCCCGCAATAAGTCTATCCGGAATCACACTATGGATACAACTCTTTAGACTGTTAACGCCCTCTATGACGATAGTATCCGTTCCGGCTCCTTTGATATTTGCTCCCATGCTGTTTAGAAGGTTAGCTAAATCAATAATTTCAGGATCTCTTGCTGCATTATATAGAGCAGTAGTTCCCTTTGCCCTTACAGCTGCGAGCATAACATTAACCGTTCCTCCGAAGGTCAACTTATCAAATCTTATTTCCGCCCCTCTAAGTTCCTCAGCCTCAACCACATAGTGGTTAGTATAAAAATTAAATTTCGCACCAAGTGCTTTTAAACCGCTTATGTGTTGATCTATTGGTCTATAACCAAAGTTATCTCCGCCAGGGTATCCAATAGAAACTTTTTTGAACTTATAAAGTAGAGCACCTACAAAATAATAAGAAGCTCTAAAAGTAGAAGCTTTTTGTGGATCTATATTTGAATTTTTTAATCTTGTTGGATCCAGTATAACATTGTCATCCTTAACTGCTATTCCCAGACCAATGTCTTTGCTAATTTCAAATACTCTTTTGATATCAAGGATATGTGGTATATTTTTAAGTATGATTGGTTCATCTGCTAAACAGCAGGCAGGTATAAGTGCCAAAGAGCTATTTTTTGAACCTGGAATTTTAACTGTACCTTTAAGTGGCTGTGAATATTTCACCTCTAGATATCTCATTGTTTTCTCCTGTTTCGTAGTGTTTATTATTATAATATGATAGGCATGCAATTTGGGACACAATATGTATTTAAATCAAAAACGACATAAAAAAGCTGTGAAATTCAATGAAGATCACAGCTTTTTGCATTATTCTACATTTTTTATTATACCTACTGCAACTCCTAAAACAGAAGCCTCTCTGTCATGAATGAATATCGGATCGTAGTTATCATTTTCAGGCATAAGTATTGGCATATTTTTATTATAGGCAAGCCTTTTTAGTGTAGCGCTTCCTTCAAGATCCACAGCTACTATATCACCTTTTAGTGCAGTATTTTGTTTTCTGATAACTACGTAATCGCCGTCATTTATATTTGCGCCTATCATACTATCACCTTTAACTTTAAGCATGAAACAATCCTTTGCGCCTCTTATAAAAAATTCAGGAAGATAAAATTCAGCTTCAAGTTCATTATTCATCATAATAGGCTCTCCGGCAGCTATATCGCTGTAAACAGGAAAAGCTTTTAACTCATCAGCTTTAACGCTTTCTTCCTTATTTCCATCCTTCAAAATTATTTCATCTATAATGCTTGATTCTCTTTTAAAATCAAAACTTCTATGATTTTTTATATCAATAAATTTAAAGCTTTCAATAGAATTATACGAATTATTATCCCTCATTTTCTTTTCTTCTCCGCCTTCATTGCTGTAAACTTTTGATAGTACATAGCTTTTAATAGAACCTAATCCCAGATTAGTAATCTTCCTTCCTTTAATAAACCATGAAGAATGAATGAGTTCTACAGACTTATTTATTATAAAAGTACTGCTTCCATAAGTTCTGTCTAATCTAAGCTTGCTTATAAAATCTATTTCTGTTCTTGTAAGCTCCTGAGCTTCATCTACGATAATATGAGTATATTTATTGCTCAAGCTTTTTCCGGCTTGAAAAAGTGCAATGTAGTTAATATCCTGATAATCGAGCAGACCGTTTTCTTCAAGCTTTTTATTATAGTTTTGAAAAAGCTCAAAAATAACTTGTCGTTCCTTTGACATTTTTAAGAGCCTTAAAGGTCCTTCTCCTCTTTTACATTTTCTTCCTATTCTATCAGCCTGCTGATACAATTCTATGGTCTTATAACCACAGGCTTTAATCCACAACACTTCATCCTTAAAAAACTTCAAGTAATCCTTGTTTAAAATCTTAATACCCTTATATTTATCTCTTAACTCTTGAACACATTCTTCTAAGTAAGCCAGTATATCCTTTTCTTCCTGTATAACCTTAAAGAATATTTTAGAGGAATTTGTATACTCAAAATAGTATCTATTGATAATATCATCTAGTGTATATATGTCAACCTTGTCCACATTATTGGTGAAAAGAGTTCTATATTCCAGCTTGCTTTCATCTTCTATTTTATTATACATTTGTCTTATATTATCTCTATTAACACTATCTTTTGCCAATATAAGTATTCTGTCATCATCATATATGCAAAAATTATTTTTAAGATAAAAGATTCTATGTACCGCAGTTGTTGTTTTTCCGGTTCCGTTTATACCTTTAAGTAAATTAAAACTTGAAGGCTTACTTCTAATTATTCTATTTTGCACTGCATCAAGTTTCATAGCTTCCTCCTATGTATTTATTTATAAAAAAATCAATCAATTAATTTATTATGATTAAATCTATCAACAAGTTCTAAGTATTCTCTATCATTCAAAACCCTATTAGTGTTAATATATACTTTTTCTCCCGCTAAATTCTGCTTAATTACAACCTTTTGAAGAAGCTTATTATTGCAGTTGCTGCAGCTTCCAAGGCCGACAAACCTCCATTTAAAAAGCTTAAGGGGATATTCTAGTTCTATGATGTTTCCGCATTTGGGACAGTTTAATACTGTTTTTTTCTCATCAAGCTCTATTTCTTCAAAATTTCTTATCATTATAGACGGCATATTAATTATATCCTTAATTATAAAGCTCTTTACTGCCCTATCATTGTATATCCTCTTGAATACCTCTGCCGTATAGGATGCATCATTAAGAGCATCGTGCAAGTCCTGTTCAAATACCTTTATTCGAAGTTTATTCAGTGCATTCTTAAGACCTAGCGACTTCTTCTCCGCCAACACCTTAGTGCAATATTCCTGAAGGTCTATATAACCCTTAAGCCATTCTATAGAACTGCAATTATGATAATCTGCGTTTCTTATTAACTCTGCAATATCATCCTTTGCCCAGGAGCATACTATTGAATCCTCACCCATAAAATCTCCTAGCTTCTCCAATGCCTCTTTAAAAACTATGCCGCCTTCTAAATCTCCATCCCGAATTCCTGTCATTTCACTGATTTTAGGATTCAAAAACCTGTAAATTGACGGTTTTACATAAGTTTTAAACCTGTCAATTTCTTTCATGCTTCTATTTAGCTTAACTGCACCAATTTCAATAATTTCATTAGGACACTTATATTCTAGCACCTCTGCATTTTCATCATAAAATGTTGGGTAGAATTCAGTTATGTCTCTTAAATTATTAAATTCCAAATCTATTATTACATAGTTCAAATCTGACCACCCACCCTGTAACATTCGTCATATGGATTAAGCAAACAAAATAAATGCTGCTTGTTATATACTGCAATAAAGATCTTACATTAATAATGTGATAAAATATCCAATATTCAAGGATTTTAGCTCATCGTTAGTATAATATAACTTTTGCATCCTATATATTATATCAAAAAAATAGAAGCTAGAGAATGAACTCCAGCTTTTATTTTTATAATTTTCTATATAGAACATGACTTCCTGTGTCTTTTTCAATTTTTACATTATCGTATACTCCGCTTTCTACCTCTGATTTAAATTTTTTTCCATCTTCGGTATGACTTTCAAGCTCAAAATCGTCTTTTACTATATCTTTATATTCAAATGGTTTTCCTGCTGGTACTTTATCTAATTTATTTAGACAAATATGACTCTTATCATTCATAGTCCTATTTCTCTCCTTTCTTATGTCATTTCAATATTATTATTTACAAATTTACAGCCTATTATTTATATAGATTTTAAAGTAAATATGCTGCTTAAGCCTCACAAAATCTGCAAAAACGACTTTTTCTTGCCTATATAACAATATATTAATTCAAAATATACGAATATAATAAGTAACGCAGATTTTATATTAAAAATCAGTTTAGCTTAGCTAATGTTATTAATTGTAAATTTATCAGTAACCGAAAGCTTTAAGCTTCCATACTATGTTATTACATAAAGTAATTAAATATCTTTTGTTATATAGCAAACGAAAGGAGGAAACGTATGAAAGTTGTTATTATTGGTGGAGGTTGGGCCGGCTGTGCTGCTGCTATAACGGCAAAAAAAGCCGGTGCTGAAGTTGCAATATATGAAAAATCCGATTTGCTTTTAGGCGTTGGAAATGTCGGTGGAATAATGCGAAACAATGGAAGGTATACTGCTGCTGAAGAGCTTATAAATTTAGGAGCAGGTGATCTGATACACATAACGGATAATAATGCGCGCCATAAAAATGTTGATTTTCCAGAACATAAACATGCAACCTTATGTGATGTAAACAAACTTGAGCCAGAGGTTAGAAGATATATTTTAAATCTCGGAATAGAAGTTAATCTGGTAGCAAGGGTATCAAATGTGGAGATGGAAGGCAGCAAAATTAAAGCTCTTAAATTATCTAACAATAGCTTCGTTTATGGAGATGTATTTATTGATGCAACAGGTTCAACCGGCGCTATGGACAATTGCGCTAAGTACGGTAACGGATGTGTTATGTGTGTACTAAGATGCCCAACCTTTGGGGCAAGGGTAAGTATAAGCGCTAAAGCCGGAGTTCAAGATATAGTTGGTGAAAGAGCAGATGGTTCCCCCGGAGCTTTTAGCGGCTCCTGCGAAATATCAAGGGACAGCCTTTCAGAAGAGCTATTAAACGAATTGGATGAAAAGGGTGTTGCTGTTCTTAAGATACCGCCTGAGGATGTAAATCCTGAGAAATTAAAGCTTAAAGTTTGTCAGCAGTATGCTTTGGAGGAGTTCGCAGAAAACCTTGTACTTTTAGATACCGGACACATAAAAGTTATGACTCCTTTTTATCCTTTAGAAAAGCTTAGAAAGCTTAAAGGACTTGAAAATGTAAGATTTATGGATCCATATTCAGGGGGAAGAGGTAACTCTATAAGATATCTGGCAGCAGCACCAAGAACAGACGATCTTAAAGTAATCGGAGTTGATAATCTGTTCTGCGCAGGAGAAAAGGCAGGATTTTTCATCGGCCATACTGAAGCTATGAGTACAGGCTCTTTAGCTGGACATAATTCGGTAAGATATGCATTAAATTTACCTTTATTAATACTTCCAAAAGAAACAACTGCAATAGGTGATATTATATACTATTCAAATTACAGACTTACCACTAAGGAAGGACTAAAGGTTAGACACACTTTCTCAGGTGCTGAATACTTTGAAAGAATGAAGAAACTTAATCTTTACAGCACTGACAACAATGAAATAAAGCAAAGAATTGAAAGCATTGGACTAACGGATATTTTTTCAAAAGAACTTTCAAACTAAAATAAAGTGGAGAATTTAAATTCTCCACTTTTTAATATTCAAACTCTTATTTACTGTAGGCTGCTGCATAGCTATTATTTAACAAGCTCTCCTCTGAATTTACTACACAACTGTAAAAATAATTAATAATATCGCTTCTTTTAATAATGCCGATAAATATACCGTTATCGTCTGTAACTGGTACAAAATTTTGATTAACTGCAAGACTTATAAGACTCTCCATATCAGCATTTATTGAAACAGGTTTATTAATTGTTCTTCTTTCAATATCAGTAACTTTAACATTGCTCGTTTCCTTGATATTCATATCAGGAGTGTTTTTAAGCTTCCAGAGCAAATCACCTTCAGTTATTGTTCCTACATATCTGCCTTTATCATCAATAATAGGAACTGCTGTATATCTATGATACTCCATTCTTTCGAGAACTTGTCTCATTGTAGACTTGGTATCCTCATAGACTACTTCACTTTTAGGCGTAAGAAAAAATGCTATATTCATACTGTATCCTTTCTCCTATACCTTTTTATTAAGAAATCTCTTCCCTATTTATTCTATCACAACTTAGATTGTTTTGCCCCTATAAAGTTTAAAGTTTACAAATACTTTATATAAATTTTAAGGACAGTTCATTACATATTGAACTGTCCTTTGTTAATTTTACTCTATACCCTGTTCTGACACTTCTTCACATTGTTCTGTTCTGCCTGTAGTTCCTTCAAAAGCATTTATATACATTTGTTTTATTTCGCAGATTAATGGATATCTTGGATTAGCTCCAGTACACTGATCGTCAAATGCTTCCTCAGCCATTTCATCTAAGTGAGCATAAAATTTCTGCTCTGAGACTCCGGCATCCCTTATCGTCTTAGGTATATTAATCTTTTCTTTAAGTTCTTCTATTGCTCTTATTAAACTTTCAATTTTTTCATCTTCATTTCTTCCGCCTAATCTTAAATAATCTGCAATTTGAGCATATCTCCACTTAGCATTCGGATATTTATACTGAGGAAAAGCAGTCTGCTTCCTTGGATTATCTACTGCATTAAATCTTATTACTTCATTAATAAGAAGAGCATTAGCAACTCCATGAGGAACATGATGCATTGCTCCAAGCTTATGAGCCATAGAGTGACATACCCCTAAGAAAGCATTTGCAAATGCCATTCCTGCTATAGTTGAAGCATGAGCCATTTTTTCTCTTGCTTTTATATTTGTAGTACCTTCATTATAAGCCTGAGGTAAATATTTGAATATAAGCCTCATAGCTTCTAACGCAAGGCCGTTGCTGTATTCAGAAGCAAGTACTGAGACATAAGCCTCAATGGCGTGTGTTAAAGCATCTATTCCTGAAGCAGCTGTGAGGCTTCTTGGCATTTTTAGCATAAGCTCCGCGTCTACTATTGCCATATCCGGAGTTAATTCATAGTCTGCAAGAGGATATTTAACTCCGGTTTTTTCATCTGTTATAACTGCAAACGGGGTTACTTCAGAGCCTGTTCCAGCTGATGTTGGTATTGAAACCATCATTGCTTTCTCTCCCATTTTAGGGAATGTATACACTCTCTTTCTTATATCCATAAATCTCATTGCTAAATCTTCAAATCTAACCTCAGGATGTTCATAAAGCACCCACATAATTTTTGCAGCATCCATTGGTGATCCGCCTCCTACTGCAACAATCACATCAGGCTTGAAGGTAGCCATTTCAAGAGCTCCTTTTCTTGCTGTAGCTAAGGTTGGGTCCGGCTCAACATCATAAAATATTTTAAATTCTATTCCCAGTTCCTCTAAAACATCAGTAACAAGATCAACAAAACCTAAATCAAACAATACTCTGTCTGTTACTATAAATGCTCTCTTTTTATGCATTTCTCCCAATTCTCTAAGAGCTATAGGAAGACATCCAAATTTAAAGTAAATTTTTTCAGGAACTCTAAACCAAAGCATATTTTCCCTCCTCTGAGCCACACTCTTGATATTTAGAAGGTGCTTAACCCCAACATTTTCTGATACGGAGTTTCCTCCCCAGGAGCCGCAGCCTAGAGTTAAAGATGGAGCAAGCTTGAAATTATATATATCTCCTATGGCACCTTGCGAAGCCGGCATATTTACTATAGTTCTTCCTGTTTTCATAACTGCACCGAACTTTTCTATTCTATCAACTGATTTAACCTGATCAGTATATAATACTGAAGTGTGTCCAAAGCCGCCTAGTTCTATGAGTTTTATAGCAATCTCCAAAGCTTGATTGAAGTCCTCTGCTCTGTACATTCCAAGTACTGGTGACAGCTTTTCATGCGCAAAAGCTTCCTTAAATTCAACTGATTCAACTTCACCTATCAAAACCTTAGCTGTCTCAGGGACTTCCACACCCGCCATTTTTGCAATTCTATAAGCCGTTTGGCCGACTATATCTGCATTTAATGATCCATTTTCCTTTAATATTGTTTTTCTTACTTTATCTATTTCATCGCCCTTTAATATATAAGCTCCTCTTTCTTTAAACTCTTCTCTTACCTTTTCATAAACCTCATCTAATACAATAATTGACTGTTCAGAAGCGCATATTACACCATTATCAAAGGTTTTTGAAAGAAGAATTGAACTTACAGCCATTTTTATATGAGCAGTTTCATCAATAATTGCCGGAGTATTTCCGGCCCCAACTCCGATTGCAGGTCTTCCGGAAGAGTAAGCCGCTCTAACAAGTCCAGGTCCGCCTGTAGCAAGTATTATATCGCACTCACTCATTAAAGTATGAGTCATATCCAAGGATGGCTCATCTATCCAGCCTATAATTCCTTCCGGAGCTCCGGCTTTTACAGCAGCATCAAGTATTATTTTAGCAGCAGCTATGGTTGATCTCTTAGCTCTAGGATGCGGTGAAAATATTATAGCATTTCTAGTCTTTAGTGCTATCAAGGATTTAAATATAGCTGTAGAAGTAGGATTTGTAGTTGGTATTACCGCTGCTACAACCCCTATAGGTTCTGCTATCTTTTCAATACCAAAAGACTCATCCCTTTCTATAACTCCACAGGTTTTTTCATCCTTGTACTGATTGTATATGTACTCTGCGGCAAAGTGATTCTTAATTACTTTATCTTCGACTATACCCATGCCAGTTTCCTTAACTGCTAGTTTTGCAAGTTCTATTCTAGCATTATTTGCTGCCATAGCCGCTTGTCTGAAGATTTCATCAACCTTCTCCTGTGAGTATGAAGCATATTCCTTTTGAGCTTCCCTCACTGATTTTATTTTTTGTATTAGCTCATCAACATTAGTTACACCCATTTTTTACACCTCTCTATTATAAATAATAATCTGTATTAGTATGTGTAAAAAATGCTTTTTAATATACTTATATAAATAAACAGCCCGCGATTTCAATAAAACTATCGCAGGCTTTTCACTATTTCTATAGTTTGCAAATTATTTTGTAATATCAGTAATCTTAACCAAAGAATATCCTTCCTCAGCAAGACAATTAAGTATTTTTCTAAGAATTGAATTATTCAGGTAGCTATAATCTATATATCCATCATTCAACTTATTCAGTACAATAAATTCAAATTCTTTATATGGATGATAAAATAAAGCTGCCAAATCGCCTTCGGGTTTATCCTTTATTCTCTTAATCATATCTTTTACATCCATATTTTCCACATAGCCTAATGGGGCTGGTACATAAATTGTTTCTTTATTCCTTAAACTCACATAAGGCCTATGATTCCACACGCCTTGTGCGGGCTCAAAAATATACTTAAAATGTTTTTCAAATACTGCTTGCTGCTCAAAAGTACAGCTATAATGTGGACTTTCAAAAAACTTATACGGAATATCAAGCTTTTCTGATGTATTAATAGCTTTTAAGGCTCTGATTTCAGCATCTTCTACAGTAGAATAGTATCCTTCTCCAAACTCAGAATCATCAACACTATCTCCGTTTTTATATTGATGTGTATAACCATGAAGGCCTACAATCCCACCTCTATTTATCATATAATCCAAGGTAAAAAGAAAATCTGCATTATAAATACTAAAATCTTTAGATAAATCATTATCAATGCCCCTTTTAGGGCTTTTATAGCGAGGTATCCAAGCTATATGAAACGGTAGACTCTTTGAATACATTAGGTCAGTTACTATTCTTAATCTTAAGAGTTTCTCAGCATTATCGTATTCATCCCCGGCAGTAATATCTTCAAATCTTATAAGCGCCGGTTTTGTTAATTTTTCTCTTGGAGTTCTTATTATTTCTCTTCTATTTTTAAATAAGAGAATTTCTTTATCATTGTAATTCCAAACTGTTATTAAATTAAATATCTCACATATATCAATTAGAGATAAGTAATACTCTTCATTATAATAAACAGCAGGAACTCTAAAACATTTCTTAAAAGAACTAATGAAATAACCATTCTCATAGTTAATAATAATTTTGTTATTATCCATGAGTAAATATGTGCTTCTGCCTCTATTCTTAATATTATAGCCCAGTAATCTCTGTAGATCATATAAAGATATATATAATCTATTATATTTAAATATTAATCCCTTCTTAAAATTAATATTTTTTCCTTCAAAGCATATTTTAAAATCATTAGTAATATCTTTTTTGTCTGCTGTTAATCTTCTTTTATTCGCATTTTCGCATTCTACTTCCTTCCTTTTGTTTTTAAAGGAATAGTTTAAGATTTCTTTCTGCCAGCTTTCCTTGTTCTCTTTGTTTTTCAAATAGCATATTGCTAATAAAAGTAAAAGTATAGGACTTACACTTATGGATGAAAGAATAAACTCCAGCATTTATAAAACCATCTCCTAAAGCTTCTATACTAAATACTATGCTTAAATTCCAGAAATGATATAAAAAAACTGTCTAAAAACACTTTAAACCGTTCTCATAATATTTGACCGATAAGTTTAGGTGCTTAAAGACAGCTGTTACCCTATATAATATAAAATTATCGAAATCATACATGCTATAAAACCACTTACAAAATTAACAATATCATTATTTACCCACCATATACCGGATATATGCATAGTATTTTTCCCATGATGAAACTTCTTTTCAGTTAGTTTCCCACAGCATATGCATTCATACTTAGCTTGAAAAGCTGCACCAATTATGCTGTCTACTAAAGAGCCAATAAAGCCTGCCAGCGTTATGACAATTACATACTTGATTAGTTCTTCACTAAAACCAAATATAAAAATATATCCCAAAGCATAAACAAAAGCTATAAGTATAGCACCAAATAGCGCTGATAAAGTTCCAATTAAACTTATCGCACCAGACATTCCTCTTTCAACTTGTTTAAAGGATAAAATTGAAATAGGTTTAGACTTACTTAAAACACCCAACTCAGAAGCCCAAGTATCAGCAGTTGAGGAAGCAAAAGCAGTTGAATATGCTACTAAAAATACCGGATTTTTTGTACGGTAATATAAAAAAGCAAACAATAAACCTAAACCGCCATTTGCTGCTACCTGAATATAATCCCTCGCGCCGTTCTTTTCATTTATATCCTGCAGGCTATCTTTATATCCTTCCTTAACCTTTGTAAAAATGCTTGAAGACACAAAAAAACTTATCATTATTAACGAAAGATATAAGCCTCCAAAAAAATAAATAAAGGTACCAAGCAAAACTGCACCACAAGCACCGCTTAAGTTTAGTGAATTTTTTTTATAAGCTGCAAAAGCTATTATTAAGCTGAATAAAAGCCCTGTTATAAATTCGTTCATTTTTATTCCTTTCTTAAATTGCCTTTTAATAAAAAATAATCCTGTAAAATAAAGACGTTAGTATAGGTACTGTCAAGTTATCAAGACCGAAAGGCGTTACACCTTCTAGAGCTGTTGCAAAACAGGATAATATAAGGCTTTGAAGAACTACATTACCTGTTGAATATATAGACAAGATAATAAAAATTGTAATAAAAGATACTATAAGCATTGTCATTGTTCCTGCTATACTTTTTTCATTTCCAGCAATATAAAACTTTCTGCTTTTTATTTTCTTTCCCACTACAGCAGCTAAACCATCTCCGTAGCCCATCACTAATACACCTAATGCCCCAACATAAGGATGACTCAACTTGCTAAAGCTTATAAGAACAAGTATAAAAAGAGATATCGGAAAATAAACAGTACCTAAATCGTTTTTTCCGCCATTTCTTTCCATAGCCTTGATAACATTGAATCTATAGGATATATAATTTATAACAATAAAAACTACAGGAACTATGGAAGCATAAAATTTGCTGTTGAAATAATACATTGCTATTAGCCACCAGTTAGATACTCCTATGTGTATGAACTTTCTTGTACCTTCATTAGAAAGTATTTTTATCTTTCCCAGTATAGTAGATAAAAGTATTAATAAAAATGTAAAAATAAAGGATATAATAATCCCAAATAAATTATTTTTCATAAATCTATGAAGTATTCCTCCTGTGATTTTTGTAATTAATAAAAACTATTAATAATAATTATTATTATTTCTTGCAAAGTCATTATATCATAACTTCCATTTTAGTCAAAACTTGATGCTTTAATATTTTTATAAAATGCTTCAGTTCTTCTACCAAAACTTTTAATTATTTTAAAATCTTCAGTAATTCCGACTAAAACACCTGAAACCACACCAATTAAAGGAATCATCTTTGCAAACAGATTTTTAGAAGATCTTTTTACTATTGAAGCTCCCATATTTTTAAGTAATCCTTGAAGTACCTGACCATCATTTTTGTACAGTTTTTCTTCAATCAGTTTAGCACCCTTATCAACCATAATATCGACTTTATCATTTGACATATCTAAATCGCTTACCGCAAGGGCAGTCTTAAGTAGTTTATATACTTCTAAATTATTTGCCTTATCTAAGGGCCTTTCATAAAGTACAGATAAATCATACAATAGACATAACTCAAAATATGAAAGACAAGCAATTTCTCCAAAGGTTGCATACGCAGCAGTTATAAATCCTAATATGCCACCGGAAGCCCCAAGAATAGCACCTATGGAAATACCGTAATTAGCATAATGTGCTATAAGCTTGCGTGCAATAACTTCTTTATCCTGAGTATCATAGGCAGCTTCAAGCGACTGCAGACTAATTATTTTGCTTCTGGATTCTATAACTTTTTTAAAAAGATTAACAAACCATATTCCGCTTATCCTGTCGTGTCTTGACAATCCATTTAATATCTCTTTTCTAAGTTTTTTTATTTCTATCTTTATCTTCGGGTTAGAATTTTTGATTGCTCTATATACTTCAAAAGCTTCAAATTTGTTTAGTATCTCATGCTTATTAAGTTCTTCTACAATTAATCTATTTTTACTTCCCATAGACTCCTCCTGTTAACGATTATATAGATAAAATTACCTTTTTATATCTCTCTTTCTATTATCGTTAATTTTTATTAAATTTTAATACCTGTACAGTTATTAATGGAAGAATAATTTACAGATTATCGGAAAACCTACTATTGTATATTATACGAATTGAAGGTGATATTTTGATAGGTCTCATAATGAAGGTTTTAGCCTGTCCATTAATTATTTATATTTGCGACATGATATTTAATGACATTAACTATGCAAGTGTCTACCAGGCCGTCATAACAGGGCTTGTTGTTGCAATTATAGGCCATATGTCTGAAGTTTTCATGCTTAAAAAAGGCACTTTGTGGATTAATACATTTGCAGATTTAATTCTTTCTTTTATTATAGTATATTTAAGCCAATTCTTTTTAATAGGTTCCTACATTACTATAGTTGGGGCAGCTATTACTGCTTTATTAATAGCTGTTGCAGAACATTTTGAGCATATTTACCTAATTAAAGAAGGTAAAACCAGAAAATCTTAAAAAACAGGTGCCGCAAAACATCTATCTTACCATGTTTTTACGGCACCTATTAATAGTTACTGTTGTTCTACTATTATATCATCATATCTAACAATTCCTAAAGGACTTACTCTTAAACCTAAAACTCCTCTTCTAGATACATATCCAATCTGTGGGTGATATAGGTATATCCAAGGTGTATTTTCTATTATTATGTTTTGGATATTTTTATACATCTCCATTCTCTTTTGAGGATTTACTATTTCCTTTGCTTTATCCATAGCCTCGGTAACATTACTATTATTGTAGCCTGTAAAATCAGTGTAGTTATCAGGATTAAACATAGGCTGCAAAAAGTTATCCATATCCCCTGTATCAGAAATCCATCGGCTTAAAAAAAGATCAGCTTGATTTATAGACTCAGGTTTTAGATAATTTTCTGATGGCACTCTTTCTACAGTACACTCAACTCCTATTTCTTTTAAATCATTAATAATATAATCCGCTATTTTATTGAATAAAACATTATTATCATCTCTTACTAGAACTTTAAGCTTTTCATTTGTTCTTACAGAAGAATTTTTATTTATTAACTCTTTAGCAAGCTTTGGATTATAGCTAAAGCCCTCCAAATATTTGTTATCCACCATATTGGGAGGAAATGGTCCCTTAGCTTCTTCTCCCATACCTCCAAGAAGTTCGCTGATTATCTTCTTTTTGTTTACAGCATAGTTTATAGCTTTTTTTATAGAAGGATTTTTTACAAGCATTGAATTTGATCTAAGATTAAAACCAGCATAGTAAGTTCCCATAACACTTATTAAATTTATATTTGAAACTTTTGCATTTGTAAGCTCTTCCATTTTTTGTTTATCTTCAAATGTAATAAAATCACATTCATTGTTCAAAAAGCTTTTAACAGACTCTGCTCCGTTATAAGTTACTATTATTCTATCAATATATGGACTTCCACCAAAGTAATCGTTAAACGCTTTTAAAACGCAGCCTTCTTTATCACTTTTCTCCATTATAAACGGTCCGCAGCCTGTTAACTTGCCCTTTTGTCCATCTTCCTTTGAAAGTATCGAACATACGCATTGCCCTAAGTTAAGCAAAAATCCGCTGTAAGGTCTTAAAAGCCTTATAGACAATCTATATCTGTCAATTATTTTTATGCCTTTTACATCTTTTGCTCTGCCATTATTGAATTCTTCTGCACCTTCTATTTGGTATAAAAACCATGAATTTGGTGATTTCAATTCAGGACTAAGCAATCTTTCATAAGAATATTTTATATCTTCAGCTGTAATTTCTTTACCGTTATGAAATTTAGCACCTTTTCTTAAATTAAAATTCCAAGTAACATTATCATCTTCAACATACCAGCTTTTTGCAACCCCCGGAGTTATTTCACCGGTCGCGCCTATAAGAAGAAGCCCGGTATTGGTATTGTATAGTATTTGAGCACTCTGCTGATCAAAAGCCATAGCAGGATCATAGGTTAGCGGCGCCTCTGCTATATATGTTTTAAGTTCAATATTTTCTTTGTCCTCACAAGTAATCTTATCCAAAAGCTTACCGGAAACAACTTTAAGATCCTTTGATACATTAGAAAGCAAATTTAAAGAAGTCTTTGTATATTGAGTATTTAAAGATGCTGACTCTACCATTCCCATTACCTTTTCAGAGGTTATATTCATATTCTCTGCAGATGTAATTATTTCCTCCAAGCTGCTTGTCTGTTTTGAAACGGCTTCATTAATATCTTCTGTAACATTACTTGTCATTCTTACAGCATTAATAATATTATTAAATACTTCAACTGTATTATTTGCTATCTGTGTACCTTCAACAACCTTTCTCATACTTTTATTCATTGCATTTATTGTTTTATCAATACACAAGTTTATTTCTTCTATTGTTTGAGCTATTTTCCCTGCAGATTCAGCACTTCTTTGTGCAAGGTTTTTTACCTCCTGAGCCACAACTGCAAATCCTCTACCGGCTTCTCCTGCTCGAGCTGCCTCAATAGATGCATTTAAAGATAAAAGATTTGTATGGCTTGCTATATCCTTGATAATTACAAGCATCTCATTAATACTTGAAGCTTTAATGTTTAATTCTTTTACTACCTGCTTTGATTCTTCAACCGCGTTCTCAATATCCTTCATAGCTTGTATTGAATTATGAACTGCATCACTTCCGCCCTTAGCAATTTCAACAGTTTGATCAGCTATTTGCTTAGAATTTTCTGTACTTGCAAAAACCTCTTCAGCTAAAGCAGAGTAATTATTTATTTCATTGATAACCTTTTCAATCGACTCCATCTGAACTTCAACATTTTGTGAAATATTATTAGTAAGAGCAATTAAGTTTTCTGCTGCAAACGCTGTCTCCTCTATTTTATTTCCAAGTCTATTCACAATATTGTCCTGGTTATGTTTCAGCAAAGTTAGTTCCGTGTCATAAATACCTCCTTTATTAGCTTGTACACCTGTCGATTCTATCTTGCTTAGTATTACATCTTTATCCTTACTTATAAATTTAAACATACTCCCACTCCATTCGAGTAATCTCTTGATTATTTTATAATATTTTTTATATAAATGCAAAATATTTATCAAATTTTGTATTTATATAAGTTAATTTTCCTTAATATGTTATTATCTTTAATATCAACTTTAATAACATTTAAAGATAAAAAAAACTGCCAGATACTTCTAGCAGTTTTTAAAAATATAATATTATTTTTCTACAGTTCCTTCAAAAGCATTTATATACATTTGCTTAATTTCACTTATTAATGGATATCTTGGATTAGCTCCTGTACATTGATCATCAAAAGCCTGTTCTGACATATCATCTAAAGTAGCATAGAATTTCTTATCTGATACTCCTGCTTCCTTAATAGTCTTTGGCATTCCTACAGCAGCCTTTAACTCACCAATAGCTTTTATTAATAATTCAACTTTTTCTTCAGCAGTATTACCGCCAAGATTTAAGTAATCAGCTATTTTTGCATATCTTTCCTTTGCAACCGGATACTTGTATTGTGGGAATGCAGCTTGTTTTCTAGGATTATCAACAGCATTGAATCTTATAACCTCATCTATCATAAGAGCATTAGCTACTCCGTGTGGTATATGATGCGCAGCCCCTAATTTATGTGCCATTGAATGACATACTCCAAGGAAAGCATTAGCAAAAGCCATACCTGCAATTGTTGAAGCGTGAGCCATTTTCTCTCTCGCCTTAATGTTTGTTGTACCTTCATTGTATGCTGCTGGAAGATACTTAAATATCAATCTTATTGCTTCTAATGCTAAACCATTAGTATACTCTGAAGCAAGTACTGATACATAAGCTTCTAAAGCATGTGTTAAAGCATCTACACCTGAAGCAGCTGTTAAGCCTCTTGGCATTTTCATCATAAGCTCAGCATCTACTATAGCCATGTCTGGAGTTAATTCATAGTCAGCTAATGGATATTTAACGCCTGTCTTCTCATCAGTTATAACTGCGAATGGAGTTACTTCTGATCCTGTTCCTGCTGAAGTTGGGATAGCAATCATCATTGCTTTTTCTCCCATTGTTGGGAACCTGTATACTCTCTTTCTTATATCCATAAATCTCATAGCTAAATCTTCAAATTTAACTTCTGGATGCTCATATAATACCCACATAATCTTAGCAGCATCCATTGGCGAACCACCGCCTACTGCTATAATTGTATCAGGCTCAAAGCTCTTCATTTCTGCAGCACCTTTTCTTGCAGTTGCAAGTGTTGGGTCTGGTGCAACATCAAAGAATACCTTGTAATCAACGCCTATTTCTTCTAAAACCTTTATTACAGTATCTACAAATCCTAAATCATATAGTACTTTATCCGTTACAATAAATGCCTTTTTCTTTCCTAAATCCTTTAACTCTCTTAAAGCAACAGGCAAGCTGCCATATTTAAAGTAAACTTTTTCTGGAACTCTAAACCAAAGCATATTTTCTCTCCTCTCAGCCACGTTCTTGATGTTTAATAAATGTTTAACTCCTACGTTTTCTGATACAGAGTTTCCACCCCATGAACCGCAACCTAGAGTAAGAGATGGAGCTAATCTAAAGTTGTATATATCACCTATAGCACCTTGTGCAGATGGCATATTTATTATTGTTCTGCCTGTTTTCATTGTAGCTCCGAACTTTTCTATTCTATCTTTACATTTAACTTGATCAGTATAAAGAACGGAAGTGTGTCCAAATCCACCAAGTTCAACTAGTCTAGCAGCCTTTTGAAGAGCTTCATCAAAACTCTTAACTCTATACATGCCTAATACAGGTGATAATTTTTCATGTGAGAAAGCTTCTTCTAATTCAACAGATTCAACTTCACCTATAAGTACTTTAGCATCTTCCGGAACTACTACTCCGGCCATTTCAGCGATTTTGAAAGCAGGTTGTCCAACTATATCTGCATTTAATGCTCCGTTTGGTTTTAATATTGTTTTTCTTACTTTATCTATTTCTTCACCTTTCAAGAAGTAAGCTCCTCTTTCTATAAATTCAGCTCTTACTTCATCGTAAACTTCATCCATTACTATAACTGTCTGCTCTGATGCACATATAACACCGTTATCAAAAGTCTTTGATAGAAGTATTGAACTAACAGCCATCTTTAAGTGAGCGGTTTCATCTATAATTGCTGGTGTGTTTCCTGCTCCAACTCCTATAGCAGGCTTTCCTGAAGAATAAGCAGCTTTAACCATTCCTGGACCACCTGTTGCAAGTATTATATCCGCTTGAGCCATTACCATTTGAGACATTTCTACTGTAGGCTCGTCTATCCATCCTACAATTCCTTCTGGTGCACCTGCTTTTACAGCAGCATCTAAAACTATTTTTGCAGCAGCTATTGTAGCGTTTTTCGCTCTTGGGTGTGGAGAAAAAATAATACCATTCCTTGTCTTTAAAGCTATTAAAGCTTTAAAAATTGCTGTTGAAGTTGGATTAGTTGTAGGTACTATTGCAGCTATAACTCCTATTGGCTCTGCAACCTTTGTTATACCAAAAGCTTCATCTGTTTCAATAATTCCGCAGGTCTTTTCATCTTTATATTGGTTGTATATATATTCAGAAGCAAAGTGATTTTTTATAACCTTGTCTTCTACTATTCCCATTCCTGTTTCTTCTACTGCCATCTTAGCAAGCTTAATTCTTGAATTATTTGCAGCCATTGCAGCTTGTCTAAAAATTTCATCAACTTGTTCCTGTGTATAAGTAGAGAACTTTCTTTGAGCCTCTCTTATTTGCTCAATTCTTTGCATTAATTCTTCTGGATTGGTAACTTTCATAATAAGCCTCCTTAAAATTTATGTAAATTGATTGTAAGCATTTTGTGTTTGTTAAACTTTTAACTACAAGATTATTATAATAAGTTTATTCATAAAAAGCAATAGATTTTGTTAAAATTTCTACAAAGATTTTTTGTAATATTATATTATGTTAATAAAATTTATTTTATCATTTTATAGATTTTGTAAACGTTTCTGCTTAAAACATTCATTTTATTAAGTATTTTATGAAAATTCAATATAATATTACTATGTATATTTAAATCATGAAGCTTGAATAATATTTAACAAACTTTCAAAGCGTCTAAAATAGTTATTTTTTTAACACACTCTATTAACTTTTATTATATACTTTTTATTAAGCAGCCTGCTAAATAAATTATTTATATATATATTATACGAACAGAATACAATAATCAATATTTATTTTCATTTGATAATTTATTTCATCTTCTAAATAAAAAGCAGCTATTGTTAATCAATAAGCTGCTTTTGACGTAATTACACTATATTCATATTTTTAAGCTTCTCTATGAACTTCAATGCATCGTCAGGTTCATCATCAACAAGCTTATATAAGTTTTCGCCCTCCGGAGCAGGATAATAATAGCTTAAGTCAATACCTTCTTCTACTTTTTCAATAACACCAAGTACTGAAGGCTTCCAATTATTTTCTATAAGCTTATCAAATATATTATTCTTCATTATAATTTCTACAGATTGCGGCGTGAAACTTTTATTCCACAAATTACTCCAACCTTCATCAAAATTAAATTCAGGTTTGTCTTGTAAAGATAGCTCTTCCTCAGTATATACCTCTCCCTTCATTTCACTAATTCTTATTTTCCCGAAACTTTTTATTATATAACTGTATTTAAAATTGCCTTTTACTCTATAGTAAAGCTTATCTTTTTCTTCAAGCGTCCACCCCCCTCTTATAAGTTGAGGATCTGTGAAAGCTGTCGTTAACTTTACCTTAAAACTTACTACCTTCATTAGTTTCTCTCCTTTAGTACAACAACTTTATATAAAAATATTTTACCACATTATATTATATTTTTTTCTATTATACTTATAAATTTATTAGCATAATTCAATTATCCAGCATAATATGTAATGTAATCTTTTTATAAGGAGTATTGTATGTACAACGACGATTATCGTGATCAGGAACACTTAGATGAATATGATTACTTTGATGAAATTGACGGATCAGGTGATGAATATCTTAGAGATGACGAAGCAGATGAATTTGTTGAGTTCACACCACCTTATGGCTGCCCATTTTATCGTCAGCAGTTTCCAGGAGGCTTTATGCCGCCAAGACCTCCCTTTGGTCCTCCAGGAGGAGGCCCGGGTGGTTTCCCAGGCGGTCCAGGAGGTTTCCCGGGTGGACCTGGCGGTCATGGCGGAGCACCTCAGGGACCTCCACCAAATTTTACTCCTCCAAAATCACAGGCAAAAAGCCTCGGTGCACCAGGTGGAGCCTCAATCTATGCAGTTGATGCCGGTTCTTTAAGACCTTGTATGTTTAAATTCACTTACCTATGGCTTAGAAACGGAAACTCTTTCTGGGCTTTTCTAACCTATGTTGGTAGAAGATCTGTATCAGGATATAGATGGAACGGCAGAAGATGGGTATACTTTGGAATCGATACAAATAGAATAGATTACTTTATATGTTATTAACTATTTATAGTGAAATACATGCTTAATAACATTTATACAAGAGGGTGAGGCTGTATGCCTCCTCTGTCTGTAGACAGAAATCCGCAAGATTCCGAAGCTCCTAAAACTCAACCTCCAAACTTTTTACCTGATAAAGATAAAGCCCATGCCTTAGGCTTTACTAAAACTCCCGGAACAAATTTAGTCTCCTCAACTACTGTAGTACCCTGTCAAAACAAATTAACCTATATATGGTTCAATAGCGGAAGAACACTTTGGGCTAAACCAATACAAATAAACCAAAATAATATAGTATGCTGGGTATGGATTAACTCAAAATGGATATCTCAGACAATTAATCTAAAAGATATTGATACTTTCATATGTGAATGGTTTTAGGACAATAAAAAAGATATGCTTTGGTATATTTCAACCTCAGCATATCTTCTTTTTTACAATTCTTTATACAGCCTCGTTATCTCTCTTTCTTCTTCCAGTTACCATTAACGCTCCGCCAAGTACTGCAATTAATGCTCCTAAGTCAAGCATTACTGCAAAATCAATTGGTGAACCAGTCTTAGGAAGACTTGGAGCCG
This sequence comes from Clostridiales bacterium oral taxon 876 str. F0540, assembly GCA_000466585.1. Lineage (GTDB taxonomy): Bacteria > Bacillota > Clostridia > Clostridiales > Clostridiaceae > Clostridium_AT. The sequence continues at coordinate 402,304 of KE993508.1, forward strand.
CTGATTTTTCCATTACAAAGTAATCACTGCAGTGATTAGTTGTGAAAGTAATATATCCGTCAGCATCTACTGTAACAGTATCAATTATTTCATAGGTATTTTTATCAGCATAGTATCTATTGATATAAACAGATTTGTTTGCCCAATCCTTGCCTATAAATACTTTAACTGTTGCAGTTCCTGGTAGAGGTCCATCATAGTTGAAGGAGAATGGAACTATAGCTACATCCTTTCCAACAACAGCCTTTATTTTAGCTTCTTCTTTGTTCTTTAATTCAGCAGAAACTGTTTTTAAGGAAAGATCTATATCAGCTGTAACATCTGATGTAATATCTTTTCCATTAAATGTCCAAGTTACTCCATTTCTTTGGAATACGATAGTCTTATCTTGTCCTTTGATAGCATTGAAAATATCTTTGCTAACTTTTGCGTTATCAGTTATATCAACAGTTACCTTAGAACCAGCTGCTGCATTCTTAACAGCTTCTACAACTTTAGCAGTATCGTTAGTCATTGGAACTGGAGGTTGTCCAGCTATAGCATACTCAACTGGAATAACCGATAATGCTTTTCCTGCAGCCTTTAATGCCTTTAAGTTTTCTACAAGAACGTCCCTGATCGGAATATTTGTATCAACTACATTTTTTGCACCAGTAAAGTCATAACCATCTCCACCAGTAGCCATAAAGTCATTAGTTACAACTGTATAGTACTTATCCATATCTATCTTTGTACCATCCTCAGTGTACATTCCTAATATTCTGCTGCCTAAAGGTTTATTAATATCATAATAAACTTTAACACCTGTAAATTCTCCCCAACCAATATTAGTGTTTCCGATTGCATTTTCAAGTACTCTCTTAAGGTCAGAACCCTTAAGCTCCATCTTAACTAATGTGTTGTCAAACGGCATCAACTCATACATCTTGCCCATGGTGATGTCACCTTTTGCTATTAGAGGTATTCTAAGTCCTCCACCATTTATTATACCTATTTGAGTTCCAGCTTTAGCCTTCATCACACCGGAAGTCCATTGTCCAAGTATAGATACCCCTGCCTTATCCTTATCATGAGTTAAGTCCATATCTGTACTTCCAACAACTTCATCAAGTATTGGCTTTAATTCCTCAGTATATTTGTCAACTATTCCTTTAACAACTGGATCAGCAGCTAAAGTTGATACTCTAGTATAAAGATCATCTCTTGATGGAGTTATTCCTATTACCTTATTGCTTGGATCTAAATGAATTGTCAACCTTGCAAGTGATCTTCCATTATAATAACCTTCTACTATTGGAACATTATTAACAGTACCACTTACTGGTAAATGAGTATGTGCAGCAATTATACCATCTACATTTGTAACTGCATTAGCTAACTCTGCCGCCTCACCAGTAATAACATTAGTCTTTGAATCTTGAGCAGCTCCAAGATGAGTTAAAGCTATAACAACATCAGCCTTACCTTCTTTAAGAGTTCCACTCTTAAGCTTAGCAGCCCATTCATTAGCTGCTTTAACAGGATCTCTAAATTCTATATTTTTAACATTTTCAGGTTTTGTTTTAATTGCAGTCTCAGGTGTTGCTAGACCAATAAGACCTACTTTTATTCCACCTTTTTCAATGATTTTATAAGGCTTAGCCCAAGAAACAGGCTCACCAGTAGTCTTACTGTAAATATTTGAAGCAAGGAAATCAAAGTTTCCATCCTTAGCCCATTGTGATATCCAATCTAGTCCCCAGTCAAACTCATGGTTTCCAACTGCTGAAGCATCAAGTCTAATTGCTGCAAGCATGTCCGAAACTGGTTTACCATACTTTAAGTTTGACATTGCACTTCCTTGGTAAATATCTCCGCCAGAAACCACTATAGTGTCAGGATTTGAGTTTCTTACATCGTTTATAGCCTGTGATAATTTAGCAGCTCCAATATTCTTTCCGTCTTCTTTTAATGAACCATGGAAATCATTGAAAGATACTATATCAACATTTTTATATCCTGTTGCTTTTACATCATCCCAAGTAATTGATTTAACATTAGGAGTTCTCTTATCTTCTGACGTAGGAAGCTTTAATGTTCCACCATTGATTAATTTTACAGCTAATGCTCTTTGTCCAGCATCCCAATTGTTGCCTATGATCTTCCAATTATTATCAACTTTTGGTGTGATGGTTCCTCCTCTAACCTCTTGTATATATTGTCCTATAAGATCTCTTACACCAACTCCACCTTTTAAGTCACTTTCTATAAGTTTTGGAAGATCTTCTCCAGCTTTATAAACTTCTCCAGCCTTTAGAAGATGTGAATTTGATCTATAATTATTTACTGCAATAATAAATGTTTCTGTATCTTGAACTGGCTTACCAGTATCAGACCATGTTAAGTTCTTTATTCTGCTTCCTTCAGGCTGTGATATATCAATATCATATTTAACTCCACTGAACATATCATAGTTATAAGCTCTAATATTTTGATTAAAGGAAATTGTTAAGTCTCCTGGTTTATATTGATTATAATACTTAGCCGACCACTCCATATATTCCTTAAGTTGCTTTCCATTCATTTGAAGTTTATACAGAGTATTATCATAAGGATAAATTAAAGCTGAACCAGATTTTTGAATTTGCCCTTCCTTAATATTTGCAGCTGCATTAAACATTGCAGAGGAAGCAACTCTTGCTCCAGCATAATACATTTGAACTTCATTTATGAAGTCAATCATAGCTGTGTCTTTAACTTGGGCAGAAGGTATGCCAGTTACTTCATTAGCCGGAACTAAATCTCCACCCTTTAATGTACCTATAACTGTTGCTGCGTCTACTTTAGCTCTTTCATGGAAAGGTGCAAACTTAGCAGCTAAATCAGTGTCTGCTTCATAATTAATAGCTTTTGTAGTTTGGTCTTGTACCCAGATCAGTCTAGAAGTAACATCCTTAGACTTATCTGCAACTACATATTTTCCATCTTGTTTAACTACCTTTAAATTCATTTTTGCAAGAGTAGCAGCCCCATTCTTATTTTCAGTAGTTAAAATATTATTTGTATCGTCATTGCTTTTATCATTATCACTTCGGTTATCGTCCATAGCTTTGTGCTCATGTGCAGCAACTATAGCTGTTAGTTCCGGGCATGCTTTAGCTAAATCAATTGTACCAGAACCTGTTTCATCATATTCATTATTTTCTGACATATGAACAACTGCAACTATAATATCAGTTTGCTGTCTTATCTCTGGAATAAGCCTTCTAGCTTCATCTATTGGATTTGTTACTACATAATTCCTAAGATTAGCAGCATCCCATCTTACTATATTAGGAGTAACCATACCTAAAATAGCTACTTTGACTTTTTCGCCATTTAGTCCTGGTCTTTCAACAATTTTATATGGTTGTGCAATTCTTGTCGTACCGTCTTTTTCGTACACATTTGCACATAACGGAGTAGTCTTTGGACTCAACTCTGCAGCCACTTTCTTAAGTGTTGGTACACCATAATTAAACTCATGGTTTCCAAAACTCCAAGTATCATAGCCCATTTCATTCATTCCTAACATCATAGGATGAATTGGATCATTTAAGAATAATTGAGATGAGTTACCTTGTATAGTATCTCCAGCATCAACCAATATTGAATTAGGATTATTGCTTCTTAATCCCTTCAATATAGTTTGGAGCTGTGCCATACTGCCGGTCTTGTCCTCTTTGTTTGTGGCATAATCCCATGTAAAGAATTTTCCATGGAGATCGCTTGTTGCAAGCAATTCAATATTTACTGAATCGCCGGCCTCAGCCGCAAAAACCTTTGAAGTAGGTGTTACTAAATTAACTGCCATTAATAAAGCAACTGCTGCTGATGTCCACTTTTTTGACTTAAGTGATTTGAACAAAACTATTCCCCCTTGTCCTTAAACCGTTTGCACGGCCTAAATAAGTTGCGTCACTGTATAACTAATCATAATAAAAATCATTAAAATTATGAATAATATTCCAGTGAACGTTCAATTATACAGCTTTTTAAATTTTGTGTAAATATACAAATTTCTCAATTTACAGTTAACTTTTTTTAACATTCGTTAATTAACGTTTACATTTTTTATAAAAAATTAGTATTATTAAAGTTATATTAAAAACATAGAACATTTTATATGTTATCCATTCATATCATTCGTTATTATATCCTTTACATTTTGTTAACAAATAAAAATTGTCCGCATACAATTTTTCAAGAATTATTCTATATTCGAAATTTGTAGATTAATGTTTAAAATATATTTATAATTATTTTCGATATAAAAACAAAAAACCCTGTAGGTTTTATCCTACAGGGTGTACAACGCTTAGATTATCTTCTGAATCCTCTATTGTTGTTTCTTTCAGCTTTTCTAGCTCTTCTGCAATCTGGGCATCTTTGTGGTTCGTTTTCGAATCCCTTTTCTTTGTAGAAAGCTTGCTCGCCTTCAGTAAATACGAATTCTTTTCCGCAATCTTTGCAATTTAAATTCTTATCTGCCATTTCAACATTCCTCCTTTTATAAGATTTTCGATTTAAAAATTAGATAACAATGGATTCCTATAAAAGAGGAACTGTTGTTTCAATTTAAATCTTGTAATTAAATCAAATTGATTTTCACTACTTATTAATATTACCACGTTTCAAAATATTATACAATAGCTATTTAAAATTATTTATCTGCCTTCTCCACTTTAATAATTTTCCCCTTTATTTTAGAGTTCTTTAATCCTTCTAAGACTAGTTTTCCCTTACCATCAAGTATATCTACATATGAGTGATTATCTTGTACATCTATAATTCCTATATTGTCAGCACTTACTCCCTGAATACTTGTTATGGCCCCAACAATATCACCAGGTCTGAGCTTTTTCTTTTTACCTGCACCTAAATAGATTTTTGTAATTTCTTTATTTAACTTTGATCCTTTATCTGCTTTTATTTTTGGTCTTTGAGCATTCTTTTCTAGAAAAGAACTTTTAGCATTCTCTGCATCTTCCTCAGTCGGTATTCTACCTCTTGGTATATCATAATCAAGATACTCTTCTATTTCCTTGATATATCTATTTTCAGAAAGAGTTGTAAAGGTAACTGCCTTTCCCTTTTTTCCTGCACGGCCTGTTCTTCCTATTCTGTGCACGTAGCTTTCCTTTTCTACCGGAACATCATAATTTACAATTAAAGATAAACTCTCAACATCAATCCCTCTCGCTGCAACATCAGTAGCTACCAGAAATCTAATTTCTCCCTTTTTAAAACTGTTCATAACCTTAAGTCTATCTTCCTGCATAAGTCCACCGTGAAGTTTCTCTATTTTTATTCCGTCATTGTTTAGTTTTTGATATACCTTATCGACACTTTCCTTTGTACTGCAAAATATTATGCAGCTATCTGGATTTTCCACGTATATTATTCTTTTTAGCAAATTAAATTTAAATCTATCATCAACTTCATACAACACCTGTTCTATATTACTTTTTTCTTCATTGTCAGTCTCGATTTCTATCTTTTCAGGGTTACACATATACTTCTGACACAAGCTTTCAATTTCTTCCGGCATTGTAGCTGAAAACAACATAGTTACTCTATCTTGTGGAAGAAGCTTTATGATATCCTCTACCTGATCAATAAATCCCATGTTAAGCATTTTATCCGCCTCGTCAATAACTAAATATTGTATTTCATCTACAGCTAAATAATTTCTATCTATAAGATCTTTAGTTCTGCCTGGGGTGCCTGCTACTATATGTACTCTTTGCTTAAGTTCTCTCACTTGAACTTCAACAGGCTGTTTTCCAAAAACAGCAGTACATCTTATTCTTTTAAATCTTCCAAAGTTGGTTATGTCCTCTTTTATCTGTACACACAGCTCCCTTGTAGGTGTAAGAATAAGAGCTTTTGGCTTTTTAACTTCTAAGTCTATTTTGCTGCAAATCGGAATTCCAAAGGCTCCTGTTTTTCCACTGCCTGTTTTAGATTTAACTATTAAATCTTTGTTTAGAAGAACCAATGGAATTACATTTTCCTGAACTCTTGTTGGTTTGCTGAAACCAAGCAAATTTAATGCTTTAAGAATTTCTTCACTCAATTTATAATCTTCAAAATTACTCATAGCTTTCTACCTCTTTTGTTTTATTGATATAATAATATAATTGACAGCTATCAAATATAAATTCATTTAACAGCCATATTTTAAACATTTATATTTGACTATACCAGTATAATATTATTTTAATTTTAACGCAAAAATATGGACTATGCAGTCGTAATTTGAAACTTATGCTATAGTCCATATTATGATATTACTTTAAGCTTGGCAGAATAATTATCCTGCAGCTGTCTGTGAAGCCGCCATCTTCAGTTTTTACAGTTACAGTAGCTATGCCAAATTTTTTAGCTGAAATAACTAAAGTGTTATCCTTTGAAGCTATATCAGCTAAATTCTGATCATCAATAGTCCAAATTAGGTTTTTATTTGTGGCATTCTCTGGATTAATATTTGCTATAAGCTTTGTTGTCTGCTTGCTTGTTATTATCAAGGAGTGTTTATTAAGCTTAACAGATTTTACAGCAACTTTTTCTACCGGAACAGCTTCAACAGTTACTGATGCTTCTGCCTTATACCCACCTTCTTCGGTTGTTGCTGTAATAATTGCAGTTCCAACTGATTTTGCAGTTATTTTTCCGTTTATATCAACTTCAGCCACATCAGTATTACTACTAGTAAACTTCACGCCTTTATTTTCAGCATTTTCCGGGAGAACTTTTGCTATCAAGGTTTCACTTTCATTTTGCTTTAGGAACAGTGAATTTTTATTTAACTGAACTCCTGTTACAGGCACATAAGCAGTTACTTTACATTCCGCTGTATAACCTCCATCCTCTGTTGCAGCTGTTATAACTGCTGATCCTGCATTCTTTAATGTAACTAATCCATTTGTAACAGTTGCTACATCCTGATTACTTGTTGTCCAATGTACTTTTTTATTAGACGCATTTTCCGGAGTTACTGTTGCTATTAACTGAAATTCAGTTCCTACAGCTGCTTTGACTTCCGTTTTATCGAGACTTATACCTGTTGCCTTTATTTCCTGAACAATATTTGTACTTTGGCCTGCAGTTACTTTGTAGTTTCCAGGCAAATCAGCTTTCTTTTGACCTTTTTTATCAAAAATACTTATTGTATAATTTATGCCTTCTTTTACAGCAATCTTAACTTTTTTATCAGCTTCAACCTGTGCAGATCCTATAATGTCTTCTCCATCAGAAACTACTGCAACTTCGCCTTCCTCTGCAGAGAGCATTCCTTCAATAAATCCATATCCTGAAGCCATGGAAGTAACATATAATGTATCGGATTTTTTGCTATCTCCAGGAACTCTTACTCTAATACCCATTTGCCCATCGCTTGGTATCTTAGTCGCCTTTACTGTTAATGTGATCGGTGGATTCCCTTCTACCTTTGCATATGAGTTTCCTGATGACCATACTCCATTTTGTCTTACTGCACCAACCTGCGTGCCACCTGTACGATAATAAATTCCAAATTCCGGATTAATTACAGTACCTCCTATGGCCACAGCAAAAGGTTCACTTCCATAAATATATATAGGAGCTAAGGTTAGAATCGGACTTCCACTTGCAGGCGGTGGATTTGTGCCTCCTCCACTCGTTGTTGTTCCAAATGGTGCTCCATAGGAACCAGCAGCATAACTGTCTGTATTCCAAGAATCTATGCTAGGGCTGCTCCATGGGGAACCTTTATCAGGATCAGACATTTCTTCAGCTGCCATAGGTACAGCAGTTGCAATACCCTTTGAATGGCTACTTCCATCAAAGCCAATGTAGTTAATACTTGAATCAGCAAGCCAATTAATAATATTAACAGAAAGTTGAGCAGCATTACCTGCACTGGTCCAACCCGCATGAAGTGATTTTGTTGAGCCATCCTTCTCATTTTTATATTTTGCTGTAGCATCTTCTATAGGTGAAGAATCCCCAATAAATGCTGCTCTTCCGGCACTAGGTTTAGATATAGCAACATATGCTCCTTCATTTTCTCCTCCAAAATATACACCTTTATCAACTGCACTTCCCCATTTTACAGCTTTGTCAGTATTTGAAAGATAAACTATTCCTTTTGCTATACTTGGATTTGTTATAGCAAGAGTTGAGCTTGCTGCCATTAGCACTGGAGCAACACCTTTCGTTAGCCCTTCTGTTTCACTTTCAGGCTTTACACCTGTTGCTCCACTTTTAAAATCGATAGCATTAAATCTAAATCTAAGTCCAAAGTTTTCTGACAGCCAACCTTTAGATGCATCCTTAGGGTTTCTCATATCGCCATAAACTCCGCCTATATTGTACTGATTACCATCGTACCTGTTATATCCATTATAAACTTCAGTACCATCCCAAGTATTACAGTTTCTGTCAGCATTATAGTGATCGCCTATAAAGTAAATTCCTTTACCTGAGTCAACAAACTTTTTTAAAGCTTCTCTTTCAGATATTCTTAATGGCCTGTTTGCTTCTGCAGTAACAAAAACATCTGCATCCTTTATTGCATCGTAAGTTATTATTGCTTCATTTTTATCAGCTGCTGTACCCTCCTCCTCCGACTTTAAATTTCTATCATCAAAAAATCTAATTGCTCCGTCCTTGTTCTTGTCAATTCCTCTATATTCTCTTACAGTATATCCTTCTTTCACTAAAGTATCTGCAAAATCAGAAAAGCCTCCATCCAAAACCCAATCTGCCTGACCGGCTGTATTTTGATGCGAATTGTCAAAAAGAACTAATTTACCATTATTTTTTGCTCCGGCTGCTGGTTTCTTTTCCGGAATTGTATTATTCCATTGATAGGACAATGTTTCCTCAGCATTGACTCTTATATTTTTTTCATATGATACACCGCTAAACTGTAAAACTACTAACAGCAATGATAAGATCACTATATTTATTTTTTTAAATCTTTTATTTTTCATGTTATGCTCCTCATACTTATATTTTATATAAAGAGCACAGCTTTCAGAGCTGTGCTCTTTAATTATAGTTTAATTAGCAAATAATGCTTCTTCTGCTGCTAGTGCTGTAAACTTCCCTGAAAGGCTTGGAAGTACTATAATCTTGCAGCTATCAGTGAAGTTACCGTCTACAGTTCTGACAGTAACGGTAGTTGTTCCAAAATGTATTGGTTTTATTGTAGCAGTATTTGACATGCTGCTTATCTGAACAATGCTTCCATCTCCTACTGTCCAAATAACATTCTTATTAGTTGCATTACCAGGATTAATTGCTGCGATAAGTTTGCTGCTCTGACTGCTGGTCATTATGATGGAACTCTTATTTAACCTAACTGACTTAACCATCACTTTTTCTACAACTACTTTTGCTTCTGCTGTATAGCCGCCATCTTCAGTTGTTGCTGTTATAATAGCATCTCCAGGAAGAATTCCAGTTACTATACCATTATCATCAACTGATGCAACTGATTCATTACTACTCTTCCAAGTCACCTTCTTATTTGTAGCATTGTCTGGATTTACTGTAGCAACTAATGATGCGGTAGTTCCTGTTTTGATTGTTATTGAAGTTTTGTCAAGCTGTATTCCTGTTACAGGAACCTCTTGGATAACCGGTATAGCACTAACCTTCCAGTTATTGCTGTTGGTTGGAGATATTGTTTTGTTATCTTGAACGTATTTGAACATCATGTTTCTTACCTGTCCGTCATCTCCAAGTGCCTTAGCTGAATCATAGTAAGTTGCAGCTATAGTTAAATCGCTACCTGGTTTTAAGCCTGCTGCAGCCATGAAGCCTCCGCCACCATTATATCTGTAGTTGTTTATAGCAACCTTAAACACATCTGTATCACTAACCAATTTTCCGTTGAACTTTAGATTCTTTATTCTGCCTCCTGATATTACCAGTCCTGTTGAGTCGGTTGTACAAGCTGGCTGTGATAAGTCTATATCGTAGGTTGCTCCATACAATTGATCAAGATTATAATCAGCGATGTTTAATACTGGATCCTTAACTATTGGATCACTAGCATTTGTAGTCTGCTTATAATATCTTACTGACCATTCCATCCAATTTTTAAGCTGCTTTCCGGTCATATTTACTCCAAACAGGAAGTTTTCATAAACATATACTCCCATGATATCCTGTCTCTTTATATCACCTGCCGGAATTCTTGCTGAAGCACTTAGTGGAGCTGCTATAGAAAGCTGTGAGCCTGCTGCACTCATCTGAACTTTGTTTATAAGTTCCATAATAGCAGTTGGTCCTGTTGTTTGCCCTGCCCCTGTGAATTCTCCAGTGGACTGACCTATTACAGTATTTGTATATTCGAGAGTCTTATCTTGATATGGCTGAGCTGCTTTCAGTATATCCGGGTCTGCAACTAATGTATTATCTTTTGATGTATCTACATTCTTTGCATTTATTCCTGCTAAATTTCCATCTACGTCAATACTAATGTCTATCTGGCTGAATATTCCATCACCATTTTTGGGTTCCACTACTGGTATAACTTTTCCATCAGGATTTGTAAATTGATAAGTTTTACCTGTGTGTGCGTGCCCAGCAAGAATAACATCTATTCCAGATACATTCTTTGCTATTAAATCTGCCTGGTTTTCTGGAATTGTATCACTTGCATTACTTGTTCCTGAATGTGCAGAAACAATAACTATATCACACTTTTCCTGATTTTTTAGAACTGGCACCCATTTTTGAGCTTCAGTTACTAGGTCGTTAAACTGTAATCCTGCATAATGTGCCGGATCTTCCCAACTTGGTATTGTCTTAGTTGTTAATCCAAGCACACCAACCTTTACAGTTTTGCCATTTATAGTGAATGTCTTAATAAAGTAAGGATTTACGAAGTTTGAATTATCTGCCGTTTTATAAGTGTTAGCTGATAAAACAGTTATATTATTTTTCTTTGCATCAGCTATAACTCTGTTTAAAGTATCCAGGCCATAGTTGAATTCATGATTACCAAGAGTCCATGAGTCATAGTGCATAGCACCCATAACTTTCATCATTGGATACTCGGCTGTTTTATCAATCATGTTATAGTAGTAAACAAGAGGAGTTCCCTGGATTGTATCTCCATTGTCTATGAGCATCGTATTTGGATTTGCTGCTCTTAGGTTGTTCATATATGACGAAATTCTAGCAAGACCAACATTTGCTGCTAAACCGGTATTATAATCCATTGGATATATTGCCCCATGAAGATCTGAGGTTCCTACTATTGATATTGTCTCTGGCTTAGCCTGTTCTACTGGAGTGGCGCTAATCTTCCAATTATTGCTGTTGGTTGGAGATATTGTTCCGTTATCCTGAACATACTTGAACATCATGTTTCTTACCTGTCCATCATCTCCAAGTGCCTTAGCTGAATCATAGTAAGTTGCAGCTATAGTTGCGTCGCTGCCTGGTTTTAAGCCTGCTGCAGCCATGAAGCCACCGCCGCCATTATATCTGTAGTTATTTATAGCAACCTTGAATACATCTGTATCACTAACAAGTTTTCCGTTAATTCTAAGATTCTTAATTCTATTGCCTGAAACCACTAATCCATTTGCATCAGTTGCGCAAGCTGGCTGTGATAGATCAACATCATAGGTTGCTCCGTATAATTGATCAAGATTGTAGTCAGGGATATTCAGTACCGGATCCTTAACTATGGAATCGCCCGCACTGGTTGTTTGCTTGTAATATCTTACTGACCATTCCATCCAGTTTTTAAGCTGCTTTCCGGTCATATTTACTCCAAACAGGAAGTTTTCATAAACATATACTCCCATGATATCCTGTCTCTTTATATCACCTGCCGGAATTCTTGCTGAAGCACTTAGTGGAGCTGCTATAGAAAGCTGTGAGCCTGCTGCACTCATCTGAACTTTGTTTATAAGTTCCATAATAGCAGTTGGTCCTGTTGTTTGCCCTGCCCCTGTGAATTCTCCGGTGGATTTGCCTATCACTGTGTTAGTATAAGCAAGTGTTGCATCCTGATATGGCTTAGCTATTGATAATATATTAGGATCTGCAACTAAAGTGTTGTCCTTTGAAGTATCAACGTTATATGCACTGAGTCCAGTGTAATTTCCCTGAGCATCAATGTTAAGGTCAATTCTGCTGAATATGCCGTCGCCGTTCTTAGGCTCAACGATTGTTACATTCTTGCCATCAGGATTAGCATATGTGTAAGTTTTTCCTGCATGCGCATGGCCAGCAAGTATAGCATCAATACCGGAAACCTGCTTAGCTATTAAATCAGCTTGATTTTCTGGAATTGTGTCGCTTGCACCGCTTACTCCAGTGTGAGCAGCTACTATAACCACATCGCACTTTTCTGTATTTCTCATCACCGGAACCCATTTCTGAGCTTCAGTTACCAGGTCATTAAACTGTAATCCAGCATAATGTGCCGGATCTTCCCAGCTAGGTATTGTCTTAGTTGTAAGACCTAGAATACCCACTCTTATTCTGTGGCCATTTACTAGCAAATCTTTATAGTAGTATGGTTTTACAAAGTTAGTGTTGTCAGAAGTGTTATAGGTATTTGCTGAAAGAACTGCTATATTGTTCTTGTTTGCATCAGCTATAACTCTGTTTAAAGTATCCAAACCATAGTTGAATTCATGGTTTCCAAGTGTCCATGAATCATAATGCATTGCCCCCATAACTTTCATCATAGGATATTCTGCTGCCTTATCAATCATATTGTAATAGTAAACAAGAGGAGTTCCTTGGATAGTATCTCCATTATCTATAAGCATTGTATAAGGATTTGATGCTCTTAAATTATTCATATATGTGGAAATTCTAGCAAGACCGACATTTGATGCTGCTCCTGTATTATAATCCATTGGATATATAGCTCCATGAAGGTCTGAGGTTCCTACTATCGAAATAGTAGCACCTGTCGGCTCTGAAGTAACTTTAACTACATCTGATGCACTGTCAACTGCCAATTCCATAGTTGTTCCAAAGCAGGTAACTGCTCCTGTTACATCAACTACATCTCCAGCTGTAAGACCAGTTACTACTGGCATCTTGTAGATATTGATGCTTCCAGTTGAATCATGTGCCATAGTAGCACCGGTATTATCTATGCTGTCAATAGTAAGACTCTTTAATTGAACTAGCTGTCCTTGAATCTGGTTAGTAACACCGCTTACAGTAACAACCTTAGGAGCTAATGTATTACCTGAAGAAACTAATACAACATCAGCTGCTGAGGAAGGCGTTATCTCTAATAGTCCATTATAAACTGATAGATTTCCTGTAACTGATATCATATCACCTTTTTTAGCAGTGAATATCTTTCCACCTGAGTTGAATACGCAGATGCCTGCTGTTCCGTCCTGCATAAATACGTTATTGCCATTTACAGCAGAAACAATACCCTTAATTATTACCGACTTCAAGGCAGTTGTTCTAGCTTCAGCTATACTGCTTAGAGCTACAGGTGTAACAGCTGCTGTCTGATTGTCTACTCTATTATTCATAACAACAGTTATTTTACCCTTTGCCCTTACATCAGCATTAAGCGCATCTCTAACTGTGTAGTGTGAATCTACAAGAGTAGCAGCTATTGAAGGTGCTAAGAAGCCTGTGAAGGTATCTCCTCCAGTTGCCACAAAATCCGGAGCTGCAACTTTTAGAATATCAGCATCCTTTATAAGTGTGTTATCACATTCTCTAGTCATGCTTTGAACTCTTTGTCCAAGCACTTCAGGTGAAGTTATAGTGCCATCAGCTGCAACTACTGCCGGCTTATAGGAAGGTTTTGTTGAATCATAAACAAATTTAATGCCAGAAATTTGAATTCCTTTCCCGTTGTCCTGAACAGCCTGCTCAAGCAAATACTTCAGCTGAGCACCTGTCATAGTTACAGTGCAAACAGTATTGTCAAAAGGCATAAGATTGAATATGGTTCCAACAGTTATGTCTCCAGCAGGTACCGGACTTAATCTTATTCCGCCGTTATTAACCATACCTACATCGGCATTTGCATAATTCCTAACAACATCTGCCATCCAATTTCCAAGCTGCGATTCTCCATAAGGCGAATCAACCTGATCCTTAGTATAGGCTGCATCATCATGACCGATAACTTCGTTGAATATAGGAAGAAGTTCAGCACTTGCATCATCAACTATCTTCTTGCATTCTGGATCTGTCGGTGAAGTAGTTGTAGCTGTGAATGCCTTCCAATTGCTGCCCTTGCTTGAGAAAGTAAGAGCCTTTGTAGCACCATCCATTGTTATTTTAAAATCGATATAACCCTTACCATTTGAAGCAGCATTTAAAGTAGGGACATCTTTCCCATCAGCATCCTTGTTTACACCATCATAAGTAGTATGTGTATGTCCTCCAAATACTGCATCTACTCGGTGCAAGTTATTTACTATGGTGTTTAATGAGTCTCCACCGTCGTGTATAACTGCCAGAACTATATCAGCTTTATTATTATCTCTGATTTCTTTAGCTGCAGCATTAACTTCTGTTGCTACATCTCTAAAATCATAATCTTTAACATTAGCAGGAAGAATTATTGTTGGAGCATCTTTTAAAATAGCGCCTATTACAGCTATCCTTACTCCATCTTTAGTTACTATCTTATAAGGATTAAAGGTTCTCGTATCTGTTCCCTTATTATACATGTTTGCGCAGACTATTTGGTAACTTGCACCAACCATCGTCTTATTCTTAATTACATCCAAGCCCCAATCAAATTCATGATTTCCTAGAGCTGTAGCTTCCATGCCCATGTTTGACATTACCTGTTGAACAGGCACTCCTTGAAGAACGTTTGAGGTTGGAGTTCCTTGATAAAGGTCTCCTCCGCCAATTATAAGAGTTCTGTCTGGATTTGAAGCCTTTACTTGCTGAACTAGGTATGCTAGTCCAGCTCCTACAGGCTTTGTATTTGTAGAATCTAATAGTTGGCCATGGAAATCTGTAATTTCTACTATATCAAAGGTTTTGTTTGTTGGAGGCGCATTAGCAGTAACTGTAACTACACATAAAGAGGTTTTTGCTCCGTCTTCAGTAGTTACTGCTATTGTAGCCTTTCCTTCGCTAACACCTTTAACTAACCCGTTAGTTACTGTTGCTACAGTCGGATTATCTGTAGACCAGGTAACATTTTTATTGCTGGCATTTGAAGGCAAAACTGTTGCTGTTAGCTGAGAAGTTTCGCCCGGCTTAAGGCTTAGAGTGTTTTTATCTAAAGTTACTCCTGTAACGTTTACAGGTGCTGATGCAGCCTCTTGTGTTATAACCACATCATCAAGTGATAAATTACCTGCTGACTTTGTATATGTGAATCTTATCTGCTTTGTTGAAGTATCCAAGATGTAAGTCTTAGTAGTACCAGTAGTAGGCAATGGCTTAATATCTTCAACTGATGACCAAGTAGTTCCATCTGACTTTTCTACAAATAAATGAGAATTGGCATCAGTGGTTTGTCCTTTTATCCAAAAGGATAAACTAGCTTGAGAAGTTAAATTAAAGTTCGGCGATACTAATTGATTATTATTTGACGCAAATTTAAGCGAAGGCGATGCCTTGCCAAAGTTGGTTGCAGTTGTATAGGTACCTACAGTACCAATAAATGTCCAGTTAGCAGGTGCTACATTTGTAACTCCATCAAATCCTTCATTTATAACAGTAACAGTTTCCGCCTTAACTATCTGTAGCGGGCCCATTCCAACAAAGTTTGAAACAATCAAAGCAAGTGTCGTTACCCAGCTGAGAATTCTTGACTTTTTAGTTTTTATCAATTAAATTCCCCCCATTGTATAACCTTTTGAGTTACACCTTATAATTATGGTTTATTTTGCAAGGAGCGTGATGTCATTTTTAAGAATCGAATAGATAAACCTCCCTCCTATTCAATTTTTAAGGTACTAATATTTTATTGTGGCAACATTACAATAATTCCATATATTGTAAGTATATTTATAGCAATTTTTATTAATATTACATAACTTATGTAAATAATTTGTAATATTTTTAAAAACAAAAAACCTGGAGAAAATATTTTCTACAGGTTTTTAATAGTATTGCTTTTTACTGAAATTTTAATTTGGATAGTGCCTCTGCCAATGCTGAATTCATTGGTTCATCATTAGCTTTATTCTGCTGCTTTAAGAACTTAGATACATCCTTTTTGTTCACCTTGTTGCTTTCATTCTTTTTTCTCTCATTAAAGGCAGAGAGCTTTTCTCTATACCCGCAGCTGCAAACAAATATCTGTCCTTCACCTTCACCACGAAGTTCCAGCTTCTTATGACACTCAGGGCATCTTGCATTTGTTATTTTAGCAACTCCTTTTCTATAACCGCATTCCCTATCCTGACAAACAAGCATCTTGCCTTTTTTTCCGTTTACTTCAAGCATATACTTGCCGCACTCTGGACATTTTGTCCTAGTAAGATTGTCGTGCCTAAACTTTTCTTCACTGTTTTTTATTTCGTTTACAACTTCCTTTGCGTAATTTCTCATCTCACTTATAAACTCGTTTTTATTAAGATCTCCTTTTGCTATAGCTCCGAGCTTCATCTCCCACTGTGCTGTAAGCTCAGGTGATTTGAGTTCCTCAGGAACCAGCTCCAGAAGTTGTCTTCCTTTAGAAGTAAGGTGAATATCTTTTCCTTTCTTCTCTAATAAGAAAGTGTTAAAGAGTTTCTCGATTATATCAGCTCTGGTTGCAACTGTTCCTAGTCCTCCTGTTTCGCCTAATGTCTTAGCAAGCTCCTTATCACTGTTATCCATATATCTTACTGGGTTTTCCATAGCTGAAAGCAGTGTTGCTTCATTAAAGAATGCAGGCGGTTTTGTTTCACCCTTTGTCTGATTAAGTGAGTTTATTTTAAGCTTATCTCCCTTATTTATATTAGGTAAAAGCTGTTCTTTAAGTCCATTCTCTTCTTCATCGTCATCAAACCTGTTTTCATAGACTTCCTTCCAGCCCATATAAGAAACAACTTTACCCTTTGCTATAAAATATTCTTCTCCTATTTGAGCTTTTATTGAGGTTTCCTCATATTCAAAAGGAGGATATAAAACTGCTAAAAATCTTTTAGCAACTAGATCATATATTTTTCTTTCTTTATCATTTAACGAACTAAATTGCACAGTCTCCTCAGTTGGAATAATGGCATGGTGATCTGATACTTTGCTGTTATCTACAAAGGATTTACTTGTTTTTATTTGCTCCCTTAAAAGTTTAACAGCTAACTTAGAATATGGTCCAACCCCGCAGGCTTTAATTCTATCTTTTAGGGTATCAACTATATCTGTAGATATATATCTGGAATCGGTTCTTGGATAAGTCAAGACCTTATGATGCTCATAAAGCTTTTGCATTATCGAAAGTGTTTCCTTTGCGGAGAAACCAAATATCTTATTTGCGTCTCTTTGAAGTTCTGTTAAGTCATAGAGCTGCGGAGAAAAACTCTTTTTATGAGTTTTATTTACTTCTAATACCTTAGCTTCTTTTCCTTTTACAGAACTAAGTATTTTATCGCACTTTTCTTTATCAAAGGTTCTTGTATCTTTGCTTTTTGCATCCTGCCAAGTTAGTCTAAGACCTTCAGCAGCTGCTGTAATACCATAGAAAGTCTTTGGCTTAAAGTTTTTAATTTCTTCTTCCCTCTTTGCTATAATAGCAATAGTTGGAGTTTGAACTCTTCCGCAGGATAATTGTGCATTAAATTTACAAGTTAAAGCTCTAGTTGCATTAATCCCAACTAACCAATCAGCTTCCGAACGAGCTACTGCGCTATAATAAAGATTTTCATAATCCTTTCCGGGTCTAAGCTTATTAAAACCTTCTTTAATTGCCTTATCAGTTACAGAAGATATCCATAATCTTTTAATTCTTTTTCTTACATTTGCTTTTTCAATTATCCACCTTGCAACAAGTTCGCCCTCTCGTCCTGCATCGGTAGCTATTATAATTTCTTCCACATCTTTTCTGTGCATTTGCTCTTTAACCACAGTAAATTGTCTTCCGCTTTCTTTTATAACTACAAGTTTTAAATGCTCAGGAAGCATTGGTAAATCTTCAATTCTCCAAGACTTATATCTTTCATCATAGCTTTCCGGATCGGCCAAGGTTACTAAATGTCCAAGAGCCCACGTTACTATATATTTATCTCCTTCTAAAAAGCCATTGCCTTGTTTTTTGCAATTTAAGACTCTGGCAATATCTCTTCCTACAGAAGGTTTTTCTGCTAGCACTAATATTTTACTCATTAACTTCAATTCCTTTCAATCAGTTTAAAACATAAAAATAAGGATAGATATTTTATCATCTATCCTTATGCTTACCCATTATATCACATTTAAAGCATTTATTCCTCACCTTGGAGTATTCTTTTGATGTTATCCTTATGTCTTACAACTATTAAAAGACATGATATAACTGCTCCAACTTTTATCCAAAGGGAATAATCAAGATAAAAACAAGCTACCACAATTGCCGCACTAGCAAGTATAGATCTCCTTGAGGCAGCTTTAAAAAATATATTTAGTATTATAAAAACTGCTGCTCCTATTAGCACAGGAACTGTTGCAATTATAAGAAGAGCGCCTGCAGTTGTAGCAACTCCTTTACCTCTGGCATTTTTCATAAAAGGCATAGTATCGTGACCTATTATTGCTAGAAGAGCAATAATAACATAAATTAAATCTTTATTTACAGGCAAACTTTCATACTTTAGGAGTTTCATTGCAACAAGAACTGGAAGCATGCCTTTTAAAATATCGATTAAGCCTGTACATATATATATGAGATAACCTTGCCCTTTACTGTTTCCTGCCCTCTTAGCATTTGTTCCTCCTATGTTTCCACTGCCTACTTTCCTTAAATCTTTTCCAGTAAACAACTTAACAACAATATATGCAGTTGGTATGGAACCCAGTAAAAATGAAAATATAAATAAACCTAAAAGTAAAAAGTAGTCCATGTTTTTCTCCTTAATAATAGCTTATAATCTTCTGTGTTTTGAGTATAGTATAGCATACTTTTATGTATACCATGGATTATATGCTTTTGACAAGCCTATCCTTATCTGCTAAACTTATTTTGAATTTATCATAAAACTTTAATGCCATATTTATTCGGAAAATAGCCTTTAGGCATCATTTTCAACTAGGCTATACTATAAAGATGCAATATACATATTTGGGGGTAAACATGAAAAAAATATATGGAATTATTTACGCACTGCTTTCCTCTGCAGCCTTTGGTCTAATGCCTATATTTGCAAAAACAATGTATAACAGCGGCAGTAATACCTTTACAGTTCTTAGCTTTAGGTTCTTGTTGGCTTCATTAATGCTTTTCATATATTTTCTTATTTTTAAGATTGATTTTAAGGTTAGTAAAATGCAGCTTTTGATATTGATAGCAATAGGAATTTTAGGCTATACTTCAACTGGTCTAACTCTATTTTATTCTTATAATTATATTTCAGTTGGATTAGCTACTACAATGCATTTTATTTATCCAGCAATAGTAATAATACTTAACTATTTAATATATAAGGAAAAGTTTACAAAATATAAAGCGGCAGCACTCATAATTTCAATGTCAGGAGTTTATGTTTTAATCGGTATTAAAACACAAGGAATCCATTTTGGAGGAGCTATTCTAGCATTGCTTTCAGGGTTTACTTATGCAGGCTGCGTTATGGGTATGCATCATAAAGCTATTAAAGACTTAAGCAATTTAGTTACGGTTTTTTATTTTTCAGTTTCGGCAGGGGTTTCTTTACTCTTAATTACCCTTTTGAGCAGAAAGCTCTATTTTCCATTAAATGCTTCAACAATAACTTCTATTATTGGGATTTCACTAATTTCAACAATTGTTTCCATAGGATTATTTGTTAAGGCATTAAAGATAATTGGTCCTTCTTCTACTTCTATACTCGGTACCTTCGAACCTATTGTCAGTATAATTATGGGTATCATTTTATTTAGTGAAAAAATAACCTTAACCTTGATACTTGGCACTATATTAATACTTTTATCTGTTGTCATTTTGGCAAAAGAAAAAGATAATAACGAAAGCTGTTCCTAAGATACTGGAACAGCTTTTGCTATTTATCATATATATATAATTTTCCATTGCTGGCTTTTATAAAGCCTCTTCCCTTAAATCCTTTTTTTCTAAGCATCTTTTGTATTTCATAAAGAGTTCCCGCGTGACTTACTATAAGAATATTACTTTTAGGTCCATTTTCTTCAATAATAGTATTTAATATATCATTAATTCGTTCCAAAGTTTTATTTCTTTTTTCAGGCTGTGATGCATGATCCCTTATCCATGCAAATCTGGCAATAATCGCCCAAACCTGATAAGGTATTTTAAACTTAAAGTTTGCCCAGGCGGCAGTTGGAACTTCTATAAGCTTATCAGAGGTTATAATTTCCCCGTGATATATGGTCTTAGCTGTAGTAACCGCCCTCGGAAGAGTGCTGCAGTAGCATTTTTCCCAATATTCGTCTACTACAAGTTCATTCGCTATGACTGCTGCCTTATCATAATTATAAACATGCATATTAAATTCTTCCGCAGTCATAAATCTTTTTCTTTTTAAATCTACCTTAAAGTGTCTTACCAATCCTATTCTCATAAAACTTTCTACCTTTCTTATTGTTTTTATCCATAGATGTTTTATAAATAAATTAAACTTATGCTTACATCGAATTATTAAAGCTTTTACAGTTTTTTAGTTAGTATTATTTATAGTGAATCAAAAACTCTATATATATAATTTACATTATTACTTATAGTATACCTAAAGAAAAAGATAAAGCCAAAGCTTTATCTTTTTACATATATATGTCCGAAAACTCTATATTCAAACTTTTATCAAATTTTGATTCAGGGACTTCTTTGTAGATAAAATCGTTATTTATATTTTCTGAAGCTACAGTTTTTGAAGGGAACATTATGATAAATTCTGTACCTTCACCAAGCTTACTCTTAGCTTCAATTTTACCACCATGCATTTCCACTAAGGATTTCACTAAGGAAAGACCTATACCGCTACCTTCGCTTCTTCTTGTCATGGATTTATCTACTTGAGCAAAACGTTCGAATATAAATTCAAGCTTATCCTCAGGAATACCTATACCTGAATCTTTTACTGATATTTCAACAAACTCATCTTTATCATATACATTTACATCTATACTTCCACCTTCATTAGTAAACTTTACCGCATTTGAAAGTATATTGAGCATAATTCTTTCAAGTTTTTCTTCATCATAACAAATTATTTTCTCCTCAACATCTGTATCAAAAGTAATTGCTATGTTTTTAGACTTAATATATTCGGCCACAGATTGAGTTATTTCTTCAACAGCATAAATAATATTTCCCTTAACCAGATTTAAACTAATATATCCCCCGTTTACCTTTGTCATATCAATCAGATTGTTTATTAGTCTTAAAAGTCTTAAGGAATTTTGATTCATAATGCTTAAATAGTATTTTATTTTGTCCTCTCCCATCTTTGTATCACCTGATAAAGTTCCCATCAGCTGAATAGTACTGCAAATAACGTTTAATGGTGTTCTTAGCTCATGTGACAAGTTAGTGAAAAATTCGGTCCTAAGCTTGTCATACTCCATAAGCTCTTCAACTTTTCTACTGCTTTCAATATTTTTTTCATTTAAATTTTTCACCTTTTTATTTGCCTTAGCAATATCATGTATCAGCTTGATTTCCTTACTAACTGATTGCTTAAGAGCAATCAAAGTATTTATTCTCGCATTTAGCTCATGCTTGTTAAAAGGCTTCACCAAATAATCATTAGCTCCACACTCAAAGGACACTACTAAATTCTCAAGCTTGTTGTCTGCGGTCATTATTAAGATTGGAAGCTCAAATAAGGAATATTTTTCTCTTACAAAATTACAAACCTCATAGCCTAATAAATCAGGCATCATCATATCCAATATAATAAGATCAAAATCTTTTTGGTCTTCCAATACTTTCAAGGCATCTTTTCCATTATATGCATTAACTATTGAAAATTTATCGCCCTTGAGGAATCCTTCTAATACTTTATGATTTATATATTCATCATCAACTATAAGAATCTTATTTTTCTTGCTAGCATCATTAATCTCTTTAGTAACATTTTTACCTAACGTTTCGTTATAATCCTTATTTTGAATATAATTATCATAAAAAGATATTTCATCATTTATAAGCTGTTCTTCACTGCATAGAGGAAGAGTGAAACTAAATACACTGCCTTCTCCTTCCTTGGAAGAAACATGAATACTGCCGCCATGAAGTTCAATTAAATTTTTTGTAATATAAAGCCCTAGTCCAGTACCTCCATATTTTTCTCCTATGCCATCAACTTGCTCATAAATAGAGAATATTTTGTTTAGTTTATCTTTCGGTATGCCGATACCTGTATCCTGTATACAAATCTCAATAAAATTATTTATTATTTTATAAGAAATAGTGATTTTACCTTTGTGCGTAAACTTAATAGCATTTCCTATCAAATTGTAAAAAATCTGCTGTACCCTGTCCTCATCACCAAAAACATAAGGCACATCTCCTTCTATCAAATTCTCAATTTTGATATTTTTATTGGCGTTTAAAGCATTAGAAAATTTTATAACTATATCTACTGCCTTTTTTATGTTAACTGGCTTTCTGCAAAGAATCACATTACCATTCTTAAGTTTTGAAAATATCATAATGTCATTAACTAAATTTGATAAACGTTTTGCGCTGCTATTTATTAAAAGCAAGTCTTCCTTTTGTTCAAAATAAATAATACTATTTCCATTAATTAAGCTTTCAGATAAACCAATAATTCCATTTAAAGGAGTCTTAAGCTCATGTGACGTCATAGCTAAAAAATCATCTTTCAAATTGTTTAATGATTTTAATTTTTCGCTCATATCCTCAATATTAGAAAGAGCAAGAGACTGTCTTTCAGCTAAAATGAAAGAGCTGCATACAATAAATATAAGTGTTCCTAAAGGAGCAAATGAACCGGTTAAAATAATACTATACTCATATAATATGTCATTAATTCTAGTTAAAAGTAATGAAAATAGAGCAATAACTATAACATGATCGCTTTGATTCCCGAAAACATATACTTTTGAGATTTTAAAAATTAAATATAACAAAATAATCATTGTTAAGACTTCAAACGGGAATATTAAATCCGAGTAATATTTCCAAGGGCTTAGAAGAACCAATATACCATAGATATATGCTGAATACTTAGTACCCTTAACAACTTTTGGTGTCAAAATTCCCTTATAAAATTCATTTATGAAAAGTACAATAAACGGTATATATAAATAAAATGTCCAATGCATTATTTTGCCTGAAATAAAATAACTAAAATCAGGAAAAATGCAAATAAAAAATCTTTCCCCTAAAAATAATGTTCTTATTGCTACTATTAAGCAAACTATTGCAAAGTATAATGTCGACTTGTCCTTTTTTCTTTTGATAAACAGTCCAAAATTATAAATTGCAGCAACAAAGGTTCCTCCAAAAATAAATAGGTCAAAGGCCAGCTTTATGTTGTTATACTTATTTATCTGCGAATATTCACCTATTGATATGTTATCCACATAGCTGTATTTTGAATAAAAATTACTTACTTGCAGAACTAAATCAATCTCTCCATTTTGAGCGTACACTCCACCTGATTTTGGCAAGAGTTGAGGTTTCATGGTATTTTTATCTTTACTTACTGTTCCTACAGATATTACTTCTCTGCCATTAGCCCATAATTTATAGGCACTTTGCAGAAAATCTATTCTTATAGAGTAAATATCTGTTTTATTATCTACAAGTATTTTAAGCTTATAGGTCCCATAACCGTTATCTTCAAAATATCCAGGTATATAATTGTATTTTTTGACACTCTGTAGGGCACCTTCAAAGTCCTTAGGCTCAAGTAAATTATTATCATAATATTCCCATTCGCCTTGAAGCTTAACAATACCATCCTTACTAAAATCCCAGCCTCTTAGATCTATTACTCCTGCTCTTGCATTTATTGCAACCTTTTTAGATTCTCCCACTCTTGAACTATATTTTATTAACAAAGTTAAAACAGTTAGGATTACAAGAAGAAATATAAAAAGTTTCGTTAAATTATATCTAGTTTTTCTCATTACTACCTCACAAGCTTCTTCAACATCTTATCGTTATTATTAGACATAATTATACAACATGTTCCAATATTTTTAAATACAGATACATCATATAGTGCAAAAAAATGGACGATACATTGTATCGTCCACTAATAATTATCATTGCATAAGTATATGTTTTCCCTTTAGTAATTGCTTTACAACTTCATATAAGGCATCACAATAATTTGCTTGAAATTCGGAATCTGCCTCTGCATCCCTTCCATTTAAGTCTTTCCAAGCAATTTTAACTCTATATCTGCCAGAAGCTATTTCCGGAATTGGAAATTGGCCAGTAAAATCTTGAATTATCTCCATTAGTTCACCGATTTTTAATGCAAAGCCATATTCAATGAGCATTCCTTCTTCGTTCTTCATACCTTTTCTATATTCATCTCTTACATACTCTTTAGTTAATCCAGTTGCAAGGGATAAAAGTGTTATTCTGTCTTCTAAATCAACTTCTTTTAATTGACTGGCAAGTAAATGCTGTTTCATGATTTTCTCTCCTTTTTCTACAATTATTAAAATTATAATTAAATTTAATAATATCTTTTTATATGTTTATAATATCAATCAATAGAATTATTTGTCAATAATGATTATTAACTATCAAGATGAATCCTATTTTTTAATTGATATACTGAGTTCATCTCCCCTTCTGGATATTTCAAATATATTTATATCTTTTTCTCTATGCTTTTTAGAAAACTGTTTTATTATATTGTAATCTTCTCTAAAATGCATAGGAATAAATACCTGCGGATTTATATTATTGATAAAATAATCTGCACCTAACGCATAGCTATCTTTTAGTCTTGGATCTACAGGGAAAAAAGCAATATCTATTCTTTCATTTTTAAGCTTTTCGATTTCTTTCTTAAAATCTACTTCCTGTTTTCTATTATCTTCATCACTTTCATCATACCAGTGCCACCAATTTAAATCGCCAGCATGGAATATTATAGTATCCTTAAGAGTAATTAAAAACGAAACTCCAAGATCTGTAGAACCAAAAGCTTTTATACCGATTTCACCAACAGATATATTTTCATCCTTAGTTATCATATATATGTCATCAACCTTGTTATCAATTCTTATATCACTGCTTAATATATATTTTATATTTGGATTTACTTCCTTCCATTTTAAAACAATTCTATTATAATGATCCGGATGACTGTGGGAAACAAAAACAAGAATTTGTTTCTGAGAAGCTAAATCCTCTTCTCCTATAGCACCATTCGATGCATTTTTACTCCCATTCTCTACGGTATCCAGATAATAATCAAAAATCAAAATATTATTTTCTGTTTCAACTTTAAAAGCACTGTTATATAGATAATTTATCTTAATTATAGATTCTTTCATAAAAATTCACCTCAATTCCTATATTTTCTATATTATAACATTATAATAATTTTTAAACATAAAATCTTTTTAATATTTCCTTAATAAGCTATAATACATATAGTATTTATAAATGGTGAAAGGAGCTGGATTATGAAATTCAAATTTGATCATAATAATATTAATGTTTTTGACCTTCAAAAAAGTGTAAACTTTTATAAGGAAGCTTTAGGGTTTGAAGTAGTCAGAACCTATGAGCCTGAAGACAAGGGTTTTAAACTTGTTTATATAGGAGATGGCGTTTCAGCGCACAAATTAGAACTAACCTGGCTTAGAGACAGAACGGAACCTTACAATTTAGGAGACAATGAGATTCATCTATGCGTAACTGTTGATGACTATGAAGCTGCTCATAAACTTCATAAAAAGATGAACTGCATCTGTTACGAAAATTACGGCATGGGACTTTATTTTATAAATGACCCTGATGGATATTGGATAGAAATTTTACCTTCTAATAGATAATATTAAAAAACTGCTGGTGTAAAAATGCACCAGCAGTTTTCTTTTACAGTTATTTAAAATTTAAAGTGTTTTTTTCTTTCTTCTAAATATAATTAGCCCCAAACCGGACGCAGCTATTAAGGCTCCAATTGCAACAAGCAGACTACTGTCTAAGAAGGAACCAGTCTTTGGAATTATAGTTCCATTAGTGCCTGATGCGTTAGTTTCCTGATCGTCAGTTGTGACGGCTCCTCCAATTTGCTTTTCAATATAAATATTAGAGAAGAAATAGTCACTACAGTGATTTATTAATACTTCTAGATAACCATCCTTATCAACTTTTATCGGCCCTGCAATTTTTTCTATTTTTTCTTCTGGTGCATTATAATAATAAAAATATGCTTCGTCTTCTAAATCAATTTTTGAAGCATCCAGCTTAACTCTAACAGTAAATGGTGCCGGAAGTACTCCATTATCTTTAAATGAAATAATTTGTGCCTTAAAATCATATTTTTCTATAGCATCCTTATACTTTGACTGTGTATTTAAAGCTAAATCTACATCTCCATGAATATTCTCTTTGTTAATTTCACTAAGCTTGAAGGAGTATTCTAGTATCATTCCATTACTGTTTACAACAAATCTTAGTTTCTTGCTGCTCTTAGCTAATGCACTGTTATCTAAAATACTTTCAAAGAAGTCTCTTGGTATAGATGTAGTATTATTTAGAGTAACAACTATATCATCAATATTTGAGGCTGCTATAGCATTAACTAAATCTGATAAAGTAGAGCCATTATTATCTAAAGCGGCTCTAATTGAAAACTTAACTGTGTTAGAGGTTTTATGTCCTACTGCATCAACAGCAGTTGCAGTTAGTTCATGCTCTCCTAAAATATTAATAACTTCACCATTATAAGGCTTTCCGTCTAGGCTTACTTCCAAGGTTCCCTCATCTGTAGTAACATTAGCTAAAGCCTTATTATTGTAGGTATTTCCGTTAACAATACCTTCGATATTTATACTTGGTGCTGTTGCATCAATAGTAAAGTTTACTGCTTTAGAAGCTGTGTTTCCTGCTTTGTCTACAGCAGTAACTTCTAACTTATGTTGTCCTTCTTCCTCTGTACTTCCACCTTTATATTCCTTACCATCAAGTTTCATTGAAACAGAATCACTGTTTGTATCTTCTACAGTAATACTTGGCATTACACTATCTTTATAAGTTTCCCCCTCTTTCACTTCACTAATTGATATTACTGGAGGAGTTTTGTCAATCGTAAAACTTACCAGCCTATCAGAATTATTTCCTGCAGCATCAGTTACAGTTATTTCAAGTGTATGAGTGCCTTCAGATCCTACAGTTTCTCCCTTGTACTCTTTATTGTCGAGCTTCATTGTAAGAGTAGAAGTATTGGTATCTTGGAAAGTTACCTTTGGAGTTATACTATCCTTATAGAACTTTCCATCTTCTACACCATCAACAATTATTAAAGGATTAGTCTTATCAATGATGAAGGTTACAGATTTAGAAGCCGTGTTTCCTGCTTTATCTAAAGAAACAACTTCTAACTTATGCTGCCCTTCTGCATTAATATCTTCCCCTTTATAAGCAACTCCATCTAATTTTACTGTTGTAGTTGTTTCTATTAAATCCTTAACCTCAACTTCAGCCTTAACTTTATCCTTATAGAAGGCTTTATCTTCTATACCTTTAATTATTATTTCTGGGGCAGTTTTATAAATATTTTTAACTTCTGACTGTGTAACTTCACTTATATTTCCAGCAGCATCTATAGCTCTTGCGTAGATTTTTGTATTTGCTTCTACTTCAAAAGGCTCAGAATACTTCTTCCAAGTATTATTATCCAAGCTATATTCCATTGCTGCCATATCGCTATCTAAAGCATCAGATGTTAATGTTACTTCTACATTTTTATTAGTAAACTCTGTAGTGCTTAAACTTATCTTTGGAGCTTTAGGTGCTGTTGTATCATAGTTTACTGTAACTTCCTTTATTTGAGGATTTCCAGCACTATCTACAGCAGCTATTTTAATATTATTTTCACCTTCTGTAAGATTTATATCACAGCTGTACACTCCGCCTTCAAGCTTTATTTCTACTTCTTCAGGAGTTTCTTTATTATTTAAAATAACTCCTTGAGCGCCAAATAATAAGCCTGAAGCATCTTTTACATTCCATTTCAAAGTATATTTGCCTTGATTTGTTACATTAGGTGAAACTACTGTTATCTCTGGAGCTGTTAAATCAAGTTTAACAGGCATTACCAACTTTTGCAGTTTGCTACCTTCAAAATCTATATTAGAAGTAATGCTAATATAATATTGCCCTTCAGGAGCAGCTACAAATTTACCTTTCTTAGCATTATATACAGTTCCATCCCAAAGCCATTCTGGTTTTGTAAGAGGCCCTGCTGCATCATAATTATCCTTAACTACATTATCTTCTAAAGCTAACTGACGAATAACCTTCTTTTTACTGTCTAATACTTGTATAGTTAAGTTTTTACTATTTCTTAAAAAGTCAAGTACAGGCATACAGTTATCAAACAGCTTATCTCCATTTGGTGAAAAAGCTATATTATTTTCATTAAATAATAACTTATTACCATTTTGACTTATACCTGCAATTCCTAAAGGAATAGGAGTATCTATTGTGTCATTACTTATAGCACCATAAATGCCAGTAGTCTTTAAGACTGAATTCCCTTTCCACATAGGACTGTCAATAATCAACGGTTTAGACCAGTCCCCGTAGAATCCTATGTAAGGAATGTTTAATGCCGGAATTCCTGCCTCGCTGCTTATAAATCTAACATAACCTTCAACAAACTGTTCTGATTTTAAGCTGTCTGGTAGATTTATTGATACCTTAACTTGTGCATCTCCTCCTGCGGGAACTTCTATCATCTTACTGTCAAATTCGACTTGAGCTCCATCAATTTTCACCTCATAGCTCATAGATGATGGATTATTTTTAGTAGGAAGCAGCTGTTCTATTTCTGTATATGCTCCACCAAGGGTGTCCAAATTATAGCTTGCAGTCTTATCACCATAATTATGAAGCTTTAGCTCAAATTCTGTTTTCTTTCCTATTTGTTTAAGTGCTAATGTGGAGTTTCCATTTGAATCTGTAATAAGAACTTTATTTTTAAGCGCATTATCTAATTGAAGTAATCCAGCGCCCTGCCTTCTTGGTGAATAAGGTACATTCGGATGAGCCTTGTCCATTTCCACTTTAGTGGTTTGAATTGCTGTTGCTTTCGCTAAGTCAACTAACTGTCTCTTCTGTATATCAGGCATTGTATTTTTAAGATTCTGAAGTATTAGAGCTTCCGCACCAGAGGTGTGCGGTGTTGCCATAGAGGTACCGCTCATTATTTCATACTGATTATTATTTACTGTAGAATAAATGTTTCCTCCGGGAGCAGATAATTGAGGTTTAAAATCTAAGTTTGGAGTAGGTCCCCAGGAAGTAAAGTCTGACATATCATTTGCTGTTGGATTTGGTATTGAAACCTGCTTATTCTTAAATGAAACTTTAACACAACTATCTATAGCTTTTTTAAGTTTAAGCCCATCAGAATTTCTAATAAATATTGCCGGTATCTTAACCTCTGGATCTGTAGCCATACTTATTAAGGTTTCATCCTTATTTGAATTATAAATAATTACTCCAGCAGCCTTTGCAATTTGAGCATTAAGTTTTTTATCAATAAATGATATTTCTCCTCTACTTATTAGTGCAATCTTTCCTGTTAAATCTTTACCATCAAGTTCATCTGCTTTGCCTAATCCGCAGTCTACCACTTCATACTCTGAATTTAAAACCCCAACAGGGTTTATTTCAGAAGTTAAATATGGCATTGCAGTTTTACCAGTTGAATAATCTAATGCACTGCAGATTAAATTACTGTTGTCATAAGAAGCAACAGTTAAAGCATCCTTTGAAGTACCCGGTGCATCTACTGTAGAAGTATCTACTACCCCTTTATATTTGTTTGGATAGGTAGAGTAATATGAGTTTCCTGAAGCAGTAACAACAAGTACACCATTATCTACTGCATTTTTTATTGCCACTTGCTCTGGGTCTTCTGGATCCTGAAAACCTGCAGTTGAGCCAATACTCATATTTATAACATCTGCACCATGCGCAACAGAAGCATCAATAGCTGCAACTATATCATCTGAATAGGCTATTTCTGAGCCATCTGGCGAGTTTGAAAAAACCTTCATAGCTAAAAGCTGTGCTTCGGGTGCTACACCTTGAATAGCCTTATTCTTTTTAACCTCTGCTTCGCTTCCATTAGCTGCAACTATACCTGCAACATGCATGCCATGCATGCTTGTACTTCTATCGACAATATCTTGATTTCTGTCAGCAAAATTATAACCGTATGGAACTTTGTCAGTATAATATTTTCCTGGGTCATTATTGTTTAAAACTGAATTATCTCTACTTAGTTTTTCTTTAGATGAATCTGTAATCTTCATATCCTTGTGAGTATAATCAATACCTGTATCAATAATCGATACAACCATTCCCTCACCTTTTAACCCAGTATCCTTCCACGCTTCGTATACCTGCGTCAAGCTTTTTGCCGAAGTCATATCCTGCTTGTACACATTCACTTCAGTAACTCTTTTGACTCCAGATATATTTTTTATTTTGTCTAACTCTCCTCTTTGAACCGACATGCTGAATCCATTTACAAGGTAGCTGTATCTGTGTTCTATTTTAGCTCCCTTTAATTGAGATGCCTTCTGTATTATCTTATCCTGCTTGCTTTTTTGAGCATCAATTTCCTTTTGCTTGGTGTTTATTTCTGCTTTTACATTTTTACTGCCACTGCTTTTAAGCGGATCTTTTTGCAATACTGCTTTATCATCCAGCTGAACAATTACTCTAATCTTGTCATCGGGGTTATTATGACTTCTCGGCAGATTATCATTAAAGCTTTTGTCTTGCTTATCTGCTTCAATATTTTTCACAGCCTTATTAACAATATAGTTTATAATTGCGTCTCTTCCTATACTCTGAGCCTTACCTCTATAGCTTACCCCTCCACCCACTGAACTTAAAAAAGTAATTGTCATAATTCCAGCTATTATTTTGCAATTACGTTTGTTCACATTTCTTAACTCCTCTCTTAAGTTTATTACATTTTTTTCCATATGCAATATTATATTAACATCCTTCCCAATTGCTTTCAACCATTTTTTTCCAAATAAAAAAGATTCGAGAATTTTATCCCGAATCTTTTTATTTAAATATTATTATTCACTTATAGTATTATCGTTTGAAGATACTGAGTTGACAGCAGCCTTATCGATAACTACTTGTATTTTTTGAATTGTAGTGTTTCCGGATGTGTCAACTGCCTTTAACTCTATCCAGCTGTTATTACTTACAGACAGTTTATAGCTGAAGGTCTTTTCAACACCTGTTCCAAGAGCTGAACTTAGATTCAACACCTGGTTACCATTAATATAGAATCTGCATCCAAAGGTATTATCAGCAACTTTTCCTATTAATGTAACTGAACCCTTGGTTAAGTGAAGCTTTCCGTCCTGAGCAAGTGTATTATCTAAAGTTATAGTTGGACCAGTTGAGTCACAAATTACCTTCTTAGCATAATCAGCTAAAGTATTTCCATATAAATCTTTAACAACTACAGATACAGTATTCATACCCTCATTAAGTTTAATTGCAGCACTAAAAGTCAAATCAGGATTTATTGTAGCAGCTGTTCCATTTACTGTTAAGCTTGCTACTGAAGCATTTATCTTGCCTGAGACTGTGAAGTCTGACTTATTAACCTGCATACCGCTGTCGAAATTATTAAAGCTCATACTAAGTGGAAGATTAACTGTTATATCCTTACTGCTTTCGTTCTCAGCATTGTCTAATGCTGAAACTATTATCTTATTGTCTCCTGCTGCTAAAGTTACATCGCAGCTGAATACACCATTTGCATCCTTTTTAATCTTAGAGTCATCAACTCTTTGACCATTTAAAAATACCCATGGATTAGCAGAGCTTACTCCTGAAACAGCGTCACTCTCAGTCCACTTTAAGGTATATGAAGAAGAATCAGCCTTGTTTGCAGAAGTTATCTGAACATCAGGACCAATAGTATCAACCTTTACAGGCATAGTTAAAGTTTGAGCTTTAGCATTATTAAAATCAATTTTGCTTGTTACTCTAATTGAATATTGTCCATCTTTAACCTTATCATTATTTCCTGTCTTGCTGTTGAATACTGTTCCATCCCACATCCATGCACTATCTAACCTTCCAAAAGCATTCTTTGAACTTTCTGATGTATAGTTGTCTTTTCTAATAAGTTCATCTTGAGATATAGTTCTTATAACTTTATTGTTTGCATCAAGTACATCTATCTGCATATTCTTAATATTTCTAAGCAAATAAAGTCTTGGAACTACGTTATCAAAATATCCATCACCATTAGGAGAAATAGTAATAGCGTTTGGATCTATTATAGGAATATTATGGCTATCTCTGCCCTGATATCCTAGATAGTAGTTCTTTCCATTCATTTGTGAGAATAAAGTTGTTAAACCAAAGTTGCTGCTTTCATCCCACATTGGTCTGTCAATAGTTTCAGGCTTAGACCAGCTTCCATAGAAGCCCATGTAAGGAACTGAAAGTGATGGTACATTGTTATCACTACTTACAAACTTTACATAACCTTCAACAAACTGTTCTGATGCGAAATTATCCGGCAATTTAATTGTTACTTTTACATTTGCAGTTCCGTTTGCTGGCACCTTTACTGTAGCCTTATCAAAAGTAACAGTTGCACCATCGATCTTAACATCATAGCTCATCTTATTTAAGAAATCGCTGTATTCTGTATAAGCTCCACCCAAGTTATCTAAGGTATAGGTTACTGCCTTGTTTCCAAGGTTGCTTAACTGAAGATTAAAGGTTTTGGTCTTACCTATTTCCTTTAAGGCAGCTGCTGCTTCAAAGTCATTAGTTGTAACTGTAACCTTGTTTCTTATTGCGTCTTCAATTTGTACTAAACCAGCTCCCTGTCTTCTTGGTGAGAAAGGAACTGTTGGGTGATTCTTATCCATTTCTATCTTAGCAGTATTCATAGCAGATATCTTAGCTAA
The DNA here is from genome assembly GCA_000466585.1 of Clostridiales bacterium oral taxon 876 str. F0540. Classification (GTDB taxonomy): domain Bacteria; phylum Bacillota; class Clostridia; order Clostridiales; family Clostridiaceae; genus Clostridium_AT. Next base: position 435,559 of record KE993508.1, read on the forward strand.
ATCAACCAGCATTCTGGTTCCTACTAGGTCCGGATTAGCTTTCTTTAATCCCTGCATAATAAGAGCTTCTGCTCCGGCTGTATGAGGAGAAGCCATTGATGTACCGCTCATTGTTTCATACTTATTGTTATTAACTGTTGAATATATATTTCCGCCAGGTGCAGAAATCTGAGGTTTAAAGTCTAGATTTGGAGTTGGTCCCCAGGATGTAAAGTCGGACATATCATCCTTGGCTGGATTTGCAACTTGAGTTACCTTGCCATTAAAGGAAACCTTTATTCCTGAAGCAATACCCTTTAAAAGTGTTGTTCCGTCAGTATTGCCTACGAATATTGCAGGTATCTTTACACCAGGATCAGTAGCCATGGAAATATAAGAATCGCCACCGCCATCTGGTCTTTCTGCTGCGCTTTGATTATATACAATTACTCCCGCAGCACCTGCAGCTTGAGCATTTAACTTCTTAGTTACAAAATCCAAAACTCCTCTCTTTATAAGAGCAATCTTTCCTGATAAATTTTTACCTGCAAAATCTTCTGGTTTTCCAATTCCGCAGTCAACTAGTTCATATTGTGATTTTAACACTCCATATGGGTCTAATTCTGAAGTAAAGTAAGCCATAGGTTTTGTTCCGCCTGTATAATCTAATCCAACACAGGTTATAGAAGTGTTTTCATAAGAAGCTACACACAAAGAATCCTTAGCTAGCCCAGGAGAACCTACCATTGCTGTATCAACAACACCCGGCATTTTATATGGGTATGTGGAATTATAATTATTTCCTGCTGAAATAACTACTTGAACACCTGCATCTGCAGCTTCCTTTACAGCTAACTGTTCAGGATCATCAGCGTCCTGGAAGCCTGCTGGTGAGCCTAAGCTCATGTTAATTACATCTGCTTTATGTTCAACAGAAGATTCAATAGCTGCAACCAAGTCATCTGTAAATGCTCCCTGGTTATTAGGGTCATTTGAGAAAACCTTCATAGCTAACAGCTGTGCTTCCGGAGCTACTCCCTGTACAGCTTGGTTAACATCAACTTCCTTTTGCTTTCCGTTAGCTCCAACTATACCGGCAACGTGCATACCATGCATGCTGGAAGTTAAATCCTTAACTTCTTGATTATTATCTGCAAAATTATAACCATATGGTACCTTGTCAGTATAAAATGTTCCCTTATCTCCTTCTACAAGAACGTTATCTTTATTTAACTTGGTATTTTTAGTTGTTACTCTCATATCTTTGTGTTGAACGTCTATACCAGTATCAATAATAGCTACAACCATTCCTTCGCCCTTAAGCTTTAGATCCTTCCAAGTATCATAAGCTTGTGTTAAAGCCTTTGCAGAAGTCATATCCGGTTTGTAAACCCTTGCCTCAGTAACTTTCTTTACTCCAGGCATTTTCTTTAAATTTTCTATTTCCCCTCTTTTAACCTGCATACTAAAACCATTAAAAGCTGTATCATATTCATGTCTTATTTTAGCAGATTTAAGATTACTTGCTCTTTTTATAATATCTTTCTTTTTATTTTGTGCTGCCTTTAAAGCATTATCAGCTGCCTTTGTTGCATGACTTTGAACTCTTATACCACCCTCATCAACATTAGCCTCTAAGCCCTGTCTTTGAAGCACTGGTGAATCTTCAAGCTGAACAATAACCCTTACATCATCACTTGGATTAGTGCTTTGTCTAGGCAAATTATCGTTGAAATTTGCCTTAACATTAAACTTAGTTGAAACCCAGTTTAATGTATCATTTTGTGAAATTTCCTGAGCAGCTGCTTTCTTCTGCTCATTAATTATCTTTTGATCTAACTCCGGTGTCACAGCTTTTACCTTGCTTGTCCCCATTCCTGCTGTCAGCGAGAACATTACAGCAGCAGTTGCCATAATAGAAACAAGTTTTTGGTTTCTAGCCTTCATTTGATCTACCCCCTATTTATTTTATTTATGAAAGTAGGAATTAGCCCCTGTAATTCCTACTTTCATGCTATGATAAATTATATTGCAATATGTAAATTTTTTCCATAGAAAATCTTGTAGAACACTTAAAACATTTTTTCTTATTTTTATACACCAGTTTTTTGAAATTTAAAGCTAATAGCAAAGAAAGTCAAGTAAAGCAGTAAGCTGTACTTGACTTTCTATATTTTTACCAATTAAACCTAATTTCACTTTATTGTGATACCTTATCAAATAGTTTTTTCACAAAACCATCGTCAAACTTCTTATTTCTAAGCATTTCGATTTCGTACTTATAAGGTGCCTTTTTATCACCCGCTTCATTGGATACATAAGGTGTTTCCAATATCTTAGGTATATGCTTTAAAGATTCATGATTAGCAACATAGTTTAATGCCTCAAAGCCTATATGTCCCATACCGATATTTTCATGTCTGTCTTTTCTTGCACCTAAAGGATTTTTACTGTCATTTAAGTGTATTACCCTTAGCCTTTCGATTCCTATAATTTTATCAAACTGCTCTAGGATACCGTCAAAATTATTTTCCACATCATAGCCTGCATCATTTATATGACAGGTATCAAGACATACACTTAGTTTTTCGTCAAAAGTTACACCATCAATTATTTGAGCAAGCTGTTCAAAGGTTCTTCCACATTCAGAGCCCTTCCCGGCCATAGTCTCAAGTGCAATTTGAACCTGCTGCTCTTTTGTGATAACTTCATTCAATCCCTTTATTATCTGCTGTATGCCTTTTTCGTCACCAGCACCAACATGGGCTCCGGGATGTAAAACAATTTGCTTTGCTTTTTTGATAGCTTCTGTCCTTCTTATTTCTTCCTTCAAAAAACTGACTGCAAGCTCAAAAGTCTCTGGCTTTTCACTGTTGCCTAAATTTATTATATATGGAGCATGAACTACAATTTCATCTATTCCGTTTTCCTCCATAGCCTTTAAAGCTTCTTCAATTCTTAAATCTTCAACTGGCTTTCTTGCTGTATTCTGTGGTGCACCAGTATATATCATAAAGGTATTTGCTCCATATGAAAGAGCCTCCTCTACAGAACCAAGCATCATTTTCTTTCCGCTCATGGATACATGAGATCCTATCTTCAGCATTCAATCACCTCATTTAACTTTCGCAACACTAAATATTTAAAAATAACCTTTATTTCTTATTATATCATAGTAACATCGAAACTTAAATTATTATTTTCTACATTTTATTCTCTACGCTTTCATTTCGTGAGAAATGCTTATTTTATTAGTAAGCCAATTCTTTCCTTCAACAAGTCTTGTAACCATCATAGCGCATACTGTATTTCCTGTTGAATTTAACAGAGTAGCCGGTGCATCTATAATTGTACTTATAACAGCGATTATTGGCAGAACTTCCGGTGGGAAACCATAAACGCTTAATATAAGCATCTCACCAATCATACCTCCTCCAGGAATAGCTCCCATTACTGCACCTACTAAATATGATACAAATATTATACCAATTATGGCACTGAAGCTTTTCATATCTTTTCCGTATAGTCCAAATAGAAAAGTGATCTTCATAACTCCACCTATTACTGAGCCATCCTTGTGAGTATTAGCACCAAGCGGCACAACAGTTTCTGATATATCGACAGGTACACCCATCTTCTTTGTATATTCAAGATTTATAGGTATGCAGGCTGCACTTGAGCAGGTAGCCAGAGCTGTAATTGAAGGAGTTATTACATTTTTCCAATATACTGATATTCCTTCTCTTCCTCCTGCCAAAAATGCATATATAGTTAGTACTCCAAAATACAATATTATTGAAAGTACTAAGTATAAAATAAATACCCTTAGGTATCCCTGTAAAATCTGAGTTCCAAGCTGACCTACTACAGAAGCAAAATAGCATCCAAGTCCAATTGGTGCATAATACATTATAATATCTACAAATTTCATCATTACATGAGAGCCTGCTTTTAAAAACTTTGCAACCGGTTCAGCCTTTTCCTTTACCATGGCTGTTGAAATCCCAAAAAGTAAAGAAAACACAATAAGCTGCAGCATATTTTTTCTTGAAAATACATTCATGAAATCTGATACAGTGAAGGTATTTACTATCTGTTGTAGCACTCCAGTATTTTCTGCTTTAGGAGCTTCGCCTGCTGTAGCCATAAGCTTTTGTATAGTTCCTTGATCTATTCCTTTTGTAGGATTTACCAATAGTGCTCCAACAACACTAATTACCGAAGCTATTAAAGCTGTAGCAGTAAATACAATAATTACACTCCCCATTATCTTGCCAAGTCTTTTCATGCTTGCCATATTTGCAATTGCAGAGGAAACGCTGAAAAATACTAAAGGAACTATTATTGTAAACATTAAGTTTAAAAATAAGTTTCCAAAAGGCTCAAGCATTGCTGCTTTTGGTCCTAAGATAGCACCTGCTATTCCTCCTAATAAAACTGAACCAAGCAGAATAACAGATGATTTATAATTTTTTAAAAAGTTCATTTTTTGCCTCCCATTAAATCAATTATTTCTAATCAACATTATATCAGCAAATTTTGCTGATTACATAGAGAATATTGCTCAATACTATGTAAAAGGTGCTATAATTCTCCATAAGCTATGATAAAAAATAAATACAAATCTAATAAAGTATGCTAAAATGAAGAACAATAAATAAAAGTATGTTTATATAAAAAAAGAAAGAGGTAATGAATTTGATTCAAATTGGTGATTTCAATAAATTAAAAATTGTAAGACAAACGGATTTTGGTTACTTTTTAGATGCTGGAACAGGAAGCAGCAAGGATGACATATTGCTTCCAAATAATAGTACCCTAGGACAGGAATTTAAAATTGATGACGAGGTTGATGCTTTCATATATAGAGATTCTAAGGATAGACTGATTGCAACCTTAAAGAAACCTCTTGCAAAGGTATCTGATTTAGCTTATTTAAGGGTTGTTGCTACAACATCAATAGGAAGCTTCATTGACATTGGCTTAGACAAGGATGTACTTGTACCATTAAAAGAAAAGCTTTATAGTCTTCTAAACGATAAATACTATTTATTTTACATATACCTTGACAAGACCGGCAGAATTGCAGCAACTACTAATATAGATAAATATCTTGAAATTACAGATAAATATAAAACAGGTGATACTGTTAAAGGAACAGTTTATGGTTTTCAGACGAATAAAAGCGTAATGGTAGCTGTGGATAATATGTATAGAGGTGTCATCTTGAACAATGAATATTTTAATGATATTCATTATGGTGATATACTTGAGCTTACAGTAAACAAAATTTATGAAGACGGAAAACTTGGTCTTTCTACAAGAAAATCTGCTAAGACTGAAGTAACAGAGCTTCAAGAAAAAATATTGGCTTTTTTGAAGGAACATAATGGTTTTATGACTTTCAATGATAAGACATCTCCCGATGATATATATAAAGCTTTCCATATTAGTAAGAACTATTTTAAGCAAGCCTTGGGCGGACTCATGAAAAAAAATTTAATTGAGCAGGATGAAACAGGAACAAAGTTAAAGTAAAAAATATCCTACATACTTAGTCTTTTTTCAGTAAAAAATATTACTGTTAAAATTTTTACTGAACAGCTGAACCTGATTAAAGATTCGAGTGAAAGGAGACTGACTATGAGTAAAGGTGAAAATCAAGCCAAAAATGCTAAAGCAAATAAACCTCCAAGCAATAATAAAGGCAACAGCATGAGCATGAAAACTGCTCAAACTACACGAACAGATAAAAATCCAAATCCAAATGCATAAATATAAAAATGGCTGTTTAAACAGCCATTTTTTACGTTTAGTAACTAAAATAAATTAACGAAATGGTATAAATCCACATATGTAATTATTCCTGATAAATGGCGCATACTATATTTAGTTTTAAATGTATAAGCAGAAGGTGGTAGTTTTATGGATATTAATATTATTGGTGTTCCTATTTTTTATGGTGCAGATAAAAGAGGACCCGAATATGGACCTGAAAAGCTTAGAGAAAAAAAAATTGTAGAAACCATAGGAAAACATAATCATAGAGTATTTGACTTTGGGGATCTTTTTGTACCTCAAGTAAAAGAATATAATAAATTCTTCTCTCATCCAAATATGAAATATCTTGATCCAATAGTACAGGTTAATAATAATCTTGCTCATATTGTCTATTCTTCAATAGTAAGCGGCAGTTTTCCATTAATAATTGGCGGAGATCACTCCATAGGTCTTGGCAGCGTTGCAGGAGTAAGCAGAGCAAATAAAAAATTTGCTGTAGTATGGGTAGATGCTCATGGAGATATAAATACACACGAAACCAGCGAAAGTGCTAATGTGCATGGAATGTCACTGGCTAAAGCCATGGGAATCGGATATCCTGACCTTGTAGATGTTTATTTTAAAGGTAAAAAGGTTCAAAACGATCATGTGTACATCGTAGGAGCAAGGGACTTAGATAAAGGTGAATACGACCTTATAAAAAAAGAGGACTTAAATGTTTATACAGCAAAACGTATTCATGAGTATGGACTTGAACATGTGGTTAACGAAGTATTGGATAATCTTAAGAAAAAGGATATCGATACTATTCATTTAAGTTTTGATTTAGATTTTATTGATGCTGAATTTGTACCTGGCACAGGCACGCCTGTACCGGATGGAATGACGATAGACGAGGCAAAAACCCTTCTTAAAATTTTCGCCGAAAGCGGGCTTGTAAAATCAATGGATTTCGTCGAGCTAAATCCATTATTGGATAGAAACGATATAACTGCCGATCTCGCTATAGACTTATTGGATTGGACCTTTAAATATATGACCTAGGAAAATTATTCTAATAATTTATATAAAATAAGCAAATACTATAGTTAAAGAATCAAGTAAAGGAGATTATGCAATGGATAAAAACAACGTGAAAAACTTATTTTGTCAAACCTACGATATTGGTGCAGATGAAGTAAAGGTTACAGACTTCACTGATCATACAATGTCTGTAGAGATAGAAAATCAGGCTTTTCATTATACTTATTCTGTAGTAAATAATGTTATCAGATTTAAGCCTGTGGAGAAGTAAACTATAAAGCTCAAAACACCATTTTGCACTGTTAGCAAAGCAAAATGGTGTTTTTTTATTTTTATAGTTATACTTTTCAAACTTAATTAATAAGATTTATTAATTAGATTTGCATTTACAGGAGGATATCATGAAAAAATACGTTATTTGTAGAGTATGCGGCTTCATTATGGAAGAAAAGGATTTAAAGGATGTATGCCCTGCCTGCGGTGTTCCTAAAACAGCTTTTGTAGAATATAAAAGCAAGGTAAGCGAAAAAAGAGAAAATATTTTAAACCTTCATCTTCACCCTATCACTGTGCATTTTCCGGAAGCAATAGCTGTTTTTTCTACCGGATTTTTAATACTGTCATTTCTTTTATCGGGGAGCTTTTCAGAAAACTTGTTAACAACAGTAAAAGTTTTATCTGTTTTCTTCCCAATAACAGTTATAATAGCTATAGTAAGTGGTATATATGATGGCAAGGTCAGGTTTAAAAAGCTTTCCCCTCCCTATCTTAAAATAAAAATATATCTTGGAATTATACTTTTTATATCTTCTATACTCACTATAGTTTTAATTCATACAAGTTTCTCTACAGCATCCGAAAAAGCAATTGTTTTTGTACTGTCACTTGTTAATCTTGCAACCTGCACTGCTCTAGGAAAAATAGGAGGAAAATTAATAGATTCCAAGATGCCAGGTTAGTCTTCAAACCTTAAGGACTGATCAAAACAGCTTAAACATATTATATAGTATCTAAATTCATAGGAGGCTTTTTAGTTGTATTGTCTTTGGTGCTTACCTAATTGCTTCTATGTATTCAATACTACGCTATGTTTAGCTGCTTTGATTCAGTCTTTTTATATTTAATTAAATTATTTTAAAAATTAACTTATAATTCTCAAAAATTTATGTAGACATATGCCGAAAATTTGTTTAAAATATAATCTGTTTCCTGATTTTTTATTATATAAATTTTGATGGAAACATTATTAACCTATACTTTATTCAGCAAAGGAATGCTAGGAGGAATGATAAATGGCACTACATATTATAGGGATGCCTATAAGCTACGGAGCTTCTAAAAAGGGAAGCAATTTAGGACCGGATAAATTTAGGGAATTTAAAGTTGAAGATTTATTAAGAGACTTAAATTTTGATGTTTGCGACTTAGGTAATATAGAAGTTGCAAAAGTTAATGATGACCATATTTACAGATGTGATCAAAAGTTAAAATTTTACGATGTTGTTGTAGATGCTAACACAAAGCTTGCCTTTAAAGTGTACGACTCTATATCAAGCGGACATTTTCCCCTTGTACTTGGAGGAGACCACAGTCTTGGAATTGGAAGTATAGCAGGAGTAAGCAAACAATATAAAAACTTAGGAGTGGTTTGGATTGATGCCCATGGTGATTTAAATACCCATGAAACTTCCGAAACGGGAAATATTCACGGCATGCCGCTTGCAGCTTCAATAGGCAAAGGGCCTGACAAATTGGTTAATCTGTTTGAACATAGAATAAAAGTAAAAGATGAAAATGTTGTGCATATAGCCGGAAGAGATTTAGACCCAGGTGAAGTTGCTTTAATAAATAATTCTAAAATTAATGCTTTCACAATGGACAAGGTATATGAACATGGAATTGAAAAAGTAATGGAAGAAAGCATATCCTATCTTAAGGAAAGAGTTGATGCTATTCATGTAAGCTTTGATATTGATTCCATTGATTCCTCTTACGTTCCTGGTACAGGAACACCGGTTAGAAATGGACTGACAATAGAAGAAGCTAAGAAGGTATTAATAGCCTTAGCATCTTCTGGATTAATGGTTTCTTTGGATTTAGTAGAACTAAACCCTGAGCTTGATGATAATAATAAAACCGCTGATTTATATATGGAACTTATAAGATGCATTTTTGAAAATTATAGTTCAAATATAAACAATCAATTAATGCTTGGTTAAAATAACAGAGAGTACCGCAGAAACAGTATTATTATGCTTCTGCGGTACTCTTTCTTTTTACTAATTTTTAACTTTCATAATCTCTTGTTTTATAGGAAAACTATACTTATTAAACTACTAATCAACTGGAGGCTCTAAAATGAAGAAGAATATAAAATTATCTGACGATAAATTAAGACAAATAGTAGATGGATTTAATTTAGATGACACTGAAAAATACAACAAACAAAACTTTTATATAACTACTGATCAAGGTGTCTATAATGCTCCTGACGATGAACTAAAAAGTTCAAAAAAGGAATAATAAGTATTAAATAATTACATTTACTTCTAAATCTATTGACAATAAATGAATGATCATTTATTATAGAATTAGAATAGAGGTGAGTAAATGAGAAGAAAAGATGATGAGAAACAAAGAAACATAAAAAAAGCTGTAGTAAAACTAATATTAGAAGAGGGCTTTCATGGGACATCCATGTCAAAGATAGCAAAGGAAGCCGGTGTTTCCCCTGCTACAGTTTATATATACTATCAAAACAAAGACACTATGCTTCAGGATATATATCTTGAATACTATGAGGAAATTTACTATCATTTACTCAGCAAAATAACTGATGATATGTCCGGCACACAGTTTATTGAAATATTGATTAGAAGCTATTATGAGTATATTCAGGAAAATAAAGATATTTTTAACTTTGTCGAACAATTTTCCAGCTGCCCAGTATTAATAAGCCAGTGCAAGGTAATGAAAGGGAAATACCCTATCTATAAACTGTTTGACGATATGAAAGAAAAAAAGGTTATTAAAAATATCAGAAATGATATTCTTTTAGCTTTTATATTTTCTCCTATAAAGTCTGTTTATGAAAATCACTGCAGCTCTGAAGAAGAAAAGCTTAAAATGCTTGAAGAAATGATTATAGTAATTCAAGAAGCTCTGCTTTTGCAATAAATTGTTTAAGTATATTAACGAGACTAATTTATAAAGCATTTATTATAAAGTAATCTTCTTGTGCTTTTTATCATTATTAAATGAACATTCAGTTATTATATTAAAGGAAAGGTAGTTTTTATGATATTTAAGAAATTGGATTTAGAGGATAAAAAAATAATAGATAGCTACATCTACCCTTATAAATTTTTAAGTTGTGAGTATTCTTTTACAAGCTTATATATTTGGAAAGAGGCCTGCGATATTCAATACTGCATATATAGGGATGCTTTAATACTTAAAAAGAAAGATTTTGAAGGTAATTATCACTTCATGCAGCCTTTAGGCTACACCAAGGAAAATCTTTTAGAAATTATTGAACATCTAAAAACTTATAAAGAACAAAATTGCATGGAGTACTTATTTAAAGATCTAGAAGAAAGCTTTATCAATGAGGTTAAAACATTGCTTCATGCTGATGATGAGCTTTGTATTGAGGAAGACAGGGATAATTTCGATTATCTGTACGAAGCTCAAAAGCTAATGACCTTTTCCGGTAAAAAACTTCATTCTAAAAAGAATCACTATAACTACTTTATAAAGAATTATAACTATGAAGTCGTTGATATATGCGGTGATAAGGTTATTCAGGATGTTATTTCTGCAGCTTCAAAATGGTATTATGAAACCGAAGAAAAGGATGATAAGCTTTATTATGAGTTAATTTCAATAAAAAATCTTGTAAATAATATGAAGCTTTTAAATCTTGAAGGTATTGCAGTTTATGTAGATGATAAAATAGCTGCCTTCAGTATCGGAGAAAGACTTAATGAAAAGCTTGCAGTAATTCACATAGAAAAGGGCGATAAAGATATAAATGGAGTATACAGTTTTATTGCACGAACCTTAATTGATAAATGCTTCAGCAACGCAGAAATAATTAATAGAGAGCAAGATTTAGGTATCGAAGGTCTTAGAAAAGCAAAAATGTCCTACTATCCATTAAAACTTGAAAAGAAATTTATTCTTAGTGTTTAAATAATTAAAAGCAGTAAAAGAGATTACACCTTTTACTGCTTTTAAAACTTATGTTTTAATTTTTCTTTAAATAAGCAATAATATAGGAGTTTGGCAATTCTTCAAGTATATCTTTAACTCCGTTACAGTCAACAGCAGCAATTATTGAGGTAGAAGGTCCGCTGGATTTATTGATGTCTACCTTAAATTGTTCTTCAAAATACAATTCTAACTTATTGCTTTCAGAAAGCTGTTTGCATTCGTAAGCTATACCTTTAGAACCTACCGGCACTATCTCATAAATAAGATTATTATTTAAAAGCTTATATATTGAACTATAATCTACAATCTCTGAATCTTCATTAAGATTTATTTCGTCCCCAACCTTAGGAATACCTATACTTATAATTACAGCTTCATTTTTTACATTATTAACTTTTAATTTATTATTTTCTGCTATACCGACTACAGTTATACCTAAACCTGTACTGACAGTTGAAAAATTCTCTTCTGTACTGCCTGTAAGTACAACATCTCTTATTCCTGCCAATTTTAACTCATGCTCGATTCCCTTAATTATTTCCTCTCCTGTAGTCTTCATTTCATTGCAGACAGTATCTGTTAATGATATTACCTCAGCACCAGCACAGATAACTTCCATTAAAGCTACTCTTGATGTTAGTTTTCCAACATAAAAGGGTGGTACTTTTAGTACGTCCCCATCTTTAATGCCTACAGAGCCGCAGCTGTCACAAGCTATTACCATGGTTCTTCTTTCATCTATGGTTATTAAACTTAAATCTCTTATTTTCCAGACTTCCATTGATTAATGCTCCTTGGTAAAAATTTATACACCACTAGGGAAATGATTATATTTATTAAAGCTGCTAAAGATAATATCGGTATCATAGGAAGAATTGCTTTGCCGACTATAGGTATAAGCATTACTACAGATATAGGACCGTTTATTGCTACTCCTATAATTGCAGCTGTAACTAGCCCAAGGCTTCTGTTTATCTTTGAAAAAAAACGATAGGTTGTACCAAACAGTACCATTGTTACTGCCATATCAGCCATAATAATTATATGAACCGGCAAAGTAAGAGGAAATCCACTAATGGCAGCTGTTAATATATGCCCTATTGCTCCTACTATAGCGCCATATAAAGGTCCTAATACTAATGTACACAAAAAACCCGGCATTGAATCAAAAGCTATGCTCCCTGCTATTTTGATATTTGCACCTATAAAACTCAGTGCAATAAAAAGTGATATTATAATTAATTTTTTTGTTTTCATAATTTCAACCTCTTCTATTCTTTAAAATTTATACAAAGCTATGTATACAAGCATCACAGATATTTCAACTATTTCATTGTTTGCACCTAATAGATCTCCGGTTAAACCGTTAATTTTACTCTCACTGTATTTATTTACTAACAGTGTTATGATTACTGCTGTAATAAACATAGCTGCAGTAACTTTTAACCCAAGAAATATATAAATGATTACTGCTGTTATAAAAGCAGAAATGAAAACTACAATTCCACTCATATTTCCTATAAACAAATTGCCTGAACCAGTGCTTTTTGCAGGTTTCCCTACAAAAGAAAGAAGTACTATACTAAATTTCGATATCACTGGTACAGCAATAATTATTAAGGCTGAACTGTACTGAGAAGAATAAGCCAGACAATTAACCTTAAGCATAATATCCATTACTATAGCAATGCAGGCAAAAGTTCCTATCCTGCTGTCCTTCATTATCTCTATTATCCTGTCCTTTCCCTTAAAGGCATAAAAACCATCACATGTATCCCCTAAGCCGTCTACGTGCAGAGCACCTGTAACTAAAATACCCGAAAGCACAGCAAAAATGGCTGCTATGCCTAATGAACTAACCTTAAAAAATAACATATATACAAGCCACTGTAGTCCTCCTACAATAAAGCCTACCAAAGGCAAAAAAACTGCTCCTCTTTTAAAGTTTTCCTTATCGCATTTTAGACTGATATTTACAGGTATTCTTGTTAAGAACTGAAACATCAGCAGAAAATCATTAACATATTTATTCATTGTTCTGTATCCCTTTCTATATTGGTCTATATGGTTTTACTTGTTTAGCTTCGTTAATAAATATCTCAAAGAGTGCATCTTCAACAGTTTTTAAGCTAATAACCGGATTTAAAGCCCTCTCCTAAACAATTCTATTTTACATGACTAATACTGTCAATGAATAAGTTTCCATACTCATACTTTATTATGCTTATATCACAATTTTTAGAGGAAAACTTCCAGTACAAATCAAGATTTCCCTCAAGCACGCAGCAATAAATTGTTCTTATAACTCCTCCATGTGTTACAATAAGCACATTTTCCTGTTCTTTATGAAGGATATCCTCCAAAAACTCCTTAATCCTATTATAAAATTGTCTATAGCTTTCACCGCCAGGAGGAGCAAACTCCTTCCAATTGTTATTCCACATTTCATATTCTGATGGAAATTCCCTTTGAATTTGTTCATAATTCTTTCCTTCAAATTTTCCAAAATCGATTTCATTTATTCTCTTATCTGCAATTAGATTTAAGCCTTTATTATTTAAAGCAATTTCCGCTGTTTCTCTAGTTCTTTTCCTATCGCTTATATAAATGCTATCAAACTTTATTTCTTTTAGTAATTCTCCTGCTTTTCTGCTTTGAACTATACCTGTATCATTTAAGCTTACATCAAGCTTTCCATAATAAAACCTGCTTTTGTTTTCCTCTGTTTCACCATGTCTTAATAAATATATTTGCATAAAATTTTTTCCTTTCACGTAATGAGGCTTAGCCTTTGGCTTTGTTAAAGAAACGTGTTGAAATGCTGTATGTTTTATTACTTATATATTTAAATATAAACCTATAAAAATACTTAAATATTTAAATATATAAATATTTACTTGAGCCATGCGGGCTTTCAGTAAGTTTTCTTCCTAAAATGTCAAAAATATGCATATATGAATACTTTTATTAAATAGCACTTAGCTATAATATAAACATAAATAATATATTAGCATAATCTATAAAAAAATTATTTGAAAGACACAAAAAATAATCCTTTTAACTACATAGTTTCAATTAGTAAATCGCTATTTAAGAGAGCAAAAATCCTGATGTTCTTAAAGCTCCTTGAGAAGCTTTAAGAACTGATTTACTTTGAAATCTATATAAATGTTAAAAGGATATTACCTTAATAGGCTTTTCCTGAAATATTTATTTTAATTTAAACTTTAAATAATACTTTATTTTTCTGGATGCTGATGTAATACGATCAGCTTGTTCTTTAGTATAGTTCCCCTTTTCCAAATCCTCTACATTAAGATTTATACCTTGATGCTGCAAAAGCTTTGTAAGTATATACATTTCCGCATCGTATTTTACCTTAATGTCATCAACCAAAACTATTATTTTTCTGCTTAAATACAGATATTCTAATGCTTCTACCAAACTTTCCGTTGTACGCATTTTTTCTACCTCCTGCCTTTTGTATGTAAATACAGCAGTTAGTACTGCATTTGCAATAAATTTTTAGTACCTGATTAAATTACTATTATGTTTTAAGTATATAACTAAAAATTGTATTCTACAATAATTTTTTACAAATAACTAGTAAAGTATTCTATGCTTAATATATTATATATCACCTGTCATATATAAGTATAAAATGTGTAATAATATAATATTATGAAGATTTCTAATTTTAATTCTTTAATTACTGTTTCATTCTTTGTTCCATTTTTTAGAGTTTTAGGGTATAATAAGTGTTAAAAGAAAACTAAATAAAATTCATTGTTTATGGAGGTAGATTTCATGTTAGTTTCAGCAAAAGAGATGTTAATCAAGGCTAGAGATGGTAAATATGCTGTTGGTCAATTTAATATCAATAACTTAGAATGGACAAAAGCAATATTATTAACTGCTCAAGAAAACAATTCACCAGTAATTTTAGGAGTATCTGAAGGTGCTGGTAAATATATGGGTGGATATCATGCTGTTGTAGGAATGGTAAAAGGCTTAATTCAAGACTTAAACATAACTGTTCCTGTTGCAATTCATTTAGATCACGGTTCATATGAAGGAGTTTTCAAAACAATTGAAGCTGGCTTCTCATCTGTTATGTTCGACGGTTCTCACTATCCAATAGCAGAAAACATAGAAAAGACAAAAGAAATAGTTAGAATAGCTAATGAAAAAGGTTTATCTGTTGAAGCAGAAGTTGGTTCAATCGGTGGAGAAGAAGATGGTGTTGTAGGAGCAGGTGAAATTGCTGATCCATCTGAATGCAAGCAAATTGCTGACTTAGGAGTTACAATGCTTGCTGCTGGTATAGGAAATATTCATGGAAAATATCCTGCAAACTGGAAGGGCTTAGATTTTGATACTTTAGCTAAAATTAAGGACGCTGTTGGAGATATGCCTTTAGTTCTACACGGTGGTACCGGAATCCCTGCAGACATGATTCAAAAGGCTATTTCACTAGGAGTTGCTAAGATAAACGTTAATACAGAATGTCAATTAGCATTTGCAGAAGCTACTCGTAAATATATCGAATCAGGAAAAGATCTTCAAGGAAAAGGCTTTGACCCACGTAAGCTTTTAGCACCTGGATTTGAAGCTATAAAAGCTACTGTTAAAGAAAAGATGGAACTATTTGGTTCAGTAAACAAAGCTTAATATCTAGAACATAAGCAAAAGGAGTGCACTTTTAGTTGCACTCCTTTTATTTTTTCAATGCCTTTGCTTTTCCTACAGTACCCCCAAGCTTTTCCCAAAGATAATTATGTTCCTCAACAGCATTATTAAAATTACCTGTTTTCCAGTTATGAAGCATTGTAAGCAGCTTTTCCTTATCACTGAAGCTAGACTTCATAACCTCCATTATTACCTTATTAAGTCTTTCCTCATTGATTTCATCTTCTCCCCATACTTCATCAGCTATAATTTTTGTATTTGCCATTCTATGCATATCATCATATACTTCCTTTTCAGCTCTTACTGCTACAGGATTATCCTTTTCAGAAGTATTATACTCAAAGCCCTTATCTGTAACCTTAATTGTTTCTTTAAATACATCATCACTAATATTCTTTGGTTTCCAAAGCACAGTTATAGCTATAACTATTGAACATAATATTACAATAATAGCTGACAAAATCTTGATAAACTTTTTTTTCATCCTGTTCCCCCCATAACCCATTTGCTGCATTAACTCAATTATACAACTTTTGGAATATTTTTGAAACACATAATTTAAAATTCAAATTTAGCAACATCAGGCTTTCATTTTATAAAAATTTTTTATATCGTATTGCAAAACAAACTATATCGTAATATATTAATATAAAGATACTTGTAGGAGGGATATTAATGAAAAAAGTTGTTATGTATACATCAAGTACTTGACCACACTGTACTACTGCGAAGATGTATCTTCGAGAAAAAGGTATAAGCTATGAGGAGAAAAATATCAGTATAGATACTTCAGCCAGAACTGAACTAATGAGAAGAGGAATTAGAGGAGTTCCTGCCTTTATAATTGGGGATGATGTGGTTGTGGGACTAGATACTGACAAAATAGAAAATTTAATTGATTATAGAGTTGTCAATTGTCCAAAATGCCCTAAAAGGCTTAGAGTGCCGAAAAATAAGGGAAAAATTACTGTAACGTGTCCTAATTGTTCAAATGAATTTAAAATGAACAGCTAGACATAATGCAAAACTGCTCTTAAAACACTATAAACCTTCCACATGTTATTTGAATTCTTAGAGACTTTAGCTGAACAAACAACACTTATAATTAAAGTCACATTTATGCTAAGCCAGATATTCAATTTACTGAAATAACACGCAATTTTTAGCTGTTTTAAGCGCAGTCCATCATAAAATAGATAATTTGTTATAGTATATAAACCTCTTTAAGCATACCTTTCAGCACCAGTAAAAATTCCTTTAGTCTATTACCTTCTTCAACATTTTTAACTTCAATTTCCTTAAAGGTATAATATAAAATTTCTCTCAGTACTATATCTACATTGCTTTTATCAACACTAAGTATCTCATCAAAGAAATACTGCTGAACCATATCCGGAGCTTTTAAAAATATCTCCTGCCATAATTTTGTACATTTATCTTCTGATACCTCAAGCAATAATTTCAAAGTTTTTTCAGACTTTTTAAGCTTTTTAAGAATTTTATTTAGTTTCTTATCTTCTATATTGCTATTTATAACTGCTTCAAATAAGCAAATAGATTTTGATATCTTTGATAATAAAAATGCTATATCTATATATTCTCTCGTTATCGAGCTTGTTTTTAATATTATGTTATTAGTTTGAATAAAAACATTGTCCTTCTCGATGAGCTGTTTATGCTCTTTTGCTAACATATACTGCCTGTCGTAAAGTGCAAGTTCCATAATATTCACCTCTTATATTCTTTATAAAAATATAATAACACAAACAAATGTTCGTGTCAATATTTTTATATAAAAAAGGATCCAGCATATTGCTGAATCCTCTGTTTTGATATTATTTTAGATTTTGAAGCCTTGTACAATTTCGCTTAATCTTTGAGCCATTTCAGCTTGAGCCTGAGCTGTATTTGCTACTTGCTCCATACCAATAGCAGCTTCATTAACACCTGATTTTATACTATCTGAATTTTGGTTTGTCTTTTGAGCCTGCTGTGCCATTTCATCAATAGCATTACTTACTTGGTCCATTGTTGCATTTATTTCGCTGGACATTGAAGCTATATTATCTGAAATTTTTGCAAAGTACTCCGCATCGCTGTAATAATCATTTCCTATCTCTATAAACTTATTAAACTGAGGGTTTATATCTTCTTTTATAAAAGTCAAAACCTCATTGCTATTTTGTCTAAGCTCAGAAACTGCTTCCCTTACTTCCTCTATAGTTTTATGAATTTGAACCACTGCCTCAGAAGACATTTCAGCCAGCTTTCTGACTTCTTCAGCTACAACTGCAAAACCTTTTCCCTGTTCCCCTGCTCTTGCTGCTTCTATAGCAGCGTTAAGAGCTAAAAGATTTGTCTGAGCAGCTATTCCGGATATAGTATCTGCCATAACCTTTATATTTTCAACTACTTCAGCCCTCTTAAGCGCTTGCTGAATCTTTACTTCCTTTTCTGAATTTATACTCTTAATTCTCTCAAAGGAACGATTACTATTATCTTTAATCTCAATCGCTTTATCCTTTATAATTTCTACTCTTTTACTTCCTTCCAAAGCCTGCTCCGAAAGAACCTGTATACTGCTGTTTACCTCTTCAGTACTTGCAGAAACTTCTTCTGTACCGGCACTTGCTTCTTGAGCTGCTAAAGCTATTCCTTCAGTATCTTTATTAATGTCTTCAAGTTTAGCCGCCATTTCTTCTACAGTTGCAGATAACTCTTCACTACCTGCTCCTAAATCCTGAACAGAATTTATAACTTCGCTAATAACAAGCCCGACTTGTTTTTGTGCAGCATTTAGAGCTCGTCCTATTTGCCCGAATTCGTCCTTTCTAGTAAGTGAAATAGAAGTTGAAAAATCGGAGTTTTTTAATCTCTCAGCAAAATCTCCTATTTTATTGAGTGGATTTATAATATTCCTAATAACAAGCAATGAAATAATAATTCCTATTACAACTGCTGCTATTACAGTTAATGCAAATATAATTACGGTTTTTCTAGAATTAATCTCATTTTCGTTTATGACTTTTTGAGCATCAGTTACATTATATTCTGCCAATTGCTTTAGATTTTTTTGAAAGCTCTCTACTGTTCCGCTTAACGCCTCAAATTTATCTAGAGCTTCTTTTTGTTTTCCGTCTAAAGCAAGCTTTAACACTTCTTGTCTTCCATCTCTATACTTAGCTAAGTCGCCTTCAACTGCAGGAATTAATTCTTTTTCAAATTTGTCTAAATCTGAGCTTTTATATTTTGAGAAGTTATCATCATATTTTTTAGCTCTATCGCTTATATCTTTTATCTTTATTTCTTGTTTATCCTTTTCCCCTGCATGAAGTATAATATAATTTATATCTGCTTCTATTGCTCTTGCCTGATTTCTATTGTCATTAAGATACTCTACTGAAAGGAGATTATTGTTGTATAATGACTTAATCTCTTTGTTGCTATCATACATATTTTTATAACCAATACCTGCAACCACTAAAATCATAACAAGCATTGTCAATGCTAAAGTAAATATTTTTGTTCTAACCTTTAAATTTTTAAATTCCATTTTCGCCTCCTGCACTTATAAGTCATTTATTATATTATACAGTATAGATTATATGTGTTTCAACAAAATTCTATCTTTTTCAACATTTATTTCGATGACTCTAAGTCTTTTCTTTACCTAAACTAATGAACAAAAATAAAACCTGGTATATAACCAGGTATATTAATACATATGGCCCATTTTTTCCTTTTTAGTCTTAAAATATCTAGCGTTATATACATTAGAATCCATCACTAGAGGAACTCTTTCAACTATTTCAATTCCGTGTCCTTTAAGACCAATTATTTTCTTTGGATTATTAGTTAAAAGTCTAACCTTGCGTACATTAAGATTGCTTAGTATTTGAGCACCTATGCCATAGTCTCTCATATCTGATGGAAAGCCTAATGCTAAGTTTGCTTCTTCTGTATCTAAGCCTTCCTCCTGAAGCTTGTAAGCCTTAATTTTATTTATAAGGCCTATTCCTCTTCCTTCCTGCCTTAAATATAAAAGTACACCCTTTCCTTCCTTCTCAATAGCAGCCAGAGCAGCTGCCAATTGTTCTCCGCAATCGCACTTTAAGGAATGAAAAGCGTCTCCTGTAAGACACTCAGAATGAACTCTTACGAGCACCTCATCATTAATGTCAATATCACCTTTAACCAACGCCACGTGATGCTCCCCATTTAGTTTATTTATAAAGCCAACCATCTTAAAATTGCCATATTCAGTTGGGAGATTTGCTTCTGCTTCTCTTGAAATATAGCATTCTTTTTCTCTTCTAAAAGCAATCAAGTCTTCAATAGAAATAATTTTGATAGCATTTTTTTTCGAGAATTCTAAAAGCTCCGAAAGCCTTGAAATATCGCCTTCTTCATTTAAAATTTCAGAAATAACTGCTGAAGGATATAGACCAGCAAGTACAGCCATATCTACTGCTGCTTCAGCATTCCCTGCTTTTTTAAGCACTCCGCCTCTTAAAGCTTTAACAGGAAAAATATGACCGGGCGCTCTAAAACTGCTCCCGTCTCTTCCATCATCAATTAACATTTTAATGGTAAGAGCTCTGTCTTCTGCTGATACGCCTTTCCCTATTTCAACATAATCCAATGATAAAGCTGAAGTTGTTTCTTTAGGAAGCTTTAAAGCATCTAGTCTTTCCTCAGTCAAGACAGCTTGTATAAAGCCCGCTCCCATTCTCATCATAAAAGCTATGGATTCCTTCGAGGCATATTCTGATGCCATTACAAAGACTCCTCCATTATCTTTATTCTCATCGTCTACAACAATTATAGCTTTTCCACTTTTAATATCTTTTACAGCATCCTCTATTTTTGAAAACATATAATTTTCCTCCTAATTTTAATCTATATAACCTTTAAATATTACATCGGTGCCTATTATTTCATGCTTCACTCTATTAAGAACAATAGCATCGCTCATTCTTTCGATTCCAACACCTCCAACAGGTGTTACTGCCTTTCTCCCTCCTATTATCTTCGGTGCAACAGCTGCATATACCTTACTAACAACCTTACTTTCAAAGGCGGAAGCAAGAACTTCACTGCCTCCTTCTATATAAAGTGAATCTACTCCTTTTTTACCCAGTGCCTTTACTATTTCTTTAAAGTCCAGCCTTCCTGATTTTTCTTCCAATTTAATAATATCTACACCTTTTTTTAAAATAAAGTCTTCCTTTTCCTTTGGGATTAACTCGGAAGCAATAACAAGAGTTTTAGTCTTGCTATCAACTCTTAATACCTTAGCCTCTTCTGGCAAATTGCCATACTTCGAAAGTATGACCCTCAATGGATTTGATATTTCAACACCTTCCAATCTAGTGGTCAAAAGCGGATCATCCATCCTAACAGTATTTTCGCCTACCATTATTGCGGCTACTCTTTGTCTTAAGTGGTGTACAAATTTAAGACTTTCCTCTGAGCTTATCCATTTTGAATCACCAGTCCGGCTTGCAAGCTTTCCATCCAAAGTCATTGCCCATTTTGTAAATACGAAGGGCAGCTTTTTTGTAATATAATGCCTATAAATCTCATTAAGCTCCTCACACTCTTCCTGCAAAACTCCGTTAACTACTTCTATACCTTTTGCTCTCATGATTTCACTAAAGTTTAAAGCTTTCTCTGGATTTGGATCCATCATTCCTAAATAAATCTTTCTTATTCCGCTGTTACTAATTATTTCTATAGATTTATTAATGTCTTCACTATTCTTAAAGGGCTCTATATTCAAATATATTTCTGCGCCCTCTAACCCTTCTGAGGAATTCTTAACCGCTTCTACTTCAGCTGAGTTTTCATTGTAAGCACTATAATAACCTTCTCCAATTATCCTATCTCCCTTAACAATAACCGCTCCTGACAAAGGGTGTGGATTCACAAAGCCTGATCCCTTCATAGCAAGTTCAATTGACTTATACATAAACTTTTCTTTCATAATTTTTCCTCACAGTCAAACAACTACCAATTAGCTAAAATTAAATTTTCTTTTATATTTTAAATTTATCACAGGCTTATGTACAGGTCAATATTAATTAATAATTATTATCCATCATCAACTCTTTATAGTTTCCTGAAAATTCTATACCTGCACAATTACAGCTGTCATTTAAGATTATTTCATTACTTTTCTTATCATATAAGATTACTTCAAGCCTTCCTTGCAATGTTTCACGTGCTATTGGAACCATCTTGTCTTCTCTTGGTGCAAACAAGTTCATAAAGTTCTTTTCCTCATATATGCCTCTAAGCTTAAGAATGCAATCTTTTTTATGAGCTTCCAGAATTATTGATTCGTCATCAAACTTTATAGAAATTTTGCTCTTATTAATAGTAGTAAACTTATAAAATTTATTATTTGCATTTATTCCTATAAGAAAGCCTGTAAAACTTGTGAAAGGCATCGGAACATGACCTATCGAAGCTGTAACAGCTCCATGAGAACTATTGAATGAATTACCTTGAACCCAAATATATGAATAAGGAAAAGCTTTTCCCCAATTTTTTTCAATATAGACCTTTCCCCCGGTGAAGTCTATATTTTCCCCATTAATATCAAGGCTTCCTTTTATATATCCGTCAATAGCGCAAACCTGACTGTAACACTGCATAAAGGACAAATAATTATAAAAGCCCATACTGCCTGGATTAATCAATGTATCAGGCCATTTAATAATATTATTAAACTCCAAATTTCCCATTATTTTTATTTCTTGTTCATTTATATTTATATTTATTCTATTAAGCGAAAAATGATTATTTTCTACGCTAACATCAAATTTACTGCTGCTTGCTTTGAAATCACTTCTTTTAAAGGTTAAATATTTAAAGTTGCTCTCATAACCATTGAGTACCTGTATAAAACTGTGAGAGCATTCCTTCTTATTTGAAAGAAATATTCCCGGTATAAAACAATATGTAATATTTCTATGGGGATGTACTATCTTAAAATACCATCCCTCAAAAAAGTTATAATCTTTATTTCTTCCATGATAAATATCTGGATTTCTTGTTAGCTTAAACAATAAAACACTCCTTTCAAATGCTCAAAACTATAAGGCAAAATCCTATTCAGAACTTTAATCTTCAATTTCTAAATAAATATTGTCTATTATTTTGCCTTTTTATCTTTGTTATATGCCTTTTAATAAAACAAAAAATGTAGTTTTATTACTTGTAATAAAAGAGTATTATTTGAACCCTTAAGCATATGCGAGGATTTCTGTGAAAGGAAGCTAACGGTTTGTTAGGAAGTATAGAAATATCACCACTGGATATGGCTAAGGTTGGATATATGTGTGTAAAAGACGGAATGTGAAAAGGAATAGAGCTTATTCCTATGCTCTGGATAAGACTTTCAACTGTTAAACATACAGATACTCTTAATAATGTAGATAAATGATTAAATATAAAAAAGCATGTTCATTTTATATTATTAACATGCTTTTTAAAAACTATTAGCTAAATTTTTTACATATTTATATTTTTAACCATTTATGTGTATTAAAAAGAATCTTATCTTTTTATCTCCCCAGCCTAAATCCCAAGGTACATGATATCTGTCAGTAGTATGAGAATTAACAAGAGGATAGCCTTTTGAGTCAAAACCTGTTATTACGGCAAAATGATCAATATTACCTTTTCCTTTTTCATAGGCTATTAGGTCTCCAAGTTTCAGCTTCGACACAGCCCCTCCCGGAAGGTTACTTGTAGCTTCTGTCAATTCTTTAAAGGTTCCTATTTTTATTATGCTCCCTCTGCCGCTGGAGACCAAGTAATTTTTCAGACCGTCCGCATTAGCCCAAGCATTGCTGTGTGGCACCCAAGCTCCTGTGAGAGGCATTCCTCCGCCTTCCTTATCTCCTAAGACTTGAGAAGCGAAATTAGTGCAGTCTCCTCCAATACCGTTATAATCATTGTATTTCTTATTATACTTATAATTATTCCCGCTTCCCCAAGCGGCACCGCAGTATTTATCCGCATAGGCTACTGCATTTTCCCTGTTATAAAAAGGCTTAAAGTTAAATGAAGTTTCTACGGGCAAATTATATTCATTATTTGTATGAAATGAAACTTCAGGATTATCAGGAATTTCTCCATCATAGGCCTGCATTGCATCTTCAAAGCAATCCGTATACCAATCGTTATAAATCAGCCATTTATCATCCTTCTTAATTAGACTTGCAGTATGTCTTATCCCTACTCCAAAGGAGTTGATAGTATTTTTTTCATCATCACTGTAAGTGTAGTCAAACTTATAAGATTCCTCTAAAGCTGCTTTTATTACTTTTCCCTGAGGATAAACTTTTTTTATCCTAACAAAGGATTGTATATTAGTAAAGGTAATATCTCTTTCACTTGCCCAATATGACAAGTACTTAACACGTCTGACTTCATGCTCCAATGCCCATTTACCTTGTTTGCGTGAGGTATCAAAAAGTTCCTTTAGAGGCTTGCAATCTCCTGACACTAAACATGCTGAACGAACATTATATATTCGTTCTATTTCATCCTTTATTTGACTATCAGTAAGCTTTTCATCATTTTCAAATGCATAAGCGTAATGCTTTTGTGGAAAAATATTAAGCAGCATTATAAAAACAAGCATAAAAGCTATATATATAATTTTAGTTTTTGGGGTATTCAAAAATCGCCTTTCCAACTCATAATACCTCCTTAAAAGCCATATATTAAGGTTTAACTCAGCTATTATTTAGTATGACCATAATAAGGACTTTTATTTTGGTAAATATAAGAACTTAAAAACTAATGAAATATCCCTAAAAATCCTGTTATAAGAACAATTACTGCAAATATCATTCTATAATAAGCAAAGTTTTTCATAGGTTTTCTCTTTAGATAAGAAATAAAACTGTTAATTACAATTAAAGCAACCCCAAAGGAAACTATAAAGCCAACTATCAGTGAAATTAGCTCTACTCTGGAAAGTACCGCAAATCCTCCGATTTTTAATAGTTTTAAAAAGCTCATACCTACCATAACTGGGATAGCTAAAAAGAAAGAAAACTCAGCTGCCGCAACTGTAGACAATCCTGATACCCATCCTCCAATGATAGTTGAAGCTGAGCGGGACATACCAGGAATTATTGCGAGGCATTGAAACAAGCCTATTATTAACGCTTGTTTGGCAGTTACCTTAAGTTCTTTTCCGCTGATATTATTATTCCTAAATCTCTTTTCAGCATATATCATCCATATACCGCCTAAAAACAGAGTTATAGCTACTGATACAGGAGTAAACAAATATTCATCAGCCAAATCGTTAAAAAGTACCCCTAAAATTCCTCCTGGAATGCAGGCAATAAAAATCATAAACCAAAATTTAAAGCCTGAATTTTCATACCCAACTTTTTTAGGAAAAAAATTTACAACTGTATCTTTTATCTTTCCGAAATACAATATTACAACTGCAAGTATAGCTCCCAGCTGTATGACGTATGTATACATCTCAACATAATTAGGATTAGTTCCTTTAAATCCCATTAAATTTTCAAATATAACAATATGCCCCGTTGAAGATACGGGTAAAAATTCTGTTATTCCTTCCACAATCCCTAGTATTGCAGATTTGATAACCAAAAGCATAGTTTCCATACATACTTCCTCCTTTTAGTCGGAAACACTGAGCAATTAAAGATTACTCGCTTCCGCTCGTGATTGCTCTGTTAAAGGTCATTTAGACCTTTAAGCTCCTTTTTTACTTTTTTATTATTTCATAAGTTCCTTATATGTGGCAACAAGATTCTTGATAACTTACAAAACTGTAAGCTGTTTGAAATTATGTTTTCGTTATTGTCCTTCAATACACTTACTGAATATTTGAAATTTATAAGTGGAACAATAAGTTAGTTAATAAAACAGGAGGCGAATTTATGAATCAGGAAAATTTAGCACCAAACGAAACAATGCAAATTCATGAAATGTTGAATTTTAAAACCATATGCATGACTACCTCCAAGATGATGGAAGGTGTAGTTTTTGATCAGGAGCTTAAAGCGTTACTGGAAAAAGATGTGCAGCAATCAATTACCTCAATAGTCGAGCTTCAGAACCTATTAAAAAAAGCTCCAAAGTTAAGATAAGGAGGCATTTAAAATGATTAACGATTATTTAGAAATAAGAAATGCCGAGGGTATGCCTAAACTTGTTGATACAACTATAGCGACCGCTTTTTTATTAAATGCTAAAAATGGAGTGAGAAACTGTGCAATTGCATTAACAGAAGCACCAACCCCTGAAGTAAGAGCAGTTTTAACTACCCAGCTGAATCAAGCTATAGAATTGCATGAAGAACTATCTAATCTAATGATAAGAAAAGGCTGGTTTCATCCGGTCAACTTGGAAAAGCAGTTTCAAATGGATCTAGAGTCTTCAGCTACAGCCTCACAAATTGCCGGTATGGATTTATTTCCAGGCGATACAAGCAGGCTAGGAACCTTCGCAACACCATATAAATAGAAAGGAGGAATATACAATGAAAGCTGTAACCTTTCAAGGCATAAAAAGAGTAGAAGTTAAAGATGTACCCTCGCCATCAATAAAAAAAGGCGATGATATAATAGTAAAGATTACAAATACAGCAATCTGCGGCTCTGATCTTCATCTTATACACGATATGATACCAAATCTTCATCAGGATTACATAATAGGACACGAGCCTATGGGCATAGTTGAAGAGGTTGGACCGGAGGTTACAAAACTTAAAAAGGGAGACAGAGTTATTATCCCCTTTAATGTAAGCTGCGGAGAATGTTATTACTGCAAGCATGATCTAACCTGCATGTGCGACAACTCAAATCCCCATGGTGAAGGAGGAGGTTTCTTTGGATATTCAGAAACCTTTGGAGGATACCCCGGAGGCCAGGCTGAATATATGAGAGTGCCTTATGGTAACTTTACACCTTTTAAAATTCCTGAGAACTGCGAAATTGAAGATGAAAAACTGCTTCTGATGTCAGATGCAATGGCAACCGCCTATTGGAGTGTGGAAAATGCAGGTGTAAAAAAAGGCACTACTGTTATTATATTAGGCTGCGGACCGGTTGGACTGTTAGCCCAAAAGTTTGCTTGGCTGCATGGCGCAGAGAGGGTCATTGCTGTGGACTACATAGATTACCGCTTAGAACATGCTAAGAGGTACAACAAAGTTGAAACTGTTAATTTTGAGCAGCATAAAAATACCGGAGAGTATTTAAAGGAAATTACTCACGGTGGAGCAGACATAGTTATTGACTGTGTTGGAATGGATGGAAAAATGACCCCAATGGAATTTGTAGGCTCCGGTTTAAAACTTCAAAGCGGCGCTTTAGGAGGTTTTGTTATAGCAACTCAGGCAGTAAAAAAAGGCGGGACTATACAAGTAACAGGTGTATACGGTGGCAGATACAACGCTTTTCCTTTTGGTGATATCTTTAACCGCAATGTAAATCTTAGAACAGGTCAGGCCCCAGTAATTCCTTATATGCCTATACTATATAAACTTCTTGAGGAAAGAAAGGTTGATCCAAGCGATATTATAACTCACAGGCTTTCTATTGATGATGCACCTCATGGCTATGAGGTTTTCGATACTAAGACTGAAGACTGTATAAAAGTAGTTCTTAAACCTTAAGGAGGTAAAAGTCCTAAATGGACTTTTACGGGCAGACTAGCGAGTAAGAACGAGCGAGTTCAGACTGCCCCGTGGACGAAGTAAAAGTCCTAAATGGACTTTTACGAGTAATTT
>KE993508.1:463139-493935 GCA_000466585.1 Clostridiales bacterium oral taxon 876 str. F0540
CCTAAATGGACTTTTACGAGTAATTTTCGAGCGGGAGCGATAGATTATAAATTACTCAGTGCTTCCGGCTAAAAAGGAGGTAGAAACATGGAAAATCATACTATAGCTCCAAATGAATCTATGCAGCTTTTAGAGCTTTTAACGCTTAAAAATCTTTGTATAACAAAATCAGTTACAATGTCTCCTCTTGTTTCTGATAATGAGTTAAAAGCAATTCTGCAAAATGATATAAGTCTTTCAAATCATCATATAAGAGAGCTTAAGGCTCTTCTTGAGGAATCAGAATTGAATCCAGAAAATAATACCTGCTCTTAAATTTATATAGAAAGAAGGCTATTTATGAATGCAATAATAGAAGCTCTTACCGGAATGAATAAAATGAGCGATCAGGTTATCGCCACTGATTTTTTGATTTCTGCTAAAAGCGCTGTAAGAAACTATTCAATAGCAATAACTGAAACAACCTCTCCAAAGGTTAGAGAGGTATTAAAAAGACACTTAAACGATGCAATAAAGACTCATGAAATAATATCAAACTACATGATGAAAAATGGTTTTTACCATGCTTACAATCTTCAGGAGCAGTTTAAGGTTGATATGAAAACAACAGATACTGCCTTGAGCCTTGCAAATAAATAAACTATGGAGCTGTTTTAAGGCAGCTCCATTATTTTTTCATATTTTTTAATTATTAATAAAAATCAACTTCATATCAGCATCTCGTAAGAATATGTCCCGAATTCATTATACATCTGCATTTGAACTCACTATTCCATAGGTCTATAATTGTAGGGGGTTATATAAATAATGAAAGCTGGTGTATAAGAAATGAATTTTAATTTTCTGCATCAAAATACAGAAAAAAGACGTGAACTTATATTAAACGGACCAATATCTACAACCCTGCTTTTATTATCTGTTCCTACACTAATGATGGGACTTGTTCAATCTATAATGCCCGTCATGGATGGTATTTTTATCAATAACATTGTAGGAACTATTGGTGCCAGTGCCATTACTTACAGCGGACCAATAATAAATATGATGGTTGCACTTGCGCAGGGGCTTAGTGTTGCAGGTATGGCAATGATTGGACAGATGAATGGTAAAGGAAATTATAAAAACGCAAAGCATGTTTCAACGCAAATAGTTGTATTTGCTTTCTTAATAGGCTGCATTATTGCGCCTCTACTTTATTTATTAGCTTTTCCTATATCCTCAAGAGTAGATTCTCAAATTTCACATGATGTATTTTTATATTTAGCTTTAAATTCTTTAGTACTGCCCTTTTCCTTTTTAGAATCGATTTACAATGCAATAAAAAATGCAAACGGAAAACCTGAAGCTACATTTATTAGAATGATATTAATGCTAATATTGAAAATTGTGTTTAATGTGCTATTTATAGTTGTTTTTCATTTCGGACTTATTGGCTCTGTCATGTCCTCTCTTGTGTCCAATATGTTAATCTGTATTTGGATGTTTTATGAGCTTTTCATTAAAGAGGGCGATGACAAGCTTCTTTTAAAAGGCTTTAAATTTGACTTCAAAGTATTAAAAAGACTTATTAAAATAGGTGTCCCTTCGATGATATCAAGCATAATGCTTAATTTAGGCTTCTTCCTTATTAACAATGAAACTGAAAAATATGGCCCTGTGGTTCTTACAGGTCAGGGAATTGCAAATAATATATCTTCTGTGTGCTTTAATCTGCCGTCGGCCTTTGGCTCTTCCATAACTACTATGGTAAGCATGAATGTTGGCGCAGGTCAAGGAGATAAAGCAAAGAAATCTACAGTTGTAGCCTGCATTATAAGTGCAATTACAGCAGCAATTCTCATTGCTATAGTTGTTCCCTTATCATCAAGCTTAACTGTATTATTTACACATGAACAGAATGTACTTGATATTGCAAACAAATCTCTGCATATTTATACTTATTCAGTTATAGGCTTTGGAATCTGCATGGTGGAGCAAGGTGCTTTTATAGGGCTAGGTCGTACCGGAGTTCCTCTTATCATAAGCATACTTAGAATATGGCTTCTAAGATATCTGTTTATTCTTGGTACAGAGCGTTATTTAAGCTTTTATTCAGTATTCTGGGGTAATTTATTTTCAAATTACATGGCTGCAATAATTACTACTATATTAATTACTAGAATAAAATGGGTTTCTTCAATTTCTCAAAGCAATAGCATAAACGAAAATGCAGGTAAAACTTCTACAGCTTTGAAGTATAAGGAAAGCCACAGCAGCTAATAAAAACACAGCTGTAATGCCAATTAAAGGCCTACAGCTGTGTTTATTTATTTTCTGCTATTCGGACATAAGTCTCTTTTCTCCGCTAAGGCCTTGAATAGGCTTAATATTTTGTGTTACCTCGACAGTTCCTAAATATTCTCCATCTTCATCTCTTACAGCAAAATATCTTATATAGACAAACATTGGTCCCATGTTGATCCAAAAGTCCTCATGATTTTTTCTGCCTGATTTAAAGTCTTCAAGCATCTTTTCAACTATATGCACACTTGCAGGAGGATGGCAGTTTGCAACACTGCGCCCAATTACTGCCTTAGTTCTTGCGAATATTCTCTCTTCAGACTGAGAAAAATATTTGACTATATCGTCCTTATCTATAAAGGTTATATCAAAAGGAAGCGTATTTAACATTTGAGCAAGCTCCTTAACGTTTAAAAAACCTGTTGGAAGCTTAATATAGCCTTCTTTTCCACTCTCATTAACTGTTTCTGTTTTTTCCTTCGAAAGACTTACTCTCTCAGGTTTCCATTTTGTTTTCGGTTCAATTAAAGTATATCCAATCTCATCACTTTCCTCCATAATCTTGAACCATTCGTCCTCTGTAAGGGTATCCATACACATAGGAAATAATATATTTTCTTCCTTAAATATCATTTCCTTTATTCTGTTTAAAGTTTCAGAAATCTTACCTGCAATAAATTCTCTATCACCATTATAGCCTGTTAAATACTTCTTGCCTTCCTTAATAGCATCTCTTATCTCATCATCTACTCCCCACATAACCTTTGGAGGAGCTGTTATTCCGTATTTTTCGAGGTAAGGAAATACTAGATTTTCCTTTCTTGAGTAATGCTTATCAATATCATATAAAAGATTTAAATCCTCAATTATTTTATAAATAATATCCTTGCTGTCATATTTTTTAAAATCTTCTAAGTGAGGCTCTATATTTTTACTAATAAGTGATTCTATTTCTCTGTTTTCCAGTTTAAACGTATGGATAGGGTGTCCTTCTATTTCCTCGGCTTTTTTAACCTCTGCAGCATGTATATCAGCAATGCTTCCTTTAAAAACTGCTGCGTGAACATCGCAAAGTCTTTGAACCTCTTCAATTGGCATCCCTTCCATTATAAGTGCCTGCTCCATCTCAGAAATCTCAGAAGGAGCTACCCCTTCTATAAGCTTAGCAAACCTTTCTTTCACTTCTTCCGCACTTTTGCCGTTATGAAGCTCAGTTATCAGCTCTTTTAGTACCTTCTGCCTGTACTCTCTATTGTTTATTATTTCACTCATGCTTAGTACCTCTCTTTAAACTTATTGCTATAGTATAAGTTTTACCTTTTTAAATCAACATATTCATTTCTATGCAGCTAAAATAGTAAATCGCTACTTAAGTAATCAAAATGCCTAATCTATATCTAGGTTTTTGATAAACTCAAATAGCGATTTTATTTAAAATCTATATACTATAAATAGGTATTAAGTTAGCTTTCTTGATTAGAGCAAACTGATGGTACATGTGAATGCTCCCAAAGCTTATCAGCTACTGGCTCCCAGTTTAATGCTGCAGCTTTACATTTGTCACAAAGTTTATTAACATCTTCCGGCTTTTGCATATCTGTGGACTCCGCTCCTGATTCTTCAACTATATCTGCAAGTCTTCCATAGTTATCTAAAAGCGGACAAGGCCTTAAGTGATTTTCATTAAAGGGCTGATTTTCATGATACTTCATAAATAACGGTGATTTTAAAGCTTCAAGAAGCGTCTTATTATGAATATTTGAATCTGAATAATGTATAAAGGCACAAGGTTCAATATCACCGTTTGCATTTATATGAAGATATCTTCTTCCTCCTGCAATGCATCCTTGCACGTATTCCCCGTCATTCCAAAAGTCCATAGTAAATAAAGGCTTTGTATCTCTGAATTTTCTTATTTGATGATACATAAATTCACGCTGCTTTGCTGTTGCCATAAGTTCTGGCACAGCATCAACTCCAACCGGCATATAAGTGAAGAACCATGCAAACTTGGCACCATTTTCTATCATTGAGTCTATATACTCTTCACTTCCAATAATATCTACATTCTTGCTGGTATAGCAGCAGGAAATACCAAAAGGAAGATGTTTGGCTTTTAGAATTTTCATAGCTTTAAGCACAGCACCATAGGTTCCTTCACCTCGTCTAAAATCCGTTTCCTCCTCAAAGCCTTCAATGCTTATTGCAGGTATGAAGTTTTTAATTCTAAGCATTTCGTCTGCAAACTCTTCATCGATAAGAGTTGCATTTGTAAAAGCAAGAAATATACAATCCTCATGTTTTTCACAGAGCTTTATAATATCTTTTTTTCGTACCAGCGGCTCACCACCGGAATAAATAAACATATATACACCAATTTCGTTGCCTTGTCTAATAATACTGTCTAATGTTTCAATATCCATATTAAGCTTATTTCCATAATCAGCTGCCCAGCACCCTGTACAGTGAAGATTGCAAGCAGAGGTAGGGTCCATTAATATGGCCCAGGGTATATTGCAATTATTCTCATTTCTTGCCTTTTCCTGTCTGTGGCCTCCTATTATAGATGCATTAATAATAAAATTCTCAAAAACTTTTTTTCTAACTTCCTCATCAATATCTGTCCATAAACTGTGTATTAGCTTATACCAGTTTCCCTCAGGATTTGAGAGTATATTACGAAATTCTTGAAGCTGACTTTCTACCATTCCCGAAGCATCAAACTTATCCACCCAATCTATAACCTTAGGTATATTAGCATCAGGATCACTATCCAAATATTTCATGACTTTTTTAAGTCCTAAAGTTTTAAAATTCTCCATTATGCTTTTATCGCTCATAAAACTCTCCCCCAAAACAATAAAAATACTCTTTAAATCATTATAAAACCACCATCTCTAAATACTATTGGTCAAAAGATAGAACTGTCCAAATTTCACCCACTTTTAAATTTTGTAGCTTTTTTAGACACTTTTAAATTTTGTCCGGAATAATATAAAAGGCGAGTTATCTATAATTGATAACTCGCCTTTTATAAAATGCTTTGTTCAAGTTCTTTTACAATTTTTACTGCAGCACCTGTAACTGCTGATTTTATAAGTCCTACAAATTCTTCAGGCGGAATTTTGGCACCTTCTAAAAGCCACCGTGAAATAGAGGTTCTAAATGCATCAGTAAAAAAAGTCACATAGAAATTTCTATTTTTACTTTCCTCAAATATACTCTCAAAGTAGATTAAAATAAAAGGTGACAAAACCTCTCCAAAATACTCATAAAAAGAATTTTGTCCGGTTATTTGAAGAGCATTCCGGTAAAACGCCTTATTCTTATAGAAAAATACACATATATCTTCAATAAAATCCCATTCTGAATCTATAAGCTCTTCCTTAAAATTAGCTACAAATTCTGTATAGTAAATCCAATTTACTAAATCATACTTGTCCTTAAAATGATAGTAAAAGCTTTTTCTATTCATATTACAGCGTTCTACGATATCCCCGACAGTTATTTTGTTTAGAGGATATTCAGTCATGAGTTCCTTTAGGGCATTTGCCAGTGCACGTTTTGTAATTAAAGAATCTGACATCTCTATAATCACCTCTAGAATAGCTATCCATATTATTTAAATTCAGTATCTTTATTACTAATTTTCGCACATATGTGTCATAATATCAACCCTAGTTTTGCTTCATATACCACTTTATGGTCTTTATAATTCCTTCCCCAAAGCTGGTTTCAGGGCTCCAGCCAAGTTCCTTCTCTATTTTTTCTGAAGCTATGGCATATCTTCTATCGTGTCCTTTTCTATCCTCTACATATTTTATTAAGTCTTCAGAAATGGAATTATCATAGTTTTCTTTTAGATATTTAATAATTATTTTTACAATTTCTATATTGGTCTTCTCATTATGCCCTCCAATGTTATAAACTTCACCAACTCTTCCACTTTGAAGCACCATATCGATAGCTCTGCAGTGATCTTCTACATATAGCCAATCTCTTACATTTAATCCGTCACCATATATAGGCAGCTCTTTATGTTCAATACAGTTGGTTATTAATAAAGGAATAAGCTTTTCAGTGTACTGATAAGGTCCATAGTTATTTGAACATCTCGTTATATTTATCGGCATTTTATATGTATCATAATAAGCCTTTACCAGCATATCTGCTGCTGCCTTGCTTGATGAATAAGGACTTCTTGGATCTAAAGGAGTATTTTCGTAAAAGTATCCTGTTTCGCCTAAAGAACCATAAACCTCATCAGTTGAAACCTGAAGAAATTTAGCTCCTCTTTTAAAACCTTCTTTAGTTTCCCACGCTTCCTTTGCGCAGTTTAAAACATTAACCGCACCAAGTACATTCGTCTTAACAAATATTTCAGGATCTTCAATACTTCTGTCCACATGTGATTCTGCTGCAAAATTAACTACATAATCTATGTTGTTTTCTTTAAAAAGCTCATTTACAAGTTTTTTGTCGCATATATCTCCTTGAATAAATAAGTATCTTGAATCCTTATTTACTCCCTCTAAATTTTCAAGATTTCCTGCATAAGTAAGCTTATCCAAGTTAATTATTTTAATTTCCTCATATTTACCCAGCATATACTTTATAAAATTTGAGCCTATAAAACCTGCTCCCCCTGTTACTAAATAAGTTTTCATTTTATAATCCCCTTTTTTAATTTATTTTTTACATTCAAACATTCCTGCCTGCTTTGATATTTTAAATTTTCCTGTCTTACTAACCTTTGCTTTTATATGCTTTTCAAACTCTTCATACCTCCCTTCTAGTATTTCATGTTCGTTTCCGTGGCAGGACAATATATAGTCAAGTATAGGCTTATAATCATCAACAATTAAGCTGTCTTCATAAGTGTGAAGGTTAATTTCCTTAAACCAAGGATCAAGCTGCTCAGTTCCATTTTCAAGTCCAAAAACTTGTTCTAAGTTAATTTCGGCTAAAGCTATCCTGCTGTCAAAGCTTTTAGCAAGGCCTTCTATCTCTTTCATATGTCTTATCCCATAAGTACTGCAGTAGAATCTTCCTCCCTTTTTTAGAATTCTTATAATCTCGGAAAACAGTTTGTCCCTATCCTTAATATAGAACAGCATATGATTAGCTATAACTACATCAAAGCTCGCATCAGCATAATGAAGATTATTACAGTCAAGCACATCAGAATTTATCTTTCGCTTTAAGTTTTTAATTTTATCCCTTGCATCATTAATCATGCCCTCTGATATATCCGCAAGCACTATACTTACATCATCAGGTATCTTATCTTCATTAGATTTCCAAAGCTGACCATCACCGCAGCCGATTTCTAAGATTTTTTCTCCTGAAGAAAGCTTTAATTTATCAAAAATCCAATTAAACCAATCATACTTATTTGTGCTGAAGTTTTTATGCAAATTAATTCTAACCTTAAGATTTGTTGAATCCTTATACTGCTCAACTATATCCCTTTCAAGATTAAGTACATGAATAATATTTATTATTTTGTTCCAATCGAAGCTTTCATTAGAATCAAACATTTTTTTTGCTTCATAAATAGATTTTTCTATAAGCAGCATATGTTCCATCTTGTTTTTTACTATTTTAAGCTGAGTGTCTAAAGATTTTTTCAAGTAGTCATTATCTCTGTCGCTGGAAATTGACATTAATATATCCTCAAGAGAAAATCCTAAATATTTTAATGTTAAAATTCTTTGAAGCTTTGCAAAGTCTTCATCGTTATACAACCTATAACCGGCTTCACTTACGCTTGATGGCTTTAATAATCCTTTATTGTCATAAAACCTTATTGTCCTTATAGTTACACCGGCTTTTTTAGCAAATTCTCCTGCTGTGTAGAATTTTTTATCTCTCATATTCATCACCCATTTTCATTATAGAGGATTACCTCAGGTAAGGGTCAACAAGTTTTTATCATAAAATTATAACTATAGTTAATAATAAATTAAGAAGGTTAGAGTCTTAATGATATCTTAACCAGCACACTGCCATCGAGAATCAGCACATGAAAATTAAAAGTTAAATGAAAGAAGGAGAAACAATATGCAAACTAAAGGAAAATCAGGAGATAAGGTTCAAATTTCTGGTGTTTATAGAAATGAATATGGAAAAACAGTTACCTTGATTAAGGATGACATTTTTCCAAAGTGTCCTGATAAGGGAAACTCAACTACTTGGCAGTTGATGTAATTGAATACTCGTTTTAAGGTCTGTGCTTCTAAAGCATAGACCTTACTTTTCATAATTAATATAAAAGTTAGCCTATTGTGCTAGTGAACACGTAAAGTTATATAAATATAATACAAATTTTCTAATTTATATACATATCTAGTCGGATTGAATTGATATAATTATGTATAGTATGTTTATTTTAGAGACTGGAGGCTTTAAAATGTATTATAAAAAATCAGAAATCTCCATCAAAGAACTTGATAAAAACGCCAGATTATATATTGGACTGCTTGATAATTACTAAACATCCGGAAAAAGATATCCTGCGCTCTATATTCATGATGGTCATAATGTTTTTTCAGATAAAGATTCCATCTCAGGAGTATCCTGGGCTTAATTGAGGCCTATGAAAATGACAAGTCTTTGCCTGATATTATTGTTGTGGGTTTAGAGTGCGCCAATGGACTTAGCCCTTTTGATGAGTACTCTCCCTTTGATATAACCCATCCATCCTTTGCCGAATGCCCAAATAACACCAAGTATGGTGGAAAAGGGGATATTTATTTAAATTGTCTGTCAGAAGTTTTAAAGAACGTAATTGATACAAATTACCGCATACTTAGTGATAAAAATAATACCGCAATAATGGGCAGCAGTATGGGAGGCATGATTTCAGTATATGCAGGGCTAAAGTACAATCATACTTTCTCAAGAATAGGTGCAGTATCAGGAGCCTATTTTGTAGCCTTGGATTCTATGCTTAATGTAATTGAAACTTCAGGTTTGAATAACATAAATAAGCATTACATGAATATTGGTACTAAAGAAGCGGAAGTCAGACAAGATACCGATTATATAGAAGCTAACAGAAAAGTTTATGAAGCCTTATCTGAAAAATTAGATGCGGCAAAACTTAAATTCCAAGGAGTTGAAGGTGCAATCCACAATGAATCAGAGTGGAGAAAAAGACTTCCTGATATTATTAAATACTTATTTAATAATTAAGTGAAAAATTAAAATGCACCCCTATAAAATTGACCTGACAATGGTCAATTTTATAGGGGCGTTTTTATAAACAAAACTTTTTACTTGACTTTTATGCTTCTATAATCCTCTTCAACAGTAATAGAATAAGTTATTCTACTGGATAATGCAAAGAAGTTTGACAAATGCACAGCTCTGCCCTCGGCATTATATATTATCTTATTAATTGAAAATAAGGGTTCACCGGGAGGGCAATCTAGAAGCTTACTCTGCTCCACATTTGAAATTTCTACACTAAACTCTTTATAAGCTTTTTTCATTACGATTCCATATTCTTCTCTCATCATCTTGAAAGTAGATATATTATCAGAAATCTTATAAATTATGTCCGGAAAAATATCCAATGGAAAATATGCTATGTCTATAACCATAGGTGAATCATCCTCTAGTAGCAGACGCTTAACTTGAAGTATCTCTGTTCCCTCTTTTATATTGAGAAAACCTGAAACTTTTTCTGTTGCCTCGATTACGGTTTTAGATAACACCCTTGTAGTTCTGCTACCGGGCTTTAGCGCTGTTTCAATAAAACCACCTAGATCTAGAATCTGAGAGCGTATTTTAGGATGATTTACAAAGGTTCCCTTTCCTTGCTTGCATGTTAATAGGCCTTCATTCTCAAGCTCCTTAACTGCTCTGCGTACTGTTATGCGGCTGACGCCATAACGCTCTCCCAATTCAGTTTCAGTAGGCATCTTCTCACCAGGTTTATACACCTTATTAACAATATCATTTTTTATTAAAAGTTTTAACTGCTCATACAAAGATATTGAGCTTTCGGCTACTAACATACTGCAGCTCCTTTCGGATTAATTATTATTCATTAAATGGATGTGGATACCCGAAACCTCCGTGGAAAGTACATGTCTTTGCTGCGCAATCAGCAGCAAAGTCCAAGGATTTAACCATATCCTTGCTATCTAGATAACTAGTTAAGAAGCCTGCTATAAAACTGTCCCCAGCACCCATTGTATCCACAATTTCAGTTTCCTTTATACTTTGCTCAAATATTTCTCCATTTTTCGAAAATAGTGCACCTTTCCCACCTCTTGTTACTCCAACTATTTCGGTGCCTAATTCATGGCATTTTCTTATTATATCTTTTATTTCTTCTAATTCTAAAGACGAACCTGAGAAAAAAGCAAATTTTATATTAGGACAAACTTTTTTCAAATAATCTTCATATTTGTAATCTGAAAAGTCAAAAGAAATATCACAAAATTTCTTTATATTTAAAAGTTCCTGTTCAATGCTTGAATAACAGCTTGTATGACAAACATCAAACTTTGATATATAATCTAAATCATCAGGTGTCAGACGAAGTCTTACTGTATGCTGAACTGTATTTTTAGGTCCACCCACAAATACTCTGTCACCTTCCTGAGTTAAATTAACTCTCGGTTGTCCGCTTATTCCTAGCATGCATCTTGAACGTTCGTAGGATACTCCTTCTTTATCCAAAGCCCACTTTATATGCTCAGCTTTTTCATCATTCCCAAATATCCCGATGTACGCGCTCTTGTCAAAGCCATAACGTTTACAGTTTACTGCAACATTTACAGCATTTCCTCCCGGATAAAACAGCTTTTGATCCAAGTAGCAATCAGCTACATTGTCTCCTACCGCAATTATATTCATATTATAAACCTCCCGTAAAATAATATCAACCTTTAACAGCCCCTGCAGACATACCCCTAATAAAATGCTTTTGCATTGCGATAAAAAGTAAAATTATAGGAAGAGCAGATATAACCATTCCTGCTAGAAGAACTCCCCAGTCAGTTTGAAGAGCATCTCTAAAATTCATAAGTCCCGCAGGAATTGTTTTAAATCTATCTGAATCAATGAATATTATTGAAAAGAGAAACTCATTCCAAGAATAGTATGCTGTAAGTATGACCGAAGTAAGCAGAATAGGCTTTGAAATAGGCATAAATATTCTCCAGTATATTCCGAAAGCTGAACACCCATCAATAGTTGCAGACTCTTCCAGTTCTTTTGGAATTCCAAGAAAATATGATCTTATAAGCAAAACAGTCAAAGGTAATCTAAAAGTTACATATGGTAAAATCATAGCGAGATAGGTATTATGAATTCGCAGCTTTTGTAAAATGACATATAATGGCACTAAGCACACCTGAGGATTTAGCATCATGCCTCCCATGCATAATATAAGAGCTAAGTTCATACCCTTAAACTTATATCTGCTGAGTCCATATGCACATAAGGATGCAATTATTATTACTCCAATTACTGTGGCTAAAGTAACTATCAGACTGTTTAAAAAATACTTTGAAATGCCTTTTTCCCATGCCGTAACGTAATTTGAAAAAAGCCACTTGCTTGGCAACTTCCAAACGGCATTATATATTTCATTATAACTCTTAAAAGAAGATGTTACCATCCAGAAAAGAGGATATGCTATAAGTACAACTCCAACAAGTAGAATAATAGAAAGTAAAATTTCTAGAGACCCAAATCTGTCAGGTTTATAAGAATTTTTTCTATTTAGCTTTACTATCATTTTCTAATCCTCCCTTCCTGTTTTAAAAGCAAGCATTTGAATTACCGCCAGACCAGCAGTAATAACAAAAATTAAAACAGCCAAAGCAGAGGCATATCCCATCTTATCTTTAAAGAATCCTGATTGATACATATGGACAGCTATAGTTGTCGAACTTACACCCGGTCCTCCGCCTTTTGTTAAAATATATGGTTCATTAAATACTGTAAACGCACCGGTTATAGTTATCAAAGATGTTACGAAAAACATTTCTCTTACTTGAGGAAGTGTTATACTCAAAAACCTTCTAAGCTTATTTGCACCATCTATTTCCGCTGCCTCATATAATTCTTCCGGAATTTTTTGAATTGCTACTATGAAAAGCATCATAATATATCCTATACTTTGCCACTGTGATACCGCTATTACTGCATATGGAGCAGTAGCTGAAAGCCCAAGCCATGGCTTGGCAAGCTTTTCAAGTCCAATCATTTTAAGAAAGCTATTTAAAAGTCCAACCTGAGGATTATAAATGAAGCTAAACAAAAGACAAATTACTGTCATTGAAATTACTACAGGCAAAAAGTATGTGGTACGTATAATCGGCGAGATTTTTCTAAATGCTTTGTCTTCTAAAATTGCTGCTATTATTAACCCAAAGCATACTTGGCATAATACTGATATAACTGCGTATCGTACATTATTAACTAATCCAACAGCTACAACTTTATCTGATAACAGAGTTCTGTAATTATCCAATCCCACAAAAAGACGTGTAGGTGATAAAGTTGAAAAACTCTGAAAGCTGTACAAAAAATTTTGAATCAAAGGGATATAGATAAATACCGTAAGCATTATGATACATGGTAAAACAAACAAATATGGGGCCGCTTTATATTTCTTTTTTTTCATTACTATCACTCCCAGTAAATTGATAAATTAATTTTCACTGGATTTATAAGCACAGAGGGGGAATTCCCCCTCCGGCTTAAATTGTGTATTTATTTTATTTTGCAGAATTTCGCGTCTCAAGAGCTGCCTTTTGAACATTTTTCATAACATCCTGAGGCTTCATTTCTCCCGTGGCTAACGACTGTCCTCCTCGCATAAAAGCATCTGCAATATTTATGTTTACAGCATTATCAAACCATGGAGCAGTCTCAGAAGCCTTCAATATTACCTGATAAGCATCAATTGATTCTTGAGATGCATTATCAGCATTAACTGCTCCTTTTATTGCAGTCAGCTGTCCAGACTGTTTTGTTAGCTTGGCAGCATTCTCTTTAGAAGTCAAAAACTTTAAAAACTTTTCAACTGCTTCCGGATTTTTACTTACATTACTAAGCATATATCCTTCAGGTGCTCCAGTAAGTGCAGTAGGATTCCCCTTTCCATCAGAGAAGGTTGGAAAATCAAAATATCCGAAGCTGAATTTTGCCGCATCCTTAACCATTTTTATTTCAGCAAACTGCAAATACATAATTGGCACTTCACCGCTTGAGAACATATTTCTTGCAGTTTCATGATCTATAGAGGTTGCTGATTGCCCCATATAGCCTGTAAGTTTCTTAAAGTTTTCTAAAACCTTAACATAACCTGGATCAGTAAATTCTCCTGTCTTTGCATTATAATCTTTCTTAAGTACAGACGGATCAAGCATACGCTGATTCATGGTACCTAGGTAATGAGATACTGCCCAAGCATCGGACAGACCTTCAATAAGCGGAGTTTTATAACCAGCAGCTTTCAACTTTTCTAAAATGCCTATAAACTCATCAAATGTATTAGGCGGAGTAAGCCCATTTTTCTGAAATATATCTCTATTATAGAAAAAAGCTTTTCCATCCAAAGTTAGGGGTACACCGTAAATCTTGCTGTTAAAAGTAAAGGGTTTTATTTGTGACTCAACAATCTGACCTGACCAATCCTTATCTTTAGCATACAAATCATCGAGAGCTTTCACTTTACCTGAGGCCACTAAGTTCTCTGCAAACGAGTCTGACCAAGAAGTGAATATATCAGGTATATCATTTGAGGATACAAGTACACGGATTTTTTCCTTATACGAATCATTTAGTACAGAATCCATTTGTATCTTTATATCTGGGTTTTGCTTTTCAAAATCTGCTACAACTTCTTTGTAATAACTGTTTCTGGGCTCATTAGGCCAGCGGTGAAAGAACTTAATAACA
This sequence comes from Clostridiales bacterium oral taxon 876 str. F0540, assembly GCA_000466585.1. Classification (GTDB taxonomy): domain Bacteria; phylum Bacillota; class Clostridia; order Clostridiales; family Clostridiaceae; genus Clostridium_AT. Next base: position 477,348 of record KE993508.1, read on the forward strand.
GTTTTCCCTGATGTTTGGCTATTAGCCTGTTTTGAAGTACTACTGCATGCTGTCATTGATAACGTAAATAGTGAGCATAACATTATAGCAAGAACACGTTTTTTCATTATTTAACCCCCTTTATATAAGTTAGTATTAATAATAAAATTAATACTCCATCTTCCACATATATCTTCTAACGGAAAGAGGATGTCCTCTATGTTCAGCAAGTGCATCAGCATATTGGCGCAATACCGCTCCAACAACTAAAGGCGCAAAATAGTTTCTTACGTCTTCCTTTATTCCTTCCATATCAAAGGTTTCTGCGTCTATAAGTATTATTTTATCACTGTACTTTTCGCAAAAGGCATGTGCACGGTCATCAAGCGGTCTGGTCTCTCCCAAACTCTTTATAATGATAAAGGGTACATCGTAGTCAGTTATCTCAAAAGGTCCATGAAAATATTCTCCAGAATGTATGACACTAGAATTTACCCACTGCATTTCCATTAGAAGGCATATTGAAAAAGAATATGCAACACTATAGCAAGATCCGCTGGCCATTGTATATATTAAACTTTCACGCTTATATTTTTTACCGAATTCATTAGCTGCTTCTAGAGTGTTTGCTTTATTTCTATCATTTACTCCTTGAAGCATATTAACTCCCTCAAGTGCATGTTCATATTTCTTATTTGGATAAAGTGCATTCAATATTCCAAAAACAAGTCTATACAGCATTCCGTTGCTATGTTCAGATGCCTCGCAATCTGGTCCCCATCCATAGTGAATTGGATATTCCGCAGCATTCCACAGAGGTGAACCTACAAGATTTGAAAAAGCTATGGTTACAGCACCTTTCTCTCTTGCAAACTCTGCAGCCTTAACAGTTTCCGGAGTATTTCCTGAATGAGAGCAAAGTATCACAACTGAGCCTTGTCCCAGAGCTTTTGGTGAGCGATGAATAAACTCATTTGATGAATATACTGCAGCTGGAATTATTATTTCTCTGTCCATAATATATTGTCCTGGTGTCAACATAGCCATTGATCCACCGCAGGCAACAAAATAAAAATTGTTAACATTTGCCTGCCTTACGGCTTCAATAGCATTTTTTAATTGAATTACATGTTCTTGGTTCATTTTTAAACCCCTCCATATTATACTATGTTTTATATGTTGTTATATAACGTTATATAATGTACTATAATCATAATATCATCTTTCTAAACCCCTGTAAATATATAATTTGTAATTTTTAGAATATTTCAAAACTTATAATTCGATCTTTTTCCACAAGGGCTTTCTGTTTGTAAATACAGTAATATAACTAAATCCAGCTTCCATAGCCGCCTCTAAAGCAATACGTATATCTCTACCGACATCCTCTGCCTTATGTGCATCGGAGCCTATAGTAAGTACTTCTCCTCCAAGTTTTTTGTAAAACTTTAAGACATCAATCCCTGGCATAGTTTCTTTTGGCTTTTGCCTTAGACCAGAAGTATTAATTTCAATACCTTTACCCTTTTGTATAACCTTTTTCAAAACATATTGTAGGGAATCCATATAAGAACAAAGAGAAATTCTTTGATTGTAGAACTCAGTTCCATGTCTTTTTATTAAGTCTATATGCCCTAAACAATCAAAGTTTCCCCACTCAGTTAAAAGATTTAGCCTTTCCAAATACTTTTCTGCAAGCTCCTCAAGAGCAATTTCCCCTAAGTTTAATTTGCTGATATCAAACTCTTTGTTAAGTTTGTGTACAGATCCAATAACATAATCGTAGCTATAGCTATCAAGAAGTGTTTCAACTACCTGAGAACATATATAAGGCTGCCCTAGTTCTATTCCTGATTTAACTTGAATTTTTCCCTTAAACATTTCTCTTGCCTCAGATATCTTTTCTCTATAATAGTTTAGATTGTAATTATTACTTCCCCAATCTGGTCTATGAGCCTCAAAATGTTCCGTTAAGCTATCTCTTTTATCCCCTTTTTTATTGCACTTAAGCAAACATCCTTAATTGTATCTTCAGCATCCGGAGAAATGTTTGTATGGATATGATAATCATATAAATAGTACATGTACAACTTACCTCTTTTCTATTATTATTAATAATATTATAACGTAATATAATGTATTAGTATTAAATATCAACAATTTTATTTGCACTGTTTTTTTATGATTATTTGATGATTTATTCTGAAAGAAAAAATAGAAACAAAGGAAGTCATTCAAAGTACTACAGATAACTAAAGTGTTATGTTTCATAATAATGAAAAGAGAAGTGTTTCGATTAATTAGCACACAGCATGTGATGATTCTAATTTAATCCTAGCCTTTGAAGGTACGGTAGGTAATATTCATTTGAAGAGGACTGCAAAGAAAATCGACAATTCAAAGTGTGCTTGCTGATGAAAGATAAGAACATGGAATGAGACTTATTCATTTAAGAAGCTTTACTAAAGTTAAGATGGAGACCATGCTTATTATCTCATCAAACATATTATTCATTGTATATGATTATATATTTTAAAATATTGACCCATCCTCCATTAGCCATACTGTTCTATGTAGTCATAAAATTCCTTTCCAAACCATAATTTTAGCAAAGTTAGTCACTTTAATGTAACCTTTTACTTACATTTACATATGTTGTACTAGGACAAGCATGCTTGTCCACTATAAAAGGAGGGATGCTATGTTTTATTCAAATAACAACTATATAAATGGCCAAGATAATTATTATTATTCTGGAAATCATCAAGAAAATGATCAAAACTATAATTACCAAAACCTTCAGCAGGAAAATAGACAGTGGAACCATTGTAATAAACACAAAAGTAACAGTTGTCAAACTCATGTTCATGAATACGAAGGAAGCACTAGAATTGCTGAGCAAAATGTAGATGCCCATAATCATAGGTTTGCTGGTGTCACTAGTCAGGCTATCCCTTATGGTAATAGTCATGTTCACAGGCTCCTAGGCAATTCTGACTTCTATGAAAACCACCATCATGAGGTTGGAGCTGTAACCGGACCAGCTATACCTGTAGGTGACGGTAGACATGTTCACTTCGTATATGGGACAACTACTATGGATGATGGACATGTTCATCAATTTATTTTTGCAACGCTGATTGAAAACCCTATAGGTGACTAGCTTTTATAATGAGTCGCATTAACCTGTGACTAACATTTGTCTTTAAAATAAAAAAGCACCAGTGTTTGATTTATATATAACACTGGTGTTTCTAATTTGGTGACTCCTAGGGGAATCGAACCCCTGATACCACCTTGAGAGGGTGGTGTCTTGACCGCTTGACCAAGGAGCCTCGTATTTATTTAACATATAAATATTAACTTCTAAAGATAAAAATGTCTAATAGAAATTTTTAATAGTTGGATATTAATAAATTTGATTTTTATATAATTATTTTCTTGTAATCTTAAGTAACGGATAAAAATCTTTTTTGTGGTAACATTAATTATATAATCTTCTAAGTGGGAGTTCTCGATTATGTGTTTAATTGTCTATAATTTTGCCTCTAAATTTAATATAATAGATACACTGCTAATAGCTTTTTTTATAGCTTGGATTATAATAGCTTACAAATATTCTGATTGGAAAAATTGGAGAACCTATTATCCTACAATAATATTTTGGGGTTTAGGCGACATGATTTACAATGTAATATTTTGTGATACTCCACTATGGAAGTATGCTGATCCATGGTTTGGACATATTCTGTCAGATATATTAACCATGGTAATTATTTTCCCCTGTGCTGCATTACTATACTTAACTCATTTTCCAAAAACAGTTTATAAAAAAATTGCATATATCTTTTTTTGGGTATTTACCTTTACCGGAATTGAATTTATCTTTACTAAGCTTGGCTCTATAATATATTTTAATTCTTGGACAATAATCTGGTCTGCAGTTCACAATACGTACCAATTCTTTTTACTGAGACTTCACCATCATAATCCTTTACTAGCTTGGGCTGCTGCTTTTTTAATACTTGCAGTTATAATGTCGATATTTAAAATACCTTTTTCAATACTGACTAAATAAAACATAATTTTTTAAAATTTAGCTAACATAATAAAAGCGCAGCTTAATGCAGCGCTTTTATTAACTGAAAGTCTAACTTTAATGAATATCAATTTTTCTCTTTTTCTCTTTACCTTTGTTTAACTTTGGAAGAGTGATCTTTAATACACCATCATTAAAGTACGCATCAATATTATTTTCATCTACATTATCAATATAAAAGCTTCGTTTGAATTCCCCATAGTGTCTTTCGCGTCTAACGTAGTTTTCTTTCTTATCCTCTATGGAATCCTCTCTTTTTGCACTTATAACTAAATAATTGTTGTCAAAATCTATGGTTATAGCTTCCTTTTTTACTCCTGGAAGTTCTGCTTCTACAAGATAGTTTACATCCGTTTCCTTTAAATCAACCTTGAAGTTTCCATGCATATTGCTCATCGCTGTAAGTAAGTCATCCTCAAAGAAGTTTTTTAAAAACGGTGAAAAGAAATCATCTCCTCTAGACAAATTGTTTCTTCTAAAAGGTATCATTTCAAACATTTTCAAATTCCTCCTTTAATTTTAATTTTTCATCTTGTTTGGAGCACTGAGTAACTTTAGGCTCTCACTTCCATCAAAATGAGCTAATTAAATGTTTATTACTGCCAAAACCATATTTTTACCTTACAGCTATATAATATAGCATAAGTCAAAGAAAGTCAAAGTCTAAAATATAAAGCAATTTCAAACTAAGTATAGTAATCTAATATAATTTTTATATAATTTATTCTATTAAAATTTTTTTAAAATAATCTAGGTTTTTTGAGTAAATTCAATATGTATTATAGAAATGAATCTATTTATTAGAGTGAAAGGAAGTATCGAATTTTTTTATTATATTTATCGAAATGTATAAAATCCGTCACACAACTTGTCCACCAGCATACTTTGTATTAGAAAATCTTTTGCTTAATCCTGCGGGCAAAGTTTAAAGTTAAGCTTAAGATTTTAATATATTTTAATGGAGATGGAATATATGGCTGAAAATATTGTTAAGGTTTATAAAAATGATGTTTATTTTGAGAATCTAGATGTAAAGAGAGATTTTACTGTTTTAGACACAGATTTATTATCTATAACTAACAAATTAGTTCCAGATACAATGGATGTATTCTTTAAAGGAGAAACTATTAAGTTTGAAATTAATGTTACAAATGGTACAGGCGGAAATATACCTGTATTTAAGATAGTTGATGATTTCTCAGCTGCTATTACCGTTACTGATGTTAAGTTAACTGCTGATGCGGCTGCAGGTATAGTATTGACATGGTCCGGAAAAGGTGATCCAAATGCTAACCATGTAGAAGTTAATGCAGCATCATTCTTAAGTGCTGCACCTACTAACACCTTTAAACTAGAAGTTACAGGAACAGCTAACTAATATATTCGTCTAATGAGTTATGCTTCTCATAACTCATTAGACCCATATAAGTATTCAAGGAGTGTTAACATGAAAATTCGGGACCAAAATGCATCGATTGCTCCGGTTAAAGTTACAAATACTGCAAAAATCAATGTATATGGAAGATTTATAAAAGAAGCATCTGTAACTTTTTATATCATTGACAAATCTGCAGATTTGATGGTTGTTAAAACCTGTGACAAGTCACAACTACAAATAGGGGAATTACTAACCTATACGCTAAAAGTTACAAACAATGGGCCTTTCGATGCAACTAATGTTATTTTAAAAGATTTACTGCCGCAGCAATTAGAAATAGTTTTCATCAATGCTCCATCTATACCATATATTATAGATAATGGTATCGTAACTTTTGAAATAGGCTCCCTTGAAAAAGCAGAAATTGTACTTGTAACTATAGCTGTCAAGCCTAGCAAAGCAGGAACAATAGAAAACTTTTCCTGGGTTTCTGCAAGCGAATTTGATCCAAACCCATATAACAATTATTCTAAAGTAGCTGCTATTGTTGTTAGCCCTCCTTCTAGAGGTATCATCTTCCTTCCGTGAAGCATATCTGGAACGATTAACTTAAAGTTAATCGTTCTTTCTTATGTAGTATTTATCTTTCAAGCATATACTTTGAAGCAATTATGTGATAATTATTAAATTTTTTTAAAAAAGTATTGATTATAATAGAAAAATAGTATATTATAAAAATGTAAATGAATACAGAACTTATTTTGAGGCGTGTAACCGATTAAATTTGGGCAATAGCTGAAAAGGATTATAATTTTTCCTTTTCAGCTTTTTTATTTACCTGAATTTAGTCTATTTATGCTACCCTAAAAGGCCTAAGATATCAATTTAGGGAATTATAAGTCAAGCCTTATGCTATATTCTGTATTTATGATCATATTATATCTAATGATGAAAATCTTAAAATAATAAATAAAAGGAGGAGGAGCTTCATTATGATGAAGTATCTACAAAGACTAGGAAAATCTTTAATGCTTCCGGTAGCGGCTTTACCTGTTGCAAGTATATTGATGGGTATTGGTTACTGGATAGACCCTACTGGATGGGGTGCAAACAGTGTTGTATCAGCTTTCCTTTTAAAAGCAGGCGGTTCTTTAATTGACAACATGGCTATCTTGTTTGCAATTGGTGTAGCTGTAGGAATGTCTGATGATAATGACGGTACTGCAGGACTTGCAGGACTTGTTTCTTGGCTTGTAATTACAACATTACTTGCTCCAGGTGCTGTAGGAATGTTTAAGCACATTGACGTTAAAGCAGTAGACCCAGCATTTTCAAAAATCCAAACTCAATTTATTGGTATCGTAGCTGGTTTAATAGGTGCTCACTGCTATAACAAATTCAAAGGAACAAAATTACCTGATGCTTTAGGCTTCTTCAGCGGAAAACGAAGTGTTGCCATAGTAACAGCAGCAATGTCAATTTTAGCAGCCCTTATATTATTCTTTATTTGGCCTGTTGTTTACGGCGCATTAGTATCTTTTGGTAAAGCAATTGTATCCACAGGTGCTATCGGTGCAGGTATATATGCATTCTTTAACAGATTGTTAATACCATTTGGTCTTCACCATGCACTTAACTCCGTATTCTGGTTCGACGTAGCTGGAATAAATGACCTTGGTAACTTCTGGTCAGGTAAAGGAGTACTTGGTCAAACTGGTATGTACATGACTGGATTCTTCCCAGTAATGATGTTTGGTCTTCCAGCTGGTGCGTTAGCTATGTATCATACTGCTAAAGACAAAAAGAAGAAGGTTGTTTATGGTTTACTATTAGCAGCAGCATTATCTTCCTTCTTTACAGGAGTTACAGAACCAATGGAATTTGCATTCATGTTCCTAGCTCCAGGATTATATGTAGTTCACGCTCTATTAACAGGTATTTCAGCAGCAGTTTGTGCTCTTCTACCAGTTAGAGCAGGCTTTAACTTCAGTGCTGGTTTCGTTGACTGGTTCTTAAGCTTTAAGGCTCCGATGGCTAAGAATCCTCTTATGTTAATCGTAATTGGTTTAGTATTTGCAGTTATATACTATGTAGTATTCCGTTTCGTAATCACACACTGGAACTTAAAAACACCTGGTAGAGAAGATGATGAAGAAGATGAAGTTAATGTAAAACTTTCAAACAATAATTATACAGAAGTGGCATCCATCATACTTAAAGGTGTTGGAGGAAAAGAAAACGTAACATCAATAGATAATTGTGTAACTAGATTACGTTTAACTATCAAAGACCAGGCTGTGGTAAATGAAAAAGTTATAAAATCTGCTGGTGTAGCAGGTGTTATAAGACCTGGAAAAACTAGTTTACAAGTTATTGTAGGAACTCAAGTACAATTTGTAGCAGATGAATTTAAAAAATTATGTAAATAATATAAAGGGATGCTGATAAAATCAGCATCCCTTTATATTACCCTTATTTTGTATACTTAAGAAACCCATTATCCATAATAAGCTTCAGCTTTTCTATCTCATATAAATATTCCACATATGATGTAAGCATTCTTTGTATAAAAGCATATCTATATGGGTTTGTCACTCGTATATTAAAGCTTTTAATAACAACTTTCATGATATCTTCCATTGTCATTGATCCATCTATTACTTCATATATGCGCATTGCCCTGCTTTCATAAAAGTCCATGTTATCGTCTATAAGTTTTTTAATATTATCATATATTCCTTTATGCGCAACCACATATTTGCTGCAGTTCAAATCATAAAGCTTTGCCTTGCTTTTCATATCTTCACTTAAGATATAAGCATAGGGCATTTTTGCACCTTCCATTACCTCGTAACTTATAAGACAATCTCCTAAATAAGCTGCATCATCAGGAGTTATGATACATATATGTGCTGGACTGTGTCCCGGGGTATGTATTATTTTAAAATCAGCTCCGCATAGTGCTATGCTTTCCTGATCCTCTTCTATAAGAATATCTGTTTTGCAAACCATATGACCATAGTGTTCTTTTACATCCTTTAATGTCTGACTTTGATAATAAAGCTTAAGATTAACTGCAGAACTGCAAATGTGAGCTTCATATGCCGACATGGAAATAATGCAGTTGTATTTTTCTTTTAAATATGTATTATTTCCAATGTGATCTATATGAGCATGGCTGTTTAAAATTGCCGCTACTTTAAAATTATTTTTTTCAAGCACTTCTTCAATGCCTTCACGTTCTCCCTTTTTCCAGCCAGTATCAAGCATAATAATTTCTTTCTCATTAAGCTTATAAAAAGGAATATAACTCATTCCTGTATCTATACAAAAGGTATTTCCTTTAACGTTTATTATGTCCATATATCTGTCTCTCCTTTATTTTAAAAGATGCATTTTACTCTCTGCCTCATCCCAGCTTACTATGTAAGCCTGCCCCTTTGAGCAGAAAATTGAAGATGAAGTATATTCAATGTCAGCGTTTTTATTATAACCTTTTCTTTTAATAACCTCTTCCTCATTATGACAGCGATGATAACCTCCAAAAACAACGCTGATTATTCCCCTGCCCTGTGTAAAAGAAGCTAATTCCGTGCTGTAGTTCATAAAATTAACTACAGGAACCTTTCCAGTTATAATTGCTTTGTTTTCCATTATCTTAGGCGGTTCAAAGCTTCCATAAGCGCCCTGAATATCTGACAAAACTCTTCCCATATGCTCAAGATCAACTTTAATTTTAAAATCATAATAGGGTTCTAAAAGTATATTGTTTACTTTTTCCAACCCCTGTCTTAAAGCTCTATAGGCGGCCTCTCTGAAATCTCCGCCTTCGGTATGCTTAATATGATCAGCACCTGTCAGAAGTTTTATTTTTACATCGGTAAGAGCCGAGCCTGTAAGGATTCCATGGTGCTCCCTTTCAAGAATATATCTTCCAATTACATTTTGAACTCCAACAGAAAGATTATCAGTATGGCAGCTGCTTTCATAGGTAACTCCCTTTCCTCTTGTATTTGGTTCAACTTTTAAATGTACTTCAGCATAGTGCTTTAGAGGCTCAAAATGTCCATAGCCTATAGCCTGCGAAGTAATTGTTTCCTTATATATTATTTCCGGTGTTCCAAAGCTTGCATCTAAATTAAATCTTTCCTTAACAATCTGCTCTAAAACCTCCAGCTGTACTACCCCCATTACGCTGATATGAATTTCCTGCAAGGCCTCCTCCCAAGTTACTTTAAGTGCCGGGTCTTCAGAATCCAGTATCTTAAAACACCTTAATACTTCCTTGGGGTTTAGCGCTTTGTCAAATACAACCTTTGATTTAAGCGCAGGCACCAATTCAAAGATAGTTTTTTCGCTTAAAGCTCCAATACTGTCTCCTGCTTCTGCTGCTGAAAGCCCTGTTACAGCAAAAAGCTCCCCTGCGCGAGCTTCTTCTACTGCTTTGAATTTACTGCTGTTATATATTCTTATCTGAGTTATTTTTTCATGAACATCATCACCATAGGATATTTCATCTCTAACCTTTAAACTTCCGCTTAGAGCTTTAATAAAGGTAACTCTTGCTCCGCTTATGTCGTGTCTTATTTTATAAACCCTCCCTGCAAAAGGTTTATCTAAATCATAATCTGCAAAGGTCAATTTATTTAGTTTTTCTAAGAAGTTTTCTATTCCAATATCTTGCAGAGCAGATCCGCTTAAGCATGGAAAAATTCTGCATTCCTTTATCATAACTTTCATGGATGAAATCCATAAATCAGTATCAATACTTCCTTCCATATATTTTTCTAAAAGTACTTCATCTCTTTCAGCAATAAATTCTATAAGCCCATTGCTTATTGAATCATTTACAAGTTCTTCTGTTATATCACAGATATTGTCTGTCAAATTTAATTTAATATTCTTGATTACAGCATTAGCATCCGCACCTATTCTGTCTATCTTATTTATAAAGAAAAAAGAAGGGATCTTGTATTTTCTAAGAAGATTCCATACTGTTTCCGTATGTGCCTCCACTCCTTCAATAGCACTTACAATAATAACTGCATAGTCCATAACCTGAAGTGCTCTTTCCATCTCTGAAGAAAAATCCACATGGCCCGGGGTATCAATTAAATAGTAGTTCGCATCCTTATAAGACATAACCGCCTGATCCGCAAATATAGTTATGCCTCTTTGCTTCTCTATATCATGGCTGTCTAAAAAAGCATTTTTATAATCAATCCTTCCCCTTTGTCTTATGCTGTTTGTATGATAAAGAAGTGCCTCAGCAAAAGTAGTTTTTCCTGCATCTACATGGGCTAAAAGTCCTATGATTTTGTTCATATTCATGCCTCCATAATACCCATATTTTAATATATTAATATTACTACACATTTTTATTTTTTGTATAGTGCTGCTTACTCCTTACAGCTAAGTACCGTAAAATATGCTAAAATTAAAACCATTTCATTAAGTATTAGAAGTATGATATTATAAGAATAATATACAAGTGAAAAAAGAGGTGTTGGAATTGAATAGATGTCCCTGGTGCAAAGCAGATGAATTGTATGTAAAATATCACGATGAAGAATGGGGTGTTCCTGTTCACGATGAACAAAAGCATTTTGAATTTTTAGTGCTTGAATCAGCTCAGGCGGGCTTAAATTGGCTTACAATACTTAGAAAAAGAGAAAACTACAGAGAAGCCTACGATAACTTTGATGCAGTTAAGATTTCTAAGTATGATGAAAACAAAGTAAATGAACTTATGCAAAATGCAGGCATTATTAGAAACAGAAGAAAGATTGAAGCTTCAATAAATAATGCTAAAGGCTTTTTAGAAATTCAAAATGAGTTCGGAAGCTTTGATAATTACATATGGAGTTTCGTAGACAATAGTCCTGTAATTAATCATTGGAATGACATCTCAGAGGTTCCTGCGACTTCAGAGCTATCAGATAAAGTAAGCATGGATTTAAAGAAAAGAGGCTTTAAGTTTTTAGGCAGCACTATAATGTATGCACATCTTCAAGCTACAGGTATTATTAATGATCATTTAACAAGCTGTTTCAGGCATGCTGAAGTGCGTTAATATCATATTTAAAGTGGGGTTTATATATGGATTTACAAAAATTTAGAAATTATTGTTTAAGTAAAAAGGGCGTAGCTGAAACATTTCCCTTTGATGATGAAACCTTAGTTCTTAAGGTAGGCTCTAAGATGTTTGCTTTAACTAATATAAAAAAGCCTAATCTGGAGATTAATTTAAAATGTGATCCTCTTATGTCTATAGATTTAAGGAGAGAATACAGCTCTATTAAGCCAGGCTACCATATGAATAAAACTCATTGGAATACCATAGCTGTTGATGGAACTGTACCTGAGGATAAAATATTATTTCTTATAGACTTATCTTATGATTTAGTTTATAAAGGTCTTAAAAAAAGTGAAAAGCTTAGTTTATCAGAATTATAAAAAGGGATGCCGAAAAACAGCTTAGACCCAGCGTGTTATTTGAAAACGTAGAAGCATTTGAGCAAGCAGCAATAAGACTTTAAATTAAAAATTTATAAAGCCGTTAAGAATCCTATATTGTCTGAGCAAAGCGAGTTTATAGGATTTAGGATTTATAAATTTTCAAATTATTAGTCTTATCTGCGAAGCGAAAGCTTCCTAGAATTCAAATAACACGCAACAAGTTTAAGCTGTTTTTCAGCATCCCCTTCTAATTCATTACTCTTCTAGCGCATAAATACTCATCTGTATCATCTAGCGATGAAATTCTTACAACTTCTCCGCTGTATGGCGCTTCGATATAGCAGTTATTACCTACATACATTCCAACATGGTGAGGATTGCTGTAAGTTCCAAAGAAAATTAAATCTCCCGGCTGTAAGTTCTTTCTATCTACTGCGGTTCCTTCATGAATCTGTGTAAAAGTAGTTCTTGTTAAATGTATCCCAAAATGCGCATATACATACTGCATAAGTCCGGAGCAGTCAAAAGCCTGCCTTCCTAAGAGCTTTTCCATACCGGTTAAGTCATGTGAAGTGTTTTTGTACATATTTATATCCGCTTGTGTAAATACCTCTCCTTCAGCTCCCCAAACATATGGACACCCCAAAAACTTATAGGCATATGCTACTACAGCATTTGCTGAAGCCGGAGCTGCAGGTGTCGTTGTATTTCCTCGATTTGTCTGCTGATTATTTTTCGTCTGTGCTAGTGCCAGAGCCTGCAGCTGTTTTACTGTATCTTGAACCTGTTTTTCAGATGCTGCAATTTTATTTTTATAATCGCTTATCTGACTCATATAATATGCTTGTCTACGTTTTGCCTCTGCAATTAATTGCTGCTGCTCCTGAGCATCGCTTTTAACCTGAGCTAATTTGGCTTCATTGTTCTGTTTAAAAACAACCAATTGATTTCTGTCATTTTCCAAAACATCCTTGGCTCTTTTAATATTTTCCTTTTTATCAGCTAAATCTTTAGTAACTTTTTTATCAAAATTGATTATTGAAACAACTGCTTGAGCGTTACTGATAAATTCATTAAAACTCTTAGATGATAATAGTATACTTATGTATTGATCGTTTCCGGCTATGTACATAGCTCTCATTCTTTTATTAAAAAGCTCTTGCTCGTTTTTTATATCATCTTCGGCATCCGCTAAGTTTTTTTGAGATATTATAATATCCTTTTCCTTTTGAGCTATCTTTGTGCTTGTATCCTTTATATTTCTATTAAGATCTTCTATCTTAGAATCCAGCATCTGAATTTGTGAGTTAAGATTATTAATATCCTTTTTAGCACTTTCTGCATTTAATTGACTCTGCTGCATATTTTGATTGTACTGATTCTTTTGACCCTCAAGCTGCTGTTTTTGCTGATTGAGAGAATCTGCTGTTGGATCAGCAAATACAGTTGTCCCTGTAGATATTACTAAAGCTGTGCACACTAATACGGCTGTTATTTTACTTCTTAATCTCATCCATAATACTCCCATTCACTTATTATTGCATGTCCATAAACAACACACTTTATTAATATTCTATAAATTTTAGTAATAACCTTCTAATTTCAACAAATTTTTTCTCGACAAACAAAAAAGTGCTAATCTTAGAAAAGTTTAGCACCTACTTAAGAAGTTATCACGAAAAGAAGATATCTTCTTAAAAATTATTATTTACTTATTAAATAAACCTTTATCAAGTATCTCCATTACCTCATCAACAACATGATCAAAATTCTCATTTTCTTCATCAAACATTACATATTTTAAACCGATAAAATTTGAAACTCCCATAAGGAAATAACTTATCACCATTGGATCTGAATCTATAACCTCACCATCTTTTTGAGCCTTTATGATACCTTGTGAATACCTATCAGCAAAGTTGTCATAATAGTCTCTGAAAAGGTTCTTGTCTATATAAAGTGATTCCCAGATTATATTGTAAGCATGCTTGTTTTCTCTGATGTACTTAAGAAAAGTTCTGAGACCTACTCTTTCAGCCTCTCTTCTTGTCTTTAAATTTTTAGTTTCAGCGCTTATTGCCATACGTATCTGATGGCTATACCTTAAAAGAAGATATTTATATAAATAATATTTATCTTTAAAATAAATATAAAAGGTTCCTAGCGCTATATCTGCCAAATTGGTTATATCAACTATTGAAGTAGAATGATAGCCCTTTTCATAAAAAAGAGCTTCTGCCGCACTGCATATTTTTTCAAGAGTTGCCTGGCCCCTTTGGGTTTTAGGTATATTTACTATATCTTCCATGCCGGTTCTTCCTTTCACTATAAGCACTGTACAACTAACGACCGCCTATTACTATCCTTTGATTATTTACCAACCAATCATACCATAATTATACAATAAATTCAATAGATTGACAATTAGTGAAACCAAGCACAAGACTTGAAAACAATAGAGGCTTTTCATACATTGAAGCATGCCCCGTACCCGGGAGCACTACAAGCTCTGAAGTCTTTATAAGCTCATGCATTATTCTTTGCTCAGGCATAGGTGTAATATAATCATTTTCGCAGCTTACTATAAGTGTTGGTATTTTTATATAAGGCAGCTTTGCAGTTACATCATGATTGTCAGCACTTTCTGTAAGTCTTATCATAGCCTCCATGAAAGGTTTTTGATTAAATACTTTTTCAGTAAGCAGAGCCTTTCTGTTGTCCATCCAGTCAGTTTTATCATTATAAAACTTTGGCGAGTATATTACTGGTATGGTAGTGCAGTAATAATCAAGCGGATCATTTACACTTCTGTTCCAAGCAACACCTATATCCTTAAGCCAAGGTGAGGTTTTTGCTGTGGTATTAAAGAGCACCATTCTATCAACATACTCTTCATACTTTACTGCAAACTCTAAAGCCACTTCTCCACCATAGGATATACCTACTAAGTTTGCTTTATTAAGCTGAAGTTTATCAAGCAGCGCCTTTAAAGCTTCAACCTGAATATCCTGAGTATAAGCTGTATCCATCTTACCTGATCTTCCTTGATCAAGAAAGTCTAAAAGTATAAGTCGATTTTCTTTAGAAAAAACCTCTATAAATGGCTTCCAGCTCAAGGTGGACATCATAATTCCATTTAATAATACAATAGGTTTTCCCTGACCGTAAGTTTCATAATAAATCTGTTTTTCCATAAATTCAAAATAAGACATTTTTATTCCCCCATTCCTCAATGTCTATTTATCATAAATCAAGCCAATTTCATGGGCCTCTCTTCTAAGTTCTTCTCTAAATTTAGGATGAGCAATTGCAATAAGTCTTTCTACTCTTTCCTTTATATTAGTACCTCTTAAGGCTGCAACACCATATTCTGTTACAACAAAGTCCACATCATTTCTTGAAAGACTTACTACAGCCCCCTGTTTAAGCATAGGAACAATTTTTGATATTTCTTCTTTCTCACCTGTTGCCTTATTCTTAACCATAGCTGTAGAATAAAGTGCTATAAAAGAGCGACCATTCTTAGCCTTTTGAGCTCCGATCGCAGTATCTGCCTGTCCTCCTGTACCGCTGAACTGGGTAGGTCCTATTGACTCGGAACAACACTGTCCAGTTAAATCTATTTCTATTGTGGTATTTATTGATACCATATTATCATTTTCAGCTATAACATAAGGATCATTTACATAATTCCCGTCCATAACAAGCACTGACGGATTATCATCTAAAAACTCATAAAGCTCCTTGTTTCCCAGAGCAAAGGTACAAACTATCTTACCTTTATGAAGAGTTTTTTTCCTTCCGGTTATTACACCAAGCTTCACAAGCTCTACCATTCCTGAAGTCATCATTTCTGTATGAATGCCAAGGTCTTTTTTGTCCTTAAGAGAAGCAGCAACAGCGTTAGGTATACCTCCTATTCCAAGTTGAATGCAGTCACCATCCTTTATGTTTTCTGCAATAAACTTGCCTATAATCATATCCTTCTCAGTAGGAACTGTATCAGGAAGTACAGGAACCTCATAATCTGCTTCAACAAGATAATCTATATCTTTATAATGAATTTCCACATCGCCAAAGGTTCTTGGATAATTCTTATTAATTTCAAGTATAACAATATCTGCTTCCTCAATCATTCTTCTTTCATATGTGTTGCTTAAGGAAAGAGATATATAGCCATGCTTATCTGGCATGGAGGCACTTCCTACATATATATTGGGCTTTACGTGATTTAATCTTTTTATACCGGCTAAGTGAAGATGATTTGGAATAAAAGAAATATTTCCGTTCAAATGAGCCTTTCTAAGTACTGGTGAATAAAACCAGCCGTCAACATTAAAGGACTTTCTGTATTCTGCCTTTAAAAACTCACCGCTTGACATTGGAAGGCAGTTAGTAACTGTTACATTTTCAACTTTATGAGCAATAGTATGAAGCTTATTCATAAAAAGCTGTGCCTCAGCAGAACCAAGCCCTGTAACAATCATGTCGTTGGATTTAACCAAGTTTAAAGCTACCTCTACTGATATTAGCTTATCTTTATAACTCATAATTTTCCCCCTTTTAGTAAGAAGAACAGGCAGCTGGATGTTGTAAAACACCTTTAATCTTCCGCGAGTTATTTGAATTCTAGGAAACATTCGCTTCGCAGATAAGACTAATAATTAAAAAAT
>KE993508.1:494035-541476 GCA_000466585.1 Clostridiales bacterium oral taxon 876 str. F0540
GCTTTATAAATTTTTTAATTAAAGTCTTATTGCTTCTTGCTCAAATGTTTCTACAAATTCAAATAACTCGCTAAGTCAAGGTGTTTTACAACATCTGCCTCTTTCTTCTAATATAACAAATTATTTTATAAATTGAAATATTGTGATTATTTTCCTAATATTGAATTCATGGATTGTAGAGGTTTAACAGGTTCCCATACTCCATTTAAATCTGTATGGCTTACCTTTGATAGATTCATTTCTTGAGTACCTGCTCTTAAGCCGTTTGCAAAGTTAATTTCTCCGCCAAATGGATTCTTTATTGGAGACTTTTCCATAGCATCCATATACTTTTTCCAGGTTATTGTTCCGTCGACTCTCTTTAAGCCTTCAGTAAAGAAGTGTGCTGCTATCCAGCCTGTCATTGCATAAACATTGTCCTTATACTGAGGACAGAACTTTTGAAAATCAGCTAAAGCCTTCGCTCTATCGCCTTCAAAGGATACCCAGCCGTTACCGTATACATTGAATTTTCCCTTTATTTCATTAACAACGCCCTTAGCTATAACTGGAGAAACATTAACATAAGTTGTTATACAATCCTTATTAACTCCCTGAGCTGCAAGCTCTTTTACAATTGTAGGGAAGGTAGCTTGAATTGCAGCCACGCATACAAAATCAACATTAGCATTCTTTATAGTTGTAACTGCTGAAGAAACGTCTGTAGCTCCTGCAGCAACCTGCTCGGCTTTTACTTCAACCTTAAGCTCCTCAGCCTTCTTTTGTATGCCCCAAAGAAGGTCTTTTCCTGCATCGTCATTAGTATAAATAACACCTATCTTCTTTGCTTTAAAATCACCAACGGCACGAGCTGCCATTATCTGACCCTCTGTCTTATATATTGGCTGTACTGGGAATATTCCTCTATCTTTGCCCTCTGCCTTATCATTATAAAGCTGTCCGATACCTGTAGCAAAATAAACAGCAGGTATTCCTGAATCCTTTAAATCCTGAAGAGTTGCCCCAACTACAGGAGTTCCAAAATGACCAACTATAGCAAAAACCTTATCATCTTCAATAAACTTTGTAAGCATAGCCTTTCCTTTAACCGGGTCAAACTCATCATCCTGATGCTTAAACACAATTTTACGTCCATTTACTCCGCCGCCGTCGTTAATCATCTTTACGTAGGCTTCAAGACCAGCATTAAAAGGTCCTCCAACGGGAGCATAAGCTCCGGAAGTAGCAGCACTGTTAGCGATAACTATCTCTGTATCAGTAACCCCTTGAGCCTGCTTTTCGCTTGATGCCTTGTTGCAGCCTGTTAGTGACCCCATAAGAGCAAGTGCTGTTAAAACAGATAATACTTTTTTCATGAAAACTTTCCCCCTATAATATTTTTTTATTAATGCGATCCAAGATAAGCTTCTATAAGCTTTGGATCATTTCTTAGTTCTTCTGCCTTTCCGTGGGTGCTAATAGTACCTAATTCAAGAACATAAGCATAATCTGCAACCTTTAAGGTTTGAGCAGCATTCTGCTCTACAATAATAACTGTTGTACCTTCTTTTTTTATTTCCTTGACTATGTTCATTATGTCCTGAACAATGAGCGGTGCCAGTCCAAGGGAAGGCTCATCTAAAAGAAGAATTTTAGGACTGCTCATTAGTGCTCTTGCTATGGCAAGCATCTGCTGCTCTCCACCTGATAAAGTAGAGGCTATCTGATTTTTTCTCTCTTTAAGCACAGGAAAATACTTATAAACTCTTTCAAAGTTATTTTCAATCTGCTTTGAATCATTTATAGTAAAGGCTCCTATTTTAAGATTTTCCTCTACCGTTAAGTCTCTGAATATCTGTCTTCCCTCAGGACACTGAGCTATGCCAAGCTTAGCTATCTTCTCCGGCTCCATGGAAGTAATTTCTTTTCCATAAAACTGAATTGAACCCTCAGAAGCTTCAGCAAGTCCTGATATTTTTCTGAGAGTTGTAGTCTTGCCCGCTCCGTTTGCTCCTAGAAGAGCCACCACTTCACCTTCCTTAACCTCTATATCTATACCCTTTAAAGCTTCAATGGCTCCGTATTTAACCTTAAGTCCTATAATAGATAATGCCGTTTTTTCACTCATACTACTCATCTCCATCAGTTCCTAAATATGCTGCCTGAACATCTTTATTAACTTGAATTTCCTTTGCTGTTCCGGAGGCTAGGAACTTTCCAAAGGAAATAGCACATATTCTATCGCATACATCCATAACAAGTCTCATATCGTGTTCAACTAAAAGTATGGAACAGTTAAATTCATCTCTAATATGTCTTATTGTCTTTGCAAGATTTATAGTTTCTGTATCATTAAGACCTGCTGCAGGCTCATCAAGTATAATAAGCTTTGGTCTGCACATTAAGGTTCTTGCAAGCTCTACTTTTTTTAAGATTCCATAGGGCTGGCCCCCTGCAGGCATATCCTTTCTGTCTTCTATGCCTAAAGCCTTAAGTATAGCTAACGCTTCATTCCTTAAATTCTTTTCTTCTTTTTTTGCTCTGGGAAGCTTAAGCGCCTGCTCAAATATTGTTGCCTTAAAGTCAATATGAGCTCCTACAAGAACATTTTCAAGTATTGTAAGCTCTCTTATAAGCTCCACATTTTGAAAGGTTCTAACGAGACCAAATTTTATGATTTGATGAACCTCATGTTTTAGAAGATCTTGAAACTTACCGTTTCTATCTTTAAAAAATATATTTCCTGAATTAGGTTTATAAAATTGAGTAATACAGTTAAAAACAGTAGTTTTTCCTGCTCCGTTAGGCCCAATAAGTCCAAAGATTTCATTTTCCCTAATATCGAAGGACAGATTGTCAACGGCTTTCAATCCGCCAAAGGCTATGCTTAAATTCTCAACCTTCAATACCGGTTCTTTGGTCAATACTTTCTTTTGACTCATCTTTCCGCCCTCTCTTCCTTAATTTCTGTATCCACGACTTAATATCGTAACCTATGCCCACAGCACCGTTTGGATAAAACAATATGACTACTATTATAAGAATTCCATTTAATACATAGGACATTTGACTAACATAAGGTATTTGCTTTAAAAACAAGTCCGGAACCGCAAAAACTATGAAAGCACCAAGCACTGTTCCGTAAATTGACCTTAAGCCTCCAATTACTATCATTGCAAGAAAGTCAAGGGAAAGCTTAAGCGACCAGGTTGCAGGGTAAGCATACCTTACAAAATGTACGTATAAAACTCCTGCCACGCTTGCATAAATTGTAGCTATTGCAAAAGCAACAAGCCTGTATTTCAAAATGTTTACACCCATAGCCTGTGAAGCTGCTTCGCTCCCTCTCATGGCATTTAATGCTCTTCCAAGCTGTCCGTTTATCATGTTATAGGTTAAAAGCATTATTACTATTAAAACCAAAACTATAAGATAATAGGTAGTTGTTCTGTTTAGTTTAAAAAGTCCAAGAAGCACCGGAAAGCCTGCCTGTTTGCCGCTGAAGCCGTTGGTAAAAACATCAAATTCCTCAAAGGTTTTTCTTAGTATTTCAGAAACACATAAGGTTGCAATGGCAAGATATATTCCTTCAATCTTTAAAGAAACCAGACCCACCAAAAGACCAAGCAGAGCCGGAATTAAAATTGCCAATATAAGCGCTGCCTCAAAGGGAAGCTTCAAGTTAACAGTTGCATAAGCTGAAATATATGCAGAGAGACCCATAAAGCCTGCTGTTCCTAATGTTATAAGCCCTGAGTAGCCTAAAAGCACATTTAAGCCTAAGGCAGCAATTGCATAAATCAAGGTTCCCCCTATAATTGTAACGTGGCTTGTTTTGATAAGTCCCATTTCAGCCAAGGAAGGAATAACAGCCAGTAAAGCACCAAACAATATAAATTGAAAATGCGGGTTTTTAAATATATTTCTTTTAATTTTCATTTTTCTACCTACACTTTCTTTACTATTTTCTTGCCAACTAGTCCATGAGGCCTAAAAACCAGGAACACAAGAATTAAAATATATAATATTTGTCCTCCCCATACTGATGAGAAGTAATATAATAAAAGATTTCTGCTTACTCCTATGATGTACGCCCCGAGCACTGCACCGTAAAAGGTTTGAAAACCTCCTAAAACGCAAGCTATAAGCGCATTTGTCATAACCTCGTCCATAAGATTTAAAGTAACCGAGGTCATAGGTGCAACCATAATTCCCGATAGAGCTCCAAGCACTGCTGCAACAGCCCAGGCTCCCATAGTTACAGTTTTTGTAGGGACGCCCATAAGCTTTGCGGTATTCTCATTGGAGGCTGTAGTTCTTACTGCTAATCCCCATTTTGTTTTCTGAAGGATATAAAAAAGGAGCCCCATAATTAAAAGTCCAAAAATTATATTAAATAAACCATTAAAGGAAATTGATGCTCCGAGAATCTTCACATCTCCACTGTTTATAAGCTTGGTAAGTCTTAACGGGTCCACACCAAAGAACAAAGGAGTAACTCCAAGGATAATCATCATCAATCCTAAAGTTATAATCTGCTTTGCATCTGGTGAAACTTTTTTTGTGTGCCTTATAATTAAAAAGTCAATTAGTACCCCCATTATAATTGCGCTTATGATTCCACCTATAGCTGCAAGCCAAAGCGGAAGTCCATTCTTTGTTAAAAGACTTGTAACAACAAAGGTGCTGAACATTCCCATTACGCCCTGAGAGAAATTAACTACGAGAGAAGTACGAAAAATTATGATTATGCCTAAGGCCGCAAGAGCATAAATACTTCCTGTTTCAAGGCTTCTAAATATAACCTGTATAAAAGTTGCCACTACATTCCCCCCCATTTTATTACGTTTGCTGCCCATACATAGCCAATGCCCGCTGCAATCATGGATATAACTGAACCATCCTTTACTTTCCCCTGCATTAATGCAAGATGCAGCGACAGTATTTGATCCACCTGCCCAACATGACCATACTCTTCAAGATAAATTGACTGTTCCTCTTTTAAATTAAGCTCTTTAAGCATATCCATATGAGCTGAACGTTTCATGTGAAGAATTGCCAAATAGTCAAGCTGGCTTTTGTCTATTTGGGACTTTTCAAATGCTTTGTCTATGCACTTATACCAATTTGGCATGGAAACTACATTAAGTCTGTTTTTCATGCCAATTGGATCCATAAGTCTTAAGGATTTATAAGCTTCATTAAGATTGCTGCTATTTATAGGATTGCATATACCGCCTATCTCCACACCTGCTGCTCTTGCTAAAGTTCCATCTCCTATGATATGTGATCCAAGCACAAAATTTTTATTATAATTTTTCTTTAAAATTATGGCTCCACCCCCTGCAGCGAGGTTATACATCATGGACATGTTCTTGTCGGTATAATCCACAAAGTCTCCATTTCTGTAGCCGCCGGCTATCATAATTGTGTTTATAGTATCATCAGCTACAAGCATATCTTTAGCCATTTTTATAGCTGAAACTGTAGTGCAGCACCTGTTTTGGACATCGATTCCCCAAGCATTTTCAGCACCGATTCTGCCAATTATATATAGTGAAGAGGTGGTTAAAGGATACTCCTTCCACTCCTCTCCAATACTTATTAAAACATCAATTTCCTTAGGGTCAATTCCAGTATTCTTTAAGCAGTCTAATGCTGCCTTCGCCCCCATTTCCTGAGTACCATCATCTTTTCCTGGTACCGGCTTTTTTCTTATTCCTAGCTTATTTATAACTGCCTCTTCAGACCAAACTCCTTTTGTAGCCTCAGCAATCTCAAATGCAGTTATGAATTTCTCCGGAATATATATGCCTGTACCTACGATTCCAACATTTGCTGTCATTTATAACCTCATGCCTCCATTTACGCTTAAAGTATGTCCTGTTACGTAAGAAGCTTCCTCTGAGGCAAGGAATAAAGCAGCATTGGCTATTTCATGAGGTTCTCCCAATCTTCCGATCATAGTTTGTTTTGCAAAGCCATCCAAAAGCTCCTGTGGCACTGTTTTTAAAATGTCTGTCATAATATAGCCTGGTGCTATTGCATTAACTCTTACATTTCCCCCCTTCATTGCAAACTCCTTTGCCCAGGTTTTAGTCATTCCTATAACACCTGCTTTTGATGCAGCATAATTTGCCTGACCTATATTTCCGTATTCACCAACGATTGAGGAAATATTTATTATTGAGCCACTCTTATTAGTCTGCATGTGCGGGCCAAAATATCTTGTCAGATTAAACACACCCTTAAGATTTACGTTAATTACAGCTTCCCATTGCTCATCCGTCATTTTTCTGGTCATTGCGTCTTTTGTTATACCTGCATTATTAATAAGCACATCAATTTTCCCGTACTTACTAACCGCATAATCAAAGAATTCTCTGCAAGCTGCTGAATCTGATACGTTTAACTTATAGCCCTCAATATTTTCATTTTCGTATGAAAGTTCCACCATATCAACAGCAATAACTTTTGCTCCTTCCTTTGCAAAAAGCTCGGCCATTGCCTGGCCCAAACCCTTGGCTCCACCTGTTACTACAGCAACTTTATTTTGCAATCTCATTTTAATAAACCCCCTGTTAATTTGATTTTTTGTTATCGTTTTCACTTATTTGTAAAAACACATTAGTGAAAACTTAATATTTTAATTACTCACATGAAATGTGATACATGTTTCATGTTTATATCATAATTAAGTTTTTTATTTATGTCAATATACTTTTCTGAATATTTATAATTTTGTAAAATTAGCATTGAAAGTTTAGAAGGAAGGTTATATAATGATAATATGAGATGTGCATCATGTTTCATATTATGCTCATAAATTTAAAATTATGATTACTTTATGAAAGGGAATGGGAGAAAAATGATACCAGAAATTAAAAGAAAAGAGATTAAAACTGACAGACTTAATATATCATATTTTGAAAAAGGAGATCCTTCAAAAGAGCTATTGGTTCTTATTCATGGAAATACCTCATCAAATCTGTTTTATCTTCAGACAATAGAAGATCTGTGTGATGATTTTTATGTTCTGGCACCTGATTTAAGAGGATATGGTCTTTCTGAGAAACTGCCAATTGATGCGGCCCAAGGATTGAAAGTATGGAGCGAAGATATCAGATCGTTTTTGAAGGCACTTAACATAAACAAAAAACCTCACCTTTTAGGTTGGTCCATGGGCGGCGGTGTTGTAATTCAGTATGCCATAGACTATCCAGGGGAAATTGCTTCAATGATCCTTGTAAATCCACTTTCTCCCTTCGGCTACAGCGGCAGCAAAGACGAGAAAGGAACACCAAATAATGAGTATTTTTCAGGTACCGGTGCAGGCTCTGTAAACCCTGCCTTTGTAGAAGCTTTAAAGAACAAGGTAAAAGATGAATCAAATTCTTTTTCTGCTGCTGCAGTTTTAAAATCTTACTTTGCTCCGGAATATAAGATAAATTCAGAGTGGGAAGAAATCTTCGTAGACAGCATGCTCCAAATGGGGATTGGGGAGGATTTTTATCCGGGAGATTTTGCGCCCTGTTCCATTTGGCCTTTTACAGCTCCCGGAACAAAAGGCATTGCAAATGCAATGTCTCCTAAGTATGTAAATCTTTCTGGACTTTCTGACATATCACCTAAGCCACCAATTCTTTGGTTTAGAGGTGCAAAAGATTCAATAGTATCAGATACCTGTATGCTTGATATAGGCTATCTTGGAAAACTCGGGTATGTACCGGGCTGGCCAGGAGATGAAGTATTCCCTGCTCATCCTATGGTTTCACAGACCAGATATGTGCTTGAAAAGTACAAAGAAAATGGTGGCAGCTACGAAGAGTATATATTTGAAGATGCAGGCCACGGCCCTCATGTTGAAAAACCTGAGGAGTTTAAAAATAAACTGACCTCCTTTATAAAATCATTATAAAAGCCAGCGGTTTTTACCGCCGGCTTACCTTTTAATTCAATTAAATTTCTATTTCAGCTATTATCCCCATATGATCTGATACTCTGTCTTCGTCAGTGGCAAAAATACACTCCGATTTTATAACTTTAGTATCTTTCTTATCGCTTGTAATTATATAATCAATTCTTTGAGTAGAATTAAAAGCATCCCCTCTTATGGTTGCCCTGTTGAAATTATCCGAACTTGCTTTAAAATCAACATCAATAATCTTTTGACCATTTATGGTTTTAGTCATAAGATAATTATAACCTGTGCCCCCTGCCGCGTTATTAAAATCACCAGCTAAAACAAAATTACTGCTGGCATCGCTTTCTTCAATCCATTTAAAGAGATTATCAATATCTTCCTTAAAGCCTTTTTCCCACCAATTCAAATGAGCTGAATAAACATCCAAATCTTTTTTAGGCAGTGAAAGCACTCCTTTTACTACCTTTCGTGAGAAAATATCATTCTTATCTGTTTTGCTTGAAACATAACAAGACTGCATTTTTTTAATATCAAATCTTGTTAAAATACCTATTCCTTCTTCCCATACATCCCATCCATAGTGAGACCAGTCCCAAATAAAATTATAACCTAATTTATATTTTTCCTTTAATAACTTTTGAAGTTCTAAAATTACATTGTATTTTTTTATATTTGTATTTCCGTTGCCCATAACTACAGGCATGTCTTTATGCTGGGCAGCTTCCTGCAAAAATATTATATCTAGGTCTTTTTCCTTTATTGTATCTGCTATAATTTCATTTACATTTGCATATGCCTCGAAGAAATCATCAAGGCTTCTAAAATTCTCTGAGTTCAGTTCCTGATAAGTATGTAGGTTTAAAGTCATTATTTTAAGATGCTCTGCCATAATATCCCCCGCTTTTCTATTTGCTTAGAAGTATTATAAATCTTTTTTTCTTCAAGAACAACTTCAATTCTGTGTGGATAGCCTCATATTTAGCAAAGTATCCATTGACAATTAGAATTCTAACTATTATAATCAATATAATTAGAATTCTAATCAAGACGTTACGTGAGGTATATAATGAGCAATTCAAACAGTTTTTTAGATAATCCCTATTCCGATCTTATAAGAAGCATTGGAGAAAAAGTAAAATCATTGGCTGATCAAAATATTAATGCCCTTGGACTTAATTCACAGCAAGGCCGAATGATTGGGTATATTTACGAGCATCAAGACAGCGGAATCATTCAAAAAGACCTAGCAGAGGTTTTTCAAAGAAAAGGAGCAAGTATTACAAGTATGCTCCAAGGCTTAGAGAAAAAGGGCTACATTGAACGAAGAATTTCTAGTGATAATGAAAGACAGAAAAATATATACGTACTTCCTAAGGGAATAGCTTTAATAGAGGATTTTAACAAGGCCTTTGCTGAAGTAGAAAAGAGTATTACCTCAAAATTAACTGAAGAAGAAAAGAATACTTTGATGTCATTATTGATAAAGGTAAATCAAAATCTGTAATCATTTATACTAGGGTCTGTCTTATAGCAGTCTCCTATATCATTATACTTAGAATTCTAATTATTAGAAGTCAAATATTTACTCTTTCGGAGGTAATTAAAAATGGAACAAACAGGAACGAATCAATACTATCTAGAAAAAGCGCCAATCACAAAAGCAATTGCTCACTTATCAATTCCAATGATGATTGGTATGTCCGTAGGTACAATATACAGCGTTATCAGCGCCTTCTTTATTGGATTAATGCATAACACGGAAATGCTTACTGCAGTTACTTTGTGCCTTCCTATATTCACTATACTAATGGCTTTTGGAAACATGTTTGGAGTTGGAGGTGGAACTTTTATCACTAGACTTATAGCAAAAAATAAGTTAAAAGAAGCTAAAGGTATTGCGGGATATGCTTTTTACAGCAGTATTATAGCATCAGCTTTAATAGCTGTAATAGCATTCTTAGCCATCGATCCTATAATTAAAATCTTAGGGTCGGATACGGCAGCCTTTAACTTTACAAAAAACTATGCCCTAACAATGTTTTTCGGAGGCTTTGCAGTAATACTGAATTTTGCTTTAGAACAAATAGTTCGTTCAGAAGGCGCATCTAAAGAATCTATGAATGGAATGCTCATTAGTACTTTGTTAAATTTTGTTTTTGACCCTTTGCTTATATTAGTGCTGAAATTAAATGTTGTAGGAGCGGCATTGGCGCTTATACTGTCTAATCTTGGCTCATCAATTTATTATATATATTATCTTGAAAAAAGAAGTGATCACTTAAAAGGATTTCTTAGATATTTTAAAACTTCTTTTAAAGATAAAGTTGAAATATACAAAATAGGAGTATCAGAATTATTAATGACAACTTTTATTATTATAACAACTCTGTTGTCCAATAATTTTTCTGTAAAATACGGAGATAATGTGGTAGCTGCCTTTGGAGTTGCTTTAAGAATTGTACAAGTTCCGGAGTTTCTTTCAATGGGTTTATCCTTAGGGATTATTCCTTTAATTGCTTACAACTTTTCAAGCAAAAATATTGATAGATTAAAAAATGGAATCAGAAAGTCTTTTATTTATATCGGTACGATATCTATTTCGTTTTGCACTTTATCATATATTTTCAAAGGAAACATACTTAATCTTTTTTCCAATGATATCTCAGTAATAAGTGTAGGTATAAACATTATGACAGCAATGCTTATTTCTGCAGTATTCAATGGATTTACCGGGTTATTTACTGGCATATTTCAGGCATCAGGACAGGGAATTCCAACTATAATTATGTCTGTTACACAAGGTATCCTTTATATTCCTGTAATATTTTTAATGCATGGATACTTCGGATTAAACGGTGTTATATGGTCAATGGCTGTAACTGAAATAATCACCTTTATAATAGGTCTTGCACTCTATATTTTCTTTAACAGCGATCTATACTCAGAAGCATAAAAGAAGCTGCCATAATGACAGCTTCCTTCTATATTCCAAGCTTTTTAATTCTTCCCTCAATAACCTCTGCCTCATTCTTTATTGCATTCAACTCATTATTTATGTTGTTAAGAGCATCATCTGCTGCATCTAAAGTAATTATTTCCTGCTCAAGCTTCTTAATCCCCTGAACAGAAAATGCAATATTATATAATCTGTCATTGATAACCTGAAGAAACTTTTTCATATCTAAAAGAGTTCTCTTCTCAAGAGTAACTTCATTTCCTTCATCATCAATATAAATATAGGAAATGCCTTCACCGCAGTTCGAACATATAAAATCTACTTCAATAGAATTTTCATTTACCTTTTCTCTAAGCTTAAATAATTCGCTGCCGCACTTGCTGCAAACAGGCACTATCATCCTGCCGTCAAGTTCAAATACTTCCTTAACACTGTGACATTCTGAGCACTCCACCCTGAAGGAAACACCATCAGGAATAACGTTAAACTTATTGTTATCGCAATTGCTGCAAATTCTTGTCCTATACATAAAAACTCTCCCCCTCTACTTCTAATGTTATTAAAAATAACACTGCCATTGGTTATGTCAGTTCTTCTCATAATTATATATGTATAAAGAGCACAATATATGATGCAAATATGTTATGTAAACACATAATACAAAATGAGTCGTTACATACTTAATAATTTTGCGACCAAACTTGCATAGCTTGTACTAAAATCATAAATGTAATCATATTATTAAATAAAGAAGCTTCTTTAAATGATAATATTTTGGTGGTGCTTTAAAATGATAGAAAAAATGGCCCCTAAACTTGCTTCCTTCATTTGTACCGAAGCTTATGATAATTCTAAAGACAGAGCCAGAATTCAATACGGCTTGAGTATACTTTTAAGTGAAGGATTCAAAATTGTTTTTCTTTTACTGTTTTTCAACCTAGTACATAGCCAGAACTACTTTTACTTTTCTCTGCTAATACTGCTTACAACAAGAGTATTTGCCGGCGGAATACATGTAAAGGGAACCCTGAACTGCTTGATTTTAACAACCTTACTCTTTATATTTACAAGTGTTTTTGCGCCCATGGTACCAGGTTATTCTATGGCAGCCTATATACTTATTGGACTAGCCTGCTTTATTATAGCTCTCTCGAGAGCTCCAATTTGCAGCGTAAGAAGACCCATAAAAGACAGTAAAAAAAAGCTGCAGTATAAGCTTGCCGCAGCTCTATCTATAGTCTTTTGGACCATTATTTTATTGTTCATAGAAAGCATACCATATAAAAATGCTGGCTTCAGTACATTATTTATTCAAACAATACAGCTCGTATTGGTTAAAAACAAATCTAAATAATCATATATTTAGGAGGTTAAAGGTCTAAATGACCTTTAACGAGCAATTAGCGAGCGGGAGCGAGTAATCTTTGATTGCTCAGTGCTTCCGACTAAAAGGACTTTTACGGGTAATTAATGAGCGGAGCGAATGGGTTTTAATTACCCTGTGTTCCGACTAAAAGGAGGAAAATCATGAAAAAAGAATTTAAAAACTTAAAAGGAAAATCCATATTGTGTGCGCTTTGCCTTGCTGTAACTACATTCTTTATGCCTTTTTACGGCTCTTTCATCTTCCTCGGCGAACCTGAAATACCGGAAATATTAAAAGAAGAATAATAACTTTATGTTAATTTGATACTGAAAATTGTATAGTTATTTTCAAAGGATAGTTGGATTCTGCCGCTGCAGGATTCAACTATCTTTTTAACATTATAAAGCCCGTATCCCCTGTTTTCACCTCGTTTAGTTGTATAGCCTGCATTAAAAATTTTACCAATATCATTTAACTCGATTCTATCTCCCGTATTTCCGATTTCTATGACACAGTTTTCTTCCAGATATCCAATATTTAAAAACACTTTTTTAGGATAAATTTCAGAATTTAATACAGCTTCAAAAGCATTATCCAATAGATTGTTCAAAACTTCTGAAAGCTCATGTTCCTTAAATGGAAGCTTTGAATTACTCTGAATAGAAAAATCAAATTCAATATTATTTTTAGCTGCTTCGTTTATCTTATTATAAATAATAGCTGTAACTACGACATTATCAATTTGGAGAACTTTCTCCATATTCTCTAAAGAAATATTGACTGAATTCATATATTGACTTATAGTTTCCTTCAAATTACTTTTATCAGAAACCATAACAAGACCATAAATAGTGTTTAAATGATTTTTGAAATCGTGCTGTCTCCTTCTCACATCCTCTAAAAGTTCTGATATCACCGGTGAATACTTTTTATATTCCTCTACAGATTTCTTTATCTCACTGCTTTTCATATGGTATTCTAAAAAAAACAAGTTAGCTAAAATCAGAACTACAGGAATTATAAGATACATGGCAATTTCGTCAAGGAACTGGTGTCTCTTAAAACTCCAAAGCCATCTCGCTGCAACTATGTAAATAAAAAGATTCACTGAAAAAAAGTAAATTTTTGAGCTTTCCTGTTTAAAAAATATTGCTAACCTTCCATAGGACGCATATCTGTAGGTGCAAAAACTTAAAAGTACACAGATAAAATCAGCTATAATATAATATGAGAAGTCATCCTGCAGTAAAAATGCGGGAGTAAATAATCTAAGCATAATAATTACAGTTAGCTGCATAATGCTTGAAATGGCAAGCACCAGTCCAAATTCTAAAAACAGGTATTTTGCACTTTTTTTGAATATAATCTTTATAAATAAAAATACAACTATATAATTAATCACAGATTGCAAAGGAGGATAAATGTAATTTGTAAGAACAACAATTAAAGATGTGCACAGAATAATAAAAATACTTTTAAGCAGCCTATTTTGATATTTTTTGTTAAACATATTCCACAGCAGCATAAAACTTGTTAATTCTAAAAGAATAAGAATAAATATCTTATATCCTATCATTTATATCCCCGCCTATAGCATTATTAAACCTTTCTATTATACATTTCTTATAGTTGTTTCCTAATAATGCGGTATCAGTAGTATTATAAAAACAAATCTTGTATGAGGTTTTATCGCTTGACCTTTCAATCTTGTTTATATATTTTACATTAACTAAATAAGATCTGTGGCATTGAAGAATATTCTTATCATTTATCATTGAGTTTAATTTTTTAAGAGATAGATAATCTATTGTAAAGGAACCATTTATAGTATGTATTATTGAAGTTCTAATAAAAACTTCTACAAAAATTATTTCATTAATAAATATTTTAACCTGTATGTTTTTCACATTCACAATTATAAAATTCTCTCTAATTTCGGTAGCAGCAACCTGAGACCTGTCATCTGAGAGAAGAAGCTTTGTGATTTGTTGAATATTTTCCTTATTATAAGGTTTTAATATATAGTCATAACAATGTATTTTTTTAAAGGCGGGAAGCATATAATCCTTATAAATTGTTACAAATACTATCCAGGTGAGCTTGTAACCTTCTTTTTTTCTTATTTCTTCTGCAAATTTAAGACCGGATTCATTTTTAAGACTAATATCTATATAGAATAGATCAATCCTTTCGGTGAGTGCAGCTTTCATAGCTTCAGCTGTATTACTGGCTTCATATACCTTATACAAATCACTTGATTGTTTTATGATTTCAGACAGCGTTTTCAACTGAATACAATCATCCTCTAAAATCAAAATATTATACATATAGTCATCAGCCCCTTTATGTATTATTTGACTAAGATAACTATTCTACAAATATTTGGAAATACCTTCTTTAAATTAACCAATTTTAAAAAATAAAATAGTTACAGACATTAATGACAAAAATTGGGTCTTTTGTGCATTATGTTATATAATTCATAAGAATGTATGTTACAATTACTGTACACACATATATCATCTTTTAATCCTATCCTTATAATGAGCGGATTGCATACCATATATTATTAAGGAGAGTGATATTATGAATTTGAATTTTATTGTTACTATATTATGTGTAACAATGCTGGGAATTGTTTCAATGCTATTTGGTTTTTGTTACAGACAGGAAATAATGAAGGCATTGTTTCAATCAAGAACAACTATAAAGAAGGATGAGTTATCATCTGAAATCACATTAAATTTAGATAAAAAAGAAAGCAGCAAGTAGCTCTGCCAAGCTTCTTACTGCATTCAAGTAAAATAATATCCGTGTCATAGGCCAATTGCTTAACCTGCAATCCGCTCACTTAACTAGTATAACACAATCACTTATAAAATCTCAATAGTTTTTTGTAAAAATTGTAATATATATACAACTTATATAGCACCAATTTTTATAATACATATTCTTACTTTTTTAATCCAATGTAATTCTTATTTATAATTTTTTGTAAGCCCTGCACTAAAAGGTAAAAATAATTTTCAGGTATATTTACATTTTATGGAAAATAGTTTATAATAATTTATATAGGACAGGCTTAATGTTTCTGCTATAAAAGCATATGCTTAAAATTATACATTAAATGGCGTGTTATTGAGTAAAGTCAAGCATGAGCCAAAAGGATGTTTGTTATCCTTTTGGCTCTTTTTATTTTAAATAAAAATCAATCCCTAAGGTTGATACCACTAATATAGTGTAAGGAGGAATTATTATTATGTTAAATTCAAAAACTGATACCGGGTAAATTGCAGCACAAACTTATGTAAAAAAGATTTTATAGAACAAAACACCTTTGCTGGACTCTAATTGCAAATTAATATTTAGAGAAAGAGGGTTTAAAATGAAATCAAAGAAAAAAATAATATCAATGCTTACAATTCTCGCTATGATTTTATCATTAATTCCAAATACTCATATTTTTGCTGCTTCAGATATAACAAAGCTAATTGTACACTATCATAGATTTGATAATAAGTATTCAGGAAACATAGAAGCTGCTGCTTTAAATAATAATGCGGTTGGTACAATATCTGAAAAGACTACTGATGAGTATGGTTTAAAAATGACTTTTAATTTCTCCGGTTCCTCCAGTGATGCATATATAGGCTTTACGGTTAAAGATGATAGTGTCTTTCCAAAAGATAAGAAGTATGTAAGAGCAAAAGATGGTCTGGCTGAAGTATGGCTAATTGACGGAGATGCCCGTACGTACAATTCACCACAGCTTATTAATTCAAATCTCATAGTTAAAAAGAACAATAAAAGTTACATAGCAGTTGAAGACTCAACAAATCTTCTAAATTTAACTTACAAATATGGAAAAAACGGTTATGTATTTGATGGTGCTGCAAAAGGTACTGTTGATATATTAACTATATATCATGATAAAGATTATTTTGAGATAAATGTCAACAGCAATAGAATAGGTGCAAATGTTACAACTAATATGCTTAATTATTATACTGACGTAGTTTTCAATGATGTAGATGGTTTTATGCAAAACAATAAATATTATTTATCGCTGCCTTATATTGAAAGGCTATTTCAGATAGGAACATTAACTATTAACAGTAACAGCTACCTTCTAAATAGGCAGAACTCAGCCTATGATCAAATAAGCGCTGCCGCTGTACCGGAACAGGTTGGCTTTAATTCAGAAAAACTAAATAAAATTGATGACTATATCAATAAGGAAGTAAATGAAGGTTTTCCTGGAGCGGCAGTTATCATAGTTAAGGACGGCAAGATTGTAAAAAATACTGCCTATGGTTATTTAAAAAAATATGATACGGCTTTTGTAGACGGAGCTTATCAGCCTGCTCAGCTTTTGCCACAGTCACAATGGGAAAAAGCTTCAGTCAATTCATTATGGGATTTAGCATCAAATACTAAAATGTATGCAACTAACTATGCAATACAAAAGCTTGTATCGGAAGGAAAGTTAAATCTTGACCAGCCTATAAACACTTTCCCGGGATGGCAGAATTACAAAGACAGTTATGTGACATATACCGGCAATTGGGTTATAGGAAAAGGACTAACTAAGGCTGTAACCGGAAAGGAAACCGTAACGGTACGTGACCTTCTTCATCACAGTGGTGGAAACATTCCTGATCCACAATATCCAAATAAAAATGTTGCCGGCGACTTATGGTATCAAAGCAGCGACTTTACAAACCGTGCAAAAATAATCGATATCATATGCAAAACTCCTCTGCAATATCAGCCTAGAACAAGCATCAGTTACAGCGACCTTGACTTTATGATACTTGGCCTTCTCGTTGAGCAGGTAAGCGGAATGTCTCTTGACAAATATGTAGAAAATGAGATTTACGGAAAACTTGGATTATCACATACAGTTTTCAATCCACTGCAAAAAGGTTTCTCAAAATCAGAAATAGCTGCTACAGAATTAAATGGAAACACCCGTGATGGACATATTAACTTTGGCATTATGGAAAACGGTTCTCCTGTTAATATCAGAAAATATACGCTTCAAGGCGAAGTTCATGATGAAAAAGCATGGTATACCATGGGTGGAGTATCCGGTCATGCAGGCTTGTTCTCTACTACAGGTGATATGGCTGTATTAACTCAGCTTATGCTTAACGGCGGTATCTATAATGGAACTCAAGTATTTACAAAGGAAGTTGCAGACCAATTTACAGCTCCATACAGCGTAGATCCTACTAAAGTGGATTCCTCTACCTACGGACTTGGCTGGAGACTAGCTTCAAAATCCTCTTCATACTGGTACTTTAATTGGGGCCCTAGCAGAAGCACCTATGGTCATCAAGGTTGGACTGGTACTTTAACAATTATAGATCCAGTTTATAATATGACTATCACTATGCTTACAAATTTAAGACATTCAAGCATAATAAACAGTAATCTTGATTTTGATGGCTATAAAAACTACTCAATTGGTGACTTTGGTCCGATTACCGGTTTGATATATAACGCCCTTATGACAGATAAGACCCCATTAAACAGTGTAAAATTATCCTTAGACAAAGCAAACCTTGAAAGGAACCAAACTGCAAATATCACTTTAACAGGCTTCGGCAAAGGAGGTACTCCATTAGATCTTACTAATGCAGTAATTAATTACAACTCCTCAAATCCAACTACAGCCTCAGTAGAAAATGGTATTGTAACAGCTAAAAATACCGGCTCAGCAGATATTTATGCTTCGGTATCCCTTAATGGAGTTACAGTAGA
Organism: Clostridiales bacterium oral taxon 876 str. F0540; assembly: GCA_000466585.1. GTDB lineage: Bacteria > Bacillota > Clostridia > Clostridiales > Clostridiaceae > Clostridium_AT. The sequence continues at coordinate 512,027 of KE993508.1, forward strand.
CTCTAATAAAGCTAAAGTTGAGGTTACTACCAGCATTTCTTCTATTAGAAGACTTATTGATGAATACCAGAAAAAAGGCGAGCTTACAAGCCCACTTCTGCCTCAGCTTAACAATAGCTTAGGTCAGGCTGAAAAATTTATAAATGACAAAAAGCAAAAGCAAGCTGTAAGCCATATAGAGGATTTTATAAAGCATCTAAACAATGCCCCAATGGAAAATAATATTTCAAAAGCTGCAAAAGATATATTAAATTCTGATGCAAAGGCTCTTATTAAACAATGGTCGTAATATAGTAAAAAAGCTGCCTGTGAAGCACTACAGGCAGCTTTTTACTTTCTATTTAACTTTTATTACAGCAGCTCCTTCCTTAGCTTTTTTGTTTCCGTAGCTTACATCTATGCTTTCAACATTATCCATGTTTGTTACTATAACTGCTGAAGTAAGACTCTTAGCCTTTTCTCCAACTACTTTAGTATCAAAGCTTATTAAAAGATCGCCTTTTTTAACCTTGTCGCCTTGAGCAACATGAGCTGTAAAGCCCTCGCCGTTTAAAGCTACTGTGTCGATACCTATATGAACTAAAACTTCAAGTCCGTTATCAGTTGTAACAGCAGCAGCATGTTTTGTTGGGAATAAAACAGTTACTTCTCCGTCTGCAGGAGCAAAAACCTCTCCTTGTGAAGGCACTATTCCGAAGCCGTCACCTAAAAGCTTTGCTGAAAATACATCGTCAGGAACCTTATCAAGTGAAACAACCTCACCTTCCATAGGGCTGTACAGTGTATAAAAGCCGGATACAACCTTTTTATCTTCCAAAGTGACTGCAGTTTCCTTTTCGTCAGCACTATCTTCTCTCTTAGCTTGAAAAGCACCGCCGTTTGCAATAATAGCTTTCATATCATCTTTAATTCTTTCTGCCTCAGTACCAAAAATAGCCTGAACGCTGTTACCGGCAGTTAATACTCCAGCAGCACCAAGAGCCTTTAACTTTCCTTGATCAACCTTTGAAGTATCCTTTAAATTAAGTCTCAGCCTTGTAATACATGCATCTAAAACCTCAATATTTTCAGGACCTCCGATTGCTTCTAAAACTCTTGCGGCCTTTTCTGAACCCTTTGCATTCTTAAGGTCTGAAGGAGCAGTTTCTTCTTCATCTTCTCTTCCTGGAGTCTTTATATTGAACTTTGTAATTACAAAATAGAAAACTACAAAGTAAAGAGCAAAGAATATAAGTCCAACTAACCACATTAACATTGGATGTCCTGCAAATTTAAAACCTAAAAGATAATCTATAAAGGATGCTGAGAAGGTATAACCTAATCTTATCTTTAATAAGCTTGTAACGATACCTGCTGCAAAAGCCGCGGCAACGTGAAATACAAATAAAACAGGTGCTACGAATATAAATGAGAACTCTATTGGCTCTGTTATTCCTGTTAAGAAAGCAACAAAAGCAGCCGAAATCATCATACCTGATACTTTCTTTCTGTTCTCTTTCTTAGCTGCAGCTATAATAGCCAAGGCTGCTCCCGGAAGTCCAAACATAAGTATTGGATATTCAGAAGCCATGAATATTCCTGCAGTAGGATCTCCGTGGAAGAATCTAGCTGAATCTCCAAAGTAAGTTACACCGTTTGAAACATATTCTCCAAACTGATATAAGAATGGTGGATAGTACATATGATGCAGACCAACAGGTATTAAAAGTCTCTTACCTGCTGCATAAAATGCAGGTCCTAATACTGAAGTACTGGCAAAATGCGCAAAAACATTAATTCCATTTTGAATTGGAGCCCATATATTTACTCCAACAATAGCAAACGCTAAAGCTGCAACGGAAGTTATAATAGGAACAAATCTTTTTCCGCCAAAGAAGCCTAAAACCTGTGGCAGCTTGATATTGTGGAATCTGTTATATAAATAACCTGCAATTAAACCTATAATAATACCGCCGAATACACCCATGTTTATGGTTGTATTTTTAACTACTTCTGCATAAGCCGGTGTTTTCATAAAATCTGCAAGGGATATTCCCTGAGCAGCTGCAGTCTTTGAAGCTAAAGCAGCTGCAGCATTTGAGCTTGCTATCTTTATAGTACCTTCAAGAATAAGCTGTCCAACAGTAGCAGCTAAAGCAGCAACACCTTCTCCTCCAGAAAAACCAATCGCGACACCAACAGCAAAAATCATTGGAAGATTGCTGAAAATTACATCACCTGCCTGAGCCATATAGGGAATGTTTAAAAGATCAGGCTGACCAAATCTTAACAGAAGTCCTGCTGCCGGAAGTACTGATACTGGCAACATTAATGACTTACCGATTTTTTGCAATACTGCAAATAACTTTTTCACTATAAAAACCTCCTTTAAAATTATACATAGACGAAACAAAAAGCAAAAAACACGAGCCAAAAGGGTACACTTATAGCTACACTATAGCTATTCCCTTTAAGCTCGTGCCTAATTCAATAGTAACACTGCTTATGTTTCCGAAATCCTGCTTAGATGAAGAGTTATATAACCTATCTCATCTTCAGGAACTTTAATGGAAAATAAATTTTCAATTTTCATTGCAACTTTGATTGCAACATCGTACTCATTATACAAATCTTTTTTTATGCTGTCAAGCAGGTAATTTTTTATGGTTTTCTTCTTCATTATTCTTTCAATCATAAAATTAATGTGAGTTACCGTTCTTATATATTCCAGAGAATTTTTGTCAAAGTTCTTTTTTAAGAGCTTTGATATAAGCTCCATTACCTCTCCTATTTTCTTAGTATAAGCTAAGGCGCTGGTAACCTCCTGCTGATTTACTGCTGCTTTAATATGCATGCATATAAAGCCTATTTCATCTTCCGGAAGGTCGATATTGAACCTTTTAATTATCATATCCAAAGCCTTTTGAGCTAATCTATATTCAGCAGGATACAAAGCCATAAGCTCATGTAGAAATGGATTTTCAATTTTAACTCCCTGCTTTACTCTTCTGATTGCAAAATTAATATGATCGGGAAGGGACACATGAACGGCTTCACTAAGCTTTATCTTAAGTTCCATCTCGCACAAGGATATTATTTCTTCGGAAATACCTACAATTTCACTGTCAACACTTTCAAGCACCTTGTTAAAATTTTCGGTTGACGCCTGCGACTTCTTAACAAAAATATTTTCCACTCTGTCTTCGAAAATAACTGAACCTTTATTCGTATTGTACCCAATAGCCTTTCCTACAAGGACAAATTCTTTTTTATCTTTTTCAGCTATTACAACATTGTTATTAAGCACTTTCCTTACCTTGTATTTGTCCATGGCTGGCCTCCTGAGTACGTTATTAATGTTTAGTATTATACCACAATGTATATAATATTACATCATTCCTTGAATCAATCCGCAGGCAAGTCTTCTTCCAGAGCCTCCAGCAGGTTGTGTCTTATAGTCGTCCGGTCCTTCGTGTATGATTACAGATTTTCCTATAATCTGTGAAACGTCAAATTTATTAGTAAAAAATATCATTCTTGCATAGCCGTTATTTGAAAAAAGAACAGGAAAATCTCCGGCATGATTACCATGCGGCTGATTTGTTGGATTCCAGTGCCCTCCTGCTGCTGTAAATGGATTTGAACTATTGTCTATGCTGCAGTCGCCATTCTCATGTATGTGAAACCCATGAGGTCCAACCTGCGGATTCCCCCCTGAGGCAGGCCTATAAGATGGCAGTCCATTTACTTCTACGGATACTTCTGTCCCGCCATGTACATCTGTAAAAACTACTGTTCCGGCTATACCAGGTGCCAAAGGTCCTCCAGTAATATATGCCACAGCCTTTGTAAACTTACTTTTTTGTCCTGCATCATTTCTGTATCCATAATAGTAATCATTGAAAAAAGGGTATTGATAATTCTCCAAATTCATTATATCCTCCAAATAAAATAATACACTTTATGTTATGCGTATTTTACATTAATAGTTACATCTGAAACTATATAGCTTAAATCAATAAACTTTAAGTATGCAAAAAGAGAGAACACTACATTCTCTCTTTTGTATAGCATTAAATTTTATTGCCCTATCTCTTCTGTTTTTGGAGCATTAATATTTTTGTTGTTTCTTCTTGCAATAATCGGAAGAATTAATCCTAGACCAATTAAAACAACTGGGGTTACAAAATTTAGTGTTAACTGGAAGTACCATTGTGATGTATAAACCGGAATATTGCTCTTTGGGAACATACCCATAATACAAGCAAATGCGGTAAATACAAAGCACCATAATCCTATGCCAACGCCTACTTTATCATTTTTAACAAACTTATAGTCTGAAGAGAATTTGTGCTTAGCAAAGCCTCTTACAGCCATATAAGCTGCAAATACCCATAGGTATCTTAACGGCATAACTACCGAATTCAAATCAAGAAGCCAGTTAAAAATTGTATTTATATCTCCCATACCAAAAGCAGGAAGCATAATTAATATACCAACTAAAACTGCAGTCATTTTATACCCATTGATTGGAGTACCATGCTTGTTTACTTTTGTCAAGCTCTCAGGAATATATCTTCTGTCTGAGTCTGCAAATAAAACCTTAAGCGGTGCATCGATAGAAAATGCTAATGCTGAAATCTGAGCAAGCATGTTTGCAACTGCATATAGTATCAAGAATAAATTTCCTAATCCATAATATTGACCAAGCATCTTAAAGGCATAATATTGACCGTTCATCTTTAAATCCTTAGGAATATTATTAGCATCAAACATCATTCCCATTGCTATAGAACCTAAAAGTGCAGATACAGCAACCATTATAGCTAAGACAATCATTCCTTTTGGGAAATTCTTTGATGGATTTTTTGTATTGTTAACATAAGGAGATATCTTTTCACATCCTCCTACAGCAAACACAAGCATCGATATTGTAGTAAAATATGCAAAATTAAAGTCCGGAATAAAAGATTTTGCAGTTATATGAGTTGTTGCAATCTTCATTCCTGTGATTTTTGGTGCTGTAATAACCATGATTATATATAATATTGACATTACAAAAGTTGCAGTTCCGGCTATTGTTCCGATTCTTTTTAGTGAATTTACTCCTTTTGATGCAACCCACAAGAAGAAAATGAAAAGAACAAGTATTATCGACTGGAGAAGTAATGGATTTAATCCCTTAATAAAGTTTCCGTTTTGTGTAACTACCCATCCAAGAGCAATAAGTATTGACTGAGGCTTTTGAGCTAAATATGGAACGTGCACTACCCAATAAGTCCATCCTGCAAGATAAGCAAGGAGAGGCCCCATTGAAGCTTTTATCCAAGTACTAACTCCGCCTTTTCCATCCTTAAAAGTAGAACCTAATTCCCCTACCATTAATGCGTATGGAATAAAATACAATGAAATAATAAGTACCCAGGAAACTATTACTTTTAAACCTTGATTAGCAAAATTGTTAACAACATTACCAAACCCCCACACCATAACAAAGGCCATCAGGGCAAGGTTTTTCCAGGTCAGACTTCTTTCTGTGTTTTCACTCACGATTACTCCCCCTTTAAAAAATTAAATTTTTTTACTATATAGCTTGTCTATGCTAAAAATTTGCTGCAGCTATAATAAAAATTACGAGCAGCTATCAAAATATGGGAATTGCGCAATTCGACATATTTTTGAATAATTATTGCTAAATTGTGTATCAATTTACACTATATTAACATATGTTTGAATTTTATCACAATTTCTAAAACTATACAATATTAAATTAAATTTTTACAAAAAATATGTGATGAAAATTATTCATATTCTACTGATTAACAAGTCTTTATTCATTAAGAATTGTTATTCCTGCTATAAATTAACTTAATAAAATATAAAAAGCGGTGGAAAATCCACCGCTTTATCATTGCTTATTTTATTATTCACACTTGATCTATTGTAAAACGTATACTTTTTAACTTAGCGTATCTTAAGCATTTATATTTAAAGCTCTCTAAACACTGGTACTGTTTTCAATCTCTGCTGACTGTTCGTTTTCACTTTCCAGCTTCAGCATTTGTTTTTCGTAAATTTTAAAGAACGGATAGTAAATTATAACATCCAGAACAAACAGTCCAACTACTAATATGAACGCTTTCCAATCCATTGTTGATAAAAATGCTCCGAAAAAGTTAGGCATGTTCCATGAAAGCATTGCATAGGTTTTCTTTATTACTCCGCCATGCATTAATATAAATGATATTCCTGCATTTATAGTCGATGTGAAGGTAAATGGTATAAAGAATATTGGATTAAGCATTAGTGGAACACCGAAGGTTATAGGTTCTGAAATTCCAAACAATGAAGGTATTAAGCCTATTCTCCCAACAGTCTTCAGCTGAACTGATTTTGATCTTACAAGCAAAACTGCAAGAGCCAGTACCGAACCACATCCACCGATTATTACAAAATACACCCAAAAGGAAGTAGTAAATACAAAAGGAAGAGGTTTTCCGGCCATCTGAGCTGCTGCATTTACAGATAAGTTTCCGTCACGTATAGGTCCAAGTATTCCGGCTAAAGCAGCATCGTGTATGCCAAAGAACCAGAAGAATTGCACTAAAAATGTAATAAATATTGCAAACGGAAGACTGTCGGCAGCCTTAAAGGTTGGGCTCAATATACCGTATAGATACTTTGGCAAGAAAGTACCCAGCTTATTAAACACTGTAAAAATAAGAGAATATAAAACTATTAATAAAAAAGCCGGAACAAGAGAAGCAAATACTTCACTTAAGCTTTGAGGCACGCTGTCCGGAAGCTTTATCTTACCCCATTCTCTAGAACGCATGAAATTATATAATTCAACATTTATAATTGCCAATAAAATTGCAGGAATAAGTCCCTTACCATCAATATAGCTTATATCTATAGATTTTGCGTCAAAACCAAGCTTTATAGGATTTGTGATAAGCATTACAAATCCAAGTATAGCTATCAAGGTTGGTATAAAAGGCTCAATTTTATAGTGCTTGCATAAAAAATAAGTCATACCTATGCATATGTATAGTGACATAGCCCCTAAAGTCAAAGCAGATATCCATGATAATATGGCACTGTTGTTTGAGGCAAAGCCTGCCCATGTAAGCAGTATAGGATTTGTAGTTGTTTTAGTAACAGGTGCTGAATTTATAACTGAAACAACACCCCCCATTAAAGTTATAGGAAGTAAGGCTATAAATGAATCTCTGATTGCTCTTAGATGTCTTTGAGTACTTAACTTTGTAGCTACCGGCATTAAAAACTTTTCAACTTTATCACTTAATGCTGTATACATTTTTATTCATCCCCCAATAATTTTTTTATATCCTGGTAAACTCCCTTTCCATCCATTAGCCCATATCTTGATGGATTTATACCTACTACAGGTACACTAGTAGATTTTTGAATATCCGGTATCAGATATCTGATTTGAGGTCCAACTAAGATAAGCTCCGCTTCGCTTATGTTATCTAAATAATCTGCTAATCCATAAGCTTTTACTTCATAGCTCCCATTTGAAGCGGTTTCTATTCTTTTTGCCAGTATACCTGTTGACATTCCCGCATTACATATTAAAAATATCTTTCTCATAATTTTTTTCTCACCACGCTTTCGCCATTAGATTTACAAACTTCCTTAAACCAATAATAAGAAGCCTTAGGTTTACGTTTAAGATTATCCTTCCAATCAACTGCAATTAAGCCATATCGTTTCTCACATCCGTTTTTCCATGAATATAGATCAAAGGAAGACCATGCGAAATAGCCTCTTACATCTGTACCTTCATCAACGGCATTTAACAAAGCATTGATATGTTCATTCATATAATCTATTCTATAAACATCATTGACCTGATAAACACTTACGTCTTCATAATATCCAATTCCATTTTCAGTAACATACAGTGGCATTTTATACTTTTTATAAGCTCTTAATAACCCATCATAAAGCCCTTTCGGATAGATTTCAGTATCCCATTCAGTATAAATGGAATTTGGATCCTTAGCCTGCTCAAACCAGCCCTTTATAATAGTTTTGCTTGTCCCCTTTGCCTTTGAACCTGAATTATTAACTATCAAGGTTGTTTCACCTGTAGTATAGGGCTTTACAAGTATCCTTGAATAGTAATTTAGCCCCAAGAAATCAACAGTATAATTTTCTATCAGCTTAAGCTGCTCTTCCTTAATAAAAGACAAGTCATATTTTTCTCTAAGCTTTTCAAGCAAATCCTCAGGTATCTTTCCAAAAGCCGCAGTATCCAACACCCAGTTATTACAGTAATTGTCTGCATTTCTAATTGCTATTAGTGTATCCGGCTCATCATTAATACCATCTACAGGCGTATAGGAATGAACTATGCCAATCTCTCCCGGAAATTTTCCTTCCCTGAAGGCTTTTACAGCTAATGCATTAGCATACATAACATTATACGCAGCCTGAATTGTATCCTGTGCACTGTGTCTTTCAGGAGGATAATTTCCAATAAAATATCCGTTAAAAACAAACCATCTAGGCTCATTGAATGTAACCCAGAATTTAACCTTATCCTTGAATCGATTTAATACAACCTTTACAAACCTTAAGTAAGCATAGCAGGTTTCAATATTCAGCCATCCACCTTTTTCTTGAAGATACTGAGGTAAATCCCAGTGATATATCGTCACAAAAGGCTCTAAACCGTTTTTATGACATTCATAAATAAGATTATCATAAAACTCCAAGCCTTTTTCATTTATGTCACCTTCCAGGTTTTTGATTATTCTTGGCCAGGATAAAGAGAAACGATAGCTGTTGTGCCCTCCTTCCCTCATTAATCGTAGGTCTTCTTTATAATGGTTATAGTGATCGCTTGCCACATCGCCATTTTCTAAATTTTTTTCATGCAGATATGCGTCCCACATGGATTCTACTTTGCCATCTGCATTATAAGCTCCTTCGCATTGGTAGGAGGCTGTCGCTCCTCCCCATAAGAAGTTTCTATTCACTCTTATCACCTAACCTCCCATACAAGTCCATTATTTCTTTAACCAGTTCCACTACCACCTGAGATGAACTAATGTGGTCCTCAGCATGTATGAGCAATAACGGAACATTTTCCTGCTGCTCGGTAACAGCTCTGTGTAAAAACTCCGAATGTTTTTTTTGGGCTTCAAGAAGCTCTTTCTTTGCTTCATTATATAAAGCTAAGCCTTCCTCTTTTTTACCTGATTTTATAAGTCCTAATCCTTCATAAGCTAAAGATCTGGCATTGCCGCTGTGCAGAATTAGCTTAAATGCACTTTGTTCGTTGTCTTCCATAGTCTGATTCTCCTTTCGACATTTTAATTATAAAAAATATAAAATAGCTTTTAAAATCTTTTTTTTCCGTTGACTATGGCAATAAAAAAACCCGGCAGTGCTACTAATAACACCGCTGAGTTTTCTAATTTAAAATGCTGTCAATAAACTCCTCATAATTTTGTACTTTAGCTAACCTCTTAACTCGATTAATATCCTCTAAAAGGCTTACAAAAACCTCATAAATTTTATTCAAATTCATATTTGATTTTGTTAAAGAAAATAAAAATACAACCTTCACTTTATGCTTCGACCAGTTAAGACCCTCATTAAGTATGCATACTGCTATTCCGTTTTTCAAAGCTATTTTCTCAGCAGGGTGTGGAATTGCAAATAGGTTACCAAAGGCAGTAGGTGCAATTTCCTCCCTTTTAAAAACACTACGAATAAATCTATCATCTACATACCCTTGTTCCTTCAGCCTTAAACACATATGTGTTATTAATTCTTCTTTATTTCTAAAAGAGACATTACAAAAAAACAACTTCTTGTCGAAATATTCTAAGAGGACCTTGTTTGTACCCTTATCTTCATTTTCCTTTAAATCTATAAGCCTTCCGATCTCATCTATCTCATTATCCTTTAGCAGATAAGAACACTTAAACACAGGAATATCTGTGCACTTGTCTATATTTACAGTAGTAACTATCAAATCCGGTCTTTCTCTAATAACGTCCTCGAGCTCAAAAAGCGAGTATACTTCCATAATTTCTATAGGCTTTTTCAAGCATTTTAACAATCTTTCAGTAATATAGTTTGTTGAAGCCCTGCCTAGAGGGTTTATAATTGCAATTCTTTTCTTGCTGCTTAATTTCATTTTTTCTATTGCACACATCATATGAAGGGCAATAAATCCTATTTCATCCTCCACAAGCTTTATATCCATAAGCTCCTGTATTCTTAGTGAAACATATACACTTATATCGTATGTAAATGGAAAATTATCCTTAATATCCTGTATAAGTGGATTGCTATAATAGCGGTTGCTATGCACTCTTTTGCCAAGTGCAGTTAAATGCATCTGTAAATTATTCAAAAACTGCTTGTCATTACTTAAATCAACTTGATAGTTGGCATTTATCTCTTTTATTAGATTCTGTACAATATTGTAATAATCATGGTTCGGTTTAAGATTGTCCATATTATTAACAAGCTTGCTTGTAAAGAGAGAGGCAATATAATAAATTTCTTCATCCGGAAGCTTAAAATTAATTATTTTGCTTAGCTTCTTGTAAAAGGAATTGCTGATTCTCACTAGTTCCTTATCAATATTGTCATTAAGAATACTTGTTATATAGTTTCCATGCATAACACTTTCAAGCATTATAGCAATATGTATAATCAGACTAATCAGACTTAAATCGCTTAATACCAGCTTTTCCTCTTTGATAAAACTCATAACAGTTTCTTTAAGCTCTAATATATCGCACGCATGAAAATAATCGCTGTAATTATTAAAGTCAAAGCTGTACTCTCCAATCTCATCAATTAAGAAATACAGATACACCTTTCGTTTTGACTCTTCAGTGCCTTCAAAATACAATTTATTGTTTTTTCTCTTAACAGCCAATGAAATATTTTTTTCTTTAATTATTTGGTTAATTGCTGAAATTTCTTTATCTAATGTAGTTTCACTTATAAATAGTTTGTCAGCCAGTTCATAGAAATCAATCTTTTTACTCAAAAGTATACTTTTAAGTATAATCAACTGTCTTTTTTCAGCAACCTGAGTAATTTCCTCAATATTTACATTGAATTTATTTAAAGAATAGCCTTTTCCCTTCAAGGAAATTATCAAAGGCTCCTCATATAGATTGTTTATAATATTTATCTCATTTCTTACAGTCCGATCGCTTAAATGGAGTCTTTTAGCAATTTCTGATGATACAATCCACTCATTGGTATCCTTTAGTATTTCAATAATCCTTTTTTGTCTATTGTTTATATTAACTACCATAATTGCTCCTTATATACAAAAAAATCTTATTCTTATATTTTAACCAAAACCAAATATATTGTCCAATTTGTTGAAAACTGCACCTCTTGTCTAGTTAATGAATATTGTAAAGAATAAAATTAAAATATATATTTATATCCTTTAATCAAAAGAATTGTATCAGATTAAAACTTATGGTATACTATTTTTATAAAATTTAAAATTCATTCTCGGTTGGACAGACTTACTAATATCTGATTCCAAGAAATTTGTTTCTAGGGTGGGAAACTCTTATTTGAGTTTTCCGCCTTTTTATTTTTTGCTGCCCGGTGTTTATTTTTGTCTATGAGAATTATTATGGGGAGGTAGTAGCATGAATATTAAAAGCTTGATTATTTTTTTACCTATTGCTGCATTAGTTGTAGGATTTATTTACTTAAATGTTATTTTTCCAAAGAGGCTTGAAAAAGAAGAAAAAGAGAAAAACGAAAATAAAAAATAAGTTTAATTTTTATTTATCTTTCAAATCATAATAAAGACACTGGGCTTGATTTGATTTTTATTAATCATATAGGAGGTATAAAACAATGCTATATATATTAATTTTACTTTTACTAATAACTTTTGTGCTGCCAATTATATCTAAGAAAGTGGAAAAAAATCTTGAGGTTTTTCTATTTTTAGTGGGGCTTGCAGCTTCTATTACCTCAGGAGTTCTAAATAAAGAACTGTTACTTAAGATCGCTGAGAACAAATTCATGTATATAATTGCATTTGCGGTTCTTGTAGGCGGGTTTTTATTTAAGTTTCTGAACGAATATATTGAAGGCGCCATAGAGTACTCACTAAAGCACATTCCCTTAAAAATTTTTATATTTCTTCTAATTGTAATTATAGGGCTTCTATCAAGTGTTATTACTGCAATTATTGCAGCACTTCTCCTGGTTGAGATTGTAAGCATACTCCCAATCAGCAGAGCAAATAAAATAAAAGTAGATATAGTTGCCTGCTTCTCAATTGGTCTTGGAGCTGTATTAACTCCTATAGGTGAGCCGCTTTCTACAATAATAGTTTCAAAACTTGGTGTAGAATTCTGGTTTCTTTTAAAAGAATTCGGTATATATGTTGTACCTGGTATATTTATTCTTGGAATTATCGGTGCCGGCTTTGGAGCTCAGCAAAAAAAGACTATAGACCACTCTGAGGAAATTACTATAGAAGAGACTACTTCAGTAATAATTATAAGAGCTCTTAAAATATTCCTATTCATAATTGCACTAGAACTCTTAGGGGAGGGCTTCAAACCAATAATTGATGCATATATACTTCCTCTTGATACTCGTTATCTATACTGGGTTAACATGTCTTCAGCCGTTCTTGACAATGCAACCTTAGCCGCAGCCGAAATGAGCGCTAAGATGACTGAAATTCAAATTAAAGCTGTATTAATGGGACTTTTAGTTAGTGGAGGAATGATGATTCCGGGAAATATTCCAAATATCATCTCTGCAGGAAAGCTCAGAATTAAAAGCAGCGAATGGATTAAGCTTGGTCTCCCGCTTGGAATAGTTATGATGGTTGTTTATTATATAGTAATATTTGTAATATAATAGTTTTCTCATAAAATCTGCAAAACAAAGCTTATAAACAGCTGCATTTTGCAGATTTTTTTATTCCATTAATAATTAACATAGTCTTAACCCATAATTAACCAGCAATAAAACTAGTACTGCTATACTTTTATTAATGAATCAATAAAGGATGTGATTAGGGTGAAAAGTCCAATTAGTTTTAAAAATTGGTTATCTGCAGCAGGTGTTATACTTATTGCTTGTACTGCTTTTCTTCTGCTCGATCAACTGCCCTTTATTAGTGATATTTTTGATAAAATCGGTACCTATTTTGAATTGCATAATAAATATATTTACTAATTAAGCGCTGTTAAAATCTAAAGGCGGTGACTTATGCCACCGCATTCCTGCTGCACTATTTAAGTGGTGCGGAACAAGTTGGGCAATACTTATAATCCTCCTGCGTCTCAAAACCGCAGTTAATGCACTTTCTCAAATAAAAACTATGCCCTCTCCTGACTAAATGAAGATCCTGTTCAGTTAAAGTTATACGATCACCTTTGGCAACCCTCTCCGCCAGTGTATTGTATATTAAATAAACACTTCCGCAGCAGCTGCTTACAACATAATATTTTCTGTTCCATTTAAAAGCAGGAATAAAAAACAAGCTCAGATACATATATTCCATGTAAACCTCATACCGTCCATAGCTTCCACATTCCGGGCACACAACGGTCTGACTAAAATCCAGCTTCTCTTCCTTAGTAGATACTCCACCTATAAAAAACATATTATCAACTCCACAGTATATTTATATTATTAATTAAATTATTACTCAATACCATACTTCCCGTGCTCTTCTTCTTTTCCGTAATGCTTTTTTGAAATATATAGTTTTTTATTATTATCCATTCCTGCATAAAAAACTTCTGATATGCTTTTTATGTTTTGCTTTTTAAGCTCGCCTTCAATCCATTTTCTGTCAAGCCCTGCTTGCTTAAGATTTTCCTCTATCAAGGTTCCATCCATGATTATATCCTTTGTAAGCCCCGTACTTATAGTGTTAATATTCATATTGGCGGGAGTAAGTGGCTTCTTGTCTGATTTTGGCAGCACTGAAAGCATACCATCAGTCTCCATGATTGCAAATTCCACATCAGCTAAATTAAAAGCATTCTTTTCTCTTAGCTTCATCATTAATTCATCTACAGTAAGCCTTATCTTCCTCAAGTTTTCTTCAACTATACTTCCGTTTTCAACTAAAGTAACGGGTTCAGAATTAATTAATTTTCTTACCCTAAAGCTCTTAATATGCAGTATTGAAGTAGCAACTGACAAAATGGTCAATGTAATCAATGCTATCAAGGAGGTTACTGCTTTTTCATCAGAACTAATCATTGCATTTGCCGCTATGGCTCCCATAGATACACCTACAACGAAGTCAAAGAAAGTCATTTTGGATATAACCTTTCTTTCCATCATCCTAGTAAGCAAAAGTGCAATAACATATACCCCGAATGTTCTAATTATAGTATTAAGAACGGTAGCATTCATAGTTTAACTCCTCCCTGTAAAAAAACATATGTATCTTATCAATATAGCCCATTTACGGCTCTCTCTGTTTATTATTACTATTCTCAAAGCAATTATTCTGTTTTATGAGCTTAATCATTTGAGCTCAAAATGTTTAAGAATGAGTATTTCTAAACCGACGTTTACATATGCAGAAGAGTGTGCAATGTGTGACAATAAAAAATAGAACCTTCTTTGCGAAGGTTCTATTTTTTATTCACTCACATACTGCCTATAGTTTGCCGATTCCTCTCCAACCACCCTGTCAAGTTTCCATGAATAGCCTTTTGCGTTGTCATAAACAAGGACATACACTGCTGCAATAGAAGAGGTTTTCTGTTTGCCTCCATCGTTATAGGTAATAGTCCCTGTAACAATCTTTACATTTTCCATTCCTTTTTTAGTGGTCACTTTATTAGTTTTAAAGGTTTTTGCTTCATCTGCTGTTATAGTATGCTTATCAGAAAACCACAAAAACTGATAGCTGCCTTCTATCTGTGCATTTACAAGACTTGCAGCTACAGCATCCTTTGATACGTCTGATATAGTAACGCTTTCAGCTGTAGTCTTGGATTTCTTTAAAAGCTGTACTTTATCAAAAGAAAGAACATAGGTATAATCCGTTGAAAGCAATGTTTTTACCTCTCCGGCTATATTTTGTCTTTTAACAGTAACACTTAAGTTTTTGCTCTGAGCGTCAAACTTCTTGTCAGCAATTTCAACACTTTTAGTAAAGCTGTCATTTACAAAAAAGCTCTTGCCTCCAAAAACAGTGGCATTGCTTACAGACTGCTCTATAGGTTCCTTTTTAATAAGTTCGAGCATTTTGTCCTGTGAAAAAGATGGTGATAAAGCTAATGCAAAATCTTCACTGCTGTTTCTTTCAATTCCAGCTATCTTCCAAGCCTCGTTTTCAAAAACAAGATTGCATTTTATTTTACCTGAAGAAGCTATAATACCACTGTCTATGCCGGCTTCAATAAAAGCTGTTTCCTTGAGATTATCAAAATCAGGTGTTCTTGAATCCATTTTAAAGGTTTTAACATCTTCGTCGCTTAAAGCTTTTTCTTTATCACCTATGTTTATATTTAGTTTCTTAACACCCTCAAGTATTTGCTTTTCGTCCATGCCTACCAAGGGCTTTACTGAGGTATCACCTGCAAGACTTATCTTATCACTTACAACCCACTTCTTATTATTGTCCATTATATATTGAAGTGCTAATAATGTTTTTACTTCAAGACTTCCGTTATTTAAGGTTACGGCTACCTTAATATCATCCTTTTTCTCACGCTTGTTTGTATTTCTTTCACTAATGCTCAAACCTTTTATAAAACCTTTTTTAATATCAAAACTTGTCCCCTTAGGAAGTACTATAGCTTTGCCTATGAGATCCTCTTTTATACGTCCTTCATCTACGGTTCTTCCTGAGAAATATAGATACCCTGCTCCCCCGGCTGCCATAATAACAATCAAGGTTATTATGCTTATAACAACCTTTAGGTTCTTAAAAGGCTTTACTAATTCTTTAAAAAATTTATCTCTTTTATATTCCTTTATCTGCTTTTCAGTTATAACAGGCATCTTCAAGGTATCATACTTTCTTTCAGCACTTGCCGCCTCCTCGCCTGATTCATCTATTTCTTTAATTTTAGTTGCATCAGCTTCTTCAAGCTTTGTTCCGCAGTATGGACAGAATTTTAGACCATTAATATTATCAAATTCACCTTTGCAGCTGTTACAAACCATAACTTCCCATCCTTTCAGTCAAAATTCCGGATAACTTAGAGTTCCAAATTGCTTTCGATCACAAGTCACACGTCAAAATCCATATAGAGCTTAAACCTCTTTATTTATCAAAATTTGTTGTTTAATCAAAATATTATAGAGATATTGTAACATACTGTATTATGTCTTGAGAATAAAAAACTTATTAAATATATCACTACGGATTTATTAATTATTTTCATACTTTATCATTCACACTTTTTTAGAAATAACATAATTTAATTTTATAGCTAATAATTATTGGAGGTTTGCTATGGGATATTACGTAAAAACCCCAACAAACGTAAAAATATATGTAGAAGATTTGAATCCTGAAGGGAAAAAGATAATCCTGTTCCTGCATGGTTGGCCAGGCAGTAATAAATTGTTTGAATATCAATTTGATAAGCTTCCCAGCCTAGGTTACAGATGCATCGGAATAGATACAAGAGGATTCGGAAGTTCTGATAAACCCTGGTCAGGCTATGATTACAATACACTTTCGGATGATGTCAGATATGTAATTGACACATTAGGATTGCGTGACATTACTCTTGTAGGACATTCCACCGGAGGTGCTATAGCTGCAAGATATATGGGACGTCATAAAGGTCATGGAGTATCAAAGCTTGTTCTAGTTGCCGCAGCAGCGCCGAGCCTTATTAAGCGCAGTAATTTTCCTTACGGATTAGATAAAGAGACGGTAAACCAATTAATCGAAGGTACGTATACGGACAGACCTAAAATGCTTCGCGGTTTTGGAGATATATTCTTTTATACACATATAACTGACGCTTTCTCAGACTGGTTCTTCCAAATAGGATTACAGGCTGCCGGCTGGTCCACAGCAGCAATAGCAAAAACTTGGCTGAATGAAGTGCTTTTTTCCGATTTAGAAGCTGTAAAGGTTCCAACTTTAATTATTCATGGAATTCATGATAAGGTTGTTCCCTTTGAACTTGGTGAAGTCCAGAATAAAGCCATAAAAAACTCAAAACTCCTGCCCTTTAATTACAGCGGTCACGCATCCTTTTATGATCAAAAGGACAAGTTTAATGAAGAACTAGTAAAATTCATTGAAAAATAATTTATAACTACAACTAGGCTGTCTCAAAACAGCTTAAAGCTATGGTGGGGTATTTGAGTTCTAGGGAACTTTCACTATTCAAATCCCCCTCTAAGTTCAGCTATTTTGAGACAGTACCCTAAAAATGTTTTTGATTACCAATATATTTCAGAAAAGTCTGAACACTTCATTGAACTGTGTAAATTTAATTGCTATAATTTGGTTATAGCTAATACATATTACTCCGCCTAAAGCGGATGTGAAGAGGTGCATATAATAATGAATGATGAACCAAAATGGAGTCCTGTTCCTGGTAATATACTTACCAGGTGGGCTGGAGATATTGACCCTTGTAATGTACTTCCCGAATATCCAAGACCACAGATGAGAAGAAACAGCTGGATGAATATGAATGGAGTATGGGATTACGTTATAAAACCCATCAAAGAGGACATGCCTTCTGATTTTCAAGGAAAAATTCTTGTGCCCTATCCTTTGGAATCCTCCCTCTCAGGAGTTAAAAGAACACTTCTACCCGATGAAAAACTGTGGTACAGACGAAGCTTTACTATAAATGATACATTTAAAGGCAATAGGCTGCTTCTTCACTTAGGAGCAGTTGACTGGAAGGCCGAAGTATGGATTAATAACATAAAAGTTGGCGAACATACAGGGGGTTACTATCCGTTCACTTTCGAAATCACCGAATTTATAAAGGATGGAGAAAATGAAATTATAGTAGCTGTATGGGATCCTACAGATACATATGGACAGGAAAGAGGAAAGCAAACCCTGAAGCCTTCGGGAATATTTTATACCCCGGTATCCGGTATTTGGCAAGCTGTTTGGATTGAACCTGTTCCTAACAACTACATAAAGTCAATTAAACTCACTCCTGACATAGACATTGAAGAGCTTTCAGTAGAGGTTGAGGTACAGTCAGAAGATGAAGATATTAATATTGAGGCCTCAGCATATGATGGTGATAAGGAGATTAATATTGATAGATGCAGCATAGGAGAAACATTAAAATTAAAAATTCCGGCTCCAAAGCTGTGGAGCCCTAACTCTCCCTTTCTTTATGATTTAAAAGTCCAACTTATTAAAAATACTGCTGTAATAGATGAAATCACCAGTTATTTTGGCATGAGAAAATTCAGCATTGGAAATGACAATGCCGGAATTAAAAGACTGCTTCTAAATAATCAGTCTATCTTTCAAAACGGTGTTTTGGATCAGGGCTACTGGCCTGATGGCCTTTATACCGCTCCAACCGATGAGGCACTTAAGTATGATATTGAAACAGCAAAGAAGCTTGGCTTTAATATGATACGCAAGCATATTAAGGTAGAGCCTTTAAGGTGGTATTATCATTGCGACAAAACAGGTATTATTGTGTGGCAGGATATGATTAACGGAGGAGGAGCTATGGAAACACTTCGCCATTTAATTATTCCAAACTTAGTCAAGGGAGCTTCATTAAAGGATACAAGCCATAACTTGTTTGGACGTCAGGATAAGTCTAATAGAGACAATTATAAAAAAGAGCTGAAGGAAATGATTGATAGTCTGTACAATGCTGTGAGTATTGGACTATGGGTTCCCTTCAACGAGGCATGGGGGCAGTTTGATGCTTCTGAAGTTTCAAACTGGGTTAAGAAATACGATTCTACCCGGCTTGTTGATCATGCCAGCGGCTGGTATGACCAGGGCTCCGGAGATATTAAAAGCGTTCATATTTATTTCCGCAAGCTTTATATGCCGAAAAAATTAAATAATAGAGCAGCTGCAATCACAGAATATGGAGGCTACAGTCTTCTTGAAAAGGGACATGTATGGCGGGAGGACAAGGAATTTGGCTATAAACGTTTTAAAACCAAAGATGAATTAAAAAACGCTTATACTTCTCTTATAAATTCTCAGCTTAAACCATTAGTACCAAGGGGAGTCTCAGCAGCAGTATATACCCAATTGACAGACGTTGAAACAGAAATAAACGGCATTATAACCTACGACAGAGAAGTAGTAAAAATTGATCCTGAGATAATGAAGGAATTAAACACAATTAAATTATAATTGGAGGCGGTGCCCTTGGAGACTAATAATATCATTAAAAGAAACTGGATACTTATATGGGTTCTTGGAATGGCCGGTCAAATCTGCTGGAACGTAGAGAATTCATGGTTTAACACCTTTGTATACGCAAAAATCGCCCCTAGCCCTTCCATTGTATCCTGGATGGTAGGCGTAAGTGCTGCAGTAACTACCTTCGCTACCTTCTTTGTAGGTACACTGAGCGACAGAAAAGGAAAAAGAAAGCCCTTTATTGCTGTGGGATATATATTATGGGGAATGTTCACAATTGCATTCGGAGCCGCAGAATTCTTCCCAAAGAATCCTGTTATCCTTGCAGCCATATTTGTTGTAGCTGCAGATGCAGTTATGAGCTTCTTTGGTTCTGTTGGTAATGACTCGGGCTTCAGTACCTGGACTACAGATATTTCAAACGAGCATAACAGAGGCAGACTTGGCGGTGCCCTTGCAGCAATGCCGGTGCTTGCAACAATATTCGGCTCGGTAGTTTCCGGTATTATAATTGATAAAGTAGATTTCTTTCCCTTCTTTATAATAATGGGCGGTACCGTAATGCTGGTTGGAATATTTACAATCTTTACCCTTAAGGATTCCCCTGCCCTTAAACCAAAAAAAGATGAAAAAGGATTCTGGCATCAGTTTCTATCAGTATTCAATATAAGGACAGTTAAGGAAAACAAGGAGCTCTTCTGGGTATTCATGGTTATGCTAGTTTACTTTATCGGCTTTGATGTTTATTTTCCATATATCACGATTTACTTTGCCAATTATTTAAAGCTTGATTATACCATGACAGGGCTAATTCAAGGTGCAGGTCTTTTAGGAGCTGTGCTTCTAACAATACCTACTGCACGCTTTATTGATAAAGGGAAATCCCCTGCAGTCATACTATTTGCATTAGTTGCTAATTTCATTGGTCTTTTTGTAATAACACTTTCCAGCAAGATTCCTGTGCTTTTAATAGGGGTTTTAGGCTCAGGCATTGGATATGTACTAATATTTCAAACAGTTATCGCTTGGATTAAAAATCTCTATCCTGAAGATCAAAGAGGGCAGTTTGAAGGGGTAAAACAAATATTTTTTGTTTGCCTGCCTATGATTATAGGTCCTTTAATAGCTACATTTGTTATAAATAATTTTGGAGTAAGAGGAGTAATAGACGGAACTTCCGGCATGATACCTACAGAATCCTTGTTTCTTTTCTCAGCAGCATTAACAAGTCTTACAGTGCTGCCATTAATTCCTGCATACAAGCTAAATAAAACACGTATTCAATCAATAAGGAAAGGAGTGGAAGTTTAATTATGCAACATGAAATAACTGAAAAAGGTAATGTTTTAAAAAATGACGGTACTCTTGCCACAGCAGGCTACTCTACAGAAAGAGTTTTAGACTATAATCGTGAAGCAATAAAAACTCCTTGGAAAATAAAAGAATGGGATTTTTATCAAGTAAGCAATGACAGATTCTGCATTCAGTTTACAATTGGACATGTTTCCTATGCAGGAACTGTTACGATTACTGCTTTTGACATTATAACAGGCAAAAAACAAAGCATCTCAAAGCCCCTTGTTCTTCCCTTCAATAGGCTTCATATGCCAAGAAGTGCCGAGGAGGGAGACCTTTCCTACAAGGTAAAGGGCTTTGAAATGTCCTTTACTCACATTGAAGGAGGCAGAAGATTATACTGCAAGGTGGACGATCCAAAGCTTTTGCCTGTAGAAATTGATATTACACTAAGTCAGCCGAGCAAAGCCTCCATTGTTATGGCTACCCCCTTTGATGAAGGTCCAAATTATTTCTACTACAATCATAAAATAAATTGTATGCCGGCCTCTGGAAAAGCTGTCTTTGGAATTGAAACCTATGACATTAACCCTGACACCACCATTGGTCTTATTGATTGGGGACGAGGTGTCTGGCCCTATAAACATGAGTGGTTCTGGAGCAATGGCAGCTCAATAATCGATGGAAAGCTCTTCGGCTTCAATCTTGGCTATGGCTTTGGGAATACCTCTGCAGCTACTGAAAACATGCTTTTTTACGATGGAACCTGCCACAAACTTGAAGACGTTACCTTCAATATTCCAAAAGACAGTTATACAAAGCCATGGACCTTCACAAGCAGCGGCAACCGTTTCGAGATGGAATTTATACCTGTATTTGACAGATATGAAGTGACAAAAATGCTCTTTGTAAACAACCACTGCCATCAGGTTTTTGGAAGATTCACCGGAAAGGCTGTACTTGACGATGGCAGGATAATTGAAGTTAAAGATCTTACAGCCTTCGCAGAGCACGCAGTAAACAGGTGGTAATAGCCTATTTGGGATTATCAAAACACAGTATTTTTCATAAGTAACAAGCATAATAGACTGTCTAAAAACAGCTAAACTTAGCGTGTTATTTGAATTTGTAGAAACATTTGAGCAAGCAGCAATAAGACTTTAATTAAAAAATTTATTAAGCCGTTAAGAATCCTATATTGTCTGAACGAAGAGAGTTTATAGGATTTAGTATTTATAAATTTTTTAATTATTAGTCTTATCTGCGAAGCGAACGTTTCCTAAAATTCAAATAACCCGAAACAAGTTTAAGCTGTTTTAGCCAGCCTCTATGCTTTCTTTTTTATATTAAAAATAATGAGGGTGATTTTATATTTAGCCTAAATAGGCTTGCTTAACCTTTTCATCTTTTAAAAGTTCCTTTGCATTGCCTTCTAATACTATTCTCCCGGTTTCAAGCACATAAGCCCTATCAGCTATGGAAAGAGCCAGATTAGCATTTTGCTCAACTAAAAGAATTGTAGTCCCTGCCTCATTTATCTGCTTAATTATATTGAAGATTTCTTGAACTACAATTGGAGCAAGCCCCATAGAAGGTTCGTCTAAAAGCAGCAGCTTAGGCTGTGTCATCATAGCTCTGCCGATAGCAAGCATTTGCTGTTCCCCGCCGCTTAGAGTGCCTGCCAGCTGTTTTCTTCTTTCCTTAAGTCTTGGAAACTTCTCAAACACATAATCATAGTCTGCTTTAAGACTAGCCTTATCCTTTCTGGTATAAGCGCCAAGCTCTAAGTTTTCCATAACAGTCATAGAAGAAAATACTCTTCTTCCTTCCGGCACATGGGCCATACCTAGGCTTGGGAGCTTATGCGCGGCTGATGCTTTAAGGGATTTGCCGCCAAAAAGTATTTCACCGGAGTCAGGAGCTTCAAGCCCGGAAAGAGTTCTGAGCGTCGAAGTCTTTCCGGCACCATTAGCGCCAATAAGAGTAACTATTTCTCCCTCTTCTATTTCTAAGTTTATACCCTTTAAAGCATGAATTGAACCATAGTAGAGATTCAGCTCTTTAACACTTAACATGCAGCAGCCTCCTCTCCAAGATAAGCTTTGATAACTGCAGGATGGCTCTTTATATAGTCCGGAGAACCTTGGGCTATTATTTTTCCGTAATCAACCACCACAATTCTCTCGCAAAGTCCCATAACAAGCTTCATATCATGTTCAATCAAAAGTACTGCCAATTCATACTCTTCTCTAATCCAAGTTATAAGCTTCATAAGCTCTTGAGTTTCTTGAGGATTCATCCCTGCTGCTGGTTCATCTAAAAGCAGAAGCCTGGGTTTAGCGGCCAATGCTCTGACTATTTCAAGCTTTCTCTGCTCCCCGTAGGAAAGACTTAAAGCCAATTCATTTCTTTTATCCCAAAGTCCGAATACCTCTAAAAGCCTTAAGCTTTCAGCTTCAATTCTTGCTTCCTCGCTGAAATAACGGGGAGTCCTTAGTATTGAGTGAAGCAAATTGTATTTTGCTTGAAAGTTAAAGGATATTTTAACATTATCAAGTACAGTCATGCTGCTGAAAAGCCTTATATTTTGAAAGGTTCTGCAAATGCGTTTCTTTGTTATTTCATAAGGCTTTTTACCCTGAACATATTCATTATTGAAGCTTATAGTTCCGCTGGTAGGAGCATAAACCCCGGTAAGCATATTGAAAATTGTAGTTTTTCCCGCCCCATTAGGACCAATAAGCCCAACAAGCTCTCCTTGGTTTATGTTAATTGAAAAATCAGAAACAGCAGTAAGACCGCCAAAGCATATTTTTAAACTATCTGCCTGAAGAAGCATTTGCATTACCTCCTTTTTTATTAAGACTTTTAAACATTTTAAAGGATAATTCCTTGTTGCCCATCAGCCCCTGTGGCCTGAATATCATAATTAGTATTAGAAGAAGAGAATATACGATCATTCTATAGTTGGCAAATTCTCTAAGTGCCTCAGGAAGCAGTGTAAGAATACCAGCAGAAAGCATTGATCCTGAAAGACTTCCCATGCCTCCAAGAACTACATAAGTTACAATTTCTATAGATTTCATAAAGTTAAAGCTGTTTGGCTCTAAAAACATAAAGTAATGAGCATATAATGCTCCCGCAACTCCTGCAAAGAAGGAAGCTATTACAAAGGCAATAAGCTTGTATTCCGTAGTATTTATCCCCATTGCCTCAGCTGCAATTTCATTTTCTCGCACAGCAATCATAGCTCTGCCTTGAGTTGAATTTATTATATTTTTAAGTATTATAAATGAAATAATAACTCCTAGAAATACTGTGGTAAAAGTGGTTTTTGGAGGAATACCCGCAAGCCCCCTAGCTCCTCCAACAGGTTCGATGTTTGTTATGGCAACTCTTATCATTTCTCCGAACCCCAGAGTAGTAATAGCAAGATAATCTCCTTTAAGTCTTAATATAGGAAGACCTATTAAAAAGCCTACAAGTCCGGCTGCGACCCCTCCTAATATAATGCATAATAAGAAAGGAAGGTGAAGTTTTAAAGTTACCATTGCTGCTGCATAGGCTCCTACTGACATAAAACCGGCATGCCCCAATGTCAGCTGACCAGTAAAGCCTATAACTAAATTCAAGCTAAGCGCTAAAATAATGTTTATCCCTATAAGTATTAATATCTGTTCATAATATCTATTTAAAAGTCCCCCTTTTATCATTCCAAACAACACAAGATAAACAATTGCAGCAGCGATAAAACTAACAATTGTCCTTTTATTAATTTTCAGCATATCTATCACCTACACTTTCTCGCTGGACTTCCTGCCCAGAAGTCCTGATGGCTTAATTATCAGTACTAAGATCAATATACCAAAAGCAATTGCATCTGAAAGCTTAGAGGATATATAAGCTTTAGTTAAAGTTTCGGCTATACCCATGAACAGGCCTCCAAAAATAGCTCCCGGTATTATGCCTATGCCCCCAAGCACTGCTGCTATAAAAGCTTTTAAACCAGGCATTACACCCATTAGAGGGTCAATCCTGTTGTAGAGAATACCAACAAGAACCCCTGCGGCACCAGCCAGTGCAGAGCCTATGGCAAAGGTTATAGAAATTATATTATCTATATTGATTCCCATAAGTACTGCAGCATCCTTGTCTAGTGCAGCTGCTCTCATAGCTTTTCCAACCTTTGTTTTGTAGACAACAAACTGAAGCAGCAATGCTAAAGCCACTGATACACATAAGATTATGAGCTGTAGATTATTTATTTGAAGGGTCCCAAAGTTGATATTTTTTTGCGGTAAAATGGCTGCCGGGTAAGGTTTAGGATTAGGTCCGGCGATAAACCTAACAGCGTTTTCTAAAAACAGCGAAACACCTATAGCTGTAATCAAAAGAGCTATTTTAGGCGACTTGCGCAGCGGCCTATAGGCTGCTTTTTCAATTAAAATACCAAGAGCTGCCGAGGCTGCCATGGCTATTAAAAGTGTAGGTACAAAGCTTAAATGCAGCGCTGTGCAGACATAGAAGCCTATAAATGCTCCTGCCATATACACATCTCCGTGAGCAAAATTTATAAGTCCTATAATTCCATAAACCATAGTATAGCCCAGTGCTATTAATGCATAAACGCTGCCAAGAGCCAAGCCGTTTATAATCTGCTGAATTACTACCAAAATCATCATCTCCTCCACAAGCTTTGTAATGACAGCAGAAGCCTGCTGCCATCTTTAATTAAGGGTTGACTCTCATTGTAAATTTAGTTTTATCCCCTTCAACCTTAACAATAACTGCGGATTTTACTGCATTTCTCTTCTCATCAAAGGATACTTTTCCTGAAACTACAGTAAGATTAGTTTTCTTTAAAGCTTCCTTTATGCTATCGCCGTCTGTCTTCCCTGCAGCTTTAATTGCTTCTACAAGAATTTTTCCTGCGTCATAGTTTAAAACAGCCATAGTATCAGGAGTAGTTTTATATTTATCTTCATAAGATTTCTTAAAATCTGTTACTTCCTTTGAGGTATCTTCAGGTGAGTAATGATTTGAGAAATAAGCTCCATCAACTGCATTGCCCCCTATTTTGAATAGATCAGCTGAGTCCCAGCCGTCGCCGCCTACAAAGGTAGAAGTTATCCCTAATGCTCTTGCCTGTTTAGCAATGAGTGCAACTGTACCGTAATAATCAGGAAGGAATAATACCTGTGGATTTAATGCCTTTAATTTAGTTAACTGTGCGTTAAAGTCCTGTTCACCTTTATTATAGTTTTCAGAGGCAACAACTTTACCCCCAAGCTTTTCAAAGTTTGCTTTAAAATTCTCAGCCAAACCGCTGGAATAATCATTTCCGTTGTCAAACAGCACAGCAGCAGTTTGAGCTTTTAGGCTTTCAAACGCAAATTTGGAAGTAACAACCCCCTGGAATGGATCCTGGAAGCAGGAACGGAATACATATTCCCCGGCATCGGTTATTTTGGGATTTGTACCTGTTCCGGTTACCATAGGAACTTTAAATTGATTTGCAATCGGTCCTACAGAGTTACATTGAGAGCTTGTAAGAGGTCCAACTATACCTACTACCTTGTCATTGTTTATAAGTTTTTGAGCTGCTGTAGCTGAAGTAGCAGGCTTGCTTTCATCATCTTCAAAAATAAACTTTATGTTCTTAGAAAGAACCCCACCTGATTTATTAACTTCCTCCTGAAGTATCTCCAAAGAATTTTTTCCTGACTGTCCATAGGTTGCTACATCACCTGTCAGAGATAAGATAACTCCTATTTTTATATCATTAGAGCTTGCCCCGGCTTTTCCGCAGCCAGTCATAGCTCCCAATGTCAACATCATACTTAGTGCTAAAGCAATTTTCTTTTTTACCATTTAAAATTTCCCCCTTAATATTTAACTTTTTTTCAACCATATAATTTCTATTGTCACTAATGTCGCTTATATCGCTAATGTCTGACTGCATTTAAAATCCCCCCAATATCTATTTTTTTGCATAAAAATAAAAGGTCCGGTGCAAATTTTCCATTCACTATGGTGTATCACACTGTGAAACACTTTGGTGAAAGAAAAACCTACGCCGGACCTTTTATATCAGCGGTGTAACATCGCGTTTGGTGCAATGCCTGTATCGCTCGGTCCAGACTTAAGCAGAGCTTAACGGAACCCTAGATACACTTTTTCTTACTAATATGAACTTTGCAGGATGACATAGTGCAAATTTCATTTTTTAAATAATACCATGTTTTTTCCAAGGATGCAATAGCCATATTCCAATGACAATGTTTACATAAAAAATTTTATACAAAATAGTAAATTATTAATAATATGGGGTATAAATAAAAATATTTGTAATCATTTACAAATATTTTTATTTATATTATAATATACATATATTAGTATAAAAGGCAGAGATTAAGAGCCGTATTTTATAAGCCATTTTGGGTTTATTTAATTGCGGCTCTTTTTATTTTCGCCTTGCTAAGTATGTTTATATTTCTGGTCATATTAAATGGTCAGTATAATATAAAATAATATTACTGGGGGGACTATTATGAAAAAATTCTTAGTATCACTGAAAAAACCTCAAGGCATGCTGGCACTTGCGTTAGTACTATGCATTGTGGGAAGTTTCTTTGCATCACTTTTCAACACCTCTTTTTACTCTGTGAAGGTTAATAAGATAACCTTTCAGGCAGATCACGGTACCTTAACAGGCCTATTATATATGCCTAAGGGGGCAGGCGCTGATGATCCAAGGCCATTAATAATTACTACTCACGGTTACCTTAATTCAAAAGAAATGCAGGATGCTCCGGCTGTGGAGATGTCAAGACGCGGATACATAGTATTGGCTCTTGATATGTATGATCATGGTGATTCCCGCTGGGCAGATAAAATCGAGGTAGGCAAACAGTTTAGCACCTTCTGGATTTATTCTCAGTTTGACGCAGCTAAATATATGTACAACCAAAACTATGTTAAGAAAGACGACAAAGGAAATGCTTATATTGCTGTAAGCGGTCACTCCATGGGAGGTTTTTCTACATTAGTAGCTATGTACTTGGATGAAATGAATTCCTTAAAAGCAGGCCACAGAATGATCTACTCTGGAATTTCTGTTGGTGCTGATTTTTCCTATGCTTCAGCCATAGCAAAACAAGATCAGCTTCAGGCTGCCTATGGATCAAGAACTGTAGGTATGATTGCTGCTCATTATGATGAGTTCTTCTTTAATAAAGCAGATGATGAAAAAACAGCAGCAGACAAAGCTATTAACGGAACAGTAACCTATAAGGATTTTGCAGCAAGAACTTCAGGCAAGGCATTCTTAGGTCTTGGTGCTTCAGATCCTGCAGGCGAGCAAGGAAAATTCTATACGGTAAATTCAGGTGTTGTATCAGTTCAAAACCAAGATGTTCGTGCATCACAGGAAGGAAAGAGAGTTATATATACTCCTTCTCAGACTCACCCTTGGAATCATTTTTCTAAAACTACAACTGCTGATTTAATTAATTTTTATCATACAGCCTTTGCAGGAGTTACTTCGGCTAACCAGAAAAATGTTGACTTGGCAGCTGGAAATCAAATTTGGCAGCTTAAGGAGTTATTTAATTTAGTAGCACTAATAGGCTTCTTTATGTTATTTGTACCACTTATTACATTGCTTCTAAAGGTTCCTGGCTTAAGCCGTGCAAAAGTAGATGTTCCGGAATCAGTAAGCGAACCGAAAACTTCTATTCAAAAAACTGTATACTGGGTTTCAATCGTAATAAGCGCACTTATTCCAGCATACTTCTTCCCTGCTTTGATGAATAAGGATATGCAGGGTATGAGTACTTTAAAGATTTTTGCTGATGCTTTTATCATAGTAGCAGCAATTATACTAATTACTTATTGGGGAATATATTCTAAAAAATCCTCTTTCACAAAGGCTTCTGACCGCACACATGCAAAGGAAAGTGCTGTTAAGGCAACTATCTTTGCAGTAATATTAGGCGCTTCAGCTATCATTTTTAGAATATTAATTGTTAAGTCCGCAAAAGTTCTTACACTCAGCAAATACTTTAACGAGCCTGTAACCAATCAGGTTGCTTATTGGGCTATAATGTCAGGAATTATTGCAGCTATGGTTACTATATGCTTCTACTATGTAAGCAAGAGACCATCAGGTACTTCCTTTAAGAGCTATGGTATTTCCTTAAATATACCTTCTATATTATCAAGCCTTGCAATAGCAGCAATAGTTGTTGCAGCTGGTTATGCTCTTTTATGGTTAACACAGGCAATATTTACAACTGACTATAGAATTTGGACACTAGCTGTAAAGACCTTTACTGCACAGCATCTAGTAACAGCCTTAAGATACTTCCCTGTATTCTTCATATATTATTTCATTAATTCTATCGCAATCAATGCAAACACAAGATTCTCAGATATGAAGGGTGCAAAGGGCTATATAGTAGCTATAATCATGAATGTAGGCGGACTGGTTTTATGGCTCATTTATCAATACGGCTCAGTATTTATAAAACAAGTAGGAGCTTATCCTGCAGATGCACTAAACGGAATTGTTTTAATAGCATTGGTTCCTTGCCTTGCTATAGCTGCAGTATATTCAAAGAAAATCTTCAACAAGACAGGAAACGTATGGCTTGCAGCTTTCTTAAATACAATACTGTTTACTATGATTACTGTTGCTAATACAGTAATGTTCTGGAACTTGATTTAACCCCGTGCGCCAGTTCAACAAACTATGCACTGATATATAAAATATGTTCCAAGTGGACTTATGTCAATAATGTAGACACATTTTTTC
>KE993509.1:0-137688 GCA_000466585.1 Clostridiales bacterium oral taxon 876 str. F0540
AGGCAGATGCTCTCCCAGCTGAGCTATGCGCCCACAAAGTTTCTCAACACATTTATGATTATATAATGACAGTTCATAAATGTCAATAACTTTTTTTGCACAATTTATCCACTTTTATAATCTTTTCAAAAGTTCTCCTATATCTTTATTGCTAAAAATATAAGAGGTATTACAAAAATGACATTTTATTTCTTCTTCTTTGCCCTCTGAATATATTTCTTCCAAGTCTTTTCTTCCTATACTTATAAGTGCTTTTTCAACTCTTTCTCTGGAACAATCGCATTCAAATTTCGGAGTCAGGCTGTCTAGTATATTTAAGTCCATATCCTCAAATATGTATTCAAGAATTTCTTCAATTGACATTCCCTTTTTTATAAGCTCTGTTATTGATGGTATTTCTTCTAATCTATAAGTTATTAAATCGGCAGCAAGTTCACTGGCTCCTGGCATCATTTGTATAATAAAGCCTCCAGCTGCACTAATGCTTAAATCCGTTTCAACAAGTACTCCAAGACCTACAGCAGATGGGGTCTGCTCTGAGGTTGTAAAGTAATATGCTAGATCATCACCTATTTCTCCGGTATAAATAGGAACTTGACCTACATAAGGTTCCTTAAGTCCCATATCTCTTATTACCAACAAATTTCCGTTTAATCCCACAGCTCCACCAACATCGAGTTTACCTTTATCGTTAGCAGGTAAATCTACATCTGGATTCCCGATATATCCTTTAACCTTTGCATCCGGATAAGCAGTTACTACAATTCCCTTTGCCTCTCCTCCTCCAGATATTTGAAGAGTTAATGTATCTTTCTCGGCCTTTAGCATTGCTCCCATGAGACTTCCTGCTGTAAGCATTCTCCCCAACGCCGCTGCTGCAGTCGCAGCGCAATTGTGTATTTTTACAGCTTCCCCTACAAGTTCAGTAGTTATAGCTCCAAAAATTCTTACCATTCCATTTTGTGCAGTTGCTCTTATCAACTTATCTGCCATCACTTACCCTCTTTTCCTAATACATAAACTATTCTTTCACATTCTTTGTCAACTTTAATACTTTCATAGTTGTTTAATTTTTCAATTATCCTAAAACCGGTATGCCCAATAATTTTATCTAAATACTCTTGACTATATGCTCTCTCAGAATGCACTTCATCAAATCTTCTATAATTGTTATCTTCCTTGACAAAAAAGGTAAGGTTCATACTTACAATATCATCTTCCAAAAAATTGTCCCAAATATAAACTACTTCTTCATTATCAAAGGTAAAAGTATTATTTCCAAGTATCTCCGTTAGCTTATAGTAGGAATTGACATCAAATATGAATAAACCATTGTCCTTTAAATGGTTATATACCCCCTTAAAATATGCTTCCATGTCCTTATCTTCTGTAATGTAATTAGTTGAATCAAGACAACAGGTTATTAAATCAAAACTATTATTAAGTTTTAAACTGCAGATATCCTGACAGACAAGTTTAGCTTTTATTCCCTCTGCTCTAAACTTTCCCTCAGCTTCAGTCAGCATTTGCTCTGATAAATCCACTGCCCAGATTCTTTTAAAATTCTTTGCAATTTTATTTGTCAGGTTTCCTGTTCCACAGGCCAAATCAAGATAATCTGATTTTTCTATATTATATTTGCTGCATAACTTTATAATTTTATCGGCCCAGGTATTATAATCTATATCTGAATTAATCAGCTCGTCATATACAGCTGCAAAATCTTTATATTGACTCATTTAAGAACCTCCTCATTTCATTCGGAGCACTGGGTAGTTTAATAGTACTCGCTTTCGCTCGCAAACTGCCCGTTAAAGTCCATTTAGGACTTTAACCTCATTTCATTCGGAGCACTGGGTAGTTTAATAGTACTCGCCTTCGCTCGCAAACTGCCCGTTAAAGTCTAGTTAGGACATTAATATTTCATAAGATTTTCCATACCCAAACTAATATTATATATTTTTAATAAATAAGTCAATATTTTTTAATTATCCATATCTTCTAATTGCACATATCCGTCATTCATAATAATTTCTTTGTTTTTGGGAAGATTTAATTCTTTTTTTCTTCTAGTCATTATCCCTCCGATTCGTCCTGTTTCTTCAGCTGTCAGACCACTCCAGCCATACTTATCTACTTTGTCTCTTAGTCCAAGCTCATCAGCAATTTCGTACTTTATCTTTTCTCTAAGCTTTTCAATTTCTGTAAGTTCTCTGTTAGATTTTAACTTTGCTTTTATTACTTTCTTTAACGGTGTTTTTCCCAAGAAAATCCCCTCCCTGTTTTGCTACTTATTAGTTTAACCTAGGAGATTTTCTTTATTCATTCTACGTCTGTAATATTTTTAAGATGTAAAAAAATTCAGAGGCATTAAACCTCTGAACTTTTTTAATAACTATTTTTTAGCAGCAGCCTTTCCTTCTACATAAGCTCTGTCAAAATACATCATACCAACAGGAGTCTTGCGAACGCCTTTAACGTAAGACTTGCAAGCTACGTTAGATACGTAGAAAGCAACCGGAATCATCGCTGAATCTTCATCAATCAATATCTTTTCAGCATCATGAAGCATCTGCATTGATTTAGCCGGATCTTTTTCCTTTTTAGCCCCTAAAATTAATGCATCATACTTAGGATTGCTGTATTGTGGATGGTTATTTCCATCCTTTGTAACAAATATATCAAGCATTGTCATAGGATGCATATAGTCACCTATCCATCCATCTCTAGCTATGAAATAGTTTCCTGCTCTTCTTTGAGGAGTAAATACCTTCCACTCCACTTCATTAAGCTTAACTTCAACACCTAGATTCTTTTTCCACATATCTTGAACTGCCTGAGCAATCTTTTTATGAGTTTCATCATTATTGTATGCATATTCTAATGCTGGAAGTCCCTTTCCATCCGGATATCCTGCTTCAGCTAAAAGTTGTTTAGCTTTTTCAACATCACCCTTTGCAGGAAGCATATCTCCGCCAACTTCTCTAAATTGTTTTGATGGATCGTTATCAGGGAAACCATAAGGAACAAAAGCAGTAGCTGGCTTACGAGGATCCTGCCAAACCTTATCTATAAGCACTTGTCTGTCTATTGCCAATGATAAAGCCTTTCTAACCTTAGGATTGTCAAGTCCCGGCTTCTTATTGTTCAAGCTTATATAATAAGCTCCTATATAAGGAAGGCTGACAACTTTACCTTCTTTAGTAAGTCTTGGAACATCATTGCTTGGTATTGAGTCTATATAGTCAACTTCTCCAGTTTCAAAAGCTGAAAGAGCTGAAGATTGCTGAACTATCATAACAAATTTCATTTTATCAAGCTTAACCTGTGCTTTATTCCAATAATTATCATTCTTAACAAACTGCATTTCCTTATCAGGAGTATAAGCAGTTACTTTGAATGGTCCGTTTCCTATAAAAGTTTCAGGTTTAGTAGCCCATTTATCTTTATCTTTTTCAACTATATCTTGTCTTACAGGCATAAGTGTTGCCAAAGTACACAGTTGTAAGAAATACGGTGTTGGATTTTCAAGTTCAACTTCGAGAGTGTAGTCATCCTTAGCCTTTACACCAACATCATCAATTTTTGCCTGCTTACCATTAAAAGCAGCTCCGTTTTTCAAATAATAAAGCTGAGTTGCGTAGCCTGATGCTACAGCAGGATCCAATACTCTCTTCCATGCATATTCGTAATCTTTTGCCTTAAGCGGCTGGCCATCTGACCACTTAGCATCTTTCCTAATATGAAATACATATTTAGTAGGATTATTAGAATCAAAATCAACTTTTTCAGCAGCTGCGGGTTCTGGCTGATTTTGATCATTAAGCCTCATAAGACCCTCAAATACCTGATTCACAACTGTAGCTGAACCAACAGTTGTTGCAAGTCCCGGATCATAGGTGTCGTTTTCTGCTCCAAGATTATACACGATTGACTGCTCATCTTTTGATGCACTTGTACCTGGGTTTGCATTAGCAGGAGCCGGCTTGCTGCAACCTGCAAATATGGAAGTTGTCATAACTATAGTAGTCACGAGTATAAGCAATTTTGATAGCTTTTTCTTTACCATTAAATTTTCCCCCTTTATTTGTTAATATTTATATTAACAACCATAGTTTTCATTGGTTGTTAATTTTAATAATTACACAACTAGATGACATGCCACTAAATGTCCTCCTCCAATGTCCTTTAGCTCAGGAGTCACCTCTTTACACACTTCCTTTACAAATCTGCATCTCCCTCTAAATCTGCAGCCCGGAGGCGGGTCAATAGGGCTTGGTACATCCCCTTCAAGAACTATTCTTTTTCTTTGAGCGGCCTCGTCAGGATCTGGTATTGGTATAGCTGATAACAATGCTGTTGTATATGGGTGTACAGGATGAGTATAAAGTTCATTGCTTTCAGCAATTTCAACTAAGTTTCCCAAATACATAACCCCTATTCTATTTGAAATATGCTTCACCATTGATAAGTCATGAGCTATAAAAAGATAGGTGAGCCCAAGTGAATCCTGCAAATCCTCCAGCATATTAACTACCTGAGCCTGTATGGATACGTCTAAAGCAGATATAGGCTCATCACAAATAATAAATTCAGGCTCAACAGCTAAAGACCTTGCTATACCTATTCTCTGCCTTTGTCCCCCTGAAAACTCGTGAGGATATCTATTCATATGTTCTGTATTTAATCCAACCATGTTAAGCAGGTACTCAATTCTTTCTTTTCTTTCCTTGCCCTTCATAAGTTTATGAATATCGATAGATTCACCGACAATGTCTCCAACTGTCATTCTGGAATCCAGTGAAGCATATGGATCCTGAAAAATAATCTGCATTTTTCTTCTGTAGGTAAGCATTTCTTTTTCAGATAGCTTTTCAAGATGTTTTCCTTTATATATTATTTCCCCGCTTGTTGGTTCATAAAGCTTAATAAGAGTTCTTCCACAGGTAGTCTTTCCGCAGCCTGACTCCCCAACAAGTCCTAAGGTCTCACCCTTTTTTATGTCGAAGGATACATCATCAACTGCCTTAACATAGCTTACTGATTTATTAAACAGTCCCTTGTTAATAGGAAAATATTTTTTTAAATTTTTAACTGAAACCAAATATTCTTCTTTCATTTCTATACCCCTCTCTTAGTTGACCTATCTACTTTAGGCGCTAAAGGATGGTTTAACCAGCAGGCTGCCCTTTGGGTATCGCTTATTTTAAATTCCTCAGGCATAGCCTTAAGGCATACTTCCATTGCAAACTGACAGCGAGGTGCAAAAGGACATCCTTTAGGAGGGTTTAATAAATCCGGCGGCTGCCCCTCTATAGGTTTAAGCCTTTCTTTTGTCAAAGTTTTGGGATTAGGTACACTATCTAAAAGCCCCCAGGTGTACGGATGCTTGGAATTATTAAAAATATCTCTAGTAGTTCCCTTTTCTACTATGCAGCCTCCGTACATAACATTAACCTTATCGCATAAATCAGCTACTATTCCTAAGTCATGAGTTATCAAAATAATAGATGTATTCAATTTTTCTCTTAAATCATTTAAAATTTCAAGTATTTGCGCTTGAATAGTAACATCAAGAGCTGTGGTAGGTTCATCTGCTATTAAAAGCTTCGGTTGACAAGAAAGAGCCATAGCAATCATAACTCTTTGCCTCATACCCCCTGAAAATTCATGAGGATATTGCTTCATTCTTTTTTCGGGACTAGGAATTCCTACAAGCCTAAGCATGTCAATAGATACTTTTTTTGCTTCTTCTTTACCAAGACCTTTATGAAGCCTTAGTGCCTCAACCATTTGAGTTTCTATCTTTAAAACCGGATTTAACGAAGTCATAGGGTCTTGGAAAATCATACTAATATTATTTCCCCTGATTTCTTTCATATCTTTTTCTTTTAAGGTAGTAATATCTTTTCCATCAAAAATAACGCTTCCATTTACTATTTTTCCTGTTTCAACAAGAAGTCTCATAACAGAAAACATAGTAACTGATTTTCCGCTCCCTGATTCACCAACGATTCCTAAAGCCTCACCTCGTTTTAAATCAAAGGAAATATTTCTTACTGCTTTAACTTCACCCACATGAGTAAAGAAGGATGTACTTAGTTCTTTAATTTCAAGCAAATTATCCATAAAATCACCTACTTTCTCATCTTAGGATCAAGAGCATCTCTTAGCCCATCACCAAATAAATTGAATCCGATCATAGTTACACATATTGCAATCGCCGGAATAAATAACTGATAAGGATGAGTTTTAAAAATTGACAGTGCGTCATTGCAGAGCGTCCCCCAACTTGACATAGGTGCTGAAACTCCAAGTCCTATAAAGCTTAAAAAAGCTTCAGTAAATATTGCCCCGGGAATGGATAATGTTAATGTTACAATTATCTGCCCCATACAATTAGGAATGAGATGTCTCAAAATTATCCTGCTCTTCTTTGCACCGGCTGCTTTAGCTGCCAGTATAAATTCCTGCTCCTTAAGGGAAAGAACCTGACCTCTAACTATACGGGCCATATTTCCCCAATACACAATACCTAGGGTTATAAATACATTCGTCAACCCTTTTCCAAGGACTACCATAAGAAGTATTACATAAAGCATCATCGGAATACTATAAATAACATCAACAATTCTCATCATTATATTATCTACTCTTCCCCCGAAGTACCCTGAAACTCCTCCATACAATATTCCAATTGTTAGGTTTATAAACGCTGCTACAAAACCAACAGCAAGAGATATTCTAGCACCATACATAACTCTTACAAATAAATCTCTTCCGAGCTCATCCGTTCCAAACCAATGAACCTTGTCGGGATATTGATTTGAATTTAGAAGATCATTGCTTGCATAGTCAAATTTACTTATATAAGGTCCTATTATGGCTAAAATTACAATAACAAATATAATAATCATAGATACCATTGCAACTTTATTTTCTTTAAGCCTTCTCCAAGCATCCTGCCAGTAGCTTACACTTGGTCTTATAGATTCTTGTGCCGCTTTTTTTTCTTTATCAACAAACTCAAAATCAAGCTTTTCATAAGAACTTTCCATTTTGCTCCCTACCCTTCCAGTTTAATTCTTGGATCAATAAAGGCATATACAAGGTCAACAAATAGATTACATAGCACTAAGAACAAGCTATAAAATACTGTTACTCCCAATATAGCTGTATAATCACGATTACCTATACTATCAACAAAGGATCTGCCTAAACCTGGTATTGTGAAAATCTTTTCTATAACAAAGCTTCCTGTTAAAACTCCTGCTACAAGTGGTCCTAAATAGGTTACTACCGGAAGCATTGCATTCTTTAAAGCATGCTTTATAATTATTGAAGTTTCTGATAAGCCTTTTGCCTTTGCTGTTCTTATATAGTCCTGTCTTATTACATCTAACAAACTAGATCTAACAAGTCTTGAAATAAATGCCATAGAATATCCTCCTAAGGCTATAGCAGGCAGCACATAATGCCTTGGTGTATCTAAGCCGTATACAGGGAACCATCTCAATTTTTCAGCAAAGAAATATATGAATAATGTAGCAAGAACAAAGGCTGGTATAGTTACTCCTAATGTACTTATAAACATTGTTAACCTATCCGGCCATTTCCCCTGCTTAAGTGCAGCTATTATACCTAGCACAAGCCCAAAAATAACTGCTAAACTGACAGCTGCAACACCTAATCTTGCAGACACAGGGAATCCTCTGCTTATAATCTCATTAATTGAGACACCCTTTTGTTTAAAGGATGGCCCTAAATCAAGTTTCACCAGATTCTTTAAATAATCCACATACTGAATATAGACAGGTTCATTCAGCTTATACCTTTCTTCAAGGTTTTTCCTTACTTCAATAGGCGTATCTTTCTCAGAATCAAAAGGTCCGCCAGGTATTACTCTAGATAAAGTAAAGGTTAAAGTTACTACAACCCATAAGGTTATAATGCTGGAAAAAATTCTTTTAAGCACGTATCTGCCCACAACAACTCCCCCTAATTTTATTTTTGATACTCCTTTTGTTCAAATATATATTTAGATGATATAAAATATATATTCTGTCATTTAAACAAATATTCTTGAAATTTAAAATATAGAAACATATTGTTAATAAACATTTAATAAATGCATATGTATAAAAAGGTTATTATGTGAATACTCATGAAGAATTTAAGCAGAATTTTTAAGAAAAGTTATGAAATGTTCTGAGTTGTTTTTAAGAAAAAATTATGAAAAGTAAATTAGTTTATTAATACTTAAAAGTAACAAAATGGAAGTATATATTTAAAAAATGATGGGGGAGATTATTCTCCCACCATCTTAAAAGAGATGACAAGCCACAAAATGATCCTTTTCAATTTCTTTAAACTCTGGCTGTGCCTCACTGCAGATTGGTTTTGCATATCTGCATCTAGCCGCAAATCTGCAACCTGGTTTTGGGTTGATAGGGCTTGGCACTTCGCCTTCAAGCATAATTCTTTGTCTATTCCTTTCGGTTTCTGGGTCAGGAATAGGAATTGCTGAAAGCAATGCTTGAGTATAAGGGTGTAAAGGTTTTTCATATAAAGTGTGGCTGCTTGC
The DNA here is from genome assembly GCA_000466585.1 of Clostridiales bacterium oral taxon 876 str. F0540. Taxonomy (GTDB): domain Bacteria; phylum Bacillota; class Clostridia; order Clostridiales; family Clostridiaceae; genus Clostridium_AT. The sequence goes on from KE993509.1 coordinate 8,585, forward strand.
TAACTCAACCATAGTGCCCAAATACATAACGCCAACTCTGTCGGATATATGCTTAACCATTGAAAGGTCATGGGCAATAAACAAATAAGTAAGACCCAGCTCCTTTTGTAGCTTAATAAGCAGGTTTACTATTTGCGCTTGAATGGAAACGTCAAGAGCTGAAATAGGCTCGTCACACACTATAAAATCTGGTTCTATAGCAAGTGCTCTTGCAATACCTATTCTTTGTCTTTGTCCTCCTGAAAACTCATGAGGGAATCTTGATGCGTGCTCTTTATTTAACCCTACAAGCTCTAAAAGTTTGTAAATTCTATTTGTTCTCTCTTGTCCTGTATAGAGATTGTGAATATCAATACCTTCTCCAATAATATCCCCTACAGTCATTCTTGGATTTAAGGATGCATAAGGGTCTTGGAATATTATCTGTGCTCTTCTGGTAAACTCTTTTTTATCTTTTTTATTTAAGCCATGAATGTTTACACCATCAAATAAAACTTCTCCTGCTGTAGCTGAATATAAGCCCATAACAGTTCTTCCGCAGGTAGTCTTGCCGCAGCCTGACTCCCCTACAAGACCAAGGGTTTCTCCTTTTTTAATAACAAAGCTTACATCATCTACCGCTTTAAGTGTAGCATCCTTGCCTACTTTAAAATACTTTTTAAGATTTTTAACTTCAATTAAGTTTTCAGCTGCCATTATATTGCACCTCCTGCTAAGGATCTTTCTACTTTTGGTGCCAGAGGATGCTTAAGCCAACATGATACTTCATGATTCTCAGTCATCTTTGTAACTTCAGGCATAGCCTCTTTACATATAGGCATAGCATACTCGCATCTTGAGGCAAAAGGACATCCAACAGGTGGTTTTAAAAGATCTGGAGGAGTTCCTTTTATGGAATATAAGCTGTCCTTATGTCCAGTGTCCAATCTAGGAACAGACTGTAAAAGTGCCCAGGTATACGGATGTTGAGGATTGTAGAATATTTCATCTGTAGTTCCTCTTTCAATTATCTTTCCAGCATACATAACCTGTATTCTGTGAGCAGAGTCAGCTACTACACCAAGATCGTGAGTTATAAGTATAACTGCTGTTCCAAGCTTATTTTGAAGATCCGCAATAAGATCCATAATCTGAGCTTGAATTGTAACGTCAAGAGCAGTAGTAGGTTCGTCAGCTATAAGAATTTTAGGATTGCAGGCAAGGGCTATAGCTATCATAGCTCTTTGCCTCATACCGCCTGAAAATTCATGCGGATATTGTTTAATTCTTTTTTCTGCATTAGGTATATTAACCAACTTCAACATTTTAGTAGCTTCACTTAACGCCTCATGCTTGTTCATACCTCTATGAATAATTAAACTTTCTGCTATCTGCTTTCCGATTGTCATAGTAGGATTCAAAGATGTCATTGGATCCTGGAAAATCATACTTATCTCAGAACCTCTGATTTCTCTTAAATCCTTTTCTTCAAGCTTAGCTAAATCTTTTCCATCGAATAATATTTCTGATTCTCTTTTTATTTCGCCCGGTGTTTGTATAAGTCTCATAATGGATTTTGCCGTAACCGACTTACCGCAGCCTGACTCACCAACAACCGCCAAGGTTTCACCTTTATTTAAATAGAAATCAACACCTCTAACTGATTGAACTTCACCAGCATAGGTATGATAAGAAACTCTTAAGTTTTTAACATCTAATATTCTTTCCATCGCTATTTCTCCCCCTATTGACGTAATCTTGGATCCAGAGCATCTCTTAATCCATCACCGAGCAAGTTAAATGAAAGCATCGTTAAACTTATAAATAACGACGGGAAAAACAATTGTGTAGGATAGAACATTAAATTCTGTTGTCCTGATGATGCCAAAGCACCCCAGCTTGTATTAGGTGATTTAATTCCAAGTCCTATAAAGCTAAGAAATGCTTCTGCAAATATAAAACTTGGTATATCAAAAGTTATAGAAACAATCATAACACCAACAGTATTAGGAATTAAATGTCTCAAAATTACTCTGTTTGAATTGGCACCAAGTGCTTGTGCTGCCAACACATATTCCTGTTCTTTTATTTGTAGTATTTGACCTCTAACAAGTCTGGCCATACCAACCCAACCCGTAAAACACAAAGCAACTATAATCGGAAGAATTCCTCCTTCTGTCAATACAAGTGAAATAAGTATAACAACTATTAAGTATGGAATACTTCCTAATATTTCAATAATTCTCATCATTATATCATCAACAATACCGCCAAAATATCCAGCAACACCGCCATACAATACACCTACAACAGTATCAATTATAGCCCCGATAACAGCTATAATCATAGATACCCTACCGCCTTTTGAAACTCTAGCAAACAAGTCTCTTCCAAGAACGTCTGTTCCAAACCAGTGAACAGCATTTGGAGCCTGATTTATTATATCTGTATTAGTTTCTTCAAACTTAAATTTAGTCATCATCGGGCCAAATATTGTGAATAAACCTATTAATACCAATACAATTAAGGAAGTAATAGCTACTTTGTTTTGCTTTAGTCTTCTCCAGGCATCCTGCCAGTAGGTCATATTCGGTCTTAATATTTCGTCAGCATCGGCATTCTCACAACCAACAATTCGAAACTTTTCTTTGCTTAACTCAGCCATGTTTTGCCCCCCTATCTCTTTTCGCCTGTTATTCTTATTCTTGGATCTACAAGTCCGTATACTATATCAACTACAACTAAAGAGAAAATATACAGTGCTGCCACGAATATAGTTTGCCCCATAATCATAGTGAAGTCTTTGTCAGTAATACTCGAAACAAAGTAGTTACCAAGACCAGGAATGGAGAACATAGTTTCGATAACAAATGTACCAGTAATCATTCCAGCTATTTCAGGTCCAAGTATTGTTATTGCAGGAAGTATTGCATTTCTAATTACATGCTTCCATACTAGCGAAAACTTGGATACACCTTTTGCTCTAGCTGTTAAAATATAATCTTGTCCTATTACGTCAAGAGCATTAGCTCTCATATATCTAGCATAAACCGCTATGGCACCAAAGCTTAATGCTATTGATGGTAGTACTGTATGTTTAAAGCTTCCCCAACCCGTTGTAGGGAACCACATAAGCTTAACGGTAAAGGCATATTGAAGAAGTGCACCTATAACGAAGCTCGGTACCGAAATACCTAAAAGTGCAATAAATATAACTAAATAATCAGGCCATTTACCTCTATTAAAGGCAGCTACAAGCCCTAGAGCACATCCAATTGTGAACCCTAAGAATATCGATTGAACAGCAAGCCTTGCTGATCTTGGAGTTTGTTCTTTTATAATCTGTTTAACATCTCTACCCGGATAAACAAGAGATTGTCCCAAATCACCCTTAGCTATATTTTTAATGTATGCAAAGTATTGTTCTGGAACTGATTTATCCAATCCATATTTTGCTCTAAAATTAATCTGTACTGCCTCAGGCAATTTCTTTGCTTGTGTTGTCAAAGGATCACCAGGCATAAGGTGCATAAGCATAAAGGTAATCGTAGTTATAATCCACAAGGTGACTATCATATAACCTAAACGCTTTGCTATAAATTTTAGCATTTGTCATCCCTCCATCAAATAAATTGGTTGCTGCAGGTAACCACTCTGCAGCAACTTTATTTTTCTATGCCTTTAAAGAATTATTATTTTCCTCTTCCTTGAGTATATGCATACTTAAGTTCTGGTTCTCCAAAGTTTACAAGCATTAGATTTTGAACATACTTAGCTCTGAATGTTTGATACTTTCTGTAAGTAACAGGAGCTGCAGTAGCATCATCAGCCACAAGCAATTGTTCTGCTTGCTTGAATAAATCCATTCTTTCTTTGCTATCTTTAGCATTTCTTGTCTTATTAACTAAATCGTCGTACTTAGCACTCTTCCAACCAGTCTGTACTTGGTTAGCATTACTTAACCACATATCCATAAATGTCATTGGGTCGTTGTAATCTGCTCCCCATGCCATACCAGCTAAATCATATTCAAATGCATCCAGTTTCTTTTGGAAAGTATCCCATTCCATGTATTGAATGTCTATCTTTACACCAAGTGCTTTTTGATAAGCCTGTTGATAGTACTCAGCAAATTCTTTTGATTGTGCATCTGTACCTGATTCTAACATCTTAATTGTAACTTTGCTTGGATCTTCGCCAAGACCTAATTCTTTCATACCTTCAATAAATAAAGCTTTAGGATCTTTATTCTTTTCAGCTGCAGCCTTTAAAGGTTCAACTCCAACTGCTTTTCTGAATTCTTCAGTTCCGATTTGAATTCCAAATGGTACCCATCCATAAGCAGGCTCTCCAAGTCCCTTATAAAGGGTTTTTACTATGTCTTCTCTGTTTATAGCTAAGTTCATAGCCAATCTTGTCTTAGCATTGCTAAATATCTTGGATTTTTGATTATAGAACTGGTAAACTATAGAACCATCGAATCCACTTATTTTATTATACTTGCCTGATTGAGTAAACTTATCTACCCATTCTTGCTTTCTAACGCTTGTAGAATCTAATGAACCATTAAGAAGTTCATTCATTCTTGCATTTTCATCTTTTATTATCTTATAGTTAACTTTGCTTAATTTAACTTTGTCTTTATCCCAGTATTTGTCATTCTTTTCAAGAGTAACCTTGTTTTGGTGTACCCATTCAGTTATTTTGAAAGGACCGTTTACTGGCAATGTTTCAAGTTCTGTACCATATTTGTCACCATATTTAGTAACAAAATCTTCTCTTTGTGGTAAGAAAGTCTTATAGTTAGTTAATAATAAGAAATATGGTGTTGGTTGGTTTAATGTAAATTCAAGAGTTTTATCATCTACAGCCTTAATTCCAACATCTTCTTTCTTTCCTTTACCAGCGTTGTAAGCTTCTGCTCCCTTTATTGGGAATAAGAAGTAAGCATATTGAGATGCTGTTTTTGGATCAAGAGTTCTCATCAAGCTGTATACATAATCAGAAGCTTTAACCTTCTGTCCATCAGCCCAGCTGTAATCTCTTAATGTAAATGTCCACTTTAATCCATCTGGAGAAGTAGTCCACTTTTCTGCTCCTGCTGGTGCAGCAACTTCTTTTCCATCCTTATCAACTTCCATTCTAGTCAAGCCTTCTGTAATTTCTTTAAGTACTTGAGTTGAATACAAGTCTGTAGCCTTTGAAATGTCCATTGTCTTAGGCTCAGCTCCAAGAACTAGATTTAAATACTGATCTTTGTCAATGTCCGCTGTGTTTCCTCCTGCTGGAGTTTGAGCTGGCTTTGATGAACATCCAGCTAACACTGAAGTTAAAACCGTGGTAGCCATTACGACTGCCGCTAATTTTTTACTTTTCAATTGAATTCCCCCTTTTTATTTATATATATAATAAGTATTGCTACTTATCACAAACAATTTATTGTATTTATATATATTCAACCAAAAATTTAAATTTCCTTCTTGAATTTACTGAAAATATAAAATTTTTTATCTAATCTGCTATTTTATTCTTATTTTTCTTTAATATAGACAAAATAGTTGTAAATTTGAATGAAGTTAATTTAAATTTTTCATTTTCAATATCGTAGCATAGAAATTTAGGCTTGTCAACCTGCTGTAATTCCATTTATTATCGTGTTTTTATAAGAAATATAAATATAATTTTCAGTTTTATGAATTATATCCTTCTTTTTTACACAATTCTGAAGTCAATAAATTAATTGTTTTTATCTTGTATTTTCTCTCTATATTACAATTTTATTTTATTATTGAAATAATATTCCTATTCGAATGTCTTTATTCCCATTAAAAATTTTATTTTATTATAGGAAACTATATAATTTTTTTTATATATTTTATATAATATAGTAATACTGTTTTTAGGAGGTCTTAATATGAATTATAATGTAGCAATTGTAGGCGCCACTGGTATGGTCGGCAGAAAGTTTTTAGAAGTACTTGAAGAAAGGAACTTCCCCGTAGAAAAGCTTTACTTATTTGCATCTAAAAAATCTGCAGGCACATTAGTTTCTTTTAAAGGTAGTGAACTACAAGTAGAAGAGCTTTGTGAGGAAAATATAAAAGATAAATCGATTGATTTTGCTTTATTTTCTGCCGGAGGAGATGTAAGTCTTGAGTACGCTCCAATATTTGCAAAATATAAAGCTACTGTAATAGATAACAGCAGTGCATGGAGAATGAACCCTGATGTTCCTTTAGTGGTTCCTGAAGTGAATCCTGAAGATATAAAATGGAATAAGGGAATTATTGCAAACCCTAATTGTTCCACAATACAGGCTGTTGTGGCTCTAAAGCCTCTTCATGATAAATATGGAATAAAAAGAATAGTATACTCTACTTATCAGGCTGTATCAGGTGCAGGTATGGGAGGCTTTAATGATTTAGAAAGTGGACTTAAGGGAGAATCACCTAAAAAGTTTTCTTATCCAATAGCAAACAATATACTTCCTCATATTGATGTATTTACAGAAAACGGCTATACAAAAGAGGAAATGAAGATGATTAATGAAACTCAAAAGATAATGCATGATTCATCTTTGAAGATTACTGCAACCACAGTACGAGTTCCTGTATACTATGGTCACAGCGAAAGTATAAATGTAGAGCTTAAAAATGACTTCAAAATTGAAGATATATTTGAGCTTTATAAAAATTTCAATGGCATTATATTAAAGGATGATGTTCAGAATTTAGTTTATCCAATGCCTATAGATGCAGAGGGCCATGATGAAGTATATGTTGGAAGAATCAGAAGAGATTTCAGTGTAGATAATGGACTTAACTTATGGGTAGTAGCTGACAATATAAGAAAAGGTGCTGCGTCAAATGCAGTACAAATTGCAGAATGTATAATAAATGAAAGTAAATAGATAAAAGTACCACAATTTTGTTAATTTAGAGTATTTTAAAGGTCTTAATAACTTTTAAAGAGCAATTTTCGAGCGGAAGCGAGAGCTTTTAATTGCTCTGTGCTTCCGACTAAAAGGAGGAATTTTAATAATGAGTATTTTTAAAGGCTCTGCGGTTGCTATTGTAACACCTTTTAATGAATCCGGTGTAGATTTTGAAAAGTTTAAGGAATTACTGGAATGGCACATAGAAAATAATACTGATGCTATCGTAGTATGCGGAACTACCGGCGAAGCTTCAACTATGAGCGAAGCTGAGAGAAAAGAAACAATAAAGTTCACTGTAGATACTGTTAATAAAAGAATTCCTGTTATTGCAGGCACTGGAACAAACAACACAGAAGCTTCTATAAAGATGAGCCAGTGGGCTGAAAGTATCGGTGTTGATGGACTGTTAGTTATAACTCCATATTATAACAAAACTACTCAAAAGGGTCTTGTTGCTCACTTTGGCGCTATTTCTAAGAGTGTAAATATACCAATAATTCTATATAATGTACCATCAAGAACAGGAATGAATATAGAACCAAAAACCTTGCTTGCACTTTGTGAATTTAAAAACATTGTTGCTATAAAAGAAGCAAGCGGCAATATAAGTCAAATTGCTAAAATGAAAGCTTTATGTGGAGATAGAATTGACATATACTCAGGAAATGATGATCAGACTATTGCAATTCTGTCAGTTGGAGGCATAGGTGTAATATCAGTGCTTGCCAATGTGATACCAAAGGATATGCATAATATGTGCAAGTTATATTTTGAAGGAAATCATGATGAGGCATTAAAACTACAATTAAACTCTCTTGCCTTAAATGATGCTTTATTTATTGAAACAAATCCAATCCCAGTAAAAACTGCAATGAATCTTATGAATATGAATGTAGGTAATCTAAGACTGCCTCTCTGCGATATGAATGAAGGAAACCTTGAAGTTTTAAAAAGAGAGCTTAAAGCCTATGGATTAATATAACAGGGAGATGGTAATAAAATGATTAATATCTTATTAAATGGATGCTCCGGCAAAATGGGAACTGCAATATCTTTACTGTGCAAGAATTATTCGAATTTAAAAATTGCAGCCGGTGTTGATAAATTTATGTCAAAGTCAGACTATCCTGTTTACTCTAATATTTTTGACTGCAAAGAAGATATAGCTGTTATTCTAGATTTTTCAAGACCGGATTCTCTAGACAGCCTTCTTGAATATGCAAAAGAAAAAAAGCTTCCTTTAGTATTATGTACAACTGGATATACTGATGAGCAGCTTTCTAAAATAAGTGAACATAGCAAGTTTATACCTGTATTTCGTTCAGCCAATATGTCGTTGGGAGTAAATATAGTAAATAATATATTAAAAAAGGTAAGTTCTCTTCTATATAAAGATTATGATATAGAAATAGTTGAAAAACATCATAATCAAAAGGTTGATTCCCCCAGCGGAACAGCGTTACTTCTTGCAAATACCATTAAAGCTGCAATTCCAGAGGAGACAAATTATGTTTACGGAAGAGAAGGCACTGGCAAGAGGCAGCATAGTGATATTGGAATCCACGCTGTTCGAGGCGGAAGCATTGTTGGAGAGCATGAGATTATCTTTGCAGGTCAGGGAGAAACAATCGAAATCAAACACTCAGCAATGTCAAGAGATGTATTTGCTGTTGGAGCTTTAAAAGCATGTGAATACATGGCAGGAAAACCAGCTGGTTTTTACTCAATGGATAACGTTCTTGAAAACTCTATATAGTCATAAGGGACACACTGATTAGTGTGTCCTCCCTTTATATTCTTATCGCGATATCTTCTTATCTGGATATCTTCTTATGAAGTTATCGTTTCAAAAGGTCTTTGCAATCCATCTCTCCATTCTATCCAAAGCTTCTTTCAGTGTATCCATATCATAAGAATAAGAAATTCTCATATGACCCTCTCCTTCTTCTCCAAAGGCAGACCCCGGAACAGCTGCAACCTTCCCTTCTATTAGCAGCCTTTCACAGAAGTTTTCACTATCCATATTAAACTTTTTAATTGAAGGAAATATATAAAAAGCCCCTTTGGGAATATTGCTCTCCATCCCCATATTTATCAATCTATTGTAAACATAATCTTTTCTTTTCATAAATTCATCTCTCATTTTGTCTACTTCATTAAGGCAGTTAATAAGCCCTTCATATGCTCCCCACTGCACTATAGATGGAGCGCATGATACACTATACTGGTGAACCTTCATGATCTGATCCATAAACTTTTTTTCTGCACACACATAACCTATCCTAAGCCCAGTCATAGAAAACATCTTTGAGAAACCGCTGACTAAAATAACTTTTGATTTTATATCTACAAATTGTGCAATTGAAAAATATTTATCATCATAGCACAGTGCACTATATATTTCATCGGTAATTACAGTAATATCTTTTCTTTTTATTATTTCATAAAGTTTATTTCTATCCTTTTCAGAAAGTACAGCACCTGTAGGGTTTGAAGGATACGATAAAACCATAACTTTCGGTTTTTCTTCAGCTATAATATTCTCAAGTTTATTAAAGTCTATTGAAAAATCTTTATTCAAACTATAGTTTATAACTTGAGCTCCTAAAAGTCTCACACAACTTTCATAAGCCGGATATGCAGGAGATGGAATTAAAACCTTGTCTTCCGGGTTAAGCAAAGCAGTAAAAGTTGATAAAAGAGCCTCACTTCCTCCAATGGTTATACATATTTCATCTCTTCCATAACTTATATCAAATCTTTCAAGATATCTTGATATTTCGCTTCTTAACTCCTCTATACCGGCATTTGATGTATATCCTGTTCTATCTTTTTCAATTGCCTCAATAATAGCGGCTTTTATTTTTGAAGGTACACTAAAATCCGGCTGACCAAGCGTTAATGATACAGCATCAGGAACCTGTGCTACCTTATTGAAAAATTTTCTTATGCCCGAAATTTCTATGTTTTTTACTTTGTTTGAAATCATATTATCTTCACCTTTTCTTAAATCATTTATTTTAAAATTATATACCCTTTTAAAGTTGTTTAAAAGATTTTATTTAAAATATTGTGTACCCCTTTAATTTATTAAAGATTTTATATATAATCTATTGTATATATTTAATAATTATTGGCAGCAAAAGAAAGGAAGAGTATTTATGGAATATAATTTCACAGATCCTTATGAAATTGCAAGATTTATTAAAGAATCTAAGAAGACAACCCCAGTAAAAGCATATATTTCAGGTAACTTAGAAAATTGCGATTTTGGAAAAATAGATTATTACGGAACCGGCAGCTTTTTTGTCTTATTCGGCGAATCAAATGAGGTTTCTGATTTTATTATGAACAATAAAGAAAATATAATTAAATTTAAATTAGAGCATGATAGAAGAAATTCAGCAATACCTCTTATGGATATATTAAATGTTGATGCCAGAATTGAACCCGGTGCAATTATTAGAGATAAAGTTGTTATAGGAAAAAATGCTGTAGTTATGATGGGTGCAGTAATAAATATAGGTGCTGAAATCGGAGAAGGCGCCATGATAGATATGAATGCTGTAGTTGGAGCTAGAGGCAAGATAGGGAAAAGAGTGCACTTAGGTGCAGGAGCAGTAGTTGCGGGTGTTCTTGAACCTCCAAGCAAATCTCCATGCGAAATTGAAGACGATGTACTTATAGGTGCTAATGCAGTAATACTTGAAGGGGTAAAAATCGGAAAAGGTTCTGTTGTTGCAGCGGGCTCCGTGGTTGTTGAAGATGTACCTGAAGGCGTTGTAGTTGCCGGCACTCCTGCTAAAATAATTAAAACAGTTGACGATAGAACAAAGGAAAAGACTAAAATTCTTGAAGATTTACGCAAATAAAAAATTAGCAGAGGTTTTCCTCTGCTAATTTTTTATAAAATAATATTATTCCTCAATTTTTTCAATCATAACTTCTTCAGTTGTTTCTTGATTATTTGAGTCCTTGCTTACTCTCTCCATCTTAGATATGGACACTTCATAGGCAACTTTTTTAATGCTTTCGGTATCTGAAATCTTCTTTTCATACTCTCTGCTCTGCAATCTTCCCCAAACTCTTATATTATCCCCTACTTCAAGTCCCTGACAGAATCTTGAATTTCTTCCCCAAGCTATTGTAGGTATATAATCTGATTTGTTATATGAACGGTTTACTGCCAAAAGCATATCAGCAATCTCTCTTCCAAAAGGAGTTGTCCTGTACACAGGCATTTTACATATATATCCATCAAGGAATATTTGGTTAGGATTTTTACTCTTTTCTATGCAGAATTCAACATTCCTTGCAAAAACCGAAAGTATAAGTCTATTTGCGCCATCAACAAACTTATTATAAGATCTTAACTGTCCCTCAACAATAACCTCACTGCCTTCTTTAAGTTCCATTCCTCCTATAAGTCTTTCTGAAACCGTAACGCTTAAAATATCCTTAGCGTCACTTAATCTTGGTACTTCAAGATTAAAGGTATAAAAACCTTCTCCGTACATTTCGTGGCTAAATTGGAGCTCTGATACTATCTTGCCCTCCAAATAAATTTTATTGTTCAACATTAAATTGTCCATCGTAACCCCTCTTTCCCTTAGTTTTGAATTACCTACACAAAATATAAATATTCAAAACAAATACAAAATATAACTATTTTTATTTTAAAACTAATATTTTTTCACTTAATTTTTCTTCAATATTTCCTGACTCAATTCCCTCCAAAAGGCCAATAGTAATGGCTGTTATTAAAGAGTAAAGCTCACTGTCATTTTTATAGCTTAGCTTAACAGGAATCTCTTGAGGCTCTATAGCACTAGAGTTTTCTATACCTATATATCTCTGAAGGCAGTATACAAAACCAGCTCCCTGCTCAATACTCGAAACAGTTACTGTATTTTTACTGCTTAGCCCAAAGGTTATCAAATACCCAAACATATTCATACTGCTTTCTAATATGTTATCTGTGTTAACTAAGCAGTAATCTGCCCTAAATTCCCCCTTTATATCTCCGTTAACTCCATTAATTACTGCATAATCAACAGAATAATTATTAGAAAAATCAGCAGGCTGAAGTGAATATTCTATACCCAGTGAATTAAGATTATGAATTAAACTAGTTCTAAAGCTTTCATCCTTAACACTTTCAATAATAAGTATATCAATCATAAAATCATCTCCCCATTATAAATAGCTTTAACTTATTTTAAACAGGAGCAATGATTTTATACTTTTAGGATATACTTTTCCATTATAATACATTTTTATTATATGTTTCAATAATATTATTTTTTTATCTGTTTTCCTGAAGCATCAATATAGTAATTGTCTTTATAAATTAAATCAGAAACCTTAACAAAGCTGTACCCATCCTTTTTAAGCTTTTCAATTATTCTAGGCAAAGTTTCCGGAGTATATTTTGCGTTATTATGAAACAACAAAATAGAACCTGGCTTAGTATTTTTTATAACTCTGTTATACTCAATATCAGGCCCGTTTTCCTTCCAGTCGATACTGTCCACATCCCATTGAATAGCATAACGCCCGGTTTGCTCAACAGTTTTTACCGTCATATCATTATAATCTCCGGAAGGGAATCTAAATAGCTTTGTTCCCTGCCCTGTAATAGAAATTATTTTAGAATCGCAAGCCATTATTTCCTGAATAAGTTTTTCTCTTGATATAGTATTTATATTTGGATGCTTATTTGTATGATTTCCTAATTCGTGCCCCCTTTTAACAATTTCTTTTACGGTATTTTCATTATCATCGATCCAGCCTCCTACTATAAAGAAGGTACACTTGATATTGTATTTGTCCAATATGTCTAAAAGCTTTATAGTATAGTCTTCCCCCCAGCTGACATCAAAAGTGATTGCAACATTTTTATCTTTAGTATCTACCGAATATATAGGCAGACTTTTATGTACTAATCTAAAAACACCTAAGCTTTTATAATTTATTCCTATCGATGCTGCAGCACTTATAATAAGTAATGATAAAGCTAAAATTGCTTTCTTAGTTATAGAACTTTTCCTATCCCAATTTCTCATACCTCTCCCTCTTCAAATTTACTTTCCCTATAATTTTATTCCTAATAATAAATTATATTACTGTGTTTTAAAGTGGAAAGGTAAGGAATCCATTCCTGCAATATCACAGTATATACAGTATTTTATTGTATAAACTATTATCATCATTAATTTGAAAGGAGATTTTATTATGGCACTTGGTCAATCTGGAAATAAAAGAAACCAATTAGTACCTGAAGCACATAAAATTCTGGATAATATGAAATACGAAATAGCTGAAGAACTTGACCTTGGGGTTCATCAAGGTTCAGAGGATTACTGGGGGTCTGTAAGTTCAAAAAATTGCGGACGCGTAGGCGGAGAAATGGTAAAAAGACTAATTAATTTAGCAGAAAAAGAACTATTAAATGGGAACAAAGCATAAAATACATATTATAAAATATAAAAGCACCGATTTATTTCGGTGCTTTTTATGTTATAATATACTTAAAAATCATTATAGGGGGATAGACTATGTTTGGAGATACTTCAGATTTAGCAGAAAATAAATTATTGCTGCTTTATATATTTGATAAACTTAAGCTTCCAATTTCAAATATACAAATAACGCAAATTGTTCTTGAAAATAATTTTATTAATTATTTTACTCTTCACCAATACATATCAGAGTTAATATCCTCTGGATTTTTGGAATATACCTCTGAAGAGACTAAACATAGATTGCTTATATCAAATAAAGGTTCCAGAGTTTTATCCATGTTCGCCGAGAGACTTCCTAAGGACAAAATTGAGATACTTGATAATTATTTAAATAGGCATATGGATAAGATTAAAAAGGAAATTAATATTACTGCTGACTATACTATAGAGAAAGATAACAATTATATTGTTAATTTGAAGGCAACTGAAAATAATATAATACTTATTGATTTAAAAATAAGTGTTCCTTCAAATAAGCAGGCAAGAGACCTTTGCAGTAAGTGGAAAAGCAATTCAGCTGAAATTTACAGTAGTATTCTCAGAACTTTAATAGATTAAACCAAAGTCATTCCTGTAGGTTCACCACCTACGGCTATGACTTTTTTAGTTTCTTTTTCAAGATCAACCTTCACCAAAACATTATTGTAATTGTCTCCTGCGTATACATATTTATCTTTTTTAACTATACCTCTAGGCATGCCTCCTACTCTAACTCTTTTTTCTTCTCTTCTATTATAAATATCTATAATGCTTAAAGTTCCATCAGCGAAGTTTGATATAAAGCATCGTTTTCCTTCCATGAAAATATCTACCGGGCAGCTTCCTGCTTCTATCCTTCCTAAACTTTCAAAGCTGTTTGAATCTATTATATTTAAAGTCCCATTTATATTTAACCCCATGTTGCTTTCACACACCAATATATAGCTTCCATCTTCTGAGAAAATAGCTTTTGTCGGATATGCCTCTACTTTTATGCTTTTTATACATTCATTGCAGGTTAAATCAATAAGAGTTATATTCTCACTATGCATATTTGATACTACTGCTAAATTTTTATTTTTGCATATACTTATGCTGTGTGGAAAAATTCCGCAAGGTACTTCTTCAATTATTTTCTTTTTAGCTAAACTAAAAAGAAACAAACTATTTGTTTCTCCGCATATAATATAAGCATTATCTCCCCATATTTTAACTCCATTGCAGTGCATTCCTATAAAATGATTTTCAACTTCTTTTCCTTCTTTAAGGCTAATAAAGGATAGGCTGTTACTATAAATATTTGCTGATAAAAGCATATCATTATAAATACACAAATCATGTGGGCCTGCTTTACTTATCTTGTCCACTCCTACGGGTATCCGATATTCTTCTTTGAACTCATCAAGATTGATTTTTGAAATATTATCACTTGAAGTATTACAAACATACAAAAATCCCATTCTTATCACCCCCGTTATACTATTATATAATATGTAGCTAAAGTAAAACTGTTAATAAAAACAAACAAAAAAGGCAGATTAAATCTACCTTTATTTCTGATAATTTTTAATTATTTTTCTCATATCACCAATCATATATAGTGAACCGGATATAAGAAGCATATCCTCTTTATTGCAATACCTTAAAGCTTTTTCATAGGCTTTTGCATAATCTTCAATTACTTCTACATTTTTATTAACTTTCATAATTTCTTCTGAAAGATCTTTTGCTAGTTCTGCTCTTTCAGAGTTTGGGGTTACTGCAATAATCTTTTTTGCCTTAGGTGCTATAACATTAATCATAGCCTCCACCTGCTTGTCCGCAAGTATTCCTAAAATCAAAATAATATCATTATACTTAAAATAGTAATCAATACTTTCCGCAAGTTTTCTTATACCGTCAATATTATGTGCTCCATCTATCACTACTAAAGGATTATCCGACATAATTTCTAATCTTCCAGGCCATTTTACTTTATTTAAGCCATTAATTATATCTGCTTCACATAAATTAGCTCCCAGTTTATTTAATTCCTCTACTGCATGTAAAGCTACTGCACAATTTAAGAGCTGATGCTTTCCTAGAAGGGATAAATCAACTTTGTAGTATTTTTCGTCAGTATTGATCTCTATTTCTTGAAGAAGATTTTGATTATGATTAATCACATCTATAAATCTTACACTTTGTTCTTTAACCTCTATAAGCTTCGAGTTTCTGTCTTCACATATTTTTTTTATAACTTTATAGCTTTCTTCAAGTTGTGGGTACATCACTAGAGGTATTCCTTCCTTAATTATACCTGCCTTTTCATAAGCAATTTCAGCTAAAGTATTACCAAGAATTTTCATATGGTCATAGCTTATTGAAGTTATAATACTTAAGACAGGAATAATAACATTTGTTGAATCTAATCTTCCCCCTAGGCCTACCTCAACAACTGCATAATCAACCTTTTGATTATAAAAATATAAAAACATAGCACAAGTTATAATTTCAAACTCAGTAGGATGCTCATAGCCAAGCTGCAAGACCTTGTCAACTGCTTTTGATACATCTGTTACAATATTGCTCAAATCCTCTTTGGGAATATTAACTCCGTTAATTTGAATTCTCTCTTCAAACTCTTCAAGAAATGGCGATGTATACATTCCTACCTTATAACCGGCTGCTTTTAAAATTTCAGCAAGCATTGCTGTTGTAGAACCTTTTCCGTTTGTCCCTGCTATATGTATACATCTTAACTTTTTATGGGGATTTCCCAGAAGTTCAAGAATTTTTTCAGTTCTTTCAAGACCATAGTTGCTGCCAAACTTTGCAGTGTTATGAATATATTTCATAGCTTCAGAGTAATTCAAAGTATCACCTCCAACACAATTTCGTTAAAATAATTAGTG
This sequence comes from Clostridiales bacterium oral taxon 876 str. F0540, assembly GCA_000466585.1. Classification (GTDB taxonomy): domain Bacteria; phylum Bacillota; class Clostridia; order Clostridiales; family Clostridiaceae; genus Clostridium_AT. Next base: position 24,898 of record KE993509.1, read on the forward strand.
TGGAACTTAAATTTAGAATGTAGAATTAAATGAAGTTATTCAAGTATAAAATGATATAAATAATCCTTGCTCATTTCACTGAAAAATCCTCAAAATAGATTTTCTTCATTAATAATTCTACATTCTACATACTACATTGATAGTTTACTTAAGACTGTCAATTCTTTGCAGTACCGCTTGAAGCATTTCCTTATACTTCTCGCCCTTTCCTCTTTCTTCTTCTACAACCTCAGTCGGAGCTTTGCTTACGAATCTTTCATTAGAAAGCTTCTTTTCTACTCTGTCAATTTCTCCTAAAAGCTTTGTTTTTTCCTTATTAAGTCTTTCAAGCTCCTTCTCTCTGTCAACAAGATCAAGAAGAGGAATATATATTTCTGCCCCTGTGGTTACCACTGAAACTGCATTTTCAGGTATTCCTTCCTTTGAAACTAGTATATTAAGCTCTGAAGCTGAAGCAAGCTTTTCAAAGTAGATATTTCCAGCCTTGAAAGCATTTAAAGCTTCACTGCTTACATAAGCCATAAGCTTAGCCTTTCTTGAAGGAGGTACGTTCATTTCTGCCCTTACATTTCTAATGCTTCTTATTGCATCTATTATAAAGTTCATATCTTCTTCAGCTTCTTTGTTGCTTAAGCTTTCATCATACTCAGGCCACTTTGAAATGGTTATTGACTCATATTCAGGTTCTAAATGAGTATAAATTTCTTCAGTTATAAATGGCATAATTGGATGAAGAAGCTGCAGACTTGTAGTTAATACCTTGTAGAGTACATTAAAGGCAATACCCTTTTGTCTTTCATCACTTCCGTAGAATACCGGCTTAACAAGCTCTATATACCAGTCGCAAAGTTCTGTCCAGATAAAATCATATATTTTTTGTGAAGCTATTCCAAACTCAAACTTTTCTATATTATCAGTAATCTCAGATACTACTGTATTTAATCTTGACAGTATCCACTTATCTGCTAGAGTATAATCTTTTTCATTTTTATACTTTTCCATTAAATCTTTATCAAGATTCATCATAACAAATCTTGAAGCATTCCAAATTTTGTTTGCGAAGTTTCTTGCTGCTTCAACCTTCTCCATTTGGAATCTTATATCGCTTCCCATTGAGTTTCCTGTTATAAGCATGAATCTAAGCGCATCTGCTCCATATTCATCTATAACATCAAGTGGATCAACGCCGTTGCCTAGGGATTTAGACATCTTTTTACCTTCAGCATCCCTTATTATTCCATGCATTAATACAGTATCAAAAGGAATTTCCTTCATATTGTGAATTCCTGAGAAAATCATTCTTGCTACCCAGAAAAATATTATATCGTAGCCAGTTACTAGAGTATTTGTTGGATAGAAATACTTTAAATCTTCTGTTTCATTTGGCCAGCCTAAGGTTGAGAACGGCCATAAAGCTGAGCTGAACCAAGTATCCAGAACATCAGGATCCTGCTCAAGGTTCCTACTGCTGCATTTGCTGCAGGAAGCTGGGGTATCCATAGAAACTATCATCTCACCGCAGTCCTTGCAGTACCAAACAGGAATTCTATGTCCCCACCAAAGCTGTCTTGATATACACCAATCCTGAATATTTTCCATCCAATTATAATATATCTTTTCAAATCTTTCAGGAACAAATTTAATTTTCTTTTCTCTTACTGCTTCAATTGCAGGTTTTGCAAGAGTTTCCATCTTAACATACCATTGTTTTGAGATCATTGGTTCAACAGTAGTACTGCATCTATCGTGGCAGCCTACATTGTGGGTATGCTCTTTTACTTTTACAAGATAGCCTTGCTCTTCAAGGTCTTTTACTATAGCCTTTCTAGCTTCATATCTGTCCATACCGGCATACTTTCCGCCAACATAGTTTATTGTTCCGTCATCATTAAGCATTTTTATTTCAGGAAGGTTATGTCTCTTTCCTACCTGATAATCGTTAGGATCATGAGCAGGTGTTATTTTTACAGCTCCTGTTCCGAACTCCAAATCAACATAATCATCAGCTATTATAGGAATTTCTCTATCAACTAAAGGAAGCCTTAAAGTTTTACCTACCAGATGAGAGTATCTTTCATCCTTTGGGTTTACAGCTACTGCTGTATCTCCTAGCATTGTCTCAGGACGAGTTGTTGCAATTTCTAAAAACTCGCTGCTGCCTACTACAGGATATTTAATATGCCAGAAGTGTCCAGCCTGTTCGCTGTATTCTATTTCTGCATCAGACAATGCAGTTTTACATTTAGGACACCAGTTGGTTATTCTATTACCTTGATAGATAAGTCCTTCATTATAAAGCTTAACAAAAACTGTTCTAACTGCTTTGTTTAAATTTTCATCCATAGTGAAAGCTTCTCTTGTAAAGTCTGCAGAAGCTCCAAGCTTTTTAAGCTGCTGTCTTATTCTTTCTCTATATTCGTCAGTCCATTCCCAAACCTTGTCAAGGAATGCTTCTCTGCCCATTTCTTTTTTCTTTAGGCCTTGTTTTAAAAGCTCATTTTCTACTTTAACTTCTGTTGCTATACTTGCGTGATCTTCTCCAGGAAGCCAAAGCGCACTATAACCCTGCATTCTTTTAACTCTTATTAAAAAGTCCTGCAAAGTGTTATCTAAAGCATGACCTAAATGAAGCTTGCCTGTTATATTTGGAGGAGGCATAATAATTGTATAAGGCTTTTTATTTTTATCCACCTTTGGAGTAAAGTACTTCTTTTCTTCCCAATTCTTATAAATTCTTTCTTCAAATTCTTTTGGATTGTACGTTGTAGCTAAGTTTTTTGATTCTTCCATTTATCTCATCTCCTAAAATTATTTTTTACAAATAAAAAAGTCTTCATCCATAAAAGGACGAAGACATAATACTCGCGGTACCACCTTTTTTCCTACAGGGCTTAACCTTATAGGCTCTTAATACTTTAACGGTTCAGAAAAACCGTCTTTGCCTACTAAATTCAGCAAAGAAGCTCCAAAGCTACCTTCAAGATCACTTGTATAGAAGGTCTTACAGCCGGTGAACCTTCCTCTCTTAATACTCCTTAATCTTTACTCCTCTTTATCAAAGCTTATTTTAGAATTATTATGCTTTTATTACTAATTATTATACTATTATTTTACATACTGTCAACTACATATTAAAAATTAATTATAAACCTGCTTCTTTAAACTTATGCTCCATAAATTCAGTTATCTTGTGGAAAGGCTTTTTAAATATAACCATAATTAAAAATATAAAAGCAAAAATGAGCAAGGCATTAATATTTGCATATACATTTTTCCATATAGGTCCTGCAATTGCTTCTCTAAATCCATTTATTGCATAAGTAAAGGGCCATAAAGGCTGCAGTACTCCAAATATTTCAGGGTTAGTCTGTATTGGATAGATTCCTCCGGAACCTGCAATTTGAAATACCATTACTATAACTGCTATTGCTTTTCCTACGTTTCCAAAAATAGATACCAATGTGAAAATTATAATTGTAAAAGTAATTCCTGTCAGTAATCCGAATAGAAGCATTAACTTAAAGTTTTCTGGATTTACGCCTAAAATATATTTATCACCAAAGATTATAATGGCTGACTGAACAAGAGACAGTGATAAAAATAAAAGCATTTTTCCGAAGTGCTGCTGTTTAAGAGTAGGCTTTTCACCATCATCAAAATTATTAGCTTCTACAGAAAGTAAAGCACAGGCTAATAGCGAACCTACCCATATAGCTAAAACAGAGTAGAAAGGAGTAAGACCTACCCCAAATATTCCGGCTCCATATATATCTGTTTCATTTACATCTATAGGAGAGGATAAAAAGCTTGCTATATCGTTTGGATTCATTTCCATTAACTTTATAATTTGATTCAAGTTTTTCTCATTTAAGTCCTTCATTTTACTGCTTAATTCATTTAGCTGCTGTTGTATGGAAGAAAGCTTTGAGCTTAGTTCATTTGCCTGTTCCACGGAAAGCTTGCTGCTTGCCATTCCAAAATTAGCAAGAGCATCTAACTGAGGCACAATTACCTTAGTGCTTTCCAAAACTAAGTTAAACTTATCAAGACTAACTACCAATCCATCAGAAATACTGTTTAAAACTGGAAGTACACCAGTATAAAAAACATTTGAGACTGTACTAGCTTGATTATTAAGCTGATTACTAGCTGCAGAAAGTGAATTTAATGATGAATCAATGTTATCCTTTGAAGAATTAGCTGAATACATTTTTTTTGTTTCATTTATGTTTCCAGCTTGAGAATCTGTCATCTTGTTCAAATCTGTTAACGAATTTATGAGATTCTTCAAATTATTGTTAGGTTTTACAGAGTCAATAGACTTAAGATAGTTTATATCATTAATGGCAATTTTACTTAAAGACTCATTTAAATTAGTTAACTGATTTAATGAACTGGTTATTGTATTACTATCTGCACTACCGCTTCCTGATTTTAAGCTATCAACAACATTTTGAAACTGCTGAATTGTTGACTGCATCTGTATTAAGTCACTGCTAAGATTGCTTGCAGTATTATTAACTGTCTGCTTTGTTGATAACACTAATTCTTTGCTGGCTTCAGTTGATTTTTGGAGGCTGTTTATCTGCTCAGTCAATTTAGGAAGACTAGTCTTAAATTTGCTTAAATAATTCTGCAAATTTTCAGAGTTCGAGTTAGCATCACTTATGACCTTTTTAATACTATCAATATTGCTGTTAGCCTCTGCCGCTGTATCTCTTAGCTGAAGTATTTTTGATTTATCTACATTTAATTTTCCGCCTATATCATTTAGTGTCTTAAAGGCTTCATTGTTTACAGTGGCAATAAAATTACTTTTAACGTTATCAGCCAACTGGTTTTTAGCAGCATTTGTTATTTTAGCTGCAATAGCGTTTAATTTCTGATTAACTCTGTATGTTATATATGGCTTAGTTGGACTAACGCTGGTCAGACTTGTAAGTTCCCTTGAAAAGCTATTTGGAATTTCTATTAAAGCATAATATTTTCCTTCATTTAATCCATAATTAGCCTGCCATTCATCTACAAACTGCCAACCGATATTTTTATTGTTTTTTAATTGTTTTATAATTTCATTACCAACATTTACATTCTTACCATTAAAGACGGCACCTTCATCCTTATTTATAACTGCTACTGGGAGATTTCCGGTATTTGCATACGGATCCCAACAGGCAGCAATATTTATCCATGCGTATAGAGAGGGCAGAATACTAAGTCCTATCATAATTACAATAGCTGCTGGATTTTTAGCAATAGTTTTTAAGTCTCTAATATATATCTTTAAGATTTTTTTCATATAGTACCTCCTTTAGAAACATACCTCTTATTCCCCTATTCCGGATTCTTTAAATCTAGTTTCAAATCTATGAACTAATCTATGAAGAGGTTCTTTAAAGTAATACCCCAATAGGATAAATACTGCTGCGAATAAGATTAATGCTGTAAAATCCCAAACAACTTTTGATATTATAGGTCCTGCTACCGCTTCTCTAAAGCCACCTATACTGTAGGTAAACGGAAACAAAGGCTGAAGAATTCTAAATATAAGAGGATCAACCTGTATTGGATAAGTTCCCCCGCTACCTGCCAGCTGTATAATCATATACACAATATTTAAAGCTTTGCCGAAGTTTCCAAGAATAGATACCATAGTAAATGTTATTATAGAAAAAGTAAATGATGAAATCATTGCAAAGATAATCATAAGTACTGTATATTGACTATATACCCCTAGTATCAGCTTATCACCTGCCGAAACGATGAAAGCTTGTATTACAGCAAGAGTAATAAATGTAAGCATTTTACCAAAATGCTGTTCCCTTAGGCTTATCTTTTCAATTCCATCAAAATATGAAACCTCTGTTTTAAGTATAGAAGTTAAGATAAGACATCCAACCCAGAGAGCTAAAACCGTATATACCGGAGACATTGCAGATCCATAGTTTGGTATACCATATATAGATTCTTCTTTCAACTCAAATGGTGAAGATATAAAATTACCCATAAATTGCGGATTACTTTGGAGTATCGTTATTATTTGAATCAAATCATTGTTATTAACCTGTTGAAACTTATCGCTTAACTGACTGATAATATCCTTGAATTGATAAAGCCTGCGGTTTAAATCTCCAGAAACCTTGTAGGAAACATTTGTACCTTCAATAGAGGTATTTATAATATTATCAATCTGTGAAGACATCTCTGAAGCAGCTTTTAAAAGATCTGAAGCATCATTGGTTGCTGTAATTAAGCTGCCAAACATCTTGTTAAGTGATGCTTTTGTACTGCTGTTATATTGCTTAGAGGAATTTATCAGATTTGTATTCGTCTTTAAAATACTATCATTTAAAGAATTTAAAAGATTTTTATTTAACTCATTTGATTTATTAAATTGCTGCTGTAAATTAGTTCCTTTATCTTTTGCATCATTTAATGAAGTCTGTGTACTTTTTAAAGAAGCAATAAGATTTGCTGTATCCGCATTTGGACTCGCAGCATTTAATGTTTCAAGATATTTAATAATTGGAGTAATGCCATTTATCATTGCATCAATTTGAGCATTAATAGTATAAATTGTTGAATTTACTGCAGAGCTATTAGCTGCTGCCACTCCATTGTTAAGACTTTGAAGCAAGTCATGTGTCTTACCTGCAGATGCCTCTGCACTGTTTAGACTCAGCTGAATATTGTCTAAAGAAGAATTTAAGGTATTTTGAGTAGAGTTAATTAAATCCTTTGTACTTTGGTTGTTTTGCTGTAAAGTATTAATACCGCTGCTTACTGAAGGCATTGTTGTCTTTAGCTCTAATAGTAATGTATTCAAATTTTTAGAATTACCATTAATATTTTCAAGAACACTTGTTATTGCATCCATGTTCTTATCTATTTGTATAATATTATCTTTCAAATTTATCAAATTCTGTTTATTCTTTTCTGCGTTTTCTCCAACCTCATTTAATTTTGAAAATGCAGTTTCATTAACTGTAGCTATAAAGCTTGAAGTTATCTGACCCACTAATGCACTTTTGGCTGAGCCAGTTATTTTCGTAGCAATAGGATTTGACTTTGTATCCACCTTATAGTTTATCCTTGGCTTTTTCTCATTGCCTGTAAGAATACTTGTGAAGCTTGATGAAAAGTCTTCGGGAATTTCTATTACTGCATAATAAGTACCATCGATAACTCCTAATTCAGCTTCTTTATCACTAACAAACTTCCAGCCAATATTATGATTCTTTTTAAGATTTTCTACAACTTCATTTCCAACATTAATGTCCTTTTCTTTAAAAGATGTACCTTTATCCTTATTAACAACAGCTATAGGGATATTGTTTGTTTTTTCATACGGATCCCAACAAGCCTTAATATTCACCCAGGCATATAATGAGGGTATAACACAAACGCCAATTATAATAATTGCTGCTATCGGGTTTTTTATAATACTTTTTATATCCCTTTTATATATTTTAAAAATATTCCTCATTATTTCACCTCTAAAAATATTATATGATTAAAATGGTATTATTCGACATACATTTGGATTATAAGACATTTTGATCCAAATTACAATCTTAATCCAAGCACAATTCCTAGCAGTATTATAATTATTATTCACATTGGGTTTTAAAAATATAAATTTAGTTTAATATTTATCGTTTCACTTATTTATAAGTTTATGGTAAAATAGTTAAAAAATATGTACCAATATTGTAAAAATAATTCATTTTGAAATATAAATCACGGGGGTAAAGATGAGGGTTATAATAGATAGATTTGAAGAAAATTTCGCTGTGTGCGAGAAAGAAGACAAAAAAATAATTAATGTAGAGAGATCCAAACTTCCAACCGAAGCTAAAGAAGGAGACGTTATTGTAATTCACGGTAATAAAATTCTTATTGATGAAAATCGTACAAAATCAAGAAGAGAAGAAATCAAGAAATTAGCTGAGGATTTATGGGAATAGATATATTTTTTATTCATAAACCCAAAAGGCAATCTAAGCTCTGCTATTCATATAAATCCATCAGCATATATCAAAGCTCTAACTAGTTGAATTTGTTATTTTGCAGGTAATCTCTTACTTCTAATAAGTCACTGCATATTTCGTTAGAGATTTTTCTCATTGCCTCATCGGGTTCTTTTAAATCAGGAACGTTAATACTTAACATTCCACCATTAAATGCAGCTTCTATTCCAGCTGGCGAATCTTCAATAACAACACATTTTTTAGGAGAAATTTTCATTCCTTCAGCAGCCTTTAAAAATATTTCGGGATTAGGCTTTGAATTTATCACATCATCTCCGCACACTATAACAGAAAATTTATCTATTATATTAGTTCTCTCTAATAAAAAAACAGCCCTTTCTCTACTTGTTGAGGTTGCCAGAGCTATTTTATATCCATTTTCAACCAAGAAATCTAAAAGCTCATACACTCCATCCTTAACCGGTACACCATTCTCTTGTATAAACTTAAGCATGTCCATTTCTTTTTCATCCCTAATTTTATCTAGCGGGAAGTCCTCACCATAAAGTTCTAAAAGCATTTCATTTGCATCATTTCTTTTTCTGCCCATTAGCGATGCATATACTTCTTTATCCATAGAATATCCATATTTTTGTGCAACTTCTCTCCAAATATTAAAGGATACTCTTTCTGTATCAAATAATGTTCCATCCATATCAAAGATAATACCTTCTATACTCTTCATAGCTTCCTCCATTTATTATCTATATTCTAATATAAATCTATTCTACACAAAAACATAGTAAAAGTAAAAAATGATAATGCTTCAAATCAAATTGTAATTTGATTTGAAGCATTATCATTTTTGCACTATAAATTATATAGCTGTCTCTGAATTAACCGTTTTTTCTTTCCTTGCTATCGTTAGCAAAAGTCCGAGAGCAATGGATAGAAATGCAGATATGATAACTCTATACTGGGATGGCAGTAAAAAAACTATTGTATGTGCAGGTATCCAGAAGAATGGACATGTTTTTAGCCAGGTAAATTCAATCAAAGAGTTCCAGTCATTTTTTGCAATTAGTTCTCTTAATGATATATGACTACCTTTTTTCTCATATCTTGTATCAATGTACATATCCGTAAATCTATGAAACAACATCATCATTGGTCCAAAAGTAACATTCATAACTGCGCTCCCAAAAAATGCTTGTGCCACTGTCGAGCCCTCAAATGGAAGCTTTCCTGATGCTTGTGCAGCAGCTGCACCACCCATAAATATAGTAAACATAAGAGTTACCATTGTTCCTATAATTCCCCAGATTATGGCTTTATATAAAAGTCCCTTTGGTAAAATCCATGTTCCTTTTAGTACTCTGATTCCTAGTAAATCTCCCATAGTTGCTAATATTGAAAACTTTATAAATCCTCCCAAGTATGGATACTTATTTGTAACAGTAATAAATACTGCTCGCGAAGATGGGACCACTAATATAAGTATCCATGCAATCAAAACAGCCCCCCATAATAAATCCCCCTTTTTCATCGTTACCCCCTAAAATTATTTATTATTTTTTACGCTGAATATTCAGCTTGCTGCAAATTTATACCACTTAATTATATCACCGCATTTCGCTTTATTGAATATTCAGATAAAAATATATTATAAAATACTGTACCTGATCAAATATTTCCTGTGATACCTATTATTTTATGACTTTAGTCCCTAGAAAAAAACTGTGAAATCATTTAAAATATAATAAGCATTATATTACGAAGTATTATTTATTATTCAGGGGAGATTTTAAATGAGCGATATGTTTACAAAAGATATAGTATCTATGAGAATTACAATTATAAAAGAAAAAAAGGACTGTTATATTGGAAAAGATTTTAGCGGAAATAAGTACAAGCTTATTAAAGATGAAAACTGCAAATCCTTAAAAGTTGGAGAAGATAAATATCATTATGTAGAAAAGGTAGGAAGTTCTTTATTTTATAAAAATATTTTACGTTTGCTAAGTAAAAATGAAGAACATGAAATATCTAAAAACAGCAAAATTTCTTCTCTATCCGAACTTGGAATTAGTATGAGTAATTTATAAAACGTGGTGTAAAACACCACGTTTTAGTATTTTCCTTCATTAATATCATCTAAGGTTAATCCTTTTGTTTCCACACCTGCAGCGGCAATTACTACAGCAACAACTGCAAAGACTATTGTAAGCATGATGAATACATATGTAAAACCAGTCTGTTTTCCCCTATATTCATAAATTAAACCAACTATATAGGGTGCTATTATTGCTCCAATTCGTCCTGCTGCAGCAGCCCATCCTGTTCCGGTTGCTCTAGCTTTAGTAGGATATACTTCAGGAGTATATGCATAAACTGCTCCCCAAGCTCCCAGGCTGAAAAAATACAGCAGACATCCAAAAATAAGTACCTCTCCTAATGTGGCTGACTGACCATATAGATAAGCTGATAGGGCAGTGCCTGACAGATAAATTACTAAAACCATCTTGCGTCCTATTTTTTCAATTAAATAAGCTGCACTGTAGTAACCCGGAAGCTGAGCAATACTCATAATTAGTGTGAATTCAAATCCCTTAACCAGACTAAATCCTTTTCCTACAAGTAGTGTTGGTGTCCATAAGACAAAACCGTAATATCCAAAATTAATGCCAAACCAAAGAATCCATAGTACAATAGTATGCCTTAAATAATCTTTAGACCATAAATCCATAAATGTAAAATTTGATTTACTATCCTTTTTCACAACATATATTTCTTCCTTGGCTTCACCTATTCCCGCCTGCAGTTCCATTCTGCTTACAATTTCATCAGCTTCCTTAATGAGACCCTTTTGTTCCAAATACCTTGGTGATTCTGGAATACCCTTTCTAAGATAAGCTGCATATAGAGCTGGTATTCCACCAAGAAAGAACCCTATTCGCCATCCATAGATAGGAATTAGAAGATACGATATTAATGAAGCAGCAATCCATCCCCATGCCCAGAAACTCTCAAGTAAAACAACCATTCTTCCTCTGGCTCTTGCAGGCGAAAATTCACTTACTAATGTTGATGCTGCAGGCAATTCTCCGCCCAACCCTAAGCCTGTCAAAAATCTAAATAGTAGTAGTATTGCGAAGTTAGGCGCGAAGCCTGACAATGCACTAGCTATGCCGTATAAAATAAGAGTAACAGTTATTACTGTTCTTCTACCCCACATATCAGCTATCATACCGGCAGCTGCTGCTCCAATTGCCATACCAAATGCAGAAGCGCTTCCTAGTAAACCTAAATCTGCTGATGTCAGCCTCCATTCCTTCCCGATAGCAGCCATCACACCTGCTACCATACCTTGATCCATGGCATCAAACAGCCATCCAATACCTGTTAAAAATAGAACTTTCCAAAGCAAAGGTGTAACAGGCAATCTTTCAATTCTCTGAGAAATATTGCTCATTCAGATTATCCCACTTTCTGTTTTTTCTACATTTTTCCCTAACAATAGTTTTTTATTCCCTTAATTACTATCTGAAGTTTAATATTTCAAGGTAACCCTTTCTTTAAACCTATTTACAAAGTAAGCTTATTCATAGTCAATATCTTTATCACATCCAGTAATATCAATGATATAATATTGATATTAAATAACTTTCATATTACTTCACTTATGACTAAAACTTACCCATAATTTAAAGCATATAAAAAGACACCCTTAGCTTTCAAAGGATGTCTCTTTATAAAATGCATAACATTTCTCTAATCACTCATTTAAACTCTAAATTGAAATTTGATTATTTAAGATTGCTTTCGTAAGCTTCAACCATTTTTTTGACCATTTGTCCGCCTACTGATCCTGCTTCTCTTGATGTTAAATCTCCATTGTAACCTTCTTTAAGGCTAACACCAACTTCGCTAGCAGCTTCCATCTTAAATTTATTTAAACCTTCCTTTGCTTGTGGTACTAGGACTCTGTTACTTTTATTTGACATATTAAATCCCTCCTTTTTAATAATTGCTATTGTATTATAATTATTTGCAGATACTGTTATTTTACACTATAGAATTTCTGCCACAATTGCCACATAAGGCCATAGGCAATTATTAGTAAAAATAGACTCTTATTTTTGAGGTAAACATCTAGTAAAATCAACAGAAAATTAAAAATATACTTTAATATATTAATAATTATTCAATATAGTTGTGAGCAAGAAACTATTAACATAATGTCCCTTTAAGTCATACTATGAAGTATATTAAAATTTTTGATCGGAGGCATATGTATGAAGAAAAAATATTTAAATTTACTTTCATTAATTTTTTCTTTTGTTTTAATTAGCACAGTCTTTGCAGGATGTAAAAAAGATACTAAAACTTCTGGAACTGATAAACCGGTAGTAAAAGTAAGGCTTAATGAAGTTACTCGTTCAATATTCTATGCTCCTTTTTATGCAGCAATGAATCAGGGATTCTTTAAAGAAGAAGGCTTAGATATAGATCTTACAACCGGTGAAGGCGCAGATAAAACAATGCAGCAGGTACTTAGTGGTAGTGCTGATATTGGTTTCTGTGGACCGGAACAGGTAATATATATTTATAATCAAAAAAGAGAGGATTATCCTGTTATATTTGGACAGCTAACCCAAAAAGACGGTTCCTTTTTGGTATCTAGAAAAGAAGAAAAGAATTTCACCTGGGAATCTTTAAAGGGAAGAACAATTTTAGGTGGAAGACCTGGTGGAGTTCCGGAAATGGCTCTTGAGTATGTACTTAAAAATCACGGCTTAACTCCTGGAAAGGATGTCAACATTATTACTAACGTAGCTTTTGCTGCTGCTCCCGGCGCATTCAAAGGTGGAACTGGAGAATATGCAGCACTTTTTGAGCCAAGTGCAAGCATGCTTACTAAAGATAATTCAGCTTATATAGTAGCTTCAGTAGGAAAAGAAGCTGGTGTTATTCCTTACACCTGCTATTTTTCAGCAAAGTCCTATATGGATAAAAATCCTGATGTTATAGAAAGATTTACAAGAGCTGTTTATAAGGGCCAGTTATGGATTCAGAAAAATAGTGAAGCCGATGTAGCAAAATCCATAAAATCCTTCTTTCCTGGTACAGATGAGGAGCTTATAGTTAATGTTATTGAAAATTATAAATCTATTGATGCTTATGCCCCGAATTTAGTGCTTAAAGAAGAAAACCTGACAAAGTTAATGGATATAATTCAGTCTTACAAGGCTGATTTAATTACTGAAAGACCTCCTTTCAGTAAGATTGTTAATAACAGCTTTGCTGAAAAGGCTTTAAAAGACGTGAAATGATATGAGTATATAGTAATGGAAATAGGACGGTTAATTTACCGTCCTATTCTACTTTATGAACATTGATTTAGCACTCCAAAATACTTATGCAAGTAAATCAAAAAGAGACATCTGATCACTTTCAGGAAGTCCCTTTAAGCAATCAAACTTCTTAAGAAGATCTGCAGCAGAATTTCCAATTTTAGAACGCTTCTTTAAATCTTCTATGGAGCTTATAGAATTTTCATTCCTAATAGCATCCTGAACTGCATTATATACACCTTCAGCAGCAACATTTCCCATACCAGCTATGCTATTTAAAGGCGGCCTTAGCCCATCATCTTCTACCAAAAATCTCGTAGCATGCGACTTATATAGGTCAATAGGTAGGAATTTCAGTCCTCTTTCGTACATTTCAAGAACAAGTTCCAAGTCATCATACATATCCTTATCCTTTGGTGCAGCTTGGTTTCCCATCATTTCAATTTCCTTCATCTTTGCTTTAACTTTTTCTTTTCCAAATATCATAAATTCAGCATCAAAAGCCTTAGCTCTAATAGAAAAGTAGGCTGCGTAATAAGCCATTGGTATATGAACCTTAAACCAAGCTATTCTAAAAGCCATTGTTACATAAGCAGCTGCATGGGCCTTAGGGAACATATACTTTATCTTTTTACAAGACTCAATATACCATTCAGGCACCTCATGTTCCCTCATCAGTGCTTCGTACTCTGGAAACTTTGGATCCTTAAGCGCTTTACCTTTACGCACTGTTTCCATTATCTTAAAGGCTGTATTCGGAGGAAGTCCTTTTTTAATTAGGTAAACCATAATATCATCTCTTGTACATACGGCTTCACTTATACTGGTAACTATTCCCGAATCAATTAAGTCTTTTGCATTCCCCAGCCACACATCTGTACCATGTGAAAGACCGGATATACATATTAGATCCATAAAAGTCTTTGGCATTGTATCTAAAAGCATTCCTCTAACGAATTTAGTACCAAATTCCGGTATACCAAAGCTTCCAACCTTTGAATTTATCTGTTCAGGCACTACTCCTAAAGCTTCTGTAGAAGAAAATATTGACATAGTAGCTTTGTCATCCAAAGGTATAGTTTTAGGATCAACCCCTGTGATATCCTGAAGCATTCTTATAACTGTAGGATCATCATGACCCAGTATATCTAGCTTCAACAAGTTTTGGTCTATAGAGTGGTAGTCAAAATGTGTGGTTATTATATCTGAATTAGGGTCATCCGCAGGATGTTGTACCGGGCAGAATTCAAAAATTTCACGTCCTTTAGGTACAACTATTATTCCACCGGGATGCTGTCCTGTAGTTCTTTTAATACCAGTGCACCCCTTTGAAATTCTCATTATTTCAGCTTTATTTATTGTAATACCTTTTTCCTCAAAATATTTTTTAACATACCCGAAGGCTGTTTTTTCTGCTATTGTACCTATCGTTCCTGCCTTAAATGTGGTACCTTTTCCAAAGATAACCTCTGTATATCTATGCGCTTTTGCTTGGTATTCACCTGAAAAATTTAAGTCTATATCAGGCTCTTTGTCTCCATTAAAGCCTAGGAAGGTTTCAAAGGGGATATCTATACCATCTTTAGCCAATTGTTCTCCGCATATAGGACATGTCTTATCAGGCAAATCAAAGCCAATATTACATCCATAATCATTAAAATCCGAGTGCTTGCACTTTGGACATCTATAATGAGGAGGCAGAGCATTTACCTCAGTTATACCTGTCATATAAGCAACAACAGAAGAACCAACGGAACCTCTGGAACCCACTAAATAGCCATCTTCATTAGATTTCCAAACAAGCTTTTGCGCTATAATATACATTACTGAAAAGCCATTTTTTATTATTGAATCCAATTCCTTTTCTAGTCTTTGTTCAACTATTTCAGGAAGAGGATCACCGTATAACTCATGTGCCTTTCCATAGGTAATATCTCTAATTGTCTGCTCGCAGCCATCTATATGAGGTGTTGCCTTTTCAGGTGAAATTGGACTTATCTGCTCGCACATATCTGATATTAAATTAGTATTTTTAACCACTACCTCATATGCCTTGCTGCGACCCAAATAAGAAAACTCCTCGAGCATTTCCTCAGTAGTCTTCAGATATAAAGGAGCTTGATTATCTGCATCCTTAAATCCTTGCCCCGCTTCAAGTATACGTCTGTAAATCTCGTCTTCAGGGTCTATAAAATGAACATCGCCGGTAGCTACTACGGGTTTATTAAGCC
This sequence comes from Clostridiales bacterium oral taxon 876 str. F0540, assembly GCA_000466585.1. Taxonomy (GTDB): domain Bacteria; phylum Bacillota; class Clostridia; order Clostridiales; family Clostridiaceae; genus Clostridium_AT. Next base: position 40,453 of record KE993509.1, read on the forward strand.
TTTCACCTAAAGCAATAATTTTTCTATTTATTTCTTTTAAATATTCTTTGTCCGGTACCTGCTCCTGCCTAACTAGGTAATCATTATTCCCGATTGGTTGAATTTCAAGATAATCATAATCCTCTGCAATAGTCTCAATCTCCTCTTCAGACTTTCCAAGAAGTATTGCCTGATAAAGCTCACCTTCACTGCAGGCACTACCTAAAATTAAACCTTCTGAAAATTTTTTAAACATACTCTTTAGTATTCGTGGCTTTTTGTAGAAGTAATCTAGATGAGAATATGATACAAGCTTATATAAGTTTTTTAAACCTATATTATTTTTAGCTAATATTATTGCATGGTAAGTCTTAAGCTTTTTGAATTCTTCCTTTTTTGATTCTTCGTCACTGCTGTATACATCTATATCATCAAGATTCTCTGAGCCTCTTTCCTTAAGCTTTTCAAGCATTACTTTAAATACTTTTACTGTTGTATCAACGTCATCTAAGGCTCTGTGAGCAACCTCCGCCTTTATACCAAGGTTTTTAGCTATTCTTCCAAGCTTATAGCTTTTAAACTCTGGAAATATAGCCTGTGCAAGAGTTAAGGTATCTACGTATGTAAAATCGAAATCATATCCTAATACTTTTGCATTATGTTTTAGAAAATTAATATCAAATGCAGCATTATGAGCAACTAAAACGCTACCTTTGATAAATTCAAGCATTTTTGGAAATACCTGCTCAATGGTTTCTGCATCTCTTACCATATCATCAGTTATATTGGTGACTTCTATAACCTTTGCAGGAATAGGTTTCTCAGGATTTACAAAACAGCTAAAATTATCTACTACCTTTCCGTCCTGATATTTCATTATTCCTATTTCAGTAATCTTTTCAGTTACTGGCGAAAAGCCTGTAGTCTCAAGATCCAGCACGCAGTAAGAAGTATCTATGCTCTGCCCTTTAGAGTTTACTACTGAAGACTTTTTATCAGGAGCTAAATAAGCTTCAACTCCATATATAACCTTCATGTCAGGATTATTTCTCCCAAGAAGCTTATGTGCTTCTGGAAAAGCCTGAACCACTCCATGATCTGTTATGGCAATAGATTTCATTCCCCAACTCATAGCTCTCTTTATTAACTCAGTAGCGCTGGTCATTGCATCCATCTGGCTCATCTGAGTATGCATATGAAGCTCAACTCTTTTTATCTCTGCCCTGTCCTGCCGCTTAGACTTCTTTATACCATCTGTTTCTACAATAGTATTTGCAATTAGCTCAACTTCACCAGAAAATTTGCTGTAACCTGCATTTCCTAAAAGCCTTACACCTTTAGCTTTTTTAAGCCTTGAGAATACTTCATCATACTCACCGGGTTTTAAAAAGGACTTACAAGTCATAGAGCTTGAACCATCATATAGATCAAAGGAAACCAACACTTTTCCACTCTTTAATTCCTTTGCCTCTAAATTTGAAACTTCTCCCTCTAAAGCTATCCTTCCTTCATCCGGAGTGATATCAGTAATTTTTATTATAGGTTCCTTGAATTTAGAATTTCTGCCTAATATAAGGAATGGATCACCTTTTTTATTATCAGCTTCTTCTTTAATTTCTTGTTTATTGAATGCAGCTTCCTTAGAAGGCTTAGCTTCATTTTTAACTGGCTCAGTCTTAACTTCACGATGAATAAACATCTTTTCACTTAAACGAGTTTCCTCTTCAAGCCTTAATAATTCTTCACTGCTTATTTTATCAATAAAGTTAATTTTATAGGAAGCTCCATACAAATTTTTAATTGCCTCCTGAATTTTCTTATCATAATCCATAGCCTTTAAAAATCCTGATACAGCCATTTTAAAACTAAAATTTATTGTATCTTCAGCTACTTCATATTCGCTGTTTCCAAGTACAGCTTTTAACGCAGGATACTTTTCAGAAAGTGTAAATATAATATTCCTCATTTCCTGCTCTATAGGCTTTTTCTCTGTTCCATCAGCATATTTTACCGTAACAATGGAGTTTTCCAAGGCAAATCTTTGCTTTATAAAATTATTAAGTCCCTCAAACTCGCTTATATCTATATATCTATCTGAATTTATTTTCAACTCAAGAGTTTTTGTTTTTTTGCTTAATACTACCCCTTCGACAATGGCAGTTTTTATGTTTCCCGCTGATCTATAATCGCTAAAAACTTCACTTATCCTTTTCATGCTAATTTTCAACCTTCTCCCAAAAATTTTTAGCACCTTACTATTATATAAGAAGGCTTTTGCTTTGTCATGAAGAAAAAATAATATAGAAATTTATAATATTTCCAATATTTCTACAGTATATATACCGCTTGGAGCATTAACTTCAGCTACATCCCCAGCTTTTTTCCCCGCTAATGCTTTACCTAAATCGGATTCTATACTAACTATCATATTTTCCGGTTCAGCATCAAGAGTGGTTGTTATTGATATAATCTCTTCTTCACCGTCTTCTATAAATTTAACTCGAGCTTTACTTTTAATTCCAAGCACTGATTTATCTATGTTTTTATCATCTACTACTATTGCTGTTGAAATCATAGTTAATAAATACTGAATTCTATTGTCATTTTCTCGATAATTAGCACAGGCTTCTTTATATTCTGCGTTTTCAGATCTGTCACCGTGTGCAGCAGCCTCCATTTTTTCTTTCGCTATCTCAGCCCTTTTTACAGTCATTCTATACTCTAATTCTTCTTTTAGCTTATTAATATTTTCTTCTGTGAGAATATTTTTCATATAAGGTTAGACCTCCATAATATATTATTTAAATATTATATCAAACTCATATAAAAATAAAAATAGAAGCATAGGCAAATTATATTTTAAATATGCCCATGCCTCAAAATTTAAAACCCTGCGTTTATTAAAGTTTCACCTTCATCAACAATTTTCTTATCGTTTGCTGCTTCAGCAACCGCTTCTTCCTGTTTATCATAATAAAGATTTTTAAAAGCAACAGACAGCATAAGTTTAATTCTATTAAGCTGATTTACTTCACTAGCTCCCGGATCATAATCTATAGCTGTTATATTTGCACCGGAGTATTTTGTCTTTAGTGCCTTTATCATGCCTTTACCTGTAACATGATTTGGAAGACAGGCAAATGGCTGCATGCAGATAACATTTTTAACCCCACTCTCAATAAGCTCAACCATTTCAGCTGTCAAGAACCATCCTTCACCGGTTTGGTTGCCCAAAGATAATATAGGTTCTGCTCCCTCTGCCAGCTTTCTTATGCTTTTAGGAGCCTCAAAACGCTTGCTTTTATGCAAAGCTCTTTTCATTTCCTTACGATAAAACTCCATTCCAAGTATAGCAGCATTACTGTAAATTTGTCTTTTCTTAGTTCCTGAAAGATATTTATACTTAAAATTAGCATCATAAGCGCAGTAAAGCATAAAATCCATGAGGTCAGGCATTACAGCTTCAGCACCTTCTTTTTCAATTACGTCAATTACATTATTATTAGCTGTTGGATGGAATTTAACAAGTATCTCACCTACAAGGCCAACCTTAGGCTTAATAATATCCTTCAAAGGAAGATTGTCAAAATCCTCAACTATTCTTTCAATATTTTTTCTAAACAGCTTAAGATCTCCCTTTGTTACGGACTCCTTACATCTATTTACCCAAGATTCATAAAGAAGATTAGCTGAGCCCTCAATTCTTTCATATGGTCTTGTCTTTAAAAGAACTCTCATTAAAAGGTCTCCATATACAAGCCCTATCATAGCTTTATTTAAAAGTCCTGCCGATATTTTAAAACCAGGATTTTTCTCCATTCCTAATGCATTAAGTGATATAACAGGAATATTATCATAGCCAGCTTCCTTCAAAGCTTTTCTCAAAAACCCTATATAATTTGTAGCTCTACAGCCACCTCCGGTTTGTGATATCAAAACTGCCAGCTTATTAACATCATACCTTCCTGACTTTACTGCTTCAATTATTTGACCAACAACTATTATAGAAGGATAACAAGCATCGTTATTAACATATTTTAATCCTTCATCTACAGCCTTTGTATCAACTGACGGAAGTACCTCCACATTGTATCCTGATGCTTTAAAGGCTTCTTCAATAAATTGGAAATGAATTGGGGACATCTGAGGAGCAAGTATAGTATAATGCTCTCTCATTTTCTCAGTGAACATTATCTTGCTGTCAGTTGATGATGATCTTTCTATCTTAAAGCCGTTTCTTTCTCTCTCTTCCATAGCAGCCCTAAGTGAACGCATACGAATTCTTGCTGCACCTAGATTATTACCTTCATCTATTTTTAATACTGTATATATCTTATTGTACTTATTTAATATTTCCTGTACCTGATCAGTTGTTACAGCATCAAGCCCACATCCAAAGGAATTGAGCTGAACTACCTCTATATTTTCCTGCTTTGCAGCAAAGCTTGCTGCTGCATAAAGCCTTGAATGGTATACCCACTGATCTACTACCCTTAGTGGTCTTTCAACTTCACCAAGATGATCAATAGAATCTTCAGTAAGAACAGCCATTCCAAATTCAGTTATTAGGTTTGGAAGTCCGTGATTTATTTCAGGATCAACATGGTAAGGCCTTCCTGCAAGTACGATACCTTTTCTTCCAGTTTTATTTAGATAATCTAATACTTCCTCACCTTTTTTTCTTATATCAGCTCTAACTGCATCTTGTTCAGCCCATGCCTTTTCTACAGCTAAATCAACTTCTGGCTTTGACAAGTTAAAAGATTTTAATTCCTCAAATAGTCTTTTTTTAAGCTTATTCTTATCATCAAAACCTAAGAAAGGATTCATGAAGGTTATATCCTTTTCTTTTAAAATATCCATGTTTGTCCTTATTACCTCTGCATAGGAAGTAACAATTGGACAGTTATAGTGGTTATCTGCCTGTGGATGTTCATTTCTTTCATAAGGCACGCATGGATAAAATATAAATTTAACTTCCTTATTAACTAAGCTCATTATATGGCCATGAGTTAATTTTGCTGGGTAACAAGCTGATTCAGAAGGTATAGTTTCTATTCCCAGTTCATAAATAGCTTTGGAAGACCTAGGAGACAATTCAACTCTAAATTTAAGCTCTGTAAAGAAAGTGAACCAGAATGGGTAATTTTCATACATGTTTAATACTCTTGGTATTCCTACAATTCCTCTTTCTGCTTCTTCAGCTTTTAACGGCTTGTAACCAAATAGTCTTTTATATTTAAAATCATAAAGATTTGGTATATTCTCTTTAGTTCTGTTTAGTCCTAATGGTCTTTCACATCTGTTTCCAGAAATAAATTCTTTATCATCATTGAATTTATTTATAGTTAAAAGACAGTTATTACCGCAAAGACCGCATCTTCTCATTGAGCTTTCAGCAGTAAACACATCAAGTTCATCTCTTGAAACAAGTGAACTTTCTTTTGTTGAATCGTATCTTTCCCGGGCAATAAGTGCTGAACCAAAGGCTCCCATAAGTCCAGCCACATCAGGTCTTATTACTTCTCTTTCAGACACAAGTTCAAAGGCTCTTAGTACTGCATCATTATAGAAGGTTCCACCTTGAACAATTATTTTTTCTCCCATTTCTTTAGGATTTCTTATTTTGATAACCTTTAACAGCGCATTTTTAATAACAGAATAAGAAAGTCCAGCAGAAATATCTCCAATAGTCGCACCCTCTTTTTGAGCCTGTTTTACCCTTGAATTCATAAATACAGTGCATCTAGAACCTAAATCCACGGGGTTTTCTGATTTTAAAGCTTCCTTAGCAAAGTCAGCAACTCCCATATTCAATGAGTTTGCAAAGGTTTCAATAAAGGAACCACAGCCGGATGAGCATGCCTCATTTAATAAAATACTGTCGATTACTTTATTCTTAATCCTTAGGCACTTCATGTCTTGGCCGCCAATATCTAAAATGAAATCTACACCCGGAAGAAAGAATTCAGCAGCCTTATAGTGTGCAATAGTCTCAATTTCACCTATATCTATATTTAAAGCCGCTTTAAGAAGAGCCTCTCCATAGCCGGTAACTGTAGAATTAACTATTTTTGCATTTAAAGGCATCATTCCATATAATTCTTTTAATATTTTTATAGTGCTCTTTAAAGGGCTGCCGGCATTACTTCCATAATAGGAATATAACATTGCTCCCTCTTCATCAATTAGTACCGCTTTAGTTGTAGTTGAACCAGCGTCAATACCTAAATAGCAATTTCCTTCATAATTGCGCAATTCTTTTCTTTTAACCTTGTCTTTATCATGTCTATCTCTAAAGTCAGCTAATTCTTTTTCATTTGCAAATAGTGGTCGTAATCTTTGTACCTCATGAGATACTACATCCTTTATCTCCATAGTTTTATTCATTAACTCTATGAAAGACATAGTTTCCTGTTCTGATGAAGCCAATGCAGCTCCGATGGCAACAAAAAGCTGCGAGTTATTTGGAAAAATTATTTGTTCCTCAGATAAGTTAAGTGTTTCAACAAATCTTTTTCTAAGCTCAGATAGGAAATAAAGAGGCCCTCCTAAAAAAGCTACTCTCCCTCTAATTGGTTTTCCACAGGCAAGTCCACTAATCGTCTGATTGACTACAGCCTGAAACACAGAAGCTGCAATATCTTCTTTAGCAGCTCCCTCATTTAAGAGAGGTTGTATATCTGTTTTAGCAAAAACACCACACCTAGCCGCTATTGGATAAATAACTTTATGATTCTTTGCAAGCTCGTTTAATCCTGAAGCATCAGTTTGAAGAAGTGAAGCCATCTGATCTATAAATGCTCCAGTTCCTCCCGCGCAAGTCCCATTCATTCTTTGATCTACTCCTGAATCGAAGTAGGTTATTTTTGCGTCTTCTCCTCCAAGCTCTATTGCTACATCAGTTTGAGGTATATATCTTTCTACTGCTTTTGTCCCGGCAATCACTTCCTGTATGAAGGGTACATTAAGCCATTTTGAAACAGAAAGTCCGCCTGAACCTGTTACTGTTATAGTAATAGTGCTATCTTTAAACAAATCAAAGGTTTCTTTAACTAAATTTAATATAGTCTTTTTAATATCAGAGTAATGTCTTTCATATCTATGATAAATTATATTATTGTTTTCATCTAAAATAACCAATTTAACTGTAGTTGAACCTGCATCTAGTCCTAAACGTAACAACCTATCCATAAACTTATAGCTTTAAAAAAGCTATAATACCCCCCTCCAAAATAAAATTAAATTAAAAAATTTATAAAAATTACTGATGTTAATTAAAATATATTATTAATTATATTACTTTAACACCTGTTCTTCAACATTAAATAAAAGTCCAAATGACACTCTAACATGCCACTTGGACCTTTACTATTCCTTAACTTTAATTCTGGCTAACGCTCTTCTAAGCTTTAACTCTGCTTTTTTGTATTCAGCACCTTCTTTTCCAACTATAAGATGCTCTGCCTTTTTTCTGGCTTCTTCAGCTCTAGCTAAATCTATTTCTTCAGGCCACTCGGCAGTTTCGCATAAGAAGTTAACCTCATTATTATTAATTTTTAGCATTCCAGTGGAGGTAAAGAGCTTTAAGCTTTTATTATCAACTGTTTTAAACAGTGTAACAGTTGGTGTTAATGCAGTGATCATAGCTTCGTGACCAGGAAGTATTTCAAATCTTCCTAAATCATTTTCTGTTGTAAGTTCTTTAACTTCTCCATTAAATACTTTTCTTTCTGGAGTTAATATACTAAGCTTTAAGTTTTCACTCATTTATATTCACTCCTTACTCTCCCATCATTTTCTTAGCATTCTCAACTGCTTCATCAATTGTTCCAACAAATAAAAATGCTGCTTCTGGAAGATTATCGTGCTTTCCTTCAAGTATTTCCTTAAAACCCCTTACTGTTTCTTTTACTGAAACAAACTTACCTGGTATACCAGTAAATTGCTCTCCAACAGTAAATGGCTGTGAAAGGAATCTTTGAATTTTTCTTGCCCTTGCTACTACTAATTTATCTTCATCAGATAATTCATCAATACCTAGTATTGCTATAATATCTTGAAGTTCTTTATATCTTTCAAGAATATGCTTAACATCATTAGCAACTTTGTAATGCTCTTCACCAACAATTCTTGGATCTAGTATTCTTGAAGTAGAATCAAGTGGATCTACTGCTGGATAAATACCAAGTTCAACTATTGCTCTTGATAAAACTGTAGTTGCATCAAGGTGGGCAAAAGTAGTTGCTGGTGCTGGGTCAGTTAAGTCATCAGCTGGAACATAAACTGCTTGAACAGAAGTGATTGATCCATGCTTTGTAGAAGTAATTCTTTCCTGAAGAGCTCCCATTTCTACTGCAAGTGTAGGCTGATAACCAACAGCACTAGGAATTCTTCCAAGAAGAGCTGAAACTTCTGAACCAGCTTGTGTAAATCTAAATATATTATCTATAAACAAAAGTACGTCCTGACCTTGATCTCTGAAATATTCTGCCATAGTAAGACCAGTTAAAGCAACTCTCATTCTTGCTCCAGGAGGTTCATTCATTTGACCGAATACCAGTGCAGTTTTATCTATAACCCCTGATTCTTTCATTTCAAAATAAAGGTCATTACCTTCTCTTGTTCTTTCTCCAACACCGGTAAATACTGAAATACCACCGTGCTGTTTTGCTATATTATTGATAAGTTCCTGTATTAAAACTGTCTTACCAACACCTGCTCCGCCAAACAGGCCTATCTTACCACCTCTTTGATAAGGTGCTATAAGATCTATAACCTTAATACCGGTTTCAAACATTTCTGGTGAAACTGATTGCTCTTCAAAACTTGGAGCTGGTCTGTGAATTGGATAGTAAAGATTTGCCTTTACAGCATCACCTTCATCTATCGCCTCTCCTAAAACATTAAATAGCCTTCCTAAAGTTTCTTTACCAACAGGAACTGATATAGGTTTTCCAGTATCTACAGCTTCCATTCCTCTTTTTAGACCTTCTGTGGAATCCATAGCTATAGTTCTAACTACGTCGTCTCCTATATGCTGTTCGACTTCAACTATTAAAGCCTTATCCTTGCCAGTTTTAACTTCAATGGCATTATATATGCTAGGAAGATTTTCTGAATTAAACTTAATGTCTACAACAGGTCCTATAACCTGTATAACCTTACCACTATTTTCAGACATCAGATACCCTCCTGTACTCCTTATTCTGTACATGATGATTATCAGTCATCATGCCTCCTGTTATCCTTATACTAAGCGTAAGGATTGATAATCCTTACGCTTGTTGTACTATTCTATTTCTGTGCCTCTGCTCCGCCAACAATTTCAGTTATTTCTTGAGTTATGGCACTTTGTCTCATACTGTTATACTGCAACTTCAATTTATCTAATAATTCATTAGCATTTTTAGTTGCACCGTCCATGGCAGACATTCTTGTTGACTGCTCGCTGGTCTTAGAATTAACTAGAAAATTAAGCATTTTTTCTCTTAAATATAACGGAATAATATCCTCTAGCATAGTATTCAAATCAGGCTCAAACCTAATAACATCATTTGGCTCTTCAGCTGTTTCATGCTTTAAAGGCAGAAGTCTATCAACAATAATTTCCTGCTTTGATTGTGCGAAAAACTTTGCATATACCACATTTATTTCTCCTGCCTCACCATTTTCATACATCTTCATGGCAGAATATGCAAAATCATTTGCATCTCCTAAATTAGGTAGGTCTGGTATATTAATATATTTATCTTTTACTTCATAGTTAAATCTATTAAAGTAAGATACTCCTTTTTCGCCTACTACAGTTATTATAGAATTCTCTCTGTCCTTTTTAATTTCTTCTACAGCTCTGTTTAGCACATTTAAATTAAAAGATCCGCATAATCCTGAGTCTGAAGTCAATACAATATATAATTTTTTCTTGCTTCCGTTACCATCTTTGTAGATGCTGCTTCCATCATAACTTTTCAGAATATCTTCTAGCATATTATTTAAGGATTCATTATAAGAATTATTAACCTCTAATAAATCCTTAGTTTTTCGGAGCTTAGCAGTGGCAACAAGTCCCATGGCCTTTGTTATTTTCTTTGTATTTGTTACAGATTTAATTCTTCTTTTAATACCTAAAAGTCCTGAACCTGCCACAGAAAACACCTCCCTCAGAAGCTATTATTGTTCAGCTTTAAAATCTTTTTTATATTCGTTTATTGCCTCTGAAAGAGCCTTCTTTATTTCATCTGTTAATTCTTTTTTGTCTACTATCATCGCGCCTACTTCTCTATGATGAGCATCCATAAATTCTAGGAAGCCTTTTTCAAAAGCTTTTATTTTGGAAACTTCAATATCCATAAGGAAGTCATTAACAGCTGCATAAAGAATCATTATTTGTTTTTCAACAGGCACTGGCTTATATTGATCCTGTTTTAATATTTCAGTAATTCTTTTACCTTTTTCAAGTCTTCTCTTCGCTTCTTTATCAAGGTCTGAACCAAATTGTGAAAATGCAGCAAGTTCTCTATATTGTGCAAGGTCAAGCCTTAATGTACCTGAAACTTGCTTCATAGCCTTAATTTGAGCACTTCCCCCAACTCTGGAAACTGATATACCGGCATTAACCGCTGGTCTCTGACCTGCAAAGAAAAGCTCGGATTCAAGGAATATCTGTCCATCTGTTATAGATATAACGTTTGTTGGAATGTATGCTGTAACGTCTCCGGCCAGCGTTTCAATTATAGGAAGAGCTGTAATGGAACCTCCGCCTAATTTAGCTGAAAGCTTAGCCGCTCTTTCCAATAGTCTTGAGTGAAGGTAGAATACGTCACCTGGGTAAGCTTCTCTTCCCGGTGGTCTTCTAAGAAGCAGAGCCATTGCTCTATAGGCAGATGCATGCTTCGATAAATCATCGTATATAATTAATACATGCTTTCCTTTATTCATAAAATACTCACCCATACTGCAGCCAGCATATGGTGAAAGGAATTGACGTGGAGCTGTTTCTGATGCTGTTGAAGATACAATTATTGTATAATCCATCGCTCCCATTTCAGTTAAAGTATTATATATATGGGCAACTGTAGATTGTTTTTGTCCTATAGCCACATATATACAAATTACATCTTTTCCCTTTTGATTTATTATAGTATCTAAAGCAAGTGCTGTTTTACCAGTTTGTCTATCACCTATAATAAGTTCTCTTTGGCCTTTTCCGATTGGGATCATAGAGTCTATAGCTTTAATACCAGTTTGAAGCGGTTCTTTAACAGATTGTCTTTCTATAACACCGGGTGCTATAATTTCTGTTGGTCTGTATTCTGATGCTTTTATAGGACCTTTTCCATCTATAGGCTGGCCAAGAGCATCAACTACCCTTCCAAGAAGAGCATCTCCAACTGGAACTTCAACTACTCTTCCAGTTCTTTTTACTATATCGCCTTCTTTAATTCCTGTCTCGCTTCCAAGAAGAACTGCGCCAACATTATCTTGCTCTAAGTTAAGAGCCATACCAAATACGCCATTAGAGAATTCAAGAAGTTCTCCTTGCATACATTCATCTAATCCATATATTCTGGCAACTCCGTCACCTACCTGTATTACTGTACCTGAATCTATAGTCTCCAATCTATTTTCGTATCTTTCTATCTGTTGTCTTATAATAGACGTAATTTCTTCAGGTCTTATATTCATCATTTCACCTCTATTCTGCTTTAAGGGTTAGCTTTCTTATCTCATCAAATCTAGTCTTTAATGTTCCATCAATGACATCATTGCCTACTCTTACATAAACACCGCCAATTATTTCTTTATCAATTTCTTCATTGAAAATAATTGTCTTGTTGTATTTTTTTTCAAGTTTTTTCTTAAGATCAGCTTTCTCATCTTCCATTAGCGGAACAACTGTTTTAATATAAGCAATAACTGTTTTGTTCTTTTCAAGATGAATCTTCTTCATCTCATCCAATATACCGCTTAAATTTAAAATTCTATTTTTTTCGATTAGTATTAATAAAAAAGAAAGTACATCATCACTGATTCTACCCTTAAATATACTTTCAAACATATCTTTTTTCTTAGAAGTACTTAAATGAGGATGTTTTACAATTTGTAAAAACTCCTCATTTCCATGCACAATTTTTATAACTTCACTTAACTCATCTAAATATTCTTCTGCTTTACCTTTTTCCTCGGAAACTTCATATAAGGCAAGTGCGTATCTTCTGTCTAGGTATTCCTGCATTCTTATACACCTACCTTACCGATGAAATCCTTGATAAGTCTCCTGTGTTCCTGTTCATCTATAGTAGTCTCTAGAACTTTAGAGGATAATAGTATAGCTAGGTCTATAGCTTGAGTTTTAATCTCTTCAGTAGCTTTTTCTCTTTCTCTATCTGCATCCACTCTTGCTCTTTCAAGAACAAATTCTGCTTCTTCCTTAGCCTTTACTAAAATATCTTCAGACATTTTTTCGGCTCTGGATTTAAAATCATCTACAATAGTCTTGCCCTGTTCACGAGAATTTTTTAAGTTCTCTTCATTTTCAAGCCTTAAAAGCTCTGCTTTTTTCTCATCTTCTTCAGCTCTGGCAATTCTATCTCTTATTTCATTCTCTCTAGAAGAAATGGTGGTAGTTACTGGTTTAAAGAGAAAATGTCTTAGTATAAAATATAAAATGACAAAATTTATTATTGTAGCTAAGACTGTCAGCCAATTTATCTCCATAAAGTCAACTTACCCCCTTACTTTCCTAGTAATAAACTCCAACCCACACAGTAATGAGTTGTAAAGCTCAGCTTTAGGACAAATTATTTTATCGAATTTAATTTACTTTTAGAAATTAGCCAGTAATTTTTCCAAGTATCATTAACGCAACAAGTAATCCATAAACAGCGGTTGCTTCTGCGAAAGCGTTACCTAAAAGAAGAGCTACTGTTATTTTACCGCTAGCTTCTGGTTGTCTTGCAATACCTTCAACAGCTTTACCAGTAGAAATACCAGTTCCTACACCTGCTCCTACGCCAACTAAAACTGCTATACCAGCTGCTATAGCCATTAATCCTGCATTTGTCATAATAAAAATTCCTCCTTAAATCAATTAATTGTAAATTTACATTGTTATTAAATTTATATAATCCCGCTGTTTATATTAAAAACAAATTATTGCTGATACGGGATATAAACAATAAATTAATGCTCTACAATAACTTTTAAATTAATTATAGTAAGCATCATAAATACTACCATCTGTACTCCACCGTCAAACAAGTCAAAGTACATATGAAGAGGTACTGGTATACCTAATTGGGCTACCCATCCTACCTTCGCAAGAGAGGAATAGATTATTCCCATTATTGTTGCGCCTGCAGTCATATTACCAAATAAACGAAGGCTAAGAGATACAGGTAGCAAAAATCTTTCTAAAACATTCATAGGCAATAAAAACGCCGCCGGTTTAGCATAACCTAAGAAATAATGACCTAAACCAAGCTTCTTTATTGTATATCCTTGTATTACAAAGAAAGATATTAGAGCCATACCTAAAGCTACACTGTAATCCATTGTCGGAGGCTCAAAGCCTACTAATCCTGTTAGATTCATAGTTAATAAGAATACAACTAGCGTCCCTACATACGGAACAAGATTCAAATATTCCTCGCCGACATTTGATTTTACAACAGTACTTGCAGACTCAACCAATAGTTCCGCAACAGATTGTCTTTTGTTTGGAATTTTCTTTAATCCTCTGGTCAAAAATATGCTAACTGCTGCTACGGCTATAATTATAACCCATTGAATTATTATATTCCTTGAAAATCCATAGCTGTTGCCAAACACTGTAACATGAAATAAATATTCTGCGTCCCCCACCAAATCACTTCCTTTCATTTAAGAAATTAACTATTCCATACAAAAATAATGCTATAAAATGTGAAGTGAATCCCATGCTATAAGAAATAACATTATTAATATTATTATTAAATAATGCAACTCCTATTATGCAAATAATAAAAACCTTAGAAAAATTAGCTATAGAAAGCAATGTTGCATAAGATTTTTTCTTATTCAGAAGTTTACTTTCAACGGAAACTCCGGAAATAAAAAAACTTATGCTTGCCATAGCTAGTCCTAGTAAAAAAATAAATCCGTATGCTTTGAAAATCAATTGTATAATAACAGTTGAAATCAAGCCTATTAAAACATCGAATATTATTACTTGCTTAAGCATGCTTATTGATTCTCCCAAATATTTTTAATTCCATTTTCCCCATGAATTCATTATAGTCGGTCTATATTAATAATCAATTTAAAAAAATGACTGAAAAAGTCGATTTAAGCTTATTTAAACGTTTTAATACACATGTTTCCATCAAAATCATTGCACTGCAAAAAATATTATATTTTACTAATAGGTGATAAAAAAACCATATCTAATATAGCTTGTACAACAACTGAAGCTCTGTTTATACTATTAAACTATTTTGCTTTGGTTACTATATTATTAAATCTTTAGTTAACCATCTCCATGCTGCTTATATGGGTAGGATTAATTACAAACTGCTCTCCATCAAATTCCAACGTTATTAACTTATTTATTAAGGCATTATTTTTTTCGAAATAAATCCACACAAATTGATCTATATTATTTACCTTCTGCTTTGGACTAACAATATATTCCTTCCCGCTATCCATGATAATTTTAATTCTCATAATATCCCTCCATTTCCCGCTATATATATATTTATTCTTCAAAAATCCCATTTTTCCTTTTAATTCGAACAATTTTTCACAATTATCCGACTAATAATTGAATTAATTCTTCAATTATTCAGTTACATATAAAGCTTATTATCTTCTATATTCAAATATTACATGTGTCTGTAAATGTTATCAAAGAAAAACTATTACAAAATACCTCTATACTTTTTAACAATATTTTTGTTAGTTTCATATACTGAAGTATCTGAAACTACTGTAAGAATTATTTATATAATATTCGCTATAATAAGGAGATGATACTATGAGCAAGGTTAAATTAAGCCATATATATATGAACTACCATTCCTTAAAAGGAGAGACGGAAGCGTTAAAGGATATTGATTTTAATGTTTCTGAAGGAGAATTTATTAGTATTGCAGGCCCTTCCGGCTGCGGCAAGTCTACTGTACTTAACATTATTGCCGGTCTCCTTAAACCATCTTCGGGAAGTGTTCTGGTAAATGGCTCAAAGTACGACATAACTTCAAAAAAAATAGGATACATGTTTCAAAGAGATCATTTATTTGAGTGGCTAAATGTATTTGATAATGTTTCTTTAGGTCTAAAAATTCAGCACAAACTTTCAAATGAATCGAAAGAAAAAATTAATTATCTGCTAAAAAGCTACAATTTATGGGACTTCAGAAATCATTATCCGGATGAATTATCAGGAGGCATGAGACAGAGAGTAGCACTTATAAGAACCTTAGCACTAGACCCAGAAGTACTTCTGCTAGATGAACCTTTTTCTGCCTTAGATTACCAAACAAGATTAAATGTAAGCGATGAAATATATCAAATTATTAAGAAAGAATCAAAAACAGCTATTATGGTCACTCACGATATATCGGAAGCAGTTAGCATGTCTAATAGAGTCATTGTTCTTTCAAAAAGACCTGCAACTATAAAAAAAGTATTTAATATTAATTTTGATAACTCCTACTGCACGCCGTTAAAGCATAGAGAAGCTTCAGAATTCAGGGTTTATTTTAACGATATATGGAAGGAGTTGGATTTAAATGATAAATGAAAGTTTAGAGCATAAAAAATATCTTAAGTCGGTGAAAAATGAAAACAGAAAAATCATAGTTACGAGGCTTATAATACTTATCGGTTTTTTTGTACTTTGGGAAGTAGCAGGTTATTTTAAATGGGTTGATCCGTTTTTAACAAGCACCCCGTCAAGAATGTGGAAAAGCTTACTAAAAATTTATGCTGAAGGAACATTATTTAAACATATATTTATAACTTGTTTTGAAACAGTACTAGGATTCTTGCTAAGCACAGCTTTAGGTGCATTAATAGCAATTCTGCTTTGGTGGTCTGATTTTGCAAATCGTGTTTTTGATCCGTACATTGTTGTTTTAAACGCACTGCCAAAGGTTGCTCTGGCCCCTATCATAATATTCTGGGTAGGAAACGGAATGCGCGCTATAGTTCTAGTTACTATATTAATCTCAATTGTTGCTACTATTATAGGAGTTTTAAATGGCTTTAAGGAGGTAAATGAAGATAAGATAAAGCTTCTTAAAACTTTTGGCGCTTCAAAGCTTCAAATATTAAATCACCTTATAATTCCTTCTTCCGTACCTACCCTCATATCTGCATTAAAGATAAATGTTGGCTTATCTTGGGTAGGTGTTATTATGGGCGAATTTTTAGTTGCTAAGGATGGATTAGGGTTTTTAATTATCTATGGTGGGCAGGTATCACAACTTGATATGGTTATGATGAGCATAATTATACTTTCCGTTCTTGCATACTTAATGTATGAAATAGTAGCAGCTCTTGAACGAAAATTTGTTAAAAGATTTTAAAAATAAGACTGCAGAGTAAGATACTCCGCAGTCTTATTTTTATAGACAAAACTGAATAACTCCATATAAATTTGGATAATATTTAAATGGAATATTTTACATGATACTTAAATATAAATTAGTACAAAACAAATGAAATTTGGATTTTAAACTTTTTGTTTAAATCTAAAATATAGGAGGATTCAAATGAACTATTTTGAAAAAGCTAACGATTTGTATAATACTCAAGAATACAAAAAAGCAATTTCTTTATACCAGAAGGCAGCAAAAATTAAAGAAAATGAAGCTGCTTCACTGTATAATGCTGCTGTTTGCTTTATAAAACTAAAAGAGTTTGAAAAAGCTGTTCCTCTCCTAAAATCAGCTATATCTCAAAAAAGAGAAAGCAAATATTTTTTTAATCTAGGCTACTGCTATGCAATGCTTAAAGATAATAAAAAGGCTCTTATTTACTTTAATACAGCTTGGTCTCTAGATAATAATGATAAAGATTGCGAAAAAGCTATTAATTTAATAGTTAAAAACTATAAAAAACCCTAGAATTAATCTAGGGTTTTAAATGTATATCCTTTTGACTTCAAATATTCAATAATTTGCGGTAAGGCTTGTATAGTTGTTTGTTTATTTGGAGCATCATGCATCAAAACAACAAGGTGATTTGGATGTTTAGCAGTTTTTTTAACTTCCTCAACTAATTGTTCCGGAGACTTAGGCTTGCCCTCAGCATCGCCATTCAATGCATTCCAATCAATAAAATGATAACCAGCATCAATAATAGCCTTTCTATAGGGCTCCCTTTGAGCTCCAAAGGATCCTCCGGGAAATCGTATCAGCTTCAAATTATATTCATCCAATACGTTTTTAATTTCATTATCTGCCTTATTAATATCTTCAACAAAATTTTTAGGATCAGAATATAAGTGTTTGTAATCATGGGAATAGCTATGGTTTGCTATAGCATGTCCTTCATTTTTCTCACGAATTAATATATCTTTATTCAAATCTACCATTTTTCCTATGACGAAAAAGGTCGCTTTAACATCATACTTCTTTAGTACATCTAAAATCTCAGGAGTTACACCTCTTGTAGGACCATCATCAAATGTAAGAAATGCCTCTTTTGCTCCCTTTTCATCAGATATACCGGACAATTGCTTATCTATTCCATTTGCAGGAACGCCGCTTTCTTTACTATCGCTTATTTTCATATCTTCCATATTTTTACCAGCTTGTCCATTATTAATCGGTGCAGATGTACTAATAACAATATTTCTTTTATCATGCGCTTTTTTAAAGGAACTATATGCTACTGGTATAATAACTAATAATACTAATGAAAATACTGCTGCTACTGCTAAAATCTTATGTTTTCGATGCTTTTTTGTTTTTTCCAGCTTAATATTGTACAAAGTACCATCCCCCGAGTTTATGATACTTTCATTATACATCAAAAGCTTTAAAAAATCTTGCCATTGTGCAAACTTTTTCGACGTTTTTACCATTCTCCTGCAGTTTTTGCATCTCTATGATCCATGTCGAATTTTTTGCTATTAAAATAATTTCCTCCTTTGTAGAAGGTTGGATCTAAGTTTATCCACTTCTTTTCCTCCGGAAGATATACCTGATTCCAAGCATGACTTACCCATGTTACACCATTAAAGCCTTCACCTGTGACAATTCTTACTTTTAGGCCATTTGCTCTAGCCATCGCTACATAAAGACAAGCATAGTCAAAACATATTCCTTTTCTAGTCTGAAATGTAGGTATCGCTCCTGACTTAATATCAAAATCATTATTCAGAACTTTTTCAGCTTTATCTTGATCATAGTTAACATTTGAACCAACCCAATTATACAATAATCTTGCTTTTTCCTTGCTTGTATTTCCTTTGCTTCCAATTTCCTTAGCAAAGCTATCTATCTTAGAATTAGATTTTATCCCCTCATCCAAAGTTACTCCGTTATAGTATACGACAACCCGCTTATTGCCTATATTCTGCAAATTTGACACACCTGAACTTTGTGTGTCCGCGTCCTTGACCACTACTTTGAAGGAGTTGTCAATAATCTTAGGCAATTCTCTTGCGATAGAAGAGTTTGTAACCGGAATAACTACCTCTTTACATAGATAATTATAGGCTTTTGAATCCTCCAGATATTTATTGTACTTACCAGGCACATTAAATATTGCCAAAATATTAAATACAAGTGTTATAAAGAGAACGTATCCTACAGCTCTTGGCAGCTGAAAAAAAGCACCGCTTAATCTTTTAAACAGACTGCCCTTATTCTCAATAACTCTTTCCAAAGCATTTACCAGTGGATAAAGGCTTATATGATTGAGTCCTTCAATTATTAAATCTATTAATTTATAAAAACAAAATATCATTATTGGAACAACAACCACATAAAAAACAACAGTGTTATTTTCAACATAGTCTAAAATATTATCAGGTATTAACTCGCTGACCTTGTTATAAAGCATACTGTTATGCTCAATAAAAATTTTTTTTGAAAAATATACTCCCAAAATTAAGGAAAGTATAAATGAAATATTTCCTCCAGCCTCTCTTATATCATTTTTTAAATTATGTGAAGAAAATTTAAATAGAAACCCTTTTAAAAGCGGATATACAAAAGCCAATATAAGAATTAGTGTAATAGGATTAATCCTCATTATTTCACCTCTCTTTAACTTATAACAATAAAATGAATTACTATTTCCTGTCTTCAGAAAGCTTTCCTATTAATTCCACATCGGAACATAATGTTAATTTTCCATTTTCTAAATTGAAGTATTGAATATCATTAGTAACTTTACTTAAAAGCTCTACTATTTTACCGTGGCAAGTCAGAATAATTATTTGATTTTCTTCTGAGAGCTTGGATAGAATCTGCATAGTATTTTTTGTATGCCGACTGTCAAAATTCACAAAAGGTTCATCAAGAATAATTGGAAGTTTCGGTTCCATAGACATAATACGGTTTAATCTTACTGATAAAAATAGCTGTTCCGCAGTTCCCCTGCTCAACATATACGAGGAATCTTGAACCTCTCCATTATCTTTTAAAACTTTATAATCAGTCTGAAGTAAATTCTCTCCAGGTATTACAGTTTTATACTCATCCGAAGTTATTCTCTGAAAAATACAGCTGGCCCCAGTTAAAAGCGTATCCTTAGCATTTCTGATAAAGTTATGCTGAACATTCTCTAAAATATATTCTGCCGCGCTGTATACTGAGAATTTTACTGCTAATTGCTTAAGCTTTTCCCTTCCTTCATCAATAGTATCTTGAGCTTTTTCAAGCTTTGAAGATGAAGCTAGGTTTTGAAGTTCTATTTTTAAAGATTGTTTTTTTTCTTTTAAATCTTCTAAAGCATTCGCATCATCTTCAAGTCTATTGATCAATTCTGTATATTCCCTATTTAAATGTTCTTTTGATGTATAATCACTAAAAGCTGTGCGAAAGCAATTTATAATATCATTTGAAACAAAAATTTCTGCATTACACTGAAAAGAAAAGGCTTGTCTTACACTTTCTGAACTCATGCTCTGAATTATTTGCTTATCCACTAAGTCAACTTTTTTATTTAAAGCCTCATAATAACTATACATTTTATATTGTTCAATTATTTTGTCAAGCATATTAACTAGTTCTTCTTTGTTTTCCTCCAGCTTCAAAACTTTCCTTATTTTATTCTCTAAATTTATTAGCTTAGATTCTTCATTTTCGACTTGTTCAGCATATTCGAGCTGCTGCGCCTTTAGCTTCACTTCGTCAAAGATTAAAAAGGCTTGTTTTTCTACAAACTTTTCATTATAAAATCTGCAATCTGAAATTCTTTCTAATAAAATGATTATTTTTTCTAATTCTCGTCTTAAATCTTCCTTTTCTTTATCCAGTCTTTTTCCTTCATAGCCTAAAGCTGTTATTTCTTTTTTTAAAGACTGAACTTCCTTAAAATACTGGAGTATTCCAAGAGGTGATATGGCTTTATCAATCGAAAGCATATCCTTATAAGCTTGAAGTTTTTTATTATGGTCTTCCAAACTGGAGTTTATACCTTCAAGCTCCTGCTCCAGTACTTTTTCTTTACTGCTTAAGCTATCAAACTGTATGGATAAATCTCCACTTTTATCTCTTCCATTTTTTGATGAAGCATATTTTATAAAGAAATATAAGGCGGCTGTAAGTACTCCGGATAACGCTAATATGCTTCCTAAAGTTTTATTAAAAAACGTTAAAATAACTCCTGCAAAAAATATTCCTAGTGAAGTATATAAATAATTTCTAATAAAAATACCCAAATCTTCAGACTTTGTTTTTTTTACATCTAAGTTTATATTTTTCTTTTGGAGTGTTATGTTATCTTTATCCCATTGAATTTTATTTTTCTTATCTTCAAGCTGCTTCAATGCTTCGATTAATGAAATAAGCTTATCCTGTTCAATAAAGTCACAATTTATATTTAATACTGTTACAAAATCTCCATACCAGCCTTCATTTATTGAATTCATTCTTAGAAGCATATCTTCCTTTTTTCTTTGAAAAGATGAACTTAAGCTGTAATAGTTATCGGTCTTTTCTTCCAATCCTGATATTTTTTTCATTGTCTCCTTAATATCTCTTTTATGCTTGATAAGCACATTATATAGATTGCTATCACTGCCTTCCGAAATTCTTGAAAAGTTATTTTTCGCGTCATTAAAAGCTTTATAGGATAGCATATATTCCTCTTGCAGAGCTTCAAGCCTATCTAAGGATGGAAGTTCCTCATAATATTTTAGGTCATTAAGCTTTATATTTTCTAATTCCTTTTGGGCTTCCGTTTTTTCAATATACTGATCGTAATAAGCTTTTATTGTTTCAATAACTAACAACTT
Organism: Clostridiales bacterium oral taxon 876 str. F0540; assembly: GCA_000466585.1. GTDB lineage: Bacteria > Bacillota > Clostridia > Clostridiales > Clostridiaceae > Clostridium_AT. Next base: position 61,889 of record KE993509.1, read on the forward strand.
CTGTTTATTTTTCATATGAATATTTTCTTCATCTTCTATTTTTATTTCTAACTGCTCTAATTCTTTCGTCTTGCTGATATATTCATCTAATTCCTCTAAAGCAGCTTCCCTTTGTATTGCTCCCTCTACAATCCTTTCATAATAATTTTTAAAGAGCTTTGTATTGGGATTCCCAAGTTTTCCTCCTATTTTCTCTTTCTCTTTTTTAAGTTCCTCCATTATTTTAGGAATATGTACTATATCGCTAAGACCTGCACCCAATAGTACAGCCTGAAGCTTTTCTTCTTCAGCTTTTATATTTGATTTTCTAAGCTCGTCTAGTGTAATTGTATAAAGCTGACTATAGGTAAATCTGTCCACATTTCCATAAAGCTCTTTAATGTAAGCGTCTCTTCCTGTTAAAGTTTCAGTTATTTTAGGTTCCCTAAATCCTTCAACACGCATGATATAATTCTCTTTAGAAAAGCTTTCTAAATCAGCCTCAACATAATAATCTTCCTTTAAACCTCTTTGGCCCTTAGAAAAACCGTATGGCATATTCCTTAATATTTCTAATAGTGTGGTTTTACCTGAACGATTAATTCCTCCTATAACAACTATTTTTGAGGATATATTTTCTATAAGTTCATTTCTATAAATGCCGTAATTTCTTATATAAAGTCTTTTTATCTTCATATATCCTCTTTCCTTTCTAAAATCATATCTATTGTCAGCTGCTCTGCCTGCTTAATTATTTCCTTTAAAAGCTCCTCATTTAATTGAAGCTTTTTGATATTAATATCTTCATGTTCTTCTGTTACTTCCCATATACTGCCTAATCTTCTTACAAGCTCTTCCTTAAAGGATTCATCTAAGAGACATTTATTTGAAAAGGATTTTATTTCTTTTATAACAGAATTTTGTTCTTTTAGCCTCTCAATATCTTCAACTCTGCTCCCAATCTTAATATTAACTGACTTAGTGAATATAAATAAATCTCTTGTAAGCAGTCTTTCATTTAAGCTTTCTGTCAGGTATTCTTCAGCTTCATCCAGTTTATCCTTTAGCATATCATAAATTTCACCACGTCCGGTTATATCCCATTGTATTACAAAGCCTTTTATTTCTTGTATATAGTTATCCTTATAGCTTTTCATTCCAAATGGTATTTCTATCTCATTAATTATTTTCTCTGCCTTTGATATAATCATTTTTTCCAGGTCGCTTATATTTTTTAGCTCCAACTCACTGTCTTCAATACTGATGCTTTCTTTCTTCCACACAACTTGCGACACAGGTATAAGCTTAATAGATTTCATAAAATTATTTTCTACGTTTACGATAAAAGCACCACCGAGTCCTTCCTCACCAAAATCTCTTCCTTGAGGTATTCCCGGAAAAATAATAACAGGCTCACACTCATTAATTACGCTGCACTTATGTATGTGTCCTAATGCCCAATAAGAAATATTTTCAATTTCTTTTAACTGTGCAACAGTACAAGGTACATAATTATTACTGTTATCTAGCTGTGTATGAAGTAATGCAATATTAAAGGAATTCTTATCATTAATTTTATAACCTTCAAACATTCTTCTGCTGTCCCAGTTTTCTCTAAAAGATTGTCCAACTATTCTGGAATATATATTTCCATTTATATCTCTTATCTCTTTTACCTCTGGTTTTTCAGAGCTAAATATATGAACGTTAGATGGAAGGGTAAATAATTCAACATTTGCTTTTATTGGATCATGATTACCTCCAATTGCATAAATGCCTATACCTTTTTCTTCTAACCTTTTAGCTTGTTCAATGAAAAAACTGTTTCCTTTAACAGATCTTGCTTCCCTATCGTAAATATCTCCACTTATTAAAATAAAATCCACCCTTTCCTCAAGGGCTATATCGCAAATCTTTTTAAAAGCATTATTTACCGCGCTTTTAAAAATCTCATTAATGCTGCCGTCTACTTTCCTTCCAATATGAAGAATACTCCCTAAGTGCAAATCAGCCGTATGAATAAATTTAAAGTTATTTGACATATCAATACATCCTTTGTTTAAGTTATTAAGCTTATTATAGCACAGTAAAAAAGCTGAGGATAACAATTATTCCACAGCTTTTTATCACCTATGAATACTAAATGATAAGCCACTATAAAGATTTTTAAGGACCATCCGTTTTTTTAATAATTCTTTTACCGCTTCCTCTATTTATAGCATACTAATCGCTTTCTTTGAACACCTTGTTACGCAAAGCCCGCAGCCAAAGCACTTATCATTATGAATCACTGCCTTAGGCTCCAGTGTAATTGCCTGATAAGCGCAGCTTTGCTCACAAAGTCCGCAGGAAACACATTTATTTTCATCTACAATAGGATATTTTGCATAGGTTCTAAAGCTTCTGTTTCTCATTTTTCTTTTCGTAAGCCCTATAATATGGCTAACATTATCTATGTTATGCTCATCAAGCCACCTATTCATTTCTGAAGCAACTTTTCCATAGACATTTGGTCCTCTAAGTATTGCCTCCGTGCAAATTTGTACTGCACTTGCACCTGCCATCATCATTTCTATAGCATCTTTTCCGTCTGTTATTCCTCCGACTCCAATAACAGGCACACTTACTGCATTTGATATTTCATATACATGTCTTAAAGCAATTGGCTTTATCGCTTTTCCAGAAAGCCAGCCGTAGCCAGCAGTGCTTCCCATAAAAGGCAGTCCTGTTTCAATATCAATATGAAGACATGGTCCTACAGAGTTAATAGCTACAAAGCCGTCAGCTCCTTCTGCCTCCATTCTCTTTGCGTAGGCTGCTACATCTGGTATTCCCGGACTGATCTTCATAAATACGGGCAAGCCTGATTTTTTAGCAGCTTTAAGAGAATTAATTATAGGTTGAATATCCTTACCAACATAATGTGTGGATATTTCCAGAGCATCTGCAAATTTTGATACCATGGGAACCAACTGTTCTATTTCTTCAGCAGTATATCCAAGGCTTATCATTACAGGAAGACCTTTTTCTCTTAGGACTTCATATTCCTTTTCCACCCAATGTTCCGGAGACATTTCTGACCACAGCTCCGTATTTAAAAAGCCTCCTTTTATTTCTTCCATGCAGGGTCTTGGAACATCAGCAGCCTTTGCCGATATAGTTTTTGTAACCAAACCTCCTGCTCCACCCTCTGCACACTTTAGTATGCATTCTGCATCCCTTACCGTAGGTCCTGCAGCAGGCATTACGGGATTAATTAAATTCATGCCGCAAATATTTATATTTAAATTTGCCATTAAAACGCCTCCCCAAACCCTATTTTAAAATCTTTGCCAAAGCTTTTCCGAAAGTTCTCTGCTCTTTTCAAAAATATCTTCTTCCTCTATACCTTGCAAAATTCTATCTTTCATTACAAACCTTCCGTTTATAATGCTGTCGCTTACATTTAAACTGTTCATGCCAAATATTACGTGTCCGCATATATTATCCCCTGTAATTGGAGTAGGGCTTTCATACTCAAGCATTATCAAATCAGCCTTGGCACCTTCCTTTAAAACTCCAACTTCATTATTAAAAAACTTTGAAGCAATTTTAGAATTGTTCTTTACCGAAAGCTTTATAACATCATTTGGAGTCATAATTCTAGGATCTATTCTTTCATGCTTGTGAAGTACATAACAGCACTCCATGGCTCTAAAGGGATTTGAGCTGAACCCATCTGAACCTAATCCAATTAAAATACCTTTATCCATCATATAAGATGCATCGCAATACCCTACAGCATTATTCATATTTGATTCAGGATTATGCACCACATTTGCTTTTCTAAGTAGCTTCAATTCTTCCTCTTTAATATGAATACAGTGGGCAAGTATGGATTTGTGTCCTAGTATGGAATAGTCACCTAGTCTTTCTACAACTCCCTCACCAAAATTTCTTCTGCACTGTTCGTAGTCTTGTATACCTTCAGCCACATGTATATGAAAACCGCTGCCTAAATTATTGCCTTCTTCACTGCAAAGCCTTAGAGTTTCATTGCTTAATGTGAAGGAAGCATGAAGCCCGAATGTGCCCTTAACTATATCATCTTCTTTATTCTTTTTAATAAATCTTATATTTTCTTTGATTCCTTGCTTAGATATTTCCAACCCATCTCGGTCTGAAACCTCATAACACAGGCTTCCCCGCATACCAACTTGTTTGAAGGCCTTTTCAATACAATCCAAACTTCCTTCAATGCTGAAAGGACTTGCATGGTGATCAAAAAGGCAGGTAAACCCACTTTTTATAGACTCTATAATTGTAACAATAGCGGAATAATATATATCTTCATAGGATAGTTTTTTGTCTAATCTCCACCATAAATCATTTAGTATTTCCAGAAAATTAGATGGATTACTTCCTTTTAAGCTCATCCCCCTTGCAAAGGCACTATAAATATGGGTATGTGTACAAATAAATCCCGGAAATAAAAGTTTACCTTTCGCATCTATTACTTCTTTTTCATAAATATAAATTTCTTCCTTAAATTCCTCCATGGATGCTATTTTCTCTATTATTCCATCTTTAATCACCAGAAAGCCTTTTTGTAAAAACCTGTCTTCATTATCAAAGGTAAATATTGATGCATTTTTAATAAGCATAAACTCTATCTTCCTCCCATAGTAAGAGCCATGATTGCTTTAGCGGTATGAATTCTATTTTCAGCTTCAGGAATAACTATTGAGTGTCTTCCATCGATTACTGAATCAACGACTTCATTTCCTCTGTCTGCCGGGAGGGCATGCATGTAAATTGAGTGTTTCTTTGTTATAGACATAAGCTTTTCATCGCAAATCCAATCTTTATATTTATCAAGATTAGCCTTCATCTGAGTTTTTCCTTCTGGCGTAGTTGGATTATCAACACCCAAGAAACCGCCCCAATTCTTTGGTATTACTATATCAGCATCTCTAAAGGCTTCTTCCATATTATCAACAAACTTTAAGCTTCCTCCATTTAATTCTGCATTTTCATAAGCTGTATCAACTATATCAGGCATAAGCGGAAACTCCTTTGGTGCAGCTACGGTTACATCCATTCCATATCTTGCAAATAATAGTATTTGGGACTGCGGAACTGAAAGCGGCTTAGCATGACTTGTTGCGTATGCCCAGGATATAGCTACCTTTAGCTTTCTTGGATTTCCAAACCTCTCTTGAATAGTCATCATGTCAGCTAATACCTGCATTGGATGGTAGACATCATCTTGAAGGCTTAATATAGGAACCTTTGAATATTTAGCTAAAGTCCTTAAATACTCATTTCCTATGCCATAAAAGCAGTTTCTAACACAGATAGCATCCCCAAAGGAGCTTAAAACCTCTGCTGTATCCTTTGGGCTTTCACCATGATTGATCTGCATTGTGCTTGTATCTAAAAAGTGAGCGTGACCTCCAAGCTGGGTTATACCGGCTTCCATTGAGTTCCTTGTTCTTGTGCTTTCTTCGAAGAACATTAAAAATGCTGTTTTATCCTTTAATAAATTAGAAGACTCATTTAAGGCATGCTTCATCTTTAAATATTTTGCCACCTCAAAAACCATATCTAAATCATCTCTTGACCAATCCTGACAGGTTATAAAATGTTTTCCTCTAAAACTTGTATTCATATCCCAATCTCCCCTTTATATTTACTTTAAATTGTTTACCAGTGTCTTTGGAAAAGCTGCATAGAATTTGCAGGCTTCGACAAGATGTTTAACAGGAATCTGATCCTTTGGACTGTGAGCAAATATTTCATTAGCTGGTCCAAAGCCTATAGTTGGTATGTTGAATCTTCCCATTGTGGCCACTCCGTTTGTACTAAAGGTCCATTTGTCCACCTTAGGCTCTCTCTCAAAGATGTTTTCATAGGTTTGAACTGCTGATTTGACAAGCACATGGTCTTCTTCAATAACCCAAGTCGGATAATATTTTTCAGTAGGATATAAAAGTCCTGTGTAGCTTGGCTGAGCGTAGGTTAAGACCTCAACAATAGCCTCCTCTGCTCCGGTCAGAGCTTTTATTTCTTCTACAGCAGAATCCATTGTTTCTCCAAAGGTAAGCCTTCTGTCAAGCTGGATAGTGCATTCATCAGGAACTGCACACTGTGATGGAGACTTAAAGAATATCTGAGTAACCGTTACAGTTCCCTTTCCTAAAAATTCGTCATCCTTCAAATTCTCATTCAGTTTTTCTATACCTTGTATTATAGGTGTCATTTTATATATTGCATTAATCCCTCTTTCAGGGGCACTTCCATGACATGATAATCCCTTTGTGGTTACTATCATTTCCATTCTTCCCCTGTGTCCTCTGTAAATATTTAGGTTTGTTGGCTCTGTTATTACTACAAAGTCAGGTCTTATCTTATCCTGTTCTACGATATACTGCCAGCAAAGTCCATCGCAATCCTCTTCCATAACCGTTCCTGTTACATATAAAGTGTAATCATCGGTTAATCCAAGCTCTTTTATAATTTTTGCTCCGTAGACCATAGCAGCCATTCCGCCTTCCTGGTCCGAAGCTCCTCTTCCATAAATTATTCCATCCTTCAAGTCACCCTCAAAAGGATCCACTTCCCAAAGGCTTGAGTCGCCTACATCAACTGTATCAATATGAGCATCCATAGCTATAATAGTCTTGCCGTTTCCAATTCTGCCTAAAATGTTGCCCATTTTATCAATGATTACCTCGTCAAAGCCTACCTTCTCCATTTCTTCCTTTATTCGCAGTATTACCCTCTCTTCATTGCAGCTTGTACTTGGTATTCTAATCATATCCCTTAAAAAATTAGTCATGTCCTCAGAATACTTTTCGCTTAGCTCGGCTATCTTATCCTTAATCTTCATTCAACTCCCACCTATAAAATAATTCCACAAATATTAAAGCAAAGATTATGCCATAATCTTCTATTCAACAGCAATTCGATAATTATTTATTTTTCTGTAAAGGCTTGCCAGACTTATACCTAAAGCCTTGGCTGCATGACGTTTATCTTCTGTGTTTGTTCCATACTTTTTTAAAGCTCTAATTATAGTTTTTCTTTCAATCATCTCTAAATTAAGTTCCTGCTCTTCCATATAGGAGCTTTTATTTTCAAGAAGTTTACACGGGAGATGATTTAGTTTTACAATTTTTTCTCCTTCAAGCATATTAATTACGTATTCTACTGTGTTTTCAAGTTCTCTTACATTTCCGAACCAGGAATAGCTTTGAAAGCACCTTATAACTTCACTGCTGACTTGAGGTATCTCAATTTTATATTTGCTGCAGTATTTATAAAGTAAATATTTAAAAATTAACACTATATCTCCTTTTCTATCTCTTAAAGGAGGAATTTCTAATGGGATCACATTAATTCTGTAATATAGGTCTTCTCTAAAGCTTCCTGTTTTTATAAGCTCATCTAAATTTTTATTTGTAGCGGTTATTACTCTTACATCAACTCTTACAGGTTTATTGCTTCCTACAGGTATTACTATTCTATCCTGAAGTACTCTTAAAAGCTTAACTTGAAGCTGCACCGGCATATCACCTATTTCATCTAAAAATATAGTTCCTTTATTTGCAAGTTCAAACTTCCCTATTTTACCTGTTCTGCTTGCACCGGTAAAAGCACCTGCAGCATATCCAAACAATTCGCTTTCAAGAAGTGCTTCAGGAATAGCCCCGCAATTAACAGCTATAAAAGGAAAGTTTCTCCGTCTGCTTTCATAGTGAACAGCTCTTGCAAAAAGCTCTTTCCCGCAGCCGCTTTCACCTGTAAATAAGATATTGGCATAGCTGTCAGCAATATTTATTAATTTACTTTTAAGTTCCTTAATTTTATTATCTTCACCGATAATTGAATTTAATGTTATCTCATTGATTGTTTCTGCTTTGCTCTGAGCAATAATTTTTTCCTTTTGAAGTTCCTCATAATTCTCCTTGGCTTTAGAAGCTATGAGTTCTGCCATTTTATCTAAAAAATCAGAGTACTCCTTAAGCTTTGCAAGTATTATCTTTTTTTGTTCGTCAGTAAAACAAATAAGAGCAATCACTCCAACTACCTCTTTTTCGATAATTACGGGAGTGCAGCATTCAAACTTTTCAGCACAGGAATGCTTCATTCTGCAATCTGCACAAAATCTATGAAAGCCTGGATTTTCCACAACAAGCTTTCTTCCGCTTTCAATTACCCTTTTATAAATAAAACTTTCTCCTTCAAAACTTTTTCCTATAAAACTTCCGTATCTTCCCGTTCCTGCTATTCTTGTCAGACTCTTGTCCACGATTTCAACATCAACTCTTATTACTTCAGCAATAAGTTCAGCTAGTTTTAAAACATACTCCTTTATATCCATTAGGCTATATTTAAGCATAATCTTCTCCTTTTATTGATTTCTTTAATAACTTTACAAATCTTCGTTTCTTATTAAACTCAAATAGTCAGCAATTGTTTTCTATATAAGTATATTTATTATGAGTTCACAAAATGAGAATTATTTCTAAATTTGCGAACTACTGCAGGTATTATAGATAAACAATATGAAAACTTAACTTACAGACAATAAAAATAGCAAATCTTCAATGATTTTTTATTGTCTATACGTTTATAGTTGAAGTTGTTTATCTATATAATAAGGTTGATATTTTTATGCTGGAGGTATACTATGAAAAATATGAATAACTCTTGAACCACAGCATTTCAATTGAAAGGAGATTTTAAATTTTGCATAGAGAAAGTATATACAAAAATTACATACCAGCTGTTAAAAATGATTTTGATAATAATTCCAAAAGCTATTGGTTTGTATTCTATTTGGATAAGCTATTAATAAAACTTAATGATAATAATGCTCTTATTCCATTTGAAGAAGGCTTAGCTGTTTTGAATATTACCCCTGTGCGTACGCAATACCTTGGTACTCTCAAAGGTTTTCCCTGCTACTCTGTTGAAGCTTCATCAGATGAGGTTGAGTCAAAAGACCTAAGTTTTAAAGGACTTCGTTCTTTATATGGTTTATTGGACGAAGATGTGTTTATCTTAGCAGGCAAAGCTTTTCAAATAGTAAATTGGGATAAAACACATCAGTACTGTGGTAAATGCGGCAGCAAGACCTATACTATGGAAACCGAAAGAGCAAAGAAATGCCCTAAATGTGGATTTACAAGCTATCCTGTTCTAGCTCCTGCAGTAATAACCGCCATTATTAAAGATAAAAAAATTCTTTTAGCTCATAACCGCTCCTTTCCAGGAAAGAGATATGGTCTTATTGCAGGTTTTACAGAACCGGGTGAAACTCTTGAGGAATGTGTTAAAAGAGAGGCAATGGAGGAAGTAGGAATAAGAGTAAAAAATATACGGTATCTTGGAAGTCAGCCTTGGCCTTTTCCTAATTCATTAATGATAGGCTTTACCGCAGATTATGAAAGTGGTGAAATAAAAGTTGACGGGGAGGAAATTGATGCTGCTGACTGGTTTGCAGTAAATAATCTTCCGGAGGAACTTCCTTCGGAAATAAGTATTGCTAATAAAATTATAAATTGGTACATAGAAAATTATAAAGATAAATAAAATTAAGGGGCGTGCTTAAACAGCCCCTTGATTTTATCTCATTTCTTTTATTTTCTCATTGTAATAAGCAATTTTTGAGTATTCATTTTCCCAGAACTCCGGATTCTTCATTGTGTCTAAATACTCTGTGCTGTAGCCAAACTTAGTCCAATCCTTTTCCTTTTGATTAAACAGCTGCTGCTTTGCATCTTTTCTTCTAAAATCAAAAACATAATCATCCCTTTGTCCTAAGAAAATATCCAAAGCCCACCTTCTTACTACAAAGTCTTCAACTTCAAGATATCTTGAATCTAAATTCTCAATAACAGAATTATATCTATCAAAGCCATCTGTAGCTATGGTAACTACGTTATCATCCGGCCCAAGCTTTAAATATTTGGCCATTTTTATAGCTCCAAGTATATTGCAGATTCCAGATGGCCCAAACAATTCTTTCATGCAGCTTGCAGTTTCTTCAGGTATACCAAGTTCTTCTAATAACTTTGTTCCATCATGAATAACCTTTAAACCTTGAACCGTTTCTTCATCTTTTATTAAAATTACAAAATCAGTGGTTAAAATATTATGGATAAGAGTACACATCTTATCTCCTATGCCCTCTATTCTGTGCTGCCCTCTTCCACCGTTTGCTAATGTTGAACATTCATATGGCTCTAATGCAGCTATTTTACATTCCGGGAACTTCTTTTTAATTTCATCTCCTGCTGCAATGGTTCCTGCTGAGCCGGGTGCTGAGCAGAAGGCAGCTATTCTTCCGTTTCCTAATCCTTTAACAGCTTCAATTGCAGAGTTTCCTGTAACATATCTATGAAATCTGTAATTAGGGAATAATTCAAATTGCGCTAAAGCCCTGTTCTTAGGATTTTCTTTTAGCTTATAGGTTCTTTCCAAAGTTAATATAACATCTGATTCTGAGCCGGGAGTTAAATCAAGCTTTGCTCCATACTTTTGTATTCTCTCATATCTTTCCTTGCTCATATTGTCAGGCATTATAACAACGGCCTCATACCCCATAAGGTTGCATATATAGGATACTCCGATACCGAAGTTTCCTGTTGAAGGGCCAAGTATAGTATGCTCTCCCGGTACTATATCTCCGTCAACGCAGCCTTCAATAAGTGTTGAGTAAGCAGGCCCTACTTTATGTGAACCTGATGGAAAGCCTTTACCAAGCATTACAACAATATTAGCATCAACACCTGTAAGCTCTTTTGGAAGAACAATTTTTCTAACTTCATTATTTTCATCCTTCCACGTAATATTGAATAGGTTTATCGGATCCAGCTCATCTTCTTTTAAAGCCTTTAAAGCTTTACTTCTAACCTTCTTAAGCATCTTCTTAGGATTTAGCATCTCTTCATAAGTCGGACCAAAAGGAATTTTATTCATTTCAATACCCCCATTAATTAAATATTTATCTTCTTTTCTACGTATCTTCTTATCGCGATATCTTCTTATATAGTTAAATATTTATATATTTACATATTTTTTTAGTTCTTCTAAATCAGCTTTTATTTTTTCAGGCTTATTAACTGCTTTCATTGCAGATCTTACATCCTTCAATCCATTTCCTGAAACAATCAAAGCTACAGATTCATTTTTATCTATCAGCCCTTCTTTAATAAGCCTTAATAAACCTGCAAAACCTGTTACTCCGGCTGGCTCGCCAAAAACCCCGGTGTATCTGGCCAAAGTTTTCATCGCACTCAGTATTTCTTCGTCGCTAACATCAACAGCAATTCCTTTACTTTCATACAAAGCATTAAGAGCCTTATAGCCATTTCTCGGTATGCCAACAGAAATGCTGTCCGCAATTGTACTTGGAAATTTATAATCAAATTTTCTTAAATTATTTCTATAGGTTCTATTAACAGGATTAGCACCCTCTGCTTGAACTGAGATCATCTGAGGAAGCTTATCGATAAATCCAAGTTCATAAAACTCTTTAAAGCCTTTCCATACTCCGCCAATTGAGCAGCCATCCCCAACAGACATAATCACCTTGTCAGGAACTTTAAAATTAAGCTGCTCACAAATTTCAAAGGCTGCTGTTTTCTTACCCTCAACCAAATATGGGTTTATAGCACAGCTTCTGTTATACCATCCGAATTCCTCTACAGCCTTTAAACAAAATTCAAAAGCTGTATCATAATCACCATCAACTAAAATAACCTTGCTTCCATATATTAAAAGCTGTGTTATCTTAGCCTCTGGAGCGTTTGCAGGCACAAAAATATAATTTTCTATGCCCATGCAGGCAGCAAAGCCTGAAAGGGATGAAGCTGCATTTCCCGTAGATGCTGCGCATATTATTTTTTTGTCAAGCTCGATAGCTTTAGCAACTCCTATTGCTGTTGCTCTATCTTTAAAGGAAGCAGTTGGATTCCTTCCATCGTCTTTAATATAAATGTTTTCTAAATTTAAGAATTTCTCTAATCTTTTTGCTTTGTATAAAGGTGTCCAGCCTACTTGCAGGGGTGTAATTCCCTTTTCTCCTTCTAGGGGAAGTATAGGCATATATCTCCATAGATCTTTTCTATTGTTATTTCTTAAATATTCTTTAGTTAATTTTGTTTTTATTAGATCCATGTTGTAAATAACTTCAAGAGTACCTTCTGTACCGCATTCATCACAGTGATATAAAGCTTCTTGACTAAAGTTTTTATCGCACTTTGAGCACCTCAAGTGCCTAATTTTATTCACCCTATCCCTCTTTTCCTTTTACTGCCTATAAATAATTCAGCAATTATCGTACCAAAAATTATGACTTCTTCAACTTATATATAATTTATATTTTGAAACAATAATAGTAAAAAGTACAATTAATACAATTTAATGGAGGAAGTAGAATGAGCTTTAAAATTAATGACAAGGTTACCTGGGTAGGAAAAATTGATTGGGAATTAAGAAGCTTTCATGGAGAAGAATATTCTACTCATAGAGGTAGTTCCTACAATTCATATTTAATAAGAGATGAAAAAACAGTTCTTATTGATACTGTTTGGGTTCCTTTTTCAAAGGAGTTTGTCTCAAACCTAAAAAACGAAATTGATCTTAAAAGGATAGACTACATAATAATGAATCATGCTGAACCTGATCACAGCGGAGCACTTATTGATCTTATGACAGAAATACCAGATACCCCTATATACTGTACCAAAAACGGCATGGATATAATAAGAGGCCACTGTCATGAAGACTGGAATTTTATAACCGTTAAAACCGGAGATACTCTGGATATAGGAAAAAACAAATTAACCTTCATAGAAGCAAGAATGCTTCATTGGCCTGACACAATGTTTACATATTACAATGGAGAAAATATATTATTCAGCAACGATGCTTTCGGTCAGCACTATGCCACTGAAGAGATGTACAACGATAAAGCTGATAACTGCGAGCTTATGGAGGAAGCAATTAAATATTATGCCAATATACTTACCCCCTACAACAATTTCGTGACAAAAAAAATTGATGAAGTTTTAGGCCTTAACCTTCCTGTAGATATGATATGCACAAGTCACGGCGTTATTTGGAGAGACAATCCCGCCCAGATAATAAAAAAATATGCAGAGTGGGCTCAAAACTATAAGGAAAATCAGGTAACAATAATTTATGACAGTATGTGGAACAGTACAAGAAGAATGGCAGAAGCCATTGGTGAAGGTATTAAATCCGCCGATAAAGACATTGTTGTTAAAATATATAATTCCGGGAAATCAGATAAAAATGATATTATTACGGAAGTATTTAAGTCAAAAGCTGTGCTGGTAGGTTCCTGTACTATTAATAACGGAATACTATCCTCTACTTCAGCCATTCTAGAAATGATGCGAGGCCTAAGATTTAAAGAAAAAAAGGCTGCAGCTTTCGGAAGCTATGGCTGGGGCGGTGAGTCTGTGAAAATGATAACAGAAGAACTAAAGGAAGGAGGTTTTGAAATAATAAATGATGGAATAAAAGAAAAATGGAGCCCTGATGAAGAAGGCCTTCAAAGATGCAGAGAATTTGGCAAAGAAGTCGTAAGCAAGCTTTAAAAGCACTGCAAAATACTCCCAGTATGAAATATCTAATCCTACTGGGAGTATTTTAAGTTTTCTTCTCTAATTGATTACAGTTAAAAAATATCATCTTTAAAATAACATAAAACTATAACATTCAGGACTAATTTGTTCTTTTTATATATTCAACTAAAGGATCAATATCCTTTCTATCAGTCCAGTCAGCAGGATGGTCATAGCATTCTAGAAGCCCCTTGCTGTCCTCATCCAATTCCTCTTCTTTTTTGCTTTTAATTTTAAGCTTTAAAGCATTCATAAGCATTTTGTCTCCAACAGACAATTTTTCATAATTAAAGGCTCCTCTTAAATAGAAGAATTTTATCTTATTTCTCATTTCACCTTTAAAGTTAGCTTCTACTACAGCTTTAATTGGCTCCTCCTTTACAGGTGAAGCACCGACTCCATAGACAACTATCTTTTTATTGTTTAATTTATCAAAATTATCTGTAATAATCTTAATGCCCTTGATTCCAACAGCATGGAGGGAGCCTCCGAATACTATAGTTTCATATCGTTCTAAATCTTCAGTCTTAATTTCTGAAACTTCTCTTAAATCCGCCCCTGTATCTTCTGCTATCCACTGCGCATATCGCTTTGTGCTGCCATACTTTGATTTGTAAATAACAATAATATTTGACATTATAAATTTCATCCCCTTTATATCACTAATAAATTTATATGCCCTAAATTTCTTTAATAAATCCTAATAATTAATTTATCTTATAAAATAGTCATCATATTAGTTAAAAAAGGCACTGACTTTTCATCAGAATAGCATTTTAATAATTCTTCAGCATCCTCCATAGAAGTCTGTCTCAGTGTAATAATTTTGCCTTTATACGTTGGACATTTCTCATAAATATTTGTCACGATAATACCGCCTTTCATTCTATGATTGCTTTTAATTTCATATATTCATTTGCTTTAGATAAAATATTTTTATCACTTTGAAAAGTTAACAATTCGAAGGCATCTTTATAGGAGACCCACTCATATGAATCTAATTCTTCTTCTTGAAGCTTTACTTCTAAGGAATTTGATTTACCTATAAAATAAACTACTTTTTTAAATATATTAGTTGATATAAAATACTCGGTCTCTATTCTAAAATCTTTATAAAGTTCTATATTAAGACCAGTTTCTTCATAACATTCTCTTAAAGCTGTATCTGTTTCACTCTCAGCATTTTCAATGTGACCTTTTGGAAATCCCCAATAATTACTTTTATTTTTAATTAATAAAAACTGTACAGTATCGTCATTTACTTTTGTCACTACTGCACCGCAGGATTTGTCATATTTTATTCCCTGCTCATCCATAAGCTCAAAGAACTTCTCCTTGGTAAGTTTAAACAAGATTGATTGACTATTTTTTTCTATTGCCTTAAATCCAAACTTCTTCAGGACTTCTTGTCCATTCCTATTTATTACTTCATCGTATATTGTTTGTCCTCCAATGTCATAAAAATAATAGCTCAACATAAGCTTCATAGCTTCTTTTGCATAGCCTTTTCCTCTATATTTTGCTTGCACTTTTATGTTAAAGTCTGCTTTTCTCTCTTCTGCATCATATCTATGAAAACTAACTTCACCAACAGGAATATCATCCATTGTAAATATTAAGCAGTAAAAATTTTTTCTATCTGAAGGTTGTACCATTTTTCTATACCAAACGTCTCTTTTTTCTATGGGAAAACTTATTACTCCGCCTACATCCTTCATTGTCTCCTCATCATTCCATAATTCTGCTACATAATCTAACTGCTCTATAGATGGCTGTTTTATATAAACTAAGCTTCCCCATTTTTTAAATTCAACCGCCATATAACTTCTCCCCTTTCTTTCTTAGTAAATAGACAGATTCTCTTAACGCCTCTTCTGTCTTAACTTCAATGACAACACTTAATCCCTTCTGTTTTGCAAAAGCTAGCTTTTCATCTACATCTAATTTTCCGCTATAAAGTGCTAAATGATTTTTTGAACCATTATAATCATGAAGATGCATATGTGAAATTTTGCTTGTATGGTTTTGAAAAAACTCCCTTGCCCTAAAACCATCGGAGGCGTCATGCCCTACATCCCAGGTAAAATAAGTATTTTCAAGCTTAATTAATTCTTGAAAGGCTTCTTGAATGAATTCAGGAAACACTGTATTTTCAACACAAACATTTATATCATATTTTTTTGCCGTATCTAAAATCTTTCGCATTGAATGCATCAAGTTACTAATAAATTCACCTTTATTTGCTTCATATATCCAAGCTTTACGATCCGGCAGAGAAAAATATATTCCCGAATTAATATGAATATTAATTTTATCAACATCTAACTCTGCTGCAAAACCTGCTATTTCACTAAACATCTCAATATTTGCTCTTCTAACGGTAGGATAAAATGCTGCAAAATCTATCTCCTCCGGAAAGTGCATTGTAAACTCTATATTATATTTTTCCTTTAATTCCTTTAACCGCTTTACGTTATTGTTATGAGGCATGCAATAAGGAAGATTCATATTAAGTTCTATAAAACTAAGTCCTAAATCTTTGCATAAAATAATATTTTCTTCAATGCTGTTTAATTCAATTAGACTCGGCATTCCTAATTTATAGTTCATTTTTCCTCCTTAATTAAAATGTTTAATATCTTTTCTTTATTGTTCATAAAAGTTTTCATAACCTGATAATGTTCAGTTTCCTCGTACCTTACAAGATGAATATTATCTTTTATTTCATATATACTTGATTCGGGATAAGCCATAATTATTGGGGAATGCGTAGCTATAATAAACTGAGAATGCTCTTCAACTAAATCATGAATTCTTGATAGCATAGCCATTTGTCTTGAAGGCGACAGAGCAGCCTCGGGTTCATCTAAAATATACAAGCCATTACCGGAAAATCTATTCATAAACACAGAAAAAAACGATTCACCATGAGATTGATTATGAAGGGATTTACCTCCATAAGAACATAGAAGTCCGGGATCTAATTTTTCAAGTTCATCAACATTAGTTGCAAGGTTGTAAAAGCTTTCAGCTCTTAGAAAAAAGCCATCTTTCGGTCTTCTTATTCCTTTAATCAGCTTAATGTAATTATGAAGCTCAGAATGAGTATCTCTGGATGAAAAACTAAAGTTAATAGTGCCTCCCTCAGGATTAAAACCATAAGCAGCTGCAACTGCCTCTAATATAGTAGATTTTCCCGAACCATTTTCGCCCACGATGTATGTAACCTTTGGATGCAGCTCTATACTTGATAAGTTCCTAATTATAGGCAGGCAAAATGGATATCTGGAAAAGGATTGTATATCATCCCGCTTAAGTTCTATACTTCTTAAATATTGATTATATTGTATTGCTTTCATATTTTGTATAGCCCCTCTATCATCAGTAAAACATATATATCAAATTATACCACTATATAGAAAAAATATATAATAATATAACTTAAACTTCTCATAATAATTGCAAAATAATAACAGCATGAAAATCATGCTGTTATTTTATACTCAGCTTACAAATTTAGCACAAACCTTTGTTATATACTCTAGTATTTTTATACTTTCTGCATAATCATCATCTATTTCAAGGGAATGTGCTGCCTTGTCTATTATATGTAAGTCAACTGAATTGTTTCTTTTTACAGTATCTATATTTGCTTGTGTGAAATGCTTATCTCTTTCTCCAGAAACAACAGTGCATTTTGATTTTAAAATATAAGGAATTGTTTCTTCTGTTGGTGTCAGAAATAAGTTATTTACCTTTTCATAGCCTACAAGATTGCTTATTTCTCCTGCAACTGATGTTCCAAAACTTTTACTTATAAAGTAGATATTACTATACTTATTCTCAACACATAATCTTACAGCTTCATAGCAATCTTTAACGATTTGACTAAAAGGATTACCCTCAACTGGATTAGTAGCTCTGCAAAAACCATATTCTAAACTTAATACATCGCAACCCGATAGAAGGGCTGCTTTTCTTGCATAGTGCAGCAAAGGTTTATCACAGCTGTAATCCGCCCCAGGAAAAATAACAGCTATTGAGTCAGACTTCGGCAAATGTGTAAGCAGCATATTATTAGTGTCATATCCCCAGATTGTTTTAACCTTAATATAAGATTTATTAATCAAATTAAACACCCCATCTTTTTATTTGATTATGTAAAACAAGGATGATCACTTTATAATTTTGAAATTTTTTGAATTATTACCTTTTATTATACAACAACTTTGTTTAACTTTCATACTATTTTATACAAAAAATTTATTATATAATATCTTTAATTAGGATTTATATTTATTTGGAGGTAACAATGTTTAAAATACTAATAATTGAAGATGATACAAAAATGCGAGAAATAATTCTTGAAAATATTCAGCGATGGGGCTTTGATGGATTCAGTGTAACAGACTTCGATAATATTTTTAAAGATTTTGCTAATTATGAACCTCATCTCGTTTTAATGGATATAAACCTCCCTTCCTATGACGGCTTCTATTGGTGCGGAAAAATACGTGGAGTTTCAAAGGTCCCAATAATTTTTATATCCTCACGTAATACAAATATGGATATAATAATGGCTGTAAACATGGGCGGAGATGATTTTATACAGAAGCCTTTTTCTCTAGATGTACTAATGGCAAAGATTAACGCTCTTCTTAGAAGAACTTATGATTATACTAGCTCAGAGCTCAATATTATAGAACATAATAATGTAGTTTTAAATTTAAAAGATAATACTGTTTCTCATAATAATAAGAAGATTGAGCTTACTAAAAATGAATTTAAAATTCTATATATGCTTATGAAGGATAAAGGAATTATTATAAGCAGAGACAGCATAATGAGAGGGCTTTGGGAAGATGAAAATTTTGTTGACGACAATACTCTTACGGTAAATATTAATAGACTTAGAAAAAAGCTTGAAGATTTAGGGCTCCATAACTTTATTCAAACGAAGAAAGGTCAAGGATATGTAATACTATGAACTTTTTAAAATATTTAAAAGACCAAAAATTTTTGATGTTTTTTTATGTAGTGCTAATGGCTTTTATTTCAGCAGTTATATTTTTGGATGGAACTTCGAAAGTTTCTTTAGGAAACATACTCTATATAAACTTGGCTTCTATAGTGTTTTTTATTATTTATTTACTTGGAAAATACCTGCATTTTAATAACTATTACAAGGCACTTAAGGATATAATTGATACTCGTGAATATGAGATTATAAATCGTATTCCAGAGCCAAGGTCTTACAGCCAGAAGCTTTATCATAATCTCCTGGAAAAAATTTATGAAGAACAAAGCTTAAAGCTTCAAAAGCTTTATGATAATAAAAAAGAGAATGAGGAATTCATTACCTCATGGGTTCATCAAATAAAAACGCCAATTACAGTGAGCAGACTTCTAATTGAAAACAATTTAGGCAAAGCGAATTCAGATGTGCTTTTAAGTCTTGAAGAAGAACTTGATAAAATAGATAACTATGTTGAACAGGCTTTATATAATTCAAAAATAGATGACTTTTCAAAAGATTATCTTATAAGTGAAGTATCTGTTGACAGAGTTGTTAAAGATACTGTAAAGAAGCATGCTAAAAATTTTATTAATAAAAAAATATCTGTGGAGATTAAGGATACAGAACTTATAGTATTGACTGATAAAAAATGGCTTTCTTTTATCCTTGACCAAATACTATCAAATTCATTAAAATACACAAGTAACTCGGGAAAAATAAGTATTTATGGTATTAAACAACCTAAACTTCAAAAGCTTGTAATCGAGGATACCGGCATAGGTATAACTTCCGAAGATGTAAACAGAGTATTTGATAAAGGCTTTACTGGCTATAATGGAAGACAAAATTATAAATCAACAGGTATGGGACTGTATCTTTCTAAAAAACTAGCTTTAAAACTTGGACACGATATAATAATTGAGTCAGAACAAGGCAAATATACTAGGGTAACAATAGCTTTTCCCAAATTACTGGATTATCTTGATGTTTCAAGATATAGTCTTAAGCAAAATTTAAAGGCAGATTAGATAATTCTAACCTGCCTCTGTTATTCTATTTAAAGTCTTCCATAAACACTCTGGCATCCTGTGGCTTCCACTGCCTTTGAACGAGTGACTTTCCTTGAGTTAAGTATGAAACAACCTCTGTATATTCCGGGCTTTCTTCCTTGTAAATAATTCCTAGAGGTATTCCATTATCCCATTCCATAGCTTTCTTTATAGCTTCAGCTTTGTTAGTGTAATCATAGTTTTCATCAAGCTTGTAGGTATTTTCCTTGTACCACTTGAATGTATTTACATGGTTAAAAGTTACACAAGGCTGCAAAATATCAACAAGCGCATAACCCTTATGGAGTATAGCTGCTTTCATAACCCCCTTTAGATGTTCCTTGTCACCTGAAAAGCTTCTTGCAACAAAGGTAGCACCTGCTGTTAAAGCAAAAGCCAGAGGTCTGAAGGCGTCTACAGTAGTTCCATCAAACTGCATTGAAGTTTTTTGTCCTTTTTCAGTTGTTGGTGAACCTTGACCCTTTGTCAATCCGTAAATCTGATTATCATGAACAAAATGAGTTATATCAATATTCCTTCTTATATTGTGAAGAAGGTGGTTTCCTCCCTCTCCATATGAGTCTCCATCACCAGAGTTTATTATCACTTTAAGATCCTGATTTACTAATTTAATTCCGACAGCCGGAGGCACTGCTCTTCCATGCAGTCCATTAAAGCCATTTACATTTATATAGTGTGGAAGTTTAGCAGCCTGACCTATGCCGGAAGATATCACCACTTCATGTGGTTTCAGTTCTAATTCTGCCAAAACTTCTTTTAATGCTGCAAGTATTGCAAAGTCACCGCAGCCTGGGCACCATGCACATTCTTCATTGGTATCATACATCTTTATATCTAACATTATATTCCCTCCTGTATTCCTTTAGTCTCCCATAATGATTATCAATCATTATGCTTCACTCTTAATTCTGGAATAAATCTCACTTGAACTTAACTGTCTTCCATCATATTTTAGTATGCTGCTTGTTACACCGATTCCTGTTTCCATTCTTATAAGCTTAGCCAACTGTCCATTAAAGTTCTGTTCTACATTTATAATCCTTTTAGCTATTTTTGTATACTTTTCAAGTTTTTTAGTTGGTAGAGGATATAAATCTCCAAATACCAATGCTCCAACTGACTTATTTTCTTTATTTAAAAGTTCTACCGCCTCTTTTAAAGGACCATACATTGAACCCCAGCCCAGAAGCAGAATTTCTGGATTTTCCGCTCCGAAATATTCAGGTTCAAGAACTTCTTCCTTTAAACCTTCAAGCTTTCTCATTCTCTTTTCCATTTGAGCAATACGAACTTCAGCACTTTCGGTTATCTGACTGTCTTCTGTATGTTCATCACTGTCTATTAAAACAACAGCACTTTCATGCTCCCCTGGAAGTATTCTTGGAGATATGCCGCTTTCAGTAACTTTATATCTTTTATAGCTTCCATCCCCTTCTAATGCTTCTTTACCTGCTATATGTCTTTCAATCTTAATCTTATCAAAATCAAATTCTTCTACATTAACAACTGTATCCGCTAGATACTGATCAGTTAATAGTATTACAGGAATTTGATATTTATCAGCTATATTCAAAGCCCTTGCTGTTCCATAAAAAGCATCTTTAACATTTCTTACTGATAAAACCATTCTTGGACCTTCACCATGAGATGCAGTTAGCAAAAAGCTTAAGTCACTTTGTTCAGTTCTAGTTGGAAGTCCAGTTGCTGGTCCCGGCCTTTGAGAATCAACTAATAAAAGTGGTGTTTCAGTTATACTTGCAAGTCCTATTGCCTCTACCATCAGTGAAACTCCACCACCTGAGCTGCCTGTTGCTGCTCTTGCTCCTGCGTAAGATGCGCCTAATGCCATATTAATAGCTGATATCTCATCTTCGACTTGCTCAACTATAATACCAGCTTGCTTTTGCTTCTTTGAAAGATAGGTCATTATACTTGTTGCCGGTGTCATTGGGTAAGCAGAGTAAAAGTCCAGTCCTCCTGCTATTGCGCCTAAAGCAATTGCTTCATTTCCGTTAATCATGATATGTTTATCTTCATGACCTTTTGGCAGCTCAAATTTCTTTCTTGAGGTTTCTCTACCCTTCTGATAAGCTTTTGCATTTGCTTCTACTACTTTTTCATCCCATTTCTTGCTGAATAAACTTTCTATATTATTAAATTCTATTCCAAACAGTTCTGTTAAAGCTCCTACTGCAGCTGTTCCAAATACCTTTGGATTACCAGCTTCTATAGCTATTTTTTTCATTGGCACTCTTAGAACTCTGCTGTCTTCTATATTAACTGCTTCATCACAAATTACAACACCATTTTCTTTCAGTCTTTCTATATGACTTTCTGCAGTAGTGTTATCAAGGGCTATAATTACATCCAATTTAGGATAATGAGAAGTTACTTCCTCATCACCAAATCTTATCTGAATAAAGTTATGCCCTCCGCGTACTCTTGACATATAGTCCTTTGTAGAATAGATGTAATAACCGCTCTTCTTTAAAATTCTTTCAAATAAAGCACTTATAGTATCCATTCCTTGACCGGCAGATCCGCCTATTAAAACATTATATTTCAATTTATTTCATCTCCTCATTGATATTTACTTTTAATTGATAATAATTATCGTTTAATTTAATTATAGTTTGTTTTTAAAATTAATCAAAGCTTATATTTAGTCAAAAAAAGGCAATAATACAAAATACCATAAAAATACTTTATATTTCTTTATTTATCTGTTATATTCAAAGTTAATAACTGTTATAATTCCATTTCTTTATGCATTGATTTATAAATATTTATCCGACTAATACAGAATAATAAATTTATTGAGTCAACAAAAAAAGACAGGCTAATTTCTTAACCTGTCTCTATACTTAAAATAAGCTTTAGCTGCTTCATAGCCTTGTTTATATAAAAACTTATAGGTACTATCATTAGTACTTATATTAAAATCTAATACAGATATATCTTTCGTATCGATTTGAATTGATCTTTCAATATCCTGTGGACTGTTCCTGTATATATCCTGCTGAACTTTTGCCATGGCCATATAAAAATTTGATATATATTCAATAATATTATTAGTCTCAGCAAATTCTATATCATATTTAAATCTTGCTCCTAGAGTTTCCCTATTTATCCCTTCTAAATCAAAAATATTAATTGGATAATTCCTCATAACACCTCCATCAGAAAATATATGAGTTAGCGAATCTCTATTAACCTCATAACTTTTTACTTTGTTTGCTTCAAAAAATAATGGTACGGACATAGATATTCTAACTGCTTCGGCTACCTCCATATCTGGAGTTGTACTATAGGAAAATACTTTAGACACTTTACAGGAAATATCAGTACCTACAATATAGAGGTCTAAAAACTTCCTTTTATCTTTATGTGTTGAATTGTCTTTAAAATCTTTAAAAGTATAAGGCGGCTCCTTCTTAGTACTGTCAAATTGTAAAGCAATTTGTTTTTGTATCCACTTATAAAAATACTGAGTTGAATACCAGCCATAATTATTAACTAGTCTATATAAACAATCCACATCGCCAAATACTCTTTCAATTTCACTTCTCATAAATACTGATATTCTTTCATTACTATCATCTTCCTTTTGAGGAACTTGCTTGTAATCTAAAGACTCCACTATATTTTTTGTTTCACTAAAAGATAAATTGAAGCTTGTAATACAAGCTGTTATTGCTCCTGCAGATGTACCTGCTACTTTTTCTATATTCTGCATCATATTTTTTTCCCATAAGCAATCTAAAACCCCAAGATATGATATACCCAGAATCCCTCCGCCTTCAAAAACCAAATTATTAATAATGTTTGCCATAAATCCCCCTATACTTTAATTACTGTATCAAACCCTTTAATCACACAGCTTTTACTGTATAAATCACTCATAAAAAAACTTGTAATGTTTTTCACATCAAAACATCTTATTGTCAATATATGATATTTATCTCTACATTGTGCTTTAGTATTTTTAAAAATATTACATCCATATGTAATAAAACTTGGAATCAATATATATAACATATTTATCGCAACTAAATAAAAAAGGCAGAAAGTATATTCTTTCTGCCTTTATAGCTATTTCCTTTTAATTATTAGCACACCTAAGGATGATACCAGGATTCCAAAGATTACTAATGAACTCATATCTACCACTGATCCAGTTTTAGGAAGCACACTAGTATTAGTTCCTTGTACACTTGTACTTTTTTCATTTATATCTTCTTGAATTTCCTTATACTTTTGCAAAAGATCTGTTTTTTCCTGTGAATCAGGCAAAGAATCTATAGTTGCTTTTGCAGCATTAAGATCACTTTGTGATAAATTATCTTTTGCCTTATTTAATGCTTCTTCAGCCTTCTTAATTTTTTCATTTACATCTATCTTTGACTGAGCGGCATTTATTCTTTCAATTAATGATGACTTTGTTTCACCATCTTCTAAATTACTCACAAGCTTCTTTGCTGAATCCAAATCCTCTTGGCTGAGACTATTTTCAGCCTTTACAACAGCCTGAACTGCATCATTTACTTTTGCATTTAAATCAACTTTACCTTGAACACTCTTTGTTCTAGATAATAAACCAGTCTTCATATCACTATCAGGCAGTTCTGAAACAAGCTTATTAGCTTCATCTAAATCAGCCTGAACTAAGCTTTTTTCTGCTTTAGCTACTGCAGATTCAGCTGATATAGCTTTGTCCACATCTTTCTGTACATTATTAATCTTATTAAGAAGTTCGACTTTATCGCTATTATCAGGTAATGAGTTTACATAATTTCTTGCATTATCTAAATCTGATTTAATTAAACTTTTTTGAGCTTTTTCAATAAGACTTTCAGCATCCTTTTTAGTCTGATCATATATTAATCCAAATCCAAATTCAAGCATATTTTCTTTACTATTTTGAGGATTGGGAACCGCAACAGGCAGCTTTCCTGTTGGATTAAACATACCAAATATTGCATTTATACCTGCTGGGAGATTCGGTGCTGGCGGAGGATTAGTCGGATCATTTCCTAAACCTCCATAGACAGCAATACATGCTTTTACATTTGGAGTATATGCTATATCATAAGGATTTCTTACAGCTATGTTTACCATAGCTTTATTTTTACTATTTGCATAGGATGAAACACTGTTGATAAAGTCTATATCATAGTAAGTACCTGTTTTAGGATCAGGTGCCATATTAACACTGTTAGTTATTACAAAGTCCGAAACATCTATAGCAGCCTTTTGAGCATCAGTTAGTGTTGCTGCTTTTGATGAATAAATAAATGATTGAATAGTTATATTATCAAGGCTGTTCTTTGATGATATATCATTAATGGTATCAGTCATAGATTTAATTCTATATTGTGATAATGAGAATAATACTATTTTCTTCTCACTTTCAAGCTTGAATGGAAGCATATTATTATCGTTTCTAAGTAATGTTACAGCCTTTTCTGATGCCTCTTTTTCAACAGCCTTATGTTCTACACTTCCAACTACTGCTTTAGCATTAGATATTTTCTGTTCAAGTGATATTTGGTTCTGATTTCCAGCAGGGTTATATATACCTCTTTTCAACTTAAGTTCAATAATTCTTCTTGCTGACTCATTTATTCTTGATTCTGGTATTTCCCCTGCTTTGACAGCATTAACTACAGAATTATATATTTTATCTAAATTAGCAATTTCGCCTGTGCTTTGTACTACTGCCGGCATTAAAACTATATCGGTACCAGCATTTATTGCCATCTTTACAGCATCTTCCTGTCCAAAATGATCTGCTATTGCCAGCATATTAAGAGCATCCGTTGTTATAACTCCCTTATATCCCATTTTAGTTCTTATAAGCTCAGTTAAAACTTTTTTAGAAAGAGTTGCTGGAATATTAACTGGAGTACCGTCTTTTTTCGATATTGCAGTAGAATTATCTACTGCAGGGAAAGCAACATGGGCTGTCATTATCATGTCAATTCCCTTATCCATTGCAGCTTTAAAAGGTACTAGATCAATTTTATTAATTGTATCAATATCATGATTAACAACCGGAAGTCCTAAATGAGAATCTGTTGCTGTATCACCATGACCTGGGAAATGTTTACCGGTAGCAGCAACGCCAGAATCCTGTACACCTTTTATATAAGCAGTTCCTAAGTCAGCTACTAATTTAGGGTCAGATCCAAATGATCTAACTCCAATAACCGGATTGCTTGGATTAATATTTACATCTAAATCAGGTGCAAAATCTACATTTATTCCGAGAGCTTTAAGTTCCTCTCCAATCACTTTTCCTGATTTGTATGATAAATCTGTAGACCTAGTAGCCCCTAATGCCATATTTCCAGGCATTCCTGTACCTGTTTGAAGCCTTCTTACAATGCCGCCCTCTTGGTCAATAGTAATTAATAATGGAACTTTTTCTGAAGCTTGCTGCATACCCTCTACGAGTCTTACAGTTTGCTCTGTTTCTTTAACATTTTCAGCAAATAATATTACTCCTCCAAGATGATATTTTTGAATAACTGATTTAACATCATCATTCATTACAGTAAATGGTATTCTATTGTTTTTACTATCGAAACCCCAATTTCTAAAATCGGGTACGAACATTTGTCCAACCTTTTCCTCAATAGTCATTCCTCCGACCACATTAGCGGCCTGTTCCTCAACAGTAGCTGCAGAAGCCCTGTAACTTACTTTTAATCCTCCTGCAGAAAATAATAATGCCAAAATAGTAGTAGCTATTTTTGTTTTCATCTTCGTTCTTTTCATTATTTCTACCTCCATAAATTATTCTGCTTCTCAATTAAGTCAAACAATTGATTACAACGGAATGCTTGTACCTTTTTTATCACCCTTCCTTTAAAATATGATGGTTTATAAGTCAAAACAAAAAATAGCTAAAAGAGTTCTCTCTCTTAGCTATTGCCTTCAATAAAGAAGTTACACGCTATCAATCATTATTACAGATATATATTACCATATTATTACATTTATGTAAATAATTTTTATGTATTTTTGTAAATTTATTTTGGGATATTATTATATTAATGAAGATTTATTTTATATTATTTGTACAAACTATGCTAAAACTTGACATTAAAAATACCTTATTATAAGATAAAAAGAGGATATTTTTGTATCAATCCTCTCTAAGATGAGAGGCTTTTATTTTATATTGGGTATAATTTTATTAAGGATATAAATAGAGGAGTGAAAAGAATGTGTAATCACAACATAAGAACAAGATATGCACCAAGCCCAACCGGCTACATGCATGTTGGTAATCTTAGAACTGCATTATATGCTTATTTAATAGCAAAGCATGAAGAGGGTACTTTTATTCTAAGAATTGAGGATACTGATCAGGAAAGATATGTTGAGGGTGCTGTAGATGTTATATACAACACAATGAAAATGACAGGTCTAATTCACGATGAAGGTCCGGACATTGGCGGTCCAGTAGGTCCATATGTGCAAAGTGAAAGAAAGCCTTTATATCTTGAATATGCAAAAAAGCTTGTTGAAAGAGGAGAAGCTTATTACTGCTTCTGTTCAAAGGAAAGACTCGATATGCTTAAAGAAAATGCCGAAGCATTAAAGAGACCTTTTAAATATGACAAACATTGTCTTCATTTAAGCAAGGAAGAAATAGAGCAAAAATTAGCTGAAGGTGTTCCTTATGTTATAAGACAAAATAATCCTACCGAAGGAACAACTACCTTTGATGATGTTATATACGGTACAATAACAGTTGATAACTCTGAACTTGAAGATATGGTTCTTTTAAAGTCTGATGGATATCCTACATATAATTTTGCAAACGTAGTTGACGATCATTTAATGGGAATAACTCACGTAGTTAGAGGAAGTGAATATTTATCTTCTTCTCCAAAGTATAATCGTCTTTATCAAGGTTTTGGATGGGAGGTTCCAATTTATGTACACTGCCCACCAATAATGAAGGATGCTCATCAAAAGCTAAGCAAGAGAAACGGTGATGCTTCCTTTGAAGACTTAATGGCTAAAGGTTATCTAAAGGATGCTATTATGAACTATATTGCACTGCTTGGCTGGAATCCTGGAACAACACAGGAAATCTTCTCACTTGAAGAGCTTATTAAAGTATTTGATTTTAAGCAAATCAATAAGGCTCCGGCTATATTTGACCCTGTTAAGCTTAGATGGATGAATGGTGAATATATAAGAAAGCTTTCCTTAGAAGAATTCCACGAAATGGCTCTTCCATATTATAAGGAAGCAATAAAGAATCCTGAAATAGATTTAATGAAGGTAAGCAAACTTCTTCACACCAGAACAGAAGTGCTTGGAGAAATTCCAGAACAGATTGATTTCTTTGACGTACTTCCTGAGTACTCAATTGATTTATATGTTCATAAGAAGATGAAAACCAATGCTGAAAATTCTTTAGTAAGTTTAGAAAAGGTTCTTCCTCTTCTTGAAAGCGTAGAAGTTTGGGATTTTGATACTCTTCACAACAGTGTTCTTAAACTTGTTGAAGAAATGGGAGTTAAAAATGGCGTAATGCTTTGGCCTATAAGAACAGCCTTATCAGGTAAAGCCTTTACTCCTGGTGGCGCCTTTGAGCTTGCTGAAATACTTGGTAAAGAAGAATCACTAAGAAGAATCAGAATAGGAATTGAAAAGCTTAAAAATGCTTAAAAATAAACGTACCAGTTAAAGTGCTGGTACGTTTTATTTTATTTAACTATAACAGAAACTCCATCAGGAATAACTGCTATATTTGCATTTTTTCCCTTTATTTCATATGCTCTATTTAAGGCTTCTTCAAAAGTATACGCATGTTCAATATGCATATCCTTAATAATTTTCGGATCACACATATCCGTAACCAAAATTACTGTATACTTGTCCAAGATTCTTGCTAAAATTTGAAACTCCCATTGATCTGGAACAGTGTCATTTCTATCCACCCTAAGAACTCTGTCTAAAACTTCTCTAGCATTTTTAGAAAAGGCCATATTTTCGTAGAAGGACTTTCCGCCGTGTCCATCGCTGCAGGCAGAAACCATTATTATTACTCCGCCTTCCCTGCAGGTTGCCTCTGCAGCAGTCATTCCTTTAACAGATTGATAAATATTTTGATCTAATGGGTATCCTCCGTTTGTTGAAACTACTATGTCAGACATTATTGGGTCTATTCTTGAAAGTTCTGTTACAAACTTGCAGCCTTCTTCATGAGCAAGCTTGCTATCACCTGCAAAAGCATTTATTACTTTCTTATCCTTGTCTATTACTACATTTAATATAAAGGCAAGCTTTGCAGTCTGTGCTGCATATAGCATATCCTTGTGTATTGGATTGTTTTCAACTATTCCTGTTCTTGAATATTCGCTTGCTATAAATTCAGAGCAGTGGTTTGCCATTATTGTTCCAGCTCCTGCAATGCCGGGAAGCACGCTTTTTCTTCCTCCTGAAAAACCAGCAAAGAAATGCGGTTCTATGAAACCTTCTGCTATTAAAAGTTCTGTCTCCATAGCCAATTTATTAAGCCAAAGTTCTCCCCCTGAAGGCAAAGTTCCTACCTTTATAAGACTATCTTTGTCCTGCGATATATGATTTATCAATACTTCTTTCTCTACTATTTCTTCTCCGTACTTATTTATCATTTCTTCTCTTGTAGAAGGTCTGTGAAAGCCTGTAGCTATAAGTATTTTTATTTCTATGTCTCTATTAACACTTCTAATCCTCTTTAGAAGTATTGGAAGTGTTATTTTACTTGGTACCGGTCTTGTATGGTCGCTAGTTATTATAACCATATTCTTTTTATCTTTAACAAGCTCCTCTAAAGTCTTGCTTCCAATTGGATTATCTAAAGCATAATTAACAATTTCCTCTTGTGTCAATGTTGCTATATAGCTATGAGCTTTAGACTCTAATACTCCTGCAAGGTTTTTATCAGGAATATCAGCTTCAATAAAGGTTTTATAATATGGTAATTTTATTTTTCCCATTTCCCATCACCTCATTAGTTTTTAAAAAAGTACCTCAAGCTAAATACTTGAGGCTACTTTAAATTTATTCTATTGACATACCTTTCCCGGATTTAACAAATTTTTAGGATCAAAAGCTAGTTTAATGTTTTTCATTAACTCAATATAAGCTTCATCATATTGTTCAAATAAATACGCTCTCTTTGCATAGCCTATACCGTGCTCTCCAGAAACAACACCATTTAATTCTCTAGCTCTCTTGTACATGCACTCAAATACTTCCGAAAGCTTCTTCTTCCATTCTTCTTCAGTTAATTCATCTCTTAGAACATAAACGTGAAGGTTTCCATCTCCAGCATGTCCGAAGCTTCTTATTCTAACATTAAACCCTTCCTGAAGCTCATGAGTATAATTAATGAAATCAGCTACTTTGTTCCTTGGAACACAAACGTCACATTCATCCATTTCAGTTGTTGTAGCCTTTACTGCTTCGAGGAAGGCTCCTCTTGCTGACCATATTGCTTCCTTTCTTTCATCTGTATCAGATATAAATACATCAAGTGCTCCTTCATTTAAGCAAAGCTCAGCAACCTTTTCATAATTTCTTTCTATTTCTTCCTTGCTGTTTCCGTCAAAGGTTAATAGAAGATAAGCATCAGAAGTATTGTCTGGGAACTTTTTTCCTAAATATTCTTCAGCAGCAAGTATAACTTCTCTCTGCATAAATTCTATTGCGGTAGGAACAGCCTTCGATTTTATTATTTTAGGAACTGTTCCTATAGCCATTTGAAGATTGGGGAATGGTATTAAAAGACTTATAGTCTTCTTAGGCAAAGGCAGAAGCTTAAGTACAGCCTTAGTTATTACCGCTAAAGTTCCTTCAGAACCGCAAATCATATCTTTAATGCTATAACCTGAACTGTTTTTAACTACTTTACCTCCAACTTCAATAATATTTCCATTTGGAAGTACAAGCTCTAGTCCTCTTACAAAATCTCTAGTAACTCCGTACTTAACAGCTCTCATGCCACCAGCATTTGTATTAATGTTTCCACCAATTGTTGCTGACTTTTCACCTGGGTCCGGAGGATAAAAGAAGTCTCTTTCTTCAACGTATTTTGCTATCTCCATAAGAAGAACTCCCGGCTCTACTGTAAGAGTAAGATTATCTTCATCAAGCTCAAGTATTCTATTCATTTTAGTCATATTAAGCATTATTCCGCCATAAAGAGGAACGGATGCTCCAACAAGACCTGTACCTGAACCTCTTACGACTACAGGTATATTGTTTTCGTAGGCATACTTCATAACCTTTGAAACTTCATCAGTACTTAAAACCTCAATCATAACTTCAGGCATTTTGCTTATTCCGCCTAACTCATCGTGGCTGTAGTCTTCATTTATCTCTTCTCCGTAATAAACTCTGTCCTTTCCTAAAAGCTCAGTTAGGAAATTTATATCTCCTTCATCTATTTTCTTATATTCATTACTGCATAGTCCGTTCATATCATTACCCCCTCAAATCCTTATTCTGTGCATAAAGATTACCCATCTTTATGTCCTTCAAATTCTTATTATGCTCCCTTAGTCATCTTTATTTGTTCAATAAGCTGCGGAACTATTTCATATATATCTCCTACAATTCCGTAATGTGCAACATTAAATATTGAAGCTTTTTCATCATTGTTTATAGCAAATATTCTTTCTGAACCATTCATTCCTGCTGTAAATTGAACCGCTCCGGATACCCCTAAAGCTATTATTAGTTTTGGCTTAACAGTTCTTCCGCTTAAACCTATCTGTTTCTTAGCATTGAGCCAGCCTGCCTCAATCATAGGTCTGGTCCCAGCTACCTGGGCACCTAATAAGTCTGCTAACTCATAAACCATTTCCATATCTTTTTCTGACTTAACTCCTCTTCCGATAGCTATAATTACTTCAGCATCAGATATGCTTTCTTCCTTTTCCTTATGAGTTATTTTTAAAACATCTATATTGGATACTAATTTGTCCTTCTTTATTTCGCAGCTTGTAATTTTACCATAAACTTCTTCTCTTCTTTCTGGAGCATTCATAACCTTATATCTAACAGTTGCAAGCTGTGGTCTTGTATTTGGAGTATTTATTTGGGCCATAATGTTTCCGCCAAAGGCAGGTCTTATTTGAATAAGGTCTGTATTTTCCTTTATATCAAGTATAGTACAATCAGCAGTAAGCCCTGTTCTGAAACGCGCTGCCATTCTAGGCGCAAGTGATCTTCCTACAGTAGTAGCTCCAACTAATATAGAGGAAGGCTTAATCTTGTTAATAAAATCTTCAAAAGCAGCCGCGTAAGGTTCTATTCTAAAGTCTTTTAACTCCTCACAGTCATACACAAAAACCTCATCCACTCCATAATGAAGCAGTTCCTGGGCCTTATGGCTGATGTTTGAACCTAGGAACAAGCAGTAAACCGGGAAATTTACTTTTGCAGCCAGCTCTTTAGCCTTACCTATAAGTTCTAAGGTTACAGGGTGTATGTCTCCCTCAACATGATCAACATAAACTGCTATGCCATTCCATAAGCTCTTGTCTATAGTCTTTACTTCATCCTCAACAAATTCCATTACTCCTGCCGGGCCTTTTTTAACACATATTTTACACATTTTACAGCCGGCATTTATTTCTATTTTTCCATCATGATTTTCTATTGCCTTAAAAGGACATATATTAACTAATTGCTCAATAACTTCACTGTTTAACTTATTTTGATTAACTACTAATTTACCCATCTATATCACCATCCCTTAATCATTATGCAAATTTTAACTCAGAAAGCTTCTTATGCATCTTACCGGTAAGTTCTTCGCTGCTTCCCTTCCACATCTCTCTGTCATTATTAGCTTTTGGAGGGAATATTCTTTCTACTTGTGTTGGAGAACCATTAAGTCCATATTTTTTTTCATCTTTGTCTTCAAAATCATTAAAACTTATCATCTTTACTT
Organism: Clostridiales bacterium oral taxon 876 str. F0540; assembly: GCA_000466585.1. Taxonomy (GTDB): domain Bacteria; phylum Bacillota; class Clostridia; order Clostridiales; family Clostridiaceae; genus Clostridium_AT. The sequence goes on from KE993509.1 coordinate 94,565, forward strand.
CCCTGTTCTTAGTTTCAAGCTTTCTCTTGTAGGAAGGAAGCCTTGGCTGGAATATATCCTTCTCCACTGTTAATAAACAAGGATACTTTATTTCCGCCAGCTCTATAGTGTTCGGCATGTCCATTTCAACTAAAACAGATGTTTCTTTAAGTTCGACTATTTTTAATACATTTGCAATGTGTGGAATTCCAAGATACTCAGCCATTTCAGGACCTACCTGAGCTGTATCTCCATCAGTAGTCTGTTTTCCGCAAAGTATTAAATCAAACTCGCCCATTTTTCTTACTGCCTGCGATATTGTATAAGAGGTTGCAAGCACATCTGCTCCAGCAAATTTTCTGTCAGAGACCAAGGCACCTTCGTCAACTCCCATCATATATGCTTCTCTTATAACTTCAGCTGCCTGTGGAGGTCCCATAGTAACGACACTTATCTTTCCTCCAACCTTATCTCTAATCCTTAAAGCAGTTTCAATTGCATATAAATCGTAAGGATTCATTTTTGAATCTACACCATCTCTTTTTAGGACCCCTGTTTTTTCATCTACTTCAACCTTAGTAGTTCCTGGTACCTGCTTAATGCAAACTAAAATATTCATTGTATACTTCCTCCTTTTATATCAATAAACATTATTTTATAAACATACTTCCTATATAAACCAATATTCCTAAAACGACTACATACCCTGCACAGAATTTTAAAGTTTTGTTTAATATCTTCCCTTCAGCACCGGCCAGCCCTGTGGCTGCTGTAGCAACTGCTATACTCTGAGGTGATATCATTTTTCCTGCTGTTGCACCAGCAGTATTTGCTGCTGCAAGCCATATTGGATTTACATGAATTGATGCAGCAACTTCTGTCTGAAGTCTTCCAAACAAGACATTAGCTGAAGTATCACTGCCGGTAACAAAGGTCCCCAAAGCACCTATAACACTTGATATAAGCGGATAAAAACTTCCAGTAATAGCAACGAGCATTTCTGCGAGGTTTTTTATCATTCCGCTATAGTCCATAACCTTAGCCAAAGCTACTATAGCTATAACAGTTATGGTTGATTTGGTTAACTGCTTGCAGGTCTTTACAAATACAGTTACGATCTCACTTACTTTTGCTCCCTGAATTAATCCTCCCAAAACTGTGGCTATTAATATGAGCGTTCCCGGTGTTGCAATCCATTTTATATCATAAGGCTTTGCATTTGCTCCTGTGTATATTAAAACACTGCTTTTAACATGCGAAAGAGGATTATATATAAATGGTACTAACTGACTAGATAATATTATGAATACAAAAACTAAAATGTATGGAATCCATGCAATGATTCCTTCTTTGAAGCTTAACTTTGAATTTGCTGCTGCAATTTCTTCTTTAGCAGCTCCATTAGCAACCTTAACTTTGTTACTCATTTTCTTAGCAATGATGATTGTAACAGCCATACTGCATACGCTTCCAAGAAGTGCCGGAAGCTCTGCTCCCATAAACCTTGCTGCTAAAACTTCTGGTATTGCAAAACTTATGCCTGAAGCTAGTGATATTACTACAACTCCCTTTAGACCTTTCAAACTCTTTGTTGTAATCAATACTAATACCATAGGTACAACTATAATAAATAATACAAGCTGCAGCCCAACATAATAACTTAGAACGTTTACATCAATGTTAGCAATTTTAGCTAAGGATATAACCGGTGTTCCTATCGCTCCAAAGGCCGTGGGAACTGTATTGGCTATAAGACAAATAACTGCTGCGAAAATCGGCTCAAAACCCAGCGCTGCAAGTATGCTGGCTGGAATAGCTACTGCAGTTCCATAGCCTGCAACAGCTTCTAAAAATCCTCCAAAGCCCCATGCTAAAATTAAAACCTGTATTCTCTTGTCTGTAGTTATTCCGGACAACATATTTTTTATTGTATCCATGCTCTTAGTGTGAAGTGATAAGTTGTAAGTAAATATAGCTGCTATAATAATAATTGCTATTGGCCATACTGCCATTATCACGCCCTCTAAAGCTGCTGTAAAAGCATTTAGAATTGGCATTTTCCAAAAAACAATTGCAAAAACTAAAACTAATCCTAAAACCATTGCACAAGCTTTATGTGCCGGTATCTTTAAAATCCCTAGTGATACCATAAGCAACACGATAGGTACTAATGCTAATAAAAACAGAACTGCATTATTCATTTTTATCCCCCACTCCATTTTTATTGGTATGACCAATTCCAATTTGATAATATCATAATATTTTTTCAATTTCTACAATAGTTAATAAGTTAACAACATTATTCAAAATAATTTTACTATTAAATCATTTTGTTATTGAAACCACTGGTCTTACCAATTTTATTACGAGCATAAAAAATAACAAACACAGAAAACGTATACTGTGTTTGTTATTTATCAAACCAAATTCATTTTTTATTTATTTTGAAGTTAAATATTCATTTACAAAATCCAGATGTTTCCTCATAACTTCAGCTGCTCTACCCTTATTATGCTCAAATAGAGCATTATATAGATTTTCGTGATGTTCAATTAAGATTTCCCTATTCTCTGCCTGAGTCAAAATACGTTTTCTTGCATCCTTTATAAAAGAATCAACAAGTGAGGATACTGCAGTCAGTATTACTACAACAAGAAAGTTTCCTGAAGCATTTGCAATTTTATAATGAAGCTCCTTATCAAGTTTAGCATTTAATTCTTCATCATAGCTCTCTTTTATCTGATCAATAATGCATTTTATCTCAATAAGTTCCTCATCATTGATATTTTTAGCTGCTAAAGCTGCGGTTTCTACCTCGATAATTTTCCTAAGCTCTAAAATTTCCTCAGGTCCGCTGTTTTGAAGGCTGAACATGATTGAAAGAGGTTCAAACAGGCTGCCCTCGAAGCTTTCTCTTATATAGTTCCCGCCGCCCTGCCTGCTTTCGATTAGCCCTATAATTTGAAGTGCTTTTAAGGCTTCGCGAATTGAAGCTCTGCTTGCTTGAAGCTGCTCCACAAGCTCTCTTTCAGGAGGAAGTTTATCACCTTTTTTAAGCTTTCCGCTTACAATCATCTCTTTAATTTCTTCAATAACTTGCTCATATACCTTTGTATTTTTCACAGGTGCATCCATATAATCGCCTCATTATTTAGCATATTTTTAACAATCGCTTCTTATCTTGATATCGCGATTTCTTTTTATCTTCTTGCCTTGCCGGTAATTTTATCAATTTCTATTTTTATTACGCATGTTTTATTTATTGCTCTATCTATATATGCAAGTCCTTCCTTTTTAAAATCAGGAGAATATTTGTCAGCAATGGCCATCAGTGCTTCCTTTTTCTCATCTCCATTAACTTCAAAAGCCTGTCCAAATATAATAGCACTTTCATATTCAGTACTAAACTGCTCAGGTAAAACCTTAGTTTTTCCTACAACATTAAAGGAAACCTTATTGTTTTTTCTTATGTTGTCCAGCTTATTTCCTTCAACAGCGCAGTGTAAATAAACCTTATTATTCACATAAACATAGCTTATTGGGGTTGCGTATGGATATCCGTTTTCACTTATTGTAGCTAATACCCCATACTCACCAGATTGTAAAATTTTAATTATATCTTCACCAAAAATTTCTCTTTGACTTTTTCTCATTTCTTTAAACATCTAATCATCTCCTAAATATCAGAATAATTTAATTATAGAAAAAACTTAAAGTTTGGTCAATAAAATAAAATTTTAGCATATAATATTGACATATATTAAGTTTTACTCTATTATTGTTTTAATGTAGACATATAACTTAAAACTTTGATGAGGAATAGTAAGGATAAAGTCTTTTACAGAGAGGAAATCATTTGGTGTGAGATTTCTAAAGTCTTGTTTTGAACCCGCCTCGGAGTTCTGTACTGAAATAAAGTACAGCGGCTTTCTTCCGTTATAGAACTTAAGCTGGACGTAATTACTGCGTCAATTAGGGTGGTACCGCCGATATAGCCTCGGTCCCTTTTGGGATTGGAGGCTTTTTTATATTTAATTATAATTTAGGAGATGAAGATTATGGGTAAAGAAAAAGAAAAAAAACTGGTTGAAGCTATAACTCCTATGGACCAGGATTTTGCTCAATGGTATACAGATGTTGTTAAAAAAGCTGAATTAGTAGATTATGCAAGTGTTAGAGGCTGCATGGTTATAAGACCTTATGGTTATGCTATCTGGGAAAATATACAGAAAAACCTGGATAATATGTTTAAAGAAACAGGACATGAGAATGTATATATGCCAATGTTTATTCCAGAAAGCCTGCTTCAAAAGGAAAAGGACCATGTTGAAGGTTTTGCACCGGAGGTTGCTTGGGTTACGCATGGCGGAAATCAAGAATTAACTGAAAGACTTGTGGTACGTCCTACTTCAGAAACCTTATTCTGCGACCACTATGCAAAAATAATTCAATCCTATAAGGATTTGCCAAAGCTTTATAATCAATGGTGCTCTGTTGTAAGATGGGAAAAAACCACGCGTCCATTCTTAAGAACACTAGAATTTTTATGGCAGGAAGGTCATACAGCTCATGCTACTGCTGAAGAAGCACAGGAAGAAACTATAAAAATGCTGAATGTTTATGCTAAGCTTTGTGAAGAGTATCTAGCTATACCTGTTGTTAAAGGTCAAAAGACAGATAAAGAAAAATTTGCAGGTGCTGAAGCTACTTATACAATAGAAAGCTTAATGCATGATGGAAAAGCACTTCAATGCGGAACTTCACATAACTTTGGTGATGGTTTTGCTAAGGCATTTAATATACAATATACAGATAAAAACGGAAAGCTTCAGTATGTTCACCAAACCTCATGGGGAATGACTACAAGACTTATCGGCGCTATGATTATGGTTCACGGTGATGATAACGGCCTTGTTGTTCCACCTAGAATAGCACCAACTCAGCTAGTCATAATTCCAGTTGCTCAGCATAAGGCTGGTGTTTTAGATAAAGCTTCTGAGCTTAAAGATAGACTATCAAAAATAGTAAGGGTTAAGATGGATGACAGTGATAAAACTCCGGGCTGGAAGTTCAGCGAGTATGAAATGAAAGGTGTTCCACTAAGACTTGAAATAGGACCTAAGGATATCGAAAATAATCAAGCAGTGCTAGTTCGAAGAGATAATAGAGAAAAAATAGTTGTTTCTCTTGATGAATTAGAGAACAAAGTAAATGAAGTATTAGAAGACATTCAAAATTCCCTTCTTGAAAAAGCAAAAACAGCTCAAATTGAAAAAACAAGCACAGCGATTAACTTAGACGAATTTAAAAATCTATTGGACATGAAGCCCGGATTCGTAAAAGCTATGTGGTGCGGCGATAGAGCCTGCGAAGATAAGATCAAAGAAGAAGCTGCTGCTACAAGTAGATGTATGCCTTTTGAGCAGGAGCACATAAGCGACACCTGCGTATGCTGTGGAAAACCAGCAAAGAAGCTTGTTTACTGGGGAAGAGCATACTAATTTCTTAGGAACAAATCTTCTGATTTGTTCCTTCTTATATATCAAATTACTTTTTTACAGTTAGTACTTATCACTTATTGACATACCTTTTATGAAAATGACATTGTATAAACAAGGTTTACAAAGGAATGATATTATGCCGAAGATAATTGAAAACGTCAAAGAAAGCCTTATATTGGAAGGCAGAAAAACATTAATTGAAAAAAACTATAAAGAACTTAATATAAGAGATATAGCAAAGAGCTGCGGCATTGCAATAGGTACTTTCTACAATTATTTTCCTAACAAAGAGGAGTTTGTTTCTGAGATATTCAGAGATGATTGGAGAAATACTCTCAATCTTGCAGAAAGACTAAAAAACTCTGAGGAGCCTCTAAAGGAAAAAATCAGAAAAATTTATATATCAATGCAGGATTTTGTAGATAAGTATATATCTATATTTTATGAAATTGCCATGCTAAAGGGTTACGAAAGCAAAAGAGATTATGATATGCAGGATATATATGTAAAGATAGAAGAAATACTCTCTATTGAAAAAAGCAGGGGAAATATTAAATCTCCACTTTCGATGCAAAAGCTCGCACACTTTGTAGTTATAAACATAATGGACTTAAACAAAAACAAATATATGTCATTTGACGAATTATATGAACAAATGAATATATAAAAAATGGACCAGGATACAATACAAATTATCCTAGTCCATTTTTATCTTTAAAAATCCTTATTTAAATCTTCAGTTAGATTAGCAAATTCATCCTTCATTATAATCTTATTAAGGCTTGACAATAGGTCCTGCTTATCTTTGGTCTCTATAGAGGTTATCTTTTCAATTTTACCAATAAGACTTTCAATTTCTCTGTTTTTGCTTGCAATTATATTTTCATATTTTGCTTCCATATCAGTACAATTTCTATTTAACATATTGATAAGAGAAGCCATTTCATCAGAGCTTCCAGCTATACGATTTAAAAGCAGAAGATTAAGAGCAAGCACCTCCGGAATTTGATCATGAGAGTATCTTAGCTGATGATCAATTTCTCCATAACCTTCCTCAAATATTGTTCTTACTTGAATTTCGGCTATCACCTTTTCATTTGTCGGATAAGATTCAATTAAATAATGTACAGAACGATAACCAGATTTTCGGGATTGGATTGCAATATTCAGCTCCTCAAATCTTTTTGTATCGTCACCCTCTCTTACGTTTGCTGTTATCTCTCCTACCCTCCAAGTATTAGTTATGAAGTTATGTATATCCTCCCAATCTTCCTTAAAAATATGTATTGCTCGAACACCAATTAAGTCAGTTATTTCATGCTTGTAGTTTTCAATTGAAAATTGAAATGACTCTCCATACTTTTTCTTTCTATCAGGAGTTTTTCTTATAATCTTTTCAATCAAATGCTCTGCGTCCTTTACTCTAGCTTTAACAGAGTGTATTTTTTCATGTGTTCTTAGAGTATTTGCTATAAAATCCACTTGACTTTCATATAGGCTTATATACTTTGAAAAGTCGTTGTATATATCATATAGAGTTTCCCATGATATTCCACTCATCTCAAGGTCTGCTTCTGTAAAATTATATTCTCTTAGAAAGTACTCCTTAGTAAAATTCATTAAAAGTCACCTGCATCCTTCGGTAAATTATTAGTTCATTTAAACTTGGCTTGATAAACTATCTATTACTCTTTTACATCATTAAATGCCTTATTCTCCACATACATAGTATCTCATCATAATCTTCCACTTAGACCTTCTTTCAGCCACTTCAAATCCAGCTTCTTCAAAGGAACTCGGTACTCCTGTCCATAGAAAAGCATCCGGAGTTTTGCTATCATACGGCACAACCGGATAAGCTTCAACTATCTTAGTTCCATTTAGCCTGCAGTAATTAACTGCTGCCTTAATTAACTCAGCAGAAATTCCTTTTCTTCTATAAGCCTTTAATATATAAAGACAGGTAATAGACCAAACTGCCTCATCGTCTATCCTTTTAAAAACTCTCGAGTTCTCCAATCTGACATACTTTTCTCTCGGAGCTACAGCACACCATCCAATTGGCTGTCCGTCAATATATGCTAATACCCCAACCGCTTCATTTTTCTCGACTAATTTTTTCATAGAATTCTTGTTCTGAACACCTTTTCCCATTTCAAACTCTGATTTTTTTAATCTCCAGGACATACACCAGCAGCCTCCGCAAGCACCGTTATCTCCAAATAGTTTTTCAAAATCATTCCATCTGGTACTATCCAGTGAATATACCCTTAAATTTATTAATTTATTTTCATATAGCATATCCATAATATTACCTTATCCTTTGTTCAAGCTTTCTTGTGTAAACTATTGGCGCATTTATGCATATTCCATCTTCATTAAACTCCTGGAATTCCAACAAAGCTATTTCAGTTATACTGCCTTTAATTACAGATAATTCTTTTGTGCAGTATTCAAATGCTCTAAGCATATTTTTATTGTTTAATCTGCTTGCAATTGTGCAGTGAGGCACCCATTTTCCCGGAAGGTAAAGAGAATTTGAATCATCATTAAACTTAGCAAAATTATAATGATAATTTTTATGGAATTCATGCAACTCCTTGGTTATAGGCGCTGAAACAAACAAAGTTCCAGACTTTATAAAAGTACCAATGATGCTGAGGCTTATTTCTACTTCTGCTTTATCTCTATATACTTCCTCCAGTAAACTTTCAAACGAATTCTTATCTAAATTATTGTAGTCAGCTATTGTAATATGAGCTCTTCTATTCTTTACCTCTTGCCCATAGTTAGAAATTCCCTTATCACTTAAGCTCTTCCATAAATCTTTTATACACTTCTCAGTTTCGTTATCAAAAAGTGCTGCTACTGCATACATATTTTTCTCCTTAAATATTTTGTAATTTTATTTTAACAAATATTATACCACTAAGAGCTTCACATTCCTATCAGCTTTACACTTAAATAGGAAAATGTATTGCCAAACGTATTTATCATTGATAATATTTATTAATACAAATACAAGTTTTTTATGATTGGAGAGATACATATGAAAAGCATCATACCGGAAATCTATGTTGAAAACTGCAAGGAGGCTTTAGAATTCTACAAAGGAGTATTTGGTGGGGAAATAAAGAATCTTCAATTAGCTGATGGAAAAGAAATGTTCAAAGGCTTTGAAGGAAAAGTTATCCACTCAGAGCTTCACATTAATAACAATTGTGTATTATATTTCGTAGATTTATTTGATGACAAATCAAAAGTTTCTGCCACTCATTTTGTTTTAGAACTGGACAGTGAAGAAGAAATAAATAGAGTATATAATACCCTTAAAGAAGCCGGAAAAGTTGGCTTCGAGCTTCAAAAAACTTTTTGGGGAGCCTTTCATGCAGTTGTTACTGACAGCCACGGAGTTACCTGGGGGTTAAATTATACTTTAATCCACTAAGAATCTAAAAACGCTGCAGTAATCTGCAGCGTTCTTTCTTTGCTAAGCCCTCAAGGAGTTATAACTTTCTTTATCATCAACATCTACAAAAATACCATCACTTTGAATCTCAATTAGCTCAACGTCGCAAGCATTATTATTTATAATCTCTCTTGCTCCTTTGTCTCCTGTATTCTTTAGAAGTTCATTAAAATACTTTTTTCCTATTATAACAGGATTCCCTCTTCTTCTCTTATAAATTGGAGCCGCAATATTTTTGTTACTTTTGCAAAATCCATCATATAATTTGTTTATTATTTCTGAAGTTATAAATGGCATATCCCCAAGTAGGATCATTACTCCATCACCCTCAAAGCCTTCAAGTCCTTTTTTAATGGAGGTACTCATGCCTAGCTCATAATCTGGATTATAAACTTTCACTATATCAGTATCCATGTTATACTTCCCATAAACTAAAACTAATTCTTCAAGCTTTGAAGCTTTTGCACTTTCTATAACTCTATTTATAATTGTCTTTTCTCCAAGCTTTAACATAAGCTTATTTGTTCCCATCCTGCTGGAGCATCCGCCTGCAAGTATAATCCCTCTTAAATACATATTAATCACGCTTTCCTTTTGTTATGAACTAAATAAATCTATAAATTGAAACTGTTCATAGTTAAATAATCCTCTGGCTGTTATTTTTAAATCTGGTATAACTGGGAGGGCTAAAAAACCTAGAGTTAAAAAAGGATCAAAATCTTTTTTTACTCCGTAACTTCTTGCTAAGTAATTAAGCTTTTTTACCTTTTTCAAAACGTCATAAGGATTCTCAGAGGTAATGAGTCCACCTATTGGCAGACTTAGTTTTTCTAATACCTTTCCTTCAGAAACTACCGCAATTCCACCCTGAATATCTATTATTGAATTTACTGCCAAAGCCATATCCTCGTCTTTATCACCAATAACAATAATATTATGCGAGTCATGAGCTATACTCTGAGCAATAGAGCAGTTCTTTAGCCCAAAACCTTCAACAAAGCCAACAGCTTTTTTGCCTGTTTTCTTATGCCTCTCAAATACCGCTATTTTAAGATAATCAGAGCTTTCAATTTCTGTAACTATTCCATCTTTAGACTTAACTTTTCTTCTCTGCTTTATCGTTTCAACAGACTGAGGTATCAACTTAATTGTATTTATATACTCACTTTTATATTGTACAATAAATTCTTCTTTATCGATCAAGTTAAGCATCACTGAGTTATTTAGTTTATAATTTGAGAAACTTATTTCCTTGTTGTAGCTTTCTCCATTCTTAATTACATGTTTTATATTAAGCTTATTTAAATCCTCAAAAATAACCAAATCTGCTTTATATCCTGGTGCTGCTGCACCTCTATCCCTTAATCCATAGCAGGCTGCTGCATTATAAGATGCTATGGTATAAGCCTTAATCGGATCAAGTCCCTGTCTTATGGCCAGTCTTATTGAATTATCAATGGTGCCTTCTTCAATTAAATCTTCTATGTGTCTATCATCAGTACAAAATAAAAATCTGCTAAAGTTATTTTGATTTACTGCTGGCAACAAGTCCTTAAGATTCTTTGTTGCAGAACCTTCTCTAAGCATAACGTACATACCCTTTTGCACTTTCTTAATAGCTTCTTCTGCCTTAGAGCATTCATGATCTGTCTTAATCCTGCTGCAAAGATAAGCGTTAAGCCATTTTTGCGAAATCCCCGGACAATGACCATCAATGTTGCTCTCCTTAAAAAGCAGCAATTTATCAAGCATATCCTCTTTTCCGTTTATTACAGCAGTAGTGTCCATTACCTCACCTAGCCCCAGAACTCTATTATGATTTATAAGCTTTGACAGTTCCTCAGCACCGAGCACTGCACCGGAATCTTCAAACTCAGTTGCAGGCACACAGGAAGGCAACATAAAAAATATATCCATAACACTTTTTATACTATTTTCAAGCATAAATTCGATACCACTTAATCCCAGAACATTTGCTATTTCATGGGGATCAGCTACTGCCGTTGTTACACCTCTTCTTAATAAAAGCTGTGAAAATACCTTTGGAGTAACCATTGAAGATTCAATATGAACATGGGCATCAATAAAACCCGGAGCTATAAAAAGACCAGTACAATCTATTTCCTTGTCTCCATTATAATTTCCTATGCCAACTATCTTATCTTTATTTATAGCAATATCACTTTTTTCAATGCTTTGCGTAAACACATTTATAATAAAGCCGTTCTTAAGCACTAAGGGTGCTTTGATTTTTCCTATTGCTATATCTATATCTTTTTTTAAATCACTCATGTTTTTTCCTCTTATCAGCAAGAGCTCTCAAAATCTTTTCCGGTGATGCCGGCAGATCATAGATTCTAACTCCAACAGCATCATAAATAGCATTTATAATAGCTGGTGCTGTAGAAATCATAGAGGGCTCGCCTAAACCTTTAGCACCATAAGGCCCGCTGTCTTCTGTTTCTTCTACAAATATAACATTAACTTTTGGAACATCCTTGCTGGTAGGAATTATATAATCATTAAAGTTTTGATTTTTTATAATTCCTTTATTAAATATAACTTCTTCCATAATTCCGTATCCAATGCCCATAGCAGCGCCTCCTTCGATCTGACCTTCTGCCATTAGTGGATTTATTATTTTTCCCGAATCATGACAAGCTATAACTTCAATTACATCTACTTTTCCCGTCTCATCATCTACCTCAACCACAACCTTATTTGTAGAAAAAGTATAGGGCCAATATGGATTACCCTCTCCTGTCTCTAAATTTACAGAAGTAGTATTTGCTTTAAAATAGCCTTCTTCCCTAGTTTTTATTGAATTATCAATCATAAAGCTGAATGCTTTTTTCTTATCTTCGATACCTGTATGCTCAATGCTCTCTCTAAGCTTTTTACATGCATTAAGAACAGCATTTCCCGTATTGTAAGTTTGTCTGCTTGCTGCTGCAGTGCCAGAATCCATCATGTAGGAAGTATTAATGTTCTTAATTACAATATCTTCTACACTCATGTTAAGTGTTTCACCTGCAATTTGTCTCATTATATTTTTAGCTCCCTGACCAACATCCGTTGCTTCTACAAAAACAATGACCTTTCCATCAGAACTCAGTTCTGCTGCCGCTCTTGATTCATCAGGAAAGCCATTTCCATAACCTGTACCATAGATCATGCAGGCATATCCAACTCCTCTTTTTTTCAAAATACTCTCCCCCTCATTCAAGAACTATTCCATCAAGTTTTGCTATCTCTTCCATGCACTTTTTCATGCCTACGCTGCTTTCAAGAACCTGCCCTGTAGGCAATATGCTTCCTACTTTAACTGAATTCATATATCTAAATTTAAGAGGGTTTATTTCCAAAAGCCTTGAAAGCTCATCCATCTGACTTTCATAAGCTACTGCCACTTGTGCAGCGCCAAAGCCTCTCATTGCTCCACAGAAAGAATTATTAGTATACACAGCAAGAGACTGAATATCTACATTAGGAACCTCGTATGGGCCTGCAGCATGCACAGCTGCTTTTCTAAGCACATTCATTCCCCATGAACAGTAAGCTCCGGTATCTCCGTATATTCTTGCTTTAAGTGCGCATAGCTTTCCATTTTCGTCCACGCCAGTTTTATAGTACATCTTTACAGCATGCCTTTTACAGTGTGTTACAGTTGATTCCTCTCTTGAGTAAACAATCTTTACAGGCTTTTTGGTATAGTAGGCAGCCAAGGCAGCATGGCACTGTACTGTTATATCCTCTCTTACCCCAAACGCTCCTCCTATAGTCGTATTGATTATCCTAACCTTATCTTCCGGTATCCCTAAACACCTGGATACATCTTCTCTATCATAATGAGGATACTGCGTAGCCACATATAATTCGATATTACCTTCTTTATCAAATCTGCATACTGCTGCTTCCGGCTGGAGTACAGCATGATCTATATGTGGAGTTGAATACCAGTTTTCAACTATAAATTTAGCTTTTCTAAAACCTTCTTCAACATCTCCTCTTTTAATCTTAAGATCATATAATATATTTGTTCCATCTCCCAAAACCGGAGCATTTTCTTTAAGTGCCTCCTCAACTGTAAATACACCTTCGTATTCTTCGTATTCAATTTTAATCAAATCTACAGCTTTCTTTAAAACCTCTTTGTTTACAGCTACCACTAATAAAATCGGATCCCCCACTCTTCTTATCAAATCATCTACTAATATGGGTTGATCCTTAAATACAACTCCATGTTTTTTCTCTCCTGGAATCATGTTATGATTTATTATCATAACAATTCCATCTAGTTCAGCAGCTTTTGAGCAGTCTATACTTTTTACTCTTCCATAGGCTATTGAACTTCTTACTGCTCCAGCATATAGCATATCTTCAAACTCAATATCATCTGGATAGAGAGCTTTTCCAGTAACCTTTTCTAAGGAATCTTCTTTTTTTATGTTTTTGCCTATTATATTTAACATAAAATCACCTGCTCCCTACCATATACTGTTTAGCTAAAATTACGCCTTCAACTATTTTTTGATAGCCCGTACATCTGCATAGGTTTCCTGATATTCCTTCTCTTATCTCTTCCTCTGAAGCATTTATATTTTTATCTAAAATCGCTTTGGCGCTTAAAATCATTCCAGGTATACAGTACCCGCATTGAACTGCCCCAACTTCTATAAATGCTCTTTGAATAGGATGAATTTCTTCCATCCCTATTCCTTCTATAGTAATAATCTCACAATTATTACAAGAGCCTGCTAAAACCAGACAGGAATTAACGGTTTTTCCATCAATAATGACTGTACATGCTCCGCATTCACCCTCGCTGCAGCCTTCCTTAGTTCCCTTAAGCTTTAAGACATCCCTTAAAAAGTCTATAAGTCTTAGATTGGAAGCTACTTGTTTTTCATAAAAAGTTCCATTAACCATTAAGCTTATTTTATTCATAAATAATCCCACCCCTTGAAAGTGCTTTTCTAACCGCTTCAGTATAAACTCCTTTTACAGCCTCTTTTTTAAAGGGCATGGTTGATCTATTTTTTATACTCTCTCTTACCTTCTCTTCTACAATTGCTAAAATTTCTTTCTTAAACAAGTAATTAATATCTTTATTTCTTGATAAATATTCAATTTCATAAACTCTGAATGGAAATCTTCCCACAGCACCTAATACAAGTTTTAAATCATGGATTTTATTATTTTCATATTCAAAGCTTACCGAAGCGCTAAGCCTTGCTATAGAAAGAGAATTTCTTTTTCCAAGCTTGTAAAATCCACTTATGTTTTCTTTATCACTTAATATAATTCCCACTAGTATTTCATCGGACTGAATTCTATATTTATCATACTTTTTAAAATAGTCATCACATCTTACCAGTCTTCTTTCCCTTACACTTTCTATTATAAATACCGCATCAAGACTCATAAGACATGGCACAATATCCGCAGCTGCTGCGGAATTCACGATATTTCCTCCGATAGTAGCCATGTTTCTTATCTGAGGGGAACCCATCATTTCCGCACAGTCTCTAAGACAGGTAAACCTTTCTTCAAAAATCTGACTTTCAAGAATATCCGTAAAAGTTACCATACTTCCAACTATAATATGATGATTAAAATCTTTTATTTTTCTCAATTCCTCAAGTTTGGATATATCGACTAAGTAATCTGCATAAAGCTTTTTCTTATTAAGGTCTATAATTAAATCCGTTCCTCCCGCTAAAATTCTGCTGTTTGGCAAAGTATGAATAAGTTCCTTAGCTTCTTTTAAGCTTACAGGCTGAATAACTGCTTGTAACTCCATGAAATCCCTCACTTTCCTATATTCCTGCTCTATTCCAAACTCTTTCTATAGCCTTATTACAGTTTCTAATTATGTCATCCTCCTGCATATATAAAAGCTTTCTGTCTTTCATAAGAATTTTCCCATTAACTATAGTTGTATCAACATTTTCTGACTTACCTGAAAAAACAATTTGACTTTCTATATTTTCTTTAAAGCTTGGAGCATTATAGACCTTATTTAAGTCAAGCAAAATAATATCTGCCTTTTTTCCTTCTTCAAGAGAACCTATTTCCTTTGCTTTCCCCATAACCTTAGCGCCTCCCATAGTAGCTAGGTATAGCGCTTTGCTGCAATCCATAGTCTTAGGCCCTAATCTAACCTTCTGCATCAGAGAACTAAGCCTCATTTCCATAAAGGCATCTAAATTATTAGAACATGGTGGGCCGTCAGAAGATAACCCGATATCAATTCCTAGGCTTAAAAGTTCAGGTATTTTGGCAATGCCTGAAGCAAGCTTTAGATTTGAAGAAGGACAGTGCACAATCTTTGCCTTTGATTCTTTAATAAACTTAATTTCCTCATCATAAAGCCATATGCAGTGAGCCAAAATCAAGTTTTCGTTTAGAAGTCCCATTTTCCTTAAATAGGCTATATTAGTCATACCTCTGTCTTGTTCAACAAACTCTATTTCTCCCCTGTTTTCAGAAGCATGTGTATGGACTTTTACTCCGTAATCCTTAGAAAATCTGGCTACTTCCAGCAGCAAATCCTCTGAGCAAGAAACAACAAATCTTGGAGCAAAAGCATATTCAATTCTGCCACCATCTTTTCCATGCCATTTTTTTAGAAGCCCAATACTTTCAGAAACAGAATTATGTCTATTTTCCATCAAGGATTCAGGAACATCGCTTCCATAATCCATCATAACCTTTCCTGTTAAGGCTCTTATGCCGCTTTCGTATATAGCCTGTATTGCATTATCTGTATGATGTACTGTTTCCATATCAACAATAGAAGTAGTTCCGCTTTTTATAAGTTCGCTAAGTCCAAGCTTAGCAGAATAATATATGCTTTCCTCATCGTGAGCGCCTTCTAAAGGCCATATTCTATATTTAAGCCAATCAAGAAGTTCCATATCATCTGCAAGTCCCCTAAAAAGAGTTTGGCAAAGGTGAATATGCGGCTGTACAAATCCGGGCATAGCTACTTTTCCTTCAGCATCTAATGTCTCGTCAAATACACCTTCAATTTCATTTGTACTTATCTTCTCAATTTCATCTTCATTTATTGAAATATTTCCTTTAAACTTTGAAAGCTTTTTATCCATGGTTAAAATGTAGGCATTTTTAATTAAAATCCTCATAATTTAACCTTCCTTCTTAAAGTTCAAGCAGTCTTAGTATAAGATTTTGACAAACCTTTCTTCTATATTCTGCAGTAGCTCTTAAATCGTCAATTGGACATACAGTTTTCCCTATAATTTTGCCTGCCTCAATTAAAATATTTTCTTTAAGCTCTTTGCCCATTAAGTATTCCTCAGCTTCATTTATCCTTAAGACTTTTGGAGCTGCAGCCCCAAAAGCTATTCTAATATCAGTTATTTTATTTTCTTCAAGCTTATAAATTACACCCATTGAAGCCACAGCTATAACCATTGCACTCCTTAAGCCTACCTTTTCAAAATAAGCTTTATACCCGCTGTATTTTTTATTTAAAACCACATATTCTATGAATTCATTATTTTTCAAGTCGGTTTTACCAGCTCCCAGTATAAAATCTTTAATTAGAACTTCTCTTTCACCCTGGCTGCTTTTCAGAATTAATGAAGCCTCAAGCAAAGTAAGAGCTAATATACCATCCCCGCTTGGAGATGCGTTCTGAACATTACCTGCCAAAGTTGCCCTGTTTCGTATTTGAATGGAGCCTATAGTTTTTAAAGCTTCTGCAAGAATATTAAAATCTTCCTTAATAAATTTACTATCTATTATTTCATTTAGAGTTACATTAGCCCCTATATAAACTCTTCCATCGTGTTCAAATATCCTTTTAATTTCGAAAACATGGTTTATATTTATGACAGGTTTGTGATCAAGTTTATTATTTCTAAGCGCTGGTATAATATCAGTAAAACCAGCTGCAAGCCTTTTATTTTTATTGTCTATTTTAGGCATCAGCTCTTCCAAAGTTTTAGGAATGAAAACTTCACTCATTTACTTTACACCTTCTCTCCCTGATGCGATGTGCCGAAAGCTCTACACCATCCACAATTTTCACATACCCTGTACATCTGCATAAATTTCCTTGAAGTGCTTCTCGTATTTCGTATCTGTTTGGATTAATATTTTTATCCAAGAGCATTTTTGTAGACATTACCATTCCCGGGATACAGTAACCGCATTGAACAGCTCCGGCATCTACAAATGACTGTTGAATAATTTCAAGCTCTTTTAGTGCCTTTTTCCCTTCTATAGTGTATATTTCTTTTCCATCAGCTTCATAGGCATAAACCAAACAGGAAGGTACAGTTTTATTATCCATTATAATAGTGCAGGCCCCGCATTCTCCTTCGCCGCAGCCTTCCTTTGTCCCAGTAAGATGCAGTTCATCTCTTATAAAATCCAATAGTCTATCTTCAGATTTTACCTCTGCCTTTTTTTCCTCACCGTTTATTTTAAACTTTATAAACATCCTAATCCCCCCTACTTTAGTAAAACTTCATCAAGCTTCAATCCTTCAATGCTTTTAATAATTTGTTTATAACCCGTACATCTGCACAAATTTCCGTCTATAGCTCTTCTTATATCTTCAGCATTTGGTGAAGAATTTTCGTATAGAAGTCCAAGCACTGCCATTATCATCCCCGGAGTACAAAAGCCACACTGCACTGCTCCGCCATTTAAAAGTTTCTCCTGAAGGGGATTAAGTACTTCCCTGCTTATTCCTTCAATGGTTAAAACTTCGCAGCCCTGCACCTGGCCGGTCATTATCATGCAGGAATTTACAGCCTTTTTATCTACTAATACTGTACAAGCTCCGCACTCACCTATTTCACAGCCTTTTTTAGTTCCTGTAAGCTTCATATCTTCTCTTAAAAAATCCAACAGACTTTTTGTTGGTTCTGTTTCTACAGCCTTATCTACTCCATTAAGCTTAAATTCAAGCCTCATGTTTTTGCCCCCATTCCTCTAAGGTTCTAATAATCAATCCTTTAAGAACCGGCTCCTTGTATTCGGAAGACCATCGTCTGCCGCTTAAAGCTTCTACTTCCTGTACTGCACTTTCTGCTATACTTTCAATACAGTCTTTTAAAGCCTTCCCTCTAAACTTATTTTCCGTTTCATAAAGTCTTCCATGCTTTGAAAGCATAGCCCCAGGACATATTCTTAATTCCTCAATAATGCCTTCTCTTTTCTTTAGGGCTATAGCTAAAGTAAGCCTTGATATAGAAAGAGATTTTCGTCTTCCTACTTTAACCAAACTCCAATTGTAGCCCTCCAATTTTTTAGCTGTTATACTATATAAAACTTCGCCTTTTTCCAAGGCTACAGCTCCATTTTTGCCTAAAAAGTCATCAAGTCTTACAACTCTATCTCGCCCAAAGCTTTTTAAACAAACGACAGCGTCACATAGAAGAAGAGGAGGTATACTGTCTGCACAGTTCGCATTATTGACAATATTTCCACCTATAGTTCCTCTATTTCTTATGAGAGTAGAACCTACTAAGCTGCACGCCTTCCCCAGTATAGGAAGCTCTTTTTTAATAATTTCACTTTTTTCTATTTCCCCATGAGTAGTTCCAGCCATTATTGTGACTTCATCCTCATAATTTTTTATGCCTTTTAAAGCTCCAATTGTTGAAATATCTATAAGCTTTCCTTTTATCTCTTTTCCATTATGAAGCTCTACCATTAAATCCGTTCCGCCTGCAATTATAGTGTAGTTGTCTTCCTTAATACTTTGGATAAGTTCCTGAATACCTTTAGGCTTTACAAAGCTTTTTATCATATTTGCTCAACTCCTTGCCAAGAACTATTTTTTCTAAACTAAAGGGTAAAGAGGTTATTCTCTTTCCTGTAGCAAATCTTATCGCGTTTCCTATTGCTGCTGGCACTGGAGTAAGCACAGGCTCTCCTGTACCTTTTGCCCCAAAGGGACCTAAAGGCTCGTTGCTTTCATAAGCCTCGCTATATATCTCAGGCATATCCTCGGAAGTTGGAATAATATACCCGTCAAAATTACTATTTTCAATTATACCTTCGTGTATTTCCAAATCTTCCATTAAGGCGTAGCCGATTCCAGTAGCTATTCCTCCATTTATCTGCCCTTCAAGGGCTTTAGGATTAATAACCTTTCCTATATCATGAACAGCAAAATATTTGTCAACACTTACCTGTCCGGTAATAACATCCACAGTTATGCAGCTTACATGAGCTCCGTAGTGATAAGCAACATATGGTATTCCCAGTCCGGTATGCTCGCTCCAATCGATACTAGGCATGTCAAAGCGTCCGTAAGCTTTAACATCCCTCTTTTGAGAGAGCAGTCTGCAGAAATCAATTATAAAGGCTCTTCTTTCACCATTTAGATATAGATAGCCATCTTTAAAGTCCGTATTACACTCACAAATGCCTTCATAGATACATAGTTCTTTTCTTAGAAAATCAATGAAGTTTTCACAGGCTGTCTGAACAGCCTTTCCGCCAACAGTAGTTCCTCTTGAAGCCACGGTTGGGCCGCTGTTTAATATCTTCTCAGTATCATAATTGTTAACTTCTATATAGTTTGAATCTATGCCCAATACTTCACTGGCAATTTGAGAAAATACTGTCCTAGAGCCTTGACCGAGTTCAGATATACCACAAGTAACTAAAAGTTTTCTTTTATCCTGCATATAAATCACTTCTGACTGAGCAAAATCCTCTCCCTCTGCTCCAAGACTTATGCCATGATAACCTAGTGAAACTCCAATTCCTTTCTTAAAGTATTTATTATCTCTATTGAACTTTTCAAACTCCCTTATGGTCCTATCCCATTTTGATACTTCTCTTACTCTATTTAATACAGCCTCAATTGAAGGTTCCCAGTTTACCATTTGATTTGTAGAAGTTGTTTCTCCTCTTCTCCAAATATTCTTAAGTCTCAAATCAATCGGATCCATATCAAGCCTATATGCTAATTCATCAATTACAGTATCATAGAAATAGCAGGCTTGAAGTCCTCCAAAACCTCTGAAAGCACCACAGTAAACATTGTTTGTATAATAAACCTGGTTTTCCACATCAACAAAATCATAAACATATGGACCTGCTGAATGAGTAGTATTTCTATATTGAACAAAGGTACTTACAGATGCATAAGCTCCTCCATCCATTTTAGTCCTTACTTTTATTCCTTTAAAAATACCGTCCTTATTTGCTGTTAATGAAATCTGTGTTTTCATTGGATGCCTTTTATAACTTGATATTATTGACTCTTCTCTTGAAGCTGTATATTTACAGGGACGACCTGTTTTGTAAGTTCCAAGAGCCGCAAAGCAGCACGCTTCATATACTACATCATCTTTTCCTCCAAAAGCTCCACCAACTGCAGTTTGTATTATTCTTATTTTTTGGGTGTCTAAAGCTAATACCTTAGCTACATAATCCCTTGCTGATAAAGGGCTCTGCATTGGCGCATATACATTTAAAATATCTCCATTGTAAAATGCAACAGCCCCTTCAGGTTCTATATACATGTGTTCCTGGTGCTTTGTACTTAGCTCCATCTCTAAAGTTACATCATCTTCTGAAATCTTCATCTTATCGATATTTTTCTTAATAACAAGCTTATTAAAGGACTTTCCTCCTTTATCTACATCAAAAACCGGCTCATACTTTTCATACTCTACTTTTACAAGCCTAGCTGACTCCTCTGCCAGTGCTTTGCTTTCGGCACAAACTACAGCTACAGCATCTCCAATATATCTAACCTCACCTTTTGAAAGTATTTGATTATCACAAATAGGAAAGCCATAGCTATTATCACCCGGGAAATCTTTTGCTGTAAAAATATAAATATCTTCATTTTTAACAGCCTCACTAGTATCAATTGAGATTATCCTGCCATAGGATATAGTACTTCTCACTACAGCAATATAAAGCATATTATCAAAACAGTAATCGTCTACATACTTAGCTGTTCCTTTAACTTTTCCTTCCCCATCAACTCTTTTATAATCCTTGCCTATATAATTCATAAAATCCTCCTTTTTGTCAGGTCACTGTGTAATTTATGAGCGCTCGTTCCACTCGCAAATTACCCGCTAAAGTCCATTTAAGACTTTAGCCTCCTTAAAAGCTGCTGCTATCTTTTAATATTATTTTCTCTGCAGTTATCGGAAGACTATAGCATCTGTAGCCTGCAGCATTATATATTGCATTTGAAATAGCCGGTGCCGGCGCATCAATGCTTATTTCCCCTACACCCTTCATTCCGAAAGCACCTGTAGCTTCATATGTCTCAACATGAAATGTTTCAATCTCAGGAACATCCATAATACTAGGAATAATATAGGTAGACATTTTATTGTTTAAAACTTTAGAATCCTTAAGTTTTAAACCTTCATACAATGCATATCCTATTCCTTGAGCTGCTCCTCCTTGTATTTGTCCCTTTAAGGATTGAGGATTTATAACCTTGCCACAATCAGTAGCAGTGATATATTTAAGAATTTCCACCTTTCCTGTAAGCATATCCACTTCAACCAAAGCCATATGAGCAGCATAGGAGTATATAATATGAGGAAGTCCATGACCTATTTCATGCTTGTCTGCTGCTATTGGGTTATCCACATAGCATATTGCAATTCTGTCTTCTTTTGGCATATATCTGTATATATCACTAAAGGACATACTCCATGTTTTACCTGAAATTTCTTCTTCACAGATTATAAGATTATCTTTATCTTCATTTAATACAAGTGCTGCAGTGCTGAGCATTTTATCTTTAAGTATTTTTGCTGCACCGTCTAAAGCCTTTCCATATATATAGGTAGTTCTTGATGCAGAAGCAGGACCTGAGTCAAGAGTATACTTCGAATCAGGTGTAGTGTATCTAACCTTGTTTTTATTAATATTAAAATGCTCTGCGACAATTTGAACATATGCAGTTGTATTTCCTTGCCCCATATCTGATATTCCACCATAGGCAATTAAGCTTCCATCTTCACAAAGTTCTATCTTGCCTTGAGCAAAGTCAGGAATATTTACCCCGAGTCCTCCTCCCTGATAGGAAGCTGCTATACCGAGTCCTCTTCTTCTATGAATTTTATCTGTTTTCAAGTTTTTGTCTTTATTTATATAAAGCTCTGTATTTTCAAGAGCTTCTAAACATTCTTTAAGTCCTGTGCTGTAAATAAAGGTATGTCCTATACATGATGTGTCCCATTGTTTTATGACGTTTATTTTTCGTATATCAAGAGGTGATATGTTTAATTTTTCAGCCGCTATATCCATTTGAGATTCAAAAGCAAAATTAACTTGTGGTACTCCAAAACCTCTGAAAGCTCCCCCTATAGGATTGTTTGTATAAACCGCAAAGCCTTCAACATGAGAGTTTTCTATTTTGTAAGGTCCTGCAAAGTGTTCTACAGCTAAATTTAGTACCTCCGCTCCCAAGCTTGCATATGCACCTTTATCAAAATAGAGTTTAGCCTGACAGCCCAGTATTGTTCCATCTTTTCTAAATGCTGTTTTATATTCCATATAAGCCGCATGTCTGTGATAGCTGGAGTTTATTGATTCAGATCTTTCCAGGAAAATTCTTACCGGCCTTCTAAGTTTGATTACTGCAAGGGCAATAAGAAGCTGAATTGTAATGCCATCTTTTCTTCCAAAACCTCCGCCGAAGAAAGGTGCGGAAACTCTAATATCTTCCTTTGGTATATTAAGTGCATAGGAAATTTCTGCTATGTCTCTGTAGATTGTCTGAGTTCCGGCCCATATAGCAAGCTTTCCATCTTCATCTATTTTTCCAAATCCAGCCTCAGTCTCAAGAGGCATATGATCTTGAAAAGGTACACTGTATTTATTATCTACTATTAAATCTGCTTCTTTAAAAGCTTTTTTAATATCTCCTTTTAAAAGTTCTATATGATGGAGTAAATTTCCGTTCTTATGAATCTTTTCAGCATTTTCCTTAAGACCTTCAAAGGGATCTCTGATTATCTCCAAAAGTTCATACTTTATAATTATTTCTTTAACAGCTTTTTCTACAGATTGCTTATTCTCTCCTACAACCAGACATATAGGGTCTCCGATACATCTAACTTTGTGTTCCACTAATATCTCCTGATCCTTATGCACAATTCCATACCTGTTTGTTCCAGGTATGTCCTTAGCTGTAAAAATAGCTGTTATCCCCGGCACAGCTTTGGCTTTTTCCATATCGATGCTTATAATCTTTGCATGTGGTACCTCTGCCCTTTTCACACCTAAAATTAAGGTATCCTTATCATACATATCTGAAGGATACTTATGGGTCCCATCTGCTTTAATAATTCCGTCAACCCTGTTGAATTCTCTGCCTATATATCTCAAGGCATCCCCCTCCTCCAATTACCCTATTTCTTAAGTTTTATTTTTTGGGTTAATTTATTTATATTATTTTTGCATAAATATATTACAACTTTTAAGGCTGCAAAAAGCTTTAAGGCTGCGAAGTTTTCACTCCGCAGCCTCATTAAGCTCGCTATTTTTAATTTCAGGTTCTTCGCTTTCTGTTTCTTCAATCTTAATAACATTTTCCCAAGTCATAATCATATGATATAGACTTACTACATCCTGTTCATTATATAAAAGTATCTTTTCCTTTTTTTCTTCCGGCATCCTATTCATATAATCATTATCTTTCATAATTTTATGAAAGGTTTTCGCTAAGTTAGCACCGCTTATAAGTTCACTGTCTCTGATAATTCCAAATTCCTTCTCTAGAGCTTTTAAACCAATAGAGGTTTTCTTAATCTTTTCATATTCCTTTTGTAAATCTATACTTATAAATTTGTCTTCAATTTTAAAGTTAAGCTTATATTTGTCAAACAAATAGTTTATGATAGTGTAATCGTTGTTTCCCGAAAAAGTAATCATATACTTTTTATTACTCTTAAGCATGTTATTAAAATATTTTTTAGCAAGCAATAATATATCATAGGATTCTTCTTTATTCTCAATCATATATTGAGTAACCTTTAAACAATTGTCGCTGTCATCAAAGTATGAACAGCCAAATACGCCTACACAAATTGGTTTTTTATACACATAATGCTCAAGATCAAAGAAAAGTGCATCCTTATAAATATCTCTTCTTTCATCAAAAAGCAGCGCATACCTTGTATCTAAATTTTCAATATAAATTTTATTTTCTCTAGTAATCAATAATACCACTCTTTTCTAATCAATCTGAATCAAATCTGGGGTCAGTTTATAAATAACATCTTTTCTTTCAACAACTAAGAGAGCCTTTTTTCTTGTTTCCTCGCTACTTTGAACTTTTTTAATAAGCTCTCGGGTTGGGTTAACGCACACAGGATTTCCTACCATTTGAAACATTGAAAAATCTCCGGCCGTATCACCATATGCATAGCTTTTGCTTAAATCTATGTTATACTTTTGTGTAAAATAGTTAACAGCTTCTTTTTTGCTTATGCTGTCCCACATGGGAGCAACTTCACCTGTGTAAAAATTATCTTCATTAAGAATATATTCAGCACCCTTGTAGTCATCAAACCCATGTTTTAATGCCATTTCCTTTACAAGCTCTATAGGGCTTCCCGAAATAGTAATAAGAACATGCCCTTGCTCCTTATGCCATCTTATTCTGTCTCTTGTAAATGTGTATACTCTATCACCCTTTTGCTTTACTACATTTTGTGCAATAAATTCAATTTGTGATTTATGCAGCCCCTTAATAGCTTCTATATATATATCAGCCATCTTTAAAAGATAGTTATCATAATTTCCCTGCCTTTTATCCCACTTCTGATACTCTATCCTTACATCATTATACCATCTTTCAGGCTCAATTATCTCATACTTTACAAGTTTTTTAAAAATTTCAGCTATAAGTCCCTCTCTGTACAAAGTTCCATCAATATCATAAAATGCACCTATATTTTTACCCATTTTAACCTCCAACACATCCTTTATTACTATAATATTATAATAATATAAATAATGCTATTATTTAGTATACCCAAATTTGTCCAAATTAATAAAAGCAGACTCAGGTCTGCTTTTTTAATGTAGAGTATAGAATTAATAATGTAAAATAAATAATAATATCATCATTAATTCTAAATTCTACATCTTATATACTAAATTTTTAAAATGCCGGCACTATGCTTCCATTATACTTATCTTCTATAAATTTCTTTATTTCTGGGGAATTCAACACCTCAGATAATGCCTTTATAGCTTCCTTGTCTTTATCTTGTTTTCTAACTGCAAGTATATTTGCATAAGGTGAATCCTTTGACTCTATTGCAAGTGCATCCTTTGACGGATTTAACTTAGCTTCTAAAGCATAGTTTGTATTGATAACTGCAGCATCTACATCGTCAAGGGTTCTAGGAAGCTGTGCAGCCTCTAACTCTTTAATTTTTATCTTCTTAACATTTTCTGTTATGTCTAGAGCTGTTACAAGATCTCCGCTTTTAAGCTTTATAAGTCCTGCTGTTTCTAAAACTCTAAGTGCTCTTGCTTCGTTAGTTGCATCGTTTGGAACCGCAATGGTTGCTCCTTCCTTTATTTCCTTTAAATCTTTAATTTTGTGTGAATACACGCCCATTGGCTCTATATGAACCTTAACTGTATAATCCAAGTTAAGATTTTTTTCCTTATTCATATTCTGAAGATATGGCACATGCTGAAAGAAATTTGCATCAAGTTCTCCATCATTTACTGCTAAGTTTGGCTGAACATAGTCGGTAAATTCCTTAATCTCAAGCTTATAGCCCTTTTTCTCAAGTAGTGGTGCTGCTGCCTCTAGAATTTCCTTATGAGGAACCGGTGTTGCCCCTACTTTTATTACCTTTTTATCTGATCCATTTGAAGCTGTACCGGACGTTGCTGCTGCATCCTTCTTAGCCCCACATCCTGCAAGTCCTACTGTTAGCACTGCTGCTAATAAAATACTTAATGATTTTTTCATATATAAAGCCTCCTTTTTATTTTACATAAGAACTAATTCTTATGTCCCCTAAAATTTACTTGCTTAATTTTTTATAAGCAAAATTACCTATGCTTTGCAATATTTGAACAACTAAAATAAGTATAATAACTGTGTAAATCATAATATCGGTTTTGAATCTTTGGTATCCATACCTTACTGCTATATCTCCAAGACCTCCGGCTCCAATAGTGCCAGCCATAGCGGAATATCCTATAACACTTATAACTGTCAGTGTTATTCCTAAAATAATAGATGGAAGAGCTTCTTTTATCATAACTTTAAATATGATTTGAGTTGTACTTGCACCAAAAGATTTTGCAGCTTCTATAATCCCTGCATCTACTTCTTTCAATGCAGATTCTATTACCCTTGCTGCAAAAGGTGCAGCTCCTATGGTTAAAGGAACAATAGCAGCATTTTTTCCTATTGTTGTTCCTACTATAAGTTTTGTAAGCGGAAAAATTGCTATCATTAATATAATGAAAGGAAATGACCTTAACAAATTTATAGAGAAATCCAATATTCTATTTATAGATTTATTAGGCCTAAGGCCTTTATCATCAGTAATTATCATAATAATAGCTGGTATAAATCCAATTACTACTGCAAATAAAGTTGATATTAGTACCATGTATAGAGTATCCCAAAGTCCAGGCAAAAGAATTTGAAAAATTAAATCGCTAGCCTTCATTTTTTATAACCTCCCAGCTCATTGATTGCTTTTGCAAAAAGTCAAATATTTTATACTGTTCTTTCTCCTCTGTATTAATAACAAGACTTCCTAAAACATCTTCTCTAAATTTTTCTAATTTGCCCCAAACAATAGAAAAATCTATATCAAGTTCTCTTGCCATGGAGGTAATAATAGTCTTTTGACTTTGATCTTTAGGGAAGAATATTTTTATGTTAACCCCCTCTTTAGGCAATATTTCTTCCTCTCCCATCAAATCTTTTAGTTCACTTCCCGGATTCAAAAACAGTTCTTCAACTACTCCAAGAGCCTTTATCTCACCTCCTTCCATCAACGCTGCTCTCATACATACCTCTTTAACAACTTCCATTTGATGAGTGACAATAATAATTGTTATTTTAAGTTTTTTATTTATTTCCTCAAGAAGATTAAGTATTGATTTAGTAGTCTTAGGATCAAGAGCTGAGGTAGCCTCATCGCAAAGCAGTATTTTGGGTTCAAGGGCCAGCGCTCTTGCAATTGCAACTCTCTGCTTTTGACCTCCGCTTAATTCTCTTGGATAACTTAATGCCTTTTCATCAAGTCCTACTAAGCTTAATAGATTTTTCACCTTTTCATTTATTTTTGACTTTTCAACTCCCCAAAGCTCCATAGGTAGCGCAATATTATCATAAACATTAACTCTGTTTAAAAGATTAAAGCTCTGAAAAATCATACCCAGGTCTTTTCTGAAACTTCTAAGTTCTTTATTCTTTAAAGCCTTAACTTCCTTTCCCATAACCATGACTCTTCCTTTATCGTAGCCTTCTAGACCATTAAGGCATCTTAAGAGAGTTGACTTTCCTGCACCGCTATGGCCTACAATCCCAAAGATTTCTCCTTGTTCAATTTCTAAATGTATATCTCTTAGTACTTGAGTTTTTCCAAAATTCTTATAAACACCACTGATTTGAATCATATCCTTACATCCCACCATTCAAAGTTAATATATAATATCAGTTAATATTGATTACCATTCTAATTTAGATTAAAAAATAAAATCCGAGGAAACCTCGGATTTTAATATCCCAATTTCCCTCATCTTTCAGTATTCATAAGAATACTGCAGGAATTGGCACCATTGTATTATTAAAAATAATACCGGTTGCCGGGCTTCATAGGGCCAGTCCCTCCACCTCTCTAGATAAGTTTATATTTATTTTTATAACTTTAGTGTTTTACAGCAATACAATGTTTTGTATTGATTTTATTATATTAACATCTGGTGTATATGTCAATAGTATTTTTGCAAGTTTTTATATTTTCTCATTCAATTTATGACAAATTCATAGGTAAACGTTTCAAATTGTTAAACTTATATCAGAACAGTTAAGCATACTTTAAAAAATCATTCAATTGCTTTTCTAGTTTTTTTGTATACTCTTTATCCATAGGTTCAACATTTTCTAATCTGTATCGTATACCTAATTTTTCATACTTTTGAACTCCTAAAGTATGATATGGAAGCAATTCAACTTTTTCAACATTTTTTATAGTCTTAATTATTTCTTTGAGCTTTTCAATATGTTCTTCGGAATCAGTTATTCCTGGAACTACAACATGTCTGATCCATACCTTTGTATTAGATCTTTCAAGTGCTTCTAAAAATTGATCCAAACCATGCTTGCTTCTGCCGGTAAGATTTTTGTAGCCTATATCATCAACGTGTTTTATATCAAGTAAAACCAAGTCAGTATACTGAAGTATTTCGTCATACTGCCCAAAGCCGTATCCTGCAGTATCCAGCGCTGTGTGTATTCCCTTTTCCTTGCAGAGCTTAAGCATTTCAAGCAAAAATTCAGGTTGAAGAAGAGGATCTCCGCCGGAAAAAGTAACACCGCCGCCAGAACGTTCAAAGTAAGGCTTAAATCTCATTATCTTTCTTAGAAGCTCTTCCGGAGTGTATTCCGTTCCTCCATCAGTAGCCCAAGTATCTGGATTATGACAATAAGAACATCTTAATTTACAGCCCTGAAGAAAAACTACAGTCCTAACTCCAGGACCATCAACTAATCCCATACTTTCTATTGAGTGCACTCTGCCTTTTAACATAAAATCCCCTCCTTCAAATTAATTAATAAACACGGAATCTTAGAGAATACAGGGAGGACACGAAAGATTTTTAATATTGATATAAAATTTCTTCTGCGTCTTCGGTGTTCTCCGTTAATTCCGTGTTTAATTATTTTTTATTAAACTTTGAATCTATGCTTTTATAAATTACATTTTTTCGTGGAATGTTCTGCTTATAACTTCTTTTTGCTGAGCCTTTGTAAGTCTGTTGAAGTTAACTGCATATCCAGAAACTCTTATTGTTAATGTTGGGTACTTTTCTGGGTGTTCCATAGCATCCATTAATGTTTCTCTGTTTAATACATTAACATTTAAGTGGTGTGCATCTTGACCAAAGTATCCATCCATAACTGATGCTAAGTTGTTTATTCTTGATTCGTGATCTTTTCCTAATGCATCTGGAAGTATGGAGAATGTGTTTGATACTCCGTCTTCACAGCTTGTATATGGAACCTTAGCAACTGAATTAAGTGATGCAAGAGCACCTTCTAAATCTCTTCCGTGCATTGGGTTAGCTCCTGGTGCAAATGGTTCTCCTGCTTTTCTTCCGTCTGGAGTTGAACCAGTCTTCTTACCGTAAACAACGTTTGAAGTTATTGTTAATACTGATAGAGTATGCTTAGCCCCTCTGTATGTTGGAGTCTTCTTTAATTCATTTGAGAATCTTTCAACTACTTCTACTGCTATGCTGTCAACTCTGTCATCATCGTTTCCGTATTTAGGGAATTCACCCTCAACTTCAAAGTCAACTGTTATTCCATTTTCTCTTATTGGCTTAACCTTAGCAAATTTGATAGCACTTAAGGAGTCTGTTGCAACAGATAATCCAGCTATACCAAATGCCATAAGTCTCCCTACTTGTGAATCATGTAAAGCCATTTGAGATGCTTCATAAGCATATTTGTCATGCATGTAGTGGATTATATTCATTGTATTTACATAAAGCTCACTGATGTATTCAAGTACTTTGTAGTAGTTAGCTTTAACTTTTTCATATTCAAGAACTTCATCCATTATTGGCTCAATTCCAGGAACTACTTTAATACCTTGCTTTTCATCAATTCCACCATTAACTGCAAGAAGTAATGCCTTAGCTAAGTTACATCTAGCTCCGAAGAATTGCATTTGCTTTCCAACCTGCATTGCAGATACGCAGCAAGCTATAGCATAGTCATCCCCGTAGATCGGTCTCATAACATCGTCATTTTCATATTGAATTGAGTCAGTTAATATGGACATTTCTGCACAGAACTTCTTAAAGTTTTCTGGTAGGTTTTGTGACCATAAAACTGTCATGTTTGGTTCTGGAGCTGTTCCAAGGTTTATTAATGTGTGTAGGTATCTGTAGGAGTTTTTAGTAACAAGTGGTCTTCCGTCAACACCAACACCACCGATTGATTCAGTTACCCAAGTTGGATCTCCTGCAAATAGATCATTGTAATCAGGAGTTCTTAAGTGTCTCATAAGTCTTAATTTGATTATGAATTGGTCTATTATTTCTTGAGCTTCTGCTTCAGTTATTAAGCCTGCTTTTAAGTCTCTTTCAATAAATATGTCAAGGAATGTGCTTGTTCTTCCTAGTGACATTGCTGCACCGTTGTTTTCTTTAACAGCTGCAAGGTATCCAAAATATAACCATTGAACTGCTTCTACTGAGTTCTTAGCTGGTTCTGATATATCAAAACCATAAGAAGCTGCCATGTTCTTTATTTTAGCAAGAGCTCTTATTTGCTCATTTAATTCTTCTCTTAATCTTATAGTTTCTTCAACCATAATACCTTTTGTATTTTTAAGATCTTTCTTCTTTTCTTCTATTAATCTGTCAACACCATAAAGAGCTATTCTTCTATAGTCGCCTATGATTCTTCCTCTACCGTAAGCATCTGGAAGACCAGTTAAAACGCCTGTCTTTCTAGCAGCTCTTATTTCTTCTGTATAAGCATCAAATACACCTTGGTTATGAGTCTTTCTATAGTTAGTAAATACATCGTGCATTTTATCGCTTATTTTATATCCATAGGATTCAAGTGCAGATTCAGCCATTCTGATTCCGCCCCATGGATTTGTTATTCTCTTTAATGGAGCATCTGTTTGTAATCCAACTATTACTTCATTATCTTTGTCTATATATCCAGGTGCAAATACATCTATTCCTGAAATTGTATCAGTATCAGCATCTAAAATACCATTTTTTAATTCTTCTAATATTAACTCACTACATTTATTCCATATCTTCTTAGTCTTTTCAGTAGTGCCTGCCAAGAAGTTCTTGTCGCCCTCATATACAGTATAATTGTTTTGAATGAAGTCTCTTACATCGATATTATTCATCCAATTTCCGTCTTTAAAACCATCCCATTGTTTAAACATCATCTTCACTCCTTGCTTCGTCTTATTACAGTTCTATTATACAACGTAATCTCATCTGTATCAATAGTATTTTTCGCTGTTTTTATGCCATTTTTTATCACTACAGTGCAACAGTTTGATTTTCTGTAGTATTTCTGTTGTATTTCTGTTATATACCTCCATTTACTGTGTTATTCAATAATAATTATTTGAAGATTTTTATTATGACACACTTCCGTTTAAATTATTCATATTTTTTCCATCACAGGTATATTGTCTTAATTAAAATAAAAATATGTTAATTTTTTAACCTATTTTCATTGACATGTACATTTTTAAGTGGTATTATTTACTTGAGAATGATTTTCAGTGTGAGGTGGTAACAATGAGCATTTACGATTTAAGACCTGGCCAGAAAGCTTTTGTAAGCAATATTGTTGGAGATGAAAAGCTCGCCAAAAGGCTTTTAGCTTTAGGTGCTATTGAAGGAACAGAAATTCACGTAAAGGCAGCCGCTCCTCTTGGTGATCCCATTATAATAAATTTTAGAGGATTTGATTTAGCAATAAGAAAAAGAGATGCTAGAAACATCGTAGTAAAAAATGTAGTATAAAGGAGGCACAATATGATTACTGCAGCACTTCTAGGTAATCCTAACGTAGGCAAAACTACTCTTTTTAATCTTTTAACAGGTTCTAATCAACATGTTGGAAATTGGGCTGGTGTAACCGTTGATAAGAAAGAGGGGTTTCTTAATAAGAGCGTTAATATTGTTGATTTGCCCGGTATTTACGCCATGGATACCTATTCAAATGAAGAAAAGGTTGCAAAGAATTTTTTGCAAAACGGAAATGTAGATGTAATTATAAATATAGTTGATGCCTCAAATTTGAACAGAAACTTATATTTAACTACTCAACTTAAAGAATATAACAAACCTATAATCTTAGTATTAAATATGATAGATGCTGCCGACGCAAAAGGCATTAAAATTGACTATAAAAAGTTGTCAGAGGCATTGGATGTCACTGTGCTTCCTATAGTTGCATCAAAAGGTACTGGTATTGATGAATTGAAAAAACTGCTTATTGGCGGTAATTTTTTAAGCCATCTTAATGATAATAATTATCATTTGCAGAACAATGAACATAATAGTAAATACCGCTTCTCTTCAGAGAAAGAAGCATACGAATATATAGAGGGTGTTTTAAAAAGCTGTCTAACATATACAAAAGAAAATAATATTACAACAACAGAAAAACTAGATAAAATATTTATAAATAAGTACTTAGCTTACCCTATATTTTTAGCAATCATAGCTTTCATATTTGAATTTACCTTCAGTTGGGTTGGTCAACCCCTTGCAGACTTGCTTGATAAAGCAGTTAGCGATTGGTTTGTACCTTTGGTGGAAAGCTTACTTTCAAACAGCAGCGCCTGGTTTAAATCACTTATCATAGACGGAATTATAGGCGGTGTTGGCTCAGTAATTGTATTTTTACCTGTTATTTTAGTCTTATTTTTGTGTATATCCTTTCTTGAAGACAGTGGATATATGGCTAGAGTAGCATTTATAATGGACAGGATTATTAGAAAAATGGGTCTTTCAGGAAAAGCATTTATACCTCTTATTATAGGATTCGGATGCTCAGTACCTGGAGTAATGTCAGCTAGAACACTTGAAAGCGAAAAGGATAGAAAGCTTGCAGCTCTTTTAGTACCACTAATGTCCTGTAACGCTAGACTTCCTGTTTATCTTGTTTTCGCAGCTGCTTTTTTTAGTGGACATGAGTCTTTAATCGTAGCTTCATTATATGCTGTTGGTGTAGTAATTGCATTTTTTATTGGAATACTCTTTAAAAACACTTTATTTAAGAAGGATGATGAACCATTCATCATAGAACTTCCAGAATATAAAATGCCTGAGGTAAAAAGCTTAGCACTTCACACTTGGGAAAAAGGAAAAGGCTTTTTAAAGAAGGCTGGTACAATTATATTTTCCATATCAGTAATAGTGTGGGTTCTATCAAATTTCAACTTTTCAGGTATGACAGATATAAATTCAAGCTTTATGGCTGCACTTGGAAGAATTATAAGCCCAATATTTATACCCCTTGGCTTTGCTTCATGGCAAAATTCAGTAGCACTACTTGCAGGAATAATGGCTAAAGAAGTTGTTGTTGGAACAATGGGAGTTATTTACGGCAGTGACCTAACTACTATACTTCCTACAGTATTTAGTCCACTTTCAGCTTACAGCTTTCTCTTATTTGTACTTTTGTATACTCCATGTGTATCCTTAATAGCTACTATGAAAAAAGAGTATGGCGGAAAAATGGCCGCATTTTCTGTAACTTATCAAGTTGTACTTGCTTGGATAGTTTCTTTCCTATTCTATAATATAGGAAATCTTGTAATAAGATTTATATAAAAGGAGGCGAATGCTCATGCCTGTTGAAATAATTATAACAGCTGTAATACTAGCTGCTGCAGGATACATTTTCTTTAAAAACACTAAGAAAAGTGCTTCTGGAGAATGCAACTGCGGTACTTGCTCAAAGAGCTGTCCTAAATATAATATGGTAAAAGAAAAGAAGTAGGATTTTTCCTGCTTCTTTTTTAATAGCTATTATACAAAATATTATTTAACCCTTCACTGTTTGTATTGCCCTTTAAAATAGCATCGATTATTTTTGATGCGGATCTTTTTGATATTTTCTCCACCTCAAAGGATAAATTTATATTATTTTTCTTAATGAGGCTTTTTAAGAACTTAAGCTGTTTTTCAGTTATAGAATCATCTCTTACTAATTCGTCATTGCTTTCGACCTCGTAGACAATATTAAATATCTTAGGAAGATTTAAAACATCCTCGTAATTATGAAGCATTATAACATCCTTTATATCTTCATCCTTAGTCTCAAGATACTTATAATAAAGCTCAACGCTCATTCCACCATCTATTTGATCTTCTCTTTCAACACCAATATATTTTTCTACAGTTTTAAGATTACATCTTTCCATGCCTAGCTGTTTATAAAACGGTCTTATTAATCTATATAAATCAACGTGTTCTGCCGGAGTAGTAAAATGTATGCTGTTCTTTTCCATCCTTCTTACTATAAAAGGCTCATCAAAAGCTACACCATTATAGGAGCACCATCTATTAAATCTGCTCAAATCATTACCAAAAATATATAATATTTCTTTTTCGTCTTCTAGTTCTTCTGCATAATATTGCTTTAAATTCAGGTCACCATTTTCATCAAAGTATCCTAAAGATATTAAAATTATATGGTCTTTGTCCTTTTCAAAGCCGGTAGTTTCTATATCAAAATAAGCAATGCTGTACATATCATATTTTTCTATTACATGCTTATCTATATTTAGCTTTTCTTTGCATTGTTTAACAAACATTTTATCCTCCGCCAGTTTTTATTGTGTATAATGTAAGAGTTATAATACATGGATGATATGCCAAAAATCCTTGAAGATTTTCTGATATCCATAATATAAGAACTTTATTGAATTATACATATGTAAGATTATATAACAAAAAAACATAAAACTCCATAGAAAATCTATGGAGTTTTGTTTTACATTTTTTCCACTACATCGAGTCCTATTAGATATAGGCCATTCTTAATAACCTGACATGCAGCTTCTACAAGCTTAAGTCTTGTATTTTTTATTTCTTCATCTTCAGCATTTAATATTCCGTGAGCATTGTAGAATTTGTTAAAAGCCTTAGCAATTTCTATAACGTGTCTTGTTACTACTGAAGGTTCAAGTTTATCTATAGCAAGAAGTACAGCATCTTGGAATCTCGATATTGCCTTAACCAATTCGAACTCTTCACTGCTTGTAACCTTACTATAGTTTACTGCTCCATTTATTTCACCGGCTTTTCTTAATATGCTCTTCCCTCTAGCGTAGGTATACTGAACATAAGGACCTGTTTCACCTTCGAAGTTAAGCATTTCTTTCCAATCAAATATAATATCTTTTTCCCTATTATTTTTTAGATAAGTAAATACTATAGAGCCAATACCTATCTTTTTAGCTACTTCTTCCTTATTCTCAAGACTTGGATTTTTTTCATTTATTACTTCTAAAGCCTTTACGACTGCTTCATTTAAAAGTTCTTCAAGATATATAGCATTACCGCTTCTTGTAGAGAACTTTCCTTCAGCAAACTTCACAAGGCCAAAACCTACGTGCTTGCAGTCTTCAGCCCATTCATGTCCCATAAGCTTAAGAGTTGTAAATACCTGCTTAAAATGAAGCGCTTGTGAAGAGCCAACCACATAAATATTTTTAAAGAAATCATAGGTTTTCTTTCTGTACATGGCTGCTGCTAAATCTCTTGTGGCATAAATAGTTGCGCCATCAGACTTTTTAATAATACAAGGAGGCATATTATATTCATCAAGCATTACTACTTGAGCTCCATTACTTTCAGTTAAAATTCCCTTCTGCGCTATTTCTTCAACTACAGCATCCATCTTGTCGCTGTAGAAGCTTTCTCCGGCATAGGAATCAAATTCAACACCAAGCATATCATAAACTCTTTTAAATTCTTTTAAGCTAAGTTCCTTAAAGGTATTCCAAAGCTTAACCTCTTCCTCGCAGCCATCCTCAAGATTTTTAAAATGTTTTCTTGCTATATCTTCAAGAGAAGGATCTTTTTCCGCTTCCTCATAAAACTTAACATAGAGTCTTTCAAGCTCACGAATAGCATTTTTATTTAAAGCTTCTACATCTGCCCATCTATGATAAGCAGCAATAAGTCTTCCGTACTGAGTTCCCCAATCTCCAAGATGGTTTACTCCAATAGCATTATAGCCTTCAAAGCCCATCATTCTGTATAGAGCATTCCCTATAACTGTTGTAGTCAAGTGACCTACGTGGAAATTCTTAGCTATATTTGGTGAAGAATATTCTACTATAACATTTTTGCCTTCCCCTATACTGGAAGCACCATATTTCTCTCCTTCACTTAAAACTCTTTCCACATGATCTTTTATAAAGTTTCCCTTATCCATAAAGAAATTTAAATAAGGTCCCTGACTTTCTATCCTTTCAAAGCCTTCTTTATTTATCTTTCCCTTAAGCTCTTCTGCAATCATTACAGGAGCTTTTCTTAAAACTTTTGAAAGCTGAAAACAAGGAAAAGCAAAGTCTCCCATTTCAGGTCTTGGCGGAATTTCTATCAATCTTTCTATTAGATTAAGTTCAAGATCAACATGTTCTTTTATTCTTTCAGCAACCAGCTTTTTGTAATCCATAAAATCATCTCCTATATAATATTAACTGTTTTTGCCTGATCAAAGTTCTATATTGGGCCGAACCATATAACTAGATAAGAAGTTATCTAGTTAAGAAGATATCTTCTTATCGCGATAAATATTTATATATATTCTTAGCTTTTATGAACTTTTATAAGCATAAAATTTGTTATGTATATAAAAAGCCCGTCTCTAAAAATATAGAGACGGGCATACTATCCGTGGTACCACTCTAGTTGATACAGACTGAGCTGTATCCACTCAAAACTTTAACGCAGTCAGCGGCTTACCCTACACATCTGGAAAAACAACTTCAACAAAATTTATAAACAGCTAAAAAGCAGTGAAGATTCGCTATTTTATCATCTTACAAATTAAGTTTATGTAATTTTTTCTACACTTCAGGCAGCTTCTCAGAGGCTCTCTTCCTTTTTTATATTCTTCCGGTCTTTCACCAGACGCCGGCTCTCTTTGAGAACTCTAAAAAAGTACTCTTCTCATCAAAGAATTTATAATTTTAATTGCAATATATTATACTATTACAAACCTATTTTTGTCAATATAGTTATTGAATTTTGTTGAAAATTTAAAATTTACTCTTAAAATCCAAAAGATTTTTAAACTCCTCCAGATCTGTAACAGGCTCACTGCAGGAAAAGTTTTGACAAATATAAGCTGCAGCCTTATCCTCAACCATTTTATATTGTAGATCATCCTCTTTTAATGCAAAGGTAGTAAAAGGAAGATATCTGTTATCAACTTCATTTTTCATTAACTTTATCTTTTTATCATCTTTGTATCCCGCTGCTGCTACAGCCTTGCCTCCTATGTCAGCGTATAAAAATGCAATCATAAATAATGAATGAGCACTTGGCATTCTTTGAACATCACGACCAAACACTTCAAACTGCTTTTCTGCCATCTCCTCAAATTCTCTGCT
This sequence comes from Clostridiales bacterium oral taxon 876 str. F0540, assembly GCA_000466585.1. Lineage (GTDB taxonomy): Bacteria > Bacillota > Clostridia > Clostridiales > Clostridiaceae > Clostridium_AT. Next base: position 131,884 of record KE993509.1, read on the forward strand.
TTCTGCAAGCCTTGAAAGCCTTATTAAATTAAGGGCTGCAACTGAATTTCCTGAAGGTATTGCACCATCATATACTTCCTTAGGCCTTATAATAAGCTCTTCAGCATCTTTACTGTAAAGATAAAAGCCTCCTTCTTTTTCATCCCAAAACTGCTTGATCATCTCTTTATTAAGATTTACAGCCTTATCTAAATAAGCTTTATCTAATGTATTCTCATACAGTTCAATAAGTCCCCAAATGAGAAAAGCGTAATCCTCTAAATAAGCTAAATGTGCACTTTCCTTATCCCTATATCTTGCAAGCAGTCTGCCCTCTGAATTAACAAGCTTTTCTAATATGAATCTAACAGCCTTTATCGCAGCCTCAGTATATTCATCTTTTCCAAATACTCTTCCAGCATAAGCAAAAGCTGCAATCATAAGGCCATTCCATGAAGTAAGTATCTTGTCATCCTTATGAGGATGAACCCTTTTATCCCTATAGTTAAATAACTTTTCCCTTGCCTTATCCAATTTATCTTTTAAATCTTTATCATTTTCCAATTCATAAATTTCTTGTGCAATTAGATTTGGAATACTCTTGCCCTCAAAGTTTCCTCTTTCTGTGATATTATAATAATCACAATAAATTTTTCCTTCTTTTTCTCCAAGAACGCTTAAAACTTCTTTTAAATCCCATACATAGAATTTTCCTTCAACGCCTTCTGAATCCGCATCCTCTGCACAATAAAAGCCGCCTTCCTCAGAGGTCATAACTTCTAAAATATATTTAAATATTTTTTCTGTTGTTTCTTTATAAAGTTCTTTTCTGGTAATCTGATAAGCTTCAGTATATGCAATAGCCAAGAGAGCATTATCATATAACATTTTTTCAAAGTGAGGTACAAGCCATTTTCTATCTACAGAATACCTTGAAAAACCAAAGCCTACGTGATCAAATATGCCTCCCTTATACATGCCTTCCAAGGTCTTTTCTACTATTTCCAAAGCTTTCTTATCCTCATAAAGGTAATAATATCTCATCAAAAACAATAGGTTATGCGGTATAGGAAACTTTGGCGCTTCTCCAATTCCTCCATATACGGGATCAAAGCTATCCTTAAGTTCTTTATAAGCTTCCTTTACAGAGGCCCTGCTTAGCCTGTTTTTACTTTTTCCTGTATCTGGTTTTCCTATAGCCTTAACTATCTCTTCACTTGAGCTGATAAGATCACTTTTTTTAGTTCTCCAGGCCTCTTCTACCGAAAATAAAACGTCCATTAACCCGGGCCTGCCATACTTGCTTTTCTTAGGAAAATATGTACCAGCATAAAAGGGTTTTTTATCAGGTGTCATAAGTATAGTCATAGGCCATCCGCCGCTGCCTGTCAAAGCTTGGCATACCGTCATATAAATGCTGTCTATATCTGGCCTCTCTTCTTTATCGACTTTTATTGAAATAAAATATTTATTTAGAAGTTCTGCGACCTCTTCATCCTCGAAGGACTCCCGTTCCATGACGTGACACCAGTGACAGGTGGAGTAACCCACAGAAAGGAATATGGGTTTGTCTTCGGCTTTAGCTTTTGCAAAGGCTTCATCAGACCAAGGATACCAATCTACCGGGTTATATGCATGCTGTAATAGGTATGGGCTCTTCTCATTAACCAATCTATTAGCTTTTTCATGGATTTTCTGATCAGACATATTATCACTCTCCTTTCATTTGTTTTACTCTATTATATCCGAAAAAGCTATCAGATATTATCCAATAGCTTTTATACTAGAAGAAGCTTACTTTAATTTTCACTTCATCATCCTTACGTGCCCAAACAACTGACCTTATTATACCCTTTAATTACTATTCTAAATGTTGATTTATTTATTATCAAACAGCTTCTCTACTCTACTAATAAAGCTTTTGTCTAAACCTTTCGCATAGTTGTCAAAGTTTGTTTTATCTACTGTTTTAGAAACACCTTGAGCTTTCAACGTTTCGTCTAAGTCCATTAAAATGTACTCAAAGCTCTTACCGCCTTCTTCATGCATGCTGCCACCAAAGAGGTTTACAGCTTTTCCATCGTTAAGTGTAATTGTGTATCTAGGCTCATAAGAGTTCCTTTTATATTTATGTATCCTGACATAAATACTTTTTATATCAGTATATTTATAAATTGTTCCTGCAGGTTTTACTGGCTAACTTAGTTTTATGTTTTCTTTATGCAAAATTGTATAACTTGTTAAACCACAGTAAATTGCTATTATTAATGCAGGTATGTAGCAAATTTTTATTATCTTGAATACTTTTGATGCTATATCATCAAATGCCATAAGCTTATTCAATAAATCAAGAATTGTTTTCTCTTTCTTGCTAAGTACTTCAATATCTAAAGTCTCTTCCTCTTCTAGAGGCTCTATTAACTCATCTTTTCTTTTGAATAGTCTCTGTTTTAATTTAATTGCAAAGTAGATAATTAACCCCATTATCATGTAAACAGGTATCCTATTTGCATCGCCTGAAACGAATAAAAGATAATCTCCTCTGCCAAATATAAGCAGCTGCAGTGGGAAGTATGCAAATATTGTTCCTAGAGCCAGTATTGTACCAAATAGTATTATTCCTATTATGTAAAGTATAACTAGTGCTATTGTCTTAAATATTTTCATACCCTATTCTTCCTTTTAGGTGATTTAGTAATATTATGATGCCAATTAAAATTTAAATCCATCCTTTACAAACATCAACCCACAAAGAAAAGTTTGAATATTTTTCAAGTTCTCCAATTGTCAGTTCAATTGCACTATTACTACTACCACAGGCAGGATATACTGTTTCAAATCTTTTTAATGACTCGTCGAGGTAAACAGTAACCCCTTCATTGATACCAAAAGGACATACTCCACCAATAGCATGACCTACCAGATCTATTACTTCATCTGAAGAAAGCATTTTTGCTTTTGTTGCAAATTGAGCTTTATATTTTTGATTATCAATTTGTGCATCACCTGCAACAACAACCAAAATAGCGCTCTCATCTATTTTAAAAGACAATGTTTTTGCTATCCTTTTAGGTTCACACCCTACTGCCTTTGCTGCCAAATAAACAGTGGCGCTTGAAACATCAAATTCTAGTATTTTGTTTTCCATATCCCATTGCTTAAAATATTCTTTTACTCTTTCTATACTCATTTGTACGCCTCCATTTTTGTAAAAAAATTGTCTCTTTTGTATCCTAAATTTCATCTTTATTCAATACAGGAAGATTGAATTTAGTTGATAAGCTTTTACTATTACTATCTTGCCTGTGGCAGATGCTCCGGTAATTACTATCATATACGGTCTTCTTAATCTTTCGGAATCTAACATCTCAAGACCCCTTTCTTAACTATGTGGTTAATTATACCTATTAATAAATTATAACATACTAAGCTGTTAAGGTAATACTAGGGAATTACAACTGGTTGCTACACGATACTTGGCAGAAAATAGATAAATAATTTTATACCCAAATATTATTTATGAATTATAATTACATATTAACTTGTACATTTTGTAATAGGTCTGGAGTTATTTACTACTTGTATAAGCTAAATATCTCTCTTCACCTTTATCAACTTTGGCCGTATAAGTTATGCCTTCAGGTTTTTCAGTTTTTACTATGTCAGACACTCTAAATTCTGTCCTCTTCCTATCCTGAGCATTGCTGAATTTATCTCTTGTAGTATCTTCTATAAGCTTCATTCCATTGCTGTCTATAATTAAATCAGTGATTATGGCATCTCCTTCATTAGTATAATTTGTTATTCTTACCATGTCTCCAATGATAGTCTTTTTATTTTGATAATTTTCAATGAATTTTAATAGCTTTTCTTGGTTTGCAACCTTTCCCCTTACATTTACTATATCACCGTTTTTCTCAGCTTGCTCAGAAGTATACTTGTCTGATAATTTATCTTGTGGTTGATATTGGCTTGTTACAGGTTTTTTAGTGGTTATTGATGGTGTATCTAGTTTCTCTAGTGGCTTAACTTGGCTCTTTGCACAGCCTGAAGCTGAAATTACGATAGATGATAGTAACAATATTATTATAAATTTCTTCATCTCGACCCCTCCTCCTTATTTATACGAATTGAGTTCAGTAAAGTTTCCAATTTTTCAAACATAAAATTTTAAAATAAAAATTAAAAGTTCTGAGCTTAATGTCTCAGAACTGTGCTTTACTCATATAACTTTAAAAATATCAATACTATGCTTCCTATACGGATGTAAGCTTTCTTCTTACTCTTTCTATAAGCTCCTTAGTAGTCTCTTATTAGGTTTGATACAGCGTCATGCTTGTCATCTGCATTACTTACATCCTATAATTTAATCAGTCCTTTCACTGGGATTTCAGATACTTAAGATTAAATTATGTGTCTATTATATAGAAAGCGATGATGATTGAATATTAATTTTCATTCCACTTTACCCAAGATAAAACTAACTATCAGAATTAGAAAAACAAATGAGGTAATTTTAACATACAAAAAATCCTTTTCCTTTACAAATACTAAAATTGACACACCAACTCTAAACACCGGTGTCAATATTAATATTATTAAGCCTAAAAGTATAATGGCATAAGGTTTTAAAAGAAGCACGCCATTAAATATTTCTGTTGGTGTAGTTGGAAAGTAATCCCCACTATATCCACTTTTTCCTGAAACTAAAAACATTAAAAGCCCAATAAAGACAATTATTGCGCTTAAAACAACACCAATTCTAAGAAAATTACTTATAACTATCTCCATCTCTTCTATTTTACTGTTATTTTCTTCATTCATTATATCCCTCCTAGAATTCATTATGATGTATATGTACTAATTTATAATTTAAAGCCCTTCACAATCATCTGTATTGATACAAACACCAATACCGGTATAAAAATCATTCTAATAGTCTTGCTTCTTAAATTTTGCATAATTTTTGTACCTATTGTGGCACCTATTAATACACCTAAAGCAACCGGAGCAGCTATTTTAGGATCTATATTTCCTCTTAATAAGTAAACTCCTGCACTTGCCGCAGCTGTAACACCTATCATAAAGTTACTCGTAGCACTGGAAACCTTAAGAGGAAGTTTCATAAACAAATCCATAGCCATAACTTTAAATATTCCGCTGCCTATTCCAAGAAGTCCTGATATTACGCCGGCTACATACATCATACTGAATCCGCCATATACTCCGTCAACATTATAGCTTACCTGTTGTTTTAACACCTTATCATAATACTCCCCATTTAAGCTTAACTTTTCTGCCATTGGGTGCGTTTTTACATCTTTAGGCAGTTCCTGTCCTTTCTTTTTAAGCATTGCAACTGCGGAATAAAGGAGAAGAACTCCAAATATAACATAAAGATATTTTGAGTCTATTAAACCGCTTATAAATGCACCTGTAATAGCACCAATAGTGGTTGCTATCTCTAAAAACATTCCAATTCTTATATTTGTTATTTTATCCTTTATATATGCTATTGCTGCACCGCTGGAAGTAGCAATTACCGAAACTATGCTGGCACCAATTGCGTATTTAATATCAATTCCAAATAACAATGTTAAGGCTGGGGTAATAATAATTCCGCCGCCTAAGCCTAAAATTGAGCCAAAAATTCCTGCTGCTATTGATAAGATTAATATTTGTATAGTTAATACCGTCATTGTTGTCTCCTTTCTATTTAAGGTGAAATATAAGCTTCTATTACCATAGCCGCTGCTCCGACAGCCATAGTATATTCCTTAAAATATCCACCCTTACTAAATTTAATATTTGCATTTGCTGCATTAA
>KE993509.1:137788-159425 GCA_000466585.1 Clostridiales bacterium oral taxon 876 str. F0540
TTAATATTTGCATTTGCTGCATTAATTTTTTTAATAGCCACTTCTGTAGAAAGCTTATAAAAAATATTTGAGTTATATATTGTTGGTCCGCTTAAAATCACTAATTGCGGATTAAGAAGGTTTATATAATTGGCAAGTGCCGTTCCAAAAACAATAGCCGAATTACTTACTACTGCTTTCGATATTTGCTCACCTTCATTAGCTAAATTAAAAACCTCCTTATAGTCAATAGAATCCAAGTAATTTTCTGTGGAGCTTTTATTATATCTTTTAAATTTACTTTTAAATTCCTTTACAATTGAATATATGGACGAATAGCTTTCCACGCATCCACAGTTTCCACAATAGCATTCCCTTCCATCAATACTTATAACCATGTGTCCAAAGGCATCTTCTCTATCATTTATTGCCCTAATTATTTTTCCCGAAGTTATAACTCCTGTTCTGATACCCATTCCACAATTAAAATAAGCAATATTGTTATATCCTTTTCCAAGCCCATAGAAATACTCTCCCAATACTGCACAATTAGCACCGTTATCAATAATTACAGGTAGTCCTAGTCTGCTTTCTAAACTCTCTTTCATAAGCTTGGATTTAAAACTTGCTTTTTCCATATTTATATAGCTTGTTTCCGTTTCTTTTTCTCTTTCTAAGGGCCCTATTACTCCCACACCAACTCCTAACAAATAGTCGCTTGTTATATTGATTGCATATAAGAAACCCTTAATAACTTCTACAATACGTTCTACTAAATCCTCAGATGAATACCAATCTTCTCCTGAAAATCTTTTCTCTTTTATAATCTGCATCTTTAAATTTGTAAGTACAATTTGGGTATAAGTTCTTGATATGTCAATGCCTATGCTATAAAACTTTGATGAGTTTACATTGTATAGTGCAGGTTTTCTGCCACCAGTAGATTCTCCCATAGACTCTTCAATAATTAGTTCTTTAAAAATTAAATCGCTTATTATTCTGTTTAATGTAGTAAGTTTTAGTTTAGTTAAATGTTGAATATCCCGTTTAGTTAATGGTCCTTTCTTCTGAATTAAACTAAAAATCATTTTTCTATCTTGCTGAAGTTCTTCTATTATCCTAAACATTATAGTTATACCTCAATTTTGAATTATTTATTTTATAAGAGGCATAATAACTTATAACCAAATTGGTCATAAGTTATTATAAAAAAATTAATTATCTCGCCTTATTTTATTTTTGAAATAATAATAAGCTAATGCTAAAATCCACAATACAACTCCAGATAGACTGACAAGCTGAGCTATTCTTATATTTCCAAGCATTAAGCTATCAGTTCTTAGTCCTTCTATAAAAAACCTACCAATAGAATATAAACCCACATATGTGAAAAATACTATTCCTATTTTCTTGCTTTTCTTTAAGATTAAGAGAAGAATAACAAACACACAAATATTCCATATAGACTCATATAGGAAAGTTGGCTGATAATAGATGCCTTCTATAAACATTCCCTTTTGAATAAACTGAGGAAAATGTTTTATAAAATCATAGCTTACTGGTCCCCCGTGGGCCTCTTGATTAAAAAAGTTTCCCCATCTTCCCATTGCCTGAGCAAGTATAATAGATGGAACAGCAACATCACCTAATTTAAAAAAATTTATTTTTTTATGTCTTAGGTAGAGAAATGCAGTCAGTATACCAGCTATTAAACCTCCGTGTATAGCCAAACCACCCTGTCTGATGTTTAGAATTTGGCCTATATTATTTTTGTAATAGTCAAATTCAAATAATACATAATATAGTCTTGCACCTATAATGCCTAATGGCAGTGCTAATAAGATAGTATTTATGAATGTATCATAATCAATATCTCTATACTTGCAGGTGTATTGTGCTAGTATCATTCCAAGCATCATACCGCTAGCAATAAGTATTCCATACCATCTTATAGGCAGACCAAATAAATTAAATGCTACTGGATTCAATTTACCACCTCTTTGAAAGTTTTTACATTTATATTATAACTTATATAGCTAAAAATGCCTAATTAAACAGAAAAGTAATAAATTTTTGTTTTCTTATTATACTATTCAAAGCTGCTTCTAATTATTTTATAGCAATAACAGTGCATAATGAATTGACACTCTCTTAAAAATAGAATAACAAAAAATCGGAAACATTATTTATATGTTACCGATTTTTGATAGAAAAGATATAGTATTATTTTTGTCGAGATAGTCTATCTAAATAAGAAACTGAATTCAAAGCTGCTACCTGACCTTCACCCATGGACTTTAGATACTGATATGGCCTTCCGGTAGCGTCACCTGCTGCATAGCATCCAGGAAGATTGGTTTCCATATCTCTATTTACCTTAATATGACCATCTTCAACTAAAAGTCCAGGTACAAGCTGATCCGGTGATATATTATCTCTTAAAATAAATACTCCATCTGTTTCCAGTTCAACATTTTTTAATATAACTTTATTAACATGATTATCGCCAATTATTTCTACAGGCCTATCATTTACGATTTCTATATTCTCATTTAAATCATAATCACCCTTAAACATCGGTATAAAATAAACCTTAGAAGCTAGTTCGCTAACATAGTTTGCTTCTTCCATGGATTCTTTATTATAACCTATTATAGTAACTGTCTTGTTTTTATATAGTGGGGCATCGCAGGTTGCACAGTATCCAACCCCTCTTCCAAGGAACTCACTTTCACCTTTAAATGGCTTTCCAAAGGAAACTCCTGTGGCTAAAATTAAAGATGAAGCCTCATAAGTTTTATCGTTAACCATTAAAGCATAATATTCTCCCATGGCATAAATACTGTCTACTCTTTCATAGGTTACTTGAATATCCATTTCAGCTAAATGTTCCTTAAACTTTTCAGTTAGATCCTTGCCGCTGATTCCATAAAAACCAACATAATTATTTATCTTAGGTGCAAGGTATAACTTATTGCTTAAGTTTTCGTAACCGAAAATTATTATCTTTTTATTTCTGATTTTAGCATTAATTGCTGCTGTTACTCCTGCAGGACCGCTTCCTACAATAGCTAAATCATATCTTTCGCTCATCTTATCATCCACCTCGTAAGCGCAATACTTTATTAAACTAAATATATTTGACTCTTTCAATTATAGTTATATGTGTTTTTCAAGTTTATCCATAATAGCAGCTTTTGGCATAAATCCAACAAATTGATCAATAACCTGCCCGTTCTTAAATACTAAAACTGTCGGTATACTAAACACTTTATATTTCATTGCTAAATCTTGATTTTCATCAACATTTACCTTTCCGACCACCGCTTTGCCTTCTAGTTCATTTGCAATTTCCTCTATAACCGGCCCAAGCATTTTACAAGGTCCGCACCATGCTGCCCAAAAATCTACCACAACGGGTATATCTCTGTTTATTACCTCATTAAAATTTGATTGATTAATACTAATTGCCATAATCTTTTCCTCCTTATTTTAGAAACATAAAGTCATATCTGAAACCTTTGTATTAAATAAGCCAAAAACATATACCCTCACTAGGTATATGTGTATAATACTACTTTCTTTTAAATTCGTCAATATCTTAGTAGAGATGATACACTTCTATTTATATACCCGTGTATGGTATGCAGTACAATTTTATATTAGTTTTTTAAAATAAGCAAAGTTACAATTATGATTATGTGTTTTTTTACATAATCCTAACATTAAAAAATCTTTACCTCTATTCAATTTCATGGTATCATACGCCTATATTTAAATATGAAAATATAATAATATAGCTATTATGGTATAATATCACTATAATACCTAATATTATTTAATATAAAATATCATTAAGCATATAATCAAAGGGACGGTGATATATTGAACAATGTATCTTTTATATTAGCATTTTCTGCAGGGTTATTATCTTTTCTTTCTCCTTGTGTTTTGCCCCTTGTTCCTGCTTATGTAAGTTATATTACAGGTACAACCATTGGAGAGATTAAAAGTAAGAAATCTAATCTATATGTTCTTTACAAATCTTTTGGATTTGTTATTGGTTTTTCTCTGATATTTATCATAATGGGAGCTTCTATTACCTCGCTAGGAAAAGTTTTTATTAAGAATCAAGAAATATTCAGAAAGACTTCAGGAGCTTTAATATTTATTTTTGGATTACATACAACAGGAATATTGAGAATTAAATTGCTTTATCGTGAGAAAAGATTTCTTTCATTTAGCAAAACAAATGGTACTTTTGGTTCTTTCTTTATGGGTATGGCTTTTGCTGCCGGCTGGACACCTTGTGTTGGACCAATATTGTCATCCATTCTTGTTTATGCAAGCAGCATGGAAACCATAAACAAGGGAATTTTGCTTCTAGTTTTCTATTCTTTAGGTCTTGCTGTGCCGTTTATTTTAACAGCTTTAGCAATTGACAACTTATCAGCAAGGATAAGAAATTTAGGAAAATACTTAAAGATAATCTCTGCGATAAGTGGAATATTAATGATTGCGATGGGAGTTTTAATATATACAAATAAAATAAGTATTTTAAGTCAATACTTAAATTTTATCAACTTCTAGTAAAAGGAGAGATTTACATGAAAAAGACATTAATAGCTTTAGGATTATTGGTTATGATAGGTGGTTCAACATATACAGTTTATAATTATAATAAATCACTCAGTAAGAGCCCTGCAGCTATAACTGATAAGCAAAACACTGCTTCTTCTCAAAATCAAACTTCAACTGCTAACAGTTTCACATTAAAGCAATACAGTAATAATACTGCTTCTACCAATAAAACTACCTCTGAAGATGCTAAAGTTAAAGCTTCTGACTTTAAAATTAAAGATTTAAATGGCAAAGAAGTTTCATTAAGTGACTACAAGGGGAAGAAAGTATTCCTAAACTTCTGGGCAAGTTGGTGTCCTCCATGTAAGGCTGAAATGCCTGATATTGAAAGGCTTTATCAGGAGACAAAAGATTCTGATTTAGTTATATTAGCAGTTAACTTAGCTGAAGATAATACTACAGTACAAAATTTTATAAAAAACAACAAATATAGTTTCCCAGTATTATTAGATCCAGATAATGATGCTGCAATCAAATATCAAATTGTTTCAATACCTACTTCATATTTTATAGATAAAGAAGGAAATGTAGTAGCTAAACATATTGGTTCCATGACATTAGAAAACATGAAAAGTTATATAAATAATATCAAATAGAAAATTTAAAAAAATAAACCGTAGAAAACTATTAAATTTTCTGCGGTTTATATCTTTCATTAATTAATATTTCAAATACTTTTTCAATAAATAGACGCACCAATTCTGAAATCCATGTCATTTTTAAAACTTTCTAACTCTGTATATCTTATCTTTCTAATTTTCCTCTATATCTCCCAGTGCCGCCTGCTACATTAATTATATTAAATCCGTGTTCCTTTAAAATCCCACAGGTCATTGAGCTTCTTGAACCAGAGTGGCATATAATATGATATTCCTTTGATTTATCAAGATAACTCCCAGGAGACTCTAATATTGTATCCATTGGAATATTCTTAGCTGTTGGCAAATGTCCACCTTTATACTCATAAGTTTCTCTTATATCTATTAAGTCTATTTTACCTATTAAGCTATCTATTTCATTAACATCGATTGATTTTACCATAGGTCTTTGCATAAATGGAAACATAATTTTTCCTCCTTAATCACTAAATAATATTAGCACTTTCTTATATACTTATACTATGCTTATACTTTTATTTTGTCAATAGTAAAAAACATATATTATTATCTTAACTATTCCTCAAATATCATGTTATAGAATCTATTTATCTTACTATCTATATCCTGCATGCTTATATGTCTTGCTTCTCTAATAATTTCCTTACCCTCGATAAAAACAAGAACAGCCGGAATAGTAAATATATTGTATGCCGCTGAAATTTCCAATGATTTTTCTACATCTACTTGATAACTTTTAATTTTAGGATAATCCTTTAATAATTCTTCAACCTTCGGTTTCATAACATTGCATACATTGCAGCTGTCACTTCCAAAATATAAAAGTATCATTTTATTACTATTTATTAATTCTTCAATAGTTTCCTTTGAATCTATGAAATCCATAATATATCAACTCCAATTTAATATAAGAATCTAATTATATGCTTATATTAATTCTAGATTTAACTTTTGTCAACATCATGTCTTTGAAAGTAACAAAAACTTAAGTGAGCATAAATAGCAACCTAAAATTAAAAGGAAAGCTAAAAATTATCAACTTTCCCTCATGAACCATCCTATAACCCTAATATTCTATCAATGCTCTCCTGGTCAAAGCCAACAACAATATTTCCGTTAATATCTATTACGGGTACACCTCTTTGACCAGAGTTATTAATCATTTCCATAGCTGCCGTTTCATCTCTAGAAACATCCTTTTCAGTAAATGATATATTATTTGACTTTAGGTAATCCTTTACCACTCTGCACCATGGTCAGGTTGGTGTTGTGTAAACTATAACATTCATTGTTTATTCCTCCTAGATTATATAATTCTCACTAATTATATTGTACTAACCACTTTAATTTATACTTACACTGCTAATAATCTCATTACTTTTATGGTGTTTTCTTTAAACGATTATACTTATGGCTTAATGTATGCATATCCTTCTGACTGCTTTTTAATAAGTTCACTAACACCTGAAGAAACTACTGTAACAAAACTTGGAAGCGACTCTTCATCAATTTTATTTCCAACTAATGAATTTCTGCAAGCTATAAAGCGCACTCCTAACTTGTAAGTTGATGTCATTTTATTTATAGTTTCATTGTATCCATTATTTTCTAGCACATAATCAATAACTGCATAGCCATTAGCAACTATCTCAACAATTACATTATCTCTTCCCAAATCTTTAATTAAATTATTTACATTGGCCAATACTGTACTCCATTTTTCAGATTCATTTATATGAAATATAGCCTTATATCTTTCCATAGCAACCTCTCCTTTATTTTAATATACTCTTCTTTATTATAATTAAAATGTATATTTATATAATTTTCAAATCAAGACTAGTATTCATCCTACTGTATTTTTCTAATTATTTTTTATGAATGCAAATAATACAATAAGGAAACTACTAATAATCAATCACCATACTATACCAAATCTTAAATTAAGATTATACCCCATAGGGGTTTACTCTTGGTTTGTTATATGCTACTATTATATTGTAATATATAAATATATCAATAAAATGTAGAGGTGATATTTTGCAAAACGTAATATGGTGGTTATTAGTCGCTTTCATTATCTTCACAATGCTTAGAAAAAGATTTTTTATGTTTAATAATAAAAATGTGACAAATGTTAATGCTGATGAAGCCTATAAATTAATAAATGAAAATAAAAATACGGTTATTCTTGATGTAAGAACTAAAGGTGAATTTGAGTCAGGTCATATACCTAAAGCTAAGAACATACCCATTCAGCTGATATCTGCAAGAATTAAAGAGCTAGAAAAATATAAAGATACGCCTATTCTTGTACACTGTGCATCAGGCGGAAGAAGCCCATCTGCAGTGAGAGCACTTGTAAAAAGTAATTTTACACAAGTTTATCATCTTAACAAAGGTCTTATGTCCTGGAAACATCAGTTGAAAAAATAACTTAGAAGTAAAGAAACTACAACAATGATGACCTATAATTTCATTGTTGTAGTTTTTTATTTTGATATTGCCCAAAATTAGTACTTTATGACTAACTTCTATCTAATTTCATTTACAAATCCAAAACCTTGGATCTTATCCTAAACTTCATCCACCTTGACTATTACAGGTATTTTCTCTATATTTGCGATGATGTGTTTTTCTCTTGCCATTGCCATTATTAAGAAAATTAAAGCCTATATTTTTCTCAGATCCTAAAACTAAAAACAGAATAAGTATACCTAGTATAATATCCTTAGATTTACTATCTGCTCCATCTATAATTCCATTTAAAAAATCCATTTTTTCTCCTCCAATTTTTAATATTTTAAACACTATATTTATATATTGTAATATTATAATATAAATATTACTCTGCAACTGTGCATAAATAATTTCAAAAGTGAAAGTATTTATAAAATATAACATCAGATCAAATTTTATATTTTAAATATAATATTCTTTATAAGTCTTAAATTTGTTAGTAGTAAATACATATGGATATGGATAATATTAGTGAAAAATTAAACCTTTTTGATAGATACTGTAGTTCCAAAAGGGGTAGAACATCTTCCGATAGCCGAAGAAGAAGCCCCTGTAATATTTATCGAGCCTAAATCAACTTTGAACACCGGTAATGTTCATAATGAAAGAACCGTTGAAAACTTAGAAAGAAATATAATTTTATTTTCTTCATAATTGCTCCACAATCACTCATTATAATTAATCACATAGAAGTAAATTTCACTATGAAAAAGGAGGATTTTAATTATGTTTTGTGGTGGTTTTGGAGGTTTCAGAGGATACGGCTTTGGGCCGTCAGGTTCCATAGGCTATGGATGGATGTTCTTGGCAATGGGCTTTAGATTGTTAATATTTATCGGACTGATAGTTCTTGCTTTTAAACTATTTAAAAATTATTCTAATAAAAAATCTAATGACAGCCTGAGAATAATTGACGAAAAATTCGCTAGAGGAGAAATGAGTGAAGAAGAATATTTGAGAAGGAAAACTATTCTTTCACAAAAAAACTAGAGAGCAAGCTCCCTAGTTTTTTTAATATATATAAATTATAATATAATCGCAATTATAAAGGTTTTGAGGTGATATACATGAATAATGTATTTAAAATATTAGTTGTAGATGATGAGCAGAACATAGTTGACGTAGTTAAAGCTTATCTTGAAAAAGAAGGTTTTGAAGTAATTACAGCTATGGATGGCAATACTGCACTTAAAATATTTAGTAAAGAGACTATACATCTTATAGTTCTAGATTTAATGCTTCCGAAGGTCACTGGCGAAGAAGTATGCCGCAAAATTAGAGCTGTCTCAAGCTTACCAATCATTATGCTTACTGCAAAAGTAGACGAAGATAATAAAATAGAAGGAATATCTATAGGTGCAGATGACTATTTAACTAAACCCTTCAGTGTTCGAGAGCTTGTAGTAAGGGTTAGAGCCTTGCTTAGAAGATCTTATAGAGATATTACCCCTATGGCTGATATTTTAAGCTTTAATAATGGAGATTTGGAGATAGATATTAATAAAATGATCGTTAAAAAACAAGGTACGCCCGTAAGTTTGACAACTAATGAATTTAAAGTTTTAACGATACTCTTAACTAATCCAGGTCAAGTATTTTCACGGGAACAATTGGTAGATAAAGCTTTTGGAATAGATTATGAAGGCTTTGATCGAACAGTTGACACATATATAAAAAATATCCGCCAAAAAATAGAAGATAATCCTAAGGAACAAAGATATATAATAACCGTCTATGGAATGGGTTATAAATTCATGTCAGGTTTATCTGAAATTCAAAGCCTATAAAGGAGGTTAAAGACCTAAATGGGCTTTAACGAGCAATTAGCGAACGGAAGTGAGTAATCTTTAATTGTTCAGTGCTTCCGACTAAAAGGAGGAAAAAATGAAATTATCTTTGATGAAAAAGTTATCCCTAGGCTTTCTTTCTGCAGTTTTAGGTTCCATTATTTTAGCAAGCTTTATATCAAATTACACTGTAGGAAAAGAGTTCAAAAAATATTTAGTTGATGAACATAAAACAAAAGTAGATAATGCCATAAAAATTATTAATGATTTATATAGTACTGAACAAAATCCTTCAAGTGCAAGTACTCAAGAAATTCAAAGATATGCTCAGCTTCAAGAATTATATATAGAAGTACATGATTTAAACAACAACATCTTATATTCCTCTGGAAATTCTTATTTGCAGCACAGCAGTATGATGGGTAACATGATGGGTGGTATGATGAATGGCTTTTCCGGAATGAATATAGGAGAATATACTGAAAACAAATATCCTTTAGTTGCTAATAATAAAAATATAGGAACTATAGTAATAGGCTACTTTGGAACCTCTTATTTATCTTCTGCTTCAGTTACTTTTTTAAGAACTCTCAATCACTCTTTTATGTTATCAGCTATTGCAGCGTTATTTTTTGGATTTATTATTAGCGTCATTATCTCAAGACAGCTTTCAAGACCCCTTGTTAAAATAACTGAGACGGCAAACAAGATGAGAACTGGAGATTTAGAAGTACGAGCAAATATAAACACCTCCACAAAAGAGATAGATGAGCTTTCTAATTCTATTAATTACTTAGCAGAAACCTTAAATAATCAAGAGATGCTTAGGAAAAGATTGACTTCTGATATGGCGCATGAGCTCAGAACTCCACTAACTACATTAAAAACACATGTAGAAGCATTTATGGACGGCGTTTGGGAGCCTACCAACGAACGATTTGAAACTTTTTATGAAGAGATTGAACGGCTGACAAAGATGGTTGATAACCTTCGCAACCTGGCAAAGCTGGAACAGAGTAATCTTAACTTAACCAAAAGCACCATCAATTTATCAGACGAATTAGAAAAGATTATCGACACATTTAAGCCGCTTTACATTAAGAAAAACTATGAATTATCCAGCAGCATAGCACCGGGAATAATAGCAATAATAGATAAAGATAAGTTCAAGCAAATTATGAATAACCTAATTTCAAATTCTTATAAGTATCTCAAACCTAATGGAAAAGTTCATGTATTACTGCAAAAGGAAAAACAAAATATTATAATTAAAGTGATTGATAATGGTATAGGAATACCTGAGAAAGATTTGCCTTATATTTTTGAACGTTTTTATCGTACTGATTTATCTCGTAATAAAAATACAGGTGGTTCTGGTATTGGTCTTACTATAACAAAAGCTTTTGTTGAGGCCCATGGAGGAAAAATATATGTAGAAAGTAAAGTTGATGAAGGAACCACTTTTATCGTGTCATTTCTAAATAATGTTACCTATAACAAATAAGAACTAGTCCGGCTTATACTAGTTCTTATTTCACATAAGTTATATTTGTTATTTTTTATACTGTTCATTATTTATAAAATCGAACTCATAATTTGATAGTCTTCTTCTCCTACTCCTCCACACATGCATCTTAAACCTGAATTTACAAAGCAAGACCTGTAAACTGCATCCCTGCCGTATTTTAGCCTTATATCGTCAATTGCTTTATTTATTCTTCTGTCTTTATCATAATCAAAGGTATCTAATAGGGAATATTGGTAATAGTCATTATTACAAAGATCTGTGACATGAACTCCAAGGTGTCTTAAGGGCAATCCTCTCCATGCATCATCAAACAAATAAGTGCACATTTCGTATATTTTTCTTGTAGAATCTGTTGGCGAATCCAGCTTCTTTTGTCTTGAGTAAAACCCCATATCTGTACCTCTAAGGGAAATACTTATTACTTTACAGCAATTTTTAGAATCCCTAAGCCTCATTCCAACAGTTTCACATAAAGATAATAATACTTTATAAGCTGTCTCCTTATCCTCCACATTAAAAGCTGTAGTAGTTGAATTCCCCATACCTTTCATCTCTATATAATTACTTTTTCTAACTTCTGAATTATCAATTCCATTGGCATAGTTCCATATAAGCACACCATGACTTTTCAAGCCTTTCTTTAAAGCATTTATATCGTAGTTTGCTAAATCTCCGATAGTAAATATATTTAAATTATGTAATTTAGGTACTGTGGCTCTTCCAACCATAAATAGGTCCTCTACAGGAAGTACCCACATTTTTTCCTTTATCTCATTAGGAAATAAAGTATGTATCCTATCAGGCTTTTTTAAATCTGAAGCAACCTTTGCTAACAATTTATTATTTGAAATACCTATGTTTACAGTGAAGCCCAGTTCTTTCTTTATCCTCTCTTTTATTGTTTCAGCTAAAACCATATAATCCGGATATAAATTTTCCATATTAGAAAAGTCTAAAAAGCTCTCATCTACAGAAAATCTTTGAATGTTGGGTGTGTACTCCTGAAGTATATTGTTCAGTGCATTGCTGCACTGCATATATAGCCAGTACCTAGGAGGTACTATCATAATGTCAGGACACTTTATTCTTGCATTATAAAGAGTCTCGCCTGTTTGAATTTTATATTTTTTTGCCGGTATTGATTTTGCCAGGACTATGCCATGCCTGCTTTCTTCATCTCCCCCAACTATAGAAGGTATTTCTCTTAAATCAATTTTTTCACCCTGCTGCAGCCTATAGGCAGCTTCCCAAGATAAATACGCACTATTGACATCAATATGAAATATTAATCTACCCATAAAACATCATCCCTAAAAAAGAATTATTTTTTCCATCTAGAACATCAGTTCGTATATATTATATCCCCTATTCTTTATTTTTAGAAGTAATTTTTTTAAATTTTTGTGATTAATTTAGAAAGATACTGCTTATAAGGTTTAGCCATATACTAAAAAAGCGATACCTATTAAGATATCACTTTTTTTAGACGCCTAGGATATTAATTTTTAAATTGCAATCTTACTGCTCCATTTTCCGCATCTGTCTCCAAAACACCCAACTTCATTGTCATTCTCATGAATTTTAACTACTTCACATTTATTAGAGCAACCTTCACACTCAAAGCTTTTAGAAACAAATTTGCTATCTGCCAAATTAAAGCCTTTAAACTTAGTTCTTCCTGCCTTTTCTGCTGCTGATCTCGCAATAATTGCAGCCCCTATAGCACCCATCATAT
Source organism: Clostridiales bacterium oral taxon 876 str. F0540 (assembly GCA_000466585.1). Lineage (GTDB taxonomy): Bacteria > Bacillota > Clostridia > Clostridiales > Clostridiaceae > Clostridium_AT. Next base: position 150,596 of record KE993509.1, read on the forward strand.
TATAATGCTCAGGTACTATTACTTCAAAACCTAAAGCATTTTCAAAAGCAGCTTTCATGCCTCTATTAGCTGCAACCCCGCCCTGAAAGAAAACTTTAGGTGCTATGTCCTTGCCTTTTCCTATATTATTGAGATAATTTCTAACCAAAGCATCGCAAAGCCCTCTTATTATATCGGCTTCATTATAACCAAGCTGTTGTTTATGTATCATATCAGATTCAGCAAATACTGCACAGCGTCCTGCAATTCTTACAGAAGTATTGGCCATCAATGCATAGTCACCAAATTTTTCTATAGGAATATCTAATCTTTCAGCCTGTCTGTCAAGGAACGATCCTGTACCCGCTGCGCAAACAGTATTCATTGCAAAGTCAGTAACCACCCCGTTATTTAAAATTATAATCTTGGAGTCCTGTCCTCCGATTTCAATAATAGTTCTAACTTCTTTATCAATTTCAAGAGCTGCCACTGCATGGGCTGTTATCTCATTTTTAACTGCATCTCCTCCAATTAAAGTTGATGCAATGTGTCTGCCGCTCCCGGTAGTACCGGCAGCACCAATTTCTATTTCTCCATATTTGGCTTTTAAAATTTTAAATCCCTCTTGAATAGCCTTTATAGGTCTTCCTTTTGTTCTTAAATAAAGTTTTTCAGTTACATTCATCTTCTCATCTAAAAGAACAAGATCAGTACTTACTGATCCAACATCAACACCTAGATAATGCATTGTATCGTCTCCTCTCAAGTAAGTCCACAAAAGCTTCTATCCTTGTAACATAACCGGCTTCCCCTGTCATCTCATCTACAACAAGAGACATAATAGGAAAATTCTTATCCTTGGAAACTTGCGGAAGAATGGCCTTTGAAACAATTTCGGGCATACACCCCATAGGGAAAATTTGAATAGCTCCATCAAAACCTTCTTCATAGGCTAAAACCGCTTCCCCTACACATTCTCTTGCATGACCTCCGATTTGATGGGAAAGATATTCTTTTGCTCCCCTTTTTATGTCAAGTGAGTTCAGCTTAGTTGGCACTAAAACCGTATTTTTTACCCACCAGCTTGGAGTTAATCTTCTTTTTGTTGAAACCCCATAGTCCATAAGCTTTTCTTCAATAAATAAATTTGAAAAAGGCTCAATTATAGTATATATTTCACCGATTATAGCAATTTTTATTGGATTTATATTTGTATTTATTTCTATACTATTTATCTTGTTTTTATAATTAGTTAGCAATTTAATAATTTCATTAGGATCATTGTAATTTAATGCATCTCGTTTAGCGCTGTTCAATATTCTTTTACATTCACCTTTTATTTTTTCGTATCCCGCAAGATAATGCGCTCTTGCTTCGATTTCATCTATTAGGTTCATAACCTTTACAGCATTAAATAAAGCTTTAATCTGCTCATATTTAGTCAGATTACTGCTTAATGATATTTTATTTATTCTATTATATAATTCCTTAATACCTATATCTCCCGGCGAATCTATTACTATAAATTCGAGCTCATGACCCAGCTTTTTTAATAAATTCATCTGCATTTCACAGTACTCGCCAAACCTGCAGGGTCCGCAGCTTCCTGTAAGAATTACAGTGTCGGCGCCTTGTTCAATTGCTTGAATATAGTTTCCTATCATTATTTTAAAAGGAAGGCATATTTCTTCCGGTGAATAAAAAGAACCGATTTCCAGTGAAGAATTGCTGTTTAATGGCGGTATAACATAGTCTATATTAAGTCCATCAAATAACGCCTTTGCAGCTAAATATACATTACCCAAGTGAGGAAGTGTTATTTTCAATTAATACCCTCCTTTCAAGCATATCCACAAAAGCCTCTATTCTTGTATCTAGACCAGCCTCTCCTGTATGCTCATCAACCTTTAATATCATAAATGGAGACTCACCTATATTATCCTTTATAAGCTCCACTATTACAGAGTCTATTCCACAGGCAAAGGAAGATATATATATAATTCCATCAACTAATTTATTTTTATGTGAATGAACAGCAAAGCCATAAGAATTTCTTGCAAAAGTCCAAAAAGGCCTTTTATAAAGCTTTTTTACTTCGTTGTCTATTAGTTCATCATTAATGCTTTCCTCTGTAATTACCCCAACGCCGAGATTGTTTAGTTTTTTTACTAAATTCATATTAATAAAATTGTCATAAAGATTATACGGATGCCCTACTAAGGCAACATTGATACTATAATTCTCATTTTTTATTCTTGTTTTAAATTTATTTTGTTCAAATATTGCTGTTTTGAAGGCTCTTTTGATTGCTGTCTTGCTGCTTGTAATTTCTTGACCGGCTTCCATTGCAAAGCTGTATAATTTACTTTCTGAAACAGCATAAAAAGGAGCTGTTATTGCTCTTGGCACATCAGGTATAGTATTTAAGATCATTTCAGGAAGCCCGCAAAACTTGGGACATATGTACTCTCTTTTTCTGATTTGCATTATTCTGGGTATCAACATAACATCACACTTATTTCTTAACGAAGCAACATGTCCATGAAATATTTTTATAGGAAGACAAGCTTCATCCACACAATATTTAACACCTTCATCTAATATTTTCTTGTTTGTATCCTCTGAAGTAATAATTTCAGCTCCAAGTTCATTGAAAAAGTTCTTGAAAAAAGGATAATACTTGAAGTATAAAAAACCCTTTGGAAATCCTACTTTCATATCTACCTCCATACAAAAATTTACGTGCCATTCAAATATTTTTACCTTAATTTATGTAAATATTCCACTTTCTAATAAAATAAAAAGAAGGCTGGGATATTCAGCCTTCTTTCTATTTTATATATTTTTTTACATTGCTCATGTGCTCTTCATAAGTTTTACTGAAAACATGCCCTTTTCCATTAGCTACATAATACAAATAATCATTTTCTTCAGGATATAATGCAGCTTCTATTGATGGCTTTCCCGGTGAAGCAATTGGTCCCGGTGGAAATCCTTTATACAAGTAGGTATTATATACATCCTGTATTTTTAAATCATCGTAAGTAACCTTTTGAATTGTACCTTTACCTTTAGTAATAGCATATATAACTGCTGCATCAATTTGGAGAGGCATGCCTTTTTTTATCCTATTATAAATAACACCTGCAATTCTGCTTCTTTCATTATCATTGGCAGCTTCCTTTTCGATTAAAGAAGCTATAGTTATAACTTGATTAATACTTAATCCAAGTTCCTTTGCTCGACTAATATATTTATCAGAAAACACACTTTTGAATCTATTAAACATTAAATTTGCAGCTTCCTTCTCAGTATATCCTACTGGTATATAATATGTATCTGGGTATAAAAAGCCCTCCAAATCAAAATGGGTATTATCCCTTTTTGAAATCAAATCATTATAGGTCAAATCGTTAATTGTTATATTTAAGAAATCATCCTTGTTTATTGATAAATTCTTTTGTAATCTTTCACTGATTTGATAAAGTGTAAAACCTTCCGGTATAGTTACTATTGCAAAATCTGATTGTCCATTTTGTAATTTTGATATCAATTCTTTATAGCTTATATTTGGCTTTATAATAAGTTTACTTTCTTTTATGCCGCTGCTCATTCCAAGCAGTCTTGCGTACACAAGAAAGTTATTATTAGATTTTATAATGCCTCTACTCTTAAACTGTTTTGCTACTTCGTTTAATGAAGACTCATTTTTTATAATTATATATGAATTTTCTTTATTAATAGTATGCAAGCTGTGAAAGTATGAATATATTACACTTATTATTAAAACTGAAACAACTACAATACTAAATGCTGCTATAGATTTTTTATATTTCAAATCAACTATTACCTCCGTAACTTGCTAAATTTATTTTATATATCCCAAACCTAATATGCTTATCATAACACTTTTATTATTCTACTAATATACCAAAGTATTAGAGTTTTCTCCACATTTTTGTTTTTTTATCTTTACTATTATTTTAATAGCTCATCACAAATTACACCTTCCATTTTATGTTAATTAATTGTTCATTTTATTTCCTCCAATCTTCATAAAATCCACACAATTATTTTATATACTTTATTTTATGATAAAAGGCACTAAAATGAGGCAAGCTTATAAATTGCTGCTGTTGATTAGTATAAAAATCACTTAGTGTCTAGGTTGAAAGCGAAAGGAGTAATTTATGAGTATTAAAACTGAAAAAATTAAAGTTTATGAAATGACCTGTGGTTCTTGTGAAAATCGAGTTGAAAGAGCTATAAAGAAATTAGATGGAGTATTAAATGTTAAAGCAAGCTTTTCTGGTCAGTTTGCTGAAGTTGAATTTGATGACGAATTATGCAGCATAAACAAAATTAAAGCTGCTGTAAAAGAGGCAGGATACAGCACACAAAGTTCAAACGACTACAAGTTCATGGGTATTCTAATAGTTGTAGCAGCGGTTGTGCTGCTTGGATTAAAAACCAGTGGTTTCGATATGGAATCAAAACTTACTAATGCGTCCTATGCTGTTCTTTTTGTAGTAGGGGTTCTGACTTCCATACACTGTGTTGGTATGTGCGGTGGAATAATGCTTTCTCAGACCTTATCTAAGGAAAGTACTAATAAGCTTGAAGCTATGAAGCCGGCTCTTTTTTACAACATAGGAAGAGTTGTCTCCTATACTATCCTCGGAGGAGTTATTGGAGCACTTGGTTCAGTATTTTCACTTTCACTTACCGCAAAGGCTGGTCTTCAAATATTTGCTGGTCTTTTCATGATTATGATGGGTTTTAATATGGCTGGTTTTAAGGCCTTTAGAAAATTTCAAATAAGATTGCCTCATGCAGCCTGTAAAGCTAAGAACAAATCTGGTTCTCCATTTATTGTAGGTCTCTTAAACGGACTTATGCCCTGTGGTCCGCTGCAAACAATGCAGCTATTTGCTCTTGGAACCGGAAGTGCTGCAAAAGGTGCATTATCAATGTTTATGTTCTCAATCGGAACTGTTCCTCTTATGCTGACCTTCGGCGCAATTTCAGGTATATTAAGCAAAGGTTATACTAAGAAAATACTTAAATTCAGCGGAGTTCTTATAATAGTTTTAGGTCTTATAATGGGAAACAGAGGTCTTGCACTAGCAGGTATAAACATTAATCCAATGACTGCACTAGCAAGTTCAAAGAGCCTTCTAGGAAGTAATTCAAGCGGAATTTCTAATTCAAACATTGCTAAGGCAACAATTAAAGATGGAGTTCAAACAATAACTATGACTGCCAACAATAATGGCTACACCCCTAACGCTTTTTACGTTCAAAAAGGAGTTCCTGTTAAATGGATAATAAACGGAGATCAAATTACTTCTTGTAATAATACTATTGTAATTCCTTCTTTAAACAAACAGCAAAAATTAAAGAAAGGTGAAAATATTATTGAATTTACACCTGGAGATAAAGACTTAAGTTTTAGCTGCTGGATGGGAATGATAAGAGGTGTAATTAAAGTAACTGACAAGCTTGATACAGTTGATACATCAAAATCTGATTCCTCTATACCTCCAGCAAGTACTGGACCAAGCTGCTGTGCAGGTCCTGTAGCAGATGATGGTTCAGGTTCTGGAGCATCTACTCAATCTAGCATTTATGGCAGTGATTTAACAAAGGTTCCTACAGATGTATTAGTTAATAAAGCATTATCAGCGGGAAAAATCCAACGCGCTACTTTCAAGGGGAAAGGCTACGAGCTTCAGCCGCTCATTATCGTAACTGGCAGCAGCACAAGTACTAAATTAACCTTTGATTTAAATGCCTTTGACAACGCTGAAGGCGAATATACAATAGTAGATGCAAATACAGGAGATAAAGTTTCCTCCTTTACTGCTAAAAAAGGTATAAATGAGGTTGAATTTAGTCCTAAAAAATCTGGTGGCTATGCTATTGTTAAAGACAATAGTGTTCTTGGTATAGTTGAGGCCGTTGACAATTTAAAAGCCACCGACTTAGAAAAAATCAGAAGCAAATATCTTGGTCAATAAAAACAATAAAAAAAGCTTTGGCAAAACGAATTGCCAAAGCCTTTTTTATTATAGTGTTTCTATACCGGCAACATCATATCCGGCGTCATCAATAGCAGCCTTTATATCTGCATCACTGACTTCAACTGTTGCTTCAAGTATAGCTGTTTTAGAAGCTAAATTTACATCTACACTAGTTACTCCATTAAGTTCGCTTAATGCCTCCTTAACATGATTAACGCAGTGTCCACAGCTCATGCCTTCAACTAATATTTTCTTTTTCATATTTATTCTCCTCCATTATATTTATTATTTATAATTAGTAACTAGATAAGAAGATATATTCTTATCTAGTTATCTAGCTGGCTTAAAGCCCTTTAATCTTAAAGCATTTAGTAGTACTGATACTGAACTAAAGCTCATAGCAGCAGCTGCTATTATTGGATTTAATAGCGGTCCGCCAAAAATGTACAGTATTCCCATAGCAACTGGGATGCCTAAAGTATTATATCCAAATGCCCAAAATAGATTTTCTTTAATATTTGTTATTGTCTTCTTGCTTAACTGAATTGCTGTTGGTACGTCCATCAAATCGCTTCTCATAAGAACTATGTCTGCTGATTCCATAGCAACATCTGTGCCTGATCCTATAGCAATACCTATGTCTGCTTGTGCTAAGGCCGGTGCATCATTTATACCATCTCCAACCATTGCAACTTTTTTACCTTCTGCCTGAAGCTTTTTAACTTCATTTGCCTTATCTTGAGGAAGAACTTCAGCCAAAATTCTGTCTATACCTACCTGTTTAGCTATTGCTTCAGCAGTCCTCTTGTTGTCTCCGGTAATCATCGCAACTTCTATTCCCATTTTGTGAAGCTGTTCTATTGCCTTTTTACTGTTTTCTTTTACAGTATCTGCAACAGCAATAATTCCTGCTATTTTTTCATCTATAGCTATATACATTGGAGTTTTACCTTCACCAGCAAGTTTATGTGAAGTCTCTTCCAAGTTTTCCAGTGAAATATTACTTTCAAGCATAAGTTTTCTGTTTCCAAGCAAGATATTTTTATTATCTATTTTAACTTCTATACCATGTCCTGGTATCGCCTTAAAGAAATCAAGCTTTTTGAATTCTAATTCTTTTTCTTCAGCACCTTTTACAATAGCTTCTCCAAGGGGATGTTCTGAACCTTTTTCTGCTGATGCGGCAATCTGCAATAACTCATCTTCTGTTATTCCATTGACAGTTACAACATCTGTAACCTTAGGCTTTCCCTCTGTTATAGTACCTGTTTTATCAAATACTATGGTTTTAATTTTATGAGCTGTTTCAAGTGCTACACCACTTTTAATTAACACACCATATTCTGCACCCTTTCCTGTACCAACCATTATTGCAGTTGGAGTAGCTAACCCTAAGGCGCATGGACAGGCAATAACAAGAACTGATATAAATATAGTAAGAGCAAATACTCCTGTCTCACTTCCAATAAAATACCATCCTAAAGCTGAAAGAAGTGCAATTGACATAACAACAGGAACAAAATAACCCGATATAATGTCAGCCATTTTTGCAATTGGAGCCTTAGAACCCTGAGCATCCTCAACGAGCTTTATAATTTGAGCTAAAGCTGTATCTTTTCCAACTCTGGTAGCTTTGTATTTAATAGCACCATTTTTGTTTATGCTTGCTCCTATTATTTTGTCTCCTATAGTTTTTTCTACAGGAATACTTTCTCCGGTAAGCATAGATTCATCAACTGATGTCATTCCTTCAACTACTTCGCCGTCTACAGGCATTTTCTCTCCAGGCTTAACTACTATAATATCTCCAACTTCAACTTCATCAATAGAAATTTCTATTTCCTGATTATCTCTAATAATAATAGCTGTCTTAGGCGCAAGTCCCATGAGCTTTTTAATAGCTTCGGAAGTTTTACCTTTTGTAACAGACTCTAGGTATTTTCCTAAAGTTATAAGAGTTATAATAACCCCGGCAGATTCAAAATATAAATCATAGGCGTAATCAATGTTGCCGCTGAATATCTGTACTATAGCAAATATTCCATATAGAAATGCAGCTGAGGTACCTACCGCAATTAAGGAATCCATATTAGGACTTCTTCTTACGAGGGACTTAAAGCCTACTCTAAAGAATCTATTTCCTGCAATCATAACTGGTATAACTAAAGCCAGCTGAACTAGTGAAAATGTTCTTGGACTTGTCATTGGATCTATAAAGCTTGGAAGACTATATCCAAGTTTTCCTCCAAGCATATGCCCCATAGAAATGGCAAGTAGTGGTATTGTAAATATCATTGAAATAATAAACTTTTTCCATAAAAGCTTTATCTCTTTTTCTTTCTTTTCCTTATCTTCATCTACTGTGACTTCTTCCTCTAAAGCTTTGTACCCTGCTTTTTCTATAACTCTCTTTATATCTGAAATTCTAACCTTAGAAGGCTCATAACTTATGCTTAGTTTTTCTGTTGCGAAATTAACGTTAGATTCTATAACGCCATCAAGTTTTTTAGTAACTCTTTCAACTGTTTTAGCACATGCCGCGCAAGTCATGCCTTCAATTTTTAAGGTCTTGCTGCTTGCTTCAACAACCGCCTTATAGCCTGCTTTTTCAATAGCTGCCTGTATATCAGGTATGCCCACTTTTGTCTCATCAAAATTTATATTAAGCTTTTCAGTTGCAAAATTGACACTTGCCTCAGAAACTCCCTGCAGCTTCTTAGAAGCTCTCTCTACAGCCTTTGCACAAGCTGCGCAGGTCATTCCTTCTATTTTTAATGACTTAGTTGCCATTTAGTTTCCTCCTTTTAGTCGGAAGCACTGAGCAATTA
>KE993509.1:159525-189380 GCA_000466585.1 Clostridiales bacterium oral taxon 876 str. F0540
GCTCGTTAAAGGTCATTTAGACCTTTAACCTCCTCACCTATCTGTCATTTTTGATAAGATATCTATAACCTCATCTATTTTTTCGTCTGCATTATCATGTTTAAATGCATCCTTTACGCAGTGATGTATATGCTGCTTTAAAATAAGTAAATTTGCTTTTTTAAGTAGAGCCTGAGCTGCAATAATCTGATTAGAAACATCAACACAGTATCTTCCTTCTTCAATCATTTTTATAATGCCTTCAATTTGTCCCTTTGAAGTTTTTAATGCCTGAAGTGCTTTTTTTTGTTCCTCGTTCATAACAACCCTCCTAACCACCCACCCAGGGTGGGTGGGGTATATTTATACTATAGTATATTTATAAACATTTTACAAGAGTATTATAAATAAATTTCCTCTCCCCATACGAGGAGGGGTCTAATTATATAAATTATTTGCTTATTTTGTATGATTTAACTATTTGATCTGGGTTTTCTCCCATATCATCTTTACCAGCCTTCTTAAATATCCAGCCTGTTCCTTCAAGCTTATTTATGTCTAATCCAGCTTTTATTAGGGGTTCTGCCTTAAGTATAAATGTTATATCTGCATCGTTTAACCCCAATTTCTCAGTCCATTGAACCTCATTTCCATCCCCAAGAATTAATCTATAGTGCTTTTGCTGCTCATGATACTTTATTAAACTCGGATCAGCCTTTAGTATTCTTCTGAAGGCATCCTCCGAGCCGGTAGATTTAACTTTTTTATCACTAACATTATAAGGTTTAACAAGCCTATTTGGTAAATCCTGTCCTTCTTCCTTTGCTGCCGGACTATATAACCACTCATTTTTATCAAGTTTATTAACGTCAAGTCCCGCCTTTACTAACGGATCCGCAAGCATTACCATTGCAAAATCCGCCTTGTTTGCAGACATGTCTTTTGTCCATTCAAACTTCTCTCCTGTAGGCAGCTTGAATCCCCAATGCTGAAGTGCATTATGAAAGCCTCTGTTTTGTGGATAAGCCTTTACAATTTCATTAAAAGCTTTAAGTCCGTTATCTGACTCCTTACTACCAGTTACTGTTCTGCTGCAGCCTGCTAACGACAGTACTATTATGGAAGAAACAATTAAGGCTGTTGTTTTTTTAGTTTTATTCATATGGTTATGTCCTCCTATGACTTTATGCCCACTTGAGCATTCTATTTATTTACAAATACATAATAATTAAATTTTATGAAGAATATATGAAGATTTGATTATTTCATAAAAAAAGAGACAGCTAAGCTGTCTCTTTTTTACATAACTCTTCTAGCAGTAATATAATCCGCTCTATTATATGAAGAAATTTTTATAACATCACCTGTTCTTGGCGAATGTATATACATACCGTTTCCTACGTAAATACCCATGTGAGTCGGGCTTCCACCTCTTCCATAGAAGACCAAATCTCCCGGTTGAAGTTCATCCCTGGAAACAGCATAACCATTTTTTATTTGATCATAGGTTGTTCTTCCTAAAGATATTCCAAAATGCCTGTATACATATTGAGTGAAGCCTGAGCAGTCAAAACCAGATGGTGATGTTCCACCCCACAAATATGGCGTGCCTAGGAAATTAGAAGCATAAGCTATTACGGCATTACTGGATGCCGACACAGCACCTCTGGAAGGAGTATATTTTGGAGTAGCTTGTCTTATAGCTTCAATTTGTTTTAAAGTTTCATTTAATTGCGCCTGTGATTCACCTACTGCTGATGCATATATATTTTCTTGTTTTTTTGCTTCAGCAATCAATTTACTTTGTTGATCTTTATTTACTTTAAGTTTGTCCATCTTTTTAACATTTTCATCATTTAGTGATAAAAGCTTGCTATTTTGTTCGTTTAAAGTTTCTTTCTTCTCAGCTAGTTCCTTCTGCTTTATCTTAATGCTTGAGGTTATTTTCTTATCTAACTCAACAATGCTTCTTAAGGTTTCAACTCTTGAAAGAAAATCACTAAAGCCTTTCGACCCAAGTATAATATTTAAATAGCCATCTACACCATTTATGTAAATTGCACGTATTCTCTTATTAAAAAGGTCTTGTTCTGATTTTATGTCTTCTTCTGATTTTTTCAATTCATTTTCAGTATTCTTTATTTCTTCCTGCGTTTTGCTAATCTGTTTCTTATTTTCTTGAATCTGGTTCATAGTATCTTCAATTTGGTTGTCCAAATTCTCTATAGTTTGTTCTATCTCAAATCTTTTATCTTGCGCATTCTTTAGCTTGTTTTTATCCTCCTGAAGCTGTTGCTTCTGGCTTTGTACTTGCTCAGATGTTGGTGCTGCTGATACTGGATTACTAATTACTGCCATTAATGCAAAAACTAACGCAAAAACTCCTAATCTCTTTTTCATCACCTTTTCTCCTTAAATATTTTCAAAATTTGTATAAGCTGCTGCTATTACTTCGCTTAAGTTTGGATTATACCAATAAAATATGAAGAACATATGAAGGTTTATTAGTTATTAATTTTTCTTTAGATTTTGCATTTTCTTCATATTTTCTACATAATTCGATATTATAATACAAATATGGTCAACTAGTCAAATTTTCTAACCCATCCTTCACATTGATTAGTTGATATTTATCCTTTATGGGTTAAACCCCAAATTTAAATTACCCCTATATAAAAGGAAGTCTGTTTCCCCAAACAGACTTCCTTTACTATGTTTTCATATGAATAAAGCTAAAATTTTATTCATTCATAAAACAAGATTTTATAAACTCATTGATAAATTCCTCATTGCTTCCTTTAAGATATATGAAATTAAATTCTCTATATATCTGTATTCCTTCAATTGCAACTATCTTTATGCACCCTTGCTTAAGCTCTCTTTTTATTGTTTCTTTTGAAATTATAGTATATCCTAAATTCTCTTCTACCAGAGATTTTATTGCAGAGATACTTCCAAGTTCCATATATGGATTAAAATTATTTATGTCATATCCTAATTCTTTCAGCTTATCTTCAAATATTTCTCTTGTACCGGAACCTTTTTCCCTTATTATCAATTCACCTAGTAAAATTTCTTCAATAGAAACCTTATCCTTCTTAGCAAATTGATGTTTATCTGAAACAGCAAGCACCATTTCATCATCTTTAAATTTCTTGTAACTGAACTTATTTCTATCAAAATTACCTTCAACTAAAGCTAAGTCAAGTTTTCTATTCAGCAATTTACTTATTATTTCCTCAGTATTATTTACTTGAAGGAGTATATCTGTATTAGGATGTTCTTTTTTATATTCTGCCAGAATATATGGCAGCACATATCCTCCTACAGTCATTGAAGCTCCGACCTCATAGGACTTATGTATGCCTCTCTTATTTCTTATTTCTGTTTCCAGGTTTCTATGTAAAATTTCCAATTCCTTAGCATATTTATATAAAATCAATCCTTCTTCTGTTAAATCAATTTCCTTTCCTGTCTTTTTAATCAAGCCCACTTCATAATATTCTTCAAGATATTTTATATGCTGAGATACAGCCGGTTGAGTTAAATTTAATATCTCCGCAGCTTTTGTAAAACTCTTTATCCTTGCAACTGTAATAAATGTTATTAATCTTATATCAAGCAAAATATCAACTCCTGCAATACAACTTTTCAAATATTATATTAGCATAATAATGGTTATAAAACAGTAAAAATCCGCATACTAAAATTTTCTTAGTTATGCGGATTTTTGTGAGAGATACTTATAAACTAATGTGGTTTTATTATTGTACCATTATTGAAATGATTCATAGACCCTACAAGATCTATTACAGATATTATTTCAACTATCTGTTTGTCAGTAAAACCAGCATCTTTTAACTGCTTAGTATACATAGTTATGCACATTTCACAGTTATTCATTACGGACACAGTAAAAGCTATGGCAAGTTTTGTTTTCTTATCAAGTTCTTCAGAACCCATTACAGTTTTTAGCTTCTCTATTACTATTTTCATATACTCAGGATGGTTAGCCATTGCCTGAAATGTTAACGGTATTTCATCTCCAAATATGTGCTTGATTTGTTCAAACATAGATTTTACTTCGCCTTCAGCTTCTTTTTCAGTAATCATTTTTATTGTTGCCATAAAAATCCTCCTAGAAGTGAAAATTTAATTTGAATTACTAAGCTAAATATAGCTTGCTTAAGTTAAGAATTTATATCCATCTAATTTTCCAAGCTATATTAAATCTTAGAAGTTGGGTTTACATAAAGAAAATAGCTAAAGGCTTCGATTTTTTTGATGTTTATATACTTTAATAATTTTTATATAATAAAAAACAATCATAAGATTAATGCTTGTTTTTAAATCCGATTATAGTACTATGTCATAAGATGAATAATCATAAATATAATAAATGCTATTCCAGTAACCATATGAAACTTAACACCTATTTTTTTGTATCTAAAGATTCCCGATAAAATTTGAACACCTAAAACTCCTAAAGCTAAGAGTCCAGATATATAGCGAAGGTTTAAAAATAATCCTCTTGACAGCATAATATATGCATGAAGTATTATTATGCCAAAAGCTATAATAGATATAGGAACATGCCATTCTCTTGTGATTCTGGCTAGAACTAAAAGCTTTTGCTTAATTTCCTTTGAAGTTATTCTCTTAACAACTCTTCTTATTACATACATAGATATTGAAAAACCAAATCCATAGGCTGCTAGCTCACCTATTGATCCACCCATCTTTCTCAATGCTCTAGCACTTATAAGACTTGATTGATTTCCAGTATGTGTAATAAGATAAATTACTGCTCCTGCAAGTAATGCAAAAATTCCTAATGAATACATCACTCGTATTCTTTCTTTTTTATTACTAATCAAATGTTTATTATTGTTCATTATATCCTCCTTATATAATAATATAAATTATTTAAGTTTTCCAATTATAGTCAATCCATTAAGGACATCTTTTCCATGTGGAGATTTATTTATTTCATTTGACAAATCATTTCCTGCTGTTATTCCACCTTCATGTTTTCCGTTTCTCCAGCCTTTTGCATGAGTTACATCGTAAACTACTCCATCAACCGCCACATAAGCCGGGTTCCCATTTTGACCATTATATTTCTTTAATTCATCTAATGTAAATTCTTTGTTTGATGAAACTTCTGTGCTAACATTGCTTTCTGAAACTGGTTTATTTTCAACAACAGTTTTGTTTGAACAACCTCCCAGAATTATTAACGTACCTAATATACTAGCTATAAAAATTTTTTTCATATTGACCTCCTATAAATAACATTTATCCATTAATATACTTTATTGATAATTTAAGTTTAAATAGCTTATATGTAAATTAGGAGGCAAATTTATGAATTTTATATGAACTAAAACAAATTTATATTTTGTAAACTATTAAAGTATATATAAAAAGACCGCCTATTATGAAATAATTTCATAGGCGATCTTTTATTATTTACTCTTTTCTGCTATATATTTTTCTGCTGCTAGAGCTGCAATTGTACCGTCAGCCACAGAAGTTGTTATTTGCCTGAATTGTTTTTCTCGAACATCTCCCGCAGCATATATTCCTTTTATATTTGTCTGCATGCTTTCATCTGTAATAACATATCCCTGCGGTGTAAGTTTTATAAAATTATTGAAGCTTTCTGTTTTAGGCTCAGTTCCAATATAACCAAATACTGCGCTGAGTTCTATCTGTTTTTCCTCAGATGTTTTTGTATTTTTTATAAAGGCTTTATTTACAAATTGATCACCATCAACATTTATTAAATCCCAATTATACATAACTTCAATTTTGGGATGATTTAAAACCTCATCAATAGTTGCTTTTTCACCTTTAAAATAATCATATCTTCTAATTAATACAACTTTTGAAGCAAATTTCGTTAAAAACAGTGCTTCTTCTAAGGCTGAATTTCCTCCACCTACAACTCCAACTACACTTCCTTCATACATTGCTCCATCACATACGGCACAATAGTGAACTCCTCTGCTTGAAAATTTTTCTTCATTGGGAATAGGAAGCTTTTTAGGTTTTGCACCAGTTGAAATTATAACAGCCTTAGGCTTATATATAAACTTCTTGGTTTCAATAATCTTTTCGTTATCCTTAAGGACAACATTAAGTATTTTGCTGAAGTTCTCTATCTTAGCTCCTAGTTCTTTTGCTTGTTCTGCCATAATATCTGAAAGTTCGCTTCCAGGTATTGTCTTGAATCCGGGATAATTTTCTATAGTGTAGCTGTTTCTAACCTGGCCTCCCAAAAGTTCACTTTCAAGCAGTGTCATGTTCATTTTAGCTCTTGCTGCATATATCGCTGCTGTAAGACCTGCTGGTCCTCCTCCTATAATCAGCAAATCCAATTCTTTAGTTTCTTTGTCCATTTGTATACACTCCTCGAGTTTGTAAGTATAACTATATATTTAGCAATATTTCTTTATTTATTAATAAAATTATTATATATTAGTCCTAAAACAGCAGCTTTTAAATATAGCAATAAATTCAAGGTATATTTTAATCACAATAATTTGATTTTAGTGCTTCAATAATGTTTATTATACGTTTGTCCTTAATGAAATAAGTAATATTAAGACCACTTTTATTAGAATCTAGTATTCTATTCATTTTAAGTACAGCAAGATGCTGAGATAAGGCTGGTTGAGTAACATGATTTAATCTTTCATGAAGCTCACTTACAGTCATAGGTTTTTCAATTAAGTGACATACTATTGCCAGTCTATTTTCATTTGAAAGCACTTTTAATAGTTCAGAGATCTCTTTTACTTTTTCTAACATAAACTACCTTCCTTTAATTGTATATAAGAGTTTAATTATGTACTTATACTACTTCTATGTATTTCTTATGTCAATAAAGAATTTTTATGTTATTAGTTTTTCTAACGTGCATAAGAATTTCTTATATCTTGATAAGAATAACTAATTTGTAAAATGCATTATTTTATACTATTATTAATTTGTATTTTAAAGAAGGAGGAAATTCATATGAACTGGATTAAGCAAAACCTATCAGGAGTTTTATTTGCTTTTATAATAGCACTTATAGCAAATTGGCTGGGTTCAATCTTCCCAATTATAGGCGGAGCAGTATTTGGAATAATAATAGGAATAATTATTAATAATTTTGTGGGCAAGCCAAAAGCTGCAGTAAAAGGTGTTACCTTCACCTCAAAAAAAATACTTCAATGGGCTATAATAGTTTTAGGTGCAGGTTTAAGTCTTACACAAGTATGGAAAACTGGCTTAAGCTCCTTTTCAGTTATGATATTTACTTTATCAGCTGCATTTATAAGTGCTTACGGTTTTGGCAAGCTTTTAGGTATTCCAAGTAATTTAAAAACATTAATCGGTGTAGGGACTGCTATTTGCGGTGGTTCTGCAATTGCCGCTGTGTCTCCGATTATAGAGGCTGATGACATGGAAATAGCATATTCTGTTTCCACTATATTTTTATTTAATGTTATAGCTGTATTAATATTCCCTCCTTTAGGCCATCTATTAGGTTTTTCGGATAAAGCCTTTGGACTTTGGGCAGGTACAGCCATTAACGATACTTCTTCTGTTGTAGCAGCAGGCTATGCTTACAGCAATGCTGCAGGTGCCTACGCAACAATAGTCAAGCTGACTAGGACTACAATGATTATTCCTATATCTTTAGTATTTGCATTTATAACAGCCTATAAAAAGAAAAAAGAGTCCATTGGAACTTCAAAAGTAAACTACAGCTTTAAAAAAATATTTCCTTGGTTTATCGTTTGGTTCTTAGTTGCATCGCTTTTAAATACATTAGGTGTTTTCGGAAGCAATAGTATTCATTATATCAATATTGTTGGAAAGTTTATGATAGTTATGGCTCTTACTGCAATTGGATTAAACTCAGATTTTAAAAAAATGCTTAAAACAGGAGCAAGGCCTATGTTCTTAGGAGTTATTGTATGGTTTACTGTTGCTGTTGTAAGTATTATTGTTCAACACATTACAGGACAAATTTAGTTATATTTTCAAATTGAAATCAGAAGTAATTTATACCAAAATAAAAATGACAGCTAAAAAATAGGCTGCCATTTTTATTTTACCGATATTTCCATCTTTCAACTTTTAATATTCCTACCTTTGGTAATGAACTGAGAATTTGCACCGAACTGTGGCATCCTTTGAACTGCTGAGTTAAATCTTTTCCTGAAATGAGTCCAAAATGTGATCCTCCTCCCCATGCAGGCTGAACACTTACATCATAAACTATTCCATCTACTGCCACATAAGCTGGTTTTCCGCCACTGCCATCGAAGTTTTTAAGTTCCTCCAGAGTAAATTGTTTTTGTTCCCTATAATACTTGTCTCCTAACAGTTCTTTGATTGTTTCAATATCAAGATATATAGGCATATACACCTCGCGAATATTTATATCTATAAAATATATGAATTTTGTTATTATAATATTATGTTATAATTATGCTTATAACATAGATTTTAATATTATAAGCGAGGACTTATATGAAGAAATTTAAAAATATGAAGAAGAATATTGCACTTATCGGAATGCCTGGCTCTGGAAAGACCAGCATCGGTAGAGAAATAGCTAAAATACTCTCTCTGCCTTTTTATGATATTGATGAATATATTGAGAATAAAGAAAAAGAAACAGTAAGCCAAATTTTTCTAAAAGGAGAAAATTATTTTAGAAAATTGGAAAGTGAAGCTGTAGAAGCTGTTAGTAAAAATTGTCCTTCAATAATTTCAACAGGCGGAGGCTCAGTAAAAGTATCTTCAAATATGGAAGTTTTAAAACGAACCTCTATTATAGTTTTTATTAATAGACCGCTTGAAAACATAATAAATGATATTGATATATCCGGAAGACCTCTTTTGGCAGATGGAGCTTCAAGATTATATAAGCTTTATGAAGAAAGATATCATCTATATAAAAAATACAGTGATATAGAAATTTTAAATGATCAAGATTTTAATATAACTGTTAATAAAGTAATAGAACTGCTTCACATACTACTATGAAGCAGTTCTATCATTTTCCGTAGAGTTTCCACTTGAACCTGACCTGGAGCGGAGCTATTTTTAGCAGCTCCAAAGGTAACTGAGGATCCGAAAAGCTCCCCTGATAATCTGCTTATTATACCTTTTCCTGACATAGAAACTGCAATTATTGGAGCATCAATATATTTTTCTTTTGCAATTCTTGATGCATCTAAGAGCGTGATTACGTCTTCTGCAGAGTTTGGCATTACTGCAATTTTAGGAATATCAGCTCCTAGTTTATGGGCTGTAACCAATCTATTGATAATTTCATCTTTTGGTAGAGTTTTATTAAAGTCATGGCTTGAAACAATTGCTTTTATATTATTCTGATGTGCCTGCTTTATTAGCAGCCTAATATCTTTCTCATCATTTATCAGCTCTATATCTACAATATCAATTAGTTTTGTCTCAATAACTGCTTTATTTATTTCCATATAGTATTTAGTGTCAATATCTATTTTCCCACCCTCTGTAAAGGTTCGAAAAGTAAAAATTATTGGTTTATCAATAAGTACCTTTCTTATTTCTCTTAATGCTTCTTTAACTTTTTCTATTTTCAAAGACTCTTTAAAGAAATCAACACGCCATTCTGCAATATCTACCTCATGCTCTTTTATAAACTCTGCTTCTGCAACTAACTCAGATGCGGTTTCCCCTACCATTGAAACACAAATTTTAGGCATTCCTTCACCGATTACTATATTCTTAACATTAACTAACTTGCTCATTTGTTTCATCCTCTATTTATTCTAAAAGCACATTATATAATCTTAGGATAGCTTTTATTTTACTTGAGTTCAAGTATTATTTATTAATCATCTTATCTATACTTCTCATGCATTTCTCTAAATAGTTTAACATGAAGTTCTTCATCAAGGATTATTCTTAATTCTCTAAAGCCAGTATATTTATAATAAAATTAATAAAAACTAATAAAAATGTTGACACTTAAATTAGTATATCATAATATATGAATATAGTAGTTTAATTTTAGTAAGAATTTAAGGAGGATTTGTATGAGCAAAAAGGTTTTAATAGTTGGCGGAGTCGCTGGTGGTGCTTCAGCTGCAGCTAGACTTAGAAGATTGGATGAAAATGCAGAGATTATTATGTTTGAAAGAGATGAATATATATCTTTTGCAAACTGTGGTCTTCCTTACTACATTGGTGAAACTATAAAAGATAGAGATAAGCTTCTTGTTCAAACACCTGAAGCTATGAAAGCTAGATTTAATATAGATGTAAGAAACAACAGTAAAGTTACTAGTATAGACACAAAAGATAAAAAGGTTACTGTTAAAAGCAAAATAAAGGGTGATTATGAAGAAAGTTATGATTACTTAATATTGTCACCTGGTGCTAAAGCATTAAGACCTAATATTCCTGGGATAAACAGCGACAAGATATTTACACTTAGAAATATCCCAGATACTGATGCAATAAAAGCCTACGTAGACAAAAAAGGTGTAGACAGTGCCATTGTAATAGGCGGTGGATACGTTGGTGTTGAAATGGCTGAAAACTTGAGAGAAAGAGGACTATACGTGACCCTTGTTGAAGCAGCTCCCCACATTCTTGCTCCATTTGATTCTGACATGGTAGTTATGGCTGAAAAGGAACTAGTTGAAAATGGGGTAGATCTAATACTAAATGATGGGGTAAAAGCTTTCAATGAGATTAATAATCAGATTGAAGTTACCTTAAACAGCGATACCAAGCTAAGTGCTGACATTATTATACTAGCTATTGGTGTTTCTCCAGATACAAGCTTTTTAAAAGACAGCGGTTTGAACTTTGGTCCAAGAGGCCATATTGTAGTAAACGAAAAAATGGAGACTAATATTGATGGAATTTATGCTGTAGGAGATGCTGTTGAAGTTGTAGATTTTGTTACAAAACAAAAAACAGCAATCCCTCTGGCAGGTCCGGCTAACAAACAAGGAAGAATAGCTGCTGATAACATTGCAGGCTTAAATTCTAGCTATAGAGGAACACAAGGTACTTCAATAATTAAAATTTTCGGGTTAACTGCAGCAGGTACTGGAGCTAATGAGAGAACTCTTCAAAAATCTAATATACCTTATAAAGTTATATACGTACACCCTGTATCCCATGCTTCCTACTATCCTGGAGCAATACCTATGTCACTTAAGCTTATATTTAACGAAGAAGGGAGAATTTTAGGTGCACAGGCAATAGGCTATGATGGAGTAGACAAGAGAATTGATGTTATAGCTACAGTTATTAGACTTAATGGTACTGTTGACGATTTAACTGAATTAGAATTATCCTATGCTCCTCCATTTTCTTCAGCTAAAGATCCAGTAAACATGGCTGGCTTTGTTGCTCAAAATGTAGTAGCTGGAAGAACTAATGTAGTAGCTTGGAAGGACATTGAAGAGTATAGCAATGAAAATTATATTCTTATAGACGTCCGTACTGAAGAAGAATTTAATAATGGCCATATAGAAGGTGCTGTAAATATTCCTGTGGACAGCTTAAGAGAAAAACTTAATGAATTGGATAAAAACAAAACCATAGTGGAATATTGCCAAGTTGGTCTAAGAGGCTATGTTGCAGACAGAATATTAAGCCAGCACGGCTTTAAAGTATTAAATGTTACTGGTGGATATAAAACCACTTCAACACTTAATTATAATCCATCTAAAATCAATTCTAAAAACATAAACAATAATTCTGAATACGCTGCATTTACCATTGACCCTGATACTCAAGCAGTAAGGAAAGACGAAAAAAAGGACGGTAAGTACGATAAGTCATTAGATGCTTGCGGACTTTGCTGCCCTGGACCATTAATGCAGGTAAAAGTTTCTATGGATGATTTAAAGGATGGTCAAATACTAAAAGTTTCTGCCTCTGACCCTGGTTTCTATGAAGACATTAAAGCCTGGTGCAAAAGGACTAATAATGAACTTGTAGATATATCTAAAAATGGCGGAAATATTACTGCCTTTATAAAAAAAAACAGCAGCAAAGCTGTGAATAAAAACATGTCAGCCTTTTCAGCAAAGGATAATAAAACAATGGTCGTATTCAGCGGTGATTTAGATAAAGCTATAGCATCATTTATTATAGCTAATGGCGCTGCTTCCATGGGTAAAAAAGTAACCATGTTCTTTACCTTCTGGGGCCTCAATATTTTAAGAAAACATGAGAAAGTAACTGTACAGAAGGGCTTTATGGATAAAATGTTTGGTATGATGATGCCTAGAGGCAGCAAAAAACTTAAGCTTTCCAACATGAATATGATGGGCATGGGCGGAAAGATGATTAGAAAAGTTATGAAAGATAAGAATGTTTCTTCTCTTGAAGAATTAATTCAATCAGCTATTGACAGCGGAATTGAAATTGTTGCCTGCCAAATGTCAATGGATGTCATGGGATTAAAAAAAGAGGAGCTTATTGATGGGGTGAAAATCGGTGGTGTAGGCTACTATCTTGGCGAGGCTGAAGATTCTAACGTTAATTTGTTTATTTAAATAACTTCTCAATTAAAACATTATAAAATAAAAGAGACAGTACCTAAAGATTTTGCAAATCATTGGCACTGTCTCTTTTATTTTATAATAGTATATTTTTCTCAACACAACCTACTTCCATATCATTACAAAAGTACCGGCAGTAATCAGCAATCCTGCAATTAAAGTTTTCGCTGTAAACTTCTCTCCCAAGATAATAAAAGATAGTATTAAAGTAAGAACAATACTTGACTTGTCAATAGGAGCTACCTGAGATACCTTTCCTATTGCTATAGCCTTATAATAAAACACCCAGGATAAGCCTGTAGCTAGTCCTGACAGCACAAGAAAAATCCAGCTTTTCCTGCTTAAACTTGTAATACCGCTTTGAGCTCCGGTTGCTAAAACAATAGACCAAGCTAATATGATAATTACTACTGTGCGTATTGCTGTTGCCAAATTAGAATCTACACCCTTTATTCCAACCTTAGCCAGAATTGAAGTTAATGCAGCAAATACTGCAGAAAGTATTGCATATAATTTCCACATGCTTTATACACCCCTCTTATGTATGCTCCTATCTATTATGTCAATTATTTCTGAAATTTAACAATTACTTTTGTTCCTTTACCTACACTGCTCTTGACCTCTATGTTTGCGCCATGAAGCTTTATTATGTTTCTAACAATAGTTAGCCCAATACCGCTGCCTTCTGTTTTATGCCTGCTTATATCTCCTCTATAAAGCCTCTCATATATAAAAGGCAAATCCCTTTCTTTTATTCCTATCCCATTATCAATTATTTCTGTCACAATATTATTTTCTTTTTCATATATAACTACAGTGACTTTTCCACCTTCTGAAGTAAACTTTATTGCATTTGATATTAAATTGATAAATACCTGCTTTAATTTATCCTTGTCTCCGGTAATATAGTAATCCTTATTGTTCTGTATATGACACAATAAATTAACTCTTTTGTTCTCTGCCTCCATATAAAAATCACTGCATACACCTTTTATAAGTTCATTTAATGCAACTTTTTCAAAATTAAGCTTTTGCGGTTCTGCTTCAAACTGCTTTAAAACATTTAAATTATCTAAAAGTCTGCTAAACCTTATTACTTCTTCATTAAGACCATTTAATCTTTCTGTTGTCACAGGGAATATACCGTCTATCATCGCCTCCAAGTTGTTTTGGAGCACATTTAATGGTGTTCTTATTTCATGAGATATATCAGAAACCAATCTTTTTCTTATCATATCTTGCTGCTTTAGTTTTTCAGCCAATATATTAACATTTCTTCTAAGGCTTTCAAGTTCTTCTATGTTGCTTCTTGCATTTAGCTTTGTATCGAAGTCACCTTTTGAAAGCTTAGAATACATATTTGCAACTTCTTTTATAGGCATAGAAAACTGCCTTGAAAAGTAAAGACTTATTGCAATTACAATAATTAGGGTTATAAGGCTGCTTGCAATTATACTTTTGTTTATAGAGGTTTTAAAATTAACATCTTCTTCAGACATTAATACTGAAGAATATTGACCTATGCTAACATATCCAACAATTTTGTTATCCACAACTATTTCAAAGTTCTTAGAAGAATATACTCCCTTATCATTAGTAAACATAGTTTTAAAATGAAGACTGTTTCTAATATCATTTGGATCCATTCCCCAAATTATTTTTTTACTGCTGTCTAACAGAGATAAGCAGTAATTTCCCATGTATGCTTCATGCATTAGTTCTGCACCTGAGCTTTCAGTCCATTTTCCGTCTCTTTTATAAACTTCCTGAAAATAGGAAACAATCCTCTCATACCTTTTATTTTGAATATCCTTCATATATAAATCAAATTTGTTATTTATAGTTAAATTTACGAATAAAGTAATGATAAGAATAGCGGAAATAGAGCATATAACAAATAATATACTTAATCTTCTTCTAATAGTCTGCATTTATTTTTCACCACCAAATTTGTAACCTACTTTTGTAACAGTTAAAATATATTTGGGGTTTTTAGTATCCTCTTCAATTTTTTTGCGTATATTTTTGATATGCACATCTATTGTTCTATCAAATCCTTCAAAATCTTCTCCAAAAACCTTGCTTATAAGCTGTTCTCTTGTTAAAACTCTGCCTTTGTTCACTATAAGAAAATACAATATATCAAACTCATTTGGAGTAAAAGGCACTTCTTCCCCTTTTACTTTGACAATTCTCCCTTCATAGTCTACCACTAAGTTTTCATCGCTAAATATAAAAGCATCTTTCTTATTTTGAACTCCTAATCTTCTAAACAAAGCATTAACTCTAGCTGTCAATTCTCTGGGACTGAATGGCTTTACTAAGTACTCGTCAGCACCTATATTCAGACCATCTATTCTATCGGATAAACTACCTTTAGCTGTCAGCATAAAAATAAACACATCTGAGCTTCTTCTTAGTACCGTACATACTTCTTCCCCTGTCATATCAGGAAGCATTAAATCTAAAATTACAAGGTCTATTTCATTTGATTTAAATATATCTATTCCTTCTATCCCGGTAGAAGCACTATATACTTTATATCCTTCCTTTTGAAGATATGCAGTTATAACCTCAGAGACACTCTCTTCATCCTCTATTATTAAAATACTGTTCACTGTTTTTCTCTCCTTATATTTTTCCTAAAGCTTTATAAATAAGATTTATTATAACACTTTCTTTTAAAGAAATTATAAAGATTTTTTAATATCTCTAAAGATATAAATTATTTAATTTTGATTATAAACTGATTTATATTATGATATCATATTAATAGTATACCAACTCATAGGTTCAATTAGTAAATCACTATTTAATCAATTAAAGTTCTACTGTTTTTACACGCTTTTGAGAAGCTTAACAGAGGATTTACTTTAAAGCCTATATAGGAAAGGACGTTATAAATGATTAAACTTATTGCAAGTGATATGGATGGAACTCTACTAGATGATAAAGATAGGCTTCCTAAAGGATTTTTCCAAACTGCCAAAAAGTTAAAAGAAAAAAATATAATTTTTGCTGCTGCCAGCGGAAGACAATATTTCAATCTTTTAAATAAGTTTTCGCAAATTAAAGATGACGTTTTATTTATAGCTGAAAACGGCAGCTATATTGTTTATAGAAATGAAGAACAATATTCAAATACTTTAGATAAAAAAATAATCGAATCACTTTTAAATACAGCAAGGCAAATAGAAGGTTGTGAAATAATTCTCTGTGGAAAAAAATCTGCTTATGTTGAAAAAGATTATTCAAAATTTATATCTGAAGTTGAACGTTATTATCTTAAATATAAAATAGTAGATAGCTTAAATGATGTTGAAGATGATATATTAAAATTTACTATATGCGATTTTATAGATGCTGCTGAAAACTCAAACAATATAATTACCCCTCTATTCGGAGATAAACTTCAAATTTCAGTTTCGGGTAAAATATGGCTTGATATAATAAATAAAGATATTAATAAAGGAGTTGCTATTAAATTTCTGCAGCAAAAATTAAATATAAGCCCTGAAGAGACCATGGTTTTTGGAGATTATTTTAATGATATACAAATGTTAGATTCAGCCTATTATAGCTATGCCATGGATAATGCACCAGAAGAAGTTAAAAACCATGCCAGATTTATTACTAAAAGTAATATTGAAAATGGAGTTCTTGAAATCATAAATCAAAAAATACTTTAGGAAGCAGATTAGTTCTGTTTCTTAGAGTATTCTTATTATTTGTTATAAATTGAAGATAGATACTGATTTTGTTAATTTATCAACCATATTACCTTGTTCTTGTATAGAACTAACAATTTGCTGAATTGATGCATCTTGATTTGCAGTAGAAGCATGTACTTCCTTTGTTATACTAGATGCTTCTTCAGTTATATAACTTATATGATTAATTGAAGCAATTACCTTCTCCTCCACCTGTTTAACTTTATTAAGATTACCTTTCAGCATCATTATTTCATCAATTATTATATCTGATGAAACTTCAATTTCATTAAATGCAGTTTCTGTTTTTCTCATTGAGGCTTCGGATAGTTCAACAAGCTTTTTGCTTTCTTCCATATTCTTCTGAGTTAATAAAATAATATCAATTGTTTCTTCTACCAAACCATTTATATTTTCAGTTGCTGCTTTTGACTGTTCTGCCAATTTCCTAACCTCATCTGCAACCACAGTAAATCCTAATCCTGCTTCACCAGCTCTTGCTGCTTCAATTGAAGCATTTAGAGCTAACAGATTGGTTTTATCTGCTATGGATTTAATTGTATTAGTTATATCTTTTATTGAATTTGAACTGTGATACAGCTTATCTATACCTCTAGCTACCATAATTGTATGTTTCGCATTATTGTCAACTTTAGTCTTTAAATCTTTTAATGACTTTAGTCCTGAATTATTACTACTCTTCATCAAATCTGTATTAGTTACTGTATTATTAACTTGTGTTTTCATTTCACTAATTTTTTCTATCAATATATTTATTATTTTTTTACACTCCTTAATATCATTTGCTTGTTCCTCCGCTCCTAAAGATATATTAGAAACTGAACTTGATATTTCTTCACTGGATAGAGCAAGCTGCTCTGAAATTGAAGAAATACTATTTGATGTTGTATCAAGAGTTTCGATCATATTAGTTATATTTAACAGTAAGCTTTTTATATTTTTCACTGTCAAGTTAACACTTTCTGATATATCTCTTATTTCATCATCTGTTTTTACAATGCACTCCATATTTAAATTGCCTTCTCCTAAAAGTCTCACACTATTTGATACATACTTAATATTATCAATAAGTTTATTTATAAATAATTGAATAAACACTATACCAAGCAGCATAAATAAAATAGTTGTTATACATATTATTAAGTTCACTCTTAATATAGCCTTTTTACTAATACTTTTATCGACACCTGTAAACCACATACCTATTTTTTTCCCGCTTCCATCGCTTATAGGTGTAAATTTTGCTTTGTATTCATTATTATCTATAGTCAAATCGATAACATATTCTTTTCCTGACTCTAATACTTGCTTTCTTATTTTATCATCTATTTTTATACTTGAAATTCTATCTCCGTTTTTATTTTTAATACTAGTGGCAACAATTTTATCACCATTGAAAATTGCAGAAGCCGTACCTGTTTCTTTTGATATTTTATCTACTATAATAGTATCTGTTTCAAGCGGTATATCTCCTCTATACAGCTTTCCGTTCATTACTGCAAAATCACCGGTGTATGCTTGATTAAGAAATGATATTCCTGTCTTTGAAGCAACATTTAGCTGCTGTGTTTGATTATCATCAGCTAATTTTCTTACCTGCATATTAGCAACTAGAAAAATTATTACGCTAAAAATAAACAATATGGATATATAAGTCACCATTAATTTTCCTTTAATTTTAAGTGTTGGTTTGCCATTAACAAATAACTTCATACGCTTGTACACTCCTTCATAAAACTTATAAGAAAAGTCATTTACACAAAACAGTGTACCATTGCTATTTTTTGTTTATGCTAAATTCCAGTTATTTTTACGTTAAGTTTAGTACCTTATAAAAAGTAAAATGAACTGCTCTTACATCTCAACACCATGTAAGAGCAGTTCATTTACGCTATTCGTAATTCTCTCTCATTATATATTTTTATTTAATACTATATGTTAAAGCAATCATTCATTTAAATCAACATGTTCCCCTGTTACAAGATAAATAGTCCATTCACAAATATTAGTTGTATGATCAGCAGCTCTTTCTAAAAACTTGCATATAAACAAAAACTGAGTTGCTTGCTTTACAGTAGATGGATCTTTCATCATAATATGCAATAATTCACTGAATACCTGCTTATATAAAGCATCAATTTCATCATCCATTTTGCAGGTTTCATAGGCCTTTTCAACATTACCCTCAACATATGCGTCAAGCGCCTGCTTTATCATATCTTTGACTATTTCTGCCATCCTTGGTATATCCACGAGTTGTTTAATATATTTTTCGCCTCTAAGTCTTTTAGTAATCTTTGCTATATCCACAGCATAGTCTGCCATCCTCTCAAGGTCTGTTACAAGTTTTATAGTTGTAAATATATTTCTTAAATCCTGAGCTAATGGCTGTTGTGTAGCAATTAACCTTATACATTTACTTTCTATATCCTTTTGAAAATTATCAACTATGTCATCATTTTGTATTATTTTATCTGCTAAATCGCAATTTTGATTAACCAGCGCATCTATACATTGATATATCTGCTTTTCTACAACACTTCCCATTCTTAAAATATCGTTATGCAGCTCATGCAAATTTGTATCAAAGGAATTTCTAGTCATTAACCGCTCACCTCTTTATTATTCATTTATATGTTATATATTATATTGTTTCTGTAAACAATTGCAATATATCAGTTAACCAAATCTTCCTGTTATATAATCTTCTGTTCTTTTATCTCTAGGTTTATAGAAAATATCTTCAGTTTTATTAAATTCAACAACTTCTCCAGTCAGGAAAAATGCTGTATGATCTGATATTCTGCCTGCTTGCTGCATGTTATGAGTTACTATAACAACAGTATATTTTTTCTTTAACTCATCCATAAGCTCTTCAACTTTTCCTGTAGATATTGGATCTAAAGCTGAGGTTGGTTCATCCATTAGAAGTACATTTGGCTCTACAGCAAGAACTCTTGCTATACACAGTCTTTGCTGCTGTCCGCCTGAAAGTCCTAATGCACTCTTCTTAAGTCTATCTTTTACCTCCTCCCATAGAGCAGCACCTTTTAAGCTTCTTTCAACAATTTCATCAAGCCTGCCTTTATTAGTTATACCATGTATCCTTGGCCCATAAGCGATATTGTCATAGATAGACATAGGAAATGGATTTGGTCTTTGAAACACCATTCCTATTTTTTTCCTTAATTCTATTACATCGTACTCAGTATATATATTTTTTCCTTCGTAGATGACATCTCCTTCAATTCTTACACTATCAATTAAATCATTCATTCTGTTTAAAGTTCTTAGAAACGTAGACTTTCCGCATCCTGAAGGCCCTATAAGTGCTGTAACAGCATTCTCCTGTATATTGAGATTTATATTTTTTAGTGCTTGGTTATTTCCATAGTATAAATTAAGATTCTTTGTTTCAATTATACTCATCTGACTTCCCCCTATTTCGTTCCTGTATATGAGTTATATATCCATTTACCTAATAGTCTTGCTAATACATTAAATAATAATACCATTATTACAAGTACAGCAGCTGCTCCTCCAGCAATCTTCGCTGCATCTGGAACCATACCTTCAGAATTAAGCTTCCATATATAAACTGCTAAGGTTTCTGATGGTCTGAATAGACTAAATGGTGAAGTTTTATTTGTTAAACTTACGTTTGAAAAGTTGAGCTTTGAAGCACTCATTCCAGCTGTATATAAAAGAGCTGCTGCCTCACCGAATATTCTTCCTGCTGCAAGTATAATGCCTGTTAAAATTTGAGGAATTGCAGATGGAAGTATTACTTTTTTAATAGTCTGCCATTGTGTAGCGCCGAGTCCCAGGCTAGCCTCCTTAACACCTTTCGATGCTGCTCTTATAGCATTTTCACTTACTCTAGTAAGTGAAGGAAGATTCAAAATTGCTATAGCTAAAGCTCCTGAAAGAACTGTATAGCCCCACCCGGTAAGCTGTACAAAAACTAAGAGTCCAAATAAGCCTACCACTATAGATGGAAGAGAAGCCATAGTTTCAATACAAAGTCTAATAATGTTTAAAAGTCTTCCCTCTTTAGCATACTCTGCTAGATATATGCCGGCACCTAGTCCTAATGGTATTGTTATAATCATTGCTATTATGAGCAAGTAAAATGAATTAAAAAGCTGACGCCCAATTCCTCCTCCTGCTTCTGCAAACTTCGGTTCTCCAAATAAAAAGTTTGGGTTTAATGAAAATCTTCCATTATATATAATATATCCAATAAACATTACTAAGAGCAGTATTACAAGTGAAGATATAATATATAAAACAATTGTAGCAATTTTATCTTTTACTTTTGCACTCATTATACTTCACCTCTTTTTCCAATTCTTCTTATTATAATTATAAATACAAATGATATTATAAGAAGCAGTAGCGCCATTGCCCAGAGAGCATCATTCCAAGCTGTTCCTGCCGGAGTATTTGCCATATCCATGGTAAGTACACTTGTTAATGTTGAAGTTGTACCGGTTATCCCTTTTACAAAACTTATAGAGTTTCCTATTACCATTTGTACTGCTAAAGCCTCTCCAAAAGCTCTGGCTATACCAAGAACTACTCCTGTTAAAATTCCACTTTTGGAAGCAGGTAGTATAACCTTAATTATAGTTTGCCATCTTGTAGCACCAAGCCCATAGGAAGCTTCTACATAGTCTCTTGGAATTGTTCTTATCGCATCTGAAGATATACTTGTTATAGTAGGCAGTATCATAATACTAAGAACAAGTATTCCTGCCAACAAGCTAAAACCAAGGCCTCCAAAGCTCCTTTTTATAAAAGGTACTAGTACTGTTATTCCAACCCACCCATAAACAACAGATGGTATTCCCACAAATATTTCCATAGCCGGCTGCAAAATCTTTTCTCCAAGCTTAGGAGAAATTTGGTTCATGAAAATTGCCAAGGCAATACCTACCGGTGCGCTAATAATAACCGCTCCTATTGAGACTAAAACCGACCCAAGCATGAAGATCAAAGTTCCAAACTGTGGCCCGCCTTTTTCAGCTGCAAGGTCCGGTTTCCAATTTCCCGAAAGCAAAAATTTAACTACAGAGTATTTATCCTTAGTAAAAATATTTAATCCTTTTGAAGCAACGAAAAATATTATAGCTAGCGTAAGCACAATTATGAACAATCCGCATATAGTTGCGAAAGTTCGGCCTAAGTATTCATTTTTAATTCTCTTTATTAAACTTTTCTTCTCCATAATCCTACCTCAATATTATTTAATACGGACAGAAAGACTGGATGCCCATGCAGCCAGTCGGGGTAACTATCTCGAAACCTTCATATCTGAAACTGGTATATAATTAAGTTTTTCCACTAATGACTTTGCTTCATTGCTCACCATATAATCTAAGAAAGCTTTTGCAATTTCTTTTGGCTCACCTTTTGTATACATATGTTCATAAGACCAAATTGGATATTTGCCACTTGTTATACTGTCTTTATTTGCATCTACATTGTCAAGCTTTAAAACTTTTATATCTTTTCTGACATCTTGTGTTAAATATGAAAGTGCTAAATACCCTATTGCTCCATCTGTAGTCTGTATTGCCTTCTTGACAGCTCCACTTGAGTCTTCTTGAAGTGCAGTTCCTTCTGCTTCATCTTTTCCATCCAAAGCATATTTCTTAAAAGTAGCTCTTGTTCCGGAAGACTTTGGTCTGTTAATTAGTTGAATTTTAACATCGTCTCCTCCAACCTCTTTCCAATTTGTAACTTGTCCTGTGAATATTTTTATTACATCTGCTTTACTTAAGTTATCAACCTTAACTTTGTTGTTTACAACAACTGCAAAACCAACAACTGCTACTTTATGATCAACCAATGTCTTTGCCTCTTCAGGTTTTAATTTTTCTTCTGCAAATATATCAGAATTTCCTATTTCTACATTGCCTTGCAATACTTGAGTAAGTCCCGTACCGCTTCCCCCTCCTTGTACGTTGACAGTAGCTCCTGGATTAGCATCGGTAAACATCTTTGCTACTTGCTCTGCTAAAGGTTGTAAAGCTGTTGATCCTGATGCTGTAATACTTCCTGATAATTCTTTCTTAGTTGATGATTGGTTTGTATTTCCACCTTGCTCAGCCTTATTTCCACATCCTGCAAATGTACCGGCTACTACTGCAATTGCTAAGCCTGCAACCATTGTTCTAAAATTTCTTGACTTCATTTATTAAAACCTCCATTCATTATCTCCACTTAGTTTCTACATTTTCTATTTTAACTATTCAACATTAATTCAGTATTATCTCAATGTTAATTAAACTTAACATAGTTTAAGTTTAGGCATAATAAATAAAAAAGGAAGTCTTTATAAGACTTCCTTTTTCTACTGCATACAAATCTTTAATAATTCTATTCTTTTTTCGTTTATCTTTTCGACTTTTATGACTAAGTTCTCATATTCAACTACAGGCTCCTCATTTTCCTTAGGTATACTCCCTAATAGATCGATGACAAATCCTCCTACAGTATCAAAATGCTCAGATGGCAGATTAATGCTAAGCTTCTCATTTATTTCATCAATTCCAACCATACCGTTTACTATATAAGTTGAATTATCCATCTTCTGAATATATTCACTTGATTCATAATCCTCGTCATACTCATCAAATATATTACCCATAACCTCTTCAATTAAATCTTCTATTGTAACTATACCTGAAAAGCCGCCATATTCATCAATCAAAATTGCCATATGATTTTTACTCTTTTGAAGTTCTCTAAACAATATATCAATATTTTTAGTTTCAGGAACAAAGTACGCCTGTCTAAGCAAATCTCTTACACATATCTCTTCAGGCTTAGTTTCAGTTATAGCAATAAATAAATCCTTCATAAAAAGAATACCTATAATATTATCTGTTTCATCTTCATATACTGGTATTCTTGAATACTGCTCCTCTAAAACCTTATCTATAATCTCCTTTACCGGAGTCTCTATATCCAGAGTAAACACATTAGTTCTTGGAGTCATTATTTCCTTAGCTAAAGTATTGTCAAATTCGAAGATCCCATCGATCATCTCTTTCTCTGTTTCATTTAAAACTCCGTTTTCTTCCCCTACATCAATCATCATTCTTATTTCTTCCTCAGTTACTTCCTCTTCTGTGTCTTCATTTTTTACATTAAAAATACGCCCAAAAAAATTAGTGGAAGCTGTAAGAACCTTGACAAAAGGAAGAGTTATCTTAGAAATAACTAGAATCGGCCTTGCTACAAACATAGCAATGCCCTCAGAATTTTGAAGAGCTATTCTCTTAGGCAGCAGCTCTCCTAAAACTAAAGTAAAGAAAGAAAGTATAATTGTTACGAGAATTAAAGAAATCTCATCGCTTGCTCCTGCTATAATAGTAATCCCTATCTTATCTATAAACTTTGCCAGATATTGAGAAATACTTACAGCAGCAGAAGCACTGGCTAAAAAGCCCGCCAAGGTTATACCAACTTGTATGGTTGCTAAAAATTTACTTGGCTCTTCTAAGAGTTTGATTAGTAATTTTGCTTTTTTGTTTCCTTCATTAGCCATATAATTTATTTTAGTCTTATTTAGAGAAATCACAGCTATTTCACTAGCAGCAAAAAAAGCATTGATTAAAACTAAAATAAAAATAAAAAACATCTGAAGCAAAATACTATCAGGCTCACTTTCCATTAAAAAAATTCCCCCTAACCAAATTAAAAAATCATTCATTAATTAGTTATATAATTTATAAGTAAAATTATACCACAAACTTATTTGTTTTGCTAAGTTAAAAAAAGTCTATAAAACGCATTATAATGCCATCGGTATTGAAAACCAAATACATAATCCGCCTTTTTCTTTGTTAAAGGCGCCAATTTCTCCTTCATGCTTATCTATAATATCTTTACATATTGCAAGTCCAAGCCCTGTTCCGCCTTTTTCCCTAGACCTTGAGCCGTCAACTCTATAAAACCTATCGAATATTCTACTTATTTGTTCCTCTGGTACGCCGCAACCATTATCACATATTTCTACTTTTATTTTCTTATTATATACCTTACAGGTTATATTAATAATGCAATTATCATCACAATATTTTAAAGAATTCTGGATAATGTTCCAGAAAACCCTCTTAATTTTCATTTTATCCAAACTAATAAGAACACTGTCATCTATGCTACCTTCATAGTTTAAAATACTGCCTCTATGCTCTACTTCCTTCCTAATTTCTTCTTTTATATCATCAATATATTCTTTAAAACTTACTTTCACTTTATTATATTTAAAATCTTGACGGATGCTCCCATAGTCCTCTAATTCTTCTGCAATATTTTTCAGATCATTTGCCCTTCTTAATATAGTGTTATAATA
The DNA here is from genome assembly GCA_000466585.1 of Clostridiales bacterium oral taxon 876 str. F0540. Classification (GTDB taxonomy): domain Bacteria; phylum Bacillota; class Clostridia; order Clostridiales; family Clostridiaceae; genus Clostridium_AT. Next base: position 184,179 of record KE993509.1, read on the forward strand.
TTCAACCTTCTTTGTTTCTTCTACTTTATTCTCAACCAATCTTTTTGAATATCCTATAATTGATGTAAGCGGAGTTTTTATATCATGAGATATGGCCTGTACTAGCTCTTGTTGACTTTCCTCAGAATTTTTTAATCTCCTGCCCATATCTTCAAAATTTCTGCATAAAAGTCCAAACTCGTCCTCACTATAATATGGTATTTCTACTACTGTATTGCCATAATTCATATTATTTATTGCCTTACTTAGCTTCCTTAGAGGATTGGCTAAAATTCTATACACAGAATAAAGCGTCAAAGCCCCAAATAATAATATAACTACTGTGACTATTACTCGTATTCTTTTTTGACCTAAACCAGCATCTATATTATTAATTTTAGCTGGAAAATACCCATATACTATATAGCTTAATTTACCTGAGGCTTTAACATAACCTTGTTCCATAATAACGTTGTCCTGCTTTATTGGACTTGGGGTAGAAAAAATTAATTCCCCGTCGGTATTTTTTACTTCAAAACTCACGTTATATTTTTTAGAATAAGTGCTTAAAGTTTTTTCTGCTCTCTCAGGTCTAAGGGGATATTTTTGAACAGCATTCACTGCTTCCTGCAAGATTACCTGTCTTTTATTTTCCTGCTGATTTATTTCTGTAATAATACGTTTTACAACAACCTGCCTATAAAAAGCTCCAATTAAAATTATTTGAACTATAAAACCTATTAATAATATAGCAGTAATTTTTTGATAAATACTTTTCATATTATTCACCTACGAATTTATATCCTACTCCCCAAATGGTTTTAATATATCGTCCATCATTATCTATCTTTTCTCTAAGCTTTTTTATATGAACTGTTACTGTGTTGATATCACCATAATCATCATATCCCCACACCCCGTCATATATCTGTTCTCTTGTTAATACTCTATTCGGATTTTCCATCATATAGCATAATATTTGAAATTCTCTTGTTGATAAATCCACTCTTAGTCCATTTAGTACTACTTCAAAGGAATTCTTGTTTATTTGTATACCATCATATTTAATTATTTCCGCATTTTTTGAATTTGAAGTATGTATTCTTTCCTGTCTTCGTAAATGAGCTTTTACTCTTGAAACCAGTTCATTATCATCAAAAGGCTTAGTAATATAATCATCTGCTCCAAGTTCAAAGCCTATTACTTTATCAACGCTTTTATTTTTGGCACTTAAAAATATTATGGGAATGTCAACATCATCCCGTATTTTTTTACATATTTGAAGTCCGTCTACATCTGGAAGCATAATGTCAAGTATTATAAGATGATACCTATTATTTTTAATTTTTCTTAAGGCTGTTCCACCATCATTAGCATTCTCGACAATAAAGCCTTCATCTGATAAAATATCAGTTACTAAATTAACTATATCCTTGTCATCATCTACTATGAGTATCTTATATTTTTCCATAGCGTTCCTCCAAACATTAATCATATAAATAATTATACCCTAATTTTGTGTACAAACAATGAATAATTATAACAAAATAAGCTACCTATACTAAGTAGCTTATTAATAATGCAATATTCAATATTGTAACAATAATACCTATAACCCATAATGCAATATTATCGGCTAGGCTGTTTGCATATTTACCCATAACCTTTTTTGAAGAAGTAAGGTATATTTGAAGAAATATTGTAAACGGAAGCTGTATACTTAAGAGCATTTGTGAAACAACAAGTCCGCTGAATGGATTTTTAATAAAAAATATTACAATAGCAGCTACAATTAGGGTCAAACCTACTCCCATCTTTGTGTGGCTGTCTCTTATATCATAAGGCTCTCCATAAAGTCCTGCAAATATAGATCCGCCCGCCATTCCTGCAGTCACACTTGAAGATAAACCTGCAAATAAAAGCGCTAAAGCAAATACTATAGATGCGGTATTTCCAAGAAGAGGCTTAAGCATGTTTTGTGCCTGATCTAAAGCCGTAACTTGAATTCCATGTGAAAAGAAAGTTGAAGCTGCGATTAGAATCATAGCACTGTTTATTGCCCATCCAATTACCATAGATAAAAGAGTATCCGCGAATTCATACTTCAATTGCTTATTAATAACTTCCTCATTTTCAAGATTCCATTGTCTGCTCTGTATTATCTCTGAATGAAGAAAAAGATTGTGAGGCATTACTACTGCGCCTAAAACGCTCATTATTACAGGTAAAGACCCTTTAGGTATAGAAGGTTTAAGCCATCCGATTACAGCTTCTTTCCAAGGAATATGAACCAGCGTAAGTTCAAAGATAAAGGAAAGTCCTATAAGTGAAACAAAGCCTATAATCCATTTTTCTAACTTTTTATATGAATTTGCATAAAGCATCCATATTACAACTGCAGTTGATATAACAGCTCCAATTTTTAACGGCAATCCAAACAACATATTCAGTGCTATTGAAGCGCCCAGTATTTCGGCCATTGCAGTAGATACAGCTGCAAGCATAGCTGATATTAAAGTTATTCTTGCTACCTTTTTGTTTAGGTGTATTGTAGCAGCTTCCGATAAGCATAGACCTGATGCAATGCCTAAGTGAGCTGCATTATGCTGAAGTACTATAAGCATTATTGTAGACAATGTAACCATCCATAGAAGCTTATACCCATAATCTCCTCCAGCAGAAACATTTGAAGCCCAGTTACCTGGATCAATAAATCCAACAGTAACCAAAAGGCCGGGGCCTATATATTTTATAAAATCTAATGCCATGAGCTGAGGCTTATATTCTCCATCAAAATGCCTCTTTATATTAAATAGTTCAAGTCCTTTCTTTGCCAAATTGATCCCCCCTATATTCCATATCATAGCATAAAAGCAAACAAATTCAACATTGTCTTATTCATTATTAGTGTTAAGTATCTTTTTTAAACTAATATTATAGCTTTCAGTACTTAATCCAATAATATTATACTATAATATTATTAATTTGGATAATAATTCTTATCTAATCTAAAATTTTTTCAATAACGTCGTATAGATTTTTCCCATTAACATCTGCTTCAGAATTTATTTTGCCTATTTTAGCAGTTTTACAGCCTGCTGCAATTCCTGCTTGAATATCTGTATCCATATCACCTATCATCCAGCTGCTCGCTAAATTTATATCATATTTTTTAGCTAAGTTCAAAATCATACCTGGTTTTGGCTTTCTGCACTTTGAGTTTTTATAATAATCTGGGCAATATGATATTTCTTTAAAACTACAGTATTCCTTTAAATCCTCTTCAAGTTTTTTATGTATCTTGTCTAAGTCTTCAGAACTAAAATGGCCAAGTTCTATACCACCTTGATTTGTCACTATAAATAAATCATAACCAGCTTTTTGGGCTTTATTTAGAGCTTCTCCAACACCATCATAAATAATTAAATCTTCAGGCACATTTACCGGCTTTTTTGAATTGTCATTTATAACACCATCTCTATCTAAAAAAATTGCTCTATTCAATTTAGCACCACCTTTAGTATTATTGTGTTATTAGCTTTTTCTTAAGAAACTTAAATTATTACAAAAAACCTCTGTGCAAAAGCACAGAGGTTAAAAGCTTATTTATTTCATTTCCTTAAGAACTTCTACAAGGTAATCCCACATTCTCTGAGTTGAAGATATGCTTATGTGTTCTTCCGGAGTATGAACATCGTAAAGATTTGGTCCAAAAGATATCATATCAATTTCTCCAAATTTTTCTTTAAACAGTCCACACTCAACCCCAGCATGAATAGCTACGATCTCAGGATCTGTTCCGTTCATATCTTTATATACTTTTTCAAATACTTTTCTAAGTTTTGAATTAGCATCATATTGCCAATCAGGATAATCTGATTGAGTAGAGAACCTTGCACCCATTGCTTCTGCAATTACTTTTGTTTGGTCAACAGCGTCATATTTTAAACTCTTAACTGAGCTTCTTGTAGCACTGTCATAATGTACTTCATTCTCAACTGTTGTCACAACTCCAAGATTTGTTGAGCTTTGAACCAAATCTTTTATTTCCATGCTCATAGTCTGAATTCCATTTGGATAAGCAAATAATAGTTCAACAGCCTTCTTTGTACTTTCTTTTGAAAATACTTTATCAAACTTGCTGTTTAAAGCTTCAAATTGTACATTAACATCTGCATCTGAAACCTTAAATTCATTTTTAAATATTTTGCTCCATTCTTCTACCTTAGCTTTTACTACTTCAAGATCAGCCTTATCTAGTGCTATTACAGCGTCTGATTCACGTGGAATCGCATTATTTTTTGCTCCACCGTTTAAAGATACTAACTGGAAGTCTATTGTGCTAAGAACATCATGTAGTATACGACCCATAAGTTTATTGGAGTTTCCTCTTCCCTTATGTATTTCCATACCAGAGTGTCCGCCTTTTAAGCCTCTTATTCTTATTACAGCATAAGCCTCTTGATTTGAGTTTTCCCAGTTTATGCTTAGAGCTGAAGTAGTTCTTACACCTCCAGCACAGCTAACCAATAGCTTTCCTTCTTCCTCTGAATCTATGTTAATTAACATTCTTCCATTTAAATGTTCTGGATTCAATGCCATTGCTCCACTCATACCTGTTTCTTCATCAGTAGTTACTAATACCTCTACTGGAGGATGAGGAATATCCTTTGAAGCAAGAAGAGCCATTGCATAAGCTATAGCAATTCCATTATCTGCTCCTAGAGTTGTTCCTGTAGCATAAATCATATCTCCTTCAATTCTAAGCTTTAAAGGATCTTTATCAAAATCATGCTCAGTTCCCTGATTTTTTTCATTTACCATATCCATATGTCCTTGTAGGATAACTGTTGGAGCATTTTCATATCCTGAAGTTCCAGGCTTTTTAATGATAACGTTTAAAGCTTTATCCTGAATAACCTCTAAATTGTGCTCTTTTGCAAAAGCAACTAAATAATCGCTTATTCCTTTTTCATTCCCTGAGCCTCTTGGTATTTTTGTAATCTCCTCAAAATATTTAAAAACATCATTTGGTTTTAGGTCTTTTAAAACATTACTCATAAAATAAACCATCCTTTCCTATTTGCCCCTAGTCTTATTTCAACATAAAGAGGCTTAAAAATCAAGTCTGCAATTTAAAATAATAAATTATTTTCTAAAAAATATTGTATGTTTATTTAATTAAACATATTCTTACAGTTTCAATCTATATTATAATATAAA
>KE993510.1 GCA_000466585.1 Clostridiales bacterium oral taxon 876 str. F0540
TAATTAACCAATTATCTTAGTAACAACTCCTGAACCTACTGTTCTTCCGCCTTCTCTGATTGCGAATCTTAGTCCTTCATCCATTGCTACTTGTGTTATTAATTCAACATTCATATCAATATGGTCTCCAGGCATTACCATTTCCATTCCGTCTGGTAATTTGATGCTTCCTGTTACGTCTGTTGTTCTGAAATAGAATTGTGGTCTGTATCCATCGAAGAATGGTGTATGTCTTCCGCCTTCTTCTTTCTTTAATACGTATACTTGACCTACAAACTTATTGTGTGGATTTACGCTTCCTGGCTTTGCTAATACTTGACCTCTTTCGATGTCTGTTCTTTGAACACCTCTTAATAGAGCTCCTATATTATCTCCTGCCATTGCTTGATCTAGTAGCTTTCTGAACATTTCTACTCCAGTTACTACTGTCTTCTTTCTTTCTTCGCTTAATCCTACTACTTCTACTTCGTCTCCAACTTTTAGAATTCCTCTTTCTACTCTTCCAGTTGCAACTGTTCCTCTTCCAGTGATTGTGAATACATCTTCTACTGGCATTAAGAATGGCTTATCTGTTGCTCTTTCTGGTGTTGGTATATAGCTATCTACTGCTTCCATAAGATCCATTATGCACTTTGTTGCTTCTGCATCTTCTGGATTCTCTAATGCTTTTAATGCTGATCCTGTTACTATTGGAATATCATCTCCTGGGAAGTTGTATTCGCTTAATAACTCTCTTACTTCCATTTCTACTAGTTCTAGTAACTCTGGATCGTCTACCATATCTGCTTTATTTAAGAATACTACTATGTAGTCAACTCCTACTCTTGATGCTAGTAGTATATGCTCTCTTGTTTGTGGCATTGGACCATCTGCTGCACTTACTACTAGTATTGCTCCGTCCATTTGTGCTGCTCCTGTTATCATGTTCTTTACATAGTCAGCGTGTCCTGGACAGTCTACGTGTGCGTAGTGTCTGTTATCTGTTTGATATTCTACGTGTGCTGTGTTGATTGTGATTCCTCTTTCTTTTTCTTCTGGTGCCTTATCTATTTCGTCATATTTTGTTGCTTCTGCATAACCCTTCTTTGCTAATACTGTTGTTATTGCTGCTGTTAATGTTGTCTTACCGTGGTCTACGTGTCCTATTGTTCCAATATTAACGTGAGGTTTGTTTCTTTCAAATTTTGACTTTGCCATTTCTTTCTTCCTCCTT